>JARLUB010000001.1 GCA_030920305.1 Eubacteriales bacterium SKADARSKE-1
AAAATTTTTTAGTTGTTCATAATAAGAGATGCTTGTTTATTAAGGTACCCAATAAAATTATTGTAAATTAGACTGATATTCTAGCCAACTATAATCAATGTCGCCTTCTTTCTGTTATAACGCCAGAAAAAATACCCAATGTCACCTTTTTTATTTATTGTTTCTCTATGTTAAAAAGTAATCGCCATTACATTTGTTTTGCAGTGGTTATTATAAACAAATCACTGCTTGTGTTTATATTGCTAATTTAATGTTTGCCAAACCCTTTATTATAAGGCATATTGTTCCTACTGTTCCTGCTCCCACTGCCGCTGCAGCTGTCGCTACTGGATGTGCTTTTACCGTATCGACAGCTGCAGAACCGGCATCTTTTACGGCAGTTGCGACTGTAGAGCCAACACTTTTAACTTGGCATAATGTTAATTCATTAGATGCCTTTATATAAGTGTCATACTTTTCTTGATGCTGTTTTTCTAACGAAATGTCACCTGGATTTTTTAAAAATTCACCAGTAGTTTTTTCAAGATCATTAATGGCAGCGTCACTTTTTTTATACAACTCTTCACAATCAGCATTTACATGCCACATAGCTTTCCATACTGTTGAAGCTGTACTGGAAATACCGCCACATACTGCAGAACCGGCATCTTTTAAGGCTTTTTCGAGTGCAGCGGCATTCTCTTTACAAAAAATCGTTTCGGTTTTAGGAATAGTAGATGAATGATCAGCTTCTGTATCTTTATTGTCTATTAAGCACATGTCTTCTTTTCCAGATGAATGTATAGGATTGCATTTACCTACTTTATTACTTGCAGATATATATCTTTCATCAGCTTTTTGATATTGATTTTTTGCCATAGGGTCAATTGGATTTTTGAGACGTTCGAGGTAAGCGTTTTTTAAATCTTCAAGAGCAGCTTCTGCCTCTTTAGACGCGATGTCACAACTCATTTGATTTTCAGGAGTAACAACAGCTTGCTCTCCAGTTGGGTCTCCTGTTTGGCCTTTAGTTGGTGATTCAGTTGAGTTTGCAAATAGATTTTGATTTGTGCTTATAGATGAACCTGCATCATGTGAGTTTGCAGATACATCTGCAGTGTTTATTATATCTTTATCAACCGGTAAGCAGATGTTTTCTTCTTCCGGTAAACATACATCAGTGTTTACTGGAGTTTCTTTAGATTGTATACCTTCAACTTGTGTGGTTGGGGTTTGATCTGAGTTTGCAGCTGGGTCTTCAGTTGGGTTTCCTATTTGGTCTCCAGCTGGGTTTACTGGAAATATTTCATTAGTCCCTAAATATTTGTAGCCAAAATACAAGGTTGCTGCAGTTGCGGCGGCCGCTACCACGCCACCAGTAACTTTTAAAATTGTGCCTTTATTTCTTTCCCAGAAAGATTTTACTTCTAATTTTGTTATGTTTTCTTTAAGTTTTCCTATAGCTTCACCTAGTTCTGTTTCAGTAGAGCTAGTTTCGGGATTTGCTTCTGCGGTAGCCGAAAAGCTTGTTTCTGTTCCATCAGCAAAAATCGATATGGCTCCCATGGAACTAATTAACATGGTACCAACTAAAATACTTGATAATACCTTTTTCATTTTTGTTTTCCTCCTTATTAAATATAAAAATTAAGTCCATACAATGTAAAGATTTACAAAGACTTAACTATTTTATCACAAGGGGAACGATTTATAATTCTAATTTAGAAATATGGTGAAAATTTGGTTGTTAGCAATACTTTTAACAAGAATTTACAATCAATTTATGAAGTATTGACAACAAAAACTTTCACCTATAAAAATACTAACATTAGAAAAGTAGTTTGAGATAAAAGTTGAAACACTTAAAATTTTTGTTGTGAACTACTCCAGCGTACTAAATTATCCAGCTATAGCATGGTACAAAGTCTATGATATCGATTTGACAGAGTTGTTCTAAAAAAGGAACAGCTACAGTTTGTTAGCTTTAATTGTTAAAAACTGAAATACAAAAGTAAACTAAAATCTTAAGGTTTTATCGAGAGCAGCGCATGCGTTGTTCTCTTTTTTTCTTTTTGTAATAATAAATTTTTATTTTCCTGAGCTGCTACGCTGCGGTTCAGGGAGGTTTTTCGGGTTTAAACATCGGGAAGATAAATAATTTTTTTGGTAAATTAAGTATATTTTGTCGGAAAGGTAGAATTTTTCTTATCCTCTTGCTTTTAGAAACTGTAAAATGATACTATTATCTGGCGGAAAATTTTCCCTATGAGCAAATAAAAAGGTATGTTAAATCTTACACAATTATATTTTTGTCTATAAATTTAATTTCGAAGGAGTTTGTAAAAATGCTAAAAAAATGTATTAGTTTAGTGTTAAGTTTAATTATGCTTTCTGGAATCGGAAGTATGGGTGCCTCAGCATTGAGTTTACCGTGGAGTGAAAAAGAAAAAGTTGATATCGATATTTGTGATCAGAGAAATGAAGCAGGGGGCTATTTTGATTTAGATTGTGCCGAATCAGCCGGAATAAGAGACATCCGAAAATTTTCTGATAAATTAAAAAAAATAGAAAATGTGGGGCCAAATGCAGAATATACTTTACACTTTTGGCCATACGAAACTTTAGTAAAATTTGCAACACAGTTTAAAAAAGATTTATTTAATGCAGATAAGTCTAGAGAATACGGGGCTTCGAGAGAGAAAGCTGTGCAGGAAATTATGTATAGCTTTGGCCTTCGAAGAGCAACAGCAGAAGAGGTTGCTAACCGATTAATTTCACAACTTAATTTGTCAAAAGCAAAATCAGATTCAATAGCTAATGGAGTTAGAGATGATGCAATATCTGTGAAAAAGTGGAGTTTTGTTGGCGCTATTGCATTAGCTTTAGGCGGGGGTGCGCTTTCCGTTTTTTGCCCTCCTGTTGCAGCAGTAGCTGCTTCTGCTGCGGTGAAAGCAGGTATTGTTGCAGGTGGGGCTGCTGTTGGGGGGAGCATTGGAGGAATTTTTTCAGCTTCTGCAAGATCTTCTGAACACGCCAAGGATGCACTTTCTAGCGAAATAGACGTTGATAATTATGTGTCGGCTATAGAACAAGTTTTGGATTACATAAAAAAGGATTCTTGGAAAGATAAGGACATTATTTATATAGAATTTAGTTCTAATCCTAAAAAATATTATGCCAATGCTTGTTTTAGAAAAATTAATGTTTTAAATGAAAAAGGTTATGAATATTATTCTAAACAAATTGAAGAATTGAAATCTAAATTACCTGAAATTTTGAATCAGTATAGGTAAGGAGAGTGATATTGTGAATATTGTAAAAAAAATTGTTTCAGTTATTTTATGTTTATCATTTTTGATGGCTAGTGTATCGATTACAAGTTTTGCATCAACTTATGAAGAGTGTTTACAGGAAAGCAATGGAATTAGTTCAAAAATGCTTGATTGTGCAGAAGAAGAAATTATAACCAGAGTGAGGAATGGAGAACCTTACGTTAAAATGGATAATTTAGGGATAAATGGTGAGTACACTTTGCATATATTTGATTACAGCAAATTGAATGAGGTAATTTCTAAATTAGCACCAGAACAAAAAGCTTTAACAAATGAAGAAATTTATAAAATGGATAATTGGAAATTCAATATTGCCACCATTGCATCCGGGATTTTTGCAGCTGGAGTTGCAAGTTTAGGTGTATTTTTTTATAACAAAAAATCCGAACAAGGAATTCAAAAACAACTTTCTGGCTTAGTTACGACAGGCATTGAAGGTGCCGAGTTAATAGCATACTTACATAATAAAAAAATCGAGCTTGAAAAGCAAAACCTTCTTTCTCCTTTAGGCATCTTTAGTATTATAAGCTCAGCTGCACTGCTTGTTATGTCAAGTGTAAAAGTTTGTATTGATTCTTTTCCCACAAATAAAAAGACCGAACAATCAAATATGAGAGAGATTAATAATTCCAACTACCAATCTGCGTTAGAACAAATAAGCGATTATATAAAAAAGAGTAAGTTTGCTGACAAAGATAGTATCTATATAGAAATTAATTCTCAAAATAAAAAATATTATGCTAATGCTTGTTTTATTAAAACAGGGAAAATCTACACTGACGCAGAAAAAGAACAGTATGAACAGAACATGATGACACTGGGCGAAAATATAAGTCAAATTTTAAATAAATCTAATAATTAAGGGGAACTTTATAAATGAAAAGAATAATACCAATTATTCTAATGTTAGCTTTAATTTTAGCTACCGGAAATGTAAGTGTAATGGCTAATCAATCTGATTTAGATATGAGTCACAACTGGAAAGAAGAAGACTTTCTATTGGATAGCACTTGGCATGAGGGACCATGCAAAAATCATAAGCCGACCTGCAAAAAGTATTTAATTCGTTATGATGATGCTGAAAAAATAATAGATTACTTTACAAAATTAGCTAATAAGGCTGAAGATTTTGTTGTTGAAGATGGGTCTATTAAACAAGAGCTGGCCCTAGCTGTAGGCGGACTTGCTGGATTGCTAGGAACGGGCGCTGTAATATATTTTAGCCCATTTGCAGCAATTCCAGCTTCCATAATGGCGTTGGGCTCAGCCGGCATTTGCGCTGCTCGAAACGGCATTATAGCCCCTATGGAAGAGACTGCAACTGGGGTATTCGGTTTTCCTGGACGTGCAGCCGGGTGGGTTAAGAGTTGGTTTGCAAAAACCGAAGGTTTAAATAATCCAGACAAGGGAGTTGTTGGGGAGTTTTGGGATTTATTGTGCGGAGATAAATCTAAGGAAAGCAAAGACGCTGGTTATATTGAATCACTTCGATTTAGGTTATTTGGCGACAAAATAGAAAAAGTTATACCTAAAGAGGAAATTGCAAAACCATTTAAGCAGGTAGTGGAAGACTTTTCTAAAATGGTTAAAGAAAAGCAGTGGGAGCACAAAGATATAATAGTTGTGACGGTAGACACAGATCCAACAAGCCCCGGTGCTAAAGTAGCTTTTGATATGAGTGGTTTTCAAATTCCATACGATAAAGATAAATCTGAATATTTCAAAAATATAATATAAATAATAAGAGGTGCAAAGCTTTAAGCTAGCACCTCTTATTATTTGTCCATAAAAATGTTTTAATTGAAAAAGTTGTCTAAATCAAATATATTTTAATATAAGTCTTTGTTCTTGTCAATACTAATCTTTAATTTACTTAATCTGTGGCAAAAAACCTTATATTCCCTGCTATATATAGCAGCCCCCTATTGTAGTTATTTTCTACAGTAGGGGGTTGTCTATTGTCTGTTTTTTGGACCTGGTCATTCTACTTTATAGCTTTGAAGTTGTATATAAATCATTTGTTTCTCCTAAAAGCCAAGCTGCACTCGTTTTTAGCACTTTAGCTATAGCTACTAATTGTATATCAGTAACTGGCCTAATACATAATTCGATTTTTCCAATAGAACTTTCACTAAGATAGATCCCATCTAATTCTAGGCGAGCACTTATATCTTTTTGAGTTGCTTTAGGTTTCTCTAAAAGTCGAGCTTCTCTCATTCTAGGCCCTATAATATTTCTGCCTTTATGCATAATTAAAATTTTTCCTTTTTTTATTGATTATATAAAATAAAAAATGTTATAATCGGACTGTTAGTCCTTTAAATTAATTAAAAAGGAGGTCTTACTATATCCACTTACATCACTGATAAAGCTGATTTAGCAGAAAATATAAGAAACATTCGGGTAAGTTTTAGATTAACTCAAGAGGAAGTAGCTGAAATTCTGGTGGTAGAGCGCTCTACTCATGCGTACTATGAAACGGGAAAAGTACAGCCGAACGCATTTCATTTAATAAAATTAGCAATGCATTTTAAAATTCCTTTGGAAACTTTTTACACAAAGGATGGCGGTCTAAAACAGTTAAAAGAAATTTGCAAACAGGCACAACTAGGAGACAAATTATGGTAAATTTGATTTTATTGGCCCTTGTTCTTATTTTAAATTTATTTTATTTATGGGAAAGCATAAAAAAACACAAAAAATGGGAGATGGCATTGTATGCAATTTTCTCGATTTCATTATTTTTAACTATTTTAAATCATCTTATGAAATAAAAGAAAACTGTTAATTAATTCTCGGAAATTGTTTATTTAAAAAAGGAAAAATACAAACTTATTTTTGTCTTTTAAATTAACACTGCTGATTTTAAAAAATATTGCAGATTTGCGTCTTAGAAAATATCCAACTTAACTTTGCAAGATCATTCTAACCGTTTGGAAAACATATGAAAGATGCCAAAGCAAAGGTCGTAGGATAATATGCATGTTCGTGTCATCAATTAATTATTAAGGTGAGACTTACTCATTTGAGTAGGCCTTGCCTTTTTTGCTTTGGCGCGAGGGAAGCAAATTGTGAAACGCTGGATTTTATATTACGCACGGTTCCCATAGAGCCGCTCTAGATCATTTCAAAATTAATGATTTGGAGCGTGCGTAAAATGGAAAAAAGTAATGCTTACTACTATAAGGTTGTTGAAAGGATGGATATCAGGGACTTTAACAACCAAACGAAGATAGAAAAACATGAGTATTTATTTGATGAGGACAAACATAGTGGGCACTTCAAAGAGACCTATTTTGACAGAAGTTTAACAGGTTGGATTGAGATGATAGAAAGCCCAAAACTTTATAAAGCAATCAAAGACTTACCGGTAGAAGACCAGATATTTATCAGCTACATAGTTAAAGAGGGGAAAACACAAGAGGATTTGTCTAAAGTTTATAAAACCTCACAGCCAAATATAGCAAGACGCCTTAATTCAATAACACAAATAATAAAAAGAAATTTGTCTTAAACGTAGAATTTTAAGATTTTTTTGAATTTCCCCTTGCAACACGATATAAAAAATACCTCTAATTTCCTTTATATATATAGAGGGTTTTTTAGAGGTTAAAAAACTTAAACACATTCAATCCTCTATTTAACAAAATGCGCGAACCTTGAAAATTAAATAATCAACACTCAGCTACGTTAAGCTGTTGGACAAGCGTCTTATCAAGTGCGCCTTGAGCGACAAACACTTAGATATAAAACTAATTGGTTATTAGTCCGCCAAGAATCCAGCAGCCCATAATGATACTCCCGCACGCAGTCGAGATTAAGTTCCAGAGCGCGGTTCCAATGAGGGAAAGGTTAAATTCCTGTGTTACCGTTAACCAGCGGTAGGTTGAGAGGTTGAAAGTTTTTATAAACTATTAAGAGGTAATGATTATGAAAAGAATGTTTTCGCAATATCCAGATGTTGTTTCTATAAATGAACTCATGGATATGCTTAAGATTGGAAAGAATACTGCTTATTCCCTATTGCGTGAAGAAAAAATTAAAAACATAAAGATTGGCAAGCAATATAGGATTCCTAAGCGTTATATCATAGAATATTTAAATTGCGGCTGACACCTATTCCTCGACAGACGTGGTATAATTAAATATGTCAACAATAGGTGTTTGTCTATTAAGGAGGATATAAATTAAAATGACAGGCACTTTACAAATTAAAAGAGATAAATACTATTGTGTATTAGATTTTAAAAATGAGGAGGGTGAAAGAAAATTAAAGTGGGTTAGCACTGGCTTAGATGTTAAAGGAAACAAGAGAAAAGCAACAGAATTTTTGAATGACCTTCTTGTTCAACAAAGTGTAAAAATCCAACAGGGGACTAATGATAATGATATCTTCTTCTCTGATTATCTAATGCACTGGCTTGAGAAAAAGAAAAATAAGGTTGAGCTAACAACTTACGATGGGTATAGAATGCAGATAGAAAAGCATATCCTTCCATATTTTGAAAAGAGAAAGCTCAAATTGTCAGAGATAAAGCCCTTTCATATTGGAGAATTTTACGAATTTGAATTTGAATCCGGAAAGCGAATTGGAGAAGGAGGACTTTCAACCCGTACGATAAAGTTACAGAGATTTGTTATTAAAGCTTGTTTAGATGAAGCAGTTTTTTATGAATTTATAAACAGAAACCCTGCAACTAACATACCATTGCCTAAAAAAGATACTAAGGTTCAAAAGGTGACTTTTTTAGATGCAGAAAGCGCCAATAAAGTACTACGACTATTCAAAGGTCATCCTTTGCAGCCTTTAATATATGTGACTTTATACTATGGTTTACGCCGCAGTGAAGTATTAGGACTTAAATGGTCAGCTATAGACTTTAAAAACAATACTATTGAAATAAGTCATACAGTTGTACAAAATCTTTCTATTGTAGCAAAAGATAAAACAAAAACAAACTCAAGTCAAAGAAAATATGTGCTATTACCAGAAATCAAAGAAATATTATTGGATCTATTTAAAAGGTCTAAAGAAAATAAAAAGTTGTTTGGAAACACTTATATAAGTACTGACTATGTCTTTACTTGGCAAGATGGAAGACCTTACAGGCCAGATTATATAACACAAGAATTTCAAAAAGTGTTGGCAAAAAATAGTTTTCCTAAAATGAGGTTTCATGATTTACGTCACAGTTGTGCGAGTGTATTGCATGATAAAGGCTGGGAATTAAAAGATATACAAACTTGGTTAGGACATGCAAACATTGCGACAACAGCAGACATTTATACTCACATAAGCAACTCAAGGAAAAATGAAATGGCTAAAGACATTCAAAATACTTTTTCTTTATAGTTATAAAAACTATTAGGAAAAATAATTCTTAGAAAAATTCTTAGAAAAACAGTTTTTGTAACAAAAACAAAACCCCGCACAAACACTGAAAATTCAGTATTTATGCGGCTTTTTGATTGGCGTGCCTGAAGGGATTTGAACCCCCGACATCTTCCTTAGGAGGGAAGCGCGCTATCCAGCTGCGCTACAGGCACAAACACTTAATTTAAGTTTATATTAAACCAGAAAATTTGTCAATGGAATGAAAAATTCATCATAAAGAAAAAAACCTTCAGCAATAAATTTTTACTACTGCTGAAGGCTTTTTATTTATAAAAGTAGCTTACGTGTTATCAACTTTATACATGTGCACAATTAAGTCAAGCAACTTGTTGCTATATCCCCACTCATTATCATACCAAGAAATAAGTTTTACAAAGTGTTCATTTAACATGATACCGGCCTTTGCGTCGAAAATTGATGTTCTAGGATCAGTATAAAAATCTGAAGAGACTACAAGGTCTTCTGTATAACCAAGAATGCCCTTCATTTCATTTTCTGAAGCTTTTTTTATAGCAGCGCAAATTTCATCATAAGTTGTAGCCTTTTCTAGGCGGCACGTTAAGTCTACAACAGAAACATCAGGAGTTGGAACACGAAATGACATACCTGTAAGTTTACCTTTTAGCTCGGGAATAACTAGCGCACACGCCTTAGCAGCACCAGTTGATGATGGAATAATATTGTTAGCAGCAGCTCTCCCACCACGCCAGTCTTTGCTCGATGGCGCATCAACTATTCTTTGCGTAGCGGTCATGGCATGAACTGTTGTCATTAAGCCTTCAATAATTTTAAAATTGTCGTTAATTACTTTGGCCAATGGTGCCAAACAATTTGTAGTACAAGAAGCATTTGAAACAACATTCATATTTTTTGAATATTGATCTAAATTTACTCCGCACACAAAGGTTGGAGTTTGAGCATCTTTTGCGGGGGCGGAAATAATAACTTTTTTAGCTCCACCTTCAAGATGAGCTGAAGCCTTTTCTGTTGTGCAAAAAACTCCAGTAGATTCAACAACATATTCAGCGCCAAATTTGCCCCAAGGAATGGCAGAAGGCTCTTTGGAAGCACAGATGTTTATTTCTTTATCATTAACGAAAAGCTTCCCGTCTTTTGCTATAATGTGGCCCTGAAACTTTCCATGGACTGTATCGTATTTTATCATATATACCATGTAGTCAAGGTCAATAAAAGGATCATTTATAAGAACAACTTCAAACAAGTTAGGTCTAGCGATTGCTGCACGAAATAAAAGTCGCCCAATTCTTCCAAAACCATTAATGCCAATTTTTATAGCCACCAAAAACTCCCCCCGTGTAATTAATATATTAAAATTATTTGACTTTTAATATTTAATTATTCTATACGCTTTCATTTTTTATTGTGTCAACTAGTTGGTTAATTTGAGACATATTCATAGCATCAGTATTTTCTGAGTCAGTTTTAAGAGGTTTGCTTTCAACTATATTTTCTTCTTTAGTTGACTGATGATTAGTTTCTTTTTCAAGTTTAATTGAATTTATAATCATAATTATATAGGCGGCAAGTAGTAAATCCATTATCAATGTTATGGAGCTTGAAGTTAAGATAGTACCGGTTGATAAAACTTTGTTTATAAACCCAAGTGTAGTGTAGTTAAAAGTAAATATCACTGATGAAAGTCCGCAGAAAATTAATTTAACAAGATCTTTATGATTATTTAATTTTGCTAGGCTTTTTGCTAGATTCAATAAAAATAGAAGCAAAAATATAGCCGCAAATTCGTCGGGCACGGCCCAGATTTTATTAGAAGTTGAATAATAAGTAAAGAACAACTCAAGAAGTCTAAATATACCCCAAATTACAGGAATTAAAGTAAGAATGCCTCTATGTTCAAATGGAACTTTACCATTAATAAAACTTATGCTCATAAAAATAAGAATTATTCCTGTTGCGACACCCAAAATGCCTAAAAGTAAATGCATAATGTCTCGGTCTTCATTAATATACTGAAATAGCTTGTAAATACTGTGGAAAACAATAAGAAAACTAGATAAAAGACCAATTATGCCTGTAGATGTACTTTTTCCAAAGCTAAAGTAAAAGATAACTCCTTTTGGACGAATAGATAAAATAAACATTACCAATACACTAATAGCCGCTATTGCAAAAAGTGCTATTTCTATAGTATTCCAATTACTTCTTGCCACAGAATCTTTTATAAAAATTAGCTGATAAACCCTAGATAGCAAAATGGCTATCATCGTTAAAAAAAATGGAATATTCATGAATTTTGCTTTCATTTTTATATTTCCTCCACTCAAAAAATATTTAAATTTGCAGATATATTTTACTTCTTTATATGTTTTTTGTAAATACCTATAAAAATATTGGAAATAAATTTTAAAAAGCTAAATAGATTAAATCGTAGAATAAGAGTAAGAAAAAGATTAAATTTATAGTTAAACATTTTTTATAAAAAGAAAGGATAATTTATGAAACGAAAAATTTTTTTTCTAGCTACATTACTTATTTTAATGGTGCTAATTCCGTTAATTACAGTTAATAATTTAAAAGGGTTTAATTTTGAAGATGCTTTAAAATTAAGCTCTTTTGAAAATAAGGGGAATATAAAGTCCAGTTTAAGCCAAATTGATAAAAAAAATAATCTTAATTTGCCCACCTTTAAAATTTTAGACAAATCAACAAATGAAATAAAAGAAGTTTTGTATCGAGATTTTATAGGTGGAACAGTTGCAGTTGAAATGTCTCCGGACTCGCAAATTGAGGCTTTGAAAGCGCAAAGTGTTGCTGCGTTAACTTACTTTTGCAATCTAAAGCAAAAACAAGCAGAAAGCCACTCAATTGATTTAAAGGGAGCAGATTTTTCTATTGGAAATGACTGTTGGATACATTATTTAGACCGCAATCAAATGAAAGAAAAGTGGGGATCAAACTTTGATTCTTATTATGAAAAAATATTTTCTGCTGTTGATAGTGTGTTGGGTCAAACCTTGAAAAAGGACGGTAAATTTGTTGAGGCTTTATATCACTCAATTTCTAGCGGTAATACTGAAAATATAAAGGATGTATTTGGTGGAGATGAAAGCTGTTTGGTTTCGGTTCCAAGCCCATTTGATAAATTGTCTCCAGAGTATAAAACAGTAAAGGAGTTTTCAGCTGACGAATTTAAAAAGATAGTAGAAACAAAATGGCAAAATGCAAATTTATCTTCTGAGCCGGCATCTTGGATTAGTGAGCCAAATAGAACCGATTCAAACATGGTGAGATCAATGAAGATAGGAAATATTGAAGCAACAGGAAGAGAAATTAGGCAAACCTTTTCACTTAGATCATCTAACTTTGATGTTACCTTTTCTGAGAATAAGTTTATTTTTACCGTAAGAGGATATGGACATGGAGTTGGAATGAGTCAATATGGAGCTGAGCAAATGGCTAAACACGGGGCTGATTATAAACAAATATTAGCATGGTATTACCCAGGATCAAGCTTATCATCAGAAACCTTGACTTAAAATATAGAAGTATTTTTAGCATAAAATTCCTTTTATTTGTAAATACTTAAGCTATACATTAAAGTTTTTAAAAATAAAACAAATAAAAGGAGAACAAAATATGGACAAAAAAATTTTAAATGTAAAAGGCTTGGAAATATTAGATTCTCGTGGCTTTCCCACTGTAAGAGCGCAAGTAACATTATCAGATGGAACGGTTGGAAGTGCGAGTGTTCCATCGGGTGCTTCTACTGGAATGTTTGAAGCATTTGAACTAAGAGACCAAGATGAAAAAAAGTATGGAGGAAAAGGTGTTACAAAAGCAGTAAACAACATAAATGAAATTATTTCACCGGCACTTACAAAACTTCAAAACCCTAATCTATGGGCAGTTGATAATTTATTAATAGAACTTGACGGAACAAAAGATAAAACAAATCTTGGGGCCAATACTATTTTAGCTGTTTCTTTAGCATTTGCCACGGCTGCTTCAAAGTCGTTTAATATCCCCTTATACCGTTATCTTGGAGGATTTTCAAGCAAAAAAATGCCTGTGCCTATGATGAACATATTAAATGGTGGGATTCATGCAACAAACAACATTGATATTCAAGAATTTATGATTATACCAATTTCTGCACCGAGTTTTAAAGAGGGAATTCGTTGGTGTAGTGAAATTTACCATACATTAGGCAAGATTTTAAAAAATAATGGATTTGAAACATCTGTTGGAGATGAAGGTGGTTTTGCGCCAAACCTTTCTTCGGACGAAGAAGCTTTGGAGGCAATATTAGAAGCTATAAATCAAGCAGGTTACAACACAGAAGAGATAAAATTAGCAGTTGACGCGGCAAGTAGTAGGTGGTATTTTGGTAATGAATATAAAATGCCAAAACGTCAAAAAACTTTTACTAAAAATGAATTAATTAAATATTGGGCTAACCTGTGCAATAAATACCCTATTTTTTCAATAGAAGATGGAATGGGTGAGCAAGATTTTGAAGGGTGGTCAATGCTTACACAAAAGCTTGGTAATAAGGTACAATTAATTGGTGATGATTTGTTTGTTACAAATTCAGAAAGTTTAAGGCAAGGTATTCGCGAAAAAATAGCAAATTCTGTTTTAATAAAACCAAATCAAGTTGGAACTTTAACTGAAACTTTTGAAACTATAGACACAGCTAAATCAGCCGGTTATGCGACGGTAGCATCACACAGATCAGGTGA
Organism: Eubacteriales bacterium SKADARSKE-1; assembly: GCA_030920305.1. Taxonomy (GTDB): domain Bacteria; phylum Bacillota; class Clostridia; order Oscillospirales; family Acutalibacteraceae; genus JARLUB01. The sequence continues at coordinate 13,428 of JARLUB010000001.1, forward strand.
AACGGAGGACACTTCAATTGCAGATATTTCAGTTGCAGCTGGTTGTTGGCAAATTAAAGCTGGCGCGCCATGCCGTAGCGAAAGAGTAGCAAAATATAATCGTCTTTTACAAATTGAGGATGAACTAGAATCTCAAGAAACACAAGAAAAATTTTTTGGTTTAAATAATCGCTCAATAAGATCCAATAGTTGGACATTTAACAGAAAATTCTTTGAAATACCATCTTATAAGAGCAAAAAACCGGTTGCGTTAAATCCTGATTATTTATTAGAAGTTTAATTTGCAACTAAAAAAAGATTTTAAAAAATTTTAAAAAAAGTACTTGATTTTAATTTTTTGTTGTGATATACTAATGATGTTGGTGTTAATGACATTGAGGGTCCACCCGTTCCCATACCGAACACGGAAGTTAAGCTCAATGATGCCGAAGATACTTGGCTGGTAACGGCCTGGAAAAATAGGAAGATGCCAACTTTTTTATTTTAAAATTATCTTCTCTTGCCTTAATTCTTTAATTTTGGAAAGAGAAGTTTTTGTTTTATTAAGGCTGCATTACAATTACCATAACTCAAAGAGAAAAATAAGTTATAAAAGCTGAAAGTTTATTGACAACTTAAAAAAGATTGTGATAAAATGTAAGTAGACAAAAACTATTTGCTAGCTACTATTTATTGAGTACTATCTGGAGAGGTGTCCGAGCTGGCCGAAGGAGCACGATTGGAAATCGTGTAAACCGTTAAAGCGGTTTCTGGGGTTCGAATCCCCATCTCTCCGCCAAAATATTTGCAAAAAGGAGTTATCTTTTATAGTAGCTCCTTTTATTTTTTGATAAAATTAAATATATTAAGAAAAGAGTGACGTGAGCATAGGTAAGTATATATGCGTCGTAGGTGGCGCAAATATTGATATAACTGCATGCCCGATGGAAAACCCCCTTCCTCATGATTCTACTCCCGGCAAAGTAACTTGGGGGTTAGGCGGAGTTGGTAGAAATATTTCAGAAAATTTAACTGCATTAAATCAGGGCGTTGAATTTATAACGGTATTTGGAACTGATTATTATAGTCAAAAAATAAAAAAAGATTGTAACGACAAAAATATAAAATTAAATTATAATTCTGATGTAATAACCGGAGATACACCAACCTATGTATGTTTAAATGACAAGTTTGGTGAAATGTTGTATGCTGTTTCTGACATGAGCATTTATGATAATATTACGCCTGAGTTTTTAAGAGAAAGAATAGATATTATTAATAATTCCAAAGCTTGTGTTTTTGATACTAATATACCAGAAGAGTCTATAAAATATTTAACAAACAATTGTTGTGTTCCTCTTTTTGCAGAAACGGTTTCTACTAATAAAGCAAAAAAGTTAAAGAGGCACTTAGGGAAAATTTATGCGATAAAACCTAATTTATTAGAGGCTGAAGTTTTATCAGGTATAAAAATAAAAGATAGAAAGACTTTAGACTCGGCCGCAGCTGTGCTTTTAAGCGGGGGGCTTAAAAGCATATTTATATCACTCGGGAAAGATGGAACCTATTATGCTAATGAACAAGAAAGTGGGATAGTTCCATGTTTTAAAATCCCAGTTATAAATACAACCGGCGCCGGGGATAGTTTTATGGCAGGTTTAATTTTTTCGTTTATAAAAAATGGCGCTAATATAAAAATGATGGCACTGCACGGCACCGCAGCTGCGGCCCTTACAGTTTCTTCAAAATTTTCGGTTAGTGAAAATATGTCATGTCAAAATATTGAAAATATTTTATCTTTATAAAATTAAATAAATCTAAGGAGAAAATTAATGAATTTAAAAAACATCTTACAAATATCACCTGAGGTTCAAAAAGCACTTGATGAAAATCGACCAGTTGTAGCACTTGAGTCTACAATTATATCTCATGGCATGCCGTACCCCAAAAATGTTGAAACTGCACTTAAAGTTGAAAAAATTGTTAGAACAAATGGTGCGGTGCCAGCAACAATAGCTATAATTGGAGGCATTTTAACTGTTGGAATCTCAAATGAGCAAATTGATTATTTAGGTCAAAAAGGCACAGCTGTTATTAAAGCTAGCCGCAGAGACATTCCTATTTTAGTATCAAAAAAAGAAGACGGCGCCACAACAGTTGCTGCAACAATGATAATAGCACAACTAGCCGGCATAAAAGTGTTTGCAACTGGCGGCATTGGAGGAGTTCATAGGGGTGCTGAGACTACAATGGACATTTCAGCAGATTTAGAAGAACTTGCAAAGACCAATGTGTGTGTAGTTTGCGCTGGAGCTAAATCTATTTTAGATTTAGGGCTAACTATGGAATATTTAGAAACTCGCGGAGTCCCAGTTATAGGGTATAAAACAGAAACTCTTCCAGCATTTTATTCGAGGGAAAGTGACTTTAAAGTTACATATAAAATAGATTCACCGCTTGAAATAGCAAAGGCGATTAAGGCTCAAGATACTTTAAATTTTAATGGTGGAATGGTGGTTACAAATCCAATCCCCGAAGAATTTTCAATGGATAGCAAGTACATATCTTCAGTTATAGACAAAGCTTTAATTGAAGCTAATGAGCTTTTAATAAAAGGCAAAGATACTACACCATATCTTCTGGAAAAGATTCAGCAATTATCTGGAGGAAAAAGTTTAGAAGCTAACATCGAGCTAGTATATAACAACGTAAAATTAGGTGCCAAAATAGCAGCAGAACTCTGCAAACTCTAAACTTGTGGAAGATTAATTGTTAAAATTATTATTAGTTTTTAGTTTATAAAATGAGCTAATAAGCTTGACTTGCATTTTCCTTTATGATATAATTATTTTCAGTTGCTGGAATGCAAGTCTTTTGTGGGGGTATAGCTCAGCTGGGAGAGCACCTGCTTTGCAAGCAGGGGGTCAGCGGTTCGATCCCGCTTATCTCCACCAAATATAATTTATAATAAAAAGCTTTTGATTGTAAATAATAAAACAACCAAGGGCTTTTTTGTTTGCATTAAAATTTCACTTAAAAGTGTTATAAATATAAAATTTTTATGCATTGACTTAAATTTAGTACCGGTTTATAATTATACACAAAGTTAGGTTAAAGGAGGAAAATAAAACTATGGATAAAGACAAGAAAGGTCTTAATGAGGAACAATTAAATCAAGTTTTAGGTGGAATGGCAAATCCTATTTATACAGCTTATTTTAAAGATGGAGCACTTCGAAACCCTGAAAGTGGTAAGCCATTTAAAGATGATAAAGAAGCGTGGGAATATTTTAGAGCCCATAAATAAAAAGAGGTAGCATGCTAACTTTAGTATGCTACCTTTTGTAATTTTACTTTAAAATTCTTTTAATTTTGTCATCCGGGCATAGTGAAATATGTATTGTTGAGCAATTCCTGCATATTTACCAAAGTCTGCCGGAGATTTTTCGGGAAAAATATTTTGCATAGCTTTTTTCATCCATACGTCAATCGGAAATGCATCTAGCCGATGCATTCCATAAAGAAGTGTACATTCAGCAACTTTTGGACCAACACCTTTTATTTTCATCAATTCCGATCTAGCAATATTTAAAGGAAGGGTTTTTATTTTTTGTAAATTTATTTCACCAGATGCCACTTTTTTAGCAGCATCTATAATATATGATGATCTAAATCCACATCGTAATGGTGCTAAATCATTTTCATTAAGTTCAGCTATTGTTTGGGCGGTTGGGAATGAAAAAAAACTATCTTCTATTTTCTCTCCAAAGCTTTGACATAATCTTTCTATTATTCCTTTAATTCTGGGAATATTATTATTTTGAGAAATAATAAATGAGCATAAAGCTTCCCATGAATCTTGTTTTAAAATGCGAATGCCAGGAGAAAACAAAGTGACGGTCTTTAAGTGTGAGTCTATTTTTGCGATTTCTCGCTCAATTAAATCATAATTAAGATTTAAATCAAAATAGTCAGCCCAAATATTTTCAAAATCATTCATAGTTGTTTTTTTAAAAACTAATTTATTTTCATCAGTTTTTATAGATAATACTTTTCCAAAAGCAACTCCTACAAAAGAGCCATCAAAAAGCCTATTCCATCTAAAACATTGGCCGCAATTAAAAGTATTTTCTAAATTTATTTTAAAAGAATTTTCCACAGTTATATTGTTTTTTGTTAAAAGATAGTTCAAAATTTTTCTCCTTTTTTAAAACTATCTATATTATACACCAGCTCAACATTTCCTGAGAAATAAATTTTATTCCCAGTAACAGTTTACATAATCGTGGCAAAAACCAACATTTCTTCTAACCTGGAATAAATATTATGAATATCATTTATTGGAAGCGGGTTTTTTCCTTTACCTATTTCTATAGTAAATGCAGGTTTATTAAATCTTTCAATAAACCAGTCTTTAAAACCCCCACCCACAGCAAGACCCTCCGGTTCAGATAATTTATATCCGCTACTTCTTGCAAATATATGAGCCATTAATTCTGAGTTTTTAGAGACAGTATTTCCATATTTCCAATATATTTCTTCACCTTGGCTATGGAACGCTATTGCATGTCTGAAATTTTTTTCTAGACAAAAATCAACCAAGGCTTTTGTTTCTATTTCACTTTCTGGGGTAGGACCACCATAGCGAGTTGGCGCAGGAAGCTTTATTCCCCTTTTTTCTTCTAATTTGTGAAGTTCTTCCCACCCTGCATTAAAGTTGTGATTTAAATCAACGCCCCTAGCATTAGCTTGCCAAGAGGAAGTTATACCTCCACTTACGCTTTCCACAAGGGTATCATATGGCCCTGCACTATTTTTGCCATTAATAGAAATTTCAACACCGTCTGGATTTATGCATGGAATTATAACAATTCCTTTTTTTTGGAGAAAAGGTTTTATACTTATTCCAGCAACTTTTTCATCATTTTTTATAGATTGACAAACCCTTTCTGCAAAAACAAGTAATAATAAACTAGTTAGCCACTCCATACCATGAAAAGCACCAACAAACAACGCTGATTTTTTTGCTGCCCCAATTTGAATGCTATGTATGTTACGACCACAGGAACTCTTTGAAATTATTGAACATTTTGCAAATGGATATTTTTCTGAAATTGCAAAAATTAGCTTTTCACGGCTTTTTTCATCAAAAGCAGAACCTTGAATAAAGTTACTCAACATAATAAATTCCACCTTACTATTATTGTTTTGGGAACCCTTATATTATATGAGTGGACGAAATTTAAGGAAACAAAAAAAGAGTCAGAAATCAAAAAGAAATGTAATTTTCACTTTGATTGCTGATTCCTTATAATATGTAAAACAAATTATATATGCTTTTAGTTTACTTACGAGGGGCGTTTTGTTTCTACAACTAACTTAATAGCTGTTCTGTCTTCACCTTCTATGGTTACATTAACAAACGCAGGAACACAAAAAAGTTCTATTCCGGTTGGTGCCAGGTATCCACGGGCTATAGCAACAGCTTTTAATGCTTGATTCGCAGCACTTGCTCCTACCGATTGAATTTCAACACAGCCGCTTTCACGAACCACCCCTGCAATAGCGCCGGCAACAGAATTCGGTGTAGATTTTGATGAAACTTTTAAGATTTCCATTCATACTTCCTCCATTTTTATCAATATACGGTGTCTATAAAAATATAATATATGCAAATTTTATATTTTGCAATAGTAAATTTAAAAAAATTTATATTTTTTTAAAACTTTGTTATTTATGCACATATAAATGTAAACCTTTAGCTAAATAAACTTAAAAAACTGTGTATAATACGAAAAATCAAGCTTTAACGACATAACTCGGCTTGTTTCACAAAATTTAATTATTTACTTTTAATCTTTCTATAGCAATAGCTTTTTTTGTTTTTTCATCTACTTCAAGCAAAATACAGTCCATCTTGCAGTCACCCGAAGCAAAATCAAATCTAACTGGCATTTTAGTGGTTAACTTTTTTATTATTATTTCCGGCTTAACCCCTAAAACTGAATTGATGGGCCCTGTCATGCCTACATCAGTAACATAACCGGTGCCTTTAGGCAAAATGCACTCATCAGCGGTTGCAACATGAGTATGTGTTCCTAAAACCGCCGAAACCCGGCCATCTAAATAAAATCCCATAGCTCTTTTTTCAGAGGTTGTTTCGGCGTGAAAGTCCACAATTACTATTGCGGACTCACCATATTTTTCTAAAATATTGTCTATCGTTTTAAATGGGCAAGGTAAGCTTTCCATAAAAATTGTGCCTAAAAGATTTATGATTAAAATTTTAGTTTTTAGCGTATCAATTATACAAAAGCCATTGCCAGGTGCAGCACCTTCTGGGAAGTTTGCAGGTCTTATTAAATTTTTATCTTCGTCAAATAAGCTATAAATCTCTTTTCGGCGAAACGCATGGTTCCCAGTTGTTATAATATCAACCCCGCTATCAAAAAGAAAGTTTGCTGATGATAGTGTTATTCCGTTGCCATCAGCTGAATTTTCGCCATTAGCGATAACAAAATCAATACCATTTTCTTTTTTTAGTGCAGAAAGCTTCTTCCTTAAAAAAGAACTGCCATTGCTTCCAACTACGTCACCTATCATTAGTATTTTCAACTTTTGACACCTTCTTTTCTATAAGATAATATGCTTTTTATGTTCTCAATAAGGGTTTTATTTTTATCAATTTTTATAGATATATGTGGTTTTGTTCCACCAGCTAAAGTTACACAAGTTTTAAATTTATCTAAAAGACTTAGAGTTAATTCCTTGCTTATTTTTTCTCCCAATAAGAATATCTTATCATTTTGCTGCTTTATTTCATTTATACCAGATGCTGCAGCTACATTTCGTATTAAAGCTATATCAATTAAACCTAAAACAGAGTTTGGTACATCGCCAAAGCGGTCAATCAATTCATCAATAACATCTTGCGAATCTTCAACGGTTCGAATATCTGAAATTTTTCTGTAAACGTCTAGCCTTTGATTGATATTTTTTATATAATTCTCAGGGATATAAGCAGGAACTTGAACATCTACTAAACATTCTAGCTCAACCTTTTCTATTTTTTCGCCCTTTTCCAATTTAATAGCTTCACCTAAAAGCTTTAAATACATATCATACCCAACATCAGCCATGTGCCCGTGCTGAGCACCCGATAAAATATTTCCGGCGCCTCTAAGTTCCAAGTCGCGCATAGCAATTTTAAAACCAGAGCCGAATTCAGTAAACTCACGAATGGCACTAAGCCTTTTTTGAGAGATTTCTGATAAGACTTTGCTCTTTTTGAAAGTAAAATAAGCATAAGCCCGCCGAGAAGACCTGCCAACTCGTCCTCTTATTTGATGCAATTGGGATAATCCCATCCGGTCGGCATTATCTATTATTAACGTATTTACATTTGGAACGTCTACACCGGTTTCAATTATAGTGGTACAAACCAAAATATCAACTTCATGATTTATAACCATTTGCCATACGTCAGACAACTCTTGTTCTGACATTTTACCGTGGCCATAAGCCACCCTAGCTTCTGGAACTTGAAGTTCAAGTTTTGCAGCCAGCTGAGAAATTGAACCTACATTATTGTGTAAATAATAAACTTGACCCCCACGGCGAAGTTCACGGCGTATAGCTTCATTTATTATAACTTCGTCGTATTCTAAAACATATGTTTGAACAGGATAGCGATTTTGAGGGGCTTCTTCAAGTGTTGACATATCCCGGATTCCTGACATTGCCATGTTTAAAGTCCTAGGAATGGGTGTTGCAGAAAGTGTTAAAACATCAACATTTTTAGAAAGAGCTTTAAATCTTTCTTTTTGTTTAACGCCAAATCGTTGCTCTTCATCGATTACAGCAAGACCTAAATCGCGAAATTCTACGTCTTTCTGAACTAACCTGTGAGTGCCAACAACTATATCGGTTTCACCGCTTTTTAAGTGCTTTAAAGTTTCTTTTTGTTGCTTAGGTGTTCTAAATCTTGATAAAAGTTCAATCTTTATTGGAAACCCTTCAAACCGTTTAAGAGCAGTTTGAAAATGTTGCCATGCAAGAATTGTTGTTGGGACTAAAATTGCACATTGTTTAGATTCTGCAACACATTTAAATGCTGCTCTAAGGGCGACTTCTGTTTTGCCAAATCCTACGTCGCCGCACAAAAGCCTATCCATAGGCGCTATGTTTTCCATATCTTTTTTTATTTCCGCTACGCATCTTAGCTGATCTTGTGTTTCCTCATATTCAAAATGTGCTTCAAAGTCTCGTTGAAGTTCATTGTCCGGCATAAATGCGTTGCCTTTTGTATGCATCCTTTCGGAGTATAATTTTATGAGTTCTTTTGCTATATCTTGAGTGGCTAAACGTACCCTAGCTTTTGCCTTTTGCCAGTCATTTGAACCCAATCGATTTAAAGATATTTTAACATTTTCATGAGGGCCAATATATTTATCAACCATATCAAGTTGCGTTACAGGAACATATAAAGTATCTGATTTGGCATATTCGATTTTTATATAGTCTTTTTTTATTCCCTGAACTTCAACTTCCTGAATTCCTTTAAAAACGCCAATTCCGTGAGAAACATGTACAACATAATCGCCAACGTTTAAATCGGACAAACTATAAAGGCTTTGAGTATTTTTTTTCTTTTTGCGCTTTATAGATTTTGTTGTTTCAAAGTGAGCATAAGTGATTAATGAAAACCGAAGGCTGGGATATTCAAAGCCAGACGATAAGGCACCGAAAGTAACATATATTTTCCCCGGCAATACTTCGTTTAAAGTTTCTATATATTCAGCTTTAAAATTTTCTTTATTTAAATCATTGCAAACGCACTTAGCATTTTTATCAGTTCCGGCAAGAATTACAATTGATGAATTTTGGGTGTATATAGATTTTAAATCATCACATAAAAGTGAAATGCTGCCATTCCAAGTGGGCAACTGCTTTGCAGAAATATTTATTTTTTGAATGGGCGCAATTTCATAGTTACTATGGATAAATGTATCAAGATAAATCGTTTTAAATTTATTTATTTGATCAGTAAAATACACTTTGTCTTCGCTGTACTTACAAAGGCCTGGGCATAATGTACCATCCTCGAAATAGCTTTGCAAATCTTCTTTAAATTGCCAAGAAACTGCTTTTAGCCTATCGTTTATAGCACTTGGTTCAGAAAGAAACAACAAGGAGTTTTTTTCAAAATAATCAAAAAGTGTAGTTTTGTTTTCGTAGATTAAATTAATAAATTTATCACTCGATGTTATATTGCCACTATTTTTTAAAGTTTCTCGTTCTTGATTTAATTTTAAAATAGCCTTTTCTGATTGTTTGTTCTTCTTTAAAGATGCAATAATCTTATCAATTTTCTCAATAAGTGCGGGTACATCGGTAATGGTTACTTCTCGAGCAGGTGTAATAGTGATTGATTTTATGGTTTTGGTGCGTCGTTGAGTTAATATATCAAACTCAGAAATAGTGTCTATTTCATCGCCCCAAAACTCGAGTCTAGTAGGCATTAGTGTATCAGGTGTGAAAAAATCAAGGATCCCGCCACGATTTGAAAATTGCCCAGGACCTTCAACTTGATCATATCTTTCATAACCCGAGATGAGCAACGTGCCTATAACTTTTTCTATAGAAATATTTTGAGAAGACGATATTTTTAAGATATTTTTAGAAAGGCTTTCTTTTGGGATAGTATACTGTAAAGCTGCGTCAATACAGGATATAACAACATCTACGTTCCCTTTTATGATACTGGATAGAACATGAAGCCTTTTGTGTTCATATTCGTTTGATTGACCTGCTACATCATGAAAAGTGAAGTCTCTCGATGGGTATATAAGAGCCGAAATCCCCATTGAATTTAAATCATTACAAAACTTTTGGCTGATGTTTTCGCTAGGCGAAATAAGCAAAATAGGGCTACTTTTTTTGTCTATTAATGAAGCTACAAGATTAGATTTATGTACATCAGAAAGGCCCGATACACTAAAAGGTACATCAGAGCGACTAAGCGCTTTTAATATGCGCTGATATTCAGTTAAATCATTCAGAATTGTTTTTAAAAATTTCATTGTTAAGTCCTTCTAAAAATTAAAGGAGGTGATTGTAAAACACCTCCTGGGCAGTAACTTGAAGCTGTAAGACGATATTTTTACCTGCAACCTTTAACGGTTAGTTTAAAACTAAGAATTAAATTTATTCATAGCTTCACTGGTTTTGTCATTAACCATTAGCTTTAAAGCCTCATATGAATTTTCTATTGCGCTTTGGAGTTTTTTTAAATCTTCAGTTGGCATTTGTGAAGTTACCCAGTTAGCAAGGTCCCAACCGGCTGGCTTTTTACCAATGCCTAATTTTATTCTAGGAAAATTATCAGTTCCGGTTAACTCAATAATATTTTTTATACCGTTGTGACCACCCGCGCTGCCTTTTTGTCTTATTCTTAAAAGCCCTAGAGAAAGTGAAATATCATCAAAAATAATTATAACTTTTTCGCTTGGTATTTTATAAAAAGACATAAATTGTGTAACGGCTTCTCCACTTAAGTTCATAAAAGTTTGTGGCTTTATAAGAAGTACACGTTTATTCTCTATTACCGCATCGCAAAAAAGAGCTTTAAATTTTATTTTATTAATTTCAGAATTGCATTTATTGGCAATATAATCTGCGGCCATAAATCCAGCGTTGTGGCGCGTGTTTTCATATTTTTTACCGGGGTTTCCAAGACCAATAATTAAAAATTCTATTTTCCCACTCTTTTCAATTTTATGGGTAGTAATCTTTTTAAATATATCAAACACAAATGGCGCTCCTTTAAAAAGTTAAGAACAGATGACTAATTGTATTACTTAATAATACACAAACTAAATGTTTTTAAGGCGTTATATATACCTACTTTTAATTGAACATAGACGAAACGGGCATGTCCTCATAAATTCGTTCAATAGCTTCTGCAAAAAGAGAAGAAACAGAAAGAATATTAAACTTATCGATAAACTTGCTTTCGGGAATAGGTATAGTATCAAGCAAATATAGTTTGTCTATAGGGCTATCTTTTAGCCGTTCAATTGCAGGACCAGATAAAACCGCATGTGTTGCGCAAGCGCTAACTTCTATTGCGCCGCCTTTTTCAATAACTGCCTTAGCTGAATTACAGAGCGTTCCGGCAGTGTCTATCATATCATCTACTAAAATTACTCTTTTGCCCTTAACATCACCTATTATGTTCATGACCTCAGAAACATTTGCTTTTTGACGCCTTTTATCAACTATTGCAAGTGGGAGAGAAAGTCTGGTTGCAAAATTTCTAGCTCTTGTAACAGAGCCTAAATCGGGTGATACAACAATATATTCATCAGCATTTGATTGAATTTTATTTTTAATAAAAGAAGCTAAAAGTGGCGCGCCTACTAAGTGGTCAACAGGAATATTAAAAAACCCTTGAATTTGTTGGGCGTGTAAATCCATTGTTAAAACTCTATCAGCACCGGCGGTGGTTATAAGATCTGCTACAAGCTTTGCAGAAATTGGATCACGAGCCTTTGATTTTCTATCTTGTCTTGCATATCCAAAATAAGGAATAACGGCTGTAATTCTAGCAGCTGAAGCTCGTTTCATGGCATCTATCATAATAAGAAGTTCCATTAAATTTTGATTAACGGGGTTGCACGTGGATTGAACTATAAAGCAATCAGATCCCCTAACAGATTCTTGAAGAGAAATAGAAATTTCCCCATCGCTAAAGGTTTTAACTTCTGCTTTTCCTAGCGGAAGCTTCAAAGCATTAGCAATTCGTTTGGCTACTCGGATATTAGAGTTTGCTGCAAAAATTTTAATTCCTTTGCCATGAAAATTCATATTTTTATCTCCTTAATATTTTTTATCCTGTTAATATATAACAGAGAATGGGGAGACTTTTTCACCTCTTTTGATTCTGCAGTTGTCACAATATGTCGAAATTAAGGTGATACTGTCTTCTATGTGGGAGTTTATTATAGTTGAATTAGGACCAATTATACAACCACTTCCAATAGATGATTTGCCTCTTACTATTGTACCTGGAAGAATGCAGGTGTCCGGTCCGACTTCAACTTGGCCTTCAATTATTATCCCGTCTTTAAGTGGTATATCTACTCCGCCTAACATTAATTTTTCTAAAACTTTTTCCCTTGCTATTTTATTTAAAGCATTTAATTGAACATGATCATTAGCCCCAAGGATAATTTCTTCATTTTTAACAACATAGGCATCAACAGGCAACCCTTTACTTAAAAGATGCGCAATTGCATCTGGCAAATAAAATTCATTTTGCGCATTATTGTTGGATATATCATAAATAACACTTAATAATGCTTCAATATTAAACCAATAAGCCCCTGAATTTACTTCAGTTATCAGTCGAGTCTCTTCATCTGCATCCTTTTGTTCAACAATTGATAAAATTTTATTGTTTCCAATGTTACGAACAATTCTGCCAAACCCAAAAGGGTTATTAACCTTAGCAGAAATAATTGTTGCAACGTTGTTTTGTGATCTGTGAAGCTGTAAAGATTCGATAATAGTGTTAGGGTCAATAAATGGAGTATCTCCGCCTACAATTAAAACATCCTTTTTAAGGTTTCTTTTTAAAAAATTGTCTGCCATAATAACAGCATGGGCTGTGCCACGCCGCTCTTGTTGTGTAGCAGTTTCAACTCCCTTGCAAAAATTATTAATATATTTTTCTAGGATTTCATGTTTATAACCACAAACTGCGCAAATATTATTAATACCAGCTTCATTTAAGGCGTCAACAACCCATTTAATCATAGGTCTAAAAAGAACCTCCGACAAAACCTTTGGCCTCTCTGTTTTCATTCTTTTGCCATCACCAGCGGCTAGAATAATTGAACAAGTGTTAAGCATTAATAGTAAATCTCCCTTTTATTAATAATAACTCAAATGGATGGAATAGAGTATAGCTGCCGTAAATATGTATTGGTAGAAGAACTTTTTGAAATTATATGAAGAAAGCTTATAGCATATTTCTTAACATTACATGTTGGTAAGATTCCATTGAATATATTGTGAAGTAGTTATAAATATTGATCTAAGATTCAACTTTTTACTTTTACTAATATAATTATCTCAGTTTGTTATGAATTTTTCAAGAGGGTAAGCACAATTTTACACATTATGCTTATTTTTATGCACTATGTCTGTAAATTATATATTGTTTTGGCACTTACAAATAGTAGAAAAAGTAATTTCTGTTTGATATAATGATAAACGGGTTTTAATGTGAACAATAAATATTCTTAATAATAATTTTAGGAGGTATTTTATCAATGAGCCACAAATATGTATATCTTTTTTCTGAAGGTAACGGATCAATGAAAGAGCTTCTCGGCGGAAAAGGTGCAAACTTAGCTGAAATGACATGTCTTTCTATGCCGGTACCTCAAGGATTTACAGTTTCAACAGAAGCTTGTACACGTTATTATGATGATGGAAAAAAAATAGCACCTGAAATAGAAAATGAAATTTTTCAAAACCTTTCTAAAATAGAAGAAGTTACACAAAAAAAGTTTGGCGACCCTAAAAACCCTCTACTAGTTTCTGTAAGATCTGGTGCTAGAGCATCTATGCCAGGAATGATGGACACAATTTTAAATTTAGGGCTTAATGATGAAGTTGTTAAAGGACTTTCAGAGTTAACCACTAACGAACGTTTTGCCTATGATTCTTATCGTAGGTTTATTCAAATGTTTTCAGATGTTGTTATGGAACTACCTAAATCTTCTTTTGAAAAAATAATTGATGAGGTAAAAGAAGAAAAGGGTGTAAATTTAGATACAGAGCTTACAGCAGATGACTTAAAAGAATTAGTATTAAAATTTAAAAATTATTATAAAGAGAAAAAAGGAATAGATTTTCCGATTGACCCAAAGGAACAATTATTTGAAGCTATAAAAGCAGTTTTTAGATCTTGGGACAATCCGCGAGCTAATGTATATCGCAGAATGAATGATATTCCATATAGCTGGGGTACAGCTGTAAATGTACAATCAATGGTATTTGGAAACACTGGGGAAAACTCTGGAACAGGTGTTGCTTTTACTCGTGACCCTGGAACCGGAGAAAAAAAGCTATTTGGCGAATTTTTAATGAATGCACAGGGCGAAGATGTTGTAGCCGGAATTAGAACACCTCAACCAATTAATAAATTAGCTGAGGTTATGCCAGATGTATATAACCAATTTTCAAACCTTGCACAAAAACTTGAAGATCATTATTCTGATATGCAAGACATGGAATTTACAATTGAAAATAGGAAACTTTATATGCTTCAAACCAGAAATGGAAAAAGAACTGCAACAGCAGCCATAAAAATTGCTGTTGATTTAGTTGATGAAGGTAAAATTACAGAAGAAGAAGCTGTTTTAAGGGTAGAGCCAAAACAACTAGATGCCCTTTTACATCCTCAATTTGATGCTAAGGCTTTAGCCGAAGCTAAGCCTATAGGAAAAGGTCTTGCAGCATCACCAGGTGCAGCATGTGGTAGGGTAGTATTTGAGGCAGCTGATGCTAAGGCTTGGGCCAAAAAAGGAGAAAAAGTGATTTTGGTTCGTCTTGAAACGTCTCCTGAAGACATTGAAGGCATGGCAGTAGCTAAAGGAATTTTAACAGTTCGTGGTGGAATGACCTCACATGCAGCAGTGGTTGCCAGAGGAATGGGAACTTGCTGTGTTTCTGGTTGCGATGAAATTAAGATGAATTATGATGAAAGATATTTTGTACTTAGGGGAGAAAAAATTAAAGAGGGAGACTGGATTTCCCTTGACGGATCAACTGGTCAAGTTTATGCTAAGGCTTTAGCAACCGTACCACCGAGCATTTCCGGAAACTTTAACCGATTAATGAAATGGGCAGATGAAAGACGGACATTGAAAGTCCGAACAAATGCTGATACTCCAAAAGACGCTATGCAGGCGCTAGAGTTTGGAGCAGAAGGAATAGGTCTTTGCCGAACCGAACACATGTTTTTCAGTGGAGAGCGAATTAAGGCAATTCGTGAAATGATTGTAGCCGCAACTAAAGAAGCTCGTGAAAAGGCACTTTCAAAGCTTTTACCATATCAACAAAAAGACTTTGAAGAAATGTACCGTGTTATGGGTGAAAGACCGATGACGATTCGATATTTGGATCCACCACTTCATGAATTTTTGCCATCAAAACAAGAAGATATAGAAGAAATGGCAAATGATTTACATTTAACTATTGATGACCTAAAAACGTTGATAATTAGTTTACATGAGTTCAATCCAATGATGGGGCATAGGGGCTGTCGTTTAGCTGTGTCTTACCCCGAAATAGCTAAAATGCAGACAACCGCGGTGATTAATGCAGCGCTTACTGTTAATAGTGAGCATCCCGAGTATCATATTAAGCCAGAAATTATGATTCCGCTAATAGGTGAAGAAAAGGAGCTTAAATTTGTAAAAAATATAGTTACAACTACTGCCGATGAGATAATATCAAGCGCAGGCTCAGATATGAAATACTCGGTTGGCACGATGATTGAAATACCACGGGCTGCACTTACGGCTGATGACATAGCAAAAGAAGCTGAGTTCTTTAGTTTTGGTACTAATGATTTGACTCAAATGGTATTTGGATTTAGCCGCGATGATGCAGGAAAATTTTTAGATTATTATTATGATAATAAGATATATGAATTTGACCCGTTTGCTAAATTAGACCAGCGTGGAGTTGGGCAGCTTGTTGAGATGGCAGTAAAACTTGGAAAGAAAGAGCGGCCAAACATAAAACTTGGAGTATGTGGAGAACATGGAGGAGACCCAAGTTCAGTTGAATTTTTCCACAAAGTGGGGTTAGATTATGTTTCCTGCTCTCCGTTTAGAGTGCCTATTGCACGACTTGCTGCATCTCAAGCAGCTATACGCAACAAGAAGAATTAGTGCAATTGTTATGGCCAATTCAATTTAATAAATACAACCAAAAAAAGAGAGATTGAATCTTAGAGAACCTTTAGGTAGCAGCTTAAAACTCCTGCCTCTCACAAAGTGTATACACAAACAAGTTTGGCGCCATCGCCTCCTACCCTCCTTTATAAACTAGGGTGCAGGATGTACGATGGCGCCCGAGCATTAAGATGGCATATAGTGAGAATTTAAAGAAATATAAAGTGCAACATATAATTCGATTAGTGTTATAGTGATAAACAAGTAGCATCAAAACACATGAAAGATAAAGATTAAGGTTTAATTTTTAATGACTTTTCAGCTTTATTTTTTGATTATAAAAATATTATTTCATTTTTATAATATTTTGCGTGTTAAAGTTAACCTTAAAAAACCCAATTTCTTCAAAAATTCTTAGCCATAAATTTACTAACTTAGATCCTTGCTTTATTTAAAACTTTAGGCTCATTGTAGATTTTTTTTACATGTATTTTTTCATAATTTTAAAACATCATAACATTAAAGTAATAAAAAAGATGACATACTCCTTGTTAAAATTATTTGTGTTTTTAGTTTTAATTTTATTTGACTTTTTATGCTTTTTATATTATTCTAAAATTTATATAGATTAACTATTTTAATTTAATGGATTATAAGTAAAAATTTAAATATATTACCTTTTATATTATTAACTTATGGATCTAGGGGGTAAGTTTTTTGGATAAATTTGTAATAAATGGCCAAAAAAAATTAAGTGGCGAAGTAAGTATCAGTGGTGCAAAAAATGCTGCTGTTGCTATAATTCCAGCAGCCATTCTTTCTGACGGAATCTGCCGTATAGAAAACATACCAAACATAAACGATGTAACACTCATTTCACGTATTTTAGCTAAAATGGGTACAGATATTAAAATGATTGATAAAACCACTTTACAAATAAATGCTAAAGGAATAAAGTCTCCTGAAGCCTCTTGTGACTTAGTAAGGCAAATGAGGGCTTCTTCTTATTTATTAGGAGCACTTCTTGGTAGATTTCATAAAGCCATGGTATCTTTTCCTGGCGGTTGCGATTTCGGAGTTAGACCAATTGATCAACACTTAAAAGGATTTACAGCACTTGGTGCTAGTTACAAAGTTGAAAGTGGTATTGTTGATGTTGAGGCAAAAGAATTAATCGGTAATACTATTTATATGGATATTGTCTCGGTTGGGGCAACTATTAATATCATGTTAGCTGCTGTTAAAGCTAAAGGGCTGACTGTAATAGAAAATGCTGCCAAAGAGCCTCACATAGTTGACCTTGCTAACTTTTTAAATTCTATGGGCGCTGACATAACTGGTGCCGGAACTGACTGTATAAAAATACGCGGTGTATCTTCACTTCAAGGAACAACTTATTCAATAATTCCAGATCAAATTGAAGCTGGAACCTACATGGTAGCTGCTGCTGCAACTGGTGGAAACGTTCTTATTAAAAATGTTATTCCAAAACACTTAGAAGCTATTAGCGCTAAATTGCAAGAAATAGGGGTTGTTATTGAAGAATTTGATGAATCTGTCCGGGTAAGTCGTCCTTCTAAATTAAATAAATGCAACGTTAAGACAATGCCTCACCCTGGTTTCCCAACCGATATGCAACCACAAATAGCTGTTTTACTATCTATGGCTAGCGGAACAAGTATGATAAATGAAGGCGTTTGGGATAACAGATTTAAGTATATTGAAGAATTAAATCGAATGGGCACAAAAATTTCCGTTGATGGAAAAATTGCTGTTATAGATGGGATTGAAGAACTAATTGGAGCCCCTGTCAAAGCAATTGATTTAAGGGCCGGTGCTGCTATGATTATTGCTGGACTTGCTGCAAAGGGAACAACAACAATTGAAAATGTTCACTACATTGAAAGAGGCTATGAAAATATTATAAATAAGCTTAAAAGTTTAGGCGCAGACATAAAAAAAGTAGAAATTGAAAATCAAAACTTCATGCCAAAAGCATTATAAGTTTTTATTATACATTTAAGAAATTCAAACAGATATTTTCTGTTTGAATTTTAATATATTTTAGGATGTGAAGTATTGGCTAGATTATGTCCTTTATTTAGTGGAAGTAAAGGTAATAGCATATATGTTGAATCAAAAAATAGAGGAATATTAGTAGATGCTGGGCGCTCAGCAAAACAAGTAGAAAAAGCATTATTTGAAAATAACATTGATATTAAAAATATTAATGGCATTTTTTTAACTCATGAACACAGTGATCATATTAGCGGAGTAAAAGTTTTAGCTTCTAGATACGGCATAAAAGTTTTTGCATCAAAAGGGACTATGAGTGCCATACAAAAATTGGGAATTCTAAATGGGAAATTTCCATTTGAAGTTGTAGAATCTTGCGGAGTAGAAGTTTCTAATATGTTTATAAAACCATTTAAAACCCCACATGACAGTTTAGAAAGTACCGGGTACATAATTGAAACAAGTGATAGCAAACGAGCTGTTGTTGCAACAGATATTGGCTATATATCAGATGCTGTTAAAGATGCTATTACTGGAGCCGATACCGTTGTTATAGAATCAAACCACGATGTAAAAATGCTTCAAAATGGACCTTATCCATACTTTTTAAAAAAGCGAATTTTATCTAATACCGGCCATCTTTCAAACGAATCTTGCGCTGATATGCTACCATTTTTTATAAAAAATGGTACAACTCGCTTTATATTGGCCCACTTAAGTCAAGAAAACAATATGCCTGATTTAGCATATCAAACAGCTATATGTAACTTAGCTATGCATAAAATGAAGGAAAATATAGATTTCTCTCTTGATGTAGCACCTGTTCAAAATTTTGGAGAAAAAAATTTGGTTTTTTAGGTGTAAAAAATGTTAACAATAAAAATTTTGTGTGTTGGAAACTTAAAAGAAAATTACTTAAAAGAAGCTTTTTTAGAATATCAAAAAAGACTTTCTTCTTTTTGCCGTTTTGAAGTTAAAGAAATTCCTGAACATAAAGTTTCAAGCAACCCAACTGAATCTGAAATTAATTTGGCTGTTAGTTCTGAAGGAGAAAAACTTTTATCTTACTTAAATAAAAATAATCATGTCATTTCTCTTTGCATAGAAGGAAAAGAATTTTCATCAAAAGAATTGTCGCGCCACATTCAAAGCGTTACAATATCAGGTAAAAGTACTATTGTTTTTATAATTGGTGGTTCTTTTGGACTATCACAAGAAGTAAAAAGCTCTTCAAATCTAAACTTTTCCATGTCAAAGCTCACTTTTCCTCATCAACTAACAAGAATTATGTTAACAGAACAAATATACAGAGCATTTCAAATATTAAGCGGCGGTAAATATCACAAATAGTAAGTACTTATCAAAAAGATCCGCATATAAAAACAAGCTCTTTCTTATTTTGAAAGAGCTTGTTTATATTATTTAATCTTTTGGTATATGCATATAATCTATCCATTCTTCTTCTACTATTTTCGGAGAGTAAATCATATGTCCTCCAGAAATATCTGTGGCTTTATCATCTTTTAATGGTTCTTTCTCTTTTTTTGGCAAGTTTTCTTTTTTGTCTTTTTTATTTTCTTCCATCTTACTATCCTCCTAACTTATAATCAAGTCTGCTAAGTATATTATACCACTATCATTTTAAAAAGCAACTAATAAATATTTTTTTAAACGCTTGATTTGGTGCATAATAAACAATGGCCTGATTTTAATCATTATTAAAAATCTCTTAATGATTTTTATAAATTTACATTACAAGAACACCGTCATCCGAATCTATAATTATAAAAATTTGCTCTTCCAGCCCAGTTTGAGCGTTTATATAAACTAAAACCCTATCTTCATTTTCCCC
Source organism: Eubacteriales bacterium SKADARSKE-1 (assembly GCA_030920305.1). Taxonomy (GTDB): domain Bacteria; phylum Bacillota; class Clostridia; order Oscillospirales; family Acutalibacteraceae; genus JARLUB01. Next base: position 33,248 of record JARLUB010000001.1, read on the forward strand.
AACACATTCAAATTCATAACACAAAGTTTCATTTAACCCATCCGTTGGAATAATCGTTAAATTTTTATCTTTTACAACTAAATTTTTACTAAGACTTTTTTGCGCTTTATCTTGCGACATTATTTTTTGGGGAATTTGCCTCTTTGTGTGATTCATCAGATAACCAGTGGCATTAAAAGATACAATATCTCCATTATCTAAAGCAATACCAATTTTAATTAAATCTGGATAATAAATAACATTATCTTGCGTAAAAGCATAATTTATAGTACACACACCATTATTTATTATATAATAGCTTTCCTTCATATTGTAGATATTATTCTTAGCCATAAATTCAGCTGCTTTTTGCTTTGCTGCGTTATAATCTAGTTTAATCGATGTTACGTTTTTTTCGCATAATACGTAATTAATGTAGCCTCCACTTTTTGTCACAGAAATTTCTCCAACGTTAGTTTTAAATTTATATACCGGCAGATTTCCATTAGTATCTGCTATATATTGAATTTCCGAAACACTTGAACCTAAAAAATTTTCTGCTCTTTTTTGCGCGTCACCCACACTAACTTCAGGAACATTTTCTAAAAATTTTGATTTTTGTCTCATAATGTGATCTGAAAACGGTCCATCGTATATTAATGTTGGGTACTCTGTAAAACTATCGTTCATTTCTTTAAAACTAGTTGCCAAAACTGTATCGTCTTGTGTTTTTTCTGAAAGATTGCTATAACTATATGCTGCTGTGCCAAAATCTATCTTTTCGCTATCAAATCTAGCCATCATTTCTTTTATATTAGAATTAATTGTTTTAGCGTAATTTCCTAGGCTTTTTAGGTTTGCCGTTTCTTCATCTGTTGCAGTTTTTTCCCGAGAAGTGTTTGAATACAAGTACGAAGAGAAATCTCCTACCTGAGAAATAAATTTATTGATATTGTCAATGCCTTGGTACTCTAAGGGTAACTGTTCAAGAGCCATTTTTGCTCCCATAGATTGTGTCATTAACTTAGAAGCTAACCCAAACTGCTGTGGTGATGTGTTCGCATATATTCCTTTGTTTAGTGTTATTTCTAAATTTGAAACATAATCTGAAAGCTCATTAAGTGCTCTTAAATACCCATACTCTAAATCCCTTTTATATTTATGTGCCAATGTGTATCCTGAAATTGCAAAAGTTATAAGGACAACCAATGTAGCTACTGAAAAGCTTATAATTTTTATATTGTCCCTCAGTTTAATAGTTCTTCCCATAGATACCCCCGTATAAAAGCTAATTTTAAAAATATTTTCTGCTATTTGTTCCCACTTATTCATAGTTTAATATATACTCACTATTTTATTCCCCCGATTTATGGTGTATAATCATACAAGGGCAAAATAATTAAGGAGGAAGCTTCATTGCGTGAAATTTATTTAGATAACAGTGCAACCACACAAGTCTCTGAAAAAACTATAGAAAAAGCTGTAGAACTAATGCGCCAAAAATATGGAAACCCATCATCGCTTCATGCTAAAGGTTTAGAAGCACAAAATGAAGTTGAAAATGCAAGAAAAATAATTGCAAAAACCTTAAACTGCGACCAAACTGAAATTTATTTTACGTCTGGAGGAACAGAGGCTAATAATTTAGCCGTTTTTGGTGCTGCAAAAGCCATGAAAAAACGTGGCAATAAAATTGTAACAACAGCAATAGAACATTCGTCAGTTTATGAGTCCCTTAAAGAACTAGAAAACTCCGGATTTGAAGTTGTTTATTTAAAACCTGATATTTTCGGTATGGTAACAAAAGAACAGTTTATGGAAGAAATTGATGAAAATACAATCTTAGTTACTGTAATGATGGTAAATAATGAAGTTGGTTCGATTTTACCTGTCGATCAAATAAGAGAATGTATTGATCTAAAAAAATCTCCAGCTTTATTTCATGTTGACGCTGTACAGGCCTTTGGGAAAATGCCCATTAACATTTCAAAGATAAAACCAGACCTTTTAAGTCTCTCCTCTCATAAAATACACGGCCCTAAAGGAGTTGGAGCCTTATTTAAATCTAAATCAAAACGGATTTATCCAAGAGCTTTCGGCGGAGAACAACAAGATAAAGTAAGACCTGGCACAGAATCAGCTCCACTTATTGCAGCCCTCGGTGTAGCAGTTAGTGAAATAGATATTGAAAGCAATTACAAAAAAGTTTTAGAGCTTCGTAATTATCTTGTGAAAAAACTAAATGGTATTTCTGAGATAACTTTGAACTCTGGACCTGATTCGCTCCCGTATATTGTTAACTTTTCAGTAGAAAATATAAAAGCTGAAACTATGCTTCATTTTTTAGCTTCTCACAACATTTATGTGTCTGGCGGGTCAGCTTGTGCTAAAGGTAAAGCTAGTCGAGTATTAAAAAAGCTTGGCATTCCAGATGAAAGAGTCACCTCATCTATTCGTGTTAGCTTCTCGAAATATAATTCAAAGGAAGATATTGACGCTTTAATAGAGGGGCTTCTTGATGGAATAAAAAGCTTAGTAAAGATAAAAGAATAGTTGAGCGCCGCGGAAGTGCTGCCAACGGCAGCGCGGAAGTGGCGCTATGATAAATTAACAAAAAAGGATTTTAAAAATGAAAGAAATAATATTAATAAAAATTGGTGAGATTGTTTTAAAGGGGCTTAATCGAAAAAATTTTGAAGATAAATTAATTAAAAATATAAAACGAAAAATTTCACCACTTGGAGAATTTGAAATTAAAAACCAGCAATCCACCATAACATTAATCCCTAAAAATGACGATATCGACTTTGATGACGTTTGTTATAAAATTTCAAAAATCTTTGGTATTGCAGCATTCTCGCGTGCAGCTATTTGTGAAAAAGAAATGTCTACTATAAAAGAAACCGCCAGGGAATATTTATATAAAAGATTAAAAACTTCTAAAACATTTAAAGTGGAATCGAAGCGATCTGATAAGAAATTTTCATTGAAATCTCCACAAATTTCAGCTGATGTTGGAGAATACATACTCGAAAAATTTAATAATCTAACAGTTGACGTTCATAACCCCGATATAATTATTACCGTTGAAATCAGAGATTCTTTTGCATATATCAGGGGTGAAAGCCTTCCTGGTGCTGGTGGAATTCCAGTTGGCACCGGCGGGAAAGCTGCCGTTTTAATTTCTGGCGGAATCGATAGCCCTGTAGCTTCATTTATGATAGCAAAACGAGGTGTGGATTTAGTCGCTATTCATTTTGCAAGTCCTCCTTACACTAGCCCTCGTGCAGAAGAAAAAGTTAAGTTACTTATAGAAAAAGTTTCTTCATTTGCAAATAGAATAGAACTAATTATTGTGCCATTTACTAAAATTCAGGAAGAAATAAAAAGGGGTTGTCCTGATGAACTCTTTACAATAATAATGAGAAGATTTATGATGAGAATATCTGAGGTTATAGCTAAAAATCATCAGTGTTTTGCTTTAATTACTGGAGAAAGCTTGGGCCAGGTTGCAAGTCAAACTATAGAAGCTATTGCCTGTACTGATCCTGCAACCTCTATGCCCGTTTTTCGTCCACTTATCGGGATGGATAAAGATGAAATTGTTCTAATTTCAAGAAAAATCGAAACGTTTGATATTTCAATCTTACCATATGAAGATTGTTGTACTGTATTTACTCCAAAGCACCCTAAAACCAAGCCTGTTCTAAGTGCAGTTGTTGAAGCTGAAAGTAAATTAAGCTTAGAAGGCCTTATTAATGATGCTATTTTAAATATAAAGTCGCAGATTATATATGGATAAATAAAGGGGAATAAGTTGTATGAAAAAAATGATACATTGTAAAAAACATACTAATTCAAAAAAGAAAAAAGTGCTTTATAATATATTATTTTTCATTGCTTTAATCGCATTTATTATATCCGCTTACATGTTAATTAAAATACTAATTTTAGACCCAAATGCTAACAAAGATTTAAATAAAGAAATTCAAGATGTTCATTATTCCGAGCCTTCCCCTTTTGAAAAATTGCTCACTATAAATAGCGACATTAAGGGTTGGATAAAAATAGATAATACCCCCATAGACTACCCTGTATTGTATTCTGATTACTACTTGCGCCGTGATTATAATAAACAATACACTAAGTACGGTAGTATTTTTATCGATAATACTTGCAAATTAGAAAATAATCCACAAAACATTTTACTACATGGCCACCACATGCAAGATGGCAGTATGTTTGCAAAAATATGCGACTTTACAGATCTAAACTTTTATAAAACTACACCTGTTTTTACCTTTGATACAATTTATGAATCTGGAATATGGAAAATAATTTCTATTTATAGAACTAACACTAATTCAGCGCAAGGAGAAATTTTTAATTACTTGCAATCAGAATTTGAATCCGATCATTCAGATTTTTTAGAATATGTTTATCAAGTTAAAATAAGATCAAATATAGACACCCCGGTAGATATTGCAAAAGATGATAAGCTTGTAACGCTTTCTACCTGTTCTTATGAACTGCCAGATTTTAGAACAGTACTTGTTGCTAGAAAAGCTCGCGCGGGTGAATCTCAAGAGGTAGATACCTCACGTGCAAGATATAGCGATGCCCCCCTCATGCCGGATGCCTATTACCAAAAATATGGTGGATCAAAACCTAATGTTACAAGCTTTAAAGACGCTTTATCTAAAAATAAAATAAATTGGTATAAAGAGACTTAAATTTTGTTTTGAAGAGCTCTTCCTTCGGTCCTTCAAAGAAAACCATTCTAAAAAGTAAAACGCCTATCCTAAAATGGACAGGCGTTTCTCTATTTTTTCTAAACTTTTGTTAATTTGCTTTATTGCTGCTACCTAAAACAGTTTTTATTTTGTGAGTTACCATATTATAAATTGCTTCTCTAGCAGGCCCTAAATATTGACGGGGATCAAAGTGCGATGGATGTTCATCAAAGTGTTTTCTGATGGTTGCAGTCATAGCAAGCCGCAAATCAGAATCAATATTAATTTTGCACACTGCCATTTTAGCAGCCTCTCTTAACATTTCTTCAGGTATTCCTATGGCACCTGGCATAGCACCGCCATGTTCATTTATCATTTTAACAAATTCAGGTATTACAGAGGATGCACCATGTAAAACTATTGGGAATCCAGGAAGTTTTTTCTCTATTTCTTTTAATATATCAAACCTTAATTGCGGTTTTTGACCCGGTTTAAATTTATATGCTCCATGACTTGTTCCAATTGCAATGGCAAGTGAGTCAACACCAGTTCGTTCAACAAAATCTTGAACTTGTGCTGGATTTGTATAGGAAGCATCTTCTGTGGACACATCAATTGCATCTTCTATTCCAGCTAACCTTCCTAATTCTGCTTCAACCGTTACATTTTTGGGGTGTGCATATTCAACTACTTTTTTAGCCAACGCAATGTTTTCTTCATAGCCTAGGTGTGAGCCATCGATCATAACTGATGTAAATCCACCGTCTATGCAGCTTTTGCAAAGTTCAAAGCTATCACCATGATCTAAATGCAAAGCTATAGGAATAGGCGTTTCATGGAGTGCTGCTTCAACTAATTTTACAAGATATGTATGATTTGCATACTTCCTAGCTCCTGCTGAGACTTGCAGTATAAGTGGAGAATTTAAATCTTTGCAGGCATTCGTTATTCCCTGAACTATTTCCATATTGTTTACATTGAATGCACCTATAGCGTACCCTTCATCATAAGCTTTTTTAAACATCTCTTTCGTATTTACAAGTGGCATTAGAAGACTCTCCTTTAAATTAAAAATAAAATACACCCTGATTATACACCAACAATTTTAAAAACTCAAAACAAATAAAAAAAATTTTTAAAAATAGTGAGTGAGTATAATTTAGATTTTAAGATAAAAACAAAGAAAAATAAAGATTTTCTATTTGTAAATTAAAATAATTCTAAAAAACTATTGACACTCTTTTCCCCTTGTGGTACTATCAAACATGATATGTTTTTTAATTTTTTGATTTGGAGGAATAACAATGTCAACTTATATGCCAAAACAACATGAAGTTGTTCGCAAATGGTATGTTTTAGATGCAAAAGGCAAGCCGCTTGGTAGAGTTGCTGCAAAAGCTGCTGTGCTTCTTCGCGGAAAACATAAAACAACATTTGCACCACACGTAGATTGTGGAGACCACGTTATAATTATTAACTGCAAAGATGCTAAATTAACCGGTAATAAATTAACTCAAAAGTATTATCATCACCACACCGGTTACATTGGTCACTTAAAATCTGTTAGATATGACAGACTGATGAGTGAAAAACCTGAAATGGCAATGATGCTAGCTGTTAAAGGAATGATTCCGGATACAACAATTGGACGCGAAGCTCTTACAAGACTTAGAGTCTTTTCAGGAGCTGAGCATTTGCATTCGGCTCAAAAACCTGAAGCTTTAGAAATATAAGAAAGGGGACAACATAATGTACGAGAAAACTTCATATTTTTACGGTACCGGTAGACGTAAAAGCTCTGTTGCAAGGGTTAGAATTTATAAAGGAACCGGTAAAATTACAATTAACAATAGAGATATAGACGACTATTTCGGACTTGAAACCTTAAAACTTATTGTTCGTCAGCCTCTTGTCTTAACTGAAACAAATGATAAATTTGATATAGTTTGTACTGTTACTGGAGGGGGTGTCACTGGCCAAGCAGGTGCCATTCGACATGGTATTTCGCGTGCTCTTTTACAGTATGACACCGAAAACCTTCGTTCTAAACTTAAAAAGGCCGGTTTCTTAACTCGTGATCCAAGAATGAAAGAGCGTAAAAAATACGGACTTAAAGCTGCACGTCGTGCACCACAATTCTCAAAGAGATAATACACATCAATATTTCTTTGAAGAAACGAAATTATGTGTTTGCATAACTTTTGTTCTGTAAATTCCACATATTGGCTTATCGTTTCTAAAGGGATAAGGCTATATAAAAAGCAAAAACAGCTAAGTAAGTTTACTTAGTTGTTTTTTTATACAAATCTAGCAACATACTATTGACAATTCATATAAATTATCTCTTTAAAATATAAATAATTTGATTTTTTGCCAAAGTTATTGTATAATATTAATATGTTAAATTTATTTATTTTAATTTTTTTAATATAGAAAGAATGATTTAAATGTCAAAAATATCAAAAGAAGATATGAAAGCTGCAAGTGGAGGGCTAAAGGTTTTGATATCAGCTGGTTGGAGGTCTGACCTACCATCGGTAGTTTGGAAATTGAAAACTCCGGTTCAGGGTCCGGCAGCCGTAGATGGGATATTGATAAACAAGTCCACTTATGAAGATCTTAAAAGCCAGGGAAGAATAGCAGAATTAGTAACTGTTCGTGGCTTAATGCAATGCCCAAAAGGTATACCAACTGTTGAATAAAAAAATTTTTTCCAATAAAAAGCTGAACAGTTTTAAATGTTCAGCTTTTTTGTGTTACTTTTTTATCTTGCAACTTTGTAAATAATATGTAACAAAGTCGCTTCAAATTGAAAAATGTTTATATTATGTGATATAATTTTATTTGATTTTTTATTTTAAACATATATGCCTTTAAAAAACATGTTTTTACTGATAAAAGGAGCCTAAATAACCCTATGAAAAAAGTTATGTTATTAATGAGTGGTGGCGTAGATTCCTCTGTTTCGGCAATTCTCTTGCAACAACAAGGTTATGATGTTACTGGAGCTACTATGCACCTTAAAACAGACCAAGATGAAAAATCTAATGCTGAAATAAAAGACGCCAAATTAGTTGCCGAAAAACTTAAAATAAAACATATGGTTGTCAACCTTAGCAACGACTTTTCTGATAAAGTAATAAAAAACTTTATTGGTGAATACCTTTTAGGAAGAACCCCTAACCCTTGTGTTGTATGTAATAAATATATAAAGTTTGGCAAAATGTTTAAGCTTGCAAAGAAGCTAGGGTTTGATTATATAGCTACCGGTCATTATGCCGTTGTTGATTATGATAAAAGTACTGGCAAGTGGCTTTTAAAAAAGTCAGACGAAAAAAAAGATCAAAGTTATGTGCTGTATAATTTAAACCAAGAAAAACTTTCACACATACTTTTCCCTGTTGGCAATATGCAAAAAGATGAGATTCGTAAAATTGCAAAGGAATACGACTTGCCCATTGCTGAGAAAAAAGAAAGCCAAGAAATTTGCTTTATTAAAGATAATGATTATTGCAACTTTATTGAGAGCCACACTAACAATTCTCCACCAAAAGGCCTTTTTATTAATGAAAATGGTAGCGTTTTAGGGGAACATCAGGGAATCATGAAATATACAATTGGCCAGCGAAAAGGGTTTGGTATTGGTTTTGGTAAACCTATGTATGTTATTTCTATAAATCCCCAAGACAATACTGTAGTACTTGGGGAAGAAGGCAGTCAGTATACAAACGAATTAATTGCCACTAATTTAAACTTTATTTTATTTGATAAACCCTTAAAAGAAATGGAGATTACTGCAAAAGTAAGATATAAGGCTCCTTGTGCTAAAGCAAAATTAGTTCCACTTGATGAAAATTTTGTGAAAGTTATATTTTATGAAAAGCAAAGGGCCATAACACCTGGGCAGTCGGTAGTCTTTTATGACGGAGACGTTGTTTTAGGCGGCGGAGTAATTACCAGTTCAAAATAATTCTAATATCTTAAATTAAAAGGCGTGCCATTTCATATAGCACATAATATCATAAAAACTTGAGGAGAATTTTAAAATGGCTGATTCATTAGTAAAAACAATAACTTTATCATTAACAAATATGCCCCCAGAACTAGTTATTTTTTTAATATCTGTTCTCCCTATTCTAGAGCTTAGGGGCGGACTTATAGCCGCTAGTATTCTGGGTGTTGACTGGCGCATAGCTTTCCCAATTTGTGTTGCCGGAAACCTTTTGCCACTGCCATTTATTTTATTATTCATTGATAAAATATTTGCATATATGAAAAAAACTAGATTTGCAAAAGTTGCTGAGTTTTTTGAAAAAAAAGCTAATAGTAAAAGTAAATCTGTTTTAAAATATAAAGAGTGGGGACTGTTTGCATTTGTTGCAGTACCTCTCCCTGGTACCGGTGGCTGGACTGGTGCTTTAATTGCAGCTCTTTTAAGGTTTGACCTTAAGAGGTCTATGATAATTGTTAGCCTTGGCGTTGTTACTGCTGGAGTTATTATGTCTATCGCGTCATATGTAATTCCAAGCCTTTGTTTTAACCGATGAAAAGTATAAATACAGACATTGCAGTAATAGGTGGTGGTGCATCTGGGCTTATTGCTGCCATTTGTGCGGCACAGAAAAACAAATTTTCAAAAATCATAATTCTTGAAAAAGAACCACGAGTTGGTAAAAAAATATTAGTAACCGGCAATGGCCGATGCAATTTATTAAATACTAATATCAATACCGATGCTTATAATTATTCTGCAAAAAAATTTTTAGCTCCCATTTTTAAAAAGTATTCTCCGAATACCATTTTAAGCTTTTTTTCTTCACTTGGCCTTATAATGAAAGCTGAGCCAGACGGCAAAGTATACCCTTTTTGTGGACAAGCTTCAAGTGTTCTAGATTTATTAAGATTAGAATTAGAACGGCTTGGAATTTTAGAGCTTTGTGATTTTAAAATTAAAAATATTAAAAAAGATAATGAAAAATTTCAAATAATTTCTGACGAAACCAAAATTATAGCCAAAAAAGTTATCATAGCTTCTGGTGGTAAAGCTTTTGTCTCAGGTGCAACTCACTCGGATATTTTTTCAAATATTAAACAGCTTGGTCACACTCTCACCCCATGTTACCCATCCTTAGTACCTATAAAAACAAACTCTGGCTTTGAAAAGAGCCTTAAAGGTATTCGCAGCCCCTGTTCAGTTAAATTTTTGGCTGACAATAAAATTATTCGAACCGAACTTGGCGAAGTTCAATTTACCGAGACAGGGCTTTCCGGCATTTGTATATTTCAAATTTCCCGCTTAATTAATGAGTTTTTAACTTTTAAAACTATAAATGGTGTAAAATATAAACGCATTAAAATTGTGATTGACTTGCTTCCTATAATGTCTATTGAAGACCTAGTTGATACAATATATAAAAAAATAAAAGTAATGCCGAATTTATCCTCTGAAGATTTATTTACTGGCATCATAAATAAACGGCTCGGAAATTGTATATTAAAGTCGTGTGGCATAAAATCAAATCATGAATTGATTAAAAACCTTTCAGACGATGATGTTTTAAAAATTGCAAATGCAGTAAAAAATCTAGAGTTTAATCCAGTTGGAACACTTCCTTTTAAAAACGCACAAGTTATGTCTGGTGGTGTTAGCCTTTGTGAAATAAATCACGAAACTATGGAATCTTTAAAAGTAAAGAATCTATATTTTTGCGGCGAAATTTTAGATGTAGATGGAGACTGTGGAGGGTTTAACCTTTATTGGGCATGGCTTTCTGGGCTTATTGCCGGGGAAGCTTCGGTTAATGACTAAAAAGGTATTAGTAAAGGCACCGCCTGAAAGCGCTCACGACAGTGAGCGCGAAAGTGGCAACCAAGAAGCTATATTTTACGTAATTAATTTCCTTTTCTTATTGTCCAAGTTAAATGCGCCATGTTTTAACCCATACCAAAGGAGTGATTCATTTGTTTTCAGGCAAATATAAACTCTCAAATATTGATTGCTCAAGTTGCGCTAAAGAAATAGAAAAGTCCATCTCTAAAATTGATGGCATTGCTCATGTTAAAATCAATCTTTTTCGCAAAACGTTAACTATTGAATCAGAAGATCCTATAAACTCTCAAGTCATTTCTAATATTCAACAAGTAATTTCCTCTATAGAAAGTGATGGGAAAATTTCACCTTTCAATTTTATAAAAGAAAGGTCTTTTAAATCTAAGTTAAATTTACTTTTTTCAATAATAAACAATAGTTTAATTGAAATTGTTATCTCATCTTTGCTGTTAATTGTTTGTATTTTCACAAAAGATTTTAACTTTATTTTAAGTGCTATTTTTGCAGTTTTATCTATTATAATTTGCGGATATAAGATTTTTTTTGATGGAGTAAAATCAATATTAAAGTTAAAACTAGATGAAACCTCGTTAATGACAATTGCAATAATTGCAGCATTTTTCATTGGCGATACCGTAGATGCTGTAATTGTTATATTGCTTTTTAGAATTGGGTCGTTGTTAGAAAGCAAAGCCATCCATAATTCTCGACACAGCATAAAATCAATTGCAAAAATTATTCCCGACACCGCTTGGCTCGTTTTAGATAGTGAAGAAAAAAAGATCTCAATACAAGATCTTAATGTTGATGATATTTTTTCTGTGCATCCGTTTGAAAGAGTTCCTTGCGATGGTGTTGTGGTTAGCGGCTCGTCATCATTAGACTTGTCTGCTTTAACTGGTGAAAGTCTGCCAGAGTTGGTGTTTACCGGCAAAAAAGTTTTGTCAGGCAGCGTAAATACTTCTGGGCTTCTTTTTATAAAAGCTACAAAAGCGCCAAAAGACTCTGCTGCCAGTAGAATTTTGCAATTACTTGAAAACGCCAATGAGACCAAGGCAGACACTGAAAATATAATCACTCGTTTTGCTAGAATATATACGCCTATTGTTATTTTATTGGCATTAATTTTAATTCTGGTTTTCCCTCTTTTGGGACTGGGAGCGTTTACTCTTTGGCTAAAACAGGCTTTAGTTTTACTTGTAGCTTCATGTCCATGTGCTATTGTGATTTCCGTTCCGTTAGCATTTTACTCTGGAGTAGGTGCAGCTTCTAAATTTGGTGTTTTATTTAAAGGCAGTAAGCATATTGAAACATTAGCAATTGCAGATTCATTTGTTTTTGATAAAACTGCAACTCTTACAAATGGTAAATTAGCTGTTACGAAGGTACATTGCTTTGATAAAATATCTGAAGATGAAATACTAAAAATCAGCGCATCAGTTGAAATGTATTCGGATCACCCGATAGCTAGAGCTATTAAAGAAAAAGTTAAATTTGATATGTTAAAATCTTTTAATATTCAAGAAGTTCCGGGTTTTGGCATAAAAGCAAAAGATGAGCAAGATGAAATCATGTGTGGCCGACGAGAATTATTTGAGAATAATGGATTTAATATGGAAAGTTTTCCAAACTTGCCTTTTTATGTAGCTATAAATGAAAAAATTGTAGGTGGAATTGACTTTGCCGATTCTTTGAGAGAAGATACACCGGAAACCATTGACTCTTTGAAAAAACTAGGAATAAAAAACATTACTATTTTAAGCGGAGATTCAAAAGAAACCACTTCAAAAATTGCTAAAGAATGTGGTATTAGCAAATACTATTATAAATTAATGCCCGAAGATAAAGTTGAAATTTTAAAAAAGATAAAATCAAAAAGCAAAAAAACTATATTTGTTGGTGACGGAATAAACGATACTCCAACTTTAGCTTGCGCAGATTGTGGTATTGCTATGGGTTTTGGTAGCCAAGCTGCAATAGAAACAGGCGATATAGTATTAACAAATGATAGCATTAAAAATATTCCAAAGGCTGTTTTACTTGCTCGAAAAACAATTTCAATAATTAAATTCAATATAACTTTCTCTTTATTAATTAAACTTATTGTTCTTGTGTTAGCAATTTTAGGGTTTTCTCCTATGTGGCTTGCGGTTTTAGCTGATACTGGGCTAACTGTTATAGCTGTAATATTGTCTTCATTACCTAAGAGATAATATTTACAACACGTTTTGACTATCATTCATTTTCATTGTATACTTTTATTATTCTGTTTTATATTGTTCTCGTTGGATTTATTAAGTCACAAAAGGAGAATTACAATGTGGTTTTCAATAATTTCTTCATTAGTTTGTTTTGCTATTGCTACGGCATTATTTACCCCTGAATTGAGAGACTTTAAAGCCTATCGAGAATTTTCTTTTTATTTTTTATTTGAAGGTTTTTGGTCTTTAATTAGCTTTGTAGTAAATGAAGTTTGGCCTGGTAGTACTGTTATGTTATGGGTCCAATTTATTGGAAGCTTAATTTTTGGCCTATATATTTTAGTTCGGCTATATACATGTTTTTTCAAAAAACATTTTGAAAACAACAGTTCCAATATTGACAAGAAAAGTTAAAATACAAATAGATTAAGGTGCAATTCATTTTAGGTACCTAAGGTGCCGCACTATACCGCGCGGCGCCTGTTGCTTTTTTAGCAAAATAATAAATCTTCAAAAATATTTAGAGAGGTTGCTATAAAACTCACTATGCAAAAAAGGACGATGCTTGAACTTATTGGTTCTGTTGAAAGAATTATTTTTAAAAATGAACAAAATGGATACAGTGTTATAGAACTTATGGCAGAAACTGAAACCGTAACTGTTGTTGGAACTATGCCAAACATTAGTGTTGGAGAAAACTTAAAATTGATTGGCAACTGGAAAAACCACCCTACTTTTGGTGAACAATTTAGCGCTGAAATATGTGAAGTATCTATGCCAACTTCAACTGTATCAATTTTAAAATATCTTTCATCTGGTGCAATAAAAGGCATTGGTCCATCTACTGCTACAAAGCTTGTAGAAACCTTTGCGGAAAACACTCTCGAAGTAATGGAAAAATCACCCGAAAGGCTTGCTCAAATTCCTGGAATAAGCAAATCTAAAGCTTTAAAAATAGCTGAAGAATTCACTAAATTATTTGGTATTAAAGATTTAATGGCTTATCTTGGCAAATACGGCATAACACCTGAAGAAACTGTTAAAATATTTAAAGTATATGGGATAAATTCAAAAGATCTTATAAGTTCTAATCCATACATACTTTGTGACGAACCAATTAACATAGATTTTGATAAAGCTGACAAAATAGCTATTGAATCAAACACTGAAAACGATAATATTTGTAGGATTAGAGCGGGAATTATTTTCGTTTTGACCCACAATATGAATAATGGACACACTTGTCTTCCAAAAGATAGGTTAAACGAAGCTTGTACCAAATTTTTAGAAATAGATATAGAAAAGGTAAACTCAGCGTTAACCCAGCTTTTAAACGAAGGAAATTTGCAATCCGATATTATTTCTGAGCGTGAATTTATTTTTTTAAACAAGATGTATATGAGTGAAACTTATATAGCAAGCAGATTAAATATGATAATAAAATTTACTGCTCAAAGAATAGACTCAATTGAAGATAAAATAATATCCATAGAAAAAGAACAAAACCTTTTATATGCTGATTTGCAAAAAGAAGCTATTAGAAAAGCTCTTCAAGAGGGCATATTGATATTAACCGGGGGGCCGGGCACTGGAAAAACTACTACGCTCAATGCAATAATCAAAATTTTAGAAGCTAAGGGCGAAAAGGTATTTTTAGCAGCACCTACAGGCAGGGCTGCTAAGCGAATGTCTGAACTTACAAAAAAAGAATCTAAAACCATCCACCGAATGCTAGAAGTTGCTTGGGACAATGAAGACAAACCTATATTCAAACGCAATGAAAAAAATCTATTAAAGTGCGATACCTTGATTTTAGATGAGCTTTCAATGATTGATGTTACTTTATTTGAGGGCGTTTTAAAGGCTTTGCCACTTGGGTGCCGTCTTATAATGGTAGGCGACAGCAACCAATTGCCATCAGTGGGTGCTGGAAATGTTTTAGATGATTTAATAAAATCTGAAATTTTACCCGTAGTTGAATTAAAAGAGATATTCCGGCAAGCTTCTACCAGCTTAATCGTTACTAACGCTCATAAAATAGTAAATGGAGAACTTCCTGACTTATCTATTAAGGACAATGATTTTTTCTTCCTGCAAACATCTCAGCCCGAAAATATAAGTGAAACAATAAAAGATTTGTGTAAAAACAGGTTACCTAACGCTTATGGCTATTCTCCTCTTTTTGACATACAAGTTATAGCTCCCGGTAGAAAAGGTCCTCTTGGCACTTTTAATTTAAATAAAATATTGCAAGACACTTTGAATCCTAAATCGTCTCAAAAGACTGAAATTATTGTAAATGGCAATGTCTTTCGTGTGGGTGACAAAGTTATGCAAATAAAAAATAATTACGATATACCATTTATAAAAGACGATACTAGTATGGGTGAAGGCATTTTTAACGGTGATATTGGAATACTCACAGGAATAGATAATTCAAACTCTACTGTGAGTGTAAAGTTTGACGACAAGCTAGCCCATTATGATATGGAAACCATAACTGATTTGGAGCTAGCTTATGCAGTAACAGTACATAAAAGCCAAGGCAGTGAATTTTGCGCTGTAGTTATGCCCATGTATTATGGCGCACCACAACTTTATTATAGAAATTTACTTTACACGGGAGTCACCCGCGCTAAAAACCTTCTAATAATGGTTGGTACTCCCTGGACAATTGCAAAAATGGTAGAAAACAATAAAAAGACCAGGCGTTACTCTGGACTTTGTGAATTCTTAAGAAAATAAAACTTACTTTAGTTAACGTTCCAAGCAAACAATGCTCATGCGATTTATAAATCACGTGAGCATTGTTTTTTTAACCTTTAAAAATTACCATAGTTATAATATTTTTCTAAGTCTTGTAAACTATTAATTTTTTTTTCTATGTACTGCCTTTTAAACCATTTCCAATCATATTCAACTGCGCCATAAAAATCATGGCCAAATTCTAGCCATCTTTTACGGTTTTTATCATCTCTCCCGCATAAAATATACGAACCATCACCCCCACGCGATAAATCTCCACCTGAAACCATCTCAAGATCTTTGTCACTTAACTTTCTCACTATTTGAGTATCCTCCTTTAAAATAGGTAATTTAAAAATTTCCATAATTATAGTACTTTTCTAGCTCTTGTAAGCTAAAGATTCCTCTTTCTTGGTATTGTTTTTCAAACCATTTCCAATCATACCCAATTGCCTCGTAAAAATCATTACCAAATTCTATTCCCCGGTTACGATTTTTATCATCTCTCCCACATATAACATACGAACCATCACCTCTGCGAAACAAATCTCCTCCCAAAACCATCTCCAACTCTTTGTCATTTAACTTATTCACTATTTGAGAATCCTCCCTTAAGTAATAATGAGCAATTTATAAACCCACAATATAAAGATACTTGTACAATCGTTTTTTGTCTCGCGTTTTTTGTAGATAAACATTTATCTTGAAAAAAGCTGACCTCAAATAAATTATGAGATCAGCCTTTAAAATATTAATATTTTTTAAACTAGGATAAAACCACTAAGTTTTTATTTATTGCTAAAAACATCCGTAATTGTAATACTCTTCAAGTTCCTGTAGACTAAAGATTCCCTTTTCGTTGTACTGTTTTTTAAACCACTCCCAATCACACTCTAGTGCCAAATGAAACTTGTCACCAAAAATAAATGTTACATTATTCCCGTTATCATCTTTTCCTACTACATTATATGAACCGTTCTTTCCTCGGCATATATATCCGCCTAAAATCTTTTCTAGTCCCTTATCATCTAACTTTTTCACTATAAAAATCCTCCATTTTTCAAATACTGATTAATTTGTAAACCCGTACTAAAAACATTTTATTGTTCAGATTCCTTTGACTTTCACTAGATTTATATTTTTCAAAAAATAAACTGACACCTTTTTGTTTGATGCCAGCCCTCAAATATACCCACCTGTTTTATATAAAAACTATCTATTAATTATTTATTTGTTATTTAAAATTCCCATAATTGTAGTGCTTTTCAAGTTCTTGTACGCTAAAAATCCCACTTTTTTGATACTGTTTTTTAAACAGCATCCAGTCCCATTTAACTGCCCTAAAAAAATTATGCCCCATATCCATGAACCTATCACACCCACCATCATCCACTCCAAATAATACATATGCACCATTTTCCCCGCGAAACAAATCTCCTCCTGCAACTAATTTTAATTCTTTATCATTTAATATCTTTTTCAAAGTAAAGTTCTCCTTAAATAAGAATTTCTTAAAGTATTATTTTTATCATATAAAAACAATCTATTGTTTGACTTTTATCTTTAGATTTTAAAAATTTCCATAATTATAATATTTACGAAGTTCCTCTAAAGTTTTAATATTTCTTTCTTTATACTGCTTTTTAAACCAACTCCAATCTTCAGCAACAGCTGAATCAAAATCTTTTTTTAAGTTCATTTGCATTTCAAAACCAACATCAGATTCTCCCACCACTATATATGATCCATCCTTGTCTCGTAATAAAAATCCACCTGTAACTAATTCTAACTCCTCGTCACTTAACATCCTTTTCATAACAAAATCCTCCTTAAATAAGAAAGTCTTAAAATATAATTTTTATCATATTAAAAAAATTTTTTATTGTCTAGTACCTTTTATTGGAAAAACTTATAATTATTACTGTATTCCATTAAAAAATCTACTAGCTACTTTTTATTCGTAAAGTAAAATTTCCATAATTGTAGTATTGCTCAAGCTCTTGTAAAGTAGCAATCCCCATTGCTTGATATTGTTTTTTAAATAACTTCCAGTCCCATTTAGCCGCCTTAAAAAAATTATTTCCCATCTCCAGCAACCTATCACCTCCATTATCATCCATCCCGAATAATACATATTCACCATCTTGATCACGACATATGTATCCACCTAAAACCAATTCCATATCCTCGCTACATAATTTTCTCATTATAAATACCCCCTTTTTAAGTATGCATCGGCCCCTAACATTTAAATTAAAAGAAATAATTTATTAAAATCATGATCCTTCATTTTATTAGAACCAGTAAATTAGGCTAAATAGTTAAAATTCCCATTGCTATATTTTCTAGCATAAACCTGCCAACCCAAAAGTACCTATAAATACCAAAACAAACAAAAATATGAGTGGGTCTCTAAAACCAATGATGTAAAGAATTAAAAATTCATCTAATTCTATTGTAAATTTTAACATAAATAAATTGTTTTGTCAAGTATTTATAGTAATTTTGCAATACATTTGATGGTTATCAAATTACAATTTAGAAAAGATAGTAACCTACCAATGTAATAATAGCTATAAATAATAAATCAATTTTTATCTATAAAATAGTTTTTGTGAAATGCTAAAAAACACTACATATGGTAACTAAAACTTTCATAGGTTACCTCATAATAAAAATTATTAATACTATAGCTTATATACTTTAATAATTTATTTTATTGTAATTTATATTTCCAAAAATGGGTACAGCTTTATTTTTTGTATTCACAATGCTATAATAACTTATTCATACTATATTTTTTAAAATATTGATATAAAGCTTTGGAGGCACATTATGAGTGGTTTTGTACATTTACATGTACATAGCGAATATAGTTTATTAGATGGCGCAACTAAAATTAAAGGTCTTATAAAAAAAGTAAAAGAAATGGGTCAACCAGCAGTTGCCATAACTGATCATGGCGCTATGTATGGCATAATTGACTTTTACAAAGAAGCTATGAAAAATGGTATAAAGCCGATTATTGGATGCGAAGTTTATGTTGCCGCTAGATCTCTATTTGATAAAGTAAGAGAGTATGATTCAGAACGATACCATTTAGTGCTGCTTTGCAAAAACAATAAAGGGTATGAAAATTTAATGAAAATTGTGTCTAAATCTTTTATTGATGGGTTTTACACTAAGCCCCGAGTTGATGAAGCTCTGTTGCGTGAACATAGTGAGGGACTTATCGCACTATCAGCTTGTTTAGCGGGAGAGATCCCTAGGGCTATTTTAAAAAATGATTATAACCTAGCAAAAAGCACTGCTATTAAATATTGTAATATCTTTGGCAAAGATAACTTTTGCATTGAGCTGCAAGACCATAACTTAAGCAATCAAAAAAAGGTAAACCCCGAATTGATTAAGCTATCAAAGGAAACTGGGATTCCGCTGGTTGCAACGAATGATTGCCACTATTTGTTGCAAGAAGATAGTCGCGCTCATGAGATTTTACTGTGCATCCAAACAAACCACACCATGGACGATGAAAACCGAATGGCCTTCGGAAGTGATCAGTTTTATGTGAAATCTGAAAATGAAATGCGATCCCTTTTTCCACAATGCCCGGAAGCCTTTGACAATACAGTAGAAATTGCCAACAGGTGCAATGTTAACATAGAATTTGGCAACACTAAATTGCCATCATTTGATGTTCCTGGCGGACAAGACCATTTTGAGTACTTTAAAGACCAGTGCTATGCTGGATTATATAAAAATTATGGAGAAAATCCTGACAAAAAATTAATAGATCGCCTTGAATATGAGCTTTCTATGATCAACAAAATGGGTTACGTTGACTATTACTTAATAGTTAATGATTTTGTGCAGTACGCAAAAAGTGTGGGAATACCCGTTGGCCCAGGAAGGGGTTCAGGAGCTGGAAGCCTAGCAGCTTTTTGTATTGGAATAACTGGAATTGACCCGATAAAATATAATCTTATTTTTGAACGTTTTTTAAACCCCGAACGAGTTAGCATGCCTGATTTTGATATTGATTTTTGTTATGTGCGACGGCAAGAGGTAATAGATTATGTTATTAGAAAATATGGCACTAACAGGGTTGCTCAAATTATAACCTTTGGAACAATGGCAGCAAGAGCAGCTATTAAAGATGTGGGTCGAGCTTTAAATGTTCCTTATGGAATAGTTGACTCTGCTGCAAAGCTTGTACCGTCTGAACTCAACGTTACTATTTCAAAGGCGCTAAATACTTCAAGTGAATTAAAGGCAAAATATGAAACGAACCCTCAAATTCATGAAATAATAGATATGGCACAAAAGCTAGAGGGTATGCCCCGCCATGCTTCAACTCATGCAGCAGGTGTGGTTATAACAGACCGCCCTGTAAGTGATTATGTTCCACTAGCTAAAAACGATGAAGCTACTGTAACCCAATACACCATGACAACTTTAGAAGAATTAGGCCTTTTAAAAATGGACTTTTTAGGTCTTCGAACTTTAACCGTTATCAGCGATACTGAAAAAATGGTTAGAAAATTGGATCCTAGTTTTGATATTGATAAGATAGATACCGCCGACAGTGACGTTTTTAAAATGATCTCAAAAGGAGACACTCAGGGCGTTTTTCAGTTTGAATCTGCTGGTATGAAAAATGTATTAAAACAGCTAAAACCAAATTGCATTGAAGATTTAATTGCTGTTATATCTTTATATAGGCCAGGACCTATGAATTCTATTCCTAAATATATAGAAAATAGGCACCACCCTGAAAAAATTAAATACGATCATGAAAGTCTTGCCAAAATATTGGATGTAACTTATGGATGTATAATTTATCAAGAACAAGTTATGCAAATTTTCAGGGATTTAGCTGGGTTTTCTTTAGGGCGAGCAGATATTGTAAGGCGAGCAATGTCGAAAAAGAAAAAAGATGTTATGGAACGCGAACATCAAATTTTTATACATGGTCTTGTAAATGATTCTGGGGAAGTTGAAGTTGAAGGCTGTATTCGTCGTGGAATTGATGAAAAAACAGCCGCTAAAATTTATTCTGAAATGGAAAGCTTTACATTATATGCATTTCCAAAAGCCCATGCAGCTGCATATTCTTTAATTTCTTACAGAACTGCGTTTTTAAAGTGCCATTATAAAGGCGAATTTATGGCCGCACTTCTAACCAGTGTTCTTGATAACAGCGATAAAATATCTGAATATATTGCTGAATGCAATAATTTAGGTGTAAAAGTTTTGCCACCAAATATTAATGAAAGCCAAGAATCATTTATTGTTTCTAAAAAAAATATTTGTTTTGGGATTTTAGCTGTAAAGGGGCTTGGAAGAGGCGTTATAAAGTCAATTTTATTTGAAAGAGAAAACGGTAAGTTTCGGTCACTTTATGATTTTTGTAACCGCATGTGCTCAAAAGATATAAGCAAAAAGGCTATTGAAAATTTAATTAAAGCCGGTGCTTTTGATAATCTTTCTGCTAACAGGCATCAGATGCTAGTATCTGTGGACACTATGGTGGACTCAATAGAAGCTACCAAAAGAAATAACTTAGACGGACAAATAGGTTTTTTTGATATGGCCGAAAGCACATCACAATATGCCGAACCAAGATTGCCAGCAGTTGATGAGTTCCCTATTCTAGATTTGTTAAGGATGGAAAAAGACGTGACCGGTATGTATCTTTCAGGGCATCCTTTGGCACAATATAATAATCTAATAAAGCAGCAAAGTTGCGTTCAATTAGCCCATGTGCAAAAATGCCAAGATAGCCAAAAATTTATAGTTTTAGCAATTATATCTGATGTAAAATTAAAAACTACTAAAAATAATAGTTCAATGGCTTTTGTAAAAGTAGAAGATATGTCTGGTCAAATGGAATTAATAGTATTTCCAAAAGTTTTTGAAGAAAACTCTTATTTATTAAAAGATGGCAGTATAATTAAAATCTATGCCAGGGTTTCAAAAAAAGATGACTCTGAAGCTAAACTTATATGTGATAAAATTAGCAATGTTGAGGATGCTGATGTTGAGGTTGTGCCCACCAAAAAGCCTAAATTTGCACATGCTGGGCTTTATATAAAAGTTAAAAACAAAGATTGTGATGAATACAAAAAGGCTGAAAATATGATAAGCATTTTCGATGGTAATACACCGGTTTATTTTTTCTTTGAAGAAAATAAAAAGCTTCTATTAGCGCCAAAAAAGTTTTGGGTTGATCCTGCAAACATATTAATTTTTGAACTTAAAAGACAGTTGGGGGAGCAAAATGTTGTCTTAAAAAACTAATTATATTAAATTTTTTTAATATAAGATATAATAAAAAATAGTGAGCTGGGCGTCTTTAAAGTGTAAATTAATGCGGAAGTGGCACCCGGCTCTTCTATTGGCACATTAATATAATTTTTACTAAATAGGGGGTCTTAATTTGAATAAGAAAACTATAGCTGTACTGACAAGTGGCGGAGACGCTCCTGGAATGAATGCTGCAATTCGTGCAATTGTTAGATCTGGAATTGGAGCTGATATGAAAATTTTAGGCGTAAAACGTGGCTACAATGGTCTTATTAAGTCTGACTTAATTGAATTAAACCTTCGAAGCGTATCTGACATTATTCATCGTGGTGGAACTGTTCTTTATACTGCCAGGAGCCCAGAATTTTTAATGCCAAGCGGCATACAAAAAGCTAAAGAAACTTGTGAAAAGGCTGGTATTGATGCGGTTGTCGTTATAGGAGGAGATGGTTCTTTTAGAGGTGCTAGAGAATTATCTCTCACTGGTGTTCCTTGCATTGGAATCCCCGGCACTATTGACAATGACGTAGGTTGTAGTGAATATACTATTGGATTTGATACCGCTATGAATACCGCTATGGAGATGGTAGACAAGCTACGTGACACAGCTCAATCTCATGATAGATGCAGCGTAGTTGAAGTTATGGGCAGGCGTTGTGGACAAATTGCTCTAAAAACCGGAATATCAGCTGGGGCAACTGCAATACTTGTACCTGAAATTCCATATGATTTTAACAAAGATATTTTAGAGCGATTAATTTCAACTCAAAAGATGGGTAAAAAACATTTTATAATTGTTGTTGCAGAAGGTGTTGGAGGAATAAAAGACATCGCTGAAAAAATATTTATAAAAACTGGAATTCAAACGAGGACTACCGTTTTAGGCCACGTACAGCGCGGTGGATCTCCAACTTTAATGGACAGAGTTGTTGCTAGTGAAATGGGAAGACATGCTATTAGATTACTTGAAAAAAATATAAAAAATAGGATTATCGCAATGGACTGCAACAAAGTGGTTGATTATGATATAAAGGAAGCACTTAAAATGAAAAAGCCATTTGATATGGAACTTTTTAAAGTTGCCTTAGATATTTCTATTTAAAAATTTGTCTGTTTTTAACTAATTATCAGTTTTGATATGGTAAAATTTTATTAAAACGTAGAATTTGCCTTTTTTCTATATTCGAATTTAAACTAGATTTTTTCATGTTACAATATATAGTAAGTTGTATAAAAAGGAGTTTTACGTATTATGAAAAAATTAATGTCAAGCATCTTGATTGTCACCATGTCATTTTGTTCTTTTGGTGCCTCTGCTTGTTTTGCTGATGGTACAACACCTGAAACTCAGGAAGTGCGAGCAGAACAAATTGTCGATCAAAAAGTAGATTTTTGCGGAACACCTAAAGATTTAAAAAAAGTCGGAGAAGAAATTCAACAAATATCAAAACCAGCAAAATCACACTCAACTCCTCACACTCCAAAAACAAATGCAGTACAAGAATCAAATGATAATCACGCCTCTAATAAGCGTTTAGAAACAAAACGCGAAGCCGCTAAAAAATTGGGAAAAGCTATCGGAGGACTTTCCGGAATTCTTTTGGGAGCATTTGCAGGTTTTACTTTTTTAGGTTATGTGCTTTGTTTCGCTGTAGGGTCTTCAATAGGTTCTGAACTCGCAGATTCAATTATCTTTTTTAAAAATTGTTAGTAACCTCAATTTATTAAAGCTACTACAAATATATACAATATTTCATTTTACAAAAAGAAGGGATTAAACCATGAAAAATTAATATCAAGTATTTTAATTGCCGCCATGTCACTTTGTTCTTTTGCTGTCTCTACCTGTTTTGCAGATGGTACAACACCTGAAACTCAGGAAGTGCGAGCAGAACAAGTTGTCGATCAAAAAGTAGAAAAGCTAGCTAAAGAGGAAGTAGCATCCGCATTGAAAAATTTATCCAAAGAGGAAATAACAGCTATACTTGAAGCAACTAAATCACAAGGTAAAGAGAAACCAAACCTTAACACACCAGACTCTGCTAAATCTGATAGTCTGACTGCAAGCAGACAACTTGCTAAAGACATGGTAAGAGGTGCATGGAATGGCTTTAAATTTACCGCCAAACTAGGTGCTTATCTTGGCGCGATTGGCGGTTTCTTTGCTGGTACAGCATCCACTGCAAACCTCGCATTTGGACTTTTATGTGCACTACCAGGGGCTATAGTTGGTTCTATCGGCACTGTAGCAATTGCAGGTTGGGTGCCAATTGTTATTGGAGCTTTATTTGCAATATAATAACGTTAAAAAATAATAACTAATGCCGTTAAATTTAATAATAGGAGTTTATAATCATCATGAAAAAATTAATATCAAGTATCTTAATCGTTACCACGTCGTTCTGCTCTTTTGGCTTATCTACTTGTTTTGCAGAAAAATCTAGCGAGAATGCTCAACAAGCACAAGTTTCAGAAATAGAACAGTCAGAACAATATAGAGAAATAAAAGAGCAATTAGAGAATTTATCAGTAGAGATAAAAGCTCAAAAAGAAACAAAAAGTGAAAATAAAAAAAATAATCTTATTGAAAAACTTAATAAAATATTAGACGCGTCAATAGGCATTGCAAAGTTCGCAGGAATAGGAGCTTTAATTGGTGCAGTTATATACAAACTGGAAGAAAACTTTGTAGCAACACCTAAAAACTCTGGTTTCTGGATGTCACTTGCACACCTTACAAGTCCCTTTAGTTCCCTTGAAAATGGTATTTCTTTTTTAAGTAAAAGGGCTGCAGTGTTTGGGTTGGGTGTTGAAATTCTATCGTTATATTCACCAAGATTACTTTCCCATTTAATAGTCACCGGAGTAACTCTTGCTTTAAATAAAGATTCGTTAAAAGAACTATATAATGAATTTCAAAAACCATCTAATAATTATAGATAAAAAAATCTCGCAGTTAATAAAGACTGCGAGATTTTTCTTCCGTAAAAGGATCTAAACTCTTTCATTAAATTGACAATCAAGGTAACAAATAATATAATTTATTTATATATATAAAAATTCTGTAAATTTAACTTTATAGTATTTATTTTTAGTTTTGGAGTGTTATAAATGGAATGGACAGGTCTTAATGAACTGCGAGAAAAATTTCTTTCTTTCTTTGAAAGCAAAGGGCATTTAAAGTTGCCAAGTTTTTCGCTAATACCAAAAGATGATAATAGTTTGCTTTTAATAAATTCTGGAATGGCCCCTATGAAAAAGTTCTTTACTGGCGAAGCTACCCCCCCTAGGGCAAGAGTCACTACCTGCCAAAAATGTATAAGGACTCCAGACATTGAGCGTGTTGGGGTCACGGCAAGGCATATAACTTATTTTGAAATGCTTGGGAACTTTTCTTTCGGTGATTATTTTAAAAATGAAGTAACCGCTTGGGCATGGGAGTTTTGCACTAAGGTTTTAAACCTTCCCGAAGATAAGCTATGGGTCACTATTTATGAAAACGATGACGAAGCTTGTGACATCTGGACAAAAAAAGTTGGAGTCAACCCTTCCCATATGGTGAGACTTGGTAAGGAAGATAACTTTTGGGAACATGGCACTGGCCCTTGTGGCCCTTGTTCTGAACTGTATTTTGACAGAGGCAAAAAATATTCTTGCGGCAAACCAACTTGCAGCGTTGGCTGTGATTGTGATAGATATGTAGAGTTTTGGAACTTGGTTTTTACTCAGTTTGAAAAAGATGAGGACGGTAACTATAATCCCTTAGAGCACCCCAATATTGATACTGGTATGGGCTTAGAGCGTCTTGCTTGCATAATGCAAGGCGTTGATAATGTGTTTTTAATAGATACCATGCAAAACATAATGAAACATGTTTGCAAAATTGCTGGTATCGAATACGGCAATAACCCAAAAACCGATGTTTCACTTAGAGTCATAACTGATCACGTCAGGAGCACTTCTGTTATGATAGCAGACGGGGTTTTACCATCTAATGAAGGCCGAGGCTATGTTTTAAGAAGGCTTTTAAGGCGCGCTGCGCGTCAGGGGCGACTTATTGGAATAACTGAGCCTTTCTTATATAAAGTCTGTGAAACTGTTATAGAAGAAAATCAAAAAGCTTACCCAGAACTAGTTGAAAAAAGTGCATTTATTAAAAAGCTTATAAAGGTAGAAGAAGAAAACTTTTCAAAGACAATCGATCAGGGCCTTTTGCTTTTAAATGAATTAATTGAAAACTCTAATGGGAAAACTTTATCTGGTGAAGATGCTTTTAAATTAAACGACACTTATGGCTTCCCTATTGACTTAACAAAAGAAATTTTAGAAGAAAATTCAATGTCTGTTGATGAAAAAAGGTTTAATGAACTTTTATTAGAACAAAAAAATAGAGCAAGAAACGCCCGCCAAGATGCCGGAGCTGACGCCTGGAAAGCGGATGGAGCTGAAAACTTAAATTTATTACCAACAGAATTTGTCGGATACGAAACACTTTCCTCTAAGTCAAAAATTATTGCGATTTTAAAGGATAACGAAGATGTGCCCTTTGCTAATAAAGGTGATTGTGTAAACATTGTTTTGGATGTAACTCCCTTTTATGCTGAAAGTGGCGGCCAATCTTATGACATTGGTGTAATGAAAAACGAATTAGCAACTTTAAATGTTGAAACTGTAACAAAAAATCTTTCGGGAGTTTACTTTCATAAAGTTAAAGTTGCCAGCGGAACAATTAGCGTTGGTGATTCTATAACTGCTCAGGTCAATCAAAATAATAGATTGGCAACAGCTAAAAACCATACTGCAGCGCATTTATTGCAAGCTGCACTAAGATCAGTTTTAGGAGAACATGTTGAGCAAGCTGGCCAATTGGTAAATGCAAAAGAAATGCGATTTGATTTTACACATTTTTCAGCTCTTACTAAAGAAGAAATTTCTAAGGTTGAAAAATTGGTCAACGAGCAAATTTTAAAGGGCATAAACTTAGAAATGCGGGAAATGCCTATAGAAAGAGCAAAGGAACTTGGCGCTATGGCGCTTTTTGGCGATAAATATGGCGAAATGGTTCGAGTTGTTAAAATTGATGACTTTTCAATTGAGCTTTGTGGCGGAACGCATATTGACAATACCGCAAAACTAGGCGGATTTAAAATAGTTTCTGAAAACTCTGTTGCATCAGGTGTTAGAAGGATTGAAGCTGTAACCGGTACTGGCATTTTAAATCTTTTAAATAATTATATTGAAAAGACTTCAGAATGTGCCAAAATTCTAAAAATTTCAAACACAGATGAAATTTTTAGAGCTTGTGCCCAGATGTTGGATGACATTAAGGATAAAGAAAAAATTATTGACCAGCTAAACTCTGAGTTAGCTGCTTTTAGAGTAGAGGATCTATTGAAAAAAGAAAAAGATATAAATGGAACTAAATTAATAGTAGCAAAGTTTTCCGGTATATCGGTTGAATCATTAAAGTCTATGTGTGATAAAATAAAAGATAAATTAGATAATTTTGTAGCGGTATTGGCTTCGGTTACAGATGATAAAGCAAATATTATTTGTTGTGTCGCTAAAAAGACTCAAGCTTCAGGCTTTGACGCTGGAAAGATAGTCAGGGAAGTTGCTCATTTGGCTGGTGGAAATGGCGGCGGAAAGCCAGATATGGCTATGGCGGGAATCAAAAATTTAAATCTTTTAGATAGGGCTTTGGACTCCGTCGAAAATATTCTGACAAATTAAATTGCTTATTAGTTCTAAATTTAAAAAATGTGGAGGGTTCAATTATGGATTGTGTTTTTTGCAAAATAGTAAATAACCAAATATCCGCAAAAAAAGTTTATGAAGATGAAAAAGTATTGGCATTTTATGATTTAGAACCTGCAGCGCCGGAACATATTTTGATAATTCCAAAAGAGCATATTTCATCAGCCAACCAATTAACTAAAGAAAATTGCAATTTAGTTGGACATATCTTTTTTGTCGCGTCTAAACTTGCATCCGAGCTTGGTATTGATGATGGTTATAGAATAGTAAATAATTGTGGAGAAGATGCCGGTCAATCTGTAAAACATCTTCATTTTCACTTGCTAGGTGGCAGAAAATTTACTTGGCCGCCAGGATAATTAGGTACTTTAAAACAAAAAGGAACCAGATAAATGTTTTGGTTCCTTTTTGTTATTTTCATGTCAGAATATCTCTAAAACTTAATAGATCAATTTGCCATAATTATAATTGGTGATGCTGCTTGAACAGATTAAAAATGTTAAGAAAAAAATTAGGATACACCCAAACCAAAATGGAAATTCTTACGGGAATTTATCAAAGTGACTATTCTAAAATAGAAAGAGGAACTAGATACTTGACCTTTGAGCAATGCAAAAGAGTTGCAATTGCGCTTAACACAAGCATGGATTATTTAGCGGGATTAACAGATGAAGAAAACCCTTACCCTAGATCTAAAAATTTCGTTGAATAAAATACTTTATTAGTAGCACTCGGTATATTGCGCCACAATAAAGAAATATTTAGTGGATTGGTTTACCTTTCTAATGTTTCAAGTTTTGCGTAAAATTATATGCTTTTCAATTCATAAACACGCTTTTAATACCTCTTACTATAATTTTTTTGCACATACACAGGCGTCGATTTTATCATAAAAGGTAAGGTGAATTTATGAAGCGACCCTTTGCACTTATCGGCTTTACATATTTATCTGCATTAATATTGTCAGTTTATTGTACTGCTGAAATAACAAGAGTATTAATCTTTGTTTTTCTGGGGCTATTCATAATCTCGCTTTTTTTTAAAAAAATCAGAAAACCAAAAACTATTCCTATTGCATTTTTAACAATTGCTATTGCTATGCTTGTTTATAGTTTAACGTCAGAAAATATAGTAAAACCAATTGAAGCTTTAAACGGAAAAGATGCGGTAATATCCGGAACAATTTGCGAAATCCCATATAAATCATATAATAAATACTACTATGTTATAGAAACCGATAGTGTTAAAATAGATGGCGTAGATGACGCTCCACAAAACATTAAAATGCGGCTTTCCATTTCAAAAGCATTCGATGCAGATGTGTATGATAAAGTTAATGGAAAGGTCCATCTTTTTACTAAAGACCCAGACGGCGCTTTTTCATCAAAAAGTTCTTATGCTGCAAAAGGTATACATATATTCTCTTATCTTTACGAATTTGAAGATTATAGCACACAAGATGGTGACCAAAAACCAATTTACTATTATTGTTTGAAATGCCGTCAAGCTTTAGAATCTTCACTTAGAATGATATTTCCCAGTAAATATTGGCCTGTTGCCGAAGGGATTTTATTGGGAGACACATATGCAATTGACGAAGATATAAAATCAGATTTTAGAGATGTAGGAATATCACATTTATTATCTGTTTCAGGGTTTAATGTCTCTATTATTGCACAATTTTTTATAATGATTTTACTATTCTTTAAAGTGCCAAGAAGGTGGGCTTGTCTTTTTTCTTGTTTTGGAATACTATTATTCATGGGTATTACTGGGTTTACTCCCTCTGTTGTCAGAGCAGGTATTATGTTAATACTTTGTTTTATTGCACCAATTTTCAAATTAACTGCTGATTCATTAAATTCTTTAGGTTTTGCTGTTTTAATTTTTACTATCTTTAAACCTTTTTCTGGCGGAGATATTGGTCTTTTATTATCGTTTTTTGCAACACTCGGAATAATATTGCTATCAGCTAAATTAGAACTACTTTTAAAAAGCACTGCAGACCATTTAAAATATGGCAAAAAAGCATTAAGTTATCTTATACCATCAATTTCAGTTACCATGAGCGCAACAATATTTATTCTTCCAATTACTATGCTATTTTTTAAAAAATTTTCATTAGTTAATATAATTGCAAATATGTTGGTGGTTTTTCCTTCCATGATAATGCTGATTTTAACCCTGATTGCTGCTATCTTATATCTTTTATGGCCACTTCAGTTTATCGCTATGCCACTAGGTTTAATTTCTGGAGTCTTAATAAACTACATAACTGCTTGTGCAAATATTTTAGCTAAATTCCCGTTTGCTACTGTCTCAACATCACAACCATTTATAGTTTTTTGGTTGGGTTGTGCTGCCTTGCTGCTGGCTGTTTCTTTGTTTATTGGAAAAGGTACAAGCCTTGTTAAAATATCAGCTATACTATCTTGTATATTGCTTTTTACTGGAGTGATATCTTACCAACTTGTTACAAGAGACCTTACCAGCCTGGCCGTTTTAGATACTGGTGACGGCTGCTCTCTTGTTCTTACTAAAGCTAATCGTTCAGCCGTTATTTCTTGCGGCGGCGATAAAATTAAATACAATAAGTTGTCACAGTATTTAGATTCGCAAAACATATCAAATTTAGATTGTGTTCTTTTAAGCGACTTTGAAGACGAAACTTCGCGTTATGCTCAAAATGTAATAGATGAATATAACCCTTACTATGTGGTTCTGCCCGACCGAGACGACATAGATAGTAAGCTTTCTAAATCTATTTCGGACAGCAGCACAGCTCAATATTTCACTTCTAAGTCAACACTAAACTTTTGGAACAATATAAAAATTTGTGCTATAAATTCTGATGATCAGAGTTTTTTGTTTCTTACTGTTAATGATATTAATATTTTGATTTGTCCGTCTGGCGGTAACGCTGGATATATTCCAAATGAATATAGAAATTGTCAAATTTTTATAGAAGGTAATTTAACTACTTCCCTAGATAAAATAAATTCAACTTATGCTATTATGGGAAACAGTTTGGATGTTGCAACTAAAAATGTGAATGCAGTTGCGCAATCTGGTAAAATACCCATAGCTACCGCTGGCGATGGTAATGTTATTGTTGACTTTTTAGGCGGACAAAATGTTTCTATGAGAAGGGTAAAATAATGCCAAATATTACGGAAAACGACTTAAATACTCAAATAAATTCTAAAAACTTTAAAAATCTCTATTTTTTATTTGGTGAGGAAAAATACCTCGTCAATTATTATACAGATCAACTTGTTTCTAGTATTTTGGGGAATAATAAAAATGATTTTAACTTCCAAACCTTTAAATCTTTAGAAGAAATAGTTGATTTGGAAACCGCTGTTGAAGCTTTACCTCTTATGAGCAGTGTTAAGTGTATTAAAATGGTTGATTTAAATATTGAAACACTATCGCAGGAAAACTTAAAAAAGTTCAAAGAAATTATTTCTAGCTTGCCTGAAACTACAACACTTATCATCAGCCAAATAAACGTTGAGGTAAATTTAAAAAAATCTTCGAAGTGGTTAAGTCTTCTTAAACTGTTAAGTAAACACGGTGATGTTTTAGAATTAAAAAAGCTCTCTAAAAATTTCCTCTGTAAACAAATTGTAAGCTGGACAAAAAATTTATCTTGCGAAATATCTCAAAAAAATGCAGAAATTCTTATAGATTATGCAGGAGAAAATTTAATAGACCTAAAAAGCGAAATTGAAAAGCTATGCGCTTTTTGCAATAGCCAAGAGATTACAGCTGAAAATATAGAAATGCTTGTAATAAAAAAGCTTGAAGCAAACATTTTCGAGCTTTCAAAAGCTATTGCCAATAAAAATGTTACTAAAGCATTAAATATATTAAATGTTTTGTTTTATAAAAGAGAAGAACCTATAGCCATTTTGGCAATACTTTCAAGCGCCTTTATAGATATGTATAGGGTTAAAGTTGGAAAAAGTGCTGGTGAAAAGCCTGCAAAGTTAGCTGATTATTTTGATTATAAAGGAAAAGCCTTTAAACTAGATATCGCAGACCGAAACAGTTACAACTTATCATTAAAAAGTATAAGAAAATGTATCAATGCTTTATTAGAAACTGATTTTAAGCTTAAAAGTTCCCGGGTTGATAATAAAATATTAATGGAAGAATTAATAGTTAAGCTTGTTTCTTTTTGCTAGCAAGACTTAAAAATCATAAAATAGGAGTTTAATTATGAAAATAAATAAAAATCATTTAAATTTAGTTGATAGTTACCTTTTTTCAAAAATTGGAAAAAAAGTTGCTGATTTTTCAAAATTACATCCTGATGCAAAAATCATAAAGCTTGGTATTGGTGATGTAACTTTGCCTCTTTGTAGTGAAGTAATTAAAAGTATGCAAAATGCCGTGCTTGAAATGAGCAAAAAGGAAACATTTAAGGGTTACGGCCCCGAACATGGTTATGAATTTTTACGGTCTGCTATAAAAGATTATTATCTTAATAAAAAAGTAAATTTAGATTTAGGTGAAATTTTTGTAAACAATGGTGTTAAAAGTGATATTGCAAATATTTTAGGGCTTTTTGATAAAGACAATATTGTGTTGATTCCAGACCCTGTTTACCCGGCGTATGTTGATGCAAATGTTATGGGTGGAAGAATCATTAAATATATTGATGCAACTGAAGAAAACAAATTTTTACCGCTACCAGATGAAAATGTAAAAGCTGATATAATATATATTTGTTCGCCAAATAATCCAACTGGTGCAGTCTATAACCACAAGCAGCTTAAGGTTTGGGTGGATTATGCTATTTCAAACAAAGCTGTTATACTTTTTGACGCAGCCTATGAAGCTTTTATCTCTGATAAAAGTTTACCAAGCAGTATTTTTGAAATTGATGGCGCCAAAAAATGTGCAATAGAATTTTGTTCGCTCTCAAAAACTGCAGGGTTTACTGGAACTAGATGTGGATATACTGTTATTCCATACGAATTGGAACTTGAGGGCTGTAATTTGAATAAAATGTGGGAAAGGTGCCTTGCTGCAAAATTTAATGGTGTTTCTTATATTGTTCAAAAAGGTGCTGCAGCTATTTTTACAGATGCTGGTCAAAATGAAGTTAAAGATATTATAAATTACTATAAGGAAAATGCTAAAATTATAGCTTCGGCCCTTGAAGAAATGAATATTTTCTTTACCGGTGGAAAGAATTCTCCTTATATATGGCTTAAATGCCCGGGCAATATGAAATCATGGGACTTTTTTGATTATCTCTTAAACGATGCAAACGTTGCTGGCACCCCTGGAAGTGGATTTGGCAAAAACGGAGAAGGATTTTTTAGGTTAACTGCTTTTGGTGACCGAGAAAATACAATTGAAGCTGTAAACAGAATAAAAAATTTAAAATTCTAATACTTATTAGGAGCTTATAATCTACCACTTGTTAATATTTTGGGTAGCCTATAGCTCCTGTTTTTTGTCGTGTTAATTATTATATAAAAAAATGATTAAACTATTATGTATTTACAAAAATTTGTTAGGCTCTTGAAAAAGTTTAAATTTGTGCTATATTTATGGAAGACAATCGCAAATTAAGTAATATTGCGTCGAATATTGTCCATCATAGAAATGAAAAGTGAGCATGCAAGCTGAAGTAACAGATTTTTATTTAATAAAATACTTTACATATTTTTTTTGTAACGTTATTTTTGCAAAATAGCTCTTTAACACTTATCCTAACTTAAAATTTTAGTAAATTAATGGAGGCCGCTTATGAGAAAATCAATTAAAATTTCTGGTCTTTTAATGTTAGTAATCTTTATTGCTTCCTTGCTTTTCACTGGTTGTGACTCTTCAGGTGTAAGTGCCTCTAAAAAAGATTATGATCTTTATATTTTTAGTTCTAAAGGTGAAATAACCAATCAATTTGAAGCAATGTGTAAAGCCTATGAAACTGAAAAAGGTATAAAAATCAAATTGTATCAAATTGGATCTGGTACAGACCATATGGAACCACTTAGGATAGAAATGAATTCCAGCAATAAACCCTCAATATTTTCTATTCAAGGACTTCGTGAATTAAATGAATGGGAAACTAGTTGTTCCGTAATGGATTTAAATACTGCCACCGTTCCTGAATTTATAAACCTTGCTAACAATATACCAGAAAACTTAAAACTAACTTTAGATGGCAAAGCAAATTACGGAATTCCATACAATATAGAAGGGTATGGATATATAGTTGATAAACAAATGGTAACAGAGCTTTTTCCTTCTGCTAATGTTGACAAATTAATCAATGATATTAAACTTTCATCTTATGATGAATTTGAAAAGTTTGTTATTGCGGTTGATAATTACATAAAAAATAATACATCTACTAAAGTTATTTTAAATTCTAATAGTTATGAGCTATCTAAAACAAAAACAAACTTAACTAAAAATTTAACCGGAGTTTTTTCTGTTGCAGGTGCTGAACGATGGACTTATAGTGATCATATGATGAATGTAACACTAGGTGCTATATTTAAAAACCCAGCTGAAGCTAGAAACGCAACAGATGAAAAGCTTGATTCTATGAAAGGCGCTCTTACAAAATATATGAAGGCGCTTGACTTTAAAACCTCTCATGCAGCTGGAAATGAAGGTGCTCTTTCTAGAGGCGCTGATTTTATAAACACAACAACCTGTGATTACAATAAGGCAATTCAAAGATTTGCTCAAAACAAGGCCTTATTTATAAAACAGGGAAACTGGGCTAATACCAATATAGAAAAAATTAACCCCGAAATGACAAAACGACTTGTTTTATTGCCGGTAAAAATGCCGATGGCATCATCTGATATAAAATGTGAAGGAATGAATGTTGAAAAATTTAATAGTTCAATTCCTGTGTACGTACCAAATTACTTTGCTATCAATAACTTAGTCAGTCCAGAAGAACAAAAGCTCGCACAAGAATTTTTAGTATGGCTGAATACTTCTGAAACCGGAAAACATTACATAACTAACAAGTTTGATTTTATTCCATACAATGCCGATAAAAACCTTGTTTTAAAAGATTCTATAAACGACTCCATTTTAAGCTATGTAAATGAAAATAAAACCTTACCTGCTGCATACCATGGAATAACCGAAACCTGGTCAAAAGAAGTTGTAGGGCTAGAACTTATGGAAAAGTATATGACAAAACCTAATTGGACCACTTCCGACTATGAAAACCTTGCAGACTTTGCAATAAAAAAGTGGAAAGAATTAAGGTATCCTGATTGTATAAATCATTAACAATTAGACTTTTAGTATAAATAAATCTTTGAAAAATTTTTAAGTTATGCACAAAAATGTTCTCCTGCTTATTCTTTAATAAATTTTAAGGGGAATTATTATGAACATATATTATAAAAAGTGGTTTTTTCCGCTTATAGGTTTAGCTTTCATACTTTTTTTAACGGTAATTTTAATACCATTTGTTGTAGGGGTTTTTTATTCTTTTACAGCATGGAAAGGCACATTTTTTTTTAAAAACAACGCTCTTACTTATAACCCTTTTAGCGCAATAGTTGGTTTTGATAATTATATTGCCGCAATTAATAATGAAAAATTTTGCAATGCATTTTTATATACCATAAAGTTTACAGTAATTGCAGTTATTGTGATTAATATTGTTGCACTAGTTTTTGCGCTAATTCTTACGAAAATAAACCAAGGTGCCGGAATTTTTAGAACCGTATTTTTCATGCCAAATTTACTTGGGGGCTTAGCTCTAGGATTTATTTGGAAATTTATTTTTGAAATAATCTTTTCTAAAGTATTTTTTGGGCCCGATGGTTTAATTGCAATAGATGCCTTAACTAATATGACTCAGGGAAACTTTAAGCCCTTACTTGCGCTGGTTATTTTAGTGGTTTGGCAAATGGCAGGCTACATGATGCTTATATATATAACCGGTCTAAACAACATTCCTACAGACCTTTATGAAGCTGCTAAAATTGATGGCGCTAGTAATTTTCAACAATTCAAACATATAACATTACCTATGTTAGCGCCGGCATTTACAATTGTTTTCTTTTTGACTTTAGCTAGTTGTTTCAAATTGCTAGATCAAAATATAGCACTTACAAATGGTGCCTTTGATACCCGGTTATTAGCACTTCAAATTCTACGCACTCCTTCAGATACGAGCCCACCAAATTACGGTCAAGCTCAAGCCCAAGCTGTTATATTTTTTGTATTAATAGCGATCGTTACATTGACACAGGTAATACTAACAAAGCGAAAAGAGGTAGAGATGTAGTGCCTTCAAAAAATAATTTTGGGAAAATTGTAAGGTATATAGTTCTTATAATTATGTCGCTATATACATTATCCCCTCTTGCTCTTTTAATTTTAAATTCATTTAAGTCACAAGTCGAAATTGATTCTTCGCCCACTAATTTTCCTACAACATGGAACTTCAAATATTTGATATCTGCAATGAAACAAATAAACTTTTTACAGTCTTTTTTTATAACACTTATTATTACCATAATTTCCGTTACAATAATTACGCTTATTTCATCAATGGCAGCCTGGGCCATGGTTAGGTGCAAAACCAAACTTTCGTTTGTTTTGTTTTTAATGTTTGTTTCAGCAATGTTAATTCCATTTCAATCTGTCATGTTCCCGCTTATTCATTTAGCTGACATTTTAAATTTAAAAAACATTCCTGGACTTATAATAATGTATTCTGGATTTGGCCTTAGTTTATCTGTATTTTTATATCATGGGTTTATAAAAAGTATTCCAAAATCAATAGAAGAAGCAGCGATTATAGACGGCGCAAATATTTTTCAATTGTTTTGGCATATTTTATTTCCGCTTTTAAAACCAATAACTATTACAGTCATCATTTTAAATTCTATGTGGATTTGGAATGATTATCTGTTGCCTTTTTTAGTTTTAGGCAATTCAAGCACTAAAACACTCACACTAGAACTTTATTTTGCAAAAATGCAGTCATCTCAATTTGGTAGCCCGTGGGAGCTAATATTCCCCGCCGTTTTAGTCTCAATTATTCCAATCATAGTAATATTTTTACTTCTTCAAAAGCACTTCGTTAAAGGCATTTCAGCGGGTGCTATAAAGGAATAAATTAACAAAAAACTTCCCCGGCGATAAACCGGGGAAGTTTTTATGACTTTAATGATGCACACAAGCGATTAAGTGCATTTTCGATCTCAGTAAATGTCTTATGCATATCAAAAATCCTATTTGCTGATGGATAATATCTAGGTGGAATATCATCGAAGTACTTCTGTATATTTTGCTCTGTAAATCTAAGACGCCCAAGATTGCCTAGCAAAAGATTCTTTTGGGTATTAATTATTTGGCTGTAAATCGTTGCAGCTATTAAAATTGGAATCATAATAACAGCGCAAATGACAGTTGGTTTATAACTATCCCAAAAGCCAATGCTTTCAACTTGTTTTGCATCATAAGTTACATCATCATCATCTGTTATATCATTACCTACTGGAACGCTTGCATTAACTTTAGTGTCTAGTTTCTGTTCATCGTTCCCTGTTGCAGTAATTGCTGATGCATTTTTTGCAGTGGTTTCCACACTACCAATTAAATCATATTTAAGACTCGGTGCAGGTATAGCTAATTGAGATTGACCAAGCTTAGAATCATCAGCAATGGTTGTTTCTTCTGTGCTTTGTGTATTTGTTGCATTGGTTTTTACGCTGCTGGACACTGTATAATATTCATCAATTTGTAAGCAAATATTTTCTCCTCCAGGTAAACACATATCATCTTTATTGCTTAGTGTTTGTTCAGTTATAGCTAGTTGAGTTTGACCAAGCTCAGCACCACTAGCAAGGTTTATTGTTTCTGTGCTTTGTGTGTCTGTACCTATTGCACTATCTACCGGAGCTTCTTTACCAGCTTTAGTATCTAAATCTGGTATTACTGGTTTAGATTGACCAAGCTTAGAATCATTTAAATTTTCTGCAGCTAAAGCGCTGTCCGACCCTTTACAATAATACATAGCAGCTACTGCAGCGGCAGCAGACAAAATAGCTCCACCTGCTACTATTGCATATTTACCTTTATTTTCATTTGCATTTTTTATTGAGGACTTTGCCTTGCTAACAACATAATCTTTCGCTAAACCTACGTATCCTTTTGTAGCTGTCACGCTTGAATCATTAGGTTCTGAGCCATCAGCAAAAACTGCAGCTGGCCCTATAGTACTAATTAACATTGTTATAGTGAGAACACTTGACAATACCTTTTTCATTTATTTTTCTCCTTTTTAATTTTAACATTTTTAAGTTATTAAAAACCAAATAAATAGTTAACCCATTTCCTTACAGTATCATAGCAACTTTTATAGACAGAATAAATTACTTCAAAAAACTCTCCTGTAAACTTTTAAATTCATCAATAAGTGTCTCCTCAGCCCATTCATGTCCAGCAAGAATCAAGTTAAAATAACCAAGCACGCGTCCCATATTCTTAGGATTTATGCATGCTAATATCCTGCTAACAGCATCTGCTTCAAACCCATCATTCACTAGTGCCTGTTTAAATTTATAGGAAGAGGAAAACAATAAATTATCAGCTATCTGTGCAATAATCCCGGTAATTAATAAATAGCCGGCTGGAAGCACCACAAATGAGTTAAATTTACCCCAAAGGCTACTAAAAAAACTATTACTTAAGTTTGCGTTTGGGGTTATATAATTATCTCCCAAATCTTCGCTTATTACATCTTTTAATTCAGCTTCAGTGTCTAACTCCTGTTCATCGTTCCCTGTTTCAATAATTGCTGATGCATTTTTTGCATTAAACCCCATATCGGTTAGACTACCTTTATCAATTTGATTAAGATTATATGGGTTTATTGTTTCTGCTCCTTGTGTTTTTGTTGAATTGGGTTTTGCCCTGCTGCTTGCATAATATTTAAGACTCGGTGCAGGTATAGCTAGTTGAGATTGACTAAGACTATCTGGGTTTTGGTTTTCTTCACTTGGTATGTTTTTTGCACCATCTACCGGAACTTCTGCACCAGCTTTAGTATCTAAAACTGGTGTTACTGGTTGAGATTGACTAAGCTCAGCACCACTAGCAAGATTTATTGTTTCTATGCTTTGTATGTCTATACCTGTTGCACTATCTACCAGAGCTTCTGTACCCGCTTTAGTATCTAAATCTGGTGTTACTAGTTTAGATTGACCAAGCTTAGAATCATTTAAATTTTCTGCAGCTGAAGCGCTGTCCGACCCTTTACAATAATACATAGCAGCTACTGCAGCGGCAGCAGACAAAATAGCTCCACCTGCTACTATTGCATATTTACCTTTATTTTCATTTGCATTTTTTATTGCGGACTTTGCCTTGCTAACAACATAATCTTTCGCTAAACCTACATATCCTTTTGTAGCTGTCACGCTTGAATCATTAGGTTCTGAGACATCAGCAAAAACTGTAACTGACCCTAGAGCACTAATTAACATTGTTATAGCGAGAATACTTGACAATACCTTTTTCATTTATTTTTCTCCCTTTTTAATTTTAACGTTTTTAAGTTATTAAAAACCAAATAAGTAGTTAACCCATTTCCTTACAGTATCATAGCAACTTTTATAGACAGAATAAATTTTTCCATAAACTGTAGACTTACTTGATGAACTCTCATCCGATTTTTCAATTTCTGCAGACTCTGACAGAACCTCAGATATATTTTCTGCCTTAGCAGCTATAACATCCATTTTTCATAATAGTTCAAAAGCTTTAGGAGTATTTATATTACACACACTATTTTTAAGTAATTTTTTAGTTAAAACAGTGTCCTAAGTTGTTTGTTAAGCTGAGTTTTAGAAAGAGTTTGGCCACAAAGTAAAAGTGCTGCTGCTATATTTTCAGGTTTTATATTTGCCAAGAAGTGGGCAACATTATTAGATGAAAAGCCTTGTCCTTCAAGAGCAATTTTTAAATTAGCAGAATTATTTGAATCACTGAGCAAGCTACAAACCCAAGCAAGTAGGGGAACGCCAATCACAGTAACAGCACCAGTGATAGGAATTACAACAGATAATTTAAAACGATCCCAAAGGCCAATGCTTTCACTTTCGTTTACGTAATTAGCTAAAAACTGCTCCTCCGTTGTATCTTTATCTGCCGGAACGTTTTCATTAGATTCAGAGCCGCTTAGTTTCTGTTCATCGTTCCCTGTTGCAGTAATTGCCGATGCATTTTTTGCATTGGTTTCTACGTTGCTAATTTCATCATATTTAAGACTCGGTGCAGATATATCTAGTTGAGATTGACCAAGCTTAGAATCATCAGCAATGGTGGTTTCTTCTGTGTTTTGTGTGTCTGTACCTGTTGCACTATCTACCGTAACATCTTCAGCACCTTTTAAATTTTCTCCAACTGAAGCGTTGTTCGACCCTTTACAATAATACATAGCAGCTACTGCAGCGGCAGCAGACAAAATAGCTCCACCTGCTATTATTGCATATTTACTTTTGCTTTCGCTTACTTCTTTTATTGCGGACTTTGCCTTGCTAACAACATAACCTTTCGCTAAACCTACGTAACTTTTTGTAGATGTCACGCTTGAATCATTAGGTTCTGAGCCATCAGCAAAAACTGTAACTGACCCTAGAGCACTAATTAACATTGTTATAGTGAGAACACTTGATAATATTTTTTTCATTT
The DNA here is from genome assembly GCA_030920305.1 of Eubacteriales bacterium SKADARSKE-1. Taxonomy (GTDB): domain Bacteria; phylum Bacillota; class Clostridia; order Oscillospirales; family Acutalibacteraceae; genus JARLUB01. The sequence continues at coordinate 73,501 of JARLUB010000001.1, forward strand.
GTTTTTCTCCTTTTTAATTTTAACATTTTTAAATTATTAAAAACCAAATAAATAGTTAGCCCATTTCCTTACAGTATCATAGCAACTTTTATAGACAGAATAAATTTTTCCGTAAATTGTAGACTTACTTGATGAACTCTCATCCGATTTTTCAATTTCTGCAGACTCTGACAAATCCTCAGCTATATTTTCTGCCTTAGCAGTTATAACATCCATTTTTTCAACCGGCTCAATGTAGTCAGAAACATTAATTTCATCAGCTGGATAATCAGTTTTTACCGGTTCTAATAAATCTTCTACAATATCTTCTAACTTAGCCGCTATAGCATCCATTTTCTCAACTGGTTCAATGTACTCAGTAACATTAGTTTCAGCAATTCGATAATCAGTTTTTACTGGTTCTGATAAATCTTCTACCATGTCTTCTTCCTTAGCAGCTATAATATCCATTTTCTCAACCGGCTCAATGTACTCATAAACATTAATTTCATCAGCTGGATAATCAGTTTTTATTGGCTCTGATAAATCTTCTACAATATCTTCCGCCTTAGCCGCTATAACATCCATTTTCTCAACTGGTTCAATGTACTCAGGAACATTAATTTCATCAGCTGGATAATCAGTTTTTACTGGTTCTGATAAATCTTCTACAATATCTTCCGCCTTAGCCGCTATAGCATCCATTTTCTCAACTGGTTCAATGTACTCAGGAACATTAATTTCATCAGCTGGATAATCAGTTTTTATTGGCTCTGATAAATCTTCTACAATATCTTCCGCCTTAGCCGCTATAACATCCATTTTTTCAACGGGTTCAATGTACTCAGGAACATTAATTTCATCAGCTGGATAATCAGTTTTTACTGGTTCTGATAAATCTTCTACAATATCTTCCGCCTTAGCGGCTATAACAAAGGTTTTTTCTAATGGTTCAAAAGCTTTAGGAGTATTTATGTTACACACACTGAAAAAATCAGTAGCTCCTAATTTTTTTAAATTTGTACCGACATCAGATTTTACTTCTATTTTAAAGCTTTTATCTGTAGCGCTTGTAGTTAAAAGATCAGTATTTTCTGATTCCGTCAAATCCTCGGCAACACTTTTATTTTTTGTAATATAAGCATTAGAGCTTATTGGCAATTGAAAAAACTTATATCCAAAATACGCAGCTGTTCCAGCCGCTCCAATCAAGCTCACTGTTATAACGCCAGAGATAATACCAGATGTCACCTTTTTCATTTATTGTTTCTCCATATTAAAAAATAAAAGTAATCGCCATTAAATTTGATTTGCAGTGATTATTCTAAATATCAACAATATGCTATATAGTATGAGTTTGAGTTATAGACTTAACAATTTCTAACTTGATTGCTGGAATAATAACATTAGCTATAGACCCGATTATGCTTAATATGCTAGTGCTAATCAACATTCCGGTTGAGACGATTGTTGTAAAAGGATCGAATTTAACTGGACAAGTTCCGTTCTCACCTTCTGTGTCATCAATGGTTTCTTCACTTATTAAGCCTTCGCCTTCTTTTTCTTGTGTACTGTTAACTTGTAAGTTTTGGATTTGACCTGAGGTTGAAGCTTCGTCTCCAGCGAAGTTTATAGATGTGTCTGCACCCGAACTTGCAGCTGGGTCTGATTTTAATTTTTGGGCTTGGATTAAGGTTTGAGACTCAGTAGGTTTTAAAGTCTTAATACGACATGAAGATAGTTCTGAAGCTGCACGAAGAAAGTCTTTTTCAGTTTCAGCGCTATAAGCTTCATGAGCAGCACTTCTCTTATTAACTAAATCTTCACAAATCATTGAGGAACTAAGTATCTCTGGTTGAGATTGCTCATATTCTTTAGCTTCTTTAGCATGACATTCCATAAAATCAATTTCTAACTTTCCTATCATTCTGCAGGGCATATGGTAGTCTCGAGCTTGTTCTTGTGAAAGGTTACCATTATTTCGAACCTCTTCGGAAAACCCAGCAGAACAATCATCTGAAACTGCACCTAGCTCATTAAATAAACCTTCACATTTATCATATTCTTGAGCTTTACATTGAAGAAATTTATCATTTAGCAAATCAGCTTTATCTTTACTGCTTATGATTTGTTCTCTGTTTAAAGGGTCTTGCGTACCTTTATATTTGTCATAAATCCTATCACGTTCAAGGCGAGCTTCCGTTCTTTCATTAAAAAGATCTTCACAACTTGTTTGTTTTTCATGTGTTGCAGCTGGGTCTCCAGTTTGGGTTTGGCTTTGGTCTTGGCCTCCAGCAGGAACATTATTACCTTCGGTTGAAATTTGCTCTGGGTTTTCAGTTATAATATTAGCCCCTAAATACTTGTTTCCAAAATGCAGGGCTGCTGCAGTTGCGGCAGCAGCTAACACTCCACCAGTAACTTTTAAAATTGTGCCTTTATTTCTTTGCCAGAAAGATTTTACTTCTAATTTTGTTATGTTTTCTTTAAGATTTCCTATAGCTTCACCTAATTCTATGTTAGTAGTGATAGTTTCGGAATTTGCTTTTGCAGTAGCTGAAACACTTGTTTCTGCCTCATCAGCAAAAATTGAGATGGCTCCCATGGAACTAATTAACATAGTTCCAACTAAAATGCTTGATAATACCTTTTTCATGTTTAATTTCCCCTAACTTTACAATATGATAATTGATTCTAACTAATGTAAAAATTTACACTCACATAATCATTTTATCACAAGGGAAGCGATTTATAATTCTAATTTAGAAATATAGTTAAGTTCTGCTATTAACACTGTTTTTAACAGTATTTATTTGCTAATTTGTGACATTTTAACAATTAAAATAGATCCCTTGGGTAATAAATAAAAAAATTCCACCCATGGAACTAATTAACATAGTCCCAACTAAACCACTTGATAATGCCATTTTCATGTTTGGTTTTTCACTTAAATATAAAAACTATAGCTATTAATTTAAAAATACTTATACAACCACTTAACTAAATGTAACACAAGGCTAATAATACATAATTCCAATTTGGAAATATGGCGGAATTCTTATATTGTTCCTAAATTTAACAAAGTTTAATTCTTTTTGTGGCATTTAGCCAAAAACAATAGACAACCACACGGTCAATGCATGGTTGTCTATTACAAAAAGAAATCAATATTAGCGTGAATTCTTTTTTGATATTTAATTAATCTAAAACGTAAACTAGCATATTGCGGCGTCCAAACCTATTACATTCTGCCTCAGAATTATAATATAGGTCAACTAAAGCTCTCCCTGACCTCATCGCTCCTCCAGTGTCGGAAGCTACGGCGTATCCGTAAACAAAAGAACCATTTGGAGAACAAATATAAAGTTTTGTTCCATAAGGAATCTTTCTTGGGTCAACCGCAACGTTTCCCTGTTTCAACGGTCTTCCGGTTGCACTTCCTTCGCCTTTCTTTGCTGTATACGCTGTACAATTACCAGTTAAAAGTCTTGAATATTTTATGCTGTTCCCATTAGAATCAACTAATGTTCCTCCACCTAAGCTACTTGCCACAGCAACTGCTTTTTGTTTTGAGGTTTTTGCGGCACTCGTTGCAATTTTATTATTCTTTGTACCAATTAAACTAACTTGTTTTACAGCAGGTTTTACTATGTTTTCACCCAATTGTTGGCTCTCAACTAAATTTCCGTTAACATACTTTTCTCGCTTTGTTACTTCTTTTATACCCTCTTGCCCACTTGTTTCTACTTTTGTTTCACCTTTACTTAGAATATTAGTTTTCTTTGTAATGGTTTCAAAAGGTACCTTTAAACTTTCCTTAGTCTCTTTGAACTCAACTCTATCAATGTTTATTTTCATCTCCGCATAAAGTTGCGCATCGAATGAAACATTAGTTGTATCATCATTGCCAAGAGCTATTCCGTTAGCGTCAAAAAGTTCTTTAACAGTATCAGTATTTACAGTCAAAATGTGCTTTTCTGTTCCATCTGTGAGTTCTACACTAAAAGCTCTTTTTATGTTTATATTAGTAACCTCAGGGTTTGATTCGTCAACTACTACTCTATCTTGATCGTTTAGTGTAAATCCAGCTTTTTCAATTATCTTATCTGTAGTGTTTGATAATGAAGAAATTGTCACTACATTATCTCCATCTGTTATAATATACTTTTTGCTTAAAGCAGAAACAGAAATGGCTGAACTTAATCCAATAACAATTAATAATACTACAGATATTAAGACTTTAAATTGCATAACTGTTATGCGCTTTAATTTGTTTTTTATGTTTAAAATAAAATTACCTCCTATGAGAAAAACTTAAATGAATATATGACAAATGTATAACAATAAATTAAACTCATATATCATTTTACTTGTGAGTACTTTACTCACTGTAAATAATTGTATTATACATTCTTTCAACAGTCAAATTCATAAATATAATGTTTTTGTTTATTTTTCACTATTGTTTCCCCTTTTTTAGACGTCATTCGGCCCCTGACAACTATATTCACGCTTTGTTTTATCGTTATTTTTGTATAAACAGGAGAAAATAGAGATTACAAAAAGATTACAATTTGTTACAAGCCTTGTTTTAAGAAAAAACCACTCATGTTTATACATTTAGATTTTAAAAATACCATAATAAGTACTATAAAAATTTTATAAAAAAACTTGTTATTGTTGGTATAACTAGAGCTTTCATTATAATCCTTAATTTTTAGTACCAGTTTTTATGTCACGATTTTTTCTAATCTAATATTATGTAATAACAAGAATATTATAAAAAACAACAAATGAAAAATTATGTTTAAAATGCTATTATTTCGGTAAAAATATTCTTGTTAAGCTTGATATAAAAATTTCGGAGCGTGAAAAACGTGAATATAAAACGAGGGGATATATTTTATGCTGACCTAAGTCCAGTAATAGGTTCTGAGCAAGGTGGAATTCGGCCTGTTTTGATTGTTCAAAATGATGTTGGAAATCGGTTCAGTCCAACCGTTATAGCAGCTGCTATAACCAGCCAACATTCAAAAGCAAAGTTGCCAACTCATATTAGTCTTAGAGCTACTGGAAGTGGTCTTTCTAAAGATTCTGTTGTTTTGCTGGAACAAATCAGAACTATTGATAAGAAAAGGCTAAAAGAAAAAATGGGTGCTCTTGATACTATTTCAATGAATCAAGTTGACGAAGCTTTAACTATTAGCTTTGGTTTAGCATCAGATTTTATTATAAAAGAAGCTACATAGTTAAAGACATTTGTCTCTCCTATGTAGCCTCATTAAAGAAGAAAGCAGCCTTGTTTTCTTCTTTTTTATTTAAACCTCATACTGACGTGTGATAAGTTGAAAAAGCTCATATATTATGATAATATTTTAAATTATAAAATCCACAAAAACATAATTAAGAAGGTTTAATATGAAAAGTAAACCCAAAATAAGTTTTAATTCTAAAGATTTAGTTTTTTTTCTCCTTGAAAAAAATTTAAAAATAGCTACAGCTGAAAGTTGCACAGGAGGCTTAATTTCTAAAAAAATTACGGATATTCCCGGTGCATCTAATGTTTTTGAATGCGGAATATGCTCTTATTCAGAAAGAATTAAAGAAAAGGTTTTGGGTATAAAAAAAGAAACTATAGAGGAATTTGGAGTGGTCTCTGAAGCTGTAGCAAAACAAATGGCTAAAAGTATAAGATTACTGTCTAATTCTGACATTGCCGTTTCTACTACCGGTTTTGCCGGCCCTAAAACCTCTAGCTCAGATGACAAAGTTGGACTTGTTTATATTGGAATAGATTGTGAAAAATTTAATAAAGCAATAAAATTAAATTTTGATCATAACTGCGAAAATGCAAGGGATTATATTAGAAATGCAGCCAGCGATCTAGCTATTGACGCTGCTGCAACCATTGTAAAAGATTGGAGAAGTTAAAAAATGAAACGAGCTGCCGGAACTTTAATGCATATAACCTCATTGCCAAGTAATTTTGGGATTGGCACCATGGGTAAAGAAGCTTACCATTTTGCAAACTTTTTAAAAAACTCCTCTCAAAGTTACTGGCAAATACTGCCCATTGGGCCTACTGGTTTTGGAGATTCTCCCTATCAGTCGTTTTCTATGTATGCTATAAATCCATATTTAATTGATTTAGATATGCTTTGTGAAGACAGCCTTTTAAAAAAGGAAGATTATTATAGCTTAGACTGGGGAATTAACAAGTTTTCTATAGATTATGGAAAAATATATGATACCCGATTCAACGTTTTAAAAATAGCCTTTGAAAACTTCAAAAGTAAAAATCAGGACAAGTTTAATATCTTTATAAATGAAAACATTTGGCTTTCTGATTATGCTTTATATATGGCGGTCAAACAACATTTTGGAATGATTTCATTTACCCAGTGGCCAGATAGCGATATTCGTCGAAGAACTGAAGATAGTATAAAAAAGTATTCTTTTATGTTAAGTAAAGAAATTAAATTTTGGATGTTTCTGCAGTTTCTGGCATTTAACCAATGGAACAAATTAAAAAAATATGTTAACTCTTTGGGCTTAAAAATAATTGGCGATATCCCTATTTATGTTGGACTAGATAGCGTTGAAACTTGGGTTAACCCAGAGCTTTTTATGTTGGATGAAAACCATATGCCAACTTGTGTTGCAGGTTGTCCGCCGGACTCTTTTTCGGACAAAGGTCAATTATGGGGAAACCCTATTTATAATTGGGAACGTCTTAAGAAAGATAATTATAAGTGGTGGATAAAAAGATTTGGTGCAGCTTTAAATCTGTTCGATATTATAAGAATAGACCACTTTAGGGGATTTGATTCTTATTATTCCATACCATATCCGGCAGAAAACGCTAAAAAGGGTAAGTGGCAAGATGGGCCCGGATTAGAATTTTTTAACATATTAAAAAAAGAGCTTGGAGATCTTCCAATTATAGCAGAAGATCTTGGATTTTTAACCCCTTGTGTTAAAAAAATGTTATTAGATACAAAATATCCTGGGATGAAAATTTTACAGTTTGCATTTGACTCTTCTAAATCCAGCGATTTTTTGCCTCACAATTATAACAAAAATTGCGTAGCATATACAGGAACTCACGACAACAGCACTATTGTTGGTTGGGCCAAATCTGCTAAAGAAAATGAAGTTGCTTATGCTTTTGAATATGGAGCCTTTTCAAAAGAAGAGGGCACTAATTGGGGCATGATTCGGCTTTTGTATTCAAGTGTAGCAGACTTAGCTGTTGTTCCACTGCAAGATTATTTAGGCCTTGACGATGAAAGCCGCATGAATATCCCCTCTACACTTGGAGGAAATTGGAAATGGAGAGTTGACAAAAATTCTTTAACCGATGACCTTGCAAACAAAATAAAAAAAATGGTGAAATGTTATGGGCGCTAAAAATTTAGCGCCCTGATTTTATTCTTGCCTGTTAAATAGTACTTTTTTGATATCTTAATCTCCAATATGAAACTGATTTTTCTTAAGCTTTTCTGCCAACGTTATCAACTCTTTTGCAGCATACTCTTCGGCCATGCCACCTACAACAGAACCAGCTATATCATCGTTTATTTCCATAACACTAGAACTTGACTTTTTAATAAAATTAAGTGAGTCATTCATCTTTTTGCTTTTTTCACTCATTACTACGACACTTCCTTTTTCCATATGCATTTTATTATATTATGCCCAAAAGGCAAATTATAAAACCTTTTACGATTAATAATATCAAAACCTATAAAAAACTATTGCAGGCACTAATTTTTTAGAATTTAGTGCCTGCTGTTTTTATAATAATTATAATTTTGAATAATCAAATTTATCTAACTGATTAGCCTTATCAAGAGCTTGCTCCTTAGTTAACCCTGTATCTCCACCCCAAGTTACTTTTGATTTAATTGCGCCCATTCCAGTGGTATTAAAAACCTCAAAAAACATTTTTTTCGAATCTTCCTTTACCACCCCACCTGCAACAAAACCGGCCGCATCATCACTTATTTCCATAACACCATCAATAGAATTGTTCATTTCTTTCTCCTTTTTAATCATACAATTTCTCCCTTTTAATTAAAATCTATTCTTTAAATATATTGTACCAAAAAAAAGAATATTATCAAATTTTATTGTTAATGGTGTTAATTATTCTAATGATAAATTATTTTGCATTTATAAGGAATTTTTCTGGAAAGCCGCTGTAGATTTTATCAACTATTTTTTTAAATATAGGTCCACAAGAAGCTCCTCCACCATTTGAATCTTCTGATAATATAACTATAGAGTATTTGGGATTTTCAGCTGGATAAAACCCGGCATACCAAGCTTGTATTACACTTCTTTCGCCATCTTTTATGCCTGTTTGAGCCGTACCAGTTTTTGCTGCAGCTAAATAATTTTCAGGCTTACCATGTATTCCAGTTCCCATTTCTACCGCTGCTATCATGCCAGATTTTAGTACATTGGCGCACCTTTTTGTAATAATTTGCTTAGGTGGTTTTGGTGCATTTTTTTTAACGTATTCAAGGTTTTCATTTACAAGGCCTAAAACTAGCTTTGGCGAAACATATTTTCCCTTGGCGGCAATCGTATTTATAAGCCCTGAAATTTGAACAGGGGTTGCCATGAGAGTTCCTTGTCCAAAAGAAAAATTAGCCATAGAGCTTGCGTTTTTTAAAACCTCAAACTCTGGTAAGTTACCGCTGCTTAAAAACATTTCTGGAGCTAACTCAATAGGTTTTCCAAATCCAAAATCCATTGCTAATTTTAAAAACTTTTCACCATCAAATCCTCGGGTTAAATTTACAAAGTAACTATTACATGAAAGCGAGATAGCTCCCATTAAATCTATTTCTCCGTGAACTTTACTGTTTGAACAATGAAATGTTGAATCATTTACATTAATTGAACCTGTGCAACAAAATTTATTATCAGGTGAACTGCCATTTTCAACTGCGGCCGCGGCAGTTACCAATTTAAAAATTGAACCAACATTATATGATAAAAAAGCTCTGTTTAAAAGAGGGGAATTTTCATTATCTAAAGCTTGTGAAATATTATTTGGAGAAAAGTTAGGCATACTTACACAAGCTCTTATTTCGCAATTTGGAACTGAAGTTACAATAATAGCGCCTTTTGGAAGATCTTCTTGAGCAATACTTTGAACTATTCTTTGTATATCTTTGTCAATGGTTAAAACAACGCCGCTGGTTTGTTTATACATAGTATTTTCAACAGCTATATCTTCACGAGAAAGCATCCGCCCTAGAGCATCAACTTTATACTTTAAATTTATATAACCCTTTGAATCATCAAGATAATTATTAAAAGCTTTTTCTATTGCACAAACTCCTTTTCCATCACTGTCAAGATATCCTATAATATGTGGTGCCAATTGGTCATCAGAATACCTTTTAGGGACTTTAAAACTTTTTATATAATTATCTGAAATAAAACTGTTTTTTATGTTAACACAAAATGGTTTTCCTGATTTTAATTTAGGTAAAATTTCACTTATTTCATCAACAGACAAAAGTTTACTTAAAGACTTTGCTGTTTGAATACAAGGAAATACTGTAGCTATTGTATCCTTTTCTTCCCCCACAATAGGATTTTTTTTATAATCATAAATATTGCCACGGCTACTTGCAACTTTAAGCTTATATGAACTATGTTGCAAAGCTGCAGTTTGCAAATGTTCCTCGTGTGATAACCAATATATTTTAAATATTGAAAAACAAATACAAGCTATCATCAAAGAAAAAAATATAATAATTCTTTTTTGCATAAAAAATCACCCATCAATATAATTGACAGATATTTTCTATAAATTCAATATACCATAGTGGACTTTTTGTAGCATAAGTGTTGAAACTTACGACAATAATATAAAAAAGGAGCTGATTGGAAAATGATATTTAGGACTGACTTGGCACTGGAAGCTAGTGAAAATCTTCCAGAAAAAATAGACGGAATAACCCAAAAAACAGAAACCATAGATGGCATTAAAGTTACCGAAATTACTATAAAAACAAATGAAGCTTCCAAAAAAATTGGAAAACCAATTGGCGAGTATATTACAATAGAGCTTCCAAACTTTACTGACAATGCAAGAAATTCGCAAAATAAAGTAAAAACAATTTCAACTAAATTACAAGCGCTTTTGCCTGAAAGCGGCTTGGTTTTTGTTGTAGGGCTTGGTAACTACGCCATAACTCCCGATGCCTTAGGTCCTAAAACTGTAAAATCTATTCTTGCAACACGGCACATAACAGGTGAAGTAGCTAGATCTACAGGCCTTGAAGCTTTACGACCTGTCGCCATTTTAGCCCCTGGAGTTTTAGGGCAAACCGGGATAGAGGTTAGTGAAATTATTTTAAGTATTTCAAAAAAAATAAACCCAACTGCAATTATCGTTATAGACGCTTTAGCTTCAAAAGAAACCAAACGCTTAGGCTCAACAATTCAAATATCAAATACAGGTATATCTCCAGGCGCTGGTGTTGGAAACTCCCGCCCTTGTATAAACAAGGATGTTATTGGAATTCCCGTAATAAGCATTGGTGTTCCAACTGTTGTGGATGCTATAACGCTTGCAGGCGATTTAATTCCAGATATTGATAAAAAAATGTCTGCACAAATAAAAAATAAAATTAATCCAAGAGGCGAACCCATGATGGTAACACCCAGAGAAATTGACCTATTAATTGATAGAGCATCTGAATTGATCGCTATGTCAATTAACTGTGCGCTGCAAAAGGAGTTTTCTTTAAATGACATAATGGCTTTGGTTTAATTTTTCATAAAAGATACCGCAAAACATTAAAGAGGCTCCAGTGTTTGGTAAAGGGCCTCTCGTTGCTATAAGAGGTATAACTATTACTTTTTTTTCATACTTTTATAAAGCTTGTTATTTTTTTGTGAAAGTAAAAAACTGTGAGGTATAAAAGTATGTATAGTCGTAACCCTCCCAAAAAAAGTAAAACTTTTATTTACTTTCTTTCTCTATTATCAGCTGCGCTATCTATCTTTACTTTTTTTTTGAGTCTATCAAATGTTCTTACTAGTAAAAAAGGCGCCTTGCGCATCCTTGCTGCAAGTTTTGTTTTGCCAAGTGGAAAAAATACTAAAATCAATGTTGAACATGTTGCAAATAATGGGATATACACAGACATAATAAGCTTAAAAAATAAAAATTTTTCATCCAATACTCAAAACATATTTTCAGATAGTTCTATTGATGAAATTGCTAAAAATACGCCCATTTTTAATTGGCCTCACGAAGATGGAGAATCGACATACAAAATTGTAGAATGTTTGTTTGGTGCTAGCGGTTCAAAATTTGAAAATTTTTTTATAAACAACAAAACGAGCTTGGATATAAATTTTGGTGCCAAACTCAACGAAAGACCTGATATAAATATAAAAAAAGATGGATCACCCCAAGTCTTAGTTTTTCACACTCATACAACTGAAGCATATATGGACAAAGATCAGGGGTTTTATTATCAAAATTTTCATCCCCGGTCCTTAGACCCAAAGTTTAATGTTGTACAAGTTGGTGATGCTATTTGCAAAAGCCTTGAAAACTCAGGAATTAAAACAATCCACGATACGACTTGTCATGATGATCCTGGATATAGTGGTTCTTATAATAGATCAGCTCAAACAATTGATAAAAATTTAAAAAAGTACCCTTCTATATGTGTGGTACTTGATATACACAGAGATACTATAGAAAATAAAGAAAAAACAAAAATTAAACCGACATTTTCTATAAATGGAAAAAAAGCTGCTCAGATTATGATAATCGCAGGTTGCGACGCAGATGGAACTTTAGAACACCCTGATTGGGAACATAACCTCAAATTTGCACTAAGGCTTCATAAACAAGTTGAAACTATGTTTCCAGGGATGACAAGATCTTTATTGTTTAAAAATTCACGATACAATATGCATAAATCCCACGGCTCATTATTAATAGAGGTAGGTTCTGATGCCAATACTTTAAACGAAGCTGTATATTCTGGTGCATTGCTAGGCCGCGCCCTTTCGGAAGTTTTAAATAAGTTAACTTAACAGGAGAAAAAAATGAGCAATTTTAAATTATCATGGAAAACAATTCTTATAAGTTCGCTAATTACAGGAATTTTACTTATGTTACCGGTAGGTTTTATAATAGCTGAAAAAAATACAAAACAAATTGGTTTTGAAGATAATTCTCCTTTTCTGGTCTTTCAAAACAGTCCTACAGAAAAATTTATAAATTTTAACTTTATGGGTAAAACTTACAAACTAGATTTTACACCATGCTATAATGTTATAAATGACGTGTCTAGTTGCATTTATAGCTTTACAAAATAATTGGTTATTAGTTGCAATAGCTTAAAAACATGTTATAATATACACAAAAAGTAAAATTTTGTACTACTTCAATGAGTTAATCATTTTTATTTTAAAAAGTTAGAAAGGAGATCTTTTGTGAGCAAAGTTTAAAATTATAATTTTTGCACATAAAAGTTTAACACGTAACATTTTAAATGAATATTAAAAAAAGTTGTATATGCCATTTTATTGCATTTGTTTTAATGTGCTTTCCTTCTATTTCTGTGTTTGCAGATCCAACATCTTCTGATGCTAATAGTTCAACAGGTGCTACTTCTCAATCATCTATTTCCCAAAACTCTTCGTCAAATACTTCTTCTCAGCAAAAATCATCAACCACACAATCAAGCTACACTTCTTCACAAGCTAGAGCATCAAACACACAATCTAGTCTTACTTCTTCGCAGACTAAATCGTCAACAACACAATCAAGTAACCCTTATTCAAGCTCTATATCCTCTTCGCCTGCTAGTTCTTCTTCTCCAAAAACTTCAACCTCAACACAAGAAAGTCAACCAAGTTCTAGTTCGGTTTCAACCAATGTTACTTCTAGCCAAGTTCCAAAAACAAAATCAAGCACAGATAAAAATTCAATAGAGCCTTCTTATAATATGTCAAGCGTAGATTACCCTCAACCGTTTAAATGGACAGAAGCTCCTGCTGATTTACCAGAAGTTGATTCATCTGAAATAACGTTGCCTGAAGTTGTCGCTTCAACAGACGAAAATAATAAAGGTGGCTTTACTGCTGGAATAATAGCTTGGGTTTGTATTGGAATAGGCGTAGCTATTATTTTATTTGTAATTTTTAGTGGTAAACGCGAAGGTGAAATTAGCTTAAATACAGCATCTAAAGTCAAAAAAGGCAAAAAAAGTTCCAAGAAACTTTTATCAGATAAATATTATAAAAATAATTATTAAAAAAACACCTCAGATACACCGAGGTGTTTTTTATTTATTTTCTAGATTTCTTTCTGAAGCTCTATCATTCCTAAATTTCAGTCCTTTAGGATACTTCCCATAAATCCAACGCCTGAAACTGAATTTAAATCTTCCTCGCTCAAAGCTTCATTTTTCTCTAATAAAACAATTGACTTCATCTTTAAAATTAGTATTTTAACATGTTTTTAAAGGTAAGGATCTGTTTTTAGCTCTATTGTTAAACGTTTTATCTTCCGACATCTTTACTTTATTATATCTGTACCCATGTAAGGTTGTAAAACTTTTGGTATATTTACACTACCATCTGCATTTTGAAAATTTTCTAAAATTGCTGCAACTGTTCTTCCTATTGCTACACCAGAGCCGTTTAAAGTATGAACTAGTCTTGCTTTATCAGATTTATCATTTTTAAATCTAATCGCAGCGCGCCTAGCTTGATAATCTTCAAAATTTGAACAAGATGATATTTCTAAATATCTGTCGTATGATGGCATCCAAACTTCTATATCATAAGTTTTTGCTGAACTAAACCCTAAATCCCCTGTAGATAAGCAAACAACTCTATATGGCAATTCTAGAAGCTGCAAAACATTTTCGGCGTCAAGGGTTAAGGATTCCAACTCATCATAAGACTCTTCAGGTTTTGCAAATTTTACTAGCTCTACTTTGTTAAATTGATGTTGTCTTATAATCCCTCTTGTATCACGGCCAGCTGAGCCAACTTCAGCTCTGAAGCAAGCTGAATATGCACAGTGCTTTATTGTTAAATCGTTACCGTCTAAAATTTCATCTCTATATAAATTGGTAACGGGCACTTCCGCTGTTGGAATTAAAAAATAATCTTCGTTAGAAAGTTTAAATGCATCCTCTTCAAATTTTGGAAGTTGCCCAGTTCCAGTCATTGAAGCTCTGTTTACCATAAAAGGAGGGAAAATTTCCTTATATCCTCTTTTGGTATGTGTGTCAAGATAAAAGTTTATAATTGAACGCTCAAGTCTAGCCCCTTGTCCTTTATAAAAATGAAACCTTGCACCGGTAACTTTAGCAGCTCTTTCTGGATCTAAAATATCAAGGTCTTTTCCAATTGTCCAGTGCGCCTTTGGCTCAAAATCAAAAATTTTCGGGGTTTTCCAACGCCTAATTTCAACATTATCAGTATCATCTTTTCCTATAGGAACACTTTTGTTTGGTATATTGGGAATTGAAAGCAATATACCCCTTTGCTTTTCGTTAAGTTCTGAAAGCTCTGCGTTATTCTCTGTGATTTTGTCAGATAATACTTTCATCTCACTCATTATTTCAGAAACATCTTTACCATCTTTTTTTAGCTGTGGAATTTTTTTAGTTACAGCATTCTGTTCGGCCTTCATTTTTTCTACTGTCGCGGTTAATTCCCTTCGAGCTGCATCTATAGATAAAATTTCATCTATTTTATCATCTAAATTCATGTTTCTATTTCTTATGGCGGTTTTTATCAATTCAGGGTTATCCTTTATTACTTTTATGTCAAGCACAAAAATCTCTCCTTTTAGTAGCTATTAAAATCACTAGTATTTGGTCAATTAAAAAATCATACCTCTTTCTAAACAGTTATTGCTATACTCTTTAATATAGCGCAGAGTATTTACATAACAATATCATGATTTTCTAATGCACGCGCTAATTTCGCCAAATCATCATCGCTATAAAATTCTATTTGCAATGTTCCTTTATTCTTAGCTGAATTCAAAACTTTTACTCTACGTCCTAAAATTTCTTTTAAAGATAACTCCACCTCATCAAAAAAAGGATTTCGCCTTTTTATAGCTTTTCCCTTTACCTTAGTATCATCAGCTTCATTTAAATTTTTGCAAAGTTTTTCGAGTTCGCGAACAGATAAAAGTTTTTCTACAGCCATCTTAGAAACTTTTTCAATATATTCAGGTTTTTTCAACGATAGCAGTGTTCTTGCATGACCTGAGCTCAGTGTACCTTGTGAAATCATGTCAATTACATCTTGTGGTAAGGTTAATAACCTTAATGCATTTGCTACAGCTGAACGTGACTTCCCAACCGATTTTGAAACTTGTTCTTGTGTCAGCGAATAGGTTTCCATAAGTGATTTATAACCTGTTGCTTCTTCTATTGCTGATAAATCTTCTCTTTGCAAATTTTCAATTAGAGCAACTTGCATAACTTCCGTGTCTGTAAGTTCCCTTATAATAACTGGTACTTCTTGAATACCCGCCATTCTAGAAGCTCGCCACCTGCGCTCGCCCGCAACAATCTGGTAAAAATCTGTTCCAACAGGCCTTACTAAAAGCGGTTGTAAAACACCATGTTGAGCTATGGAATCAGCTAATTCTGCTAAAGCTTCTTCATTAAAATCGTGTCTTGGTTGGTTTCTGTTTGGCTCTATATCTGAAATTTTCAAATATGTAGTGTTTTTATTTTCGGTGTCATTTTCTATAAAAATGGCTCCCAGCCCTTTACCTAAACCACCTTGTTTTGCTGCCATATTTTTGCTCCTTTTTGTTTTTTATTGTTTTTTAAAAGTTCTTTTGCTAAGTCTATATAAGCTTTTGAACCTTTACAATATTTATCAAAATATATTACAGGTTTACCAAAACTTGGGGATTCTGAAAGCCTAACCGTTCTTGGAATAACTGTTTTAAAAACTTTTTCAGGGAAAAACTTTTTAACTTCATCTATAACCTGTAAAGTTAATTTTAATCGCTTATCATACATTGTTAAAAGCACACCTTCCATATCAAGGGTACTATTATATTGCCGTTTTATTCTTCTAACGGTGCTCATAAGCTGAGATAAGCCTTCTAATGCATAAAACTCACATTGAATTGGAACCAAAATACTCTCGCAGCAACACAATGCATTTGTTGTTATAAGCCCCAATGAAGGCGGGCAGTCAATAAAAATATAATCGTAATTATCTTTTATTGAGACAAGAGCTTCTTTTAAGGAATCCTCTCTTTTTTCAAATGCAACTAACTCAAGTTCAGCCCCAGACAAAGCCATACTAGACGGAATGACAGATAAATTTTTAAATTCTGTATTTATTATAGCTTCACTAGCTGGTAATTTATTTATTAAAACGTCATAGACAGATGTTTTTATAGATCGTTTATCAATTCCAACTCCGCTTGTTGTGTTTCCTTGAGGGTCCATGTCAATCAGCAAAACCTTCTTACCTAAAGAACCTACTGCTGCAGCCAAATTGACTGCTGTTGTTGTTTTCCCAACTCCACCCTTTTGATTTGTTATTGCAATTGTTTTTTCCATTTTTTCCCTCCTTTGTTAATATCCAAGATGATTATAGCATGTATATTTCTTTAAAAGCAAGTAAAATTGGTGCTTTTTCTTACAAAAAAGCATGTTATAATTTGTGATTTATTTGATCGCAAGAAAAATTGATAAAACAAACATTATGTTTCACGTGAAACATAAAACAAAACTTTAAAAGTGAATTGCACATAAAAAAAGAGCGCGCGCAAACCCGCGTTCTCTTTTTTTGTTTTTATTAATTTGCTTTTTTTAGGGCCATTATTTTAGGGATTCTAACCATGTATTCTATGTATTCTTCGGTCTCTCGCTGTTCTCTTTGCGCCTTTATTCCGGAAAGGTTCATAGTATCTATCGCTTTGTTTATAGTGTTCATAAATATTCTTAAATCTTTAATCACTATTGTTTTATGTGAATTTAAGCCCTTTTTATTTTTATGCTCCAACATTGAGTCTATTAATATTTCAGATTTTTGAACATTTAATCCTTTTAAAATAATCCTGCTAAGCGCTACTTCCCGAAGTTCTATATCGTCTACTTTTAAAAGTGCTCTTGCGTGTCGTTCAGTAAGTCCAGCACCTACTATTTTTTGACGTTCTTCTTTTGTAAGTTTTAAAAGTCTTAATTTGTTTGCAATAGTCGATTGTTTCTTTCCTAATTTTTGAGCAGCCATTTCTTGAGTCATTCCGCTTCCATTAATAAGTCTTTGTATCCCTTCTGCCTCTTCAAATGGACCTAAATCAGCTCGCTGGAGGTTTTCAAGTAGAGCAAATACTGCTGATTGTGTTTCGTCGCAATCTAAAATTATGCATGGTACACTTTTAAAACCCGCCATAATTGAGGCTCTAAGGCGCCTCTCTCCTGCAATTAGCTCATATCTTGATGCTAAAATTTTTCTAACCGTTAGTGGCTGTAATATTCCGTTTTCTTTTATGCTTTGAGATAAACTTTCTAGTTCTTGCTTTGAAAAATGTGTTCTAGGTTGCGCTCTATTAGATTCAATTTGAATTACCGGTACACTTCGTATTTTGTCCGTTGTTTGGTTAAAAAACAAATTTATCCCCCCTATTTAATTAAACTCCTATTATTTAATTGTTAAAAATAAAGATTTTTATTCTTTATAAATTAAATATAGCATGTACTTTTATGGACTTATTAGCTTTTTGTGTAAGGGGAAAAACATATCTTTTTGATGGATTTATTATTTAGTTGTTAAATGAAGGAAACGTAAAGTCAATATATGAGATAAAAAGTTAGAGGGCGGCGATACGATTTTTCGTATTTGCCAATTGTCCATTTAACTTTATTTTTAGTTTAGACAATTGGCAAGCGCAAAACTCATATATATGAGTTTTGCACCGCCGCCCTCTACAGTGCTTTTTTCGATATTTTAGATCCGTATCTTGGGTATTTGTCTGGAGTAACTCCAACCTTTTTAATAACAAGCACAGATCTTGCATTTTCGCCTGGCAAACTAAAACTATCGACTTTTTCAATTTTTCCGCCAAGTATATTAATTGCAGTTTTAGCGTTTTCTAACTCTATATCTAAACCCGGACCTTTTTGCGCAACAAAAGCACCACCTATTTTTACAAACGGAATGCAGTACTCTGACAAAACATTTAACGGTGCAACTGCCCGTGAAACAGCAATATCAAATTTTTCTCTGTATTTTTTATTTTGTGCTGCTTCTTCTGCCCTGCTATGAATTAATTCGGCATCTAATTCTAATTCATTCAAAAGTTCACGCAAAAAAATTAACCTTTTATTAAGACTATCAAGCAAAGTAAGCTTTATATCCGGTCTTGCTATCTTAAGTGGCATTCCGGGAAATCCTGCTCCTGTACCTACATCTATCACTTTTGCGTCTTTGCTCGCATCAACACAACTCAAAATCGTTAAACTATCAAGAAAATGCTTTATTATTATCTCTTGAATATCGGTTATAGCAGTAAGATTCATTTTTTCATTCCACAAAATTAAAAGTCTTGCATATTTTTCTAACCTATCCAACGCTTTCTCATCTAAAAAAATACTATATTCTTTAAAAACCTTATTGGAAAAAAGTTTAAAATCATTCATAAATTTCTCCATTTTACTTGTTTTTAGATAGCCAAATAAGCAGTACCGAAATATCTGCAGGGCTAACCCCAGAAATTCTAGAAGCTCTACCTATACTATCAGGCCGAACTTTTTGCAGCTTTTCTATAGCCTCTAACCTAAGTCCCGATATTTTAGAATAATCTATATCCGCTGGCAGCCTTTTAACTTCCAATCGTAACATTTCATCAATTTTAGACTTCTGGCGCTTTATATAACCTTCATATTTAACTTCAATTTCAACAGACTCAAAAATCTCTTTAGGGTAATCTGGGCGAGTCTTATCAACTGGCGCTAAGGCTGCATAATCCAATTGAGGTCTCTTTAATAAATCTATTAACCTATTTCCCGACATTACCTTGTTTGTTTCACGTGAAACAAGTATATTATTTAGCTCATTGCTTGGCGGTATTACTGTTGTTTGTAGCCTTTTTAGTTCTTTGTTTTTCAAGTCTAGTTTTTTGTTAAACTCGTTCCACCTTTCATCACCTATAAGGCCTAACTCTCGTCCTAGCGGGGTTAACCTTTCATCCGCATTGTCTTGCCTTAAAATAAGTCTATATTCCGAACGTGACGTCATCATTCTATAAGGGTCGTTAACGCCTTTTATAACTAAGTCATCAATCAGCGTGCCAATATATGAACTTGACCTGTCTAAAATAAACTTTTCTTGGCCCAATGCTTTTCTGGCTGCATTTATCCCAGCAACAAGCCCTTGCGCAGCAGCTTCTTCATAACCCGAGCTGCCATTAAATTGTCCAGCTCCAAACAAACCCGGAAGATCAATAAATTCTAGTGATGCATCCATTTGCCGCGGGTCCACACAATCATATTCAATAGCATATGCCGATCTCATAATTAAAACGTTTTCAAGGCCTTTTATACTGTGATAAAATTTGAGCTGCACATCTTCAGGTAAGCTCGACGACATCCCCTGTAAATACATTTCGTCAGTGTCTAAACCGCACGGCTCAATAAACAGCTGGTGCCTTTCTTTGTCAGGAAACCGAACAATCTTGTCTTCTAAGCTTGGGCAATATCTAGGGCCTATTCCTTCTATTTTGCCCGAATAAAGCGGTGACCGGTGAATATTTTCTAAAATTATTTTCTTAGTGTTTTCGTTTGTCCAGCTAATGTGGCACACAACTTTATTTTCTAGTTTTTCTTTTGTATCGTAAGAAAAAGGAACTATTGGATCATCGCCAACTTGTTCTTCCAGCTCACTAAAATCTATGCTTGACTTTAATGCTCTAGCTGGAGTTCCTGTTTTAAACCGTCTTAACTTTACCCCCAACTTTTTTAAAGGTTCGCTCAAAAAGCTTGCTGGAAATAGCCCGTCTGGTCCACTTTCAAAAGAAACATCACCAAGAAAAATTTTACCTTTTAAATATGTTCCGGTGGCTAAAATTACTGATTTTGTATTAAAAACAGCATCCATTCGAGTGGTAACTTGCCACGTTTTGTCTTCGTTTTGTTTTATAGAAACTATTTCAGCTTGTCTTAAATCTAAATTATCAGTGGTTTCAAGTTTTCTTTTCATGACAGTTTTATATTTTTCTCTATCTATTTGAGCACGAAGAGAATGAACTGCCGGCCCTTTTCCTCTATTTAGCATTCTGCTTTGAAGGCAACATTCGTCCGCAGTTTTTCCCATTTCGCCACCCAAAGCATCTACTTCTCTAACTAAATGGCCCTTAGCTGTACCTCCAATAGAAGGGTTACAGGGGCAATTTCCAACCGCATCCATGTTTATAGTAAAAACTGCAGTTTTAGCACCAAGTCTAGCCGAACTAAGAGCTGCCTCAATTCCAGCGTGGCCTGCACCAATAACTATAACATCATAATTTCCTGCTTGATATAACAAAATTTAACCTCCTTCCGCTTTTCTTTGCAAAAAGAAAAGCTTGGCAAAAGAAACGATTTCGCGAAAGAAAATATCATAAACACCAAATCTTGCGCCCGCGACTTGGTTGTGTAATATACAGTTTTAATCTGTAGTGTCTCTATAGATTATTTCGCAAACTTAAGGTTTTTTTCTAATCAGTGCACTTTGCTCGCGATTTGGTTTTGTGGCAAGAAATGCATGCGCAGGCTTTCGCTCCATAAAATCACTATACATATTTTTCAAATTTAAAGCTTTTTTTCTTGCCAATCGACTTCATTGGCGAATTTATGCCTGGTTCTTTATTATTTCCCCACACAAAAATGAGAAAAAACCTCATTTGTTACTTTTTCTGTTACTCTTTCGCCCGTCAATTTCAAAAGTTCCTCAATCGCCGATTCAATAGATACATCAACCGCGTCTAGCGTCATGCCTATATCTATTGCGTTTTTTGCCTCAACTATACATTCAAGTGCCATTTTTGCGGCAGCATATTGCCGGCTGTTATATAAAATACCGTCGGTAAAATCAGAACCGCTCGTATAAAACATTTCAGATATTGTCTTTTCGAGTTCATTTAAACCTTTTCTAGAAATCGCTGAACAATATATAACTTTTTTAATATTTTCTTCAATATATTTGCAATCTATTTTTGTTTCTAAGTCCATCTTGTTTACTATTGCAATGGCATTAGTGTCTTTTAAATTTTCTATAATAGAAATATCTTCTTGATCTAAATTTTTTGAAGCATCAAAAACAGCCAAAACTAACTGTGCGCCGCTAATTTTATTTTTAGCCATTTCAACACCAATAGATTCAACTGGATCGCTAGTCTCTCTAATCCCTGCAGTATCTGAAATTTTTAAAATAACGTTTCCGATAGAAACAGTCTCTTCAATTATATCTCTTGTCGTTCCAGGAATATCTGTAACAATACAGCGCTCAAAGCCAGATAAAAAATTCATTAGAGTGGATTTTCCAACATTTGGTTTCCCCACAATCACCGTATCTATCCCATCACGAATAATTTTTCCGTTTCCATATTCGCAAATAAGTTCTGTTAAAATTTTCTCCGACAAATTCAAAGTGTTTATCAATTCGTCCATTTCAACTTGAGGAATATCATCCTCCGGATAATCTGCAAATGCCGCTAAATGTGCTGCTTGTGCTATTAGCTCTTTTTTTATCTTATTTATTTTTTGGCTTAAAGCTCCATCTCTTAAAGAAATCGCCACCCTCGCTGCTTCTTTGCCTTTCGCCCCAATAATATCCATAACAGCTTCAGCTTGCGTTAAATCCATTTTACCGTTTAAAAATGCTCTTTTTGTAAATTCACCTGGACCCGCCGGAATGGCGCCGTTATCTATAACCAATTTCAATACTTGTTCTGTTACAAATACCCCGCCATGGCAAGAAATTTCTACAACATTTTCTCCTGTATAACTATGTGGAGCTCTAAAAACCAGCGCCACCACTTCGTCTATACATTCATTTTTGTCAAAAATTCTCCCGTATCTTGCCGTATATCCCGGTGTATCTTTTAATTTTTTGTTTAGGTAAGATACAAATATTTTATCTGCAATTTCAATTGAATCTTCACCTGAAATTCTAATTACACCTATTCCGCCTTGCCCCCGCGCTGTAGCAATAGCGGCAATTGTCTCTGTTTCCATTTTTGTCTCCTTTTTTCAACAAACTCCCCTTAATGTGTTGAAAGATTTTTAAAAATAATCGTTAACAACTCAAATTTACTTTTATTTTATGCAAAAATTTCAATTCAACATATATTTTAAAAATTAGCTAGTGGTGGCCGATAAAAATCGGCCACCACAATTTTTCTTTGATCTGTTTCTTTTTCATATAGTTTTTTATAAGTCTTTTTAATAAAAACCTTTCCAGATGGCTATTTTTTACACATGCTATGCCATTACACAATTTTCTCTATTGTTTGTTATTGCAAGCTTAGCTGGTGCAACCAACATGTGTCGCTCTAAACCTTCGCCTTCAGACCATGACTCAACGCCATCTATCTTTTCTATGGCTAAATGCACTACTTTTCTTTCATAAGTTGACATTGGCTCAAGTCTTACTTTTTTTCCAGATTTTAGCGCTTTAAGCGCAACTTTTCGACCAAAAGACTCAAGTGACTTTTCTCTGCGTTGCCTAAAATCGCCAGCATTTATTGTAAGCCTATAATATTCCTTTTCTTGGCTGTTGGCAACAAGCCCTGCTAAATATTGAATACTATCTAAAAGCTCACCGCGTCTACCTATAATTGGGCTAATTTTATCTCCTGAAATATTAAGTTCAGCGCCATCTTCTTTCTCTTTTACGCCTATGGTAAACTCTTGAATTCCAAAATTTTTTAAAAGGTCCTCTACATACTTATGTGCTTTTTCAGCTGGAGAAACTGATATGTATGCTCGAACTTTTGCTGGCCTTCCGCCAAACAATCCTAAAAGCTTTTTTGTTGGTAATTCAACTATCTCAAAATTAACATCTTGAGAATTGATTCCCAACGCATTATACGCATTCTCCTGCGCTAAACTAACAGTCTGTCCAAAACCTATAGCTTCTTTTACCAAAACAAACACCTCCACTAATAATGCAATGTCATTCTACTGTTTGTATACTTTATATTATTAATATCTTTTCTGTACTTTTCTTTCTTCTATATCACGAAGAGCTATTCTAGCCGCTTCTTCTCTTGCTGTTAAGATATGCGAGTTGTAAAATTTAGAAATTACAAAATTTTGCCCAATGGTTAATATGTTTACTATTAAATAGTAAAAACCAATTGCTGCAGGAGCATAAAAAACAAAGAAAATATAAGGAAGCGACATCGCATAGGGCATAAATTTCATGCAACCCTGGCCTTCTGGTGTTGGCATTGTATTTAACTTTTGGCCAATAAACACAGAAAGTACCATCGTTAACACGCACAACACAGGCCAAATCCAAACAAATTCATAAAAAGAACTTCCAGCTGGGGTTGGCGACAGATCCATCCCAAAAAAATTAAAACCCATATGAAAATCATGAATATCATGAGCTTCAGACTCGCTAAACATATTAAAGAGACTTTGTGCTTTAGGAAAATATTTTATTACATCAAGCTGCGAATAGTATTGATTTAACTTTACCCCTGAACCAACAATACTTGGTAAAATAGCTTCCGCTTGAGAAACTTTATCCGCTGCTATGTGAAACATATTTGTAAGCGGGCGAACAATTGCAAAGTAAACACCCATAAAGGAAAAAGCAGGTATAAGTTGAGGCAAGCAACCACCAGCTGGATTTACGCCCTCTTGCTCATATAGTTTTGCAATTTCTTCGCTTTGTTTTTGTCTATCGTTTTTATACCTTTTTTGAATTTCTAGACGTTTTTTATTTAATCCCATTGTTTTAGCATTTGCTTTTCTTGATTTTAATTCAAACGGAAACATAAATAATTTTATAACTACAGTAAAGCAAATAACCGCTAAAATATAATTGTCAAATAAATCAAAGAAAAACCACAGCACATAGCCAAAAAGTTGACCCAGTCCATTTCCTACTGCTGAAAAAATTTGCATAAAAACCCCCTACGTTAGTAATCTATATTAAAACTTAAATTTTAGCTAATAAGTTTAGGCAAATTGATTTTTTATAAATTGTGTTTCAATTTAACGTTTAATAAAATAATTAAAAGGGTGCAAACTTAACCTTTTCTAATACCCCTAGAAATTATAAACCCAAAAAGTGCCAATAGGTCGGCTCTTAAAAATTACTGCCTATTTTCTGTTCTTCACCTTTTTTTGCGGGACTGGATCGAAACCTCCTCTAAAAAGAGGATTGCAACGAAGCAACCTAAATAAAGTTAAAAAACCACCTTTAAAAAAACCAAACCTACTTACTGCCTCTTTTGCATATTCTGAACAAGTAGGATAAAATCTACATCTTGCTGGTTTTGTTGGAGAAATATTTTTTTGATAAAATTTAATTAATTTAATTAAAAATTTCGCCATTTAAAATCCTCTTCTTAAGCGAAAAATAAAATTTTACTTGCAACTACGAAACCAATCCCGCCAACTTAAGTTGCTTTAACATTTGCTCCATAATTTTTGTGCTCAACGTGTTAGTTGCAGGACGTCTTGCAACAAAAACAATATCAAAATTACCACTTATTTTAGGAGCTATTTGTCGGTAAGCTTCTTTTATTACCCGCCTAGCTCTGTTTCGTTCAACCGCGTTTCCTATTTTTTTACTGGTAGTAATTCCTATTCTTGTACCTTTTTTGTAATTTTTTATAATATAAACAACCAGGGCATGGCAAACATAAGACCTTCCTTTTGAATAAGCTCTATTAAAATCTTTATTTTGATTTAAGGTTGTTATATCGCCCATAAATAAAGCTTTGCTCCCTACAAAAAAACTTAAATTTATTTTAGAAAAAATAAAGACCACCTGATTTTTAAGTGGCCTTTAAAGTTTAGTATGACAAGCGATTTCTCCCTTTTCGTCTTCTACGTGCCAAAACTTTTCGACCATTTCTGTCGGACATTCTTTTTCTAAAACCATGCTCCTTTTTCCTGTGGAGCTTTTTTGGCTGATAGGTTCTCAACATAAAAAATCCCTCCTTTTTTATCCATAACCTTACAAAGTAACATTATATCTTAACTGGCTTTTTATTGTCAAGTTGTAGTTTCATGCCTATACTTTTTTCATGAAAACTTATTTTCATAAATTAAAGTAAATTTGAAAACTATAATCATTTATGATATTATTAATTTATATAGTCTTGTCTTTCTTTTGGACAAGTTTTTTCCAACTTAAAATCAATTGTTGTTTATTAATTATCCGGGGGTAAATTTTACATGGAATCATTTAATGAAGCCTGGGACCTTATTTGTAACTATTGTAAATCAAGCATTACAGATGTAGCTTACAAAACGTGGATCAGCAGAATAGAGCCAATTAATATTGACTTTACTACGGGCGATGCAAAGCTTTTAGTACCAAACGAATTTCACAGGCAAACTCTTACAAGGTGTTATACACCGCTTTTAAACAGTGCTTTTGAAGAAATATTCGGTTCAAACGAAATAAATTTATGTTTCGTAACACCAGATTCATCTTCAAATAAGGCATCTGTTCCAAACAGTAAATTAGCAATTGATGCAGCACCAGAACTTACATTTGATACATATATAGTCGGATCATCAAATAAATTTGCTCACGCAGCTGCACTTGCAGTTGCTGCAAACCCAGCGGGGTCTTACAACCCACTGTTTATTTATGGTAATTCAGGGCTTGGAAAAACACATTTACTTTCTGCAATATGTAACGACATAAAAAAATCTCGTCCTCAAATGAAATCCCTTTACATAAAAGGAGATGAGTTTACAAATGAATTAATTGATTCTATCAGAAAAGGAACAACTAGAGATTTTCATCAAAAGTATAGACAAACTGATATTCTTCTTGTCGATGATATTCAATTTATTGCAGGAAAAGATTCAACCCAAGAAGAATTCTTCCACACATTTAATACTTTATATGAGGCAAAAAAACAAATAGTTTTAACTTCAGATAGACCACCAAAAGAAATTCAAACGCTTGAAGATAGACTCAGAACTAGGTTTGAATGGGGTTTAATAGCAGATATTCAGCCACCTGATTTTGAAACAAGAATTGCCATTATAAAAAGAAAAGCAGAATTATTGGATATTGATATTCCTAACAACGTATCAGAATATATAGCAACTAAATTAAAAACCAATATACGGCAACTTGAAGGCGCTGTTAAAAAAATGAAAGCATATTATTTACTTCAAGGTGATCAACCTGGAATGGCAACAGCTCAAGCTGCCATTTCAGACATATTAAATAACGATCAACCACCGCCACTTACAATAGAAAAAATAGTAGAAGAAGTTGCAAGAACATTTGGCGTTTCATCTACCGACATTCGTTCTTCCAAAAGGGCTTCAAATATATCAAGTGCTCGACAAATAGCTATTTTTGTAGCTCGAGAAATAACTCAACTTTCAATGAACTCAATCGGAAGTGAGTTTGGCGGTCGTGACCATTCAACAATTGTTTATGCGGTACAACAAGTTGAGAAAAATATGAAGAAAAACGCTAAAACAAAAGCCATGATTGAAGATATAATAAAAAATATTCGAGACAGATAACACTCTAAAAAAGTTAAAAGTTCTTTTTTTAAAGACTTCTTATTCTTAACTAAATAGTAGTTGAAAACTATTTAACAATTCCACAAAACATGTTAATTTAAAATTTTTTAGATATTGAAGTTTTCAACTTTTCCTTAAACAATTAACAAAATGTTTTCAACAAAAATGTTGAAACCTAAAAACCCCGTGGAAAAACAAATCAAATTCCCACAAAAAGTGAACAACCAAAAAGTAAAGCAATAGCTTGTCGCAGAAAAAGTTTAACGAGTTTTAAACAAATTAACAGCCCCTACTACTATTGCTATAATTTATAACTATTATTTGCTATTATATATTAAAAAAGGATGATTCGATGAAGATAACTTGCAACAGCCAAAAATTAGTTGAAGCAGTGTCAAATGTTCAAAGAGCAGTATCAAGTAAATCTTGCCTTACCGTACTTGAGGGAATTTTCATAAAAGCGGAAGAGAATCAAATAATTCTATGCGGATATGACCTGGAAATAGGAATAACAACTAAAATAGATGCAAACGTAAAAGCTTCTGGAGCAATCGTCCTAAGTGCAAAAATATTTTCAGACATCATAAGACGTATGCCATCCGATGAAATATCAATAAGTGTTGATGAAAAACTCGTAACAACCATTAAAAGCGGTGCGAGTGAGTTTTCTATAGTTGGAATTCCTCCAGAAGACTACCCTGAAAGACCTTTAATCAACAGCTTTTCAGATTTTACAATAAATTCAATGACCTTAAAAAGCATGATTCGGCAAACAATTTTTGCAGTGGCAACTACAGATGAAAAACCTATAAACACAGGAACACTTTTTGATGTAAGTGAAAATGAAATAAACTTAGTCTCTGTCGACGGATATAGGCTTGCTAAAAGATCAGAGAAAATAAGCTATAATGAAAAAATTGGTTTTGTGGTACCCGGAAAAACTTTAAGTGAAATATTAAAACTTCTTCCGGACGAGGAAAAAGAAGTAAACATTTCTGTAGGAAAAAAACATATCACATTCCAAATAGACAACTATAGCATCATTTCAAGACTTTTAGAGGGGGATTTTTTAGATTACAACTCCGCAATACCATCTACTAAAACAACTGAACTTGTCTTGAACACAAAAGACTTTATCGAAAGTGTAGAAAGAGTTTCTTTAGTAATAACGGACAGATTAAAAAGTCCAATCAGATGTATTTTTTCAAACGGGCAAACCAAAATTTCATGCATAACACCACTTGGAAAAGCTAATGACGAGTTTCAGGCAGAAATAGAAGGAGACTCTGTTGAGATTGGTTTTAACAACAAGTACCTTCTAGACGCACTTAAAAACGTAGACTCAGACAAGGTAAAAATACAAATGAATGGACCACTTAGCCCATTAAAAATATTGCCAATTGAGGGAAACTCATTTGTGTTCTTAGTTTTGCCAGTAAGGTTAAAAAGCCAATGAAACATAAACAAATAGTTAAAATTAA
The DNA here is from genome assembly GCA_030920305.1 of Eubacteriales bacterium SKADARSKE-1. GTDB lineage: Bacteria > Bacillota > Clostridia > Oscillospirales > Acutalibacteraceae > JARLUB01. The sequence goes on from JARLUB010000001.1 coordinate 101,726, forward strand.
CACAGAGTATATAAAATTAGACTCTTTATTAAAATACGTTGGTGCTGTTGAAACAGGTGGGCAGGCAAAACACGTAGTTCAAAATGGTGAAATCTTGGTAAATGGGGAAATTTGCACACAGAGAGGTAAAAAAATATATGCCGGATACGTTGTAACATACAACGAAAACAATTATGAGGTAGAGGCGGACCAATAATTGAAAGTATCGGAGCTAAAACTTGAAAACTACAGAAACCTAAAAAATAATAGTTTTTTACCATGTGACGGAGTAAATGTAATATACGGTAACAACGCTCAAGGAAAAACCAATTTATTGGAAGCAATTTGGTTGTTTACTGGTGGAAAATCTTTCAGAGGCACGAGGGATCTTGATTTAATCACATTTAAAGAGAAAAAATCAAACCTTTTTATGAAGTTATTTTCAGAGAACCGAAACCAAACATTAAAGATTACTCTTGAGGGAAAATCTCGATTAGTATCTGTAAACGATGTTGCCAAAAAACAAGCTTCTGAACTTATTGGAAATTTTTGTGCGGTTGCTTTTTCGCCAATACATTTAGCTTTAATAAAAGATGGGCCAGCTGCTAGGCGGAAATTTTTAGATACTGCCATCTGTCAAATTCAGCCGCTTTGCGCAAAGACTATTTTTAAATACATCCACACCTTAAATCAACGAAACCATCTACTAAAAGAAATTAAAAACAAAAAAAACCTTTATGATACACTGGAAATATGGGATGAAAAATTGGCAACGTTTGCAGCTGATTTAGTTTCTAAAAGAATAAAATATGTAGAGCTCATGAAAGAGCTTTCAAAAGAATCTTATGAAAATATTTCAGGAAAAAATGAAGTTTTAGATATAAAATACGAAACAAACTGTTATATAAAAAGCAAAAGCGAACCCATAGATTTAATAAGCCAAATAAAAGAAAAATTAAGAAAAGCGCACAAAGAAGACATAGCTATTGGTTTTACAACTATTGGACCACATAGGGATGATTTAAATATTTTAATAGACGGCAAATCAGCAAAAATGTTTTCATCTCAGGGCCAACAACGTTCCGCAGTTCTTGCAATGAAGTTATCTGAAGCTACCATTTTAAACAAGATTTGCAAAAAAAATCCTGTAATATTATTAGACGACGTAATGAGCGAAATTGATAGTTACCGCCAGGACTATGTTTTAAATTCCTTTTCAAATGAACAAATATTTATAACTTGTTGCGAACCAACAACGTTAAAAAAACTTAAAAATGGGGCTTTGTTTACAATAGAAAACGGAACAATTAATTAAAAAGAGGAGTTTTTATGTATTTACACATAGGTCAAAATACCACAATAAAAACAAAGAGTATAGTTGGCATTTTTGATTTAGATAATTCTACAAAAAATAAAACAACAAGAAGCTTTCTTTACAATGCAGAAAAGGAAGGTAAAGTTAAAAATGTATCATTTGAACTGCCAAAATCTTTTGTAGTTTGTAAAAACCAAGGTCAGAATACTGTTTTTATAAGCCCAATTAGTTCAACTACGCTTACAAAACGCAATAAAAACGTTATATGAGGTGAAATACAAATGGTATTAAAAAAACAAAAGTGTCCTTGTTGTAATAAAGAAATAAGCTTTTCGAAAATTTTTTCAGCAAAAAATGATTTAGAATATTACTGTGACGACTGTCACAATGTTTCTTATATAAAAATGGATAAAAAGATCTATAATTTAGTAATAGCTTTGATAGCATTGTGTGTAATAATTGTTTTTGTTTTTAGTTTTGTTATTAGAATGCTATTTTTAGGAGCAATTATCATTATTTTATTGTTTTTAGGGTTTTATCTTTTAGTACCAAATTTTTTAAAACTTAGTTGCGGAAGTGAAAAACAAAAACGACAGTTTAAATAAAAATTATTGTTAAAAATATTTTGTTAAATCAAACTTGGAGGGTTAATTTTGGAAAAAACAGAGCTTACCGGAACAGACGTTGAGTATGGTGCCAGTGAAATTCAAGTTTTAGAAGGACTTGAAGCCGTTAGAAAAAGGCCCGGTATGTATATAGGGTCAACCGGCCCAAAAGGTCTTCACCACCTAGTTTACGAAATTGTAGACAACTCAATTGATGAGGCTTTAGCGGGATTTTGTGATAAAATAAGTGTAAAGATGTTGCCGGGAAATGTAATTAGCGTAAGCGACAACGGAAGAGGGATTCCAACGGGAATGCACCCTAAAATGGGAATACCGGCACTAACAGTTGTTTTTACAGTTCTTCACGCGGGAGGAAAATTTGGTGGCGGCGGATATAAAGTTTCAGGAGGCCTTCATGGAGTGGGTGCTTCTGTTGTAAATGCGCTGTCTGAATGGATGGAAGTAAAAGTCTATAGCGAAGGTAAAATTTATTTCCAAAGGTTTAAAAGAGGCTACGCTGTTAGTGAAATGGAAGTTTTGGGGAACACAGACAAAGTTGGCACTGAAATTTCATTTAAAGCAGATAAAGAAATTTTTACAGAGACAGACGCTTACGATTATGAAACACTAGAAATAAGGCTTCGCGAACAAGCTTTTTTAAATGCAGGCGTTAGCATAGAGTTAACTGATGAGAGAGATCCTCAAAATGTACACTCAGAAAACTTTTGTTATAAGGGTGGAATTTCTAGTTTTGTGGAATATATTCACAAAAAACGTGCGCTTGATGTTATTCACCCTGATGTAATTTATTTTTCAGGTTCTCTTCCAGAAGATGAAATGCAAGTAGAAATTGCTATGCAATACAATGACAGCTACAATGAGTTAATGCTGTCCTTTGCAAACAATATTCACACAACAGACGGAGGAACCCATGAGGATGGTTTTAAAAGGGCACTAACTCGTGTAATGAATGATTATGCAAGACACTATAATATATTAAAAGAAAATGACAGGAATTTTTCAGGAGAAGACGTAAGGGAAGGGCTCACGGTAATTATTAGCGTTAAGCTAGGTGAAGCTCAATTTGAAGGACAAACAAAAGCAAAGCTTGGAAACACTAAGGTTAGATCGCTGGTTGATAATTTAGTCAGCGAAAAGCTAAAAAATTATTTAGAAGAAAATCCGGCTGTTGCAAAAGCTATTTTTGATAAAGCACTTTCGGCAGCCAGAGCAAGGGATGCAGCCAGAAAAGCACGCGATTTAGTTCGCAGAAAATCAGCTCTTGAATCAGCCTCGCTGCCAGGAAAACTAGCTGATTGTCAATCAAGAGAACCAGAAAAGACTGAGATTTATATTGTTGAGGGAGACTCGGCAGGAGGTTCTGCTAAAGGTGGACGCGATCGAAAATTTCAAGCTATACTGCCACTTTGGGGTAAAATGCTAAATGTAGAAAAAGCTCGACTTGACAAAGTTTATGGAAACGAAAAATTAATGCCGGTAGTTACAGCTTTAGGTTGTGGCATTGGCGACGAATTTGATGTAACTAAACTAAGATATGGGAAAGTAATAATTATGGCAGATGCTGACGTTGACGGATCACACATAAGGACATTACTTTTAACATTTTTCTTTAGATTTATGAAACCAATAGTTGAAGCTGGCCATATTTATATAGCACAGCCACCTCTTTACAGAATCACCAAAAGCAAAAAGCATTGGTATGCGTTTTCCGACGAAGAAAGAGATAGAATATTAAAAGAGCTGAGTGGAAATACAGAAGTTCAAAGGTATAAAGGTCTTGGTGAAATGGACGCAGAGCAGCTTTGGGAAACAACAATGAATCCAGACGTTAGAACCATGATGAGAGTGGAATTGTCTGACGCAGCAGCTGCAGATGAAATTTTTACGGTACTTATGGGCGATAAAGTTGAGCCACGACGTGAGTTTATTGAAAAAAATGCAAGATATGTACAAAATTTAGATGTATAAAATTTGAGTTTTAAAAATAAGGATTAAAAAATACATTTTAATTTTTTTATTGGTCGCTAGCATAAAATAATTTTTATTAATTAAAAAAGGAGAAAAAAATGAAAGAGCACGACAGTATTGATTTTGTAAAAAAAGAAGATACTGCAACAGAGAACCTTAAAAAATCAAACGAAGATGGGGTTGAAGAAGAAATAGATAGTGATTCAGAGGATTATAAAGAAGATGAAGAGAAAAAGGAAGTTGAGTGGGATGGGTCGGAATCAGAGTTTGTTGAGGATGACGATTCGCTAGAGTATGAAGAAAAATATTCAGGAATAAAACTTTCCTATGCTTTAAGAAAAGAAGAGATTGTTTCATGTATAAAACATTGTAAAAGCAATAAGGTTTATACTATTGTGGGGAGTTTTTTATTAGGTTCATTTGTTCTTGTATACTTGCTTTTATACATTTCTAATCGAAGTGTATTAAATTTAATTATTTTTTTAGTAGGTTTAATATTACTTGCACTTTGGGTTAGCAATGTAATTCCTTTGTTTCTTGAAAGGATGAATACAGATAAATTTCCAAACAATAAAAAATTATCGGTGGAAATATACTCTGATTGTATAACAATAAATGACGGCTCCTGTGAATGGGATATTTTATTAAACGGAACAAGTAAATTAAAAGAATTTAATAATATGTTTTTAATTTTTTTGCCATCACAAAAAGTATTTATAATACCTAAAAGAGCAATAGAACCAGATTTTTTGCCAGATGTAGAAGCTATGTTGGTAGCGGGAACAGAACCATATTAAGAAAACATATTAAAAGGAAATAGTTTCACAAAAGTTTTCAGTAGTTAAAAGTGGAGGTGTCATCATTTTGGATCTAAAAGAAAAGAAACCAATTATTGTTCTAAACTCAAAATGGAAAAAAGAAAGCTATAAAAATGTTATGTATACTTGTGAAAAAAAATCTGGTGTACTTAAAAGAAGAATGATAGGTATTTCTTTCTATTCTGTAATTTTTGCCGGTTTTTTGTTTCTTCTTTATTTCCGTATACTTGGACGATATGAAGTAAGTTTATCCTCAAATTGGCACTTTGTTTGTGGAATACTTTTTTCACTTATTTCTCTATATTATTATGTAATGTTTCTTCCAAAACTAATAAAGAAACAAGCTGAAAAAGTTTTTGACAGTAATAAAATTTTACAATTACCATTTAAAGTTTCATTTTTTGAAGACAGATTTTTATATGAAAATGAAATAGAGAGGCTTGTTCGTTATTGGACAGATATTTTGTTTTGCATAGAAACTGATGAAATTTTTGTGATCAAAGATACAGGAAACATTGTTTTTATATTAGAAAAGTCAGATTTATCAAAAAAGGAAATCGAAGATACAGCTAATTTTTTAAGGGACAAGCTTGTAAATAGATATACCAAACGTTCAAATTTATAAAGAGAGGGTGATTTTTGTTGGAACAATCTCAAAATTTAATTACAACCACTTATCTTATAACCCGGGAAGATTATGTTAATTTATCAATATCAAAATTAAAGATAGATGGAAAAAGTCCATATACCAGAAGACAAAAAGTTGTAAGTTTTATTATTATATTTTTTGTGTCTTTGTTTTTTTTCAGACCTGGAGAACTTTCAAGTATAATTTTATGTGCGTTAATAATTTTTTCAGGTTATTTTTTCTTATTTATTTTTGATATGTACATGGTGAAAAAATTAGCTGCTAATATATATGAAAAAGAAAAAAACAATTTATTATCTCAGACTTTTAGTTTATATGAAGATGGTGTATCAATAAAAACAGATAAATATAGTGCAAATATACCATTTAACATGCTATATAAAGTTTATGAAGATGATGAAGTTTTTATAGTTTGCACAAGCATTGTTGATATGAAGTTTGTTCCCAAAAGAGCTATTGATGCAGCACAATGCAATGTTTTAAAAGGAGTGCTGCAAAAAGAGTTAAAAGATAATTTTGTAAAACTATAGGCTAATGGTTGTTATTTGTTGTAAGGGGTGTTTTTTTGAATACAGATGAAACTTTAGAAAAAAAATCTAAAATTATAAACGTAGATCTTGAAAAAGAAATGAAAAAGTCATTTCTTGATTATTCAATGTCGGTTATTGTATCAAGGGCTTTACCGGATGTAAGAGACGGTTTAAAACCAGTACATAGAAGAATTCTTTATACTTTATTTGAAAATGGTTTAGGCCCTGATAAAGCATATAGAAAGTGTGCTGACACAGTAGGTTCAGTTTTGGGAAGGTATCATCCACATGGCGATGCCTCTGTTTATGATGCATTAGTGCGCTTAGCTCAGAATTTTTCAATGAGATATACTTTAGTAGATGGCCACGGAAACTTTGGGTCTATTGATGGTGACCCTCCAGCTGCATATAGATATACTGAAGCTAGAATGAGCAAAATGTCTGTTGAAATGCTAACTGACATAGAAAAAGAAACTGTAGATTTTAGACCAAATTATGATGATAGGCTTAAAGAGCCTGAAGTTTTGCCATCACGATTTCCAAATCTTTTAGTAAACGGTTCTACCGGTATAGCTGTTGGCATGGCGACGAATATACCGCCACATAACTTAAGTGAGGTTATAGACGGAGTCTGTTGTTTAATAGACAATCCTGAAGCGGAAATTGATGAATTAACGCAGCATATAAAAGGACCAGATTTTCCAACTGGTGCACTTATTATGGGTCGAGCTGGTATACGTTCAGCGTATGCAACAGGTAGAGGTAAAATTATTGTTCGTGCCTGTGCACAAATAGTTGAAGAAAAAAATGGTCGGTTTAAAATAATTATTACAGAACTTCCTTACCAAGTTAACAAAGCAAGACTTTGTGAAACAATAGCAGATCTTGTAAAAGACAAAAGAATTGATGGCATTTCCAATATTGAAGACCATTCTGATAGAAATGGAATGCATATTGAAGTAACAGTAAAACGAGATGCAACACCTCAAATTGTTTTAAATCAATTATATTCGTACACTCAAATGCAAACAACTTTTGGAGTAATAATGTTGGCGATTGTAAACGGAGAGCCTAAAGTTTTAACTTTAAAAGATATGCTTAGACATTATATTGATTTTCAGGTTGAAGTAATTACAAGAAGAACTGAGTTTGATTTAAAGAAAGCGCAAGAAAAATCACATATATTAGAAGGTTTAAAGATAGCTCTTGATTATATTGATGAAGTTATTTCAATTTTAAGGGCATCTAAATCAATTTCCGAAGGTAAGGCTAAACTTATTGAAAGATTTGATTTAGATGATATACAGGCTCAAGCTATAGTTCAAATGAGACTCGGTCAATTAACAGGTCTTGAGCGCAATAAAATTGAGGAAGAATTAGAAAATTTAGCGCTTAAAATAAAGGATTTAAGAGATATATTGGGAGATAGTGAAAGATTACTTTCTATATTAAAAGATGAAATTTTAGAAATAAAACGCCGTTTTGCCGATGAAAGAAAAACCCAGATAATGATGGTTAGCGGTGAAGTTGACGTTGAAGACTTAATTCCGGAAGAAGAATGTGTTTTAACGCTTACTAACTTTGGTTACATAAAACGCCAAAAAACAGACACGTACAAACTACAAAAACGCGGGGGACGCGGAATTTCCGGAATGACCCGACGTGAAGAAGATGTGGCGTCAGATATGTACATTATGAACAGTCATGACTATGTACTATTTTTTACAAACTTCGGAAAAGTATATAAATTAAAATGCTACGAAATTCCGGAAAGTTCGAGAACATCTAAAGGTACAAATATAGCCAATCTTTTACCAATATCAACAGACGAAAAAGTAACGTCTGTTGTACGGGTACCTGAATTTTTAGAGGACAAGTACCTTATCATGGTAACAAAAAAGGGCACAATAAAAAGAACATCATTAAAAGCTTATGATTCAACCAGAAAAGGCGGACTTATTGCAATTGATTTAGATTTAGATGATGAATTAGCTTGGGTGAGAATGACTGATGGGTTTTCTGAAATAATTGTTGCCACGCATGAAGGCATGGCAATAAGATTTGATGAAAATGATGTGAGAGCTGTCGGGAGATCTGCTCGAGGAGTTAGATCAATTAGACTCAAAGAAAATGATTATGTAGTTGGGATGTCTATATTAAAACCAGGTTCGAAAGTTTTAACAATTTCTGAGACTGGTTTTGGAAGACTTTCAAAAATAAGTGATTATAGAATCCAATCAAGAGGTGGCAAAGGTTTAATTAATTATCATGTAAATAAATATGGAAAAGTTGCCGCAGTTAAAGCTGTAAGTATAGATGACGATGTAATAATTATTTCTCAAGATGGTGTAATTATTAGAATTTTGGCCGATTCTATAAGGGAATGTTCGCGTCCGAGCAAAGGGGTTCGTGTTATGAGAATAACTGGAGAAAATAAAGTTGTAGCGCTAGCCAGAGCTCCACACGAAGAGGAAGAATGCGATGAGCATGAAATTAGTGATATTGAAGAGATTGAAAACAGTGAAACAGATTTAGAGGATACCACACAAGAAATAGATGTTAAAGATCAGGAATAAAAGATCAAACAGCTTAAAAAATCAGCAATAATTTCATATTTTTAAATTTATTGCTGATACTAATTTTCTAAAACCGGAGGGTACAAAAATGAAAATCGCACCATCACTTTTGGCTTGCGACTTTGCCAATCTTAATAGGGAAATAAAAAAAGTTACAGATGGTGAGGCTGATTACATTCATTTAGATGTAATGGATGGAAATTTTGTACCCAATATAACTTTTGGAGCACCTGTTATAAAATCAATTAGAAAGTGTACAGGCTTGCCTTTTGATGTACATTTGATGATTGATAACCCTAAAAGATATATTGAAGATTTTGTAAAAGCTGGCGCTGATATAATTACAATTCACGTTGAAGCTGAAAATGATATAATAGGAACACTAAAAAAGATAAAATCTTATGGTGTAAAAACTGGAATTTCAGTAAAACCAAATACAAAAATAGAAGACATATACCCGTTTTTATTGGATATTGATTTAGTATTGGTAATGACAGTTGAACCCGGGTTTGGTGGACAAAAATTTATTTTTAGTATGATGGAAAAAATTGAAACATTAAAAAAAGAATTAAAAATACAAAAATTAAATCCATTAATAGAAGTTGATGGAGGAATAGATGAAGAAACAGTAAAAATAGCAGCTAATTTTGGCGTTGATATTTGTGTTGCAGGAACAAGTATTTTTGGCAAAGAAGATATTTTTAAAGCAATTAAACAATTAAAAGGTAACACATAATTTTAATGCTAATATAAATCAAAAAACAACAGCCTTCATTTTTTGTTTTTGAAGCCTAAAACATCAAAAAGGAGTGTGATGTATTGGAAAGCTTACAAAAAAGTGATTTAAGAAAAGTATCTAGTAAAGCTGGAGGCTTTTTTTTACTAGTTGTATTTTTTGAAGTAAGCTTATTTTTTATAGTTGATAAAATTATTTGCACATATTATTTTCCCATTGACCAGACTTTATCAGCTATTCTTATAGCACCTTTTAGTTTTATTGTTCCTTATATGATAATGTTAAAAGTCATGAATAAGAAACCAAGAGATGTAATGTCAATAAAAAAACCAAAAGGACAATTGTTTTCATACGTTATGATAGGAATACTTGTTGCAAATATAGCTGATTTTATCACCATATATGTAGTTGATTTTTTAAAGAAGTACAATATAAATTCAAAAACACCAGAATCTATTTTTAAATATGAAAACACACCGCTAGGAATTTTGTTTTTTTTAATAAGTTTAGCGATAGTTCCGGCAATAAGTGAAGAGTTTGTTTTTAGAGGGGTTATATTAGGAAGTCTTAGAAAATTTGGAGATAATTTTGCTATTTTTTCATCTGCGCTGGTTTTTGGGTTAATGCATGGAAACATAGAGCAATTTGTTTTTGCTTTTATTTTAGGTCTTTATTTAGGGTATTCTGTTACAAAAACAAATTCAATATTACCAGCTATGATAATACATTTTGTAAACAATTTATTTAGCGGAATATCATATATTTTTAAGGATGTAGAAAATTTTGAATTTTTTACACAAATTTTTTATAGTGTTGTTCTTGTAGTTTCAATTTTTTATATTGTAAGGCTCTTTAACAATAATAAAAAACAAGCTCAAAAAATAAATAGGTCAAATTTAAGTTTTAGAAGTAAAATGTCAGCATTTTTTTTAAATCCGGGAATGATTTTATTTTTGATATACGTTGCCTTTAGCTTATATGTTTCATTGAAATATCCGGAAATAGGTAATGCTTAATGAATAAAGATGAATACTTTATGAAAAAAGCGTTACTTTTAGCAAAACTTGCAGAAAAAAAAGATGAGGTTCCGGTTGGAGCTGTAATAGTAAAAGATGGAGAAATAATAGCTACCGGAAGAAATAGACGAGAAACAAAGAAAAATGCGCTCTATCACGCGGAGATAGAGGCAATTGATAAAGCGTGCAAAGTTTTAGGTGGTTGGCGACTATGTCTTTGTGAAATTTATGTAACATTGGAACCTTGCCCAATGTGTGCTGGGGCTATTATAAATTCTAGGTTAAAGCGAGTTGTTTTTGGTGCTACTGATCCTAAAGCTGGATCAGTAGGGTCAGTAGTAAACCTTTTTGAACTACCGTATAATCATAGACCAGAAGTAGTTTCTGGAATTTTAAAAGAAGAGTGTTCAAGAATATTAAGTGATTTTTTTAAAAAACAAAGAAATAGAGGTGCGCCACTTTCACGTTGAATAAATTCAACATTTCCGCGGCGCACCAAAAATTTATTTTCACATCATTTTTGCTTTTTGTAAAAATTCTTTATCAATACAAAACTATTAAAAATTTAAGTGATAAAAATATATTATTCTCCATTCCACCATGCAACAATAGTGTTTGCAGCTGCTCTTATTCTAGGATCCAAATCAAGGGTTCCATTTATTGCATTTGCATAGACTCGGCGCCACGAAAGATTCCCTGGATCACCTGGTGTTTGCTGCATTATACGTATATCTCTCAATGTTCCAGTTGGGTCGGCCTCTCTCTCTAACTCTGACCTTAGCAAAATCAATGCAGCTTCAGTAACAGCTGCAGAAAGCTGAATCATTGCTGCTGTACGCATTCCACCGGATACTTTTTTAGCCTCATCAACAGATAATTTTTGCTTTTTGCCAAGGATTAATTGAACGGTTTCTTTTATATTATTTAAATCCTGTTGAGTGACTTCCACACCTTTTTCAGCGAATATTTTTTTTACATCATCTTCAGTTTTTTGTACAAGCACTTTTTGCAAAAACTCTTTATTTTTACAAAGTTCTTCAAATGTTATCTTTTTATCCATACAAATTCTCCTTAAGACAAAGTTCACAAAAATTTTTAAACTACCGATTACTTTAATTAATTATTTATTTTCCACCCTTCCACCAAGTAATAATGCCATTTTGAGCGCTTTCAACAGCATGAGTCAAAGAAGGACTAAAACCAGTATCAAATCCTTGAACTTTATTCTCAAAACGAGCTTGAGATAACAATCCTCCAGGATCATAAGTTTTTTCTAAGTCTGAACGCAAGAAATAAAGCATAGCCTCCGTCATTGCTGAATAAAAGTGAGCTCTTGCTGCAGGAGGCATGCCTCCTGCAACCTCATTTTTTTCACGGGGAGATAATTTTTGCTTTTTGCCAAGGATTAAATAAATGGTCTCTTTTATATCATTTAAATCTTGTTGCGTGACTTCTACGCCTTTTTCAGCAAACAAATTTCTTACATCATCTTCGCTTTTTTGCATAATAACTTTCTGCAAAAACTCTTTATTTTTGCAGAGTTCTTCAAATGTTATCTTTTTATCCATACAAATTCTCCTTAAAATAAATTTCACAAAAATTTGGATTACCGGTTATTTTACTTAATCATTCCCCCTTCCACCAAGTAATAATGCCATTTTGAACGCTTTCAACAGCGTGAGTCAAAGAAGGACTAACACCAGTATTAAATCCTTGAACTTCATTCTCAAAACGAGCTTGATCCAATAATCCTTGAGGATCAAAATTTTTTTCTAAACTTGAGTTCAAAAAATAAAGCATAGCCTCACTAATTGCCGAATAAAAATGAGCTCTTGCTACAGGAGGCATGCCTCCTGCAACCTCACTTTTTTCACTGAGAGATAATTTTTGTTTTTTACCAAGGACTAAGTGAATGGTTTCTTTTATATTATTTAAATCTTGTTGAGAGACTTCCACACCTTTTTCGGCAAATAGTTTTCTTACATCATCTTCATTTTTTTGTATAAGCACTTTTTGCAAAAACTCTTTATTTTTACAAAGTTCTTCAAATGTCATCTTTTTATCCATATTAAAACCCTCCTAAAAAAAAATACCCCACAAGAAACAAAACGAGTAAAGATTTGTTCAAGAGAGGTAATTAAAACTTTTTTGACTACAAAAAATAGAGTTTGTTTTTAATAGTATTTTTATACATTAATCAAAAATTGTTTTTATATTTAATTTTTATAAGCAAAGCAAGCTAATTAGCCAACCTTGTTTGGGTTGATTTTAACACCAGGTCCCATAGTTGTTGCTACAACACAAGACTTGATATATTGCCCTTTGGAAGCGGCTGGTTTTGCTTTAACAATAGCACCAAGTAGTGCATCGAAATTTTGTAGAAGTTTTTGTGAGCCAAAAGAAGCTTTTCCAATTGGGCAATGAATAATATTGGTTTTGTCAAGACGATATTCTATCTTACCAGCTTTGGCTTCAGTTACAGCCTTTGCTACATCTGGTGTAACAGTACCAGCTTTTGGGTTAGGCATAAGGCCACGAGGACCCAAAACTTTACCTAAACGACCAACTAATCCCATCATATCTGGGGTTGTGATAAGAACATCAAAATCCATCCAGCCTTCATTTTGTATTTTCTGAACCATTTCTTCAGAACCTACAAAATCAGCACCGGCGTCTTGAGCCAACTTTAAGTTTTCGCCTTTACAAATTACAAGCACTTTCACGTTTTTTCCGGTTCCATTAGGAAGAACGATAGCGCCTCTAACTTGTTGGTCTGCGTGACGAGAATCAACGCCAAGCCTCACATGGACTTCAACAGTTTCATCAAATTTTGCAGATGCAGTTTTAGTACAAAGCTCAAGAGCTTCATTAGCATCATATAATTTTGAGCTATCGACAAGCTTTGAGCTTTCGATATATTTTTTTCCGTGTTTCATTTAGTTATCCTCCATATAAAGTGGTAAAATCGGAGTTAAAAAATTTCCTCCCACTCGGGTTATCAATCAACTACTTCGATACCCATGCTGCGTGCAGTGCCAGCTACCATACTCATAGCAGTTTCAATACTTGCAGCGTTTAAGTCTGGCATTTTTTGCTCAGCAATTTTTTTAATTTGCTCACGACTAATTTTTGCAACTTTCTTTTTGTTTGGTTCGCCAGAAGCACTTTCAATTCCGCAGGCTTTTTTAATAAGAACAGCAGCTGGCGGAGTTTTTGTAATAAAAGAAAAAGAGCGATCAGCATATACCGTAATAACAACTGGAATTATCATTCCTATGTCATTTTTTGTGCGTTCGTTAAATTCTTTTGTAAACGCCATAATATTAACACCATGTGGACCAAGAGCTGACCCTACTGGTGGAGCAGGCGTTGCTTTTCCGGCTGGTATTTGAAGCTTTATAAAACCAGTGACTTTTTGAGCCATTTTGCACCTCCAAATAGTTATTAGTTAAGTTAAATGTTATAGTCTGTTACTAAATAAAAAAGTTAAAACAAACTAATCCATGATTTCTACTTGATCAAGCTCAAGTTCAACGGGAGTTTTTCTCCCAAACATGGAAATTTCAACTCGTACAAAATTATTTTTTGTATCGAGTTCTAAAACAGTTCCAACGCTTTCTTCAAGTGGCCCATCTGTAATAATAACAGTGTCACCGACATCATAAGAAACTTCAATGTGTTTTTTCTCAATGCCAAGTCTAGCCACTTCTTCTTTTGTAAGTGGAACTGGCTTTGAAGAAGGGCCAACAAAACCCGTGCACCCTCTAATGTTTCTAACAATATACCAAGATTCATCAGTTAATATCATTTTAACTATAACATAACTAGGAAAGACTTTACGCTCAACTTCACGCTTTTTACTGTCCTTAACTTCGGTTATAGTTTCTGTTGGAACATAAACCTCTTGTATCAAATCTTTCAAACCGCGATTTTCAACGGTTTTTTCCAGATTTGATGCAACCTTATTTTCATACCCAGAGTAGGTATGAACAATGTACCATTTTGCTTCTTCAGGCATGGAATTTCCTCCAGTTTTCTTTTATGTTGCAATATTCATTATAGTGCCAAGAAGCATAGTTAAGCCATAATCTAAAAGCCCAACAAAAACTGCAATGGAGATTATTGATGACAACACTACTCCAAGGTTTTTAAATGTGGTTTTTACAGTTGGCCAAACTATTTTTTTTCTTTCGCTCTTACAATCTTGAAAAAACTTTCCTATTTTTTGAATGATGTTGGGTTTTTTTTCTGGTTTCTTTTTGTTTTTATTCTCTGCTTTATCCGCCATATTTACCCCTTCTTTCAAAATTACTTCGTTTCTTTATGCGAAGTGTGTTTTTTACAGAATCTACAGTATTTATTCATTTCGAGTCTGTCAGGATCATTTTTTTTGTTTTTCATTGTATTGTAGTTGCGTTGTTTGCACTCTGTGCAGGCTAATGTAACTTTTACTCTCATAGCGGCACCTCCCGGTTATCGGAATATTTTAGCCTCCCTCGCAAGGGCACAAAAAATAAGCCCTTCACTTGAGGTAATATATAATATAACACATTAAACACACATTAGTCAAGTAAATTTTAAACCGCTAGAACACATTCTCAAAGATTAACAAATTATTTTTCCTCTTTAATAATATAAACTGGCCTAGATTTTGACTCTAAATAAGTTTTTGATAAATATTGGCCTAAGATACCAATGCAAAAAAGTTGGATTCCACCAATGAACATAATAATACAAACTGTGGATGGATACCCAGAGACAGGGTCACCGAATATTAAAGTTTTAGCAATTATAATACAAATAAGTACAATGGAAATAAAAAATAAAATCATACCTATAATAGATGCTATAGCTAGTGGCGCAGTAGAAAATGCGACAATTCCGTCGAATGAATATAAAAGAAGCGTCCAAAAGGACCATTTGGTTTTTCCTGCCGCTCTTTCTACATTTTCATAAGGTATCCACTTGGTTTTAAAACCAATCCAGCTAAAAATTCCTTTAGAAAATCTGTTATATTCGCGAAGAGATAGTATTGAATTTACAACTTGGCGTGTCATAAGCCGGTAGTCTCTAGCACCGTTTACTATTTCAGTTTTAGATATTTTATTAATTAATGAATAAAAACACCGTGTAAAAAAAGAGCGAATGTGTGGTTCACCCTGACGAGTAACCCTTTGTGTTGCTATGCAATCATAATCTTCGTTAACAATACCATTGTACATATCAAGCAAAAGCTTGGGGGGGTCTTGCAAATCAGCGTCTATAATTGCAACAAATTCACCTTTAGCCTTTTTTAGACCAGCATAGATAGCAGCTTCTTTTCCAAAATTTCTTGAAAAGGATATGTACTTAATTCGCTCATCTTTTTCACTTAAACTTTTTATAATAAGCAAAGTTTTATCTAAAGAACCATCGTCTATAAATACTATTTCAAAGTTTACAGAAATTTTCATTTTATCCGCTATTTCCACTATTTTATTATAAAATAAAGGTAAAACATCTTGTTCGTTATAACAAGGTACTACAACCGATAAAAGTTTCATTGATTTTATTCTCCTGCAACAAATATTATAAAAATTCTGAAACTAGTATAATTGTATCTTTTTAAAAAATTATAATTATTTTGGAGTGTAGGTTTTTTTATTTTAAAAATTTAACCAATATTTTCTGTCAAGACTTCGATACTGAATTGCCTCGGCAATATGAGATGACTTTATGTTTTCATAACCAGCCAAATCAGCAATTGTACGCGAGACTTTTAAAATTCTATCATAAGCTCTAGCTGAAAGGCTAAGGTTGTCAAAAGCTTTTTCTAAAAGGTTTTTTGCATTTTGAGATAATATGCAGTGTTTTCGTAAATCTGAAGGGCCAATCTGAGCATTACAAACGGCAGAAGTTTTTTTGTATCTATCAGTTTGTATTTGCCGGGCAGTATTTACACGTTTTCTTACCTGTTTTGAACTTTCGGCGTCATTTGTGTCAGCTAACTCATTAAATTCAACCGGGGAAACTTCTATATGTAAATCTATCCTATCAAGAAGAGGGCCAGATATTTTTGAACGATATTTAGAAATGGCAGATTTTGAACATTTACATTGTTTTGTTGGATGCCCAAAACAACCGCAAGGACAAGGATTCATAGCAGTTACTAACATTATAGAACATGGGTAAGTTAGGGTGCCGTGAATTCTTGAAATAGTAACGCAGCCATCTTCTAGAGGTTGCCGCAGTGTTTCCATAGATGACCGTGCAAATTCAGGAAGTTCATCTAAAAATAATACACCATTATGTGCAAGCGAAATTTCACCAGGCCTTGGAATAGAACCACCGCCAGAAAGACCGACCGAAGAAATAGTGTGATGCGGAGCCCTGAAAGGTCTGTCAACTATAAGAGCGGTATTAACAGGCAAAAGCCCAGCAATAGAATAAATTTTTGTAACTTCGATTGCTTCTTCCTTTGTCATGTCCGGTAAAATAGAAGGAAGCCGCTTAGCAAGCATACTTTTTCCAGAACCCGGCGGGCCAATTAACATTATGTTATGGCCACCGGCAGCAGCTATCTCAAGAGCTCTTTTGGCTTGTTCTTGGCCCTTAACTTGCGCAAAGTCTAATATGTCACAATGATATGGGTTTATATTAATATTTGAGGGAGCCGCCAAAAGAGGTGATTTACCGGTTAAGTGAGATATAAGGCTATTAATATTTTGTACGGCGTAAATGTTAATTCCTTCTACAACCGCTCCTTCAATTGCATTTTGTGCTGGAATATATAAATTTTTAATGCCAACTTTTTTTGCATAAAAAGCCATTGGCAAAACACCTTTAACTGGCCTTAATTCGCCAGAAAGAGATAATTCACCTAAAAAAGCAGAATTATCGGTGTTGCACGTTAATTGGTTTGAATTTTTAAGAAGCGAAATAAGTAAAGGCAAATCATACATAGAACCCTCTTTTTTTATATTGGCGGGAGCTAGGTTTGTTGTAATTTTTTTTAGAGGAAAAATGAAACCGCAATTTTTTATTGCAGACCTAATCCTATTTCGGGACTCTTTAACAGCAGTGTCTGGAAGCCCAACAATATCAAAAACAGGCAGCCCGCTTTCAATGCTAGTTTCAACATCTACCATAAATGCATCTAGCCCAAAAAGACCTATACTTTTTATTTTTGAAACCACAAATTTCACCTCCTCTTTAATATAAAATTAATAAATATATTTATATATTATACGATATTTTATTAATTTTTTCAAATTGAGCAATGTAATGGTGATTCTGAAGTTACAAAAAATATAATTTGACTTTTAATTGCAGAGAAGACGAGTATGTTTTATAATTATTTTGTTTAGGAGGAGTAAAGAATGAAGCTTAAATTCACAAAAATGCATGGTTGCGGCAATGATTATATTTATTTTGATTGTATTAATAATGGAGAAATAAAAGATCCTGGGAAATTGAGTGTAACGTTGTCAGACAGAAGGTTTGGCATAGGTGGCGATGGAATTATTTTAATATGCCCGTCAAAAATAGCCGACGCTAAAATGCGAATGTTTAATATGGATTCTAGCGAAGGCAAAATGTGCGGAAACGGAATTCGGTGTGTTGGCAAATATTTGTTTGATAATAAAATAATAGATAAAAATGTTATAAGAATAGAAACTTTAAGTGGCATTAAAACTTTAAAAATAAAAGAAAAAAACCAAAAAGCAGAGCTCATAACTGTTGATATGGGCAAAGCAATTTTTGATCCTAAAGAGATTCCTGTAAATATAAACAAAGATAAAATTATAAATTATCCAATAAAAAAAGGAAACACAGAGTATCACATAAACTGTGTGTCTATGGGGAACCCACACTGTGTGGTTTTTTGTGAAGATGTAAATAATATTAATATTGAAAAAATTGGACCTTTCTTTGAAAACTTTGAAGCTTTCCCAGAAAAAATAAATACTGAATTTATCAAAGTAATAGATGATAAGACCTTGCTTATGCGAGTTTGGGAAAGAGGAAGCGGAGAAACCTTTGCATGTGGAACCGGAGCCTGTGCAGCTGTAGTTATGGCAGTAGAAAGTGGTTATTGCAAAAAAAATGAAGATATAACTGTTAAATTAAAAGGCGGAGATCTTTTAATTAAATACACTGATGATGCAGTTTATATGACAGGTGGCGCAACAAAAGTATTTGAAGGAATAATAGAAGTTTAATGACAAAAAACCGATTATTATCATAATAATCGGTTTTTTCATAAATTTTTAAAGACCTGGATTAATCCACTATTTTATGAGGAATACCCTCAATGCATTCATAACAGTGTTTTACTCCTGGTAAAATATCATTACAGAAGGTGTTATTATCTGAAAATTTACTACAAAAGTCTCTTGCCATTGGCTCTTCTAATAAATATGAAGATACTATTATGGTAGAATAGATGGCCGTTCCCACAAGACCGAGAACTGTTGCAAAGAAGGCCGTTCCCACAAGACCGAGAAATATTGCATACGCAGAATAACTTAGACCGTAACTTAGACCGTAAATTAGTAATTTTTCACCTTTTGTTAGTTCACGAACCTCACTTTTTTGCACTTGGGATGCCGCAAGCTCTTCTGGTATTTTTTCTGCAACAGGTTTTGGAACATGGGTTGGTGTAGGTTCTTTTAGCGTTTTTTCTGAAACAGTTGTTGGGGCACTAGCTGCTGGCTCTTCTGCAAAAACAAGTGCCGAGGCAAATGAGCAAAGAAGCATAGAGCTAACTAGAATGATTGATAATATTTTTTTCATGATTTTACTCCTTTAATATATAACGGTTTTTGTAAAAATTATACTTTAATTATAATGTTTTTTAGACTCATTGTCAAAGTTTTTTAGTTAAAAGGTTTTCGATATAAACAAAAAAGTAAATACTCACCAATATCTTGGTAGGTATTTACTTAATAAAATTGAATTTCTATTGAATAGAATCTTCGTAGATGAATTTTGCTAAATCATAACGAGCTTTTTTCATATCTGGAATGACAATAACGGACATCCCTTGAATGTTGGCCTCTTTTGTATTGTCATTTGTTGGCAGCCTGAAATCTTCAAAAGTGTAATCTAAATATTCTAAAGAATTTTTACCAAGAGACATGATCTCACTTTTTTTAAAGTTGGCGTTAATATAAGGGCCGGCTTTTTCTATTACTTCTAAAACTTGAGGTAAACTACATTTTTTCATTTTATTCATAATGGTGGAAAGCACACGTCTTTGCCTAAATGTTCTTGCAAAATCATCATGAAGCCCTTCGGGTGTTTGAACTTTTCTTGCTCGAGCATAAGAAAGCGTTTTGTCTCCATCTAAATGGTAAGTTCCATCTTCTATTGGCAATAGTGGCGATGCACTCTTATAATAAATTAAATCACCGTTAATGTATTTAGCCTCTTTGGCGCTAAGGCTTAAATCAATGCCACCGATAATATCAACTATTTCTTTAAAGCTTTCAAAATCAACAGTGGCGTATCTATCTATTTTTATTCCAAAGGTTTTTTGAATTGTTTGAATAGCAAGTTTTTCTCCTCCGTGTGCTATTGCTACATTTAATCTGTTTGGCTTATAGCCTGGAATATCGGTCCAAATGTCTCTCATTAATGAAGTAAGTTTTATTTTTTTGCGTCTACTGTCTATTGATAATATAAGTGATGAGTCGCTGCGGCTTTTGGTTTCCGCTTCAGAACGTCTGTCTATCCCGAATAAAGCTACATTTAAGACCATCTTTTCTTGCAATAAACCACTGTTATCACTATCTGAAGTAAGTTCTGCAGTGTCTTCAACAGGTTTGTAGTTTATAGAGTCTAGCTTATTGTAAACATATAACATGGCGCCTCCAACAAGCCCAATAATTAAAAAAATGATTATTCCTAAAGAACAAAGCCAATTTTTTTTATTGCTTTTTTTTGTGGAAGCATTTTCTCCTCCAGAAGTTTTTTCTTTATAGCTATATATATATCTATCATTGTAATCTTTATTTTGATTACCTTTCTTTTTGAAATTAAAACTCATACATGAACTCCTTGTTTTTTTAAATCATAATATTAGTATACACCAAATTTTCAATACAAGCAATTGAATATGAATTTTAAATACAAAAAAGTACAAAAATATTGTTTATTTGCTATTGCAAATCTTAAAAAAATATGGTAAAGTGAACTTAAAGTATTATAATTTTTAAAAGAAAGAGTGGGTTTTCCCGCTCTTTTGTTTATAATATCAAAAAGAAAAACATTATTATTAGAAAAGGCGGCTAAATTAAAGCATATGGGAATACTTTTATGTATTGCTGCTAATTCAACACATGGAGGATTTTGGAAAAAATGAATAATAAAGAAATTTTTGGAGCACTTTTTTTACTTGAAAAAGAAAGAGGAATATCCGTTCAGTTTATGTTAGATAAAATAAGAAAAGCTATATTAACAGCCTGCAAAAATAGTTATAATGGAAATGATGATGCTATTATAAACATTGATGAGAAAAAAAATAAATTTGAAGTTTTTCTTAGAAAAACAGTGGTAGACGAAGTAATTGACACAGGAAAAGAAATTTCTTTTTATGAAGCTAGAAAGATTGATCCTAATGTAGCACTTGATGAAAAAGTTAGTGTGAAGCTTGACACCAAGGAATTTGGAAGAATTGCTGCACAAACAGCCAGAAATATAATTCGACAAGGCATTAAAGATGGTGAAAGAGATCTTATGTTGCAAGAATTTGAAAGTCATCGTCAACAAATAGTTAGTGCCATAATTGAAAAGGTGGATCCTAAAAATGGCTCTGCAACAATAAGAATAGGAAAAGCTGAGGCATATTTACCTAAAAATGAGCAACTGGTAAATGATAAATTAAAAGAAGGAAGCCATATAAAAGTATATATTGTAGATGTAAAAGAAGGAGATAGAGGCCCTAAAGTTGTTCTTTCTAGAACTCACCCTGATGTGGTTAAGAAAATGTTTGAAACTGAAGTTCCTGAAATACAGGAAAAAGTAGTTGAAATAAAACAAGTTTCAAGAGAAGCTGGATCTAGAACAAAGCTTGCGGTTTTAAGTCATGATGAAAATGTTGATGCTATTGGAGCTTGTGTAGGATCTAGGGGCGCTAGAGTTAACGCTATTGTTGACGAGCTTGGTGGTGAAAAAATAGACATTATTGAATACAATGAAGATCCTGTTAAATTTATATCTGCAGCGCTGTCGCCTGCTGAAGTTTTAAATGTTGAAATAATTTCAGAGGAGTTAAAGTCTTGTAAAGTAACAGTTCCAGACAATCAATTGTCGCTTGCTATAGGTAACAGAGGCCAAAATGCTAGACTTGCAGCAAAATTGACTGGTTGGAAAATAGATATAAAGCCGGAAAGTGAAATTAAAAAAGAAACAGAATTATAAGATTAATTTAAGGTGGAAGCTTGACTTTATGGAAGAAAAATATATACCACAAAGAATGTGCGCTGGCTGCAGAGAAAGAAAGCCTAAAAACGCGCTTTTAAGACTTACTAAAGTATTTATAAAAAACCCAGAAACTGGGCAAATTAATAAGACAGTTGTATTTGACAAAAGTGGTAAATTACCTGGAAGAGGTGTTTATATTTGCCAAGACTTAAATTGCCTTAAAAAAATTAAAAAGATTCGAAAATTAGAAAGAACTTTTTCTTGCCAAGTTGAAGATTCTTTTTATAAAGAACTTGAGGAGGCTATGAGCTCAAGTGAATAAAATATTAAATTTTCTTGGTCTTTGTAAAAAGGCTGGGAAATTATCAATAGGTTTTGATGCAGTTGTTAAATCAATGGAAGAAAAAAGGTCAAGTTTAGTGCTAGTAACAAAAGATTTTGGAGCAAATTCTTTAAAAAAAACACTGAGAAAGGCGAAGTTATTTGCGGTAGAAGTTTTAGAAATAAATGAAACAATGGATGATATACATACGACTTTAGGAAAAAGGTGCGGAATAATTTCAATTAACGATATTGAATTTTCAAGCGGAATAAAAAAGTTAACATGCGACAATTTGAGGGGGAATATAATTTTATGATGATTAAGTACAGGGTTCACGAGGTTGCGAAGGATCTTAATATACCGAGCAAAGATATTATAGATCTAATAAAAAATTACTCAGGAAAAGAAAAGAAACATATGACAGCCCTGACAGAAGATGAGCTAAATATAGTTTTTGAATATTTTACTCAAAAAAATCAGGTTGAAAATTTTGACAAATATTTTTCAATGATAAGACCTGTTAGGGAGGTCAAAAAAGAAGAAACTGAAAAACCTAAAGAGACTGCAGAAAAAGCAGAAATAGCTAAAGAAGTTACGACGCCTGAAAAAGTAATTAAAAAAGTTGAAGAAAAACAAGCTGAAGAAAAACAAGCTGAAGAAAAAACAAAAAAAGAAATTGAAAAATCTGACATTAATAAAAAAGTGACAGATAATAAAATTGTGACACAAGACACAAATAAAACAGTTATTGATAAAAGGCCCGAACAAAAATCTCAATTTACCTCTACTACTAAAGCAACTACAGAAACGAAACCTATTAGAAATTCCGCCAGTAGTTTTGCTAATATAAAATTTGCAAAACCGTTTGAGAAAAAAAATATAAATTCAGTACCATTTAAAAAAGTAGAGAAAAATGCAGTGGTTCAAGATAGGCCTATAGCGCCTGCAAAGGCAAAACCAGCCTCGCGTGTAATTGATACTCGTTCTGCGCTTGTTGATATAGAACGCTACAATGAAAAGTACGACAAATTGGCATCTGAAAAGATGAAAACAGAAAATGTAGTCCAAAAGCAAAAAATAACTCAAAAATCTCAACAAAAATGGAAACCTAAACATGCAAAAAGAGAAACAGAAGCGGAAAGATTAAAAAGAATTGCACTTGATCGAAAAAATAAACCAATTACAGTGTCTATTCCGGAAGAAATAACAGTTGGCGAGTTAGCTTTAAGGCTAAAAGCAACAGCCGCTGAAGTTATTAAAAAGCTTATGCTGATGGGAAATATGGCATCCATTAACGATACTATTGATTTTGATACAGCGAGCTTGATTGCCTTAGAATTTCACGCTAAGGTTGAAAAAGAAGTTGTTGTGACAATAGAAGAGAGAATTATTGATGATAGCGAAGATGCTGATGAAAATCTAGTGTCAAGGGCCCCTGTAGTTGTTGTCATGGGGCATGTTGATCATGGAAAAACCTCACTTTTAGACGCTATTAGAGAAGAAAATGTAATTTCAACTGAAGCTGGTGGAATTACTCAGCATATTGGCGCTTATCGTGTAAAAATTAACGATAAAGAAATAACATTCCTCGACACACCTGGACACGAAGCTTTTACAACAATGAGAGCACGTGGAGCACAAATTACAGACATAGCTATTTTGGTTGTAGCAGCAGACGATGGAATAATGCCGCAAACAATTGAAGCGATAAACCATGCTAAAGCTGCAGGAGTTTCTATAATTGTTGCCATTAATAAAATGGATAAACCAGGTGCTAACCCAGATGCCGTAAAACAACAATTAACAGAACATGAATTAGTTCCAGAAGAGTGGGGCGGAGATGTTCCTTGTATTCCAATATCGGCTAAGAAAAGAGAGGGTATAGAAGACCTTTTAGAGATGGTTAACCTAATTGCTGAAATGAAAGAGCTAAAAGCAAACCCAGGCAGGGCGGCAAAAGGAACAGTTATTGAAGCAAGGCTTGATAAGGGTAGAGGACCAATTGCCACTATTTTAGTGCAAAATGGAACACTACATGTTGGTGACACTGTAGTTGCAGGCACTTGTGTTGGAAAAGTTCGTGCAATGACAAATGATAAAGGCCAAAAAGTAAAAAAAGCAGGGCCATCGGTGCCAGTTGAAATTACTGGTCTTGATAATGTACCATCGGGTGGAGATAATTTTAATGCAGTTTCAGATGATCGTTTGGCACGTGAATTAGTTGAGCAAAGACGTTCTATGATGAAAGAAGAGCAATTTAATTCTCAAACAAAAGTTACGCTTGATAATTTATTTGATCAGATGCAACAGGGAGAAGTTAAAGAACTTAAAATTATAGTAAAAGCTGATGTACAAGGTTCGGTTGAAGCTGTAAGGCAGTCTTTATTAAGACTTAGCAATGATGAAGTGCGAGTAAATGTAATTCACGGTGCTGTTGGAGCTATTAGCGAATCTGATGTTATGTTGGCAGACGCTTCAAACGCTATAATCGTTGGGTTTAATGTTCGTCCAGATCCGGTTGCGGCAGAAAATGCTGAACGAATTGGTGTTGATATAAGATTATATAGGGTTATTTATACTTGTATAGATGAAATAGCTTCAGCTATGAAAGGTATGTTAGCTCCTAAATATCGAGAAGTTTCATTGGGTAGAGCAGAGTGCCGTCAAGTTTATAAGATTTCCAATGTTGGAGTTATCTCTGGTTGTTATGTTTTAGACGGAAAAATTGCAAGAAATGCGCAAATTCGAGTAGTTAGAGATGGAATAGTTATAACGGAAGATAAAATTTTATCGCTTAAAAGATTTAAAGATGATGTTAAAGAAGTTGCACAAGGTTATGAATGTGGCATTGGTCTTGAAAAGTTCAATGACATAAAAGAGGGAGACATTTTCGAAGCTTTTATTATGGAAGAATATAGAGATTAATTAAATTTCTCACCTCTAAATTCTAGCAAAGGAGTTGAAAATTATGTCTGGACATAGAATTGAAAGAATAAATGAAGATATAAAACGTGAACTTACTGCCATTTTTAGAGAACTTAAAGATCCAAGAATAACGGATAGTTTTATAAGTATTGTTAGAGTTGAGGTTACAAATGACCTATCTTACTGTACAGTTTATGTTAGCGCTATGGAAGGCAAAGAAAAAGCCGAAGTTGCCGCATGTGGGCTTAAGTCTGCATCTGGTTTTATAAAAAGAGAACTAGGCCTTAGACTTAAACTCCGGCACATTCCTTCGCTTTTATTTGTTGCTACAGACTCTATTGAATATGGGGCAAATATTTCTAAAATGCTAAATAACTTAAAGGGTGGTAGTTAATGAACATTAGCCTCGATGAGATTTGTTCCTTTTTGAAAACGAGAAATAATTTTTATATTCTAACACATCAATACCCAGATGGAGATACATTGGGGTCTGCTAATGCTTTGTGCCGTGCACTTCAAAAAACAGGAAAGAACGCTCGTGTTCTTTGTAGCGATAAGATACCGAAAAAATATAGTATTTTATCTCGTGGAATAAAAAAGCAGGAATTTGAAGCAGATTATATTATTAGTGTTGATGTTGCAGATACTCAACTTTTAGGCGAAAACTTGTTGAAATATTCGGATAAAATAGATTTGTGTATAGATCACCATGAATCAAACAAAGCCTTTGCAAAAATGCAGTATATAGAGGGAAGTTCTGCGGCAACTGCTGAAATTATATATGAGCTTATAAACTTGCTTGGGGTAAAAATAGACAAACAAATTGCGGTTTGTATATATACTGGAATAACAACCGATACCGGCGGTTTTAAGTATGCAAATGCTACGCCAAGATCGTATAGAATTTCAGCTGATATGCTTGAAAAAGGAATCGATGCTTGTTCAATAAACAGAATTATGTTTGATACTAAATCTAGATCTCGCCTTGAAATAGAGAGGCAAGTTCTTGATACAATGGAGTTCTTTTATGAATCTCGTTGTGCTGTTATTCATGTTACTCGCGAGATGATAAAAAAGGCTAAGGCAAATGAATCTGATATTGAAGGGCTGGCATCAATTCCAAGGCAAGTTGAGGGCGTTTTAGTTGGGGTTACTTTAAGAGAGCAAAAAGACGGGGTTTTTAAAGTTTCAGTTAGAACTGAAGAGGATATTAGCGCTGCTGCAATATGTGAAAATTTTGGTGGAGGCGGACATCAAGGTGCTGCAGGATGTAATCTTCCATATGATTTAGATGTTGCAAAAAAGAAAATAGTTGATGCTGTTGGTTTTGCTTTTAAGGGGAAATAATGGACGGAATTATAGTTATAAATAAACCAAAAGGGTTTACCTCGTTTGACATTGTTGCTATTATGAGAAAACTTTGCAACATAAAAAAAATAGGCCATTCAGGAACTCTTGACCCTATGGCCACTGGAGTTTTACCAATTTTAATTGGCAAAGCCACTAAATTGCAAACTATGCTCCAAAATTCTCAAAAAGAATATATAGCAGAATTTAAATTAGGCATCACAACAGACAGCGAAGATATTACAGGAAAAGTCCTTACAAAAAAAAGTGTAGAGGCAAAAAAAGAAAATATCCAAGCAGTACTTTCTGACTTTCGAGGCAAAATAAAACAAATTCCTCCTATGTACTCAGCAGTTCAAAAAGATGGTGTTCGCCTTTATAACCTTGCAAGGCAAGGCATTGAAGTAGAAAGAGAGCCAAGAGAGGTCACTATTTATAAATTAGAGCTTTTAAGCTATGATGAAGTTGGGCATATAGGAAAAATCCTGGTGAAGTGCTCAAAAGGCACCTATATTCGTACTTTGTGTGCAGATATCGGTGAAAAACTTGCCTGTGGTGCTACACTTACGTCGCTTGAAAGAACCTTTGCAGCTTCCTTTGCAATTTCAGATAGCATTACCCTTGATGAAGCTAAGATAAGATCTCAAAACGGAACACTCGTTGATAAATTGATTCCGATTGACAGATTGTTTAAAGACTACAGTTCACTCACTGTA
Organism: Eubacteriales bacterium SKADARSKE-1; assembly: GCA_030920305.1. Lineage (GTDB taxonomy): Bacteria > Bacillota > Clostridia > Oscillospirales > Acutalibacteraceae > JARLUB01. The sequence continues at coordinate 128,655 of JARLUB010000001.1, forward strand.
ACTGCGGCGCAAGGGGTAAGATTAAAAAATGGTGGTGCACTTTTTCTAGATAGAACTGATGCAAAGAATGCGCCTGATAGTACTATTTTTAGAACTTACGATGACGAAGGAACGTTTTTAGGCCTTTCAATTGTGAAACAAAAAAGTGGAGAGCTTAGCCGTCTAACTAAATGGACGGAAGTTTATGAGAAGTAAAAAGTGAAACCTATGTTTTACTAAAATTTTTGATAGGTTACATGGCAATTGTTTCACAAACATTTGGCCGTATTAATAATATTTTAGGAAATCTTGTTACTTATATTTTTACCCCCTTTGCAAAGAAGGTTAAAAAAATATGCAAAAATATGAAAATTTAGAAAAATTAAAAGGTAAAGCTTGTGTTGCGCTGGGCTTTTTTGACGGATTGCATATAGGACACATGGCGGTTATTTCACAAATGCTAAATTTAGCAAAAAATGAAAAAATATCATCAGTGGTTTTTACTTTTGATGCTCCTCCAAAGTCAACTTTACATGGGTCAAGTGTTCAATACCTTGTTTTGCCAGAAGAAAAAGAGAAATTATTTTCCAAAATTGGCATAGACATTTTACATTCAGTTCCATTTTCTTTAGTAATGAATTTGGAGGCTGACGAATTCGTAAAAAAAATACTAGTTGAAACATTGAATGCAAAACATATTTTTTGTGGATTCAATTATCATTTTGGAAAAGGAGGCAATTGCGGAGTTGAAAAGCTAAAAGAGCTTTGTAAGCCATACGGAATTGTGGTTCACGTGATTTCAGCAGTTCTTTGCGATGGTGAACCGGTGAGTTCAACTCGCATAAGAGAACTCATAAAATCCGGAAATATAAATTTAGCAAATAAAATGCTGGGCCGAAAATTTAGCTATAAGTTTCCGGTTGTTAGAGGGTTAATGTTTGGCAGAAAAATTTTAACTCCCACTATTAATCAAAATTTCCCACCAAATTTTGTAACTGCGCGTTTTGGAGTATATGCAAGTTGGGCTATAATTGAAGATAAAGCTTTTTGGAGTGTTACTAATATTGGAGTGGGGCCTACAGTAAATGCCAATGCAAAACCTCATTCTGAAACATTTGCTCCGGAATATTCTGATGGAGAATTATATGATAAAGTTGTTGAAATTAAATTGTGCGAGTTTTTAAGAGATGAACAAAAATTTAAGACTATACAAGAGCTTAAAGAACATATAATTTTAGATAAAGAAAAAGCAAAGTCTATTTTGTTAGCTAATCATTAAATTAAAATATTATTATGGAGGCTGATTTTATGTCTGGTTTTAAAGAAGTAGATGTTAACTCACTTAATGAAAATGTTTTTAAATTAATTGGCGAAAAGTGGATGCTTATTACAGCGGGAGATAAAGACAAGCTAAACATGATGACTGCTAGTTGGGGTGGGTTTGGGGTGTTGTGGAATAAAAATGTAACTTTTGCATTTATTAGGCCGCAAAGATATACCTTTGGCTTAGTTGAAAAAAATGATTATTATACTTTATCGTTTTATGATGATGATAAATATAGAGATGAACTATCATTTTGTGGCACAAATTCTGGCAAAGATATAAATAAAACAGAAAAGATATCATTTACGCCTGCTTTTGATAAAGCTCCTTACTTTAAAGAGGCAAAGCTTGTTTTTGTTTGTAAAAAGATTTATGGGCAGTTTATCTTGCCCGAATGCTTTATAGATGAAAGTTTAGGTTCAAATTATCCAAATAAAGATTACCATAAAGTTTTTGTTGGAGAAATTGAAAAAGTTTTGATAAAAGAATGAGGAAAACAGTATTAATTACAGGAGCTTCAAGGGGAATTGGGCGAGAAACTGCTAAATTATTTGCAGAAAATAATTATAGGGTAATAATAAATTATTTAAATTCTAAAATAGAAGCTGAAAATTTAGAAAAGGAACTTAAAAATGCTGGCTGCGATGCTTTTGCAGTTTGTGCAGATGTTTCAGAAAAGAAACAAGTTCAAAAGATGATGGAAGAAATAAAAGAATTTACAAATCATATTGATGTGCTTGTAAACAATGCAGGAATCGCACAGCAAAAAATGTTCTGCGATACAACAGAAGACGATTGGGATAGACTTTTTAACGTTAATGTAAAAGGGATGTTTAATTGCTGCCAGGCTGTTTTACCAGGGATGATAAAAAGGCAAAGTGGGAAAATAGTGAATTTATCTTCTGTTTGGGGTGTTTGTGGAGCTTCATGTGAAGTTGCATATTCGGCCAGCAAAGCTGCGGTTATTGGGTTTACTAAGGCTCTATCTAAAGAAGTGGGTGCTTGTAGAATAAATGTAAATTGTGTGGCGCCTGGTGTTATAGATACGGACATGAATAAAAATTTAAGTGCAGAGGCAATGGAAGAATTAAAAGAATCTACGTCATTAGGTTTAACAGGCACACCAAGAGATGTTGCTGAAATGATTTTATTTTTATCTAGTGATAAGGCAAAGTTTATAGCAGGCCAAGTTATAAATTTAAATGGTGGCTGGATATAAATAAACTTATGGCAGGTTGCATGAATATTTTTACTAGCAAGACAAGTAGCTTTTTTAAACATATGTTTTGCTAGTTTTTATATTATTTTGTAAATCTGCAGCCACCTTGAAATACTGGTTACTTTGGGCTATAATTAAAATTAACAAGTTTAAGTGATGAAGGAGAATTGATATGTCAAATAAAAAGACGAAACACAGTAAAACTTCACAACATAGTTTAACTGTAAGAATATTAGCAGGAATTTGTGGACTTTTAATGATAGGTTCTCTGTTTTTAACGGCACTTCACTATTAAAACAAAGAGGGGCGCCACTTTCGCGTGAGCTTTGCTTGCACTTTCGCGGCGCCCAGTTAAACTTACTTGTAGCTTATTGCTACTTTGAATTTATGAGGAGACTTTTATGAGTAAAAAAACTTTTTATATTACAACCCCTATATATTATCCATCGGGAAATCCTCACATAGGCCACAGTTTTTGCAGTGTAGCAGCTGATGTAATGGCTAGATATAAACGCCTTTCTGGGTTTGATGTTATGTTTTTAACAGGAACCGATGAACATGGTCAAAAAATAGAAACTAACGCGCAAAAAGAAGGATTATCGCCAAAAGAGTATGTTGATAAGATAGTTTCAGAGTTTAGAAAGCTTTGGGACCTTATGAATATTTCGAATGATAAATATATTAGAACAACCGATGAACCGCACAAGCTGGCCGTACAAAAGATATTTAGGGCTCTTTACGATAAGGGTGAAATCTATAAAGGAACATATTCCGGACTTTATTGTAAACCTTGTGAAGCTTTTTGGACTGAATCTCAGCTAAAAGACGGTAAATGTCCAGATTGTGACCGGGAGGTTGAATATACAGAAGAAGAAGCATACTTTTTTAAATTATCAAAGTATGCAGACAAACTTTTGGATTTATATGAAACCAGAGCAGATTTTATAAGACCGGAATCCAGAAAAAATGAAATGATCAGTTTTATAAAATCTGGGCTTAATGATTTATGTGTTAGTCGTACAAGCTTTAGCTGGGGTGTACCGGTTGATTTTGATAAAAAGCATGTTGTGTATGTTTGGCTTGATGCTTTAACAAACTATATAACAGCGTTAGGCTACGGTTCAGATAACGACTCTGATTACCAAAAGTATTGGCCGGCCGATGTTCATTTTGTTGGCAAAGAAATTATGAGATTTCACACTATAATTTGGCCAGCGGTTTTAATGGCTTTAGATTTGCCGCTTCCAAAGTGTGTTTATGGTCATGGTTGGTTGCTTTTTGGTGACGGTACAAAGATGTCTAAATCCAAAGGTAATGTTGTAGACCCTAAAGTTTTGTGTGATAGATACGGAATTGATGCTATAAGGTATTTTATGCTTCGTGAGTTTCCTTTTGGAAAAGATAGCAATTTTACAAACGAAGCGCTCATCAATAGGATAAATTCAGATTTGGCAAATGATCTTGGGAATTTAGTTTCTAGAACTACAGCCATGGTTTTAAAATATTTCGATGGTAAGTTGCCGCATGATATTGAACAAAGTGAAGCTGACGATGAACTTATTTCTACGGCTTCCTTGCTTCGAGGTAAATATGAAGAACAAATGGAAAATTTTCAGTTTTCAAGTGCATTAGCAGAAGTTTGGAAATTAATTTCACGTGCGAACAAATATATAGACGAAACTATGCCGTGGGCACTTGCAAAAGACCCTGAAAAATCAGCTAGACTATCTGCGGTTCTTTATAATCTTTGCGAAGTGCTTAGAATTGTATCTATTTTAATTATCCCATTTATGCCAGAAACGGCACCCAAAATTCAAAAACAAATTGGCGCAACTGGCGAAATTACAACATGGGAAAGTGCGAAGTCTTGGGGACTTTTACCTAAAGAAATTGCTATTTCTAAGGGAGAAGCACTTTTCCCTAGAATAGATATGAAAAAAGAATTAGAAGAATTAAACCTAACTATGTAAAAGCAAATGAAGAAAGGTTACTATGAAAAATATTTTTGATTCGCATGCACATTATGACGATGCAGCTTTTGACGAAGATCGAGAAACCATTTTAAACGGGCTTCAAGATAAAGGCGTTTGTAATGTAATAAATGTTGGTGCCAATATTGAAAGCTCAAAAAAATCTGTAAGTTTTAGCTTAAAATATCCGTTTATTTTTGCCGCTGTTGGAGTGCATCCGACTGAAATAAAAGATTTACCGAAAGATTACCCTGATATTATCTTGGACCTTTTAAAAAATGAAAAAACCGTGGCAATTGGTGAAGTAGGACTTGATTACCACTATGATTTTTCGCCAAGAGATGTTCAAAAAAAGATATTTGAAGAGCAATTAAAGCTTGCAGTAGAACATAATGTTCCTGTAATTATTCATGACAGGGAAGCTCATATGGATACTATGGACTTGCTTAAAAAATATAAACCCCGCGGTGTGGTTCATTGTTTTTCAGGTAGCCTTGAGATGGCTTTAGAAGTTATAAAATTAGGTATGTATATTGGATTAGGTGGCGCTGTGACTTTTAAAAATGCTAAGAATCCGGTTTTAGTTGCAGAAAAAGTTCCGATAGACCGCATTTTACTCGAAACTGACGCACCTTATATGACCCCAGTACCATACCGTGGCAAAAGATGCGATTCTTCTTTGATTAAATATACTGCCCAAAAAATTGCTGAAGTTAGAAACATTGGCGTTGATGTACTACTAGAAAAAACCAAACAAAACGCAATAGATTTATTTTTACCAGGCAGCGAGTCGCCGCAGACAATTCGTGTATGTAGCTTGGATGGTATTTAAATATAAAGCGCACGCGAAAGTGGCCGTGGGATAAGAGGCTATAAATTTGTTGAGAAAGCGCAAAGAGGAGGTTTTCAAAAACCTCCTCTTGTTTTTTGTGTCAGCACAGAACCTGAATTTTTAATGTGAGCGGATGCTTTTGTGCCATTGAGTCCTATTCCACTTGAATTTTATTGCTCGAAATGCTAGTAGCAACTCGCCATTTTTTTATTTAGCAGCAGCCTCCATAACAGCTTTAGCAATTGGTGCAGCAGACTTTAAACCAGAGCCTGCATTTTCTGCAACGACAACAAACGCCAAAGGATTTTCTTCATTAGTAGCAAAACCAACCATCCAAGCGTGAGGGGTTTTTTCTTCGCCAACTTCAGCAGTGCCGGTTTTAGCGCAAATGGAAAGGTCTTTAAACAAGGTATCACCATAGCTGGTTTTTACCGCATGGCGCATGATTTCTTTTAACTTACCAGCTGTTTCTTTTGACATAAAAGAAACGTCTTCAGCTTTTTTATAGCTGTTAGGAAAAAAAGAAAATGTATTATCCGATGTAATATCTTCGATCATGTTAGGCATAACGGCAGTTCCATCATTGGCAATAGCGCCCATTAACATTAACATATGCATGGGGTTAACTAAATCATTATATTGGCCAACACCGGACCAACCAAGGTAATAATTACTTGCGCTTGAAACATCATATTTGCTGGGTTTTGTTTGAGCTTTATTTATATTAAATGATTTATTAAATCCAAGAGCATTTGAAGCACTTGTCATTTTATCAGCGCCAAGTTCAATTGCTAGCTTTGCAAAATATATATTACAAGATTTAGCGAAAGCATTTTTAAAGACAATATCGCCGTGGCCTGAAAGGCAAGTTATATCGGCATTGTCTACCTTAAAAGTTTTTGAGCAATTAAAAACTTTGCTATCAATGTTAGGAATATTTTCAATGCCACAAGTTGAGGTTATTATTTTGAATGTAGACCCAGGAGTATAATTTGAAGACAAAACCTTATTTAAATAAGCACCAGCATATGGGCCATCAGTATCGTCTTTTATTATTGGCGGGTTATATGGGTCATAGGTGGGGGTGCATACCATACATATAATGTTGCCAGTTTTGTAATTGTATACCGCAACAGCACCTCTATTGCTGCCAAGCCTTTCAAGGGCAACCTTGCAAACTTCACTATCGAGTGTTAGTTTAATGTTTTTTCTAGTAGTTAAAAAGCTTGGACAATTTATCCCGGTAATAAAATTGTAGCCGTAAAGATCAGCTCGATAAAGGTTTTGTATAGATGTGGTTATTTGAGATGTGCTGTCACCCACAGTGTGAAGCATTGCCCGTCTAATTTTATCATCGGTGTGGTAAACTCGTTTATTGTCTACACTTTGGGCTAAGATAACGTTACTTTTATCTAAAACTTTGCCAGAACTTGAAAGACCCATGCCGGAAACATGGCGATTTATTGAGCTTAGAGCCCAAGTATCGGCATTGGTTGCAAGTTTAAAAGTGAAAACTCCCAACCCAAAAAGAAATCCAAATACTAAAATATATAATGCAAATGAACGGCGCCTTGTGTTTTTCATAACTACTTAAACTCCCTTCCTTAGATGGAAGACATAAAGTAAAATTTAATATAATTGTATCATACATTACAAAATTTGATCAAGTTATGTTAATCTTCAAGCAAAGAAATGCTATAATATTTTTTATGAAGTATTAGTTTTCTAAAATATATTTTGGAGTGTTCTTATGAAATTATTAGTATTAGATGGAAACAGCATTTTAAATAGGGCCTTTTATGGAATAAAGCTTTTGACAACGAAATCTGGAGTATATACAAATGCAATATATGGCTTTTTAACAATGATGAACAAAGTAAAAGAAGAAACGCAACCTGACGCTATAGCTATAGCCTTTGATTTAAAAGCGCCAACATTTCGCCACAAGGAATATAGTGAATATAAAGCCAAGCGAAAAGGGATGCCAGACGAATTGTTTATGCAGCTGCCAATTTTAAAAGAACTGCTAACTTTTCTTGGGTACAAATTAGTTGAATGCGAGGGGTTTGAGGCCGATGATATTTTGGGAACACTGGCAAAAGCTTGTATCGAAAATTCTAATGAATGCATAATTGCAACCGGGGATAAAGACAGCTTGCAATTAGTTTCCCCACATGTTTCAGTAAGAATTGCCGCAACAAAATTTGGCCGCCCTGAAGTTACCCTTTTTGATGAAGATAAAATTTTTGAAACCTATAAAATTAAACCAGCGCAATTAATTGACGTTAAAGCACTTCAGGGAGATACTTCTGACAATATTCCAGGGGTTCCCGGGATAGGTCAAAAAGGCGCATTGGATTTAATTCAAAAATTTCATTCAATCGATAATATTTACGAAAATATTGATACACTTGAAATAAAAGACGGTATGCGCAAAAAGTTAATTGAAGGCAAAGATAGTGCATACATGAGCCGTTATCTTGGCACGATTGTGTCTAATGCGCCTATTGATACTGACATAAAGAATTATATTCCAGAAAAATGCGATGAGCAAAAAGCAGGAAACCTTTTAGCGGATCTTGAAATGTTTTCTCTAATTTCTAAAATGGGGTTAAGATTTGAAAGAGGACAAGATTCCCCCAAAAAAGAAGCTATATCTATATCTAGCGTAACGGCAGATGAAGCTTTTTCTAAAGTGGAAAAATTAATAAAAGAGCAAAAATCCATAGATTTTATAATAGACACAGAAGATTCTGAAATTAAAAAGATTGCGTTTTTTATTGAAAATCAAATATATATAGAAAACAAAAGAGAAGGTTTTGTTGACTTTTTAAAAGATATCTTTGAGAACCAAAAAATAGCAAAGCGAACCCACAATGCAAAATTAGCTTTTGAAAAATTTCAAAAAGTAAATATTGAAGTTGCTAATATCTCATTTGATACAATGCTAGCAGCTTATTTATTAAATCCTTCTGCAAAAGATTATGATTTAAAACGATTAAGTGAAGAGTATAGCATTGTGGTTCCGGAATTAAAAAATGTATCAGAAGAAAACCAGGAAATTTCAAAAAATGTTGTAATTTTAAGTGTTCTTGCTAACAAGCTATTAGAAGAGATAAAAGAACGAGACCAGGAAAAACTTTTAGTAGAGATTGAAATTCCGTTTTCAAAAGTCTTAGCAGATATGGAATCAAGAGGATTTTTAATTGATAAAAATGGATTAGTTGAGTATGGCGAGTTTTTAAAAAGTGATATTGAAAAGTTAGAAGTAGAAATACATTCACATATTGGAGAAAATGTAAACATAAATTCGCCAAAACAATTGGGCAAAGCTTTGTTTGAAGATTTAAGTTTGCCTAAAGGCAAGAAAACCAAGAGTGGGTTTTCAACAAGTGCTGAGGTTTTAGAAGGTTTAAAGCATGTTCATCCGGTGATAGATTTAATTTTGCAGTACCGAACAGTAACAAAATTAAAATCTACTTATTGCGAGGGCCTTGTAAAAGCAATATCGGATGACGGGAGAATTCATTCTATTTTCAACCAAACTGAAACTAAAACTGGCAGAATTAGCTCACTCGAGCCAAATCTTCAAAACATTCCGGTAAGGACTGAACTTGGAAAAGAGTTTAGAAAATTCTTTGTAGCAAAAGAAGGTTATGTTTTAGTTGATGCCGATTATTCTCAAATTGAACTTCGGATTTTAGCGCATATATCAAATGATGAAATAATGATAGAAGCATTTAAAAACAACTTAGATATCCATACAATTACAGCATCGCAAGTGTTTAATATGCCTCAAGAAATGGTGACACCGCTGATGAGAAGTCGAGCAAAGGCTGTTAATTTTGGAATCGTTTATGGAATAGGCGCCTTTTCACTGGCAAAGGACATTGGAATAACTAGAAAAGAAGCTGAAAATTATATTAATAATTACCTTGAAAATTACTCTGGCGTAAAAAATTATATGCAGAGCGTAATAGAAAAAGCAAAAGAACACGGTTATGTAGAGACATTGTTTGGGCGAAGAAGATATTTGCCGGAACTGGTTTCCTCGAATTTTAATTTGCGCTCGTTTGGCGAAAGAGTAGCCAGAAATATGCCAATTCAAGGAACAGCTGCTGACATAATAAAAATAGCCATGATAAGAGTAGAAAATAGGTTAAAAAAGGAAAACCTAAAGGCCGGCTTAATTTTGCAAGTACACGATGAACTAATAGCAGAAGCACCAGTTAATGAAGCAGAAAATGTTAAAGCTATTTTAGAAGAAGAAATGAAAAGTGCGGCAAATTTAAAAGTACCTCTAGTAGCTGAAGCAAATACTGGAAACACTTGGAATGATGCACATTCTTAAATTAACTTTACAGCCCTGACTTTAGAAAAATCACCTCCAAACTTTAGGAGCATATCTTGTAAAAAGAGGTGATATAAGGTGCTAGAAGTGATTTTTAGCGTAGTAATGTTGTTTTTAGCAGTTATGGGTCTTATTGAATTTGTTCGAATAATTTCTTTAGCTGTTTTTAGAGTAAAAAAAGATAAAAATGAAATTTTAGTTGTGCCTATATCAGGTCATAATGAAAATGCCGAGATGATATTGCGCAATGCTATATCGCGTGCAAAGTGGCTTTGTGGAACAGATAATAGAAAGGTTTTTTGTATTGATTTTGATATGGACGCAGAGACCCGGCAAATTTGCGAAATAATTAGCCAAGAATGTGAGTTTTTGTATGTATGCAGTTCGGCTGAATTTATAGAACATATTAGACAAGAAGCAAACTAAAAAACAAAGTCCACTAAAGTTTATTTTAGTGGACTTTGTTTTTTAATAATTTTCAGCTTTTAATTCAAAATATGCTTTTGGATGGTTGCATGTTGGGCAAATTTCAGGTGCTTCTTTTCCTATATAAATGTGGCCACAATTGCTGCAAATCCAAATAACGTCATTGTCTTTTTTAAACACTGCGTTTTCTTTTAAATTTTTGAGAAGCTTTCTATATCTTTCTTCGTGTTCTTTTTCAATTTTAGCAACCAGCCTCATTTTTTCCGCTATTTCGTGAAATCCTTCTTGTTCAGCTGTTTCAGCAAATTCTTTGTACATTTCTGTCCATTCATATTTTTCGCCGTTTGCAGCATCTAAAATGTTTTCAGCAGTTGCTGGTATTTTTCCGCCATGTAAATATTTAAACCAAAGTTTTGCGTGTTCTTTTTCGTTTGCGGCTGTTTCTTCAAAAATAGCTGCAATTTGGTTAAAACCCTCTTTTTTAGCAGCAGATGCATAGTAAGTGTACTTGTTTCTTGCCTGAGATTCTCCAGCAAATGCAGCTAAGAGATTTGCTTCAGTTTTACTGTTTTTTAATTCCATTTTACGATACCTCCAAAATTTTGTTATTATAGAAAATTAGTATAATGCCTTTAGTATTATAGTTTAAATTAAAATTTATTTAAATTAAACTATAAAAATTTAATTAAAAAGTTGCCTGGTGCATTTAAAGTGGTGTTGAGCCTTAAGATAATTTTCAAAAAATTATCTTTTAGAACCAAAAAAGAAAAGAGCAATAGTGCCTACACCAGTATGTGAGCCAATTGTTGGACCTATATAGCTTATTACTATATTTTCAACTCCAAACTTTTCTCTAATTTGGTCAGCGATAAAGTTTGCGTCATCAAGGGCATCGGCATGTGATATAAAAATAACCTCATTTTCAGATTTTACCCATCCTTTTTCCATTTCATTAATGAGAGCTTGTAAGGATGTTTTTCTTCCTCTAACTTTGCCTTTGGGGGTTAAAAACCCTTCATCATTTATATTTAAAATTGGCTTTACATTTAATACAGTACCAAAGGAAGCACTTGCTGCGGATATTCTACCGCCTCTTTTCAAGTGAAATAAATCATCAACAGTGAACAAGTGACAAACTTTGGTTTTGTTTTCATCCAGCCAATCTCTTACCTCTTCAAGAGTTAAGCCATTTCGCCTTTTTTTTGCAGCATGATATGCAAGAAGACCTTGCCCTAAAGATGCGCTTAATGAGTCAATAACAGTAACTTTATTAGTGTATTTTTCATTGAGTTCGTTTGCTGCAATAATAGCGCATTCATAAGTTCGACTGTTTGCCGATGAAAAACAAATATATAAAATATCTTTGTTTTTATTTAAATAAGGCTCGAAGTGCTCAAAAAATGTAGCAGAATTTGTACAGGTGGTTTTTGGGAGTTTGCCATTTTTCAAATCTTTATAAAATGCCTTAAAATCCATATCAACATCTTTAAAGTATTTTTCTCCGTCAAAAGTTAATTCCATAGGGATAATTTTAACATCTAGTTTTTTTACTATATCTTGTGGCAAGTCAGCAGTAGAATCTGTAAATATAATGTAATCCTGCAAAATTATCTCTCCTTATAAAAAATACTAGAGGTAATGATTTTACCATGATTTTCATATTTTGTCTAGTTGAAAAACATAAAGTAATATTATGTTTTTAAAAAAGTTTAATTGCCATACGGAAGATATCAAATAATATTAAAAAGTAATAACTTACAAATATTAGCATAAAATTAATGCTATTTGGGAAAAATAATCTCTTGACAAAATAAAAAAATACTATGTGTTTTTTAACTTTTTTATTGTTGAATTGTTTAATCTTCAAATATTCATTATTATTGAGAAACTTTTAACACTTTCAACAGAGTTTTCAACATTAACATTAGATTTTATTTTAAAATTTGCTTTAAAATAATTTACTAAATGTATATTTATTTATCTTTTGTTTTTTTTATTTGTATATAAGGCAAATGCAGTGACAAAATTATTATATAAGAAATGATAAAAAGGTGTGGTACAAGTGATTAGAGGAGTAAATAAACATGTTATTGATATAGGGGAAACAGGTAATCCATATTATGAAAGGGCAATATTATTTTTAAGGCCAGAATACGCAGATATACAGCGTGAAATATTAGAAAGAGAGGCAAAAAAATTTCTTCAAGGAATAGGTACTACATCATCATTGAAAAAATATAATAAGGTATTATATTGGGGCATAAGGCTAGGAGGTGCGGCAGTAATAGGCGCTTTCTTGAGCTTATTTGCTTTAAATTGTTTTTATTGTTTAAACTAAAAATAAAATGGAATCCAAGGGTTTATTGGATTTCCATTTTTTATTTTTATTTGTTTTCAAATAATTTTATTAATTTACGTTGAGAATCACCCATACAGATTGCAACCACTTCGTCGCCTGCTGTAAATACAGTGTCTCCTTGTGGAATTAAAAGTTCATCGTTCCTAAGTATAGATATGATTAATGAGAATTTTGGAAGAATAATATCCTTTAGAGAAACTCCAGCAACCTTTGAATTTTTTGTTACTAAAAGTTCACAAATTGCGGCACGCCCACGATTTAAGGTGGCAACAAGTCTTCCGCTGGCGCTTTCAACTTCTTGTTCTATTAATTTTGTTATTATTTCAGTGCTACTAACAACATGAGTTATACCAAGTTTTCTTAAAGCCTCTAAGTTTCTTGGGTTATTAGCTCTCGCTATTACTTTTTTTACTTGAAATCGCTTCGCTGCCAATTGTGCTGCAACTAAATTATCTTGATCTCGACCGGTTACTGCAATCAAACACTCCACTTTTCCGCTCATTGCATCTGATAAAATCTCTATCTCAGTGCCGTCTCCATGAATAACTTCAGCATCTAAAAGTTCTGCCAATTGATTGCACCTAGCTCTGTCTTTTTCAATTAATTTTACCTCATAATCCCTATCAAGCATAGCTTCAGCAATATAGTAGCCAAGCTTGCCTCCTCCGATAATGACAATTTTCATACTTTACTCCTTTACTTTGATAGCAGTTAATTTTTGTATTCTTTTAATACGCTACTTTGCGCAAGTTTTTTTAATTTAGCGGTGCCTAAAATAAAGTTGATCTTAAGATAAGCGCAGAAGGATTACGTTTTTTGCTCTATAATACTTTTAAATTTAGTATTAAATAACCCTAACCTAAAAAATTCGTAAGGTTAATCTATTACTTTACCGTAAATGATTTTATCTTTTGGATTTAATATTATATTTTGCCGACCATCATATAAAAGTAAATCTCCCGATGCCCTCGAGACCCCAACTATTGTCTCAGTTGATTTAACAGGCATATTTTTAAGTGCTCTTCCAATCATTCTAGGGTCTACTTCTTTTGTGTTTATTCCTATGGAATGTATACCAAAGTTTATTTGTTTTTCCATTACCTTCTGAGTAATGGTAGATACAAAAACTCCGTAAGATAGATTTGTCGGGCAAATTGTTTTAAGCCCTAAATTATAAAATACCTGTTTACGAGCTGGGTCATTAATTCTTGCTATAACATTGTCAATATAAAAAAACTCTTTTACTATCTGAGATACAGTTATGTTGAGGTTGTCGTCTTGTGTTACCACAGCCACCGCATCGCAATTTTCAACTCCAGCATCTCGCAAAACACTCATATCCATAGGCATTCCCAAAACAGTAATACCGTCAAAATCATCGTCTAGTCGGTTAAATGCATTGTTATCCTTGTCTATTACTGAAACAGTATGACCTAGACGGAAAAGAGTGTTGGCAATTTTTGCGCCAAGTCTTCCGCACCCAACTACTATTACGTTCATCATAAAAATTTCCTTCTTTCAATTTGTTATGCCTTTTTGCAACACGCATAAATTTTTTACTTTTGTCATTAATTTAAAGCTTGTTCCTGCATTTTGTTTTTACTACTATTTTTTCAATAAATCTTGAAGTTTTTTTATATATAACTATTGCTGCAAAGCAAGAAATAGTTCCTCTTATAAAGTTAAACGGAATTACAGCAAAAATGGTAAAGGTGAAAAGATTATGTATATGGGAGTTTACTAAGTTAGCGATAAGTATAAATTTTTGTATTGGTAATCCAAAAAACCTTGAATATAGAGGTAAGAGTATAAAATAATTTAAGCATCCAGATACCATCATAAGAGATATAATGCCTAAAAGCATTCCGCGTATAGCACTTTCTAAAGTTCGTTTTTTTTTGTAAATGATACAGCTTGGTAAAATAAATGCACAACCTGTTACAAAACTAGCGGCTTCTCCAATAAAAAGGGTAGAAGTTCCTCTAATTAAAATAAACAAAATTGTTTTTATAAACTCAATCATAATTCCAGCAACAGGACCTAATATAAATCCGCCTATAAGTACAATTGTATCTCCAAAGTTTAACTTATAAAAGCCGGGAACAAAAAAAATCGGAAATTCAAATAACATGATTATAGCTGCAATAATACCAAAAAAAGCTGTTTGTGTCAAAAAAAGTACTTTTTCTGATTTCAAAAGGAATAGACACCACCTTATAATATTATACTCTTAATACTAACATATATTAAGATCGTAATAAATACAAGCAAAATTTAAACAAGTTAGAGATATTGATGAAGGATGATTTGATCCTAAAAGTTTTTTCTCTAACTTGTTTAATTTTTTACTTATAAAAGCCAGTCTCTTTTTACGTAACTTGTGTGCAAAATTTCATGGGCCTTTTTACTGCCAGGCTCTCCTAAAAATTCATCATATATTTTCTTTATGGCCGGGCTTTCATGAGATTTTCTAAGCGGTAAATTCTTATCTTCTTCATATAAAGCTTTTGATCTTAAACCTTTAAGGTCAACAAAGTTTCTTGTATCGGAGGATTGTGTAGGTTGCCCGCCACCATTTATGCAACCACCAGGGCAACACATTATTTCAACAAAATGATAATCCGCTGTACCATCTCTAATTTTATCTAAAATTTTAACTGCATTGTTAAGCCCGCTGGTAACTGCTACTTTAATATCCATCCCGGCAATGTTATAAACAGCTTCTCGAATGTCATTATTGCCGCGAATTTCTTTATAATCTATGTTTTCTAAAGATTTTCCGGTTAAAGTATCAGCTGCTGTTCGAAGAGCAGCTTCCATAACACCACCGGTAGCACCAAATATTGCACTAGCTCCAGTTGAAACGCCTAGTATAGGATCAAACTCTTCGTCTGGCAGTAATTTAAAATCAATTCCTGCAGTTTTTATCATTCTAGAAAGCTCACGAGTGGTTAATGAAAAATCATTATCAGGGGCACCTGCAGCATTTTCATCTTCACGAACAATTTCAAATTTTTTTGCAGTGCAAGGCATCACACTTACAACTACAATGTTTTTAGGATCAAGTCCATTTTCTTTTGCATACCAGGTTTTGATGATAGCTCCTTGCATCTGTTGAGGAGACTTGCAAGTTGACAAATTAGGAATTAAATCTGGATAATAATATTCGCAAAATTTAATCCAACCAGGTGAGCAAGAAGTTATCAGTGGCAGCACACCTTTATTTTTTATTCTATCTATCAATTCATGAGACTCTTCCATAATAGTAAGGTCTGCTCCAAAATCTGTATCGAAGACCTTATCAAAGCCAAGCCTTCTAAGCGCAGAAACCATTTTTCCTTTAACATTGCTGCCAATTGGCATATCAAAGCATTCGCCAAGTGTTACTCTAATAGATGGTGCTGTGTGCACAATTACGTATTTTTCAGGATCATTTATAGCATCCATCACATCGTCACCACAGTCACGTTCACGAAGAGCGCCAGTTGGGCAACTTACGATACATTGGCCACAAGAAACACAAGGCACATCTGCAAGGTTTTTTTCAAAGGCACAACCCATTTGAGTATCAAAACCTCTGTTATTTGCACCAATTACTGCCACATGCTGCGCTCTACAAGCAGCTTCGCACCTGCGGCATAAAATACACTTACTGTTATCTCTTATTAAGTGAAGTGAGCTATCATCAAATGTGTGAGGTGACACCTTTCCATCGTAAATTCCAGCATTTTCAATACCAAAATCATTTGCTAGTTTTTGAAGCTCACAAGTGGTGTTCCTTTCGCAAGAAAGGCAATCTCTATTATGGTTAGAAAGTAGCAATTCTAAAGTAGTTTTTCTTGACTTTTGAATCGTTGGAGAATTTGTGAGTATCTCCATACCTTCGCTTACTGGGTATACACAAGATGCAACAAGGGATTTTGCGCCCTTAACTTCAACCACACACATGCGGCAAGCTCCAATTTCATTTATGCCTTTAAGATAGCAAAGGGTTGGAATTATTATGCCTTCTTTTCTTGCAGTTTCCAGTATGGTTGATCCTTTTTCAGCCTTAACATTTTTACCATTTATTTTAATATTTACAGTTTCCACTAGGTTTTCTCCCTTCGTTAATTGTATAAAGCAATTTAAAAAATTTTTATTCTTTAACTATAGCTGAAAACTTACAAGTTTTCATACATTCACCACATTTAATGCATTTTTGCGGGTCTATTTTAAACGGGTGTTTAAGTTCACCCGAAATAGCTCCAACAGGACAGATTCTAGAACAAGCTGAACAACCAACACATTTATCTTCTAAAATTCTATATTGTACTAAATTTTTACATACGCCAGCTCTGCACTTGTGATTAAGAATATGCTCTTCGTATTCAGGTCTAAAATACTTAATTGTGGAGAGGACCGGGTTTGGAGCTGTTTGGCCAAGCCCGCAAAGCGAGTTTTGTTTAATGTAGTGGCAAAGATCTTCTAGTTTAGAGAGTTCTTCCATAGTGGCGTTGCCACTGGTAATATCAGTTAACATTTCAAAGAGCCTTTTTGTTCCAATTCTGCAAGGTGTGCATTTTCCGCAAGATTCATCTACAGTAAAATCTAAAAAGAATTTTGCAATATCTACCATGCAATTGGTTTCATCCATTATAATAAGTCCGCCAGAACCCATCATAGAACCAATTGCTGTTAAGTTGTCATAATCCATTGGAATATCTAAATACTTTGCCGGGATACACCCGCCAGATGGACCGCCAGTTTGAGCAGCTTTAAATTTTTTATTATTTGGAATTCCTCCGCCAATATCTTCAACAATTTCACGAAGAGGTGTACCTATTGGAACTTCAACTAACCCTGTGCGGTTTATTTTTCCGCCCAGTGCAAAAACCTTTGTGCCTTTTGACTTTTCAGTTCCAATAGAGTTAAACCAATCAGAACCTTTTAAGATGATTTGAGGGACGTTTGCAAAGGTTTCAACATTATTTAATATTGTTGGTTTGCCAAAGAGGCCGCGAACTGCTGGAAATGGTGGCCTTGGTCTGGGTTCTCCTCTTTTGCCTTCAATTGAAGTTAAAAGAGCAGTTTCTTCACCGCAAACAAATGCTCCTGCGCCAAGTCTTAGTTCTATATCAAAGTTAAAGTTAATTCCAAATATATTGTTTCCCAAAAATCCATATTCACGTGCTTGATCAATTGCCATTTTTAAGCGTTTAACAGCTACTGGATACTCTGCTCTAACATATATATATCCTTTTGTGCTGCCAATAGCGTAGCCTGCTATTGTCATAGCTTCAAGAACTGAGTGTGGGTCGCCTTCCAAAATTGAACGATCCATAAACGCACCGGGGTCGCCTTCATCGGCATTACAGCAAACGTATTTTTGATCAGCTTCATTTTTTGAAGCTAATTCCCATTTGATTCCTGTAGGAAAACCGCCGCCGCCTCGCCCGCGAAGGCCGGAACTTTTTATTATCTTAATAATATCTTCAGGTTTCATTTCAGTTAAAACTTTATTTAGAGCAAAATAGCCATCCATAGCTATATATTCATCAATACTTTCAGGGTCAATAAAACCACAATTTCGAAGTACAATTCTTTTTTGCTTTTTATAAAATTCCGTTTGATCCAAAGCTTTTTCAGACCCTATTGTATATTCATCTATAACTTTACCTTCAATTATGTGCTTTTTAATAACTTCTTCTGCTTTTTCAGGTGTCATTTTAACATAAGTGGTTCTTGTGCCGTCAGGCATGAAAACTTCAAATAAAGGTTCAAACTGGCATACTCCAATACAACCTGTTTGACCAACTGATACATTTTTAAGGTTTTGACTTTTAACAGTCTCTTTTAATTTATTAAAAATTGCACCAGCACCAGCAGCTATGCCGCAAGTTGCCATACCTGTAATAATTCTTATAGTTCCTTTTTCAGATACATTTATATCAGAACTTATTTTTTTTCTTATAGCTTTCATTTCTTCTAAAGATTTCATATGTATTTCACCCTTCTTTAAAGCTTTGAGAATATGAACCTCTCAGGAATTTAATGGTCTAACTTATTTAATTTTAACATATCAATTCTGTCAAGAATAGATTTGAATATTTTATCTAACCAACCTTGAAAATCTTGGTTGTTATTATGTAAATCATAATCGAACCATCTTTTTAAGTTATCTATATTTATTTTTTCAAAAATCTTTTTTGTGCAGGCCGGGATATAATCGCAGTAAGTACAAAATTCTCTGGTACTAAAGTCTCTCGTTTGAAACCACATAGTCTTATATTCCCAATTTACTTTAATTAATTTCCAGTTATTTTTTGGAATTTCTTTTCGTAAAACAACCGGCATTTCGCCATAACTTGGAAAGTAACTTAAATCTAATATATGTTCATTGTCAAAAGAAATAGGCATTCCATTTTTTATGAAAAGGTTAGGTCCACCCACATCCCATTGCCCAAAAACAAAGTTATATATTTTAAAATTTTCTAAATCAATTCTGTTTGTATTATTCTTTAAATACTCAATAAATTCATCTTCGTCCTCTATTGCGCATAGGTCTATGTCAGTAGAAATAAATAGCTGCAATGTTCCTGTCTTAATTTCACCGTCAATTAAAATATTTCTTGATACTGTAGGGGGCACATAGAAAAAATCAAGCTCTTTAGATATTCTATATGCAGCAATTTCAGCTAATGATGATTGGTAAGAATCTGAGACTTTAAAAACGGCTTCTATTCCGCCATCTAGATCAACTTTATAAACTTTGCTAGAAAAATCACTAGATTTACCGTTTCTTTTTAAATAGCTACCCATGTCTTCTATATTTAAGATAGTGCCATTTAGAAGAGTATCTTCAAGAAAATTCTCATTAGCTTTCCAGCTTTTAGGATCAGAAAAGTCTGTAGGTTCATAGCAGTTAGAAATATTATTGTTTTTACTATCATTAGGTTCTGAAAAACACACGCTTGAATAACTGTTCAGTAATGTAAAAATTAAAAGTAGTGCGATTATTTTTTTCATAGTAAGTTCTCCTTTATATTCAACGATATTTTGTAAAATGTAGTGTTAAAATTTTTTTATTATTATTTATAAAAATTTTATTATTCTAAATATTTTGAAAGTATGCCTTCTACCTGGTCAACCGTAACTCTACCATAAACGTTGTCATTTATAGTCATTACCGGTGCAAGGCCACAAGCACCAACACATCTACAGGCAGTAAGTGAAAATTTACCATCTTTAGTGCATTCTTCAGCTTCAATTCCAAGTATAGAACTAACTTTTTTTAGTATATCTCCGGAACCTTTTACATAACAAGCTGTGCCCAAACAAACAGAAACATTATATTTTCCTTTAGGTGTTAGCGAAAACTGAGAGTAAAAAGTAGAGACTCCAAAAATTTCACGAAGTGGTATATTTAATTCACGAGCTATTATTGTTTGCACTTCAATTGGCAGATACCCATAAATTGTTTGAGCTTCTTGAAGTATAGGCATCAATGCTCCTTTTTCTTGTTTGTGTTTTTTAATGGCATCAAGGAGTTTTTTTTTTTGTTCTTTTGTGCCCTTAAAAGTAGCGTTGCTAATATGTTTTTGCATTAAATTTACCTCCAGTTAGTTGTTAAAAAAACTATGAATTAATCATTGAGTACTTATAATTATATAAATTATAAATGTTTAATTTGGCCGTAATTTCTGGCGCTTTTATAACTTGTTTTATTAAAAATTATTTTTGATTATTACAGAGTTTTTAACCAATGATCATAATAAAGTATATATCATTTTGTTTCTAAAGTCTACTAAACTGAATACTTGTTACAATATTTTTTATAAATTAAACCTGCTAATATTTATAATATCCTAATTAATGGCGGTGACTACTAAATTATTATGGAGAAAAAATTATTTTAATGAGATAATTATTAATAATTTTTTTAATATTATATTTAAAGTATATTGAAAGATATAAAAGTTGCAATAAAAAAAGCCAAGACGTAAACTTTTAAGTAGGTATACATCTTGGAATTAATGAATATTTTTTTTATATAGAAACTTAATAGCACTTTCAAACATACATAAGTCATTTGGATAACGCAAATATTTTAAAACTTCGTCTTCTTTTAACCATTTGTAACCTTCTATTTCGCTATTTTGTTTTTTCACATGGTCTTGAGAAGATTGAGCAAGGAAAATAACAACTTTTTTACGAGTTTTACCGAACGGCCTATAGAAGCTTTTTTTTCTAAAGCCATTTAATATTGTAACATCTAAATTAGTTTCTTCTTTAATTTCTCGAATTGCAGTTTGTTCTTCAGTTTCACCAACTTCGATATGACCTTTTGGAAATCCCCAGTTTTTTCCGTTTTTATTTTTTACCAAAAGAAAATATCTTTGATTATTCTTTATTTTAAAAATTATTGCACCACAAGATTTTTCATAAAGACAAGAAAGCCTAAAAGAGTGTTGATTCCGAACTCTCGAAAGTCTATTTCTTATTTCGGGAGAATAATATATGCATCCTGTCGGCGCCACGATTAATTTTTCTTTTTTCTCAATGCCTTTATTAGCTATGGCTATAACAGTGCCGTGCACATATCGTTCTTCAGGGTTATTGGATATCACATAAACACTCTTATTATAAAGTGAGCTATTTGAATTAATAATATATCCACGAAAAAAGGGCGCACAAAATTTTGCACCTTGACCGTAAGCTGAACCGTCAATTAAAACGTCAACGCTGACTCCTAACACTTTAAAGTTGCCACCCCTTTCAACTACTTATTATTCTACACAAAAAATAAAATAATTTCAAGAGGTGCTCTTAACCTTACTACAATCTAAATATAATAAAAAGCAAATTACTTTAATAAGTTTTTATTTATAGCAGTTTATAAAAAATTTTTTTTGATATATTTGTGTTGAACTTGATATACAAGTGCTATATAATTATTTTGATAGAAAGGTCGTTGTTGTACATTTTTCATAATTATAGGCGTTTTTTTTGGTAGCGTGTTTAAAATTGAAAGGAGTGACTTTTATGCAACAATATGGAGCAAAGGACATTCGAAATGTAGCACTTGCAGGTCATAGCGGAAGCGGCAAAACTTCTCTTAGTGAAGCAATGGCTTTTCTATCTGGAATATCCAATCGATTGGGCAGCACAGCAGAGGGAAACACGTTGTGTGACTTTGATGAAGAAGAAGTAAAAAGAGGAGTGTCTATTTCAACAGCCATAATGCCTATTGAATGGAGAAAAACAAAAATTAACCTTTTAGATACCCCAGGCCTTTTTGATTTTGAAGAAGGGCTTTTAGAAGGAATCCGCGCGGCAGATTCGGTTGTAATAACTATTTCAGGAAAACATGGCATAGGTGTTGGTACACAAAAGGCTGTAAAAGCTGCAAATAAACGAGGTCTTAGTAAAGTTTTCTTTGTAAATGGACTTTGTGACGAGAGTGCTAGATTTTACAGAGTTTTTGAAACTTTAAAAGCTGAATTTGGTCCATCTGTGTGTCCGGTTGTAGTTCCTTTTATTGAAAATGACAAAGCAGAATGTTATGTCAATATGTTAGAATATAAAGCTTATTCATATAAATCTGGCAAACCAGAGGAAGTTCCTATGCCGGATATGGGGGATCGACTAGATGGACTTCGAACAGCGATTAGTGAGGCTGTAGCTGAAACTAGCGATGAGATGTTTGAAAAATATTTTTCAGGCGAACCTTTTTCTTCACAAGAAATAATAACTGGAATAAGTTCAGGGATAAAGTCGGGTACAATAATGCCAGTTTTCTGCGGAGATGCCTTGTCTATGTTTGGTGTTGACCAATTACTTAATGGAATTTGCGACTTATTGCCGTCGGCATTTGAAAAAAGTGCTGAAGTTGCATCAGATATAGACGGTAACCCTGTTGAACTTAAGGTAAACCCTGATGCTGCGACAGCTGCGATTGTATTTAAGACTGTTAGCGACCAGTTTGTAGGGAAGCTATCTTTTGTAAAAGTGATATCAGGTAAAATCACACCTGAGACTACGTTATTTAATATGCAGACCGGGGAAAATGAAAAAATCGGAAAACTTTTGCAGGTAAGAGGTAAAAAACAAGAGGAAATAAAGGCTATTGAAGCTGGAGACATTGGTGCAACACCAAAGCTTTTAAACACAAAAACAGGGGACACCTTATGTTCTACAGCCAGAAAAGTTACTCTTGATAAAATAGACTATCCAACAGCATCTCTTTCAATGGCTATATACCCTAAAAATAAGGGCGATGAAGATAAAATAGCACAAGCACTAGCAAAGTTGTGTCTTGAAGACCCAACAATTAGTCTTGAAAACAATACAGAAACTCACCAAATGATTTTACATGGGTTAGGCGAGCAACATATAGATGTAATAGTTTCAAAGTTAAAATCTAGATTTTCACTTGATGTTGAGCTTAAGACACCGCGGGTGGCATATAGAGAATCTATTCGTAAAAAAGTTCAAGCTCAAGGTAGACATAAAAAACAAACAGGTGGCCACGGTCAATTTGGAGACGTGTTTATAGAATTTGAACCATCGACTACAGGCGATAAATTAGAATTTTCTGAAAGAGTTGTTGGTGGAGCTGTCCCAAAAACATACTTTCCTGCAATTGAAAAAGGTCTTCGTGAATGTATACTTCACGGCCCGTTGGCAGGGTATCCAGTTGTAAATTTAAAAGCTACCCTATATGATGGTTCATATCATCCGGTGGATTCTTCTGAAATGGCATTTAAAATGGCAGCAGCGCTTGCCTATAAAGAAGGTTTGCCTAAGGCCTTACCGGTGCTGTTAGAACCAGTGGGGACTCTCAGGGCAACCGTCCCCGAAGATCATACTGGTGACATAATGGGAGAAATTAATAAGCGTCGGGGCAGGGTTTTAGGAATTGATCCAGATGAAGATGGCATGCAAACGGTTGTTTGTGAAGTGCCAAATGCCGAAATGCACGACTTTACAATTTTCATGAGAAAAACAGCACAAGGGCGAGGTAATTTTACTTTTAATTTTGAAAGATATGAAGAAGTGCCTGAAAACATAGCAGAAAAAGTTATAAAAGAGACAATAGCATTAAACCAAAATATTTAAGAAAAAAATGGACGTTAACACGTCCATTTTTTACTCTAAAATACTAATTCGATTAAAAGGCAGTATGATACAAACAGCTTTTCCTAAAATAGCATCTTTATCAATAAGCCCAATTATTGCAAATCGACTATCAAGTGAGCTATTTCGGTTATCACCTAAAACAAACAACTTTCCCTTTGGGATTATTTTAGGAAAATTCCAGTTAGCTTCTAAGTTGGTTGGTGTGTTTATATAAGGTTCATTTAAAAGTTCACCATTAACAAAAACTAAACCTTTATCAAAATCTATTTCAATGGAATCATCTTCTTTTGCAATGACTCGTTTAATTAAATTTTTTCCTATTAAATTTGGTTTATTTATAATTACAATATCGCCTCTTTTGGGCGTATATAGAAACTTATAGCAAAATACATAATCATCGTTTTGTAATGTTGGTAGCATAGAACTGCCACTAACCTTTACGCCAAAAGCAAGGAATGAAAAAATAATGCTACACAAAATTAACGTATTAACAAATAACTCTACTAATTCAAAAAGAACTTTTTGAATTAGTAGAATACTTTTTTTATTTAAAGTTTTACTTAAATTTGGTTTTCTCATTAATAAAGGTTCACTCCAGACCCCTTAAAAGCACCCAAAGCAAAAAAGCTTCAGGTGCTTTTAAAAATACTAATTGGGAATACCTATTCTATCAAATGGAGAATAAATTGCAATTGCCTTACCCATTATATCGTCTTTTTTAATCAATCCAACATCTTTTGATCGGCTATCTTTAGAGTTTCCTCTGTTGTCTCCCATAACAAAATAATAGCCTTCTGGTACCTTTTCAGGAAAATTCCAATTAGCTTTTTGGGTTGTTGGCATGTAAATATAAGGTTCGGTTAAAAGTTGATCATTTACAAAAACATTACCCTTTTCAAAGTCTACCCTAATAGAATCGTTCCCTTTTGCGATAATACGTTTAACTATGTTTCTATCCAACTGTCCAGGGTTATTAATAGTTACAATGTCACCTCTTTGAGGTTCATACATTAAGTGATAAACTAATAATTTGTCATTATTGCGAAGAGTTGGTAACATGGAAGAACCAATAACATCAAATTTCATGCAAACAACCGTAAGAAAAACAGTAACAAGCACCAGTGCTGTAGTAACAGATTCTAAAAGATCAAAGCTAGCAGTTAAAAATTTTGACCCCTCATTAATAGTAACATGTTCGTTATTCTTTTTCATTTTTGATTTCCTCCTAATATTTTACAAAATATTTTAAGTTAAAACCCAAATAAAAACGACAAAAAAGGGGAAAATAAAAACCCCTTTTGATTAACGAATTTTTTCTTTTACTTTGGCGGATTTACCGACCCTATCTCTTAAATAATAAAGCTTGCTTCTACGAACTTGCCCATGCCTAATAACTTCTACGTTCTTAACATTTGGCGAGTTGATAGGAAAAACACGTTCTACACCAACACCATAAGAAACTCTTCTAACAGTAAAGGTTGCAGAGACTCCACCGCCGTTTTTAGCAATAACAGTACCTTCAAACATTTGGACTCTTTCTCTTTCGCCTTCACGAATATTGACACTTACCCTTACGGTATCCCCAATATTAAATTTTGGCAAATCTTTTTTTAAAGAATCCTGTGAAATAAGACCTAATGCGTTCATTAAAATTTCCTCCCAGATTATAAAGGTATTCTTGTTTTAAACAACAGAGGACTACCCGTTTTAATAATGCAAAAATTGCACCTTAAAATCCCACACAAGGTAAAAACTTGAGCGACATTTATATATTTTTTATAATACCACAATAATAACTTGTATGCAATAGGCTTTTTAAAAAAGAATGATTTTAAGAGCAGATAGTAAATTTTAGGTTTTGCTGTATATGGATTATTAAACAAAAGTTTGAGTACTTGCAAATAATACTATAGTTATGTTAAAATTTTAAGAATGGTTTAAGCAAATTAAATATTAAGCAGGCAAGGTTCGCCTTGCCTGAAATATTTGTGAGGACTTATGTTACGAGCAAGTTAGTTTGATTGAAAATTTTAAAAATAGCGTTAAATAACAGACCAAATTAACAACTCAGTGAACAGAAAATTTTAACTTTTAAAAATTAGCGTTGATAATGAAAGGAACGGCCAAAACATGACTAAATATATATTTGTAACAGGTGGAGTTGTATCAGGACTTGGAAAAGGAATTACAGCTGCGTCTCTGGGAAGGCTTTTAAAATCAAGAGGCTTTAAAATAGCAGCACAAAAATTAGATCCATATATAAATGTTGACCCAGGAACCATGAGCCCATATCAACATGGTGAAGTTTTTGTAACGGAAGATGGTGCTGAAACAGACCTTGATTTAGGACACTATGAAAGATTTATAGATGAAAATTTAAATAAATACTCTAATCTTACAACCGGTAAAGTTTATTGGAATGTTCTAACCAAAGAGAGAAATGGCGAATACCTTGGACAAACAGTACAGGTTATTCCGCATATTACAAACGAAATAAAAAACTTTATTTATTCTGTTGGAGAAAAAACAAAAGCCGATGTTGTAATAACAGAAATTGGCGGAACAACCGGAGACATAGAAAGCCAACCATTTTTAGAAGCAATAAGGCAAGTGTCGCTTGAGGTTGGACATGAAAATTGCCTTTTTATACATGTAACTTTAGTGCCCTATATAAAAAGTTCAGGGGAACAAAAATCTAAACCAACACAACATTCAGTTAAAGAACTGCGTTCACTTGGAATTAATCCGAACATTATAGTTGCTCGTTGTGATGAACCTATAAGTGAAGATATCAAAGAGAAAATATCGTTGTTTTGCAATGTTAAACCGGACTGTGTTATTGAAAATATGACGTTACCAACTTTATATGAAGCACCATTAATGCTAGAAGAAAACAACTTTTCAGATATAGTTTGCCGGGAACTGAAATTGGATTGTGGCCCTGCTGATATGACAGAGTGGCTTAGCATGATAGATAGAATAAACAAGAGGGATAAAGAAGTTAAAATTGCAATTGTTGGCAAATATGTAAGGCTGCATGATGCATACTTGTCAGTGGCTGAAGCCTTAAACCATGGGGGTTATGAAAATGGGGCAAAAGTTGATATTAGTTGGATTGACGCAGAGTTAGTAACTGAAACTACGGCAGATGAGCTGTTATCTGGCTGTGATGGAATTTTAGTGCCAGGTGGATTTGGAGATAGAGGAATTGATGGAAAGGTTTTTGCAATAAAGTATGCCAGAGAGCATGACATTGCATTTTTAGGAATATGCCTTGGTATGCAGACAGCAGCAATGGAATTTGCAAGAGATATTTTAGGGCTGAAGGATGCTAATTCAAGTGAATTCAAACCAGCCGGAAAAAATTCTGTAATTGATTTAATGGCTGATCAGCAAGGAAATTTGCCAAAAGGTGGAACAATGAGACTTGGTGCTTACCCATGCAAAATAAAGCCCGGCACAATTATGGAAAGAGCTTACAAGACAAGCGAAATTAGCGAGCGGCATAGACATAGATATGAATTTAATAATAGTTATAGAGAGCAATTTGAAAAAAATGGAGCAGTCTTTTCCGGAACTTCTCCAGACGGTTTATTGGTAGAAGCCTTTGAAATTCCTAAGAATAAATTCTTTATAGGTGTACAATATCACCCAGAATTTAAGAGCCGCCCAAATCATGCTCACCCGCTGTTTAGAGAATTTATTAAGGCAGCTTTAAATTAATTGGATTTCTTACAAAACTCAAAAGCAAACGTGGAAGCTTACAAAAGTACAGGTTTTCCACCGCGGGCTACAGGAAAAAAACCTACGCTATAACTTAGCGCCCGAATTGCCTGCGCGGGCTCCGCGCCGCTTGCTTATAAAATAATTCTCGAAATGAGTTCATTTGAGACCAAAAAACCTGGTTTTGTTAACTTGATTGAAGAGTCAGTTAAAGTTACTAAACCGGGTTTTTCATATAATTTAGCATTTTCAAAATACCTTTTAGGAATATTTTTTTTGAATCGGTTAAAAAACAACTCATTGTTAAGCCCATCAGTTAACCGCAGCCGCAATAAAGAATATTCTTCCTCATAGCCACCAAAACCATCATCAATTGTGGGTGAGGCATTAATAAAATCTGTAAGCGAGTTTTTACAATAAAACCGTTTTTTATTTATAAATGAATGCGCGCTAGGGCCTAACCCTAAATATTCTAAGGCATCCCAATATTTTAAATTGTGCTGACTTTTATAACCTGGTTTTGAAAAGTTAGATATCTCATACTGTAAAAAACCAAGTTCTTCTAACTTTTTACAAGCAGCTAAATAAAACTGTGATTGTGAATTATCGTCACAAAAATTAAGATGATTTTTATTTAAAAAATAAGGAGTACCATTTTCCACTTTCAACAAATAAGCTGAAATATGTTGAACATTAAGTTCTGAGCAAAACTCTATAGAATAAAAAAGGCTTTCTAGAGTTTGTTCAGGAATCGCTAGCATTAAATCAAGCGAAATATTATTAAGTCCAGCTTTTTGTGCAGTAATGACTGTATTTCTAGCCATTTGAACGGTGTGTTGCCGACCTAAAAGTTGCAATTCATTTTCATTTGCGGATTGTAACCCAATAGATAGCCTATTGACGCCATAGCTTAAAAGTTTATCAAAATTTATTTTAGAAGCACTGGTTGGATTGACTTCTAGAGTGACTTCAGAACTTTTTAGTTTGAATGCGCTTTTAGCAGCAGAAATAATTTCTCCGATTGTTTCTGCTGCTAAAATACTAGGTGTTCCGCCACCAAAATACAAAGTATTGGCTGTACGATTTAACTTTTTACCCAACAAATAAAGTTCATCTATAATCCTGTTTTTGTAAGAAGCTATTAGTTCTTTAGTTGGGGCTATAGAATAAAAATTGCAATAAGGGCACTTTTTTTCACAAAAGGGCACATGTATGTATATTCCAATAGGTTTCATCTTTTAATCCTTTTTATTTGCGCGTGGCTATCACAGGGGTTCCCTGTGCACAGGCCAATTCGCACTCTAACAATTTTATAATATCAAAGTCTTTTTACCTAAAAGCGAAGATTTACCCAACATATGTCGTGATACTCATAAACGGGGTTTGATTAGTATTTAAGTTCAGATAAATATTTTTTAAAGTCTTCTCCGATTCCAGGGTGATTTAACGCAACTTCAACACTGGCTTTCATTATACCAAGTTTGCTTCCCATATCATAGCGTTTGCCAGTAAAGTCAACAGCAACAGTGCCCTTTGTATTGGCAAGAACTCGAATAGCGTCTGTGAGTTGAATTTCTCCACCAGCTCCAGGCAAAGTATTATCTAAAATATCGAAAATATCCGGAGTTAAGACGCATCGGCCTAAAATAGAATATAATGACATCACTTTATCAGGTGATGGTTTTTCTATCATATCGGTGCAAGAAAACAAATTGTCGCGAATAGGCGAAACTTTAAGCGAACTGTATTTTAAAATATCTTCCGGCAGAACTTTATTTACGCCCAAAATAGTCTTTCCAAATTCGTTATGTGCTCTAATTAATTGCGCTATAGCGGGGTCCTTCCCAATTATAACATCATCACCATACATTACGGCAAAAGGTTCGTTTCCAATAAAAGATCTAGCACAGTTTACCGCGTGACCAAGACCTTTTGTTTCTTTTTGTCTTATAAAAAATATATTTGCAAGCTTTGAAATATTTGAAATCTCTTCAAGCGTTTTATCTTTTTGTGAGTTAAGAAGTTTTTGTTCTAGTTCGGGTGACCTGTCAAAGTGGTCTTCAATTAACTCTTTGCCTCGGTTAGTAATTATTAATATATCTTTAATTCCAGCTTCAACGGCTTCTTCTACTATGTATTGAATTGCTGGTTTATCAACAATTGGTATCATTTCTTTGGGCAATGATTTTGTTGCAGGTAAAACCCTTGTACCAAGACCTGCTGCAGGAATTACAGCTTTTGTTACGTTCATAAAAGGGGGCCTCCAAAATCTTAAAAAATTACTTAGGTTTAACAGCACTTTTTTTTCTGAATAAAAATTTGTTAACAAGCATGGCAATTATTATTCCAATGCTAGTATCTATCACGCGGTTTATTACGTACATAAAGGTATTAGTATATGCGTTTAGCTCTGAATGCTGTAAAATAACGCTAAGTGCTACGATGCAGCCTATTACAACGGAGTTTTTATATTCTATTACATTACATATATATATGACGGACAAAATGCACAAGGGTGCAAAAATCAAGTCAGAATACTCATTATAAGGTGTATATTTAATTATAAGCAAAGATGCCAGGCCGATTGCACCACCTATAATGGTGCCTATCAGCCTATGAATTCCAGCACTGTAAGTTTGATCATATGTTTGCTGCATGCAAATTATTGCAGCAATGCTTGCAAAGAACATATCTGAACGATGAAAAATAATCGCAATTAAAAGACATAACAGTACGGATATTGCAGTTTTTAAAGCTCTTAAACCAAGCTTATATTTTTGGTTCATAAATATTTTGATTATCCTCCAAAATGTTTGCTAAAAAATTAAGTTCCATTAAAAGGAACATTCCAATGCAATATTATATTATATTTATTTTAAAAAATCAATTAGTGAAAAAAGCCCTCATATAAAAAACAACACTTGATTCATATTAAAATCAAGTGTTGTTGATAAAAGTTATTTTTATAAATTAGTTGAATTTAACTTTTTAACTAATGCAGATTTTTTTCTAGCAGCAGTATTTTTATGAAGAATTCCTTTAGATGCAGCTTGGTCAATTTTTTTAACAGCTAAACGAACGGCATCAGTTTTTTCTTCAGCGTTGTTTATTATAGCGGTGCTAGCTTTTTTTATTTTTGTTTTTAAAGCAGAGTTTAAAGTTTTATTTTTTAAAGTTTTAGTAGCAATGACTTTAACTCTTTTTTTAGCAGATTTAATGTTTGGCACACAAAACACCTCCCTTTTGTATTTTGCCAATTACAATTTATAATATCATTAACGCTAAAAAAAATCAAGTTAAAGGGAAAAAATTTTTATTGAAGGAGTAAAAAATATTTAGCTTAAAGTCATGAAGTCAAAGGTGGTCCTAACTTTTAAGAGGAGAGAGGTTATCTTTTCTGCCTTTTTATAAAAGGGCGAGCAAGCTAACCACCTTTCACGAGTAACTGTGTTATAAGCTTTTATTACACACGTATTAGGTAAAGTATATAAATATTAAAAAGCTCAACTTAAAATGGTGGGTAAAAGCGGTACTTTTAAAATTTGTATCATTATTGATTTTGAAATTAAAACAATGTATAATCGTTGGGTAAATTAAGATGGATTAGTTTATGTAAAGTAGTATTGTAATGGAGGTTTAATAAATGGCACTTGATAAAGGAAAAGCACTTGAAACGGCATTAGGGCAAATAGAAAAACAATTTGGAAAAGGTGCTGTTATGCGTCTTGGTCAAAGCGAAACCATGCACGTAGATTCTATTCCAACCGGTTCACTTTCGCTTGATTTAGCTCTTGGAATTGGCGGCTTGCCTCGAGGACGTATTGTTGAAATATTTGGGCCTGAATCTTCTGGTAAAACAACATTGGCACTTCACTGTTTAGCACAAGCACAAAAAATGGGCGGGTATGCTGCGTTTATTGATGTTGAACATGCGCTTGACCCTATATATGCAGGTGCATTGGGTGTAGATGTTGACTCATTATTGGTTTCACAGCCAGATACCGGAGAGCAGGCTCTTGAAATAACAGAATCTTTAGTAAGGTCTAGCGCCATTGATGTTATAGTTATTGACTCTGTAGCAGCATTAGTTCCAAAAGCTGAAATTGAAGGCGAAATGGGCGATTCTCATGTGGGGCTTCAAGCAAGGTTAATGTCTCAAGCGTTAAGAAAACTAGCAGGTGCAATTTCTAAATCTAACTGTATTGCAATATTTATAAACCAGCTAAGAGAAAAAGTTGGTATTATATATGGCAACCCAGAAGTTACACCGGGTGGCCGTGCGTTAAAGTTTTATTCGTCTGTTAGAATAGATATAAGAAAAATAGAAACTTTAAAAAATGGTACTGAATTAATAGGGACCAGAACTCGTGCTAAAGTTGTGAAAAATAAAATAGCCCCGCCGTTTCGTGAAGCTGAATTTGATATTATGTATGGTACAGGAATTTCTCGTGAAGGTGAACTTTTAGATTTAGCAGTAAAACTTGATATTGTTAAAAAAAGCGGAGCTTGGTTTTCTTATAATGATGCAAAAATTGGTCAAGGCCGCGATAAAGTAAAAGAGTTTTTTAAAGAGAACTCAAAAATTGCAAATGAAATAGAAAAAAAAGTTAATGAAAATGTAGATAAATTATATGGGAAAGCAGCGAGAGCTATGGCAGCCCGAGCATTAGCCAAACCAATTGAAGTTGAGGTAGATAATTCACCAAAAGAAGATAATGCGCAGGTCAAAGCTAATATTGATATTATGGTGGAAGACTAAATGTTTATTACCAAAATAAAAAAGTGCCGAAAAAGCCAAAGCTCTATTTATATAGACGGAGAATATTTTGCGCAAATTGATAATGATATGCTCTATCTTTCAAACTTAAAAGAAGGCTCCGAAGTAGATGATCGGAGCCTTTCAGCACTACTTCAAAAATCAGGTGAAAAAAGGGCCAAGGAAAAAGCTTTTTATATTTTAGAACACAGAAGCCATTCAAAAAAAGAGCTTATTGATAAGTTAAAGCGAGAATATAGCGAAGAAGTAGCAACTAAAACGGCAGAAAAAATGCAAAGTTTAGGGTTGATAGACGACAACAGCTTTGCTAAAAAATATGTTGAAGAATTATTATTTACAAAACACTTTTCAAAAAATCGAGCAAAGTATGAATTAGTTAGAAAAGGAATAGAAAAAGAAATTGCTGAAGATTTAATAGATTCTTTTGATGTTGATGAAGTGGAGCAAATAAGGCTTTTAGTTGATAAAAAGTACAAGATGGCGTATAAAGATGAAAAAACAAAACGGCGCGCTATAGCTTTTTTGCAAAGATACGGTTACAATTTTGACGATATAAGAACAGTTCTTGCAAATGAAGAATAAGCAGCTCCACTTTCGCGCTAACTCGCGTTAGCACTTTCGCGGCGCTGCTATAGTTTTTTATTCTAAGAAATTATCTTTTTTCAATAATTTCATTTTGATTTTTATATATATGATTTTCAGGAACAAAACCTCGAACAGAAGATAGCGGATAAACGCTGCTATTTTTGCCAATAACGGTACCGGGGTTTAAAACTGAATTGCAACCAACTTCTACGAAATCTGAAACAATAACACCAAACTTTTTAAGACCGGTTTCGATTTTTTCGCCGTCAAAAACAACGGTTACTAGAGATTTATCTGACTTTACATTTGAAGTAATAGAGCCGGCACCAAGGTGCGCTTTAAAACCAAGAATTGAGTCGCCAACATAATTATAGTGTGGCACTTGTACGCCATTAAATAAAATAACATTTTTAAGTTCGGTTGAATTTCCCACAATTGCATTTTTACCTACTATTGCATTCCCGCGAATGAACGCACAGTGCCGAATTTCAGCATTTTCATCAATAATTAAAGGCCCGGCCAGTGAAGAAGTTTTTCCGATTTTTGCACTTTTTGCTACCCAAATGTTTTCATCCAAAAGATAAAATTTATCTGGTGATAAGGTTTTGCCGAGCAAAACTATAAATTCTGAAATTTTGGGCAAAGCTTGCCACGGGTACTTTTCTTTAAATATATCTTTAGCTATGGTTTCATTTAAATTCAAAAGGTTTTGTGTATATAAATTGTCATGTCTCATAAGTTTAAATCCTTTCTTTAATTACAAAAAATCCGAAACAAATTATATCAATTAATTTAAAAAACATCAATAAAAGCTTTTATAATGGCCTTAATTTTACTGTAACTATTTGTCTGTGATTTGGTTTTGTGAAAGTCAGCAGCAAAAAAATTTTGATTTCTTTATAAAATATACTTGATTTTTACTTTTTATAACTATAAAATATTTATTAGCACTCAAAACACGAGAGTGCTAAAAAATATTTATTTTTGCTTTAAGGAGGCATATAGTATGACAATAAAACCCTTAGCTGACAGAGTTGTCATAAAAATGGAGGAAACACCTGAAACCACTAAAAGTGGTATTATTTTAGCAGGCAGTGCAAAAGAAAAACCACAAATTGCATCAGTTGTTGCAGTTGGGCCTGGCGGACTTGTAGATGGCAAAGAAACCGAGATGTATGTTAAAGTTGGAGATAAAGTTATAACTAGCAAATATTCTGGAACAGAAGTAAAATTTGATGAAGAAGAATACACAATTGTTCGCCAATCTGATATTTTGGCAATAGTAGAATAAATAATGATTTTAAGAGGGAGTGACAAGGCTATACATAACGTTTCTAACCTCTAACATCTCACTTCTAATTTTTCAAATCTAACATCTAAATTATAGGAGGAGCTAATAATTATGGCTAAACAAATCATATATGGTGAAGACGCAAGAAAATCACTTATGAATGGTGTCAACAAGCTTGCAGATACAGTTAAAATTACTTTAGGACCTAAAGGACGAAATGTTGTTCTTGATAAAAAATTTGGAGCACCAGTTATTACAAACGATGGAGTGACAATTGCAAAAGAAATTGAACTTGAAGATCCATTTGAAAATATGGGTGCACAGTTGGTTAAAGAAGTTTCCACAAAAACAAACGATGTTGCAGGAGATGGTACTACAACAGCTACACTTTTAGCACAAGCTTTAATTCGCGAAGGTATGAAAAATGTTACTTCAGGTGCAAACCCAATGGTTGTAAAAAAGGGAATTGAAAAAGCTGTAAATACAGCAGTTGACACTGTTATTAAAAATTCCAAAAAGGTTAGCGGTTCAGAGGATATAGCAAGGGTTGCAACAATTTCTGCATCAGATGAGTTTATAGGTAATTTAATTTCTGAAGCCATGGAAAAGGTTTCAGCTGACGGAGTTATTACTGTTGAAGAGTCTAAAACTGCCGATACATATTCTGAGGTAGTTGAAGGTATGATGTTTGACCGTGGATATGTATCTCCTTATATGGTTACAGACACTGAAAAAATGGTTGCAAACATTGATGATGCTTACATTTTAATTACAGATAAGAAAATTACAAATATACAAGAAATTTTGCCACTCTTAGAGCAGGTTGTAAATTCAGGCAAAAAGCTTGTTATAATTGCTGAAGACATAGAAGGTGAAGCATTAGCTACCCTTATTTTAAATAAACTTCGCGGAACATTTGTTTGCGTTGGAGTTAAAGCACCTGGTTTTGGCGATAGAAGAAAAGAAATGTTACAAGATATTGCTATTTTAACAGGTGGTCAGGTTATTACTGAAGAGTTAGGCTTAGAGCTTAAAGAAACCACAATAGATCAATTAGGCCGTGCACGTCAAGTAAAAATAGAAAAAGAAAATACCATAATTGTTGATGGTGCCGGAAATGGCGACGAAATCAAAAACAGAGTGGCACAAATTAGATCACAAATTGAAAATACCACATCTGATTTTGACCGTGAAAAATTACAAGAGCGTTTAGCTAAGCTTTCAGGTGGAGTTGCTGTTATTAAAGTTGGTGCGGCAACTGAAATTGAAATGAAAGAGAAAAAATTAAGAATTGAAGATGCTCTAGCTGCAACTAAAGCTGCAGTTGAAGAAGGAATCGTTGCAGGTGGCGGTGTGGCACTTATCAATGCTATTAGCAGTGTGGAAGCTTTATTAAATGTTGCTGAGGGCGATGAAAAGACTGGTATTTCAATTGTTTTAAGAGCTTTAGAAGAACCAATTCGCCAAATTGCATTAAATGCAGGCGTAGAAGGCTCTGTCATAATTGATACAATTAAGAGAGAAAACAAAGTTGGCTATGGTTATGATGCAAGAGAAGGCAAATTTGTAGAAATGATTTCTGCCGGAATTGTTGATCCAACAAAAGTTACAAGATCAGCGCTTCAAAATGCAGCGTCGGTAGCGGCCATGGTTCTAACAACCGAAAGTTTAGTTACAGATATTAAAGAGCCAGCACCAGCTGGGCAGATGCCAATGGATCCAGGTATGGGTGGAATGTATTAAAATTTGGGCAAAGACTAAAACTTATAAAACAGGCAATAAAATTAAAAATAAGTTAAGAGACCTTTTAATATTAAAAGGTCTCTTTTTTATTAAAAAATTGAGATGAATTAGGTATTGTGATTTTATAAATTGATAGCAAAATGCGTATCTGTGCTAAAATATTCCCTTATTCAACAAAAGTGACAAGCTATAATAAAATGAGAAAAATTTGAAAGGGGATTTTTTAATTGCCGGATGATTTCAAATCGGATATTGAAGGTTATTTTATAGATTATAGAAATAATACTGATAAGACTGATTTTAAAAGTTATGAAAGAACCACAAAAACAGTAACTGCACAAATGCCAGTTGTAAAGAAACCAAGGCAAAAAAGTGAGCCAATTATAAACAAGACCTCAAAAGCTCAAATACCTGGCAATACTAAGATAAAACCAGTAAAAAAAGCTACTAAATTTACTGCCAAGAAAAGAACAGAAGATATTTACATAAACGCAAAGCCGTCACTAAAAGGTTTAATTTATAGAGTGGCCTTTGGCTGCATAATTTTATCACTAACGATAATAGGGTTTATGATTTTTTTATCAACCCTATCGCAAACAACAACCCCGGTTATCAACGAACAAATGCCTCTAAATAATTATAGTAATTTTTTAGCTTCAGTTGTAATGCATGATCCAGAACCATTTGATTGTCCACAAAATGCAGATAAGCAAATGGTTTTAGCCTCAAGTATTTGGAGGGCAATTTCTCAAAATGGTACGCAAAAGTATGACTGTTTTGATGAAAGAGGATTTTCACTGATTCCTGTAGCAGATATAATTTCTGCGAGTAATGAGCTGTTTGGACCAGACTGTAACATAAATACAAGCGAAAGAATTTTTGGTTCTTTTTTTTCTTTTGAACCAGGGGATAATAACTTTCATATTTGTGCCATTAGTAATCAAAATAGCTGTTTGCCTTACATTAAAGATACCTTAGAAGAAAATGGCTTTTTAATTTTAACGGTTGGCTATATTTCTCGTGATGATAGCTTTTTAAAGCCTGAACCATTAAAAACGGCAGAGCCAAATCCTTTAAAATATATGAAATATAAATTAAAAAACAATGAAAATACTAATAGCTATTACATTTATGCTATTGAAAATATATTATAAATATTACATTACGAGATACATTAACGCAAAAATTAAAAACATATCACAATTTTCTTCTATTAGTAAAAAAACAAGGATTAAAATAAGACTTCTTTCGCTATCTTTAAGAAACATTCCAATAACGTCGTTTTTTGAAAAAGCAGTAATTGGAGAAAAAGATTCTTGATGAGGCATAAGGGGAGGAAAAATTTTAGGTGGGGGCTCTTTTTTAGAGTTTTCGTTATTGTTTATGTGGGTTGTAGTATCACATTGCTGGTCACCCTCTAATGATATTTTAGCTCTTTTTTGCATTTCATTTACCCGCATGATAGCTTCTTGCTGCATGCGTCTCATATCTTCCATACTTTCGTAACCATTTTTCACAATTATGACCATCCTTTCTCTTGTAACATGAATTGTTAAAGTTTTGCAATAAAATAATAGGGAGTGAAGCTATGTGATACCAGTGACTGTAAATTTAAAAAGTATTTATTAAATGTTTACTATTTTTTAAATTATTCCTTGACCTTTTAGTAAGGGTAAAACTTGAATCATTTGTAGTATTTTCACTGATTCATCTAACTTTTTTTTCCGGTTGTCACTTAAAAGAGGACGAAGTGCACCCAAAAATCTTGTTTTTTCATCGTCTTTATTCATAGATGAAAGAATCGGCATAAGTTTTGTTATGGTGTTTATAGCATCTACGGGTAGAGCCTCTAATTGACTTTCTTCAGTGTCCTGGTTTTCGGGGGTAGTTTCATTTTTTGACTCATCATTTTTACCTAAAAGGCCAGTTAGATTTTTTATTTTTTCAATACTTTCTGGATTGTTTAGCATTTCCATTAGTTTTCCCGTCAAATCATCCATGGCTTATTTTTCTCCCAACAAATCTTTTATTAATTTTTGAGCCTGCGGGGTGGATAATAATTTTGAAGCTAAATTTTTATCACTTAAAACTTTTTGAATTTTTTGACTATCTTCAGCATTTAAACTACCTAAAGCTTTTGACATGTCTCCGCTTTGAGCCGCCTTTTTAAGTTCATCTGAATTTTGCCCTAAATACTGCGATACTTTGTTTAATAAGTTATCAACCTTTTCATTATTTTCATTTGACATATAATCACCATCCTGTAGAATATTTTTATGAGATAAAACTTTAAATTATGAAAAAACTAATTTTTGAGGTAATTTGTTATGAAAATACTTGTGGTTTCAGATACTCACGGTGATTCTAAAAATTTATATAAAGTAGTTATGGGTCATCCAGAAGCAAAAATTATAATTCATCTTGGAGATGGAGAAAGAGATATAGATAAAATAAGGGATATTTTAAAAGATAAAACCATATTACAAGTGTGTGGAAATTGTGATATTTGTTCGAGTTTACCTAAAATTTTAGAGGAGACTATAGCAGGCAAAAAGATATTTGCAACTCATGGGAATCTTTTTAAAGTGAAAAGCGATTTAGATAGGCTAATACAAGAGGCTATTAAAAGTGGTGCAAATGTTGCATTGTTTGGCCATACACATAGGGCGCTTAATGTAGATCAAGAGAATTTATATATCATGAATCCAGGAAATCTGTATGGGATAAATGGAACTTATGGTATAATTGATATTGATAGTGGCAATATAAAAGGATCTATTGGAAAAGTTTGTGATCTTGAAGAGCAGAGTGATTATTTATGAATACCTTATTTCCCTTTGGAAATACTAACTTTTAAGTAACTGATTAGTTACCTAAACTTATTATTGAGGGGGTATTTGCTTGCAAGAGATAGTAAAAGATATAATGAGCGAAGATATAGTGGCGGTGTTGCCAAGTGATACTGCAAGAGAAGCGGCTGTTTTAATGAATGAAAATAATATAGGATCTGTGCCTGTTGTATTGGATAGAAAACTGCAAGGGATCTTAACAGATCGAGATATTGTTGTAAGGTGTATAGCTAAAGGAAGGTCAGTTGATAGTACTAAAGTTTCTGATTTAATGTCGACAGATATTGTAGTGGTAAAACCTGAGGATACTGTTAGTGATGCTGTAAATTTGATGGCAGAGGAGAGGGTTAGAAGATTGCCGGTTGTCAAAGACGGAATTATTAATGGCTTTGTTAGTCTTGCAGATATAGCAAGGCATCATTCAGGTCCAGAAACTGCAGAAGCCATTTCTGAAATAAGTTTACCTAATTGTGTTTCAAATGAAACGTCAATTAAAACAGAATAATAATTTTGCAAATATTTAAAAATTTAAATTTAAGGATTTAGGGTAAAGGAGTTAAAAAGTATTAGCGCCTTTATCCTATTGCTAATTCAAGTTTTGCTGTTTACGCAAGGAGATTAAAATGAATAACACACCTCTTTATGATGCTTTAAAAATGCATAGGTCACTAGATTATTCATCATTTCATACACCTGGACATAAAGGGATCAATATTATTCCACCGGATTTGTTGGCACTTGATTATACTGAATTGCCGGATACTGATAGTTTGTTTGATGCAGCCGGGCCAATTTTAAAAGCAGAACAAAATGCCGCAGAAGTTTTTGGAGCAAAAAAAACTTTGTTTTCAGCTGGTGGCTGTACATTATGCATACAAACAATGTTACGACTTGCATTGCCGTTTGGTGGAAAAATAATTTGCTCTAGAATGATTCATAAAAATGCAATTAATGCTATGGCGTTACTTGACATTGAGCCTGTTTGGGTTGTGCCAAAAAAAAATATTAAAACAGGATTTTTAGATCCAATTGATCCACAAGAAATTAAAGAGTCGTTGAAAGATAATATTGATACAAAAGCCGTCTACATAACAAGTCCTGATTATTATGGGGTTATTTCAGATATAAAAGAATTATCAAATGTTTGTAGAGAATATAATATTCCGTTGTTAGTGGATAATGCACATGGGGCACATTTAGGTTTTGTAAATGAAAATTTGCATCCACTAAAACTAGGTGCTGCGATGACAGCTGATTCAGCTCACAAAACATTACCAGTTTTAACGGGTGGTGCATTTTTACATATAGCAGATGAAAAATATATTCCACTTGCAAAATCTTCAATGGCTTTGTTTGGGTCAACTAGCCCGTCATACCCTATAATGGCATCTCTTGATATGTGTTGTGGCTGGCTAAAAATTAACGGAAAAAAAGAATTTTCAGATCTTTTAAAAAAGGTTGAAAAAATAAAAAAACTTGCAGAACAAAAAGGCATTTTAACGCCAAGTGGGACAGTGGATCCAACACGAATTAGTTTAAATACTAAGAGCATAGGGTTAACTGGAAATGACTGTGCAAAATATTTTAGAAGCCTTGGAATTGAACCAGAGTTTTCTGATGATGATTTTATAGTATTGATAACAACGCCTTTCAACACAGATGAAGATTTTTTAAAACTTTATAATGCAATTTTAAAATTGCCGATAAATCAGCCATTAAAACAAGCTCCATTTTGCTTTGACTTGCCAAATGTTAAGGTATCGTTAAAAAAAGCATTGTTTTCATCATTTGAAAAGGTAAATACCAAAGATGCTATAAATAAAATTTGTGCAGAAACGCTGTGTGTTTGCCCGCCCGGCATACCAATACTGATTCCTGGTGAAATTATAAATGAAAAAGCGATTAAACTTTTATTAGGCTATGGCATTTTTACATTGAACGTGTTAAAATAAGGGCAAGAAATTCCGAAATAGGTTGTAGTGTAATTGTGATGTCATAATCTTTTATTCATCGATGTGCACCACTTTCGCGCCCATTGCACGAGCACTTCCGCGGTGCACTGTAACCTGTTACAATTTAAATTATTATTATAACAATAGGGGGTATTTTTTTGAAATTGGTTTTATCGATAGTAAATAGTGATGATGCTTCAGCTGTTTCCGCAGCTCTTACAGAAGGGCATTTTCAAGTTACGAAATTAGCAACGACCGGTGGTTTTTTAAAAACGGGAAATACCACTTTTATTACCGGAGTTGAAGATGATAAAGTTGATGAAGTTATAAAAATAATAGAGGATAAAAGCAATAAAAGAACACAAATGGTACCAAATGCTTCAACTATTGATATGGGAATGTACTCAGCATTACCGTTTGAAGTTACAATTGGCGGAGCAACTATATTTGTATTGAATGTTGACAGGTTTGAAAAAATATGACCTTTGATAGTTTTGCCGGCAATTTACTTTTAAAAGAACAACTATATTCACTGTTTAAAAGTAAAAAAGTCCCGCACTGTATGATTTTTGAAGGACCTAATGGAAGCGGGAAAAAAACAATTGCTGATATTATCGCAAGAGCACTGGTGTGTTCTTCTGATGATATATTTTCTTGCGACAATTGCTTAAACTGTAAAAAAGTAATAAACAAAACTCATCCTGATGTAATATATCCTGAGAAGTCGGGAGCTT
The DNA here is from genome assembly GCA_030920305.1 of Eubacteriales bacterium SKADARSKE-1. Classification (GTDB taxonomy): domain Bacteria; phylum Bacillota; class Clostridia; order Oscillospirales; family Acutalibacteraceae; genus JARLUB01. The sequence continues at coordinate 169,890 of JARLUB010000001.1, forward strand.
TACAAAGTTTTAGTGTTGCAACAGCAAGGAAAATCAGAGAAGATGCTTATGTTATTCCAAACGAAGCAAAACATAAGGTTTATATTTTTCAGGACGCAAATAATATGAATTCTTCGGCACAAAATGCATTACTAAAAATCTTAGAAGAGCCTCCGAAAAATGTTATTTTTATTTTTATATGTGAATCAAGTAGTTCATTTTTAGATACTATTAAATCCAGGTCACAAATTTTTTCAGTTGTAAATGTTAGTAAAAAAGAGGCATTTGATTTTATTTGTAAAAATTATCCCGAATTTAATGAAAATGAAATAAACAATGCGGTTTTAAAATCAGGAGAAAATATAGGAAAAACTATTGAAATATTAAATTCTTCAGATTTAAGCGAAATTCTTGAGCTGGCTGAGCAAATTGCCAAAACCTTGGTTTTATCAAATGAATTTGAACTTTTAAAAATTAGTGGCAAGATATCAACAGATAGAAAAAATTTGAGGTTACTTCTTAATTTTTTAGCTGAGATTTTAAGAGATGCATTGGTTGGAGATATAAAAAATGAAATTTCAAGGAATCTTAGTCAACAGATTTCTCAGAAAAAGATTTTAAGTCTTATAAATATAGTAAATAAAACTAACGATTTGGTAAGCTACAACGCAAATGGGGCACTGCTAATTACATATTTTACTTCAAACTTTTATATGGCGGTACTTTCAGACTAAAATTTTGTTGGAGTTTAGAATCTGAGTATAAAAAATAAGGAGATAAAAATGGCTCAAATTGTAGGGGTTAAATTTAAAGATACAGGGAAAACATATTATTTTGATCCAAATGGGTTGACGGTTAATATTGGAGACCTAGTAATTGTAGATACAGCAAAAGGACGAGAAATTGGGAAAGTTGTGATTGAAAATAGAAATATTTTTGATAAGGTAATAACTGATTTAAAAAAAATAATAAGAAAAGCTAATGCAAAAGACTTAGAAAAGCTACAAAAAAACAAGGAAAAAGAAAAAAAAGCTATTAGCATATGCAATGAAAAAATTCGAAAATATAATTTAGATATGAAACTTATAGATGTTGAATATTCTTTTGATGGAAACAAAATTGTTTTTTACTTTACGTCAGAAGCTCGAGTGGATTTTAGAAATTTAGTTAAAGAATTAGCCTCTATTTTTAAAGTCAGAATTGAACTTAGGCAAGTAGGGGTAAGAGATGAAGCTAAAATGCTTGGAGGTTTAGGGCCTTGTGGAAATCCACTTTGCTGCGCAACCTTTTTAGAAGATTTTCAACCTGTTTCAATAAAAATGGCAAAGGAACAAGGTCTTTCTTTGAATCCTGTGAAAATTTCTGGAACTTGCGGAAGACTTATGTGTTGTTTGAAGTATGAACAAGAAGTTTATTCGGATCTTTTAAAAAAGACCCCAAAGGTTGGGACACCTGTAAGTACAGAAATGGGGAATGGAAAGGTTAAAGATGTAAACTTGTTAGCTCGAACTTTAAAAGTTCAGCTTGATTCAAAGCCTGAAGCAGTTCCAGTTTGTGTAAATGTGAGTGATGTAAAAGTTTTAAAAAAATGATTAGAATAAGTGCTACTTATTTATATTAAATATTCTCTGGGTATATCATAGTTGTGTATACTGTGTGTATCTCTAGGGAATAATTTTTTAGATAAGTGTGTTAATTTAATACACAATTTGTGTTATATGGGTTCTTTATATTTATTTTTAATGCAATTTTGTATTTGTATTGCCTATTTTTTACAAGAAAAAATAAAGACAAAAATATTTTTTAGCCTTTTTGTTTTTTGATCAATTTATTATGGAAAAAGATTATATATTTATGATATAGTTAAGAGGGAAAATTTTATTTATATTGGAGGGATTTTTTGATGAATGATTTTATACAGCATAAGCTGTGTGATGGAATAAACTTTAATGTTATAAAAGAGTCTCGGTTTAAAACAGGAAGGATTTCGGCAACTATGTTTCTTCCGCTTAATGAAGAGACAGTGTCAGCAAATGCAATATTACCATTTTTATTAAGCAAGTCTTGTCAAGAGTTTCCTGATTTTACAAGTCTTAATAAACACTTAAATGATCTTTATGGCGCTTCTATTTATGCCGAAGTTAGCAAATTAGGTGAAACACAAGTTTTGGGTTTGTCGGCCTCTTTTTTGGATGATAGGTATTCTTTAAATAAAGAAAGTATTTCCGCAAAGGTTACAGAACTTCTGTGCAAAATGATCTTTGAACCTCTTTTTGATAATGGGAAGTTCATACAGGAAAATGTTGAACAAGAAAAAAGGCAATTAATTGAATTAATTGAATCAGAGTATAATGATAAAAGAATTTTTGCGAAAAATCGTTGTGAACAGTTAATGTGCCAAGATGAAAAGTTTGGAATAAATCGATTTGGAACAAAAAGTCAGGTAGAAGCTCTTACACCTGATGACATATATAAAGCTTGGGACCAAATTTTAAAAAGAGCTAAAATAGAACTGACATTGCTTGGAAACTCTAATGAAAATTTGGCACTGGATGTTTTTAAAAGGGCTTTTGGAAAAATAAAAAGAGAAAATGTGTTTTCTTGTAATACTGAAATTATTAAAGAAGCTAAACATATAAAAGAAAATAGAGAAGAGATGGATTTAGCTCAAAGCAAATTGGTTATGGGGTTTAGAACGGGTGCAGCTTTACAAGATCATTTAGTTATGCCAATGAGGGTGGCTGTTGCACTTTTTGGTTCCACTCCACATTCAAAATTATTTTTAAATGTGCGTGAAAAGTTTAGCCTTTGTTATTACTGCGCCGCAAGATATGACAGAAATAAAGGAATTATGTTGGTTCAAAGTGGAGTTGAAAAAGAAAATATTCAAAAGGCTAAACTAGAAATATTAAATCAGCTCGGAGATGTACAAAAAGGTAAGTTTACAGATAATGATGTAGATGCAATTAAAAAAAGTTTATCAAATAACTATAGAACGGTTGGAGATTACCTTAGTAGCCTTGAAAACTTTTATATTTCTCAAACATTTGATAGCGAAAGAGTTACACCGCTTGAATTTGTAAAAAGAATAAACGCCGTGACAAAAGATCAAATAGTGAAAGCAGCAAACCTAATTACACTGGATACAGTCTATATTTTAGTTGGAGAAAAGGGCTAAGGCAACAAGTTGATAAGACAATAGACCCATAATTTTATCTTATACTTTTGCCAGCATAGCTATTTGTGAAAAAGAAAGGGCGATTTAAACATGACTTTAAAAGAAATCAAGAGTGAGCGAATAGGGGACAAGTATTATACTGGAAACCACGACAGTGGACTTAGAATATTTATCTATCCTAAAGACGGGCACCACTCAACTTATGCTATTTTAGGAACTAAATTTGGATCTATTAATACAAGTTTTTTTTCAACAAACAATGGGGAAGTTGTAAAGTTACCTGATGGAATTGCACACTATTTAGAGCATAAACTTTTTGAAAGCGAAGATGGTGATGCCTTTTCAAAATATGCAAAAACAGGAGCTAGTGCAAATGCTTACACATCATTTGACATGACATGTTATCTTTTTTCATGCACGGAAAACTTTGAAGAGTCCTTAAAAATATTACTTGAATTTGTTCAGTCGCCCTATTTTACACCTGAAACAGTTAAAAAGGAGCAAGGAATTATAAGTCAAGAAATAAAAATGTACGATGATGACCCTTCATGGAGAGTAATGTTTAATTTATATAGAGCTATGTTTCATAAGCATCCAGTAAAAGTAGAAATAGCGGGAACAGTGCAGTCAATATCTGAAATAAATCCGGAAAACCTTTATGAATGCTATAGTAATTTTTATAACTTAAATAATATGGCACTTTGTGTTGCAGGCAAGGTTGATCCTCAGGAAGTTTTAAAAATTGTGGACAAGATAATAAAGCCAATTAACGGAACCGTTCCAGAGAGTTATTTTCCAGACGATCCTTATGATATTGTAAGGCCACGAGTAGAGGAAAAGTTTCCTGTGTCAATGCCTATATTTCAGCTAGGTTTTAAGGAAGATGCCTCAAAAGGGAGACCAGATATCGAAGAGTCTACGCAAACAGATGTTATCTTACAGGTTTTAGCTTCAAAGGCTTCTCCACTATATCGTGAACTTTTAGATCAGGATCTTATTAATGAATCTTTTGGATATGAATATTTTGAGGGCAAGGGCTATGCAGCAGTTATATTTTCAGGAGAGTCGAAAGATCCTGACAAGACTGCTAGCATAATAAAAGAAGCTATTAAAAAAATTCATAAAGATGGAATTAGTAAGGAAGATTTTGAAAATGCCAAAAAAGCACTTTATGGCCGTACGCTTTCTATTCTTAATAGTGCTGAAAATATTTCTAATGCAATTTTAACATTAGAATTTTCTAACAGAGAGCTTTTTGCTGCTATTGAAAGTGTGGCTTCAGTTAATTTAGAAGATGTAAATGAAAGGTTAAAAAGCCAGTTAGATATAGAAAACTGCGCTCTATCAATTATTTCTCCGGAAAGCAAGTGATAAAATGGTAGGCACAAAATATCATATTGAATTTCCAGCTATGGGACTTAGTTTTGAGATAAACCCTGTTGCATTTAAAATAGGTGGTATTTCTGTTTATTGGTATGGGATAATTATTGGGTTCGGATTCATTTTGGCTTTCTTATACACAATGAAAAATTCTAAGCGTTTTGATTTAGACCAGGATAAACTAATTGATGTTATAATTATAGGACTTATTACAGGTTTAATTGGTGCCCGGCTTTATTATGTTATTTTTTATCCGGGTGACATGTATGTAAAAGAACCAACTAAAATTCTTTTTATAAATCAGGGTGGAATTGCAATTTATGGCGGAATTATAGGCGCTATTTTAGGTGGACTTGTTGTATGTAAAATAAAAAAACTTGAATTTTTAAAAGTGCTTGATATAGCCTCATTAGGATTTTTAATTGGCCAAGCTATTGGCCGATGGGGGAACTTTACAAATCAAGAGGCGTTTGGAACCCAAACGGATTCATTTTTTGGAATGCTAAGTGAAAATACAGGAAATATAGCGGTTCATCCGTGCTTTTTATATGAATCAGTATGGTGCGCGATAGGCTTTTTATTGCTTCATATTTTTAGTCTTAAATATAAGCAGCGTTTTGATGGAGAGATTTTTCTTTTGTATGTGGCTTGGTATAGTGCAGGTCGTTTTTTTATTGAAGGCTTGAGGACTGATAGCCTTATGATCCCAGGTTCGGGTATTCGAGTTTCACAAGTGCTTGCAGCAGTTGCTGTATTAGTTTGTGGGTTGTTATTAATAATAAAAAAAATAAAACAGCGAGCTTATATATAAAGCTCCTGTTTTTTGTTTTGGCACGCCGCTCGCCGATAAAATCGGCGAAAAATAAGGATTAGAAACATATTTTTAACATTGGTTGTTTCTAATCCTTATTTTTTTGCCAGCGAAGCTGGCAAGCGGCGCGCCATATGTTTACTTTTTATTTCAGCTTGTTTTTTAGTTTTTGTAGCTCGCTTTTTAGTTCGTTTGGTAAATTATCTCCAAACTTTTCATAAAACGATTCAATATCATTAATTTCATTTTGCCAAATGCTTTTATCAACTTCTAAAATCTCATTTAACTTATTTTCACTTAAATCAAGCCCAGATAAATTTATATCTTTTGAATAAGGAACAAAACCAATTGGTGTTTCTTTAGCAGAAACTTTATTTTCACATCTATTTAATATCCATTCAAGAACACGAATATTATCGCCAAACCCAGGCCAAATAAATTTTCCACTTTCATCTGTTCTGAACCAGTTTACATTAAATATTTTAGGGGCGTTTTCTCCCAATTTCCCCCCCATATCTAACCAATGTTTAAAATAATCGCCCATATTGTAACCACAAAACGGAAGCATTGCCATTGGGTCATGTCTAAGTTTCCCAATTTTCCCAGACGCTGCAGCTGTGGTTTCAGAAGCCATAATTGATCCTACAAAAACACCGTTATTCCAATCTCTCGATTCATAAACTAAAGGTGTAGTTTGAGCTCGCCTACCACCAAAAACAATAGCAGAGATAGGAACCCCATTTTCGTTTTCAAATTCACGGCTAAGACAAGGACAATTTTTAGCAGGTGAAGTAAATCTACTGTTTGGGTGTGCACCAGGGGTTTTATCAACTTTACCATTCCATCTTTTACCCATCCAGTCAATAGCATTTTCGGGAGGATTTTCATCAAGGCCTTCCCACCAAACGGTATTGTCGTCTAAATTCAAAACAACATTTGTAAAAATGGTATCGCTTGATGTAGTTGCAAGTGCGTTTGGATTAGACGTTTTATTTGTTCCTGGCGCCACACCAAAAAAACCGTTTTCCGGGTTTATTGCCCAGAGTCTGCTATCTTCTCCGATTCTCATCCAAGCTATATCGTCACCAACACACCAGACTTTATATCCGTTTTTCTTATATTCTTCTGGAGGAATTAACATAGCTAAATTAGTTTTACCACAAGCTGAGGGAAAAGCAGCTGCAATATATTTAACTTCTCCAAGCTTATTTTCAATACCTAAAATCAACATATGTTCGGCCAACCAACCTTCCCAGTTGCCTTGGTAAGATGCGATTCTAAGCGCAAAACATTTTTTGCCTAAAAGAACATTTCCACCATATGCTGAATTTACAGAAATAATAGTATTATCTTCCGGAAAATGACAAATATATCGGTTGTTTTCATCTATGCTACAGCTAGCATGGATGCCACGAACCCAATTATTACTGTTTCCAAGCTTATCTAAAACAGCAGTACCGACCCTAGTCATGATTGCCATATTTAAAACCACATAAATTGAATCAGTAATTTCTATTCCAATTTTAGAAAGAGAAGAATTAATATGTCCCATTGAAAAAGGAATTACATACATGGTTTTGCCTTTATAACTGTTTTTTGCTATATTATAGAGCATTTTATAAGCATCGGCAGGGTCCATCCAGTTGTTGGTAGGGCCGGCGGCATCTTTTTTAGTTGTGCAGATAAAAGTTCTATCTTCTACCCTAGCAACGTCATTTATAGCTGTTCTGTGAAGATAACAGTTTGGAAGTTTTTCTTCATTAAGCTTTATAAGTTCGCCCGATTTACATGCTATTTCACGAAGCTCTTGAAGCTGATTTTCTGTCCCATCAATAAGAATTATTTCATCTGGATTCAAAAGGGCGCTCATTTCTTCTAAAAATTTATTAACTGAAGTGTTGCTGATCATTTGAAAAATTCCTCTCTTTAATAACTTTTTATGTCTAGGCCTCTTCCGCAACGCAAATAATTTTCTTAAACTTTTAAATTTCTTTTGTTGCATAAGCGTTCAAATCAAGACCTGCTATATTGCCAGACAAAAATTCATAATATCCTTGAGCACCAACCATTGCGGCATTATCTCCACAAAGCGAAAGTTCTGGTACATATAAATTCCAATTTCGATTATTACATTCTTCGGCTAAACGTTTTCTTAAAAAAGAGTTTGCACAGACACCACCGGCTGCTGCCAATGTTTTATAATTATAATCAGTTGCGGCTTTAAAAAAGTTTTCTATTAAATACTCTACTGCGGTTTTTCTAAATGACGCAGATAAGTCTTCAATGTGGACGGCTTCGTTTTTTTGATTAGCATTATGAATTTTATTTATAACAGAGGTTTTAAGGCCTGAAAAACTAAAATCATATTTTGAACCGGCAACTTGAGGTTTTGGAAGAACAAATGCATTTTCGTTTCCAGTTTCTGCAATTTTATCGAGCTGAATACCACCAGGGTATGGCATGCCCATAGTTCTTGCGGCTTTATCGAAAGCTTCGCCAGCAGCATCATCACGGGTTTTACCTATTATATGAAATTTCGTATAATCTTTAACTTCAATAATATTTGTGTGGCCACCAGATACAACTAAACATAAAAATGGGGGAGTTAATTTTGCCGATGTTATGTAGTTTGCAGCTATGTGTGACCTTATATGGTGAACAGGAACAAGAGGTAAGCGAGTTGCAAGTGATAGACCTTTAGCAAAGTTCACTCCAACCAAAAGTGAGCCAATTAGGCCGGGAGCATAAGTCACGGCTATGGCGTTTATATCTTTTAAAGTTACGCAAGCGTCAGTTAAGGCTTGGTCTACAACGCCAACAATCGCTTTGCTATGGCATCTGGAAGCTATTTCAGGGACAACTCCACCATATATTTTATGCTTTTCAATTTGAGATGCCACAACAGACGACAAAACAGTTCGTCCATCTTTAACAACTGCGGCGGCTGTTTCGTCGCAAGAGCTTTCTATTGCTAAAATTAACATAATTTCTCCTTTGTTTTTGCAGTTTAAAAAAGGGAGCGCCGCGAAAGTGCTAATGCAAGTTAGCGCGAAAGTGGCGCTCCCTCTTTTAAAAAATTAAGTAGATATAAATCTTTTAGTCATTATAATTGCATCTTCATTAGGATTCTTATAAAAGTTTTTACGAATCCCCATTTGTTCAAATCCAAAATTTTTATATAGTTTAATAGCATTAAAATTAGATCTTCTAACTTCAAGTGTTACAAATGCAAAATTATTTTTTTCAGCGTAATTTAAAATATTTCTTAACAATTCTTTACCAATACCTTTTTTACGAAAAGAAGGAAACACCGCAACATTGGCAATATACCCTTCATCTAACACACAATGCATACCAGCGTAGCCCAACACATTATTGTTTTGCATTGCGACTATAAAATAAGCATTTTTGTTGGTAAGTTCAAAAGATAAAGAATCTTCTGACCAAGGATCATTAAAACATATTTTCTCAAGGTCTGCTAGTTTATCGATATGCTCTTTTTCCATTTTTACTATTTTTGTTTGTTCCAAAAGCTATTCACCTTTTTGCTTTTTTATATGTTCATATAAACTGACAAGAGAGGAATTAATTTTGGCACAACACTTTTTGTATGTTTTAACATCTCCACCAAATGGGTCTTCAATTCCTCCGCCTAATACATATATTTTATCAGCAGGGATTTTTAAAATTTTTAAAACGTCATATTGAAAAAAGTTCATAACAACAAATAAATCAATTGAATTTATATCAATTTCAGAAAGATTTTTTGATTTGTGATCTTTTAAATCAATATCATAGTCACTGCAGGCTATAATTGCATTTTTAGAAGCCTCTTCACCGTTAAATCCTGAAACACCAGCACTGTTGCATGTTATATCTTTTATATCGTTTTCTTTTAAAAACCTTTTAAATAATTCTTTAGCCATAGGGCTTCTACATGTATTACCTGTGCATACAAATAATATTTTCACGAAATTAAACTCATCTCCTGCTAATTATATTTTGTACAAAATATAATTTAGGGTTCTTTATGAAAAACAGCTTTAACTCCAGATTTTGTATCTTCTAAAGTGATACCTTGGCTTTTTAATTCATCTCGGATTTTATCGGCTAAAGCCCAATCTTTGCTTTTTCTGGCAGCTTCTCGCTGATTTATTAAATCTTCTATTTTAGAATCAACATTTTCATTTTTTCGATTGTAAACAAGGCCTAAAATTCCAGATAATTCATCGAAAAGATCAATTGCAAAATTAATTGTTTCTTTGCTAGATTCTATATTTACATTTGAATTTATATCGCGAACTAAATCAAAAAGAGCAGACAAGGCATCGGCTGTATTTAAATCATCTTCCATTGCAGTTATGAATGCAGCTTTGTGTTCTAAAAACTTTTCTTTTATGCTGTTATCAATTGAATTAGTTTGGTTGTTAGTATTTTTTAGCAAAAAGTCTAAATTATTTCGGCACGTATAGAGCCTATCTAGTGCAGCTATACATTGTTTAATAACATCTTCACTGTAATTAATGGGGCTTCTATAATGTGATGAAATCATAAGGTATCTAATAGGCTCATATCCATATTTGTTTGCAACGTCCCTCACAGTAAAGAAATTGTTTAAAGATTTTGACATTTTTTTGTTATCAATATTAATATAGCCGTTGTGCATCCAATAGCGAGCAAATTCTACGCCAGAACTACATTCACTTTGAGCAATTTCATTTTCGTGGTGTGGGAAGATTAGATCCTGACCACCATAATGAATATCTATAGTTTTGCCTAAATAACGCCTTGCCATGGCTGAACATTCAATGTGCCAACCTGGCCTGCCGTTACCCCATGGCGAATCCCAATATGGCTCGCCCGGTTTTGCAGACTTCCAAACAACAAAATCCATTGGGTCTTCTTTTATTTCTCCAACGCTAATTCTAGCACCGACTTCTAGATCTTCCAGCGGCTGATGAGACAGTTTTCCATAGTCTTTAAAATTTTTTGTTCGAAAATAAACGTCATTGTTTTCGGTTTTATAGGCAAAACCCTTTTCAACTAAAGTTTTAATAATATCGATCATTTCATCAATATTTTCTGTAGCTTTTGGGTGGATAGTAGCTTTTCTTATATTAAGTCCAGTACTATCTTTTATATATTCTTCTATAAACTTTTTTGAAACTGTAAGATAATCAGAGTTTTCCTCGTTTGCTTTGTTTATGATTTTATCATCAATATCGGTAAAGTTCTGAATAAATTTTACTGTTAATCCGGTATATTCAAGGTACCTTCTTAAAACGTCGCAAACACAAATTGGCCTGGCGTTTCCTATATGAATATAGTTATAAACTGTAGGGCCACAAGCGTATATTTTTAAAACCCCTTTTTCAAGCGGTATTAATTCTTCCTTTTTTCTGGTCATAGTATTGTAGACCCTCATATTTATATCCCCCATTTAAATTTAAATTAACATTTTATTTTACTCTATTTTTTGATATTTTGGCAAGAAAATAATTAATTAAAAGCAAAACTTTCATTTGTAATTTATAATATGTAAGGTAATAAAAATTTATTAAGATGCAACTTATTAAATTTTTGACTAATTTACAATTACATATTATGCGAAGGTTTTATAAAGTTTATATTATCACGAATATAAATAAACCCTGAAACAGCTGTTAATAATACAGAAATCCATACAACTACTTGAGAAACTATAAAGAAAATGTTAGCAAATGAAACAGCATCTGAGAATCGTAATATATTATTATCAACTAGTATTAAGAAATATTTAAGAAAGATAATTACTATAACTGCAATTATTTGACTTACGGTTTTGGCTTTACCCCAAATATTAGCGGCAATTACTTTTCCAGATTCAACAGCTACCAATCTAACAGATGTTACCATAAACTCTCGCATTAAAATTATAATAACGGGGACAGCGCCAATAATTCCTAACTGAATAAAGCAAACGTAAGCAGAAATAACTAAAATTTTGTCAGCTAACGGGTCTAAAAACTTTCCAAAATTAGTTATTTGGTTAGTTTTTCTTGCTAGTTCTCCATCAAGGTGGTCTGTAAGAGATGCAATAACAAATATGATACCAGCAATTAAGAGGTTGTTTGGCACTGTACTAACTAGCAAAAAAAACACAAATAGTGGGACTAAAATGATTCTTAAAATTGTAAGTTTATTTGGTGTATTCATTTTTGCCTCCTTCATTTTTTTATTGCGGTTCCAATAAGATCATAATCTATAAAATCTGTAATTTTAACTGTTATAAAATCACCTGGTCTTAAAAGTTTATCAGATTTAAAAAATACTTTACCATCAATATCTGGAGAGTCTGCAAAACTTCTTCCAAAATAGCAGTTTGCTTTATCATCAAACCCTTCGGTAACAACTAAAACTTCTTGGTTTATCATTTCACGATTTTTGTTGGTAACTATTTTTAATTGTTCATTCATTAAAATTTCTTGCCGATGTTTTTTAATATCTTCATCAACTTGATTGTTGAAGGAACATGCCCTTGTACCTTCTTCTGCCGAATAAGTAAAACATCCTAACCTATCAAATTTTATATCGTTTATAAAATCACATAGTTCATTAAAATCGTCGTCAGTTTCGCCCGGGAACCCAACTATAAATGTTGTTCTTAAAATTATTTGTGGAATTTCAGATTTGAGCTTGTTAATAAGTGCGGTGAGGCTTTTAGTGTCGCCTGTTCGGCTCATACATTTTAAAATTTTACCACTGCAATGCTGTAAAGGTAAATCTAAATACTTTAATATTTTTTCTTGGCTTTTAATAACGGATATAAGTTCATCTGTTATTTTATCGGGGTAGCAATAAAGCAAGCGAATCCATTTTATTTCTGGAATTTCACAAAGCTCTAATAAAAGTTTTGGCAAATAAAGCTCATGATATAAGTCTTCACCATAGCGGGTAGTGTCTTGCGCTATGAGGATCAGTTCTTTAACTCCAGATTTAGCTAAATTTTTAGCTTCAGCTATTATATCTTCTTTTTTTCGGCTACGAAATCGTCCTCTTATTTGTGGAATAGCGCAGTATGAGCAACAGTTATCGCAACCTTCAGCAACTTTTAAATATGCATAGTGAGCAGGCGTAGTTACAACTCTTTCACCGTTTAAAGGCAGCAATTTTTTATCTTTAAAAATTTCGATTTTATTATGATTTATGACTGATTCAATGGTATTAATAATCTCGTTATTTGCACCAATCCCTAAAACTGCATCAATTTCTGGAATTTCTTCTAACACTTTTTCTCGATATCGTTCTGCTAAACACCCAGTAACAATAATTGCTTTAATTTTTCCTTGTTCTTTTAACCGTATAAAATTAAATATTTCTTCAATAGCTTCTTTTTTTGCAGCTTCAATAAACCCACAGGTATTTATTATGACGATATCAGAGTCAGCAGGGTTTGCTGTTAATTTATAACCAGCATTTTTTATTTTTGCGAGCATAATTTCAGCGTCTATTTGATTTTTTTCACAACCAAGGCTAATAAGTCCAATTTTATATGACATATTATGGGTCCCTTTCTAATGTTGAATTCGCTTGGGGGGGCGGCGGTGCGAAGTTTCGCACAGGCCAATTGGAAAAACAGATAATATTTTTTAGTTAGCCAATTGGTCAACGCAAAAAACTATAAATTAAGAAAAAATAGTTGTAACAGTTTTTTGCGTCGCCGCCCCCAAAAAAGCAACTTAACTTTTTGACATAGCTTCATAAGCTTTTATCATGATAGCACACTCAACACGTTTTTTTTCTAAATCACAAGATATTTTATGTGGAGTAAAAATACTATTTTCATATTGAAAATTATTTGCATTACATCCGCCGCTACAATAAAATTTCGCCCAACATTTTTTACATTCAGGTTTACTATACACATTAGCTTTAGAAAAATAATCTTTCATTTTATAATCAAAAGTACCGTCAACTAAATTACCCATTTTCCAATCATCCATTCCAACAAACTGATGGCATGGATAAATATCTCCGTTTGGCGTAATTGCAATATATTCATTCCCGCAGCCACAACCACGAAGCCTTTTTATTGCACAAGGACCTTGATCTAAATCTATCATGAAATGAAAAAAGTTAAAACTTTTATTGGTATCAATACGATCAATAATTTCTTTAGCTAATTTTTCATACTCAGAATAAACAGCATTTATGTCTGATTCTTTGATAGAATAATCTAGTCTCATATCAGAAACAACGGGCTCAACTGAAATTTGATCAAATCCTAAACTATTTAAATGCAAAACATCGTTTGTGAAATCAAGATTATATTTTGTAAAAGTCCCTCGGACATAATAGTCTTTATCACCGCGAGTTTTGACTAACTTTTGATATTTAGGGACAATAGTGTCGTAAGAACCCTTGCCGTTGGGAGTAATTCTCAGCCTATCGTTTATGTTGCGTCGACCATCGAGTGACAATACTACGCTTGACATTTCGCGGTTGATATATTCTATTTTATCATCAGTTAGCAAAAGGCCATTAGTAGTAATTGTAAATCTAAAATTTTTATTATATTTTTTTTCAATGCTTCTAGCATAATCTACGGTTTGTTTTACTACATCAAAATTCATAAGAGGTTCGCCGCCAAAAAAGTCAACTTCTAAATTGTGTCTTTTCCCGGATTTTTCTATTAAGAAATCAATTGCTTGTTTTGCAATATCAAAAGGCATAAGTTCACGGCCTTTTCCAAAGTCTCCTTTAGCAGCAAAACAATATTCACACCTTAAGTTACAGTCATGCGCAATGTTTAAACACATAGATTTTATTGGTGCATCTTTTAAAGAAGAAGCCATCCTTTCGTATGGATCACTTGAAAAAAGTTGACCATCAACATACAATTTATAGATTTCACGATAAGTATCTTTAATTTCAGTTTCACCATATTTTAAGCTAAGTTTTTCAAATATACTTTTATCAAGTTCTGCAGAGGTAGGTTCTTTTAAGTTATCAACAATGTCGTAAGCAATATCGTCAAACATATGAACAGCACCGCTATTGGTGTCAAGCACAATGTTATATCCGTTTAACTTGTATTTATGTATCATTAAAGTGTCCTTTCTTTGTGGCACGTCGCGAAAGTGCAGAGAAGTTTTGCGTGAAAGTGGTGAGCTATAAGTTTAGCTAAGTATAAAAAAATAGCGGAAAGACTAAAAGTCTTCCGCTTTATATACTAATAGTAGTAGAACAAGAATTTGTGCGAAAGTAAATTTTAAGGAATATCATTAGCTAGTGAGAAACTTTAACAGAATTTTGACGTTCACATTTTTGATTAGCAACAGTACAAGAAGTTTTGCAGGCAGATTGGCAAGAAGCTTGGCATTCGCCACAACCGCCAACAATGGCACTTTCCTTTAAGTTTGCTTTGTTTAAAGTTTTAACATGTTTCATTTTAAATCTCCTTTATAATTTATAAAAATAAAGTTTCTATCTTTTTTGGCTATTTACACCTAAAATTCCGCCAACAGCACCCATAAAGAGCATTGAAATAAATTTTATTAAAGTAACGATTGTAAAATGATCCCTTGAGATAATAAACCCTATTAGTGTAAACAGAAGAAACATTAACAACCCTGCAAAAGAACCATACAAAAGACCTTTTGATTTATATATTCTAAGAGTTATGTAGCTTGATACAAATGTACCTATTGAAACTGAAATAATTGCCATAGTTTGTATTACGAAAGAAGGCATAGCTCCTATTTGAGTAAAAACTAGAGCAAATAAAACCAAAAGCAAAATAGAACTCAAACCACCTAAAAACATACCAAACACTAATGATTTTAAAAGTAATATATAATTACTTTCTGAATTATTGGACTTATCATATCGCAAGATACAAACCTCCTCGAAGATATACCATCAAAATTTTAAATTAAAACCTGTATGATAGATATTCGAAAAGGTAAAAGGTTATACCTATTTTTCAGAAGTTTCTTTTGTTATATCGCAGCTAGCAATTGCCCATTTTTTAATTTTTAATTTATTGCGGTCAATACCAGTTTCAATAATAAAAGAATCATTATCGTCTTTTACGCTAACAATTTTTCCAACGATTCCGCCAATTGTTGTAATTTCATCGCCTGGTTTGAGAGAATTTCTCATCGATTCCTCTTGCTTTTTTCTTTTTGAGTTTGGGCGTATCAATAAAAAATACATTCCAACTATAAATACAGCCATTATTGCAAAATTCATTAAACCAAATCCGCCTTCAGCATTCATAAGCAGTATACCTCCATAAAATAATATTTATCATTATAACAACAAACAACATAATATGCAAGGCTTTTTTTACTATTCAAAATTAGAGCCTTGACTCCAAATAATTTTAAAAATTAGTTGACAATTAAGTTTTAACAAGCGTACAATTAAATATTAAACTAGAAAGGTTGTTATATTCGATGGGAAAATTTTTTAGAAGAACATGGGCGCAAATAAATTTAGACGCAATAGAAAACAATTATTATGAAATTAAAAAAAATATAAATAAAAACAGTAAAGTTTTATGTGTTTTAAAAGCAGATGCATATGGCCATGGGGCAGCGGTGTTAGCACGTGAATATGAAAAAATGGGTGTAAATTGGTTTGCTGTTTCAAATTTAGAAGAAGCCTTACAACTAAGGTATAACGGCGCTAAAAAAAACATTTTAATTTTAGGTTATACGCCAGCTAGTATGGCAAGTACTCTTGCAAAATTCAACATTTCTCAAAATGTATTTTCTGAAAAATATGCGAAAGATTTATCTGATTTTGCAGTAAAGAATAATGTAGTTGTTAACATTCATGTAAAAATAGACACGGGAATGAGCCGACTTGGGTTTGTTTTTCATGATAAAATTCGTGATATAGGCATAATTGATAGTATAACGAAAATATCCAAGTTTGATGGTTTAAAAATCCAGGGAATTTTTACTCATTTTCCAACTGCTGACGAAGGTGGAATTTATGGAATTAACACTAAACTTCAGTTTGATAATTTTATGACGGCCATAGAAAAATTGAAAGAAGTAGGTATCAATATACCTATAAAACATTGCAGTAATAGTGCTAGTATATTGAATTACCCTGAAATGAATTTAGATCTTGTTAGAGCAGGGCTTATACTTTATGGCCTATATCCATCAGATTATCAAACCTTAGACTTAAAACTTCAAAGAGCTATGGAATTAAAGACTGTTGTCTCTCAAATAAAAGAAGTCGAAAAACAAACAGCTGTGAGCTACGGTAGCACCTTTATAACAAATAAACTAACTAAAGTTGCTACAGTTCCAATTGGTTACGCGGATGGATACCTTAGGTGCTTTTCTGGCAGAGCTGAAATGCTGGTTTGCGGTAAACGTGCACCGGTTATTGGAAGAGTTTGTATGGATCAACTTATGCTTGATGTGACAGATATAGACGGTATAAATGAAAATTCAGAAGTTACTGTGTTTGGAACTGATGGTGATGAAACAATTACTATCGAAGAGTTAGCAAAGATTAGTAATACTATAAATTATGAATTGCTTTGCCTTTTAAGCAAACGAGTACCTAGAATTTATATAAAAGACGGCAAACAAGTTGAAGAGTTAAATTACATATGCCCGTCTAGAGATTAGAGGCAAGGTGCCAGAAGCAAGATTTGAAACAAAGACCTAGAGGGCAGAGTGGTTAAGATTTAGCAACAAAAGCTACACGCAAAACACGGTCGCGGGTGTTAAGAAAAAGTTCGCACTGGACCTGGTGCGCGAAATGGATGCAACGTTACATTGCCGCGAATTAGGTGCAACGTCACGACGGCGGATCGCCGCTGATATTACGCGACCTAATATTTTTTAGGCCTGAGTTTTAAGGCTCGCGAGCAGTTCGGCGTGAGAACTGGGTCCAGCGTCATGCTGGGGGAGGATATATGAATAATTTATCAGATATAAACACAATAAAAGCAATTTTGTCTCGGCACAAATTTAATTTTTCTCATTCTCTTGGCCAAAATTTTATTGTAAATCCTAATGTTTGCCCAGAAATGGCAGCTTTAAGTGGCGCCGGAGAAAATGTTGGAGTTTTAGAGATAGGCCCTGGCATAGGTGTTTTGACACGTGAATTAGCAGCTTTAGCTCAGAAAGTTGTTTCAGTAGAACTAGACCAGCGGCTTTTGCCAATACTTGACGAAACTCTGGCTGGATTTTCTAATGTAAAAATTATAAACGGCGACATTTTAAAACTAGATCTGTCAAAAATAATACAAGATGAGTTTTATAATATGGATGTAGTGGTTTGCGCAAATTTGCCATACTATATTACTTCACCCGTTATAACAAAGTTAATTGAAGAAAAATTGACAATAAATTCTATCACCATTATGGTTCAAAAAGAGGTTGCCAATAGAATTTGTGCGGGCGCTGGGCACAAAGAAACAAGTGCTTTTAGTATTTTTATTAATTATTATTGCAATGCTGAATTTTTATTTGATGTAAAAAAAGAAAACTTTATACCGTCTCCTAAAGTTGATTCAGCTGTGATTAAATTAAATATTAAAAAAGGGCTAAGTTTTAATGTAGCTGATGAAAAAACCTTTTTTAAAGTGGTAAAAGCAGCATTTTTGCAGCGACGAAAAACGGTTTCAAATTCGCTTAGTAGTGGGCTTGGTATTTCCAAAGAAAAGATCCTTGAGGTTTTAAAAGACTCTCAAATAGAACCAAATTCAAGAGCAGAAAATCTTTCTATGCAGCAATTTTTTAATCTTTCAAATATAATTTTTAAGGAATTTATTAAATGACTATTAAAAAAAAGTTGAAAATCCTTTTATGGTTAAGCTTTGTATTTATATTAATTTCAATGATTTTCTGTATATTAAAACAAACCAATAGCGCAATTGCTATTGGTTTGTTTTCGTGTGCTGTTAGCGTCTTGGGTCTATATTATATCTTTTATAAATAAATTTTATAATTATTCAACAGTTACGGACTTTGCAAGGTTTCGGGGTTTATCGATGTCACAATCCTTTAAAAGTGCAATATAATATGAGAAAATTTGAAGTGGCACAACAGCTAGTGAAGGCCGCATTATTTCACAAACTTTAGGAATAAATATATTAAAATCAGATACTTCATTTATATCCTCGGGGCGTTCGTTTGTTATTAAAATTACAACAGCGCCTCGTGCCTTTACTTCTCTAATGTTGCTTATCATTTTTTCAAAAAGATCTTCTTTTGTTGCAAGTGTCACAACCAGCGAACCATCTTCAATTAAAGAAATGGGGCCGTGCTTTAATTCACCTGCAGCATAAGCTTCAGAATGTATATATGAAATTTCTTTAGCTTTTAGTGCTCCTTCAAGCGCGACAGCATAGTCTATGTTTCTGCCTATGAAAAACACATTTTTAGCATTATAAAATTTTTGGGCTAAATCTTTTACAACATCTTTATGGCTTAAAACTTTCTCTATTTGCACAGGGAGATTTTGAATTTCACTTATATAAAATTCGTATTCGGATGCCGTTATTTTGCTAAGCTTTTCAGCCATATAAATCGCAAGTAAATATATGATTGTCAATTGTGTGCTGTAAGCTTTGGTTGTAGCAACAGATATTTCAGGCCCTGCCCATGTATATAAAACGCTGTCAGACTCAGCAGCTATAGAGCTTCCAACAACATTTACAATGGATAAAACTTTTGCGCCAAGCTTTTTAGCTTCTTTAACCGCAGCTAAGGTGTCGGCCGTTTCACCAGACTGGCTAATAGCAATAACGAGCGTGTTTTTATCTATTAAAGGGTTTTTATATCTAAACTCAGAAGATATTTCAACTTCGGTGGGGTTTCTTAATAAACTCTCAAAAATATATTTAGCAACACAACCAACGTGATATGCTGAACCGCAACCAACAATTGAAATCTTGTTTATGTTGTTTAATTCCTCTTTAGTAAAGTTAATATCATCAAGAACAATTTTTCCATTTTGAATTCGAGGTCCAATAGTATTTTTTACAGCTAATGGTTGTTCCATTATTTCTTTTAACATAAAATGGTCATATCCACACTTTTCAGAAGTGCAAATGTCCCAATCAACAACAAATGGATCTCTTTTTATTTCATTATAATTACTATCATATATTTTTATATCATTAGCTTTAATAACGGCCAGTTCGCCGTCATTTAGACGAATAATATTTTTAGTTCTGGATACAACAGCAGTTATATCGGAGGAAACGAAGTTTTCATTAACGCCAACACCAATAATAAGTGGATTATTTTTTTTAGCAACTATAATTTCATCTGGATAATCGTCACATAAAATTGCAAGAGCATAAGACCCTTCTAATGTTGACAGTACTTTTTTTATAGTTTCAAAAAAGTTTCCATCATAATAAAATTCAGCTAACTGAGCTATAACTTCGGTATCAGTGTCAGATACAAACTTTTTGCCGGCCTTTAGTAATTTTTCTTTTATAGGTATGTAATTTTCAATAATACCATTATGAACCACTGCAAATTTTTTAAGTTCACTTAAATGAGGGTGTGCATTTATAACTGAAGGAACTCCATGAGTTGCCCAGCGAGTATGTCCAATTCCGATGTTTCCAGGTAGAGTTTGACCCTCTTTAGTTAGGTCGCTTAAAATTTTTAGTCTACCTTTAGATTTAGTAACTTGAATTGCATTTTCATTGCAAACTGCAATACCAGCAGAATCATAACCGCGATACTCTAGTTTTTCAAGACCTTTTAAAAGAAGTGGCGCGGCTTTGTCATAGCCAACATATCCAACTATACCACACATAAATTTCAAATCCTCCTAAATTTCCCCGATGATATCTGTATCAAAATAATGTAAATTTTGATTTTAGAAATTATATCAATTAAATTATTTTTTTAATAAGGGCTTTTCTATAATATGTTTTTTGAGTGTGAGAGTATACTGCAAGTCTTATAATATGCTAAAGGATAAAAACATATTAATCTTTTAGCGACTTTAAGAATTTCAGCGAAGTAAAGTATATCATATTTTGATAGAACTTGCAATTTGAAAGATAAGCAAAAAGCTAAAAAGTTAAGGGTTTTATATTGATTTTGTGTAAAGGTTATAGTTTATTGAAAAAAGATAATCCTTATGATAAAATGAAAATAGAAAAGTTTAATTTTAAGGGGAATTTTCATGTTAATAAGCAGTTTATTGGGAGAGCGCCTTCGTTCAAAGCCTGCAGAAGCTAGTTTAATGAGCCATGTGTTTTTGCTTCGTGGTGGATATGTAAGAAATGTTGGAAGTGGAATTTATTCGATGCTGACACCGGCGCTTAGGGTTCAGCGAAAAATCGAAGCAATTATTCGTAGTGAAATGGAAAAAGCCGGCGGCCAAGAGGTTTTATTGCCGGTTGTGTTGCCGGGCGATCTCTGGAAAGAGTCTGGAAGATTTGATGAGGTTGGAAGCGAACTTTTACGATTTAAAGACCGTGGAGGTCGAGATATGCTTCTTGCAATGACTCACGAAGAGGCTGTGGTTCATTTGGCCAGAAGTGAAGCAAAGTCTTATCTTAATTATCCGTTTATGCTGTATCAGATACAAACTAAATTTCGTGATGAACCAAGAGCTCGTGGTGGGCTTATTAGGGTTCGCGAATTTACAATGAAAGACGCCTATTCTTTCCATACATCTATAGAAGATCTTGAAATTCAATATGAAAGAATGTATAAGGCCTACACAAATATATACGAAAGAGCTGGCTTGCCAGGTGTAATTGCAATTAGTGCAGATAATGGTATGATGGGTGGAAGCGGTGCTCATGAATTTGTATTTTTATCTGATTCTGGTGAAGACTCTATAGTTATTTGCGAAAAGTGTGGCTATAAAGCTAACGCAGAAATTGCAGTTTCTGCAGAAGGAAAGATTGAACTTGACAGTGAAGAAAAAGATAATATATCAAATTATAAATGTTCTTGTTGTGGTACGCCGCTTAAAATTAGCCGTGGCATAGAGGTTGGACACATTTTTAAATTGGGAGATAAATATACTACCAGCATGAATATGACTTATACTAGTGCTGAAGGTAAAAAGGAGACTCCTATAATGGGATGCTATGGCATTGGTGTAGGCAGACTTTTAGCTTGTGTCATTGAAGCTTCACATGATGATTTTGGGCCGATTTGGCCAAAAAGTATAACACCCTGGCAAATTCATATTTGTGCTTTAAATATGTCTCAAGATGATGTAAAAGATAAAAGTTTTGAATTATATAACGAATTGTCTAAGAGATATGAAGTTTTGTTAGACGATAGAAATTTGACTGCAGGTGCACAGTTTGCAGATGCTGATCTTTTGGGAATACCGGTTAGAATAATAATAAGTAAAAGAAATTTGGATGAAGATAAATTTGAGGTTGTTTTAAGAGAAAATAAAAATTCTAAAAAAATGAGTTTTGAAGAATTAGGAAAATTTTTGTCTGAATTTTATAACTAAGTTTTATTAAAGCAGAGGTGGAAAGAGCTAAGCAGTGTGGGGGCGCGTTGACAAAATCAAATAGTTTGATTTTGTTTTGGTTTTTTGTAAAAACCAAAATGCCCGCTATAAAAATTTTACTTTAGCGGGCATAACGCGCCCTCACATTTTAGCGGCTTTTATAATGAGAATACGACGAAAACCTTGGGCACGTCCTGAGATCGAACAATGCGAATTTTTTACAAATAATCCACTAGAAAACAAAGGTCATTGGCATGAGAAGTTTTCAAAAAAACAACCCCTATACTTAGAATTAGGGTGTGGCAAAGGAACTTTTATTTCTAAAATAGCAGTAAAAAACCCCAATATAAATTTTTTAGCTCTTGATATAAAAAGCGAAATGCTAGCTTTAGCTAAACGAAATATTGAAAAAGAGTTTGAAGTTGCAAAAAAGCCAATAGATAACGTTTTGCTGGCATCACATGATATTAGCAGAATATCTACGCTATTAAGTATAGACGATGCTGTGGATAGGATATATATAAATTTTTGTAACCCGTGGCCAAAAAAGAAACATAAAAAGAGACAATTAACTCATGAAAAGCATCTTGTTCAATATAAGACATTTTTAAAACCTAAAGGTGAAATATATTTTAAAACAGATGATGATCATTTGTTTAACGAAAGCATACACCATTTTTTAAACAATGGATTTGAAATAGTCTATAAAACAAATGATCTTCATAGTTCTAATTTTTGTAAAGACAATATTGAAACAGAGCATGAAAAGCTTTTTAGTAGTCAAGGAATAAACATAAAATTTTTAATTGCTAAATCAAAATGATGTCTGAGTAAATTTACTGAAGGGAGTTGTAAATTTATTACTAGCCATTATAAATAGGGGGTACATATGAAAAAAATATTAGTTGTTGAAGATGAAGCTGCAATTAGAGAATTTGTTGTTATAAATTTAAAAAGAGCAGGTTACGATGTTACCGAAGCTGAGTGCGGTGAAGATGCTTTAAAAATATATGAAAATGATAGTACATTTGATGTAGTTATTCTTGATATAATGATGCCGGGAATAGATGGGATCAGTGTTTGTAAGAAATTAAGACAACAAAGCAATGAACTTGGAATAATTATGTTGACCGCGAAAACCCAGGAAATGGATAAAGTAACAGGACTTATGATAGGTGCTGATGATTATGTTACAAAACCGTTTAGTCCTTCGGAACTAGTTGCTAGAGTGGATTCTGTGTACAGACGAGTAGCACTTTCACAAATGAGATCGGAAAATAAATTCAAAGAAGAGGTAAAGTCTGGCGAATTTGTTTTAAATATGAGAAACAGAACCCTTGAAAAAAGTGGGAAATTAATTGAACTTACACAAGTAGAATTTCAAATCATGGAATATTTCTTTTCTAACCCCAGTATGGCACTTAGCCGAACAGATATATTAAATCACGTTTGGGGACAAGGATATGAAGCAGAAGAAAAAATAGTGGACGTTAATATTCGAAGACTTAGAATGAAAGTTGAAGATGAGCCTTCAATTCCAAGACATATACTTACAGTTTGGGGCCTTGGCTACAAGTGGGAAGAATAGCAACGTGACGTTGCATCCAATTCGCGCTTTAAATTAATTTGTAGGCAAAAAAATTCAAAGCCCGCAAAAATATTTGTGTGCAAAATATGGGTGCAGATTCTGCGCTGCTACCGATTTTTTGAAATAGTCAAGTAGCACTTGGGGTTTAAAGGAAACAAATGGAGGGTAAAAGGAATTAAAAATGTTTTTTAAAGGAATAACAAAAAGATGGTTCTTTAATTGCTTTGGGGCAATTGTTTTGATTTTAATTATAGTTGAATGTGTACTAGCTTTTTTTATACAAAGTTTTTTTTATAATAGTGTTGAAAAAGCTATGATTGGTCGAGCAAATGGAATTTCTAGTATTTTTCTTGAAGATAAAGAATATTCGGAAACAGAATTTTCAATTAAAATTCGAAACTACATAATAAATTTTCAAGATGAAAACATAAAGGGATTAATAGCCTTTAATAGTCGTGGCGAAATAATAACAGCTACTGGTTCGGTGCAGTCTGAAGAAGAGGTTATTAAAGATTATAACGAGTCAAAAAACAGTGAAGATAATATAGCCTTTTTTACTGGCAACCTTTCATCAGGTGAAAAAGTTATGACCGTAACAAAATCAATAGTTGACCAATCAGGAAAACATATGGGAGCAATAAGGTACATAACGCCACTTGAGGCAATAGATAATACAATTTTCTGGGCAATTTTTGGTTCAATATTAGTGGGTGTTTTTGTTGTTTTATTTGTTGTTATGGCAAGTAGTTTTTTTATAAAATCTATTGTTACGCCCATAAGAGAGGTTAGTAAAACATCTAGAAGAATAGCATTGGGAGACTTTAATGCTAGGCTTACTAAGCGATATGATGATGAAATTGGAGAGCTTTGCGATACTGTAAACTATATGGCACAAAAGCTTAGCGAGTCTGAAAAGATGAAAAATGATTTTATATCTTCAATATCTCATGAACTTAGAACCCCACTTACAGCTATTAAAGGTTGGGCAGAAACAATACAAATGAGTGAAGAAAAAGATATTGAGATGAACAAAAAAGGACTTAATATAATAGTCCATGAATCTGAACGCCTTTGCGGATTGGTTGAAGAACTTCTTGACTTTTCAAGGATGCAAAGTGGAAGAATTATATTAAACTTAGATAAAATAGACATTTTGGCTGAAATCAGTGAAGCGGTTTATATGTTTCGTGAAAGAGCTGCTTATGAAAATAAAATTTTATTATATTCTGAACCAGAGATGTTGTCACCAGTTTTGGGAGATAAAGCAAGGCTTAAGCAGGTATTTATTAATATAATAGACAACGCGTTAAAATATACGCCATCGGGTGGCGTAATAAATGTAGGTGTAAGGGAAGAGCATGGTTTTATAAATATTATGATCAGCGACAATGGTTGTGGAATTCCCGAAAATCATTTGCCTCATGTAAGAGATAAGTTTTATAAAGCTAATAAAACTCAAGGTGGTTCTGGAATAGGTCTTGCTGTTGCAAACGAACTGGTGCTTTTGCATTCTGGGACTCTTGATATAAAAAGCGAGGAAAACATAGGTACAGTTATAACTATATCAATACCGGTAGCAGACAATAACCAGGAAAACGATCAAATAATGAGTTAAATGAAAAGGAGATAAAGAATGAAAAATAAAAAAATTGTGACTTCAATAGGCGGTCAAGCTTTGATTGAAGGAATAATGATGAGGGGCCCGAAAAAAACTTCTATTGCAGTTAGAACACCAAACCAAGATATAGAGGTTGAAGATTTACAAACAGAATATTTACAAGATAAAGTAAAGCTCTTTAAATACCCATTTTTTAGGGGAATTGGAACGATAATAGATTCACTGAAAATAGGTCAGAAAGCTTTGACTATTTCTGCTGAAAAATCAACTGATTTAACGTCTGCTGAAGAGCAGTCTAAATTTGAAAAGTGGCTTGACAAAACATTTGGCGATAAAATAATGAAAGTAGTAATTGGAGTTGCATCAGTTTTTGGTGTAGCGTTGGCAATTTTATTGTTTTTCTTTTTGCCAAACTGGCTATTTAATGTGACCTTAGGGCAAATTGAAGGAATTGGAGACGTTATTATATACCGTTCGATTTCAGAAGGTGTTTTGAAGTTTTTAATATTTCTTGGATATTTGATTCTTTGTTCACAGTTGAAAGATATAAAAAGAGTTTTTAAATACCATGGTGCGGAGCATAAATCTATATTTTGCTATGAGGCCGGTGAAGAGCTAACGGTTGAAAATGTAAGAAAGCATAGTAGGTTTCATCCAAGATGCGGAACAAGCTTTATTGTTGTAATGCTACTTGTTGGAATATTAATAGGCTTTTTTATACCATTTCAAAATTCGTTTGCTCGTGCGATTGCAAGGATTATTTGTGTTCCCATAATGGTGTCATTGGGCTATGAAATTATTAGGCTATGCGGTAAACATGACAATAAATTAACCAGAATTATTGCAAAACCGGGAATTTGGATGCAAAAAATTACAACAAAAGAACCAGATGATGATATGATAGAAGTTGCAATAAAAGCCTTAGTTGCTGTTATTCCGGAACACGGAGAGGACCGAATAAGGTATGACTCTGAGTGAAGTTTATAGAGAAGGTTTAAAAGTTTTACAACAAGCCAATATAGAAAATGCAGCTTTTGACAATATGAGTATTTTTGAACACTGCTTTGATTTAAAACGTCAAGACGTGTCACTTTATAGAGAAAATATAGCTCCGGCTGAAAAATTAGAAAAGTTTCTTTTATTTATTAATGAGCGAAAAAATGGAAAGCCTCTTCAATACATTTTAGGCCATTGGGACTTTATGGGCCGAAAGTTTTTAGTTGGCCAAGGTGTTTTAATCCCACGTGACGATACTGAAGTTTTAGTTAATAAGGCTTTAGATTTAGTAAAAAATAAAAAAAACGCTAAAATTTTAGATTTGTGTTCGGGCTCTGGAGCTGTAGCAATTTTATTGGCAGATATTTTAAAAACATCTGAAGTTACAGCAGTTGAAGTTTCAGACAATGCGATAGAATATCTTAAAGAAAATATTAAATTAAATAATGCAACTAATGTATTAGTGAAAAAGCTTGATATATTAAATGGTGATATTCCGTTTTTAGAAAAAGAATTCGATTTAATAGTTTCAAATCCGCCGTATATTAAATCAAGCGAAATAAAAACGCTACAAAAGGAAGTACAGTTTGAACCGAAATTGGCACTTGATGGTGGCGAAGATGGCCTTATTTTTTATAAAAGTATTGCAAGAAGATGGAAAAGATTCTTAACGAATGATGGTTCACTTTGTGTTGAAATTGGAATAGGTCAAGATAAAGAGGTTGCTAGTATTTTTAAAAATGCGGGTTTTTTAAATGTAAAAACATTAAGAGATATAAATGGGATAAGTAGAGTTGTATGTGCAGATAATTGAGAGGTCATCGCTTTTCATAATGTTGCTGCCTTTACAAGTACTTGATTATATAGTAATATAAAAATAAGAGTATAAATTAGTATTTTATGGACAAAAAATAATTTTAGTAAAATTTAAAATACAAGAGCAAGATAAATTGTCCGGCTTGACCGGACTTTTTATTGTAAACAAAAAATAAAGAGGAGAAAGTCCATGTCTAGAAAATTTTTTACATCAGAATCAGTAACAAAGGGTCACCCAGACAAAATGTGTGACCAGATATCGGACGCCATACTTGACGCTATTATAGAAAAGGACCCAATGGCACATGTTGCCTGTGAAGTCACAGCAACTACAGGGATGGTGCATGTTATGGGTGAAATATCTACAACGTGCTATGTAGATATTGCAGAGATAGCAAGGGACACTATTATTTCTATAGGTTATGATGACCCTAAATGTTGTTTTGACGGAAAAACATGTGCTGTTGTTACCTCTATAGATGCACAATCACCAGATATAGCAATGGGTGTCAATCGATCACTAGAAAGTAAAGCTGAAATAGATCAAGACAAAAATGATGAAATTGGTGCAGGAGACCAAGGCATGGTGTTTGGCTTTGCTTGCAATGAAACACCCGAATTAATGCCGCTTCCGATTTCGCTTGCGCATAAGCTTACTAAGCAACTTACAAAAGTAAGAGAAGATAATACGCTTTCATATTTGCGACCTGATGGAAAATCCCAGGTTACGGTAGAATATGATGGTGATACTCCAAAAAGGGTGGAAGCTATTGTTATATCTACCCAACATAGCAGAAAAGTTGAAGTTAAACACATTAGAGAAGATATAATTAAACACGTTATAAATGAAGTTATTCCGGATAATATGGTAGATGCAAATACAAAAATTTATATTAACCCTACGGGTAGGTTTGTAATAGGTGGTCCGGTCGGAGACAGTGGGCTTACCGGCCGCAAAATTATAGTTGATACTTATGGTGGCTATTCTCGTCATGGTGGAGGAGCTTTTTCTGGGAAGGACCCTACAAAGGTTGACAGATCCGGCGCATATATGGCACGGTATGTAGCAAAAAACATAGTTGGCGCAAAATTAGCAGATAAATGCGAGGTTCAAATAGCTTATGCTATTGGTGTGGCACATCCTGTTTCTGTTTTAGTAGAGACTTTTGGGACTTCTAAATACAGTGAAGAAGCCCTTGCTGAAGCTGTGTTGAAAGTTTTCGACTTAAGACCTGCTGCTATAATTAATAAATTAGATTTGAGAAAACCAATTTACAAAAATTTAGCGGCATATGGGCATATGGGCCGTGAAGATTTAGAAGTTTTGTGGGAAAAAATAGATAAAGCTGAAGAAATAAAAGCGGCAATGCTTGAAACTAAAGATCATATAAATTCTTAATTTTTCTGACATCTTATTAAAGGTGGAGGAGACGCTGTAAGAACTAAAACTTTGTAACTTCATACATTAAATGACAAATTTTATTAAAAATAAACATATATATAAAAAAACAAGTATAATTTGTGCCATAACGGAGAAAAAGCCTTATAGTTCCAATATGGAATTATAAGGCTTACGCCTTGTGATAAACTAAGATGATATTTTTTGACAATTAATTTTCATATTTGTAGAATAAAGTTTTAAAAAGGAGAACATAAATGAAAAAAGTTTTATCAATTATTTTATCAGCATCCATATTATTAAGCTCAATTGGAGCAGTTTTAGCTTTTGCTGATGAGCCTGAAACCACCGTTTCTGCTTCTATTGTAAAAGAGACTTCTGAAGGTAGTGTGTCTAACACAGAGTTAGAAGGAGCTATAGGGAAACTTAAAGAAAACATAATAAAATTAGAAGTAAAATCTTTTTGGCAAAGGAATAAAAGTAAAATTTTAAAAATTACAGGTGGCACTGTAGCAGGTGTGACTTTGTATTTTTTATATAAGCTTGGCCAAGTGCCTAATAACTTTGATCTAAATACAAAAAAGTGTACGAATCAGGATATAAAAAACCACGATGACTTTTTTTCTGATCGTGGAATACATCAAGAGGATGCACATATAACAAGATACAAAAACTTATTCAGTGGAAATTTTACACTAGGTGAGTTTTCTAGTCAGGTATGTAAAGTTGAAAAAGAATTTAATGAAAAGTGTAAGGACTACAAAGATCATGTTGTGAGTGGTGCGCCATATTTGTATCGAGTCCTGTATAACATAAAAGAAAGATTTATTCCTATTATGTGTGAATACATTGCAGAATAAATTTCTTTCTAAGTCAAGGCATTAAAGTAAAAAGGTAGCCGTAACAAAATTGTTACGGCTACCTTTTTTTGTATTGGCCCGCCCGGAGGGATTTGAACCCCCGGTCTCCAGAATCGGAATCTGTTGCGATATCCAGCTTCGCTACGGGCGGCTATAGAATTATTATACTATAATAATTACTATTTTTCCAACATTATTTCCCATGCATAAGCCTTTAAAAATCTAAGTTAGAGATTCTAAAAGTGCCACAGAATGTGCAGCTATTCCTTTCATTTCTCCTGTAAAGCCAAGGCCTTCTTCAGTTGTTGCTTTTATATTAACTTGTGTTTCTAATATATTGCAAGCTGTGGCTATATTTTTTTTCATATTAGGAATATAGGAAGCAATTTTTGGATTTTGAGCAATTATAGTGCTATCGATATTTAAGATACTGTGGCCTTCGTGTTTTAATTTTTTGCATACCCTTTTTAAAAGTTCTATACTGTTAGCGTTTTTATATGTAGGGTTATTATCTGGGAAATGAATGCCGATATCTCCTAGAGCAGCAGCGCCTAAAAGTGCATCCATAACAGCATGAACTAATACATCTGCATCAGAATGACCTAATAACCCTAAATTAAAATCTATTGTGCAGCCTCCTAAAATTAATTTTCTATTTTCAGCAAATTTATGGACATCATACCCGTGACCTACTCTCATCTGATATTCTTCCTTTTTATAATTATTGGTCAATTTCTAAATATTTACTAAATTACCTATTAAGTAGCATATTTTCGCAAATTAGTATGTCTTCGGGCGTAGTGATTTTAATGTTTTTATAATCGCCCATAACTATATAAACTTTTCCACCGCAGTTTTCAATTAACTGACTGTCATCTGTGTAGTCCTGTCTCACCTTATTTGATCTTTTCATGGCTTCTATATATAAGTATTTTTCAAATACCTGAGGAGTTTGCGCACACCATAGTTTCGACCGGATAGGAGTGTTTATAATTAGTCCATTATCGTCAAGATATTTTACAGTATCCTTTAGAGGTACTCCCGTTATAGCAGCTTTAGTTTCATATGCTTTTCTAACAGTTTTATCTATTATTTCTTTAGTTATGCAAATGCGAGCAGCATCATGTATTGCAAAATGAGTAGAATTTGAACTTGCTTTGTTTATTCCAGAAAAAACGGATTTTTGCCTGCTACTTCCACCAAGTGCAAAGGAATTAAATTTTGATATATGGTTTTGCCTAACTATGTATTTAAGATTATCAATATCTTTCTCTTTACATACAATTATTATTTCATTAATAAAGTCACTTTCCTGGAAAGCTTTTAATGCATATAAAATAGAGGGTTTTTTGAGTATCATCTCAAATATTTTAGATTGGTCGTTTCTCATACGACTTGAATTTCCAGCGGCAACTATTATAGCTGAAGTAAAATATTTATTTTCTATCATTATGTTTCCTCTTAATAAAAACTTTTTATGCTTATAGTTTACCATTAAACCTAAAAAAAGTAAATTTGATTAATTTACAAAAATACAGATAAAAAGAGATTTTTTAAATCAAAATAATGCAAGTTTTTATAATGTATATAGCTTGATACACCTTAAGAAATATGTTATAATGAGAAGTACAACAGATTAACATGTGTGCATTTATTATAAAAAAACTATACAAAGAAAAGGAGGATTAATTATGCACTATACAAATGATGCAAAACAAGTAAAATTTAAAATATTAAAAGAAGTTGCAAAGCTTGCATTTTCAGGAGAACTTGAAAAAACATCTGAACTTCCTTATAAGATAATTCCAGGGAAAAAACCACAATACCGCTGTTGTGTTTATAAAGAAAGAGAAATTGTTAGAGAGCGTGTAACTTTAGCTTTGGGTAAAACTTTACCAAATGAAAAAGAAAATGGTATTGTAACGGTTATTCCAGCAGCCTGTGAGGGCTGCCCTATTAATAGATATACAGTTACAACAAATTGTCAAAAATGCTTAGCTAAAAGATGTGTGTCAGCCTGTAAATTCGGAGCTATTGCAGTTATAGGAACAGGAGCTTATATAGACCCTGACAAGTGCAAAGAGTGTGGCAGATGCGCTGCAGCTTGCCCATACAACGCCATTTCAGATACTTTAAGACCTTGTATTAGGTCTTGCCCAGTAAATGCAATTTCAATGGATACTGACCGTCAGGCGTTAATTAAATATGATAGCTGTATTGGCTGTGGGGCCTGTACAACAGGTTGCCCGTTTGGAGCCATTTCTGATACGTCATCTATGGTTGATGTAATAAATGAGATAAAAAACAATAAAAACGTTATTGCAACATTTGCTCCAGCGCTCGAAGGTCAATTTGGTGGTGC
Organism: Eubacteriales bacterium SKADARSKE-1; assembly: GCA_030920305.1. Classification (GTDB taxonomy): domain Bacteria; phylum Bacillota; class Clostridia; order Oscillospirales; family Acutalibacteraceae; genus JARLUB01. The sequence continues at coordinate 201,341 of JARLUB010000001.1, forward strand.
AAGTGTTGGGATGATAAAGCAAGCTATTAAAAAATTAGGATTTAAAAAGGTTTATGAAGTTTCTTTAGGGGCTGATGCAACAGCTTTTAATGAAGCCAAGGAGTTACATGAGGCTATTAGTGGCAATAAAAAAATGACTACGTCGTGCTGCCCAGCTTTTTTTGCTATGATTGAAAAATATTTTCCTGAGTTAAGCACAAATATTTCAAACACAGTATCTCCAATGACGGCTATTTCTCGTTATATAAAAGATAAAGAAAAAGATTCTATAGTTGTCTTTATAGGTCCATGCATATCTAAAAAACAAGAGATAAAGAAAGTAAAAAATACGGCTGATTATGTCATAACATTTGACGAGTTGGCGGCGATGTTTTCTGCCCAAGATATAGATCCGGAGAAACAAAATACTGATAACCAACAAGATGGTAGCATATATGGTAAAAATTTTGCAGTAAGTGGTGGGGTCTTTGATGCAGTTAAAGAGGCTTATGTTGAACAATTTGGGTCGCTTAAAGCTTCTTGCAAAAAATGTGCTGGGGCTAGTGAATGTCAAAAAGCACTTGCATTACTAAAAGCAGGAGTTTTACCAGAGGACATTATTGAAGGAATGGTATGTGAAAATGGATGCATATCTGGGCCAGCTACTGTTTTACCATACAAAGAAACTTTAAAAAATAGAAAAGCGTTATTAAAAACAGCAGATTCTCGAAAAATAAAAGAAAATTTAGAGCAGTATGATATGGAAAATACAAACATGGAAGTTTAATTTATTAGATAATAAAATAAAATGACTTAATCTTGTTAGTAAGATTGCCTAAAATTAATTTTTATTTAGCGCAATCTTCTACAAGGTTTTTTCTTTAAAAGAATTAAAATCTCCTTGTCATGTGATAGAATATTAATTAGATTTAGTTTTAATAATGTAAAGGAGTTTATTTATTATGAATATGAAAAAAATCATTTCAACACTCTTAAGTGCAACAATGTTCTTAACAGCAACATGTGCTGTTAGTGCCTTTGCTGATGGAGAGAAAGTGGCAACTAAAAGAACCGCTATAACTGAAGCCAAAGTAGAAGATGCAAGTACCAAAAGTGCTGATGCACCAAAAATAGCGCAAAAAAGGGAATCTGATAAAACTAGCCAAAAAACAAGTTACTTAAATAAATTGGGTCAAGGAGCAAAATATGTTTGGAATTTTATGTGGGATGAAAAGACAGTTATAATGACAGCTTTAGCTGTATATGCTTTTCACTACTTATTCGAGAAGTATACTAATGCCGAAGCGCTTAGAAAGGAAATTAATGATTTAAATATAGACAAACAAACATTAATGTCAGAAAAGCAAAGGCTTATTAAAGGGTATGGGGAGCTTAACGATTGGTGGAAGGATAAAGTTGCTACTGAATGCCAGCCCGGCATTTCTCTCCAAAAAGAAAGGGATATGTTTTATCGCTTAAATCATAATTTGGAGGTGTTTATTTCTGGTTTTTATAAAAACACAGATGAAGCTTTTAAACTGCTTGAGACTGTTTATGCCGGTACTGGTCTAAATCCTGCTTTATTCAATATAGGACCTGATAAACAATGGACGGACTTTTTGTGGGGATACGATGTTTAAAATCTTACTGAAATCTGAATTAACAATAAAGCAAGCAAACTTTTAAGAATCAATTCAGAATACATTTCTTCAGATTAGAAAAATAAAAACACAAAACCTTGAAATTCTGTTCAACTGTTTTTCAAGGTTTTTTATAAGAATTATGATCTTCTTGCCATGTGATAGGATATTAATTAGATTAGTTTTAATAAAAATAAAGGAGCTTATTTATTGTGAGTAAGAAAAAAATTATTTTAGTATTGTTAATTTTGTTGCTGCTTCCAACGGTAATCAAGGCAAACATTTCCTTAATAAAAGATATAGTATTGTTGATAAAAGAGATTTTTATATGAAAAAATTATTATCAATAGTTGTAAGTTTAACAATGTCGTTGTCGTTATTTGTTACAGGGAGTGTTTTTGCAAATGAAAACACTTTGAAAGAGCAAAAAGCAGATGAATTTATAATTCAATCTGATCACTTTAAAATTTCATGTACCTCGCAAGATAAAAAAATGGCTTGGGATGTACAAGAAGTGCTATAAGAAAATTATGAACCAATTACAATAAATTTGAAAATAAAACTTGGCCACCCTACTCTGATTAAAATTTATCCCAACCGTGAGTCATTTAGTGAGGGTATTAAATCTGAGCTAAAATGGGGCGAGGCTCCTGATTGGCTTACAACAGCTTGTGGAGAGAATATTATACTACTTCTTTCATCTAAAACCGAAATATACAAATATCACAAAAGCAATGCCATTCACGAATTTGTTAATATAATACTTAGAAAATTACGGTCCGATAATGTAATTTTATGGAGCTTATGGGAAGGTGTGGCGCGGTACGAGGTAGGGAAAATTTTTCCTGAAAACAATCAAAATTATACATTAAAAAAAGAACATCTACCAAATTCAATAGAAGACATGTTTTCCTGGACTTTGAATGATGGGGTTAAAGTGTATTCATGTGGGCTATCGCTCGTGGCCTTCATAGTTGAAAACTATGGATATGACAAATTTATAGAACTATACAAAAAAGATTACAGTAATAATGATTTTGACTATGAAACCCGCGAAATTTATGAAAAATGGATAGTTAAAGTGAGATGATTTTAATATCGATTGTAATACCTTTCCTAAATGGGGTGACGGGAAGGCATATGTTATGAAGTGTACTTTAGGGTACAATTTATGTATTTTGATAGATAAAATAGCGTGTGGACAAAATGCCATGCTTAGTATAGCACTTCCCCATGATTTTTTTGAAAATAAAGATTGAAAGAGGTTTGTGTTATGAATATGAAAAAAATTATTTCAACACTTTTAAGTGCAACAATGTTCTTAACAGCAGCATGTGCTGTTAGCACTTTTGCTGATGGTGAAGATTTTAATAAAGAGGCTTTAAATGTAACAACTGTTAATTGGCAAGAAGGTATACAATATGAGCAAGAAGATGTAAGCACAGCACGTATATTTAATTGTACTTTCCCGCCAGAACAACAGCCATATGCAGTAAAAGATGGGAAATATTACAGCGTTGATGTTCCGTATATTATTGTGAATGGCAAAAAGTTTTTAAATCCAGAAGCAACACTATATTCTTTAGGTTTTTTATCTCGTGTATGTGATTTTAATATCAATTGTAATACCTTTCCTAAATGGGGTGACGGGAAGGCATATATTATGAAGTGTACTTTAGGATACAATTTATGTATTTTGATAGATAAAATAGCGTGTGGACAAAATGCTATGCTTAGTATAGAACTTCCCCATGATTTTTTTGAAAATAAAGATTGAAAGAGGTTTGTGTTATGAATATGAAAAAAATTATTTCAACACTCTTAAGTGTAATAATGCTCTTAACAACAACACTCTCTTTTAGTACTTTTGCTGATGGAGAAGATGGCGAAATAGGAAAAGCTGCCGTAAATGAAGTTAGCATATCAGGTTCAAATTCAAAAAATAAAGGTTTATCAATTAAAGAAAATGTTAGAGATAAAATTTCTAGATTTAAAAGTTTTTTAAATCTAGAATTAATGAAAAATTTAGCAATAGGAGCAATTATATCGTGGTGGGTTCTAAGCGTGCTGATTCAGAATATGCAAGAAGTATTTTCTAGAGCTACAAAGGAAAGCTATAGTATTTTATTTGGGGCATTAGGGGTTTCTCCTGGTGCTAAGTGTAGTGATATAGATAAGGCTTTTAGAAGCGCTTCAAAGTATTTACATCCAGATAAAGTTAAGGATCCAGAAGCCAAAAAAACTATGGGAAACATTTTTATGCAACTCAATAAAGAGGTTGAAAAAGCTAAAGAAACTTGTGTAGAATCAGGAGATATTCCTAAAGATAATATCTTTGAAGTGGCTGTTCAAGCCTTTTTAAACATTTTTAAGCTCTGATAGCGCTTGTGCTAAAGGTTAAGCAAAGAAATACGCAAAGCAGAAGCCTTGTTTATAGTTTGTGTAGTTCAAACTATAAACAAGGCTTCTTTGTAATATCTTTTTTAAAGAACAAGTAAATATATTAAGTGCTCATCTAAAGTTTTGTTTGATGAGATGGTTGTGACAAAAGTAAAAATTTTTCACAACAAATACTTACTACAAAATTTTGAGTAGAATTGTGATATAATTAAGGTTAGTTTTTTATTTTAAGTCGCTTTTTGGAGGGGTTTTCTTGAAGATAGGTCTGGACATTGGATCTACCACTATTAAATGCGTTATTATAAATGAAAACAATGAAATAGTGTATAAATCTTACGAAAGACACTATTCTCAGATAAAACAAAAATTAATTGACATTTTAAGTAAAGTAAAAAAAGAAATGCCAGAAAGTAACTTTTCGCAAATTGCAATTTCGGGTTCAGCAGGAATGGGTATAGCTGAGAAATGTGGGGTTCAATTTGTTCAAGAAGTTTATGCAACTAGAACAGCTGCCAATGTTTTCGCCAAAGGTACAGATGTAATAATTGAACTTGGCGGAGAAGACGCTAAGATTTTATTTTTAACAGGTGGCCTTGAGGTTCGCATGAACGGCTCTTGTGCTGGAGGTACTGGTGCATTTATAGATCAAATGGCAACACTTTTGGCAGTGCCAATTGATAAAATGAATGATCTATCAATGCAATATGAAAAAACATATACAATAGCATCTAGATGCGGCGTTTTTGCAAAGTCAGATATTCAGCCACTTTTAAACCAAGGTGCTAAAAAAAGCGATATTGCAAAAAGTATTTTTATGGCGGTTGTTAACCAAACAATTGCAGGGTTATCTCAAGGTCGAAAGATTTGTGGAAATGTTTTGTATCTTGGTGGCCCACTTACATTTATGAATGAGCTTAGAAAAAGTTTTGATGAAACTTTAAGTTTAGTTGGTAATTGCCCGGAAAATTCGCTTTATTATGTTGCTCTTGGTGCGGCAATTGGTGCAAGTGAAACCTATAGTCTTGATGGAATAGTTCAAAAAGTAGAAAATTACAAATCAGACGATGCTTTTGCTTATAATAATCCTCTTTTTAAAGATGAAAAAGAATATGAGGAGTTTAAAGATAGGCATCAAAAAAGTATAATTAAAAAAGGTGATATTGAAAATTATAGTGGTGATGTTTATCTTGGCGTAGATGCAGGTTCTACAACAGTTAAAGCTGTAATAATAGGTGAAAACAATGAACTTTTATATTCTAAATATTTGCCAAATAACGGGGATTTAGTTCCGGTTGTTAAAAGCTTTCTTGAAGAAATTTTTGAAAAGTATCCAAACCTTAATATAAAATCAAGTGCGGCTACAGGCTACGGAGAAGAGCTTATTAAAAATGCTTTCAGTATAGATTTTGGAATTGTAGAAACAGTAGCGCATTTAATTGCGGCTAAAAAGTTTATGCCCGATGTTGAATTTATAATTGATATTGGCGGCCAAGATATAAAATGTTTTAAAGTTCGAAATGGGGTCATTGATAATATCTTTTTAAATGAAGCTTGTTCATCTGGTTGTGGGTCATTCTTACAAACTTTTGCAAATGCGTTAGGCTATTCGATTTCTGATTTTGCACAGTTAGGCCTTTTTGCCAAAAAACCTGTAGATTTAGGTTCACGCTGTACGGTATTTATGAATTCATCAGTAAAACAAGCTCAAAAGGATGGTGCATATATAGAAGATATTTCTGCTGGCCTTTCTTTAAGTATAGTGAAAAATGCACTTTATAAAGTAATTAGAGCAGGAAGCCCAGATGAACTTGGCAAAAAAATTGTAGTTCAGGGCGGAACATTTTTAAACGATGCTGTACTTAGGGCTTTTGAACAAGAGATTATGACAAATGTTATAAGACCTGATATTTCTGGTCTTATGGGAGCGTATGGAGCGGCACTTTATGCTAAAAAAAAGGCGCCAATATCTAGCGCCATCATTAAAAAAGATGAACTAAAAAATCTTATACATGAAGTAAAATCAACTTTATGCAATGGCTGCAGTAATCATTGTAAATTAACTATAAATATTTTCTCAAAAGATAAAAAATATATTAGCGGAAATCGTTGCGAAAAACCCACTGCAAATAAAGAGTCTGATGATAGACTAAATATGTATGCATATAAATTGGGCCTTTTGAAACAATATGGTGATACAAAGGGCGAAAGAGAAACAATTGGAATTCCTATGGGCCTTAATATGTTTGAGCTTTTACCTTTTTGGCATAAATTTTTTACTGAATTAGGGTTTGGAATAAAAGTTTCTCCTCCTTCAAGCAGTGAACTTTATATGTTGGGTCAACATACTATTCCCTCAGATACCATATGTTTTCCTGCAAAACTTATGCATGGGCATGTAGAGGCGCTTATGGTTGGTGGCATCAAAACAATTTTCTATCCATGTATGTCGTATAATTTTGATGAAGGGCTTGGTGACAATCACTATAATTGCCCGGTTGTGGCATATTATCCAGAGGTTATAACAGCGAATTTTAAAGATATTAAAAACATTACGTTTATAAAAGACTATGTTGGGATTCATAAAGAAAAAGAGTTTCCTAAAAAAATTTATAAGATTCTTTCACAACATTTTGATAATATACAGTTAATTGATGTTATGTCTGCTAGCCGTAAAGCATATAAGGAATATGATAACTACATAAAAAGAGTAAGAGAAAAAGGCCAAGAGATTATAAATTTTGCAGAAAAAGAGAATAGGCAGATTATAGTTTTATCTGGTAGGCCTTATCATATTGACCCGGAAATAAATCATGGAATAGATAAGTTAATTTTAAGTTTTGGTGCTGCTATTATTTCAGAAGACGTAGTAAGCGGAAAAGAAGGATATGAAAAAATAAATGTTTTAAATCAGTGGACATATCATTCTAGGCTTTATAGCGCTGCAAAATATATAAAAGATAAGAAAAACATGAATTTGGTTCAATTAGTTTCGTTTGGTTGCGGAATTGATGCCATAACTACAGATGAAGTAAGAGATATTTTAGAAAAAGAAGGAAAAATATACACTCAACTTAAAATAGACGAGATAACAAATTTAGGTGCTATTAAAATACGACTTAGAAGCCTTTTTGCAACGCTTTAAGTTTAGTTATGGGGGCGGCGGCGCAAAAGCTTTTTGCATTTGCCAATTGCTTATTTAAAATTGTTATTATAAAAAAACAGCTGCAATTGGCAAATGCGAAAATTCGCATTGCCGCCCCCAAAAAACGAGTGAATTACCATTTATAATCTCTAATCAAATAGACTTTGAGGTGAAAAAGAGTGGCAGAACTTTGTTATAATAAAGAAGGACGTCTTATTTTTACAAAAGAAATGAAAAAAGAATATACGATTCTTCTTCCAATGATGTTACCAATTCATTTTAAATTAATACAAAACACGTTGGAACATTACGGATACAAAACTGAATTATTAGAAACAAATTGTCCTGAAATAGCAACAGAAGGACTAAAATATGTACATAACGATACCTGTTACCCTGCAATTTTGGTTATAGGTCAATTTATACATGCACTAAAAAGCGGAAAATATGACCTTAATAAAACCGCTTTAATGATAACTCAAACAGGCGGTGGCTGTAGAGCTTCAAATTACATACATCTTTTAAGAAAAGCATTAAGAAAGGCTGGGTTTGAAAAAATACCGGTAATATCTCTTAATTTATCAGGGTTTGAAAAAAACAGCGGGTTTAAAGTGACAATACCAATTCTTAAACGTATGGTAGCTGGGCTTGTTTATGGTGATACATTGATGCTTTTAAAAAATCAAACAAAACCATTTGAAGTAAATAAAGGCGAAAGTTTAAGGCTTATTGATAAATGGACTGAAAAACTTACAAAACAATTAAATGAAGGACTAGGTTCTAGCATAAAGGATTTAAAAAATAATTTAAATGAGATTGCTGCTGACTTTTCTAATATAAAGGTTAAAAAAGAAAGAAAAGTAAAAGTTGGAATCGTGGGAGAAATTTATGTTAAGTACTCAAGCCTTGGCAACAATAATCTTGAAGAATTTTTAGAAAATCAAGGCTGTGAAATTTGTGTCCCGGGTATTTTAAATTTTATGCTTTTTAAAATTGATAATAGACTAGAAGACATTAAGCTTTATGGTGGAAGCTGGCTAAAAAAACATATTATTTTGGTACTCTTAAATTATTTTAAAAAGATAGAAAAAGTTTTAATAAAAACTATTTCAAAACATAGTAATTTTGAAGTACCAAAACCTTACGAAGAAATAAAAGCATTAGTGGATGGTGTTATTGGTTATGGTAATAAGATGGGTGAGGGCTGGCTTTTAACAGCAGAAATGTTAGAACTTTGTGGATCAAACTATGAAAATATTGTGTGTACACAACCCTTTGGATGCCTTCCAAACCATATTTGTGGCAAAGGTATGATCCACAAAATTAAAGAGATAAATTCAAAAGCTAACATTGTAGCAATAGACTACGATCCAGGCTCGCCAAAGGTCAACCAAGAAAACAGAATAAAACTTATGCTATCAATAGCAAAAGAAAATTTAAATAATACTATGGAAGATCCTAAAATAAACATATCAAAGAGATCTACAAATCAAGTTATAAGCAAATATTCAATTTCTCATCAGTAAAAAAATAATAGACCACATTTTATGTGGTCTATTATAATATTTAAAATTTTTATGCAACGCATTCATCAAGTTCAATATCTTGACGCATTTTAGCAAATAATCTATCTTTAGGTCTTCTAGGGGTAAATGTTCCAATTCCTCCATTGCCTAAACCTTTTGCCTCGGCTGAAGCATCATCCCAGTTATCGTAAAGAACCCATTGTGAAGTTTCACCTGTGTAACATACAAGAACCTTACCATCATCAAATACGCAATAGCTACTGCCACCAAATACCATTGTTTGTTGTTCGTTGCTTAGTTTGTTAATCATTTTGGTTATCTCCCATTAATTTATTGCCCTTAATTAGAGGACTTGTACATTATTATGAAATATATGTAGAAAAATGTCAACCGATTTTGTAGACAGTTATTCAATAAATTAAGTTACTGATTTTGAAGCAAAGTTAACAATTTGTATTTATAATATATAAGATTGTTTAATTAATTATTTGCTTTTAATTAAGGTTTAACAACTAATAACAACATAATTATAACTGTTACGGGCAAATTCAAAAATTTAGAAAGTTTTTTAAATAAAAATTTCTAATCACAATTGTTCAGATTCTTTTATTTAATTATCAAATCTTTTATAACTTCACTTGCAATAATTAAACCCGCAACAGATGGAACAAATGATATACTGCCTGGGGTTTGCCGTCTTGTTGTTTTAGAATTAACGTCAAGATCCAATGGTTTTATAGGATCTTCTTTTGAGAAGACAACCTTTAATTTTTTTATATTCTTTTTCTTTAATTCGTGCCTTAAAACTCTGCAAAGTGGGCAAACTGAAGTTTTATAAATATCTGTTACAATAAATTGAGTAGGATCTAATTTGTTTCCAGTTCCCATAGAGCTGATTAGGGGGATTTTAAGTTTTTCACATTCTTCTATTAGATCTAGCTTTGATGAAACCGTATCTATTGCATCTACAACATAATTACAGTTTGTTAAAATATCTATTCCAGTATTTTTTGAGTAAAATATTTTATGAACAATTACATTTGCATTAGGATTTATATCAAAAATTCGATCTCGAGCAACTTCAACTTTAGGTTTGCCCAGTGTTTTATGTGTTGCAATTATTTGACGGTTTATATTAGAAAGTTCTATTATATCTTTATCAACTAAAATAAAGCTTCCAATTCCACATCGGGCAAGCCCTTCGACAACATAAGATCCGACTCCTCCAATTCCAAACACGGCAACACAGGAGTTTTTAAATTTTTTCATATTTTCTTCTTTTAGTAACATTTGAGTTCGAATAAATTGGTCCATAAATATTTTCCTTTCAAAAATTAAAGCTATAGGCAGGAGAGTTTAAACATGTATTATTTGGGAGTAGATGTTGGAGGTACAAATATTTGTGCAGGGGTTATTGATGAAAAATTTAATATCCTCAAAAAAAATAGTTGCAAGACAAACATTTTTCAAACAATGGAAAAGGTTTGTGACGATATTGAGGATTTATGTATTAAGACTTTAACTGATATAGGCTTGAAGACAAGTGATATTTCATATGTTGGAATAGGCGTTCCCGGCTCAGTTAATACAGAAAAAGGAATAGTAGAATATTTACCTAATTTATTTTTTAATAATTGGCCCTTAGTTAAAATGATGGAAGAACGGCTAAAAATTAAAGTGTTAATAGAAAACGATGCAAATGCAGCTGCATTTGGCGAATATATAATAAACCAAAACAAGAATATAAATTGTGCAATAATGATAACTATTGGAACAGGAATTGGGAGCGGAATTATCTTAGACGGGAAGATTTATTCGGGTTCAAATTATAATGGTGCTGAACTTGGTCACATGGTAATTTGCATGGATGGCAGAAAATGTGCTTGCGGTAGATGCGGTTGTTTTGAGAGTTATGCTTCGGCTTCAGGACTCATTTTAACTACCAAAGAAATGCTAAAAGCCAATACAGATAAAACAGTTATATGGGAAATGATATCAGAAAACATAAATAATGTAACTGCTAAAACAGCATTTGATGCTATGAGGCTGGGTGATGAATTAGGTAAGAAAATTGTAAATATGTATACAAATCACTTATCTTGTGGGCTTGTAAACGTGGTTAATATTTTTCAACCGGATATTATTTATATTGGCGGAGGGGTTAGCAATGAAGGAGAAATGCTTTTAAACCCTGTTAGAAAATATATTGAAAGAGAGCGTTATAGTAAACATGCAAAAAAGCAGACACAAATAGCAATAGCAACGTTAGGAAATGATGCGGGGGTTATTGGAGCTGCTTTAATTGATAGCGCAAAAAATTGATAAATGAGGCAGAGCCACTTTCGCGCTCGCGTTTCTTACACTTTCGCGGCTCTGCCCAATTTTAATAGGCAGTGACATATCGGGAAAATCTTAAAAGCTGTATTTTAGCCTAAATAAGGTGAGACTAAAAAATCTCACCTTATATTTTTTAGCTGAATTTAGCTTAACCTATTTACTGCCAGTAGCCAAAATGGTTGCAGCAAGTTTGGCAGTAAGGTTTTGTACAGCGTCAAGGTCATTTAGTGAAATTAACCCGGTTGCACTGTGTAGGTACCGGCAAGGCAAAGAAATTGCTAAAGTTCTAACGCCACCTCTTGAAACGTGAATTGCACCGGCATCATTGCCGCCAGTGGTAGCTTCTTTTGCTTGAACCTTTATATTATTTTCAGCTGCAACATTAAAAGCTAAATGGTAATATTCTTTATCATAAACCGTATGACCATCCATAAATGAGATAACAGCGCCACCATTAACTTTACACACGGGGTTTTTAGATTCATTACAAGATGTGTCGCCTGCGGTTGTAGCTTCAATAACCAAAGCACAATCAGGGTCAACTGAAAAAGCTGCGGTAGTAGCGCCTCTTAATCCAATTTCCTCTTGAACTACAAAAGTAAAATACGTATCAAATGGTAAATCGTTTTTAATTAAATTTATTAAAATAAAGCAGCCAACCCTGTCGTCAAGAGCTTTAGCCTTTATAATTTTGCCGTCAATATCAAATATAGAATCAAAACAAACGCTGTCACTCAGATTTACATGTTTTTCAGCATCTTTTTTATTTTTGGCGCCAATATCTATATACATATCATCAATTGGAATAACATCTTGTTTTTCATCGGGTTTTAACAAATGAATTGGCTTTACTCCAATTACTCCGGGAATTTTATTTTTCCCAACTGTAACACTTTTCCCGGGAATTACTTTTTTATCAATTCCTCCAACGGTACTAAACTTTAAAAAACCGCTATCGGTAATATGATTTACAATAAATCCAACTTCGTCCATGTGCGCTGAGATCATTAATTTTGATTTAGGCTTTTCTTTTCCGGCTTTAAAAACTATAAGGTTACCTAAAGCATCTGTTTTTACGTTGGTAGCATAGTCTTTTATTTCAGATAAAATTATATTTCTAACGGACGATTCATCACCCGAAATGCCAGAAGCTCTGCATAGTTTTTCTAGAAGTTTTAAATCAGTCATTATATAAGCCTCCCTTAAGAACAGCGCTAGCTAAAAGTTTAGCGGTATTTTTAATATCGTCAATATCAACCACTTCGCAAGGAGTATGCATATATCTTAGAGGGATAGAAACAAGCCCTGTTTTAACACCGCTTTTAGAAATAGCTACAGAATCAGCATTGGTTCCGGTTTTACCGCCCATAACTTCAAACTGATATGGAATCTTTTCTGATTTAGCTAAGTCAATTAAAGTATTTGAAATTTCATTAGAAATAGATGGCGATATTCCTATCATGGGACCATCGCCAAGAACCCCTTTATTTTCATTAGCTAATTCAGGCTGGGTGCCAAAACTAGTGTCAACAACAATAGCACGGTTCGGTTCAATTGCAAATGTGCCGGTTTTAGCACCTAAAGCATTAATCTCTTCGCCGCTGCTTAAAACAAAACTAACCTTACAATTTAATTCTTCTTTAGATAAAATTTTAGAACAATGTAAAAGCGCACAGACTCCCGCTCTGTTATCAAGACCGGGTGCAGCTATTCTATTGTTTAAAAGCAGATTAGGCTCTGCTCCAAAACTTATATAAATTCCAGGTTCAATTAATTTTTTTGCTTCATCTTTAGAAAGGCCAGGGTCAATTAAAAGCTCGTCAACCTTTAAAAATTTGTCATCTTTATTTTTTGCCAAATGAGGTGGTGTTGAACACACTATTCCAAAAATTACTTTTTTACCGTAAATTTTAACGGTGCTGCCGGGCAAAACCCTGCAATCGACACCGCCAACATTTGCAACTTTTAAAAAACCATTTTCACAAATGTTAGTTACAATAATCCCTATTTTATCAAGATGAGCATCGAACATAATATGTTGCTTAGAATTTAGGTTACCCATAGTCCCAATTACATTTTTGTTTTTATCAATAGTAACCTTTGCATACTTTGAAAGTTCCTGTGATACAACACTTAAGATATCATCAGGGCCTTTTTCATCGGGCTGTGTAAGTTTAAAAATTAAATCTTTCAAACAAGTTTACCCCTTTCCAGCTGCATTTTAAATTAAAGTTCATTTACCAACTTTTTAAAGTGTTTTCCTCTCTCTTCAAAGTTTTTATATAGCCCAAAACTTGCACAAGCAGGTGATAAAGATACAATATCACCCGAAACAGCACTGCGATAAGCTGCATTTACAGCTTCTTCCATGTTCTTCACAGTTACAATTTTAGGATTATTTTTTTCATAAGCAGAAGAGTTTCTAACGGCAGTTTCTATTTTATTAGCGGTTTGTCCCATTAAAATTAAAAGCTTAACTTTATTAGATATAACAGGACCTAATTTGTCAAATGGAATCTTTTTATCATATCCGCCAGCTATTAAAATTATTTTATTGTCGTGCAGTGAAAGTGTTCCCGATATAGTTCTGGTTGGGCTAGAAGCTATTGAATCGTTGAAATATTTAACACCATTTTTTTCTCTTACAAATTCGGTACGGTGTTCGACCCCAGCAAAATTCTTAGCGGTCCATATAATATCTTCTATAGAAACCAGGCCAAAGACAGCGCAAATGGCGGCTAAATAATTTTCAACATTATGCTTACCGGGAATTTTTATATCAGAAGTTTTCATAATAGGTGTTTTTTTACCCTTTATTGACATATAAATTGTATCAACATCAACAAAAGCACCGTTTTCACATTCTTTTTTTGTACTAAAAAAAAGTGTTTGCCCTCGGCAAGAATCAGAAAATTTGCTGGTTATTTCATTGTCGAGGTTCAAGACAGTTTTTGAAAATGCATTTTGATGTAATAAAATATTTTTCTTAGCGTCAATATACTCTGCCATATCTTTATGCATGTCAAGATGATTTGGTTCAAGATTCGTAACAACAGCAATATCTGGGCTTTTTCGCATTGATATGAGTTGAAAGCTTGAAAGCTCAACAACAGCAATATCATCCTCTTTAATATTTTCAATTCTTGAAAGAAGCGGTGTACCGATATTTCCACCTAAATGTACGGTTTTGCCGGAGTGCTTTAAAATTTCAGATATTATAGATGTAGTGGTAGTCTTTCCGTCACTTCCGGTAATACCAATTATTTTACATGGACATAATTCAAAAAATATTTCCATTTCTGACGTTACCACAATACCATTTTTATGAGCTTTGTTTAGTTCTGGTATGGAAAATCTCATTCCTGGAGTTCTAAAAATTATATCTACATCGAGATTTTCAAGGTAACTTTCGCCAAGGCGAAGTTCAACTCCAAGAGACTCTAATTCTAAAGCTTCATTTAAGATTTTTTCACGGTTTGAACGGTCACAAGCAATAACTTTGGCTCCTTTTTGGTGGAACATTTTAATAAGGGGCATATTGCTTTTTCCAATTCCCAAAAAAGCTACTTTTTTTCCATATATGTTTTTAAAGAATTTATCAGTGTAGGTATTCATTATTTATTCTCCTATTTGATATTTCAAATAAATATTATACTCTAATTTTTTTTAGAACTCAATTGCCTCTAGACCAAGGCGTAGATTTTTAGTATAATTAAAAAACATTAATTAAAAAAGAGGGTTAGAAATTGAAAAAGGGGTTAGCTAGAACAGTAGCTAGTATTATAATTTTATTGTTTTTTATGCCATACCAAAGTTTTAGAGTTTATGCTGACATTAAAGAATATAGTATCCCACAAGAAAAATCGATGTTTTTATTTGTAAAGGGAACTGCTCCACAAGAAATAATTTGGGAAAGTAGCAATCAAAATATCGCAACGGTTTCAAGCGGAGTTGTATATGCTAAGTCTGAAGGACAAGCCATAGTTACGGCAAAGCTAAATAATCAAAGCATTATGACATATAAAATAAATGTTACAAAACCCGATGGAATAAAGTTTACTTATACTTACCCTAATAACCCAAGTGCAGGAGAAAGCGTTGAACTAATAGCTATAACTAACACATCTATTGATGGGGTGAAGTTTCAGCTTAATATTAACAGTAAAGTGAATACATTACTTGCTTCAACGAAGCAAGTAGAAGAAAATACATATGTATGGAAGGCTAATGTGGTTATACCTAATGCAGGCAAGTTTCACTTTAAAACTGAGTTTTTAAAAAATGGGGTTTGGCAATCAGATTCTAGTGGAGATAATAACATACTTGCAGTGAATAATAAAGAAATAAGTTTGCAGCAAATTGAACAAAAAAGGGTGAGCAATAAATGTATAGATCTTATTGCATCATGCGAAGGTTTTGTTAAAGAAATACATAAAGATAAATTTGCAAAAGCTACTTATGACATAGGATATGGATATGTTATTCGTTCTGGTAAAAGCTTTTATAATGGGATTACTGAAAGGGAAGCTTTCGCACAGCTTTGTAAAAGTTTAAATAGAGACTATTCAAAGGATGTAAATGATTTTCTTATAAACAACAATATTAAATTTAACCAATATCAATTTGATGCACTTGTAAGTTTTACTTATAATTTAGGGACAAGCTGGATGATTAATTCAAATTTTAAAAATTCCATATTAGAATGCAAAAATTCAAGGCCTATTTTGAAGGGAATTGTTACCTATAGAAGTGGAATTAATGTTAGATCTCAACCTGACATTGGTAGCAAGGTACTAAAAGTTTTAAAAAATGGAAGTGAATTAACTTTACAAAGTAGTCAAAAATATAATAAAAATTGGTATCAAGTCAGGATGGAATCTGGTGAACAGGGTTTTTGTTTTGATGAAGGATTAAGCCCATGCGCTTTTGGTCAAACAGGAATTGGAGAATTAAGCAATGTGGACAGAGAAATTTTTTCAAAATGTATGTTAGTATATCATCACGCTGGAGGTAAATGTGTGCAGGGGCTCATGTATCGTCGGATCGATGAGTTAGAAATGTTCTTTTTTGGAGACTACTTAAAAGATGGTCAAATTAATAAATATGGATTTCTAACAGAATGCATAAGGTAGTAAAATTCTGCTTTTTTGCTATCATATTGTCATTTGACCAAAAGTAGGCAGAATTTTGTTTTTATTGCCTTGCGTTATACTGAAAACTATGATATAATTTTCAATATTAGTTGTGTTTTGAATGAAAGAGGTGAAGTTAAATGAAAAAAAATACACACCCACAGTATAAAGAAACTACGATTTCATGTGCTTGTGGTAATGTTATTGATACAGCTTCCACAAAAGAAAATTTAAAGGTGGAAATTTGTTCTAAGTGCCATCCGTTTTTTACTGGAAAACAAAAACTAGTTGATACAGGCGGAAGGGTAGACAGATTTAATAAACGTTATGCTAAATAAAATAAAAGTTTAGCTTTTTATGTGGCGGCGCAATTGAGCGTCGCCTGTAATTTTAAGTAACGTTTATTTGAAAAGAGGAGTACCATCTATGGATGAATACTTATCTATTGGTAAAGAAGCTTTTTATCAGTTTACTGAACGTCGCTCAAAATTTATAGGTTATATTAAACCTGTAAAAACAGAAACAGATGCCTTAGATTTTATAAATGAAATAAAAGAAAAGCATTGGGATGCTACCCATAATGTATACGCTTACATATTAAATGATGGTAAGAAGACTCGTTATTCAGATGATGGTGAACCACATGGGACTGCAGGGCTTCCTGTTTTAGAAGTGCTGCAAAAAAACAATTTAGTTGATGTTGTAGCTGTTGTAACAAGGTATTTTGGAGGAACTCTTTTAGGAACTGGTGGGTTGGTTCGAGCATATTCAAATGCTGTTAGCATGGCTATTAAAAAATCTAAAATAATAAAATTCAAACTGTGTGGTGAGTTCCAAATTGTTTGTGACTACAATCAATTTGGAAAATTATCAAATGTTATTTCTGAGTCATCTGGGTTTATTTATGCAACTGATTTTGCCGAAGGGGTTAAAATTAATTTTTATATACAATGTGAAAAAGAAAACTTTTTGAAAAAGCAAATCTTAGAAGCTACTTCTGGAAAAATAAATCCTAAAAAAATAAATGAAAAATTTTATGTCATTTAAAGGACTTTTTACTTAAAAGAAGTATATATTAATGGATGAAAAAGTAACAGGTAAAGTTTAACCCAAAAATTCACGTTACGAAAAGAATTAAAATTGGATTGGTAAAATTAAATGGATGTAAGAAAAAAGATTGAAGACTTAGAAGAAAGAAGTTTATCAAAATTTTCACAACTTGCAAAAAACAGTCGTGGTAGGAAAAATTCTGATGAAACCTGTGATTTAAGAACAGTGTATCAAGTAGACAGGGGCAGAATAATTCATAGCAAGGCCTTTAGAAGGCTAAAACATAAGACTCAGGTGTTTATTTCACCAGAAGGAGACCATTATAGAACCCGACTGACACATACGCTGGAAGTATCTCAAATTGCAAGAAATGTAGCGCGAGCCCTTTTATTAAATGAAGACTTAACCGAAGCTATAGCTTTAGGTCATGATTTGGGGCACACTCCGTTTGGACATGCAGGTGAAAGTGCTTTAAATGAAATTGTACCAGGTGGCTTTAAGCATTATGAACAAAGTATTAGAGTAGTCGAAAAACTTGAAAAATCAGGAAAAGGGTTAAATCTTACAGAAGAAGTTAGAGATGGGATACTTCATCATACTAAAGGGGAATGGGCACACACACTTGAAGGTCAACTTATAAGATTAGCTGATAGAATTGCCTACATAAATCATGACATAGATGATGCTATTAGAGCAAAGGTACTTAAAAGTTCTCAATTACCAGTTGATGTTATGAAAGTACTCGGTATAGAAAGTAATTTCAGAATAGACACAATAATAAGATCGCTTATTGAAAACAGTCAAAATGGATCACTTGCAATGTCAGAAGAAGTTACCAAGGCTTTTGGCGAGCTGCATGAATTTATGTATGAGCATGTATACAGAAATTCAGCAGCAAAAATTGAGGCTGTAAAAGTACCAGATTTTATAAAAATACTTTATGATTACCTTTTAAAAAACTCACAAAAATGGCCAAGTGATATAAGAAATATAGCTGAAGCGGAAGGAAGCGAACGAGCTGTATGTGATTACATTGCGGGGATGACTGATCACTTTGCAATACAGCTTTTTGAAAGTTTTTTTATTCCGCGGTCGTGGGATTTATAGTTAAAGCTGAAAATTTTGCTACTTTCACTGTGAAAAACAGTTTATGTCAGATCATCTTAATCTTTAAGTATAAGGTGGTGAGTTTGTGGTGATTTCTGATGGCTTTATTGAAGAGCTAAAATTAAAATCTGATATAGTTGACATTGCTTCGTATTACGTTAACCTAAAAAGGCAAGGAAAAAATTTATGGGGTCTTTGTCCTTTTCATGCGGAAAAGACTCCATCATTTAGCGTGTTTCCCGATAGTGGATCATTTTATTGTTTTGGTTGTGGAGCTGGTGGAGATGTAATTACCTTTATTGAAAGGATAGAAAACCTTGATTACATAGAGGCTGTAAAGTTTTTAGCTGATAAAGCTGGAATTAATATGCCGCAAAATGATGGAAAAAGCGAGGATTTATCAAATTTAAGGCGAAGAATATTTGAGGCAAACCGCGAAGCAGCACGCTTTTTCCATAACACTTTGTATAGCGAAAAAGGAAAAGAAGCTCTTAAATACCTAAAAATACGAGGCCTAACAGATAATACTATTAAAAAGTTTGGTCTAGGTTTTGCACCAAATAGTAGATATGAATTAGGTAATCATCTAAAATCACAAGGGTTTAAACCTTATGAAATAATACAAGCAAACTTAGGGGTTTCAAAAGAAAACAAAGAGCCTTGGTCGCGCTTTTTTGATAGAGTTATGTTTCCTATAATAGATCTTCGAGGCAATGTGGTTGCCTTTGGCGGGCGAACAATGCTTGATATAAAGCCTAAATATTTAAATACATCGGATACTATTATTTTTAAAAAAAGTTCTAATTTATTTTCCTTAAATTTTGCAAAAAATGAATCAACTGAAAAACTAATTTTAGTTGAAGGGTATATGGATGTTATAGCACTTTACCAAGCAGGCTTTAAAAATACGGTGGCAACGCTTGGAACGGCATTAACTCCAGAACAAGCAAAACTCATGTCACGATATGCTAAAGAAATAATAATTTGTTATGACTCTGACTTAGCGGGACAAAAGGCTGCACAAAGAGCAATTGACTTATTAAGACAAACGGATGTTTTGATTAAAGTCGTAACAGTACCTAATGGAAAAGATCCCGACGAATTTATACGATTACATGGTTCTGAAGGGCCAACTAGGTTTAATTTACTTTTAAATAGTTCTAATAATGATGTTGAGTATATTTTAAAAAAAGAAGCTTTAAAATATGATATTGAAACAACAGATGGCAAAATAGCTTATCTTAAAAGCAGTATTAAAATTTTATCTAAACTTAATAATCGTTTAGAGCAAGATATTTTTGCTGGAAAATTAAGCGAAAAAGTTGGTGTTGACAAGTCAACAATTATGATGCAACTTTTAAAAGAACATAAAAAAAATAAAATTTTAGAAGAAAAAAAGGAATTTTTAAAAATTCAGCAGGATTTATCTGCAAAACGCGATTTTATAAATAAAGATAAAAGCAAAAACTTGAGAGCCGCGGTAGCTGAAGAAGCACTTATTGCTTTTATTATAAATAATCCTGATATTGCAAATAATATATTTTTAAAGCTAACACCTGAAAAGTTTTGCACAGATTTTAACAAAAGAGTTTATAGTTGCCTTTTTGAAAGAAAAAAAGCAAATAGGCCATTTAGTCTAATCGATTTAACACTTGACTTTACAAAAGAAGAAATTGCTAAAATTGCGAGTTTTTTAGCGATTGAGTCACGAAGAAACTCAACAATAAAAGCAGCTTATGAATATATAGATGTAATATTATATGAAAGTGAGAAATTTAGTGAGGTTGAACTTAATTTAGCAGATGAAAATAAAATACGGGAATATATGTTAAAGTTAAAAAGCATAAAAAATAGGGGGAAATTTGATAATGGATACGGTTCCTATTAAGGATAAAAAAGTGGTTGTGCAAGAATTAATGGATAAGGGAAAAGCGAAAGGCCATATCAATACAAAAGAAATTTTAGACGCAATGGGAGATTTTGATTTTGAGCCAGAACAGTTAGAACAAATTTATGATTCTATGGAATCTAATGGAATTGAAATAATAGAAGACCTTTCTGATATAAAGGATGACGACATTGACCTTACAGAAGAAATTGCGGAAGATCATGAAATTGCAGATTTGCAAGAATCAATGGAGACTTATTCGGCGCTTTCAACTGTAGATGATCCAGTTAAAGTTTATTTAAAGGAAATAGGAAGAGTTCCGCTTTTGTCTATGGAAGAGGAGATGGTGCTTGCAAAAAAAATCTCCGAAGGAGACGAGGCGGCAAAACAAAAGCTTTCAGAAGCTAATTTACGGTTGGTTGTAAGTATAGCGAAAAGGTACTTAGGCAGAGGAATGCATTTTTTAGACTTAATACAAGAAGGCAATTTAGGTCTTATAAAAGCAGTGGAAAAATTCGATTATACGAAGGGATTTAAATTTTCTACTTATGCTACTTGGTGGATACGCCAAGCTATAACGAGAGCAATTTCTGACCAAGCTAGAACAATTCGAATTCCAGTGCATATGGTAGAAACAATAAATCGAATAAAAAAGGCGTCAAGTCAATTGCTTCATAAAAATGGACATGAGCCCACTGCAGATGAAATTGCGGAAGAATTAAAAATGCCAGTTGAAAAAATTCGAAAAATTATGAGAATTGCGCAAGAACCAGTATCGCTGGAAGTTCCAATTGGAGAAGAGGAAGATAGCCATTTAGGTGACTTTATACCAGATGAAGATGCTTTAGCTCCAGTTGAAGCAGCATCGCATTCACTTCTTCGAGAGCAGCTTTTAGATGTTATTTATACGTTAACTCCAAGAGAAGGTAAAGTTTTACGTCTTAGATTTGGCCTTGAAGATGGAAAAGCACGAACTTTAGAGGAAGTTGGAAAAGAATTTAATGTAACCCGCGAGAGAATTCGGCAGATTGAAGCAAAAGCGCTTAGAAAACTTAGGCATCCAAGTAGAAGTCGGAAATTAAAAGACTTTTTGGGTTAACAAAAATTAGATTTATATAAATAAAAAATAAGATCATCCTAATTAAGAGGGTGATTTTATTTTTGCTTACAAAACTTGTGTTTAAAGCTCAGATAACTTATAAAACACACACATATATTACAAAATTACGAAAATATTATCTGAAATAATGTTGATTTCGAACATGTTTTATAGTATAATAAAATCAAGTTTAAACATTATTTACTAGAGTTTTAAAGGAGGAGTTTATATGCCAGAAGATAAGAAAAAAGAAGAAGTCAAAGAGTTGGATAAAGAATTAGATGAGGTTTCAGGTGGAATAACTAGATTAAGGACAGAAAATCTACCATCTTTTAAGAGAAAAGGAAATGGAATGGTTCCGTTAGAATTTACAACAGGAGTGCGTTCATCCTCTGATTCTGGGAAAAATGGAAGAATTATGAAGTATTAAATAAAAATAAGTTGTTACACTAAGTATTAAAAGGAGGAGTTTATATGTCAAAGGAAAAAGAAATAAAACAACAAGGTGAAGAATTAGATGAAGAGCTAAATAATGTATCTGGTGGAGTAAATCAAGAAAATAATGACAGATTTAATTTTGATAAATTAAATAAAACTTTTTCGTCTCATTCATCTCATAGCTCAGATCCAGATAGGGATTGGGGAATTGACGGGCGTGGGCGTGGAAGACCCAAATTTTAAATAGGGACTAAATATTTTAGATAAAAGTTCGCACAAAAAAATGTGCGAACTTTCTTTTGATAGCAAAAAAGCTTGCTAAAACTTTAAAAAAGAATGTCATTAATTGATTTTTGGTTCATCTTTGTTATATAATATCTTTTCAGAGTTATGATATTAAAAGACATTGTAATTGTATAATAAGTGGAGGTAAACTAGATGGATTTAAATTTAAAATGCCTTGAAATAAGAAAAAAAATACTAACAACTATTGGAACGCTTGGGGTGGGGCACATAGGCGGCTCACTGTCTATTGTTGAGCCTTTAGTTGTACTTTATGAAAAACATATGAATATAGACCCTAAAAACCCTAAAATGGAAGGTCGAGATAGGCTGATTGTATCAAAGGGGCATAGTGGCCCTGCGGTATATGCTATGCTCTGTGACAAAGGCTATTTTGATGAAAGCTGGCTTTTAACTTTAAATAAACCTGGCACCAATTTGCCTAGTCACTGCGACATGAACAAAACACCTGGAATTGACATGACAACAGGGTCGCTAGGCCAGGGCTTTTCGTGCGCTATGGGTATTGCTAAAGCTTCAAAAATAAGAAAAGACGGTGCCACTATATACACAATTATTGGTGATGGCGAAAGCCAAGAAGGACAAATTTGGGAAGCTGCCATGTTTGGTGCACAACAAAAGCTTGACAATGTAATTGCATTTACTGACTATAATAAACTTCAATTAGACGGTGCATTAGCAGATATTTGCGACATAGCTCCACTTGACGATAAGTGGAGAGCTTTTGGTTGGAATGTTATTGCTGTTAAAAATGGTAACGACTGCGGCCAAATAGATAGGGCAATTATAGAAGCTAAAAAGGCAGATAAGCCTTCGATGATTATTTTAAATACAATTAAGGGCAAAGGTATTTCATTTGTAGAAAATGCCGGAGTTGCAAATCACAGCATGCCAATTAGCCCTGAAATGGTTAGTGAAGGAATGGCAGAGTTGGAGGGAAAAATGTAATGGAAATGAGAAAAGTTTTAGCAGAAGAACTTAGTAAATTAATGGCGCAAAATAAAAATATTGTATTAATAGATGCTGACCTTGCAAAACCGAATGGGGTAGCAGGCCTTAAAGAAAAATACCCTGATCGTGCTATGGATATAGGAATAGCTGAACAAAATATGGCATGTGTGGCAGCTGGAATGAGCAGTTATGGGTTTATTCCGTTTATTTCAACTTTTACGCCTTTTGCGACCAGAAGAATTTGTGACCAGGTAGCAATTTCGTGTGCTTATGCTAAGCAAAACGTAAAAATAATTGGCACAGACCCTGGAATTAGCGCAGAGTTTAATGGTGGAACTCACATGAGCATGGAGGACATTGGTGTGCTTCGCAGTATCCCTGAAATTGTGATTTTTGAACCGACAGATAATATTCAGCTGAAAAAAGCGCTGCCTCAAATTATAAATCACCCTGGTGTTGTTTATATAAGAGCATTTAGAAAAGAACTAGAAGATGTTTTTAATGAAAATAGCGACTTTGATTTATTTAAAGCTTCAAAAATACAAGACGGTAATGATATATCAATTTTTTGTTCTGGCATTATGGTGCAAGAAACGATGCAGGCAAATAAAATTTTAAAAGAAAAAGGAATTAATGCAGATATTATAAATATTCATACGATAAAGCCAATAGATAGAAAAACAGTGGTTGAGTCAGCTAAAAAAACTGGTGTAGTTTTAACGGCCGAGAACCATAATATTATTGGTGGGCTTAAATCAGCTGTTAGCGAAGTTTTGATAGAGGAATTTCCTGTAAAACTTGCAGCAATTGGGGTAAATGACCGCTTTGGCCAGGTTGGAAGAATGCCTTATTTAAAAGAAGTATATAAAATGAGAGCAGAGGATATTGTGGAAAGTGTGATGCAGTTACTTTCTTAGAAAATAAAAAGCTCTAAAGACTAACCGATAACAACTTTTAGTGTTTTGCTTGCCTTTAAAAGTAGGAGTTTACAGTGATATCCTTGTGCACTTGACAAAAGATTTAATAAAAGATAAAATAAGAGCCAGTGATTGTGTTCGGATTTTTATGTGTATAGATAGAATATAAAAAGTAATTTATAGAATGCTGTTCCACATTTTAGTGGAACAGATATTCTTTGTTGTTTTTAAAAAATAAAAATTGGAGGTTAATTTAGTGACAACAGAAACAAAGAAAGAAGAAAAAAACGAAAAAGACGTACCTAATTTAATAAAAAGATATGATAGAACAAGGGCCGTTAACAAACAAACGAATCAGTTAGCATCTAGCAAACCTGAAAATATAGTAAAGCACAATGAAAGAAACACTGTAAATAATATTAATAACAAAAACAGAAATTTTGCAAAGGCTGACAACTCTTTTAAAAAAATCAATAATAACACAACAGGAAAGCCTTTAGCTACACCTAACAACAAAAATCAAAAAATATTTAAAAATAACCAGACAAATCAGAAAAAAGGAGAGCTTGAGCCAAAAAAGGTAAAAGAACCTATGGCAAAAGCTCAACACATAAATAATAGAATAAGAAAAAATGATAAGTTTCCATCAATTAAAATTATGTTTTTGGGGGGACTTAATGAGATAGGCAAAAACCTTACATTGTTTGAATGTGGAAGCGATATGTTCATTCTTGATTGTGGTCTTGCTTTTCCAGATGTTGAAATGCTAGGAGTAGACCTTGTTATCCCGGACTTTTCATATATTGAAAAAAATATAGATAAAATAAAAGGTTTGGTTTTAACACATGGACACGAAGATCATATAGGTTCAATTCCATACCTTTTAAGAAATGTAAATATTCCAATTTACGGCACAAGTCTTACAATTGGTCTAGTTGGTGGAAAACTTAAAGAACACAATCTTTTTAATAAGGCTAAATTGAATGTTGTAAAGTCAGGACAATCAATAAAATTAGGTTGCATGCAAATTGAATTTATACATGTAAACCATTCTATTCCTGATGCTGTTGGCGTAGCTATACATTCGCCAGCAGGAACAATTGTTCATACAGGCGACTTTAAAATTGACTTTACGCCAACCCAAGGTGGGATGATCGATCTTGGCAAATTTGCAGAACTTGGAAATAAAGGCGTTTTAGCACTCATGGCTGATTCTACTAATGCTGATAGGCCTGGATATACCATGACTGAAAAAAAGCTCAATGCATCATTTGATAATTTATTTCGACAAGCCGAAAATAAACGTATAATAGTAGCATCATTTGCTTCAAATATAGGAAGAATACAGCAAATTATAAACTGTGCTACAAAGTATGGAAGAAAAGTAGCATTCTCTGGCAGAAGCATGGTGAATTATATTGCAATAGCAGGTGAGCTTGGCTATTTAGATGTTCCAAGTGGGGTTATAATAGATATAGACCTTATAAACCGATTTCCAAAGGAACAAATTGTTTTGTTGACAACAGGTAGCCAAGGAGAACCTATGTCAGCATTATCTAGAATGGCGACAGCGGACCATAGAAAAGTAGAAGTAGGTCCGGAAGATTTTATAATTATTTCAGCAAACCCGATTCCAGGCAATGAAAAAATGGTTGGTTCGGTTATAAATGATCTTATGAAACGTGGTTGCACGGTTGTATATGAGTCAATGTATGAAGTTCACGTATCGGGGCATGCTTGCTCTGAAGAGCTAAAACTCATACAAGGGCTTGTAAAACCACAATATTTTATACCAGTACACGGAGAACAAAAACATTTAAGGCGTCACGCGGATCTTGCTAAAGAGATGGGGCTTAAAGACTCTGAAATATTTATAGGTGATATTGGTGACACAATAGAACTTAATAAAGATCATATGAAATATATAGGAAAGGTTCCAGCAGGCAGAGTTTTGGTTGACGGACTTGGTATAGGCGATGTTGGAAGCATAGTTTTAAGAGACAGAAAGCATTTAGCTCAAGATGGTTTAATAGTAGTAGTTTGCACGATTGATTTTACTAACGGCTTTGTTGTATCAGGGCCAGACATTGTATCTCGTGGATTTGTATATGTAAGAGAAGCGGAGCCACTTATGGAAGCTGCAAAAACAAAGACAGCAGAGGTCTTGGAAGACTGCAATAACAAAGGAATTCATGAATGGGGCGTAATAAAGACTAAAATAAAGGATACTTTATCGAAATTCTTTTATGAAAAAACAAAGCGTAGCCCTATGATTTTACCAATAATTATGGAAGTATAGCAGCAGCGCGGAGCCTACTTAGGCTCCGCGCCACCACCGATGGAGAAAGGACTGATTTTATGAAAGTTATTTTACTAAGTGATGTAAAAGGAAGCGGAAAAGCCGGGGATTTGGTTAACGTTTCTGATGGTTATGCTAGAAACTTTTTGTTACCAAAAAAGTTTGCAAGAGAAGCTGATGCTGTGGCCTTGAGTGAGCTTAAAAGCCAACAGGCGGCAAAACAACACAAAATTGATGAAGAGATAAAGGCAGCTAAAAATTTAGCTTCGAAATTAGAAGGAAAAATAGTTAACATTACTGCAAAAGCCGGAGAAAATGGAAAGCTTTTTGGGTCTGTTACTGCAAAAGAAATTGCGGCCGAAGTTTCAAAAGCCTTTAACATTAAAGTTGATAAAAGAAAAATACATGTAAAAGATGACATAAAAACATTTGGAACATATGAATGCGAAGTTAAGTTGTATCAAGGAATAAATGCAAAGATATATGTAGTTGTTAGAAATTAAAAAATCTACTAAAGGGCGGGCAAAGTTTTTTAGTTGTTTCTAGAGGATTTTAAGGAGATATACATAATGGGTGACATTAAAGTTACATCTGGGTATGATGGAATCAAATTGCCGTTTAGCATGGAAGCAGAACAGTCTGTATTAGGTGCGGTTCTGCTAGATTCAGCATGTATGGATAGAGTGGCTGAAATTTTGCCAAGAGCTGATTATTTCCACTTAAATAACCACAAATTAATTTACGAAGCCATGATAGAGATGTTTACATTAGGACTTCCTATTGACTTTGTAACTGTTTTGGAAAAATTAAAAAAAGATAGTGTTTTTGACGATACAACAGGAAAAACCTATCTTATGGAACTAGCCCAAATTGTTCCGTCAATTTCAAATGTTCATACATATGCCGCCATTGTCAGAGACAACTACGATATAAGGTCATTAATAGTAACAGCTAGAGAAATCATAGAAGACGCAACCGATGGTTCTTTTGATGCTACGATGCTTCTTGATTCTGCAGAACAGAGGATCTTCGATATAAGACGTGGAAAAAATATGATGGGCCTCCAAAGAGTTAGCGAGTCCATAATTGAGACCTTCGATAGGCTTGATATATTAAATTCAGATGATAAAAGTTTATATTTAGGAATTCCTACGGGAATTCACGATTTAGATGCTACTATAACCGGTCTTAATAAATCAGACTTAATTTTACTTGCCGCCCGGCCAGGTATGGGTAAAACTAGCTTTGCTTTAAATATAGCTAGGCACGTGGCGCTTAAAGAGCGGAAAAAAGTTGCCTTTTTCTCTCTCGAAATGACTAAAGAGCAGTTAACGTCTAGGCTTTTGTCAACAGAAGCCATGATTCACGGTTTAAAACTTAGAACTGGTAAGTTAGACGAAGAAGAATGGATTAGGCTGATTGAGGCGGGAGATATTTTATCAAAGACCGATTTGTATTTTGACGATACCCCTGGAATAACTGTGCCCGAGATGAAAGCTAAACTTCGCCGGCTAAAAAATGTTGATTTAGTAGTTATAGACTATTTGCAACTTATGTCGAGCGCTAAAAGAATTGATAATCGTGTTCAGGAAATATCTGAAATTACGAGAAATTTAAAGATTATGGCAAAAGAAATAAACGTTCCGGTTATAACTTTGTCTCAGCTGTCTCGTGCTAGCGAGCAGCGATCAGAGCATCGGCCGATGCTCTCTGACCTTCGTGATTCTGGTTCTATTGAGCAAGATGCTGACATTGTTATGTTTTTATATAGAAATGACTATTATAAAAGTGAAGATGCAATTGAAGAAGACTATGATAAAAATAGTGGTGAATGCATAGTCGCTAAAAACCGCCATGGCGAAACAAAAACTGTACCTTTACATTGGCAGGGTGAATTTATGCGATTCACTTCACCAGCTGGAGCAAAATATGAACAGTAACGAAATAAGTTTAGAAGAAAAAATTTTAAAATCCATTAATAAATTTAATATGCTACCTCAAAATGCAGCGGTTGTCGTGGGAGTATCAGGCGGATCTGATTCCATGGCGCTTCTGTATTTTCTGCTGCATTTTTCAAAAATCAAAAATTTAAAAATAATAGCAGCGCATGTAAACCATTCTTTGAGGGGTAGTGAATCCGACAGAGATGAAAATTTTGTTAGAGATTTTTGCAAAGATAATGATGTAGAACTTAAAGTTTTAAAAGTTGATGTTGCAAAGAAAGCAAAAGAAATGAAAATGGGCCTAGAAGAATGCGGTAGGCTTATTCGATATGAGTTTTTTGAAGAGCTAGCAAGCCCCAATAATGCGAAAATAGCTTTGGCACACACGCTGTCAGATAATATTGAAACGATAATTTTAAATTTAACACGAGGATCAGGAATTCACGGGCTGTGTGGAATTTTGCCGGCTCGTGACAATATTATTAGACCTCTTATGCTTTTGGAAAAAAGTGAAATTTTAGCTTATTGCAAAGCTAATAAAATAAAGTATGTTGAGGATAGTTCAAATAAAGACAGAGAATATTCAAGAAACAAAATAAGATTAGATGTGGTGCCTGTACTAAAGGAAATTAATCCCTCGCTGGGAAAGGCTTTTCTTAAAGTTTCAAGTCTTTTGCAAAGTGATGATGATTATTTAAATAAAATTGCTAGAGAAAAATTAAATGATATAAAAATAGAGAAGGGCCAATACTTTTTAAAAGAGCTAAAAAAATTAGATTTGGCCATTAAATCAAGATGCATAAAATTAGCTGTTTTAGAAGCTAACAAAAATATAAACCTTGATTTTTCTCATGTTAATTTGATTTTAGCTTTAATAGAGCAAGGCTCTGGAACTGTAACTTTACCTGACAAAATATATGTTAAAGTCGAAAAAGAAACTTTAAAAATATTTTTAAAGGAAAAACCTGTTAAAGACTGGAGAATTCAGCTCAATAGCCTTAATAACAACTTGACAGGTCAAGCTAGAAAGTTCATAATTAGAGTTGTATGCAAAAGCGAGTATGATGATTTGTTAAAGCAGGATAAGACTCTTTTAAATAGAGCAGTTGATTATGAAAAAATACCACCTAATTCAGTTCTTAGAAATAGACGGCCAGGTGATGTTTTAAAGCTTTCAAAAAGAGGGATTACAAAGTCACTAAAAAAATTCTTCAATGAAGAAAAAGTTTCAATTGAAAAAAGAAGTGAGCTTTCTATGATAGCTGACAAAAATAATATTTTATGGCTTGAAGAATTTGGGGCATGTGAACCTTTAAAAATAAATAACAACACCAAGCAAGTATTGATTATAAATATTGGGAGGAACTGATTTTGTTATCCGATATAGAAAGAGTTTTATTGAGTGAGGAAAAAATAAGAGAGAGAGTTTTTGAGCTTGGACAAGAATTAAGCCAGGACTATAAAGGCAAAAATTTAATGTTGATAAGCATTTTAAAAGGTTCAATTGTTTTTATGTCTGATTTGATGAGGGCTATTACAACAAAATGTCAAATAGATTTTATGGCGGTTTCAAGTTATGGCTCGAGCACTAAAACTTCTGGCGAAGTTAAAATTGTAAAAGATTTGGACGTTTCCCTTGAAGGCTTTGACATTGTAATAGTTGAAGATATTTTAGATAGTGGAATGACTTTAAATTACGTTATGAATCTTTTAAAAAATAGAAATCCTGCTAGCATAAATATTTGCACCTTGCTAGATAAACCCTCTCGTAGAAAAGTCGAGGTAAGTGCTAAATATATTGGATTTGAAGTTCCAGATGAATTTGTTGTAGGTTATGGCCTTGACTATGTGCAAAAATATAGGAATTTACCTTTTGTTGGTGTCTTAAAGCCAAGTGTATATAAGTAATTTTAATAAATTTAAAAGTAAGGAGTGAAGTTATATTGGATGGCAAAAAAGCGCTTAAGAATTTAGTGTTTTATATTGGAATACCTATTCTAGTGATTATTTCAATAGTAATGTTGTTTAAAAATAGCACAGAAAAAACCACAATTTATTCTGATGTAATAAAGTATTTTCAAGATGGTCAAGTTACCGCTTATAGTATGAATTTAGGTTCTGGCGATATGAAGATAACTTTAAAAGACTCTACGGTTGTTGAGTATACAGCACCAAGTGTTCTTTGGGTTCGTGAGGACATTAAAGGATATGTAGATAAGTATAATGAGGCAAATCCTGATGCCAAGATGAAGCAAGACTTAATTAGGGCTAGCGAGAATTCTTGGTGGACAACAGTCTTACTCGACGGTTTAGTTTTTGTTGGATTTGGCTTGTTGCTGTGGTTTTTTATGCGAAAAACACTGTTTGGCTTAGGTGATGGCAACAAGACAATGACTTTTGGAAAAGCTAAAATAAAAAATATGGCAGATGAAAAACGAAAAACCACTTTTGCTGATGTGGCAGGTGCTGATGAAGAAAAAGAAGAATTAAAGGAACTGGTTGAGTTTTTAAAAAATCCTAAAAAGTATAATGAATTGGGCGCGAGAATCCCAAAAGGCGTTCTTTTAGTGGGACCGCCTGGTACCGGTAAAACTTTACTGGCAAGGGCTGTTGCAGGAGAAGCTGGAGTTCCATTTTTCTCAATATCAGGTTCAGATTTTGTTGAAATGTTCGTTGGTGTTGGTGCCTCTCGTGTTAGAGACTTGTTTGAGCAAGCTAAAAAAAGTGCTCCATGCATAATTTTTATAGATGAGATAGATGCTGTTGGACGCCAAAGAGGAACAGGTCTGGGTGGTGGTCATGATGAGCGTGAACAGACATTAAATCAACTATTGGTTGAGATGGATGGTTTTGGTGCTAATGAAGGCGTAATTATGATAGCTGCAACGAACCGACCAGATGTTCTAGACCCAGCACTTATGAGGCCAGGTCGTTTTGATAGGCAAGTTATAGTTGGTTTGCCAGATATTAAAGGTCGAGAAGACATTTTAAAAGTGCATGCAAGGGGCAAGCCTTTGGCTCCGGATGTGGTTTTAAAAACAATTGCAAAATCTACAGCTGGTTTTACGGGAGCTGACCTTGAAAACCTTTTAAATGAGGCAGCATTACTGTCAGCTAGAAAAGATTTAAAAGCTATAACTATGGGTGAAGTTGAAGAAGCTACTATAAAAGTGGTTGTAGGTACCGAGAAAAAATCTCGAGTTATGACCGATAAGGAAAAAAATCTAACGGCATATCATGAAGCAGGTCATGCAATTGTAACCCACGTTTGCCCAACACAAGATGAAGTACATCAAATTTCAATTATACCAAGAGGTATGGCTGGTGGCTATACAATGTCTTTACCAACAGAGGATAGAAATTATAAATCTCGTTCAGAAATGGAAGAAGATATAGTTGTTTTATTAGGTGGTAGAGTTGCTGAAGCCCTTATAATTGGAGATATTTCAACAGGTGCTTCAAGTGATATAAAAAGAGCAACGGATATTGCAACTTCGATGGTAAAAAAATATGGAATGAGTAACCTTTTGGGGCCTGTTTCTTACGGATCTGAAAATGAGGAAGTATTTATTGGGCGAGATATGGGTCACATTAAAAATTATTCTGAAAAGGTAGCAGCTCAAATAGATGAAGAAATACATTCTATCATTTTGCAAAGTTATAAAAAGACAGAAGAAATATTAAAACAAAATATAGATAAACTTCATGAGGTTGCAAGAGTTTTGTTAAAGCGTGAAAAAATCAGTGGCGAAGAGTTTAAGGCTATTATGGATGGGACACAAGATAGTACTCAATTAGTAACAGAAGATCTAAATGATAATGATATTCCTGAAATTACAGAATAAATCTTGATAAAGAGGGGAAAGGCTATGCTTTTCCCTTTTCAATAGTTAAATAGATTTTAAAAATGTTTTAGCGTTTTATAGGTTGAGTAGCTAGGACACTTTGTTACTAAGGAGATGAAAACATGAAATCAAAAGTTTCTACATATGGAAATGATAGTATATCAGCGCTTAAGGGAGCTGATAGGGTAAGGAAGCGTCCGGCGGTTATTTTTGGTTCTGATGGTATAGAGGGCTGTGAACATTCTATATTTGAGATTTTATCCAATTCAATAGATGAAGCTAGAGAAGGTCATGGTAAAGAAATAACCGTGACTCTTTTTGAAGACAATTCAATTGAAGTTGAAGATCATGGGAGAGGTATCCCTGTAGACTATAATTCAAAAGAGAAGAAATTTAATTGGGAACTGGTTTTTTGTGAACTTTATGCGGGTGGTAAATATAATAATAATGAACTTGAAAGCTATGAATATTCTCTAGGCCTGAATGGATTGGGGCTTTGCTCAACACAATATTCTTCTGAATATATGGATGCTGTTATTAAGCGTGATGGATTTAAGTATACATTACGTTTTGAAAAGGGAGAAAATGTTGGTGGCCTTTTAAAAGAACCATATGCGGGTAAAGACACAGCAACTAAAATACGCTGGAAACCAGACCTAGAAGTATTTACAGATATTAATGTAAATGAAGAATATTTTTTAGATGTGATGAAAAGACAAGCTATAGTTAATGCTGGAATTGAGTTTGTTTTCAGAAAACAAGAGGGTAGCGAATTCTTAGAAACTGTATTTGTTTATAAAAACGGGATAGCTGATCACGTAAAAGAAGTTGTTGGGGAAGATGCTATGAGCCCAATATTACTTTGGCATAGCGAAAAGCAGGTTCGTGATCGTTTGGACAAGCCTTTATATAAAACAAAAATAAATGTAGCTTTAGCTTTTTCAAATAAAGTTAAATTAACGGAATACTATCACAATTCAAGTTACTTAGAGCATGGTGGGGCGCCTGAAAAAGCTGTTAAAAGTGCTTTTGTTAATGAAATTGACTCCTATATTAAAAATGCCGGGAAGTATAATAAAAACGAAAGCCGCATTACTTTTGCAGATGTTGAAGATTGCCTTATTATAGTTATTTCTTCGTTTTCAAATGTGACTTCATATGAAAACCAGACTAAAAAATCTATTACCAACAAGGGCATACAAGATGCGATGACTAAAATGCTTCGACATAATTTAGAGGTCTTTTTTATTGAAAACCCGGTTGAAGCTGAAAAAGTAGCTCTGCAAGTTTTAATAAATAAAAGAAGTCGTGAGGATGCTGAGAGGACACGTCTTAACATAAAAAAGAAATTAATTAGCAATATGGATATAACTAATAGGGTAGCTAAATTTGTGGATTGCAGAAGCCGTGATGTTGCTCAAAGAGAACTTTTTATAGTTGAAGGCGATTCGGCTTTAGGGGCCTGTAAACAGGCAAGAGATCCATCATTTCAAGCGATTATCCCAATTCGTGGGAAAATTTTAAATTGCTTGAAGGCTGATTATGGGAAAATATTTAAGAGTGAAATAATAACTGATTTAATAAAAGTTTTAGGGTGCGGAGTTGAAATAAAATCGAAAGTGCACCGCGATTTAGCAGATTTTAATTTAACTCTTTTAAGATGGAATAAAATTATTATTTGTACCGATGCTGACGTAGATGGGTTCCAAATAAGAACTTTAGTTTTAACAATGATATATCGGCTGGTACCATCTCTGATTATTGAAGGCAAAGTTTTTATAGCTGAATCTCCGCTTTATGAAATAAATGCTAAAAATGAAACTTATTTTGCGTATACAGAATTAGAAAAAGAAAAGTTCATTAAAAAAATAGGTAATGGGAAGTATACAGTTCAGCGTTCTAAAGGGCTTGGAGAAAATGAGCCTGATATGATGAATCTTACAACAATGAACCCAAAAACCAGAAGACTTGTTAAGGTTATGCCACAAGATGCGCAAAAGACGGCTGAGATTTTTGATATTTTATTGGGAGATAATATAACTGGGCGAAAAGAATATATTGTTGAAAAAGGGCACCTTTATATGGATACTGTAGATGTAAGTTAAGTTTTTAAATTAAGTTATAATATATGGCAGAAAAATTTGCATGTGGCCCCACTTTCGCGCTGTCTTTGCTGGCACTTTCGCGGGGCCTCTTTACAAATTTTATGCATAAGAATGCGGCAGGAAAAAGTTTACAAGTACATACTGACAACGAATAACTAGCAGGGAGGCTAGAATTAATGGCTTTTAATAAAAAAGCGCGAACCAATGAAAGCTATGATCCAAGTGTAATGAAAGGAATAATTGAGGGTGCTGGGGAAGTAGTTGAGCAAAAGATAGTTGATACAATTGAGCAAAACTATATGCCTTACGCTATGAGCGTTATTTTGTCGCGTGCAATACCAGAAATTGATGGATTTAAGCCGTCACACAGAAAATTGCTATTTACGATGTACAAGATGGGACTTTTAGATAAAGTGCGAACTAAAT
This sequence comes from Eubacteriales bacterium SKADARSKE-1, assembly GCA_030920305.1. Lineage (GTDB taxonomy): Bacteria > Bacillota > Clostridia > Oscillospirales > Acutalibacteraceae > JARLUB01. Next base: position 235,868 of record JARLUB010000001.1, read on the forward strand.
CTGCAAATATTGTAGGCCAAACGATGAAATTAAATCCGCATGGTGATAGTGCTATTTATGATACAATGGTAAGACTTAGCCGCGGCTATGAGGCGCTTTTACATCCATATGTTGATTCAAAAGGAAATTTCGGTAAGTTTTATTCTAGAGATATGGCCTGTGCTGCGTCTAGATATACGGAAGCAAAACTTAGTGAGATTTCATCAGAATTGTTTAGCGACATTGAAAAAGATACGGTTGATTTTGTTGATAATTATGACAATACTCAAAAAGAGCCAACGCTATTGCCGGCGACTTTTCCGTCGGTTTTAGTTAATGCTAATACAGGAATTGCAGTTGGTATGGCTAGTTCAATTTGCCCTTTTAATTTAAACGAAATTTGTAAAACAACTGCTATGCTAATTAAAGACCCGGAGCACGATATATCTAGTACACTTATAGCTCCAGATTTTCCTGGTGGAGGAAATCTTATTTACGATAAACAGGTGCTAGAAAACATTTACAAAACAGGTCGCGGTGGCATTAAAATTCGAGCTCGCTATACTTATGATAAAGCCGCCAATTGTATAGACATAAATAGCATTCCCCCAACGACAACATCGGAAGCAATAATTGAAAAAGTGATAGAGCTTGTCAAGAAGAATACGATTAAAGAAATTAATGATATACGCGATGAGACAGGAATTGATGGGCTTAAAGTAACAATAGATTTAAAAAGAGGAATTGACCCTGAAAAATTAATGCAAAAACTTTTTCGGTTTACACCGCTTGAGGATACTTTTTCTTGCAATTTTAATGTACTGATAGGAACTTCTCCAAAAGTTTTAGGTGTAAAAGAATTGCTTTTAGAATGGATAGCTTTTAGAGTCGAGTGTGTTAAGCGCAGAACTTATTTTGATTTAAACAAAAAAAGAGGGAAATTGCATCTTTTAAGCGCGCTTAAGAAGATATTATTAGATATAGATAAAGCTATTGAAATAATTAGAAATACAGTAGACGAAATAAATGTTATTCCAAATTTAATGGCCGGATTTAACATAGATGAAAAACAAGCTGAATATGTTGCAGAGATTAAACTTCGGCATTTAAACCGTGAATATTTAGTGAAACGCATAAATGAAATAAGTGATCTTGAAAAGGACGTTGCAGTTTTAGAAGAGATATTTAAAAGTGACCAAAGGATAAAAGAAATTATAATAGAAGAGCTGTCGAGGGTTTCTGAAAAATATGGTCAAAAAAGAAATACAATGTTAATTTATAATCATGAAATTTCAAAAGAAGAAATTTTTGATGAAGTGCCAGATTATGCTGTTAATTTATTTCTAACAGAGCAAGGCTACTTTAAAAAGATAACTCCGCAATCTTTAAGGATGAGTTTTGAGCATAAATTAAAAGATAATGATAAAATCAGCCAGCATATTGAAACCAATAACAACTTTGAATTATTATTTTTTACAAACAAAAGTAATGTTTATAAGACCAAAGTTTCAGACTTTAATGATAGTAAAGCTAGTGTGTTGGGCGATTTTATTCCAGCCAAGTTAAATATGGACGATGGAGAAATGCCAATTTATATGGTCGTTACAAAAGATTATTCTGGATTTATGTTGTTTTTCTTTGAAAACGGGAAAGTGGCAAAAGTTAAGTTATCATCTTATGAAACAAAAACAAATCGAAAAAAATTAGTTAGTGCTTATTTTGACAAATTTAAGTTAGTTACATGTTATTATTCACTTGCAGAAAAGGATTATTTATTGGTTTCAAATGTAGGTAAAAAGCTACTTGTAAACTCAGGCAAAGTTTCACTCAAATCATCGAAAACTACCCAGGGCATATCAATTATGGGCTTTGCAAAAGGGCAAAGGTTAGTGTCAGTTTCTGAATATGAAAAAGGCAAACTTGAAGGCCCAGAAAGATACAGAGCAAAAAATTTACCGTCTAGAGGATTTTTACCTACTAAAGCTAAGCTGCCGGATGAGCAATTAACATTTTAAAAAGTATTTTGAGCTAAAATAAAAATCTCCCGCCTCAAAAAAGAGACGGGAGAAAGTATTTTTAAAATAAAAAAAGTTGGCATCTTCCTATTTTCCCAGGCCGTTACCAGCCAAGTATCTTCGGCATCATTGAGCTTAACTTCCGTGTTCGGTATGGGAACGGGTGGACCCTCAATGTCATTAACACCAACATCATTAGTATATCACAACAAAAAATTAAAATCAAGTACTTTTTTAAAAAAATTTAAATTTTTTTAAAAAATAGTGTTAAAAAAACAGGAAAGGAATTTTACTTTTTTGAATATAATTTTTTTTATTTGAAAAAATACTTTTAGAGAGGAAGTGTAGATATTGAAAACTACAAAAGAAGAATATTCAAACATGTCAGATAAAGCTTCGCCTAGCTCTAAAAGTGCAAAAAATATGACCTGGGCATTTATTTCAGGAGGAATAATTTGTACTATAGGGCAGTTTCTTATGGCTTGGTACCAAAGCATGGGATTAGATTTAAAATCAGCTAGAGCAGGTGTTTCGGTTACATTAGTCTTTTTGGGTGCATTTTTAACGGCAATTAGAGTATATGATAATATAGCAAAGTATGCGGGTGCCGGAACTTTAGTGCCAATTACGGGGTTTTCAAATTCTATTGTTGCACCCGCTATTGAATTTAAAAGTGAAGGACACGTTATGGGAATTGGCGCAAAAATGTTTACTATAGCAGGGCCAGTTTTAGTTTTTGGAATAACTGCGTCGGTTGTGTACGGATTAATAATTTGGGTATTTAAACTTTTTTAGAATAAGATGTTAATAAATGTTAAGAAAAAAAGAAGCGCAATTTGCGCTTCCCTTTTTTGTAAACTTATTTTGATTTACAGATCGCGTTTTCTAAAGAAGTAAATTCCAACTGTACTAGTTACAACTAAAAATCCAACGGCTACGCAAATAAATCTAGTTAAATCATTTCCATTGAATGCTTTGGTTAAATCAGCGCCAGTAACTTGTAATAAGCAAGTAGATAGACTATATTTACTGATTGTAAAATCAGTTTCAATTACATTTTTAAGGAGTTCATCAGCTTTAGGCAATAATATAGGGGTAAGTATACTTAACACGAAAAATGCACCAATAGAGGCCCCGTTGCCTCTTATGAGAGATGCTATCATTAAAGCCAAGGAAATATAAGATATTAGTAAAAGTAATGTTAATGAAATTGATGTAAAAAATTGACTTGGTAAATCAAAATAGTGTGGAATTTTATTACCAACTATGATGACGGCGACAACTAAATTAGCTACAACAACTACAGCAGTGTAAATAAATGTACAAGCAATACCACAAATGAATTTTGAAAGATAGATACTTTCACGGCGATATCCTTTTGAAGCAATATTTTTTATGGTTCCATATGAAAATTCAGAACACATAAACATTATCATAAATATTGACGTATAAGTAACAATACTACTTAGAGTAGATGCGATTGTTGAAAATATGCCGGGGAAAATAACACTAGCATCTATAGCAGTTTCACCCAAATCGGATGTAAAATTCCCAATGTTTTGATATGCGTCAACACACAAGAGGGAAGTAGTGATAGCGATTAAAGTTGTAAATGAGAGTAATATAATCCCTATAATATAAAAGGATTTAGTTTTAAACATTTTATAAAAGTCTACTTTTAATAATTTACTCATCTTTATTACCTCCTATTACTTTCATAAAGTAACTTTCAAGATCTGATTTTGTAGTAGAAATAGAATTTATAATAATATCATTTTTTGCTAAAATGGAGTTAACAATACCAGATTCATCTAAATGATCAAAAAGCTCAATAGTATTATCGTCCAAGATTTTATAGTTTTCTGTGTTTAACTGTGTTTTTATAACTTCACAAGCTTTTTCTACATCATTAACCTTTATTTTAAGACTGGATTTGCAACGTTTTTCCAACTCTTCTACAGATAACTCATCTATTAAAACGCCATCATTTATTATTCCATAACGTGTAGCAAGCCGTGACAATTCGCTTAATAAATGGCTAGATATAAGAATAGTTAATCCTTTTTCATGGTTGAGTTTTAATAAAAGTTCGCGAACTTCAATTATGCCTTCAGGATCTAAACCGTTAACCGGTTCATCAAGAATTAAAAATTCAGGTTCCCCCATTAGCGTCATGGCAATGCCAAGACGTTGCTTCATTCCCAAAGAAAAGTTCTTAACTTTTTTCTTTCCAACATTATCAAGTCCAACTAATTTTAAAGTCTCATCAATTATGGATTCATTTTTGCTATCTAAAAGTTGCCACTGAATGTACATATTTTTTCTGGCACTAAGGTTTGGCGCAAATGCCGGAGCTTCAATAACGGTTCCAATATTTCGCCTGCCTTTTCCCAAATTGCGGCTTCCAAATAAAGTAATTTCCCCACTAGTTGGAGCAGCTAATCCGACAACCATCTTTATAAGAGTAGTTTTTCCAGCACCGTTTTTTCCAATAAATCCATATATATCACCTTTGTTAATATTCATATTTAGATTTGAAACGGCAGCTTTTTTTCCGTAAATTTTTGTAAGACCATTGGTTTTTAAAATTTCCATAGTAATATCCCCTTTCTATTTAAGCAATTTAAGCAATGTTTAAATTATAATAGTTCAAAAGCACAATTGTCAAATATCTTCTAGATACACAAGAAGGTGCTGTTGCTTAATATTTTTTAAAATTTTTACAAATATTAAAATTATACAAACGTATTTAAATATATTGTTATAATTATATAGCGAAAAAGTCCAAAAGTCAAGAATTAATCAACTGATATTTTGTTAAAAATAAAACATATCAAATTTAGTTGACCACCAATAAATTTTTATTTATAATGAAAAATAGATTTAAGTAAAGAAGGGTGGGAAACCGTGTGGGTGTTACCTTAAATTTTAGGGTTATTATCCATGCTTAAAGTATGAAAAGAACTGAAATATCAAGCTTATATAAAAATGTGAGTTTGTATTCGAACAAGAATGTTACAATTTGTGGGTGGGTAAAAACGATTCGAAACTCTAAAGTTTTAGGGTTTATAGATTTAAATGATGGAAGTTATTTTAAAGGGGTTCAGGTAGTTTTTTTAGAAGAAAATTTAGAAAATTTTAAAGACGTTTCAAAGTTAAATGTTGGTGCTTCAATTTGTGTTGAAGGGATACTTGAAGAGACACCGGATGCAAAACAGCCATTTGAAATAAAAGCAAAAAAAGTAATTATAGAAGGCGAATCCACTAGTGATTACCCACTTCAAAAAAAGCGGCATACAATGGAATATTTAAGAACTATAGCTCATTTAAGACCTAGAACCAATACTTTTGGTGCAGCATTTAGGGTAAGGTCAGCGGCAGCTTTTGCTATACATAAATTTTTTAATGAAAACGGATTTGTCTATGCACATACACCAATTATTACAGGAAGTGACTGTGAAGGTGCTGGCGAAATGTTTACTGTAAGTGCGCTTGAACTTGATGAGCTTCCGAAAAAAGAGGATGGGAAAGTAGATTTTTCTAAAGATTTCTTTCAAAAACATACATCTCTTACGGTTTCAGGTCAATTAGAAGGTGAATGTATGGCAATGGCCTTAGGTAAAATTTACACATTTGGTCCAACCTTTAGAGCCGAGAAATCGTATACCCAAAGGCATGCAGCAGAATTTTGGATGATAGAACCTGAAATGGCATTTGCAGATTTAGCAGACAATAGAGAAATAGCAGAAAAAATGATTAAATTCATTATAAATTATGTTTTAGAAAATTGCTCTGAAGACATGAAGTTTTTTAATGAGTTTTTTGATAAAGATTTAATTGAACGCCTGTCAAGCATAGTAACGTCTGATTTTGGAGTGGTTACATATACTGACGCTATTGAGATTTTAGAAAAGAATAACGAAAACTTTGAGTATAAAGTTTCTTGGGGAATAGATTTACAAACAGAGCACGAAAGGTATTTAACTGAACAAATATATAAAAAACCTTTATTTGTAATTAATTATCCTAAAGAAATAAAATCTTTTTACATGCGTGAAAATGAAGATGGCAAAACAGTAGCGGCAATGGATTTACTTGTACCAGGTATTGGCGAAATTATAGGGGGCAGTCAGCGCGAAGAGAGGCTCGATAAAATTCTTGCTAGAATGGAAGAATTGAAACTTAATGAAGAAGATTACTGGTGGTATTTAGACCTTCGGCGTTATGGCACTGCTACTCATTCAGGGTTTGGCCTTGGCTTTGAAAGGCTTATTATGTATTTGACAGGAATTCAAAATATACGAGATGTGCTGCCATTCCCAAGAACAACAGGTGTTGCAGAGTTTTAGTTTTTAGCTTTTGTGGTTATAACTCCTTATTTGAGCTTCTATAATGTGAAGAAACGACTAAGAAAGTCCTGAAGGAGTACTATAATGAACTTAGTAAAGCGATTTATTTCAACTATTCTGAGTTTGTCTTTTTTTGGACCTGGGGTATCAGCTGCGGGATTTGCATTAAACTACGAGGAATTTTTACCCAAAAGCAATGATTTTGGTACTGAAGTATTTTATTGTGCAGAAAAAAGCGGAGAATTAACAGATTATTTGTCGACAAAAAGGTTGTGGCTTAGAATGTTGGAACTAAGACTAAAAAATGATTATGAAAAGTTTAAATCATATGGATTAAATTTAGATATGTCTCGAGGAAAGCCCTGCAAGGAGCAAATAAATTTATCAAAGGATATGTTAGATATCATTACGAGTGAATCAGACTGTAAGGCTGCAAATGGAGTGGACTGTTGCAACTATGGTGTGGTTGATGGGATACCAGAAGCTAAGAAGTTGTTTTCTGATATTTTAGGTATGTCTTCTGAGAGCATAATAGTTGGAGGCAATTCTAGCCTTAATATGATGTTCGATACAATATCGTGTTTTATGTTTAGCGGTGTAAATGAAAATGACCCATGGATAAAACAAGGTAAAATAAAATTTTTGTGCCCAAGCCCTGGGTATGATCGGCATTTTGCAATTTTAGAGTACTTTAATATAGAGCCAGTTGTAGTGCCGATGACTAAAACTGGCCCTGATATGGATATGATAGAGCATTTTGTTTCAACTGATGAAAAAGTAAAAGGGATTTGGTGTGTGCCTAAGTATTCAAATCCGCAAGGAATAACATATTCGGATGAAACTGTTAGGCGACTTGCAGCATTAAAACCAAAAGCATCTGATTTTAAAATATTTTGGGATAATGCCTACGCAATCCATGATATAAGAGATGAAGGTGAAAACCTTTTAAATATAATGGAGGAGAGTAAAAAGTATAATAATGAAAACCTACCAATAATTTTTTGTTCTACTTCTAAAATTACGTTTCCGGGAGCAGGGGTTGCAGCACTGGGTGCATCAGGGTCAAATTTGGAAATCTTAAGAAAAAAGTATTCTATTCAAACAATAGGTTATGATAAATTAAATCAATTGAGGCATGTAAAATTCTTAAAAGATTTTAATAATATTTTAGGGCATATGGAAAAGCACAGAAAAATTTTAGAACCTAAATTTGATGTGGTTTTAGGTCATTTGCAAAAAGAGTTTGCTGAAAGTAAGCTTGTAACTTGGAATGAACCCAAAGGTGGGTATTTTGTCAGTGTTAATGTGGTGAATGGCTGTGCTAAAAGGGTGGTTAGCCTATGTAAAGAGGCTGGGCTTGTATTAACTCCAGCTGGCGCGACTTATCCGAAGGGGCACGATTATGACGACAGTAATATAAGAATAGCACCGTCATATCCAAGCATTTCAGAGCTTGATATGGCGATGCAACTATTTTGTTTATGTGTAAAACTTGCAATGGTTGAAAAAGAGCTAGAAACTTGATAGGTTAAAATGTTAGCTAAAAACCCCTCCAGATATGCTCTGGAGGGGTTTTTATATTTAATTAAATTACATCTGACGTGCAATAATATAACCAGCCAGAGCGTGAAGAAAATTTGGTGAAGTTCGAGATTATTATTTGGAACAAGACCTAAGTCTATTTGTTAAAATCATTAAGCCAGTAAATAAACCAAAATCATCAACCTTATCTGAAACAATAGTTAAAGAGGTACCTAAAGCAAAATTAGAAAGCTTGGCAATGCAGATACAGCTTGCTAATATAAGACACACCGCATCAATAGCTACATGAGCCACTCGAGCAGCTTGAAGTGGCCAGGAAGTCTTTGAAGCAGGTTGTTGAGATTGAGTTTTAGCAGAAGCCTCTTGGTTCTTATTGTAAACATTTTCAGTGACTACTAGGGTTTGGGATTGTGTATTTTCAGTTTTTGAGCCATCGGCAAAAATTGAAATGGCACCCATGGAACTTATTAACATAGCTCCGGTTAGAATACAAGATAATATTTTTTTCATTTTATTTTCCTCCTATTTATTTAATTATTTTTTAGGTCGATTGTAAATGTCTTGAGCAAGCCTAACGACTTCTAAAGTATGGTGTGCAAAGGAAACAACATGGTTAGCGGTAGCAATATTCATAAAAAGTCTGAAGGGGTTGGCACCTGTAATAGCCATGGCAACGCCACTAAGACAAACAACAGAAGCCGAAACACCAGTAACAGCTGCAATACCAGTGACAACAGGTACTAGGGGGAAATCTAGTAATGTAGAAGCAATTGCAGAAATACCCGCAAGGCCACCTCCAACGATAATAATAGATGCAGCGCCTTTTACACCTTCTACAAGCGACTCATTACTCCAAAAGGACTTTGAAGCTGGTTTTTGAGACTTTGCTTTGGTGGAAGTTTCTTTGCTTTTATGGTTATTGCTTGCAGTGGTAGCTACGGTTCTAGGTTTGGTATAAGAACTTTTCGAGCCATAGGCAAAGGTTGAAAACGTACACATAGAACTTACTAACATAGCTCCAATTAAAATACATGATAATAATTTTTTCATTTGTTTTTCTCCTAAATTAGATTTTTAACTTATGGTATTTAAAAATCCTAAAATTAACCCTAATAATTTTATCATGAGATGTGAAGTTTATGATTCTAATTTGGAATTATAAGGCAAATTCGTATATTATTAATACTTTTTTAATAAATTGATTTAGTAATTTACTCAAATATGCCAAGGGGGGGTTATGAATAGACTCGCATAAAAAACCCTCCGGATGATTTCCGGAGGGTTTTTAGCATCAAACCAAGTTGTTGTGTGTTTCACTTTGTGGAAAATAATTATAGCGATTAGGGGCAATAATATTACGAATAAAAGCAGAACGTATAGCTGCAATACAAAGAAAAGCGGTGCAAAGCGCAGAACAAAGCGCAGCGCCCCCACTAATAGCAAAAAGTATCATAAGATTATCAAATATATTATCGCTACTTACAGTTGGAATTTTAGGGTTTTCGTGTGGAGGAATTAGATCTAATGTCTGTGAAAGTGACGAGGAGTCTGTAATGTTTGCATCGGGCGTTTGGGCAGAAGCTGTGAGTGCTCCAGTTGAACATATCAGTATAGTGAGAATTAGAAGGCTCGATAGTGTTTTTTTCATTTGAAAATGCTCCTTTATAGATTTAAAGTAAAGTTTTTACAAATACTGTATTTAGTATACCACAAAGGAAAATATTTACAATTACAAATGAAAAAATTAAATTTATTTACAATTTTTTATAGTATTAAAATATCGGCCAACCACACCCATTAGACAAAAGGTTGTGGTTGGTCGATAAAAATTGGAGATTCAGTTTCTAATGATTTTTTCACATCAATAATTCTTTGATTTTCGGAACCACGAAATTTTAAAAGCAAATTTTTTTTCTCAATTTCAAATGGACCATCGACTAAAATGTCAACATTTTTAAGAAGTTTTTTCCAATGAGGATTTGCATCAAATCCTTTTTTTAGGTCTTCAAATAAGTACCCTGTATATGACATAACGCTAAGGCCCATTTCATGAGACCTTTTTGCTATTTCTGAAAAAGCTTCGGCTTGTAAAAATGGTTCTCCACCAGAAAAAGTGACGCCTGAAAGAAGTGGGTTTTTCTTTATTTTTTCAATGATGTCAAATATATTTTGATCATAACCCGCCTCAGGGTCAAATGTTTGAGGGTTGTGGCAGCCTTTACATCTGTGTGGACAGCCCTGCGAAAAAATAACAAATCGAAGCCCGGGCCCGTCTACGATTGATTCTTCAATTAACCCAGATAGTCTTATTTTATGCATAAGTTCTACCTCTAATCAAGGTTATTTCCAGAGTTAATGGAGTGTTTAACTCTATCCCTAACTTCTGCCTGTTTTGCATTATTAAAACGATCTATTGTACCAACTAAGTAACCTGTAATTCTTCGAATCCTTTCAAATTTTGGTCCACCATCGTTTTCAGATCTTCCACATTTTGGACAAACATCATTAATTGTGCCGGTAAAACCACAAGCCGGGTCTCTATCAACAGGGTGATTTATAGAGCCATAACCGATTCCGGATTCCTTCATACAACGAACAATCTGTTCAAAAGCTTCTAAGTTATTTGTAGGGTCGCCGTCAAGTTCTATATATGAAATATGACCACCATTTGTAAGGGCGTGGTATGGTGCTTCTAGTTGTATTTTATCCCAAGATGATATTTTATGGTAAACAGGAATATGGAATGAGTTTGTATAATATTCTCTATCGGTAATGCCAGGAATAACACAGAATTCTTTAGCGTCAAGTTTTACAAATCTTCCAGAAAGACCTTCTGCGGGTGTTGCAATAAGTGAAAAATTCATATTATATTTTTGGGTTGCTTCATCCATACGTTTTCTCATATGAGAGATAATTTCAAGTCCAAGTTTTTGAGATTCTTCACTTTCGCCATGGTGTTTGCCAGTTAAAGCTTTTAAACTTTCAGCAAGGCCGATAAATCCCATGGTTAAAGTACCGTGCTTTAAAATTTCACGAATATTTTCATCAGGTCCAAGTTTATCGGAATCTATCCATACACCTTGACCCATTAAAAATGGATAATTTCTAACTTTTTTAACAGCTTGAAGTTCAAACCTAGCTAAGAGTTGATCTATAACTAAATCTATTTTTTCGTCTAAATCTTTGTAGAATGCTTCAATATTTCCCTTACTTTTTATTGCAATTCTTGGCAGGTTAATTGAAGTGAAGCTTAAATTGCCGCGACCTGTTACAATTTCACGTGTTGGATCAAAGTGATTTGCGACAACACGAGTCCTGCAGCCCATATAAGCTATTTCAGTTTCGGGCTTTCCTTTAACATAGTATTGTGAATTAAATGGTGCATCGAGAAATGAAAAGTTTGGAAACAAACGTTTAGAGCTTACTCTGCAAGCGAGTTTAAATAAATCATAATTTGGATCTTCAGGATTATAATTTATTCCCTCTTTAACTTTAAATATATGAATTGGGAAAATAGGAGTTTCACAATTGCCAAGACCAGATTCAGTCGCCAATAAAATATTTTTTATAATAAGTCGACCTTCCGGGCTAGTATCTGTTCCATAATTTATAGAACTAAAAGGTACTTGTGCGCCTGCTCTTGAGTGCATGGTATTTAAATTGTGAATAAAAGCTTCCATGGCTTGATAAGTTGCCCTGTTTGTCTCTTTTTTGGCATGTTCTCTTGCAAACTTTTGAATTTTTTTTGCAATGGTTTCATTAAATTCTTTAGATAAAATTTCACATTCAGCATTACTATAGTCAGAGCATTCTTCCAAGGAAGCTGTAGATCCGCTTGTTTCCTCAGCCTTGTTTGTAAGATACTTTGAAAAGATTTCTGCGTCTTCAACGTCTGTTAATAATTCAAGTGCACGTGCTAAATTTTGACGATAAGTACGCTTATAAGTCTTAGCAACACCATTTGATAAATCATAATCAAAGTTTGGAATGCTTTGACCACCATGTTGATCATTCTGGTTTGCTTGAATAGCAATGCAAGCAAGGGCTGCATAACTCATAATATCGTTAGGTTCTCTTAAAAATCCATGGCCTGTTGAAAAACCATTAGTGAACAACCTATTTAAATCTATTTGGCAGCAGGTTGTAGTTAGAGTTAAAAAGTCAAGGTCATGTATGTGAATGTCGCCATTTGCGTGGGCTTTTGCAAATTTAGGATCAAGTATATACATCTCATAAAATTGTTTTGCGCCTTCAGAACCGTATTTAAGCATAGTGCCCATAGCAGTATCGCCGTCTATATTGGCATTTTCCCTTTTTACATCGTTCTCTTTGGCTTCTTTATAAGTAAGCCCCTCGTAAATTTTCATAAGGCGAGTATTCATTTCTCTAACACGAGTACGGTCAGCGCGATGTAATATGTATTCTTTAGCGGTTTTAGCATGACCATTTTCAATTAAAACCTTTTCAACAATATCTTGAACGTGTTCAACGGTTATATTATCTTGTTTAGGTTCATTTTCCAAAATTGACAAAACTTGTCTAGCTAAAGATTTAGCGAGTTCTTTATCGTTACCACCCATATTTTTGGCGGCTTTAAAAATAGCATCTGATATCTTATCAACATTGAATATAGCTAGTCGCCCATCTCTTTTAACAATAATATTAATCATAATAATTCCTCCTTGTAGCGCACAACATATAGTGCCCTTTTGGAAATGTAAGCAAAGTATACCACTACATATAGTAGCGTGTCAAGTAGCATACTACATAATTTTACTTTTTTCATATTGTAAAATTTTTAATATTAGAGCAGGGCTTTACATATATAGTTTTATAATTAGAGTAGGTAACCATACCGGGCTTTGCTCCTGAAGGTTTTTTTACATATTTTACAAGGGTATAATCTACAGGTATATTAGAAGATTCAGCAGCTTTACTGTGAAATGCAGCTAAAGTAGCAGCTTGCATAAGAGCCGTTTGACTAAGGCTTTTATTTTCTAAAACAATTATTGTGTGAGATCCGGGCATATCTTTTACGTGAAGCCACATATCTTTCTTGTTAGCTTGCTTTAAAGTTAGCTTATCATTTTGCAAGTTGTTGCGGCCTACTAAAATTGTAAAACCATCACTGGAAACAAAGTTTAGTGGTTGTAGAATTTTTGCAGCCTTTTTTATATGGTTTTTCTTTTTAATATAACCCTCATCTACGAGTTCTTGTTTTATTTCATTTAGGTCAATTTCGGTTTCAGCAGTGCTAATTTCATATAAGACAGCATCAATATAAATTAACTCATTTTGAGCCTTTTCAATTTGCTGGTTTAAAAAAGTTTCAGCTGTTTTAGCTTTTTTATAACTTTTATAATACTTTTGGGCATTTTGAATACCATTTAATTTTGGATCTAGTTTTATTTCAATTTCATTTAAGTTAGGAGAATAGAAGTTTTTAAGTATAATTTTCTGTTCGCCTTTTTTTATTTTATATAAATTTGCAGTTAACAGATCGCCACAAATTTTAAACTGCTCTTTATCTTTACACTCATCTAATTCATTTTTTTGCAATTTAATTTTTCGTGAAAGACGAGATTTAATATTTTGCAAATTTTTTGTTAGATTTTGACTTTTAACTTTCATTCTTTCAGTTTTATCTTTTTCATAATAAAAGTCGTCTAAAAGACTTGAAAAGCTCTCATATAAAATTAAAGAATCGTCATTTTTATATTGTGAGATTTCCAAAAAGGAAAAATCTAGTGGTTCTTTAAATTTATTTAAAATCAAAAAAGGCTTAGTATTATTGGTATTTATTAAATTAGCCATATTAATTAAGGCAGATTGCAATTTGTCCTTTTGATCATTTGAAAGGCAAGTTGTTGCTATGACTTCATTAGTACAAACTTTATATTCTATTTCTTTGCAAACAGTGGGGGAAACACCCTGTACACAAGAAAGCAGAGCATCAGACAGTGTATCTTTTGATGATGCTAAAATTCTTTGCATTATTTCCTCAATAGGGTTGCTTAATAAACATAATTTATCTTGGGCAGGTGGCTCTTTATATTTTAGCCCGGGCATAATTTGGCGCTTTGAAGACTTTTCAAAGTCCACTCGTTTTAGTGCATCAATTATTATGCCGTTTTGGTCAATTAATATAACGTTGCTATATTTCCCCATTATTTCAACAGCTAAAGTGATCCTTGCCTTTTCGCCAAGTTCATTCATAGCATCAAAATCTAAATATAACGCTCTTTCAAAACCGGTCTGGCGTATTGAAACTAATTTTGCGCCAGAAAGTTTTTTTCTAAACAGCATGCACAACATAGGTGGGGTAGCCGGGTTTTCTAAATTATGTTTAGTAAAATGAATTCTAGGGCTATTGGCCCTAGAAGAAATTAAAAGCTTAAAAAGTTCAGCTCTGGTCCTAAGAGAAAAAATAAACTCTTCTTTGTTAGGTTGATAAATTTTATCAATTCTAGCTCCTAACACTGCTTTTTCAATTTCATTTTTTACACATTTCAAAAAGATTCCATCAAGGCCCATAACTTTCCCTCCTATCTCTGCTTTTTAAAAGTTAAGGTTGAGACAAAAAATTTATTAATGTTCTATTTGTAAAATTTAAATATATTTTATTTTATCAGTACAAGTAGTCGACTTTAGAAACTCTATTGAAGGAAATTTTTCTTGCAAAACCTTAACAAGTGGCAATACTACAACGTCTTCAGACTTAAAATGGCCAACATCAACAACTACGATATTGTTTTGTAAAGCCAAAAGAATTTCGTGGTGTTTTATTTCCCCGGCAACAAAGGCATCAGCCTTTTTAAATATTACATCGTTAATTAAGTTTCCACAAGCACCAGACCCAACAGCCACTCGAGATATTTTTTTGTCCAAAGTATTTGTGTATTTAAGTCCATTACAATGAAGTTTTTCTTTTATATATTTAGCAAATTCAAAAGAAGAAAGTGAATTTTCAAGTGTGCCAACTAGACCTAATCCTACATTATGATCGCTATTATTTTCTAAATGAGATAAGACTTCTAAATTTTTAAGCTCCAATTTTTCGGCAAGGCAAGAATTTACTCCACCGGGTGCAATATCAAGGTTTGTATGAGCACAAATAACATTTATTTTAGCAGCTACAAGCTGATAGACAATATCAAAAGGCTTTAAATTTTTAATTGGGTCAAATATTACTGGGTGGTGGCTAATAATAAGGTTTACACCTAGATTTTTAGCTTCATCTATTACGTCCGGCATCACGTCTAGGCAACAAATAGATCTGGTTACTTTTTTATTTCCGTCGCCAACTAAAATCCCGACATTATCAAAATCAATAGCTAAATTAAATGGATATAACTGATCTAAGTAATTATAAATATCTTTTACTAAAGGCATTATTTTACACCTCAATCAATTTTTTTAGTAAATCTACGATATTAGTTAAATCTTTAGCCTTTGATAAATTTTCTTCTAAGTTTAGGCCGTAAATTTGCTGCTTAAGACTTTTTATTTTTTGAGAAATATATACAATAGTGCTGGGTGTAATGTTTTCACTAAGTTTTCCAATATAAGAATATAGATTATCAACCGAAAAACTTTCTTTAGTGAATTTAACTAGCATAACAGAGTAAACTTTATTAGACGATATAACAGCAATTTCTTTCTCTATCAAGTAATTTTCACTTTTTAAAAAGTTTCGCAGAGTTTCATCTTTTGTCATAGGTTGCAAAATTAAGTGCTTAGAGCTATCTTTAAGCCAAAAAGCACCGGCGATAATAGAAGAAATGACTTCTCCTCCCATGCCGGCTATTATTATGTCATCAGCTTTATCTTTATTTATTTCATTAAGGCCGTCAGATAATCTAGTTTCAATAATATCAGAAAGATGATATTTTTCTATATTTTTTTTAGCATTTAAAAGGGGCCTTGGCCTTAAATCCGAGGCAATAGCATGATTTATAAGTTTATTTTTAGCAAGATAAATAGGTAAATACGCATGATCAGTTCCAACGTCAACAATATTTGCACCGGCTCTTATCATGCTGGCGCAAACAGAAAGTCTTGGATCTAGAGAAAAAAATGGCTGGCTTTTCATAAAATCACCTACATACACCCAACCCTAAATTTAAAGTTAATTCCCAACAGTATACATGGAAATGTTTGTTAAATATTTGAAAAACTATTTACAATTTTAAAAAGCATATTAAGCTTTGCCTTTAAAAGGAATGATCGTATTTAATGGAGCTAATTTAGATTTTTTGTTGCTTTTGTAATCTATAAAAATTGGCTATCCCTTTTGCATCTGCTTTTGCTAATGCCTTTAAGCTTTTATCTGTACTCAAAAAATTTTTATAATCAACTTCGTTATCAAAATAAGCATGTTCCACTATTATCGCTGGAATCCCTAAATTAACTCCGGCTCTGATTATTTTATAAAAATCAGAAAGTTGCCCATTTGGATATTTATCTGTATCTTCAGAAAAACGCCTTAATAGACCATTTTCTAAACTTATTTGCCCAGGTGTTATGGGTAATGTTCCACCTTTTGTTAATGTTTCTCCACTTGTTGTAGCTCTTGATATTCCTATTTTTTCGAGCTCTTTTAAAATGGAATTTGCAAGGCTTTCTTCCTCTAAGTATAGTTTACTATCTTCAGTTTTAAATTCACTTCTTGCATCTGACTTTGAAGAGGTTACTAAAACCATTGCCCCACGCGCTTTTCTGGAGTAGTTTCCAGATGCATTGTTGTGCAAGGAGATTACGACATTTGCAGCTAATTGTTTTCCTAAATTAACACGGTCAAAAAGAGCTGGATTTTCTTCATTTGTGGTTCTTGTTAAAAAAACCTTTACTTCATTGCCTTCTAAAGTTTTGTATTTTTGCAACTCTTCCTTAAGGTAAAACGCTATTTTTAAATTTGTACTTCTCTCATTTACCCACTTTTTGTTATATCTATATTCTCGTACAAAAAGCGAGCTATTAGATGGATGTGGATAGGCTCGTATTGATGTATCTTCATCTTCTCCACTTGCACGGTTTTTCGCACAGCCTAAATCTGCTGCACCGTGGCCCGCGTCTAGAACTATTTTAAATGAGTCTGGTGACGAAGCATTTGTGCTGTTTGAAATACAAAACATATTTAAAAATATCAAAACAAATATTTTTTTAAATATTTTCATAATATTCCTCTTCATTACTAAAATTATACCGCCAAAGAGTAATCCTTCAGCGGTTAGTAATTTTATTCTGCTAAGTGATTGTTGATCCTATCTATTAATGTATTTGGGTCAACACCGTGAACAGCGCAGGCTTGTTCTATTGTTTCATTTTTAGATGCAGGGCAACCTAAACAGTGCATCCCTATTTCTAAAAAAAATTCAGCCGTAGAAGGGTCTTGAGTCAAAACATCTCCAATAAGTGAATCTTTTGTAATATTAATCATTTTTTTCTCCTGCTTTTTAAAAAAATTTTACATAAAAAACCCCGGGACCCCCCGGGGTTTTACCAAGCTTATTAATTTATGCTTCTTCTCTCATTTTTGCAAAGCATTCGCTGCAATAAACTGGTCTGTCTTCACGTGGCCTAAAAGGAACTTTTGCTTCTTTACCGCATGAAGCACATTGTGCTGTAAATGTCTCGCGGTCCGATCTGGATGCATTTTTACGTGCATCGCGGCAGTTTTTGCATCTTTGTGGTTCGTTTACGAAACCTTTTGATGCAAAGAATTCTTGTTCACCGGCAGTGAAAATGAATTCTGAGCCACATTCTTTGCAGATAAGAGTTTTGTCTTCGTACATTTGTTTTACCTCGCTTTGGATTATAAAATATTTGCCCCAGGACGGAGTTGCACCGACACCTTTGATTTATCAACGCTCTGCTCATAAGCTACTTGGGCATGATTTTTGGTTTTGAGTTTACAGATTTTCAAGACTTCTAAGTTTATTTTTAACCCGCTGTATTGAATTATCAACAGCTTTTAAAGAAATATTCAAAATTTTTGATATTCTTTTATATCTATATCCCACAATATGCAATGAAAAAACTTTGTACTCAAGTGGAGATAAAATATTTTTTATCTGTTCTTTTTTAAAAGATAAAAGCTCTTTTTCTATTAATAAGTCTATAGGATCTGAATTTTTTTCGATGGCGTTAGATAATTTTTCCTCACCAACGGAATTAAGAGAAACTATATTTTCTTGTGGCATACGTTTTTTTCTGTTTCCATATTTAATTAAAGAAATGAATTTTCTTTCTATACAAATACCAGCATATGTTTTAAATGATGTATCAGAATCAGGGTGGTATGACTTTACTGCATTTAAAAGACTTAAAGTACCTTCTTGAAAAAAATCATCGCCATCAAGATTTTCAGCAGAATACTGAAAACTTTTTGTTTTTATTAAACTTGAATATCTGTTAACAATTTCATTAAAAGCTAAATCATTACCGTGTCTAACCATAGTGCAGAGTTTAATATCAGAAAGATCTTTTAAATTATAATTGTCAAAAGTCATGCAGGCCTCCTAAAGTAACAGATATTACTTTAACCCTAATCTTAGGATACACTATTAATTTTAAAAAGTCAACTGGTTTAGAGCATAATTAATAAATATTTTTGTATTTTTTGCAAAAGGAATCTTTTTCGATGAGGAAAAATGAGTAAATATAAAATACTATTTTTTAAACTTTAATAAAATTGTATATAAGGGGAGCATTAAAAAAACAATATAAAGTGAAGGTTTATTATATGCGTCAAATAAGGAATGAACAATTTTAAAAAGTTAAAGTTTTATTAAAGCTCGCCTGGCAAATGTTACAGTTATTTATTGATTAGAAAATTTAATTTGTATTATATGATTACAAAAACTATTGACTAAATCGAAAATAATGTGTATAATAAGTACAAAGCAGTTATTTCTGCTTTAAAACATGGAAGGAGGAATTAAATGAGCCAGAAAAAACAAAAAATTGATACAAAAAAAAGTGCAGAAATTAGCGATAGCTCTTTAGGAGATGTAGCGGGCGGGTTGAGTTTACCAAATTTTCAAACAAATGATAATGAAAAAAAGGGAAGAATAAGTCTTCCGCCGCCATACCCTACAAAAGAGGGGCGAGAGGCTTATAACAAAAAGATATTAGAATTAAAAAATCAAGGGTATGATGTTTACTAGTATTTAAAATAAATTTTTAATAAGTAATAAAAAACTTAAGGAAATAGAAAGTTAACTCTGTTTTAATTTTTAAAAGGGGAAAAAGTTTTTATTCCATAAGAGAACAAATTAAGGAGGAATGAAAAAATGAGCAAAAAGGAAAAAAAAGTGATGCCAAAAAGTAGCGCAGAGTTAAGTGATGAGAGTGCAAACGAAGTTTCTGGAGGATTTAGTCTACCAAAATTTCATGCTGGTTTTGAAGATGGTGAATTTAAGATAGGTTTAGATAGGCCAAAGTCAAAATCTGATGCAGAATCTACAAAGAAAATAAAAGACTCTGTAGACTACTTTACAAATTTTTTAAAAAAATAAAGGAAATAAACAGCTTGCTGTTTATAATATTAAGGAGGAATGAAAAAATGAGTAAAAAGGATAAAAAAATGATGCCAAAAGATAGCTCAGAATTAAATGACGAAAATGCAGGTGCAGTTTCCGGAGGATTTAAGATGCCCAAACTCCATATTGGTTTTGAAAATGGTGAATTTAAAGCAGGTGTAGATATGCCAAAATCAAGTGGTAATGGAGTAACAGACAAATTAAAAAGCGATTTTGGTTATTATAAAGATCTTTTAAAAAAGAAATAATATTAATGAGTGAGAAAATCCTACTTGGTTAAAAGTAGGATTTTTTCAATTGAAAAATGATATTAAGGAGAAATAAAAGATGAAAAAAGATAAAAAAATAAACGCTAAAGATAATCTTGAAATTAATGCCAATTCTTTAAAAGATGTTTCAGGCGGAGCTGGTTATTTGAATTCTCAAAGCTATAGCAAATCCAAAATTAGTGTGAGTATACCACCTCCACCTCCAGGCAGAGAAGAAGCTTTTAGGGAGTATAAACAAAAGCTAAGAGATTCCGGTATAGATGTTCAATCATAAGTTTACAGTGTTTGTTGTAATAGTATAAAAGACCATCCCTTCTGGGATGGTCCTTTGTTTATTGAATTTACTTTAAGCCAGATTCATATTCTTTGATCATTTTTTTGACCATTTGACCACCAACAGATCCAGCTTCTCTTGAAGTTAGGTGCCCATTGTAGCCTTGCTTTAAGTTAACGCCGACTTCATTGGCAGCTTCCATTTTAAATTTGTCAAGAGCTTCCCTGGCTTCAGGGACTACAACTGAATTTCTAGCCATTTTAATACACACTCCTTAAAAATATTTACTTTTATATTTACTTGCGTTTGCAATAATATTTTATGTATAACGAATTTTATTATTATGAGTAAATAATAGTTTTTTTTATAGATATAAAATCAAAAATTATAACCATTTTTTGGATCAATACCAGATAAAAGCAAGATAGCACTTGCTACTAGCATAGGGTAAACATCTGTAAGGCAATTTAGCTTAACACAAAAATCACCTGGTTCTATAGTTTTTAAATCTATCGATTTTACATACCGCTGTAAACTTACTATAGCTTGTTTTCCGTCAAAACTCGAAATGCTTAAAGTTGACTTTTGGGAAACTCCGCAAGTTATAGCAATTTGTTCGGTGCTTTTTAAAATTTTAGCGGCTTTTGTGTTTTGTGCATCAAAAATTGGTGTGAAATTTCGGGGCATTTCTTTTTCATCAAAATTACAAAAAGAATTTTTAAAAACAAAAATTCCACTGCAACCTTGTATTTTAGGAATTTTTGAGGAACTATATACAAAAAAAGGGGATGCATAACAATGTGAAAAACAATGAATATTATTTTCAGATTGGTAACATACCCCATTATAATTTTTTAGGGCCCGAATAATAGTTTCATCTATACTTTTTTCTTTTTTATCACCATAAATAACTACCATTTTCATTATTTTCACCGCTTTAAAAAATATGTAATGAAAATTATTATGGTCAAAAAAAGTAATCTTATACAAACAAACTGGTTATATGAGTTTTAATATTTTTATGCAGCAGAGCAAATTTTTAAAAAACTTTTATTTGTTTTTACTCGATCGAATTTATTTTTATTTTGCTCTATAGTTTCACTATCTGCTATAACAACTAAATTAACCTTTGAAAAAATATCTTTTAACATAGGAACATATGATTTGACTTTTTCAAGTGTAGTTGTTTTTATGTTGTTGACTTTTTTTTCGATTTCATCTTTATTTTTGCAATCACCAAAAAATTTTTGTGGCTGTAAAATTGCATCATTTAAAACAGCAAATATAGCAGTATCAAGGTCATTTTTACTAATGTTTGAACTTTCTAAAAATTCTGGAATCTTTAAAAAAGTTTTAACACTATTCATTACGTCTGCGTCTTGAGATGTATGCATTTCAAATAAGGAAAACTTTTTACTTACAGAAAATGTTAGATCATACGTTCCACCTTTCAGCCTTAATTGGGGAATAAGAAAATTATTTTGAATAAGTTTAGCTAAAACAAAGAAGTCTTCATTAAAAGAATATTGTGAACTTTCATAGCTTGTACAAGCGCTAATAGAATTTTCAGTTATTACTTCACCTTTATTAATAGCAATAATACCTTTTGAAGGGTGAGGTAAGTTACATTCTCTTTTAGTGGCATAAGCAATGGGTAATTTTTTCATAAAGTCAATGGTTTTAGCTTTTAAAAGATCTTTGTTTTTTAATGATGAAATTATAGCAATCTCTTCTATGTTGTTTTTACAAAAAACCAAATCTCTTACATTTTTTAATTCAGCCTTTAAGTTTTCAATAGTATCTTTATTTTCAATGTTTTGCAATAAATTTTCAATAAATTTAAAAAAGTTTTCAGAGTATAATGAATCTTCATATGCAAAAAATTGAATAAAAGGTTTATATATTTCATGCTTGTCTAATAAATGTGAAATTACAGGCATAGCAGAAATTATTTTTTGTAGCTCTTTTTTTAAATCATAATCATTTTCGAAAATAGCATTTATTTTTTTAAAAGGGTCAGAAAATTCTTCATCATTTAGCAAAGGCAAATCACAAAGAGGGGTAAAGTTTTTATGATCTTCAAATTCTTTAAAATCAAAGTTTAAATCAGCTAGACTTGCCAATAATGTTAAATAGAATAGTTTATCCTGTGGGACTCCTAAAGTATTAAAACTTAAAAAAATATTATTTTCAGATGGGTTGTTTATCCAGGTAGTGTTCATTGAAGATAAATTTCCAAACTCTTTTTCAGATATTTTAATATTTTCTTTTACATTAAATTCTGATATAAGATTTTCATTTTGTATGTTTCTCAGGTTGAAGATAGATCCATTATCAATCCACTTGTTAAAGTCATTTGTAGAATCTATTAAGTTATTTATTTCTGATTCAGATAATGAATTTTTATAATCAGCCAGCCTTTTTTTTAAAGCTTCCTGATTTTCTTTAAAGAAAGATTTAGGAATAAATTTAGTTATACAGTATTTTTGATTATCTAAAAGGTCAGATTTTATAAGATTACAAAATTCAACTTTTGATAAAGGATTTTTATGAAAGGATGTAGTTTTAAAGGAGTTAAATATTGTATCGTTTGCAAAATCTTTTGCAAACGATACAAATTCAATTTGCGAGTCATCTGAAGGTATTTCAAGCATAGAAGAGAAGGTTTCCGGATCAAAGTTTTCCATTATATTTGATAGGGCTTTACAAATATCATTTTTAAAAATATCTTTATCTAAAATTTTTTCTTTATCATCATAAGATACAATAAGTAAATGCTTATTTCCAACAGGTATAAAATTTGACGCGGCATCATTATAGCCCATTTTTTGAAGCTCTTTTGATAGTAATTCACAAAGTGGGGCAAGTCTATCATCATAGTTATCTAATAAATAAGAAGCGATAATTGAAGGTTTCCACGATTCCTCTTCTCCAGAGCCAGGGCATTCAACTTCTTGGTATTTTATTATAGAGTTAGTGTTTACATTCAGTGCGTTAGATACGATAGTTTTTTTGTTTGAAAACTTTGATAAGTATTCAGAATCTAACCAATTAAAAAGCTCATTAATTTCATTTTCTTCAAAATCCCCAGATAAAAACATCATACTGTTGGAAGGTGTATAAAATTTTTCATAAGTTTTTTTTAAGTTATCATATGTGGCATCTAAAATGTATTTAGGGTTTCCTCCAGTATACCACTCAAAGGGGGTTCCTACCAATAACTGTTTTAAAATGATATCCCAAAAAGGAAAATAGTTTCGCTCCATTTCATGATATACAATACCATTAGGTTTAATTGATGAATCCTTTGATTTTAACTGGTATCTAATACCTTCTCTTTCAAAAAAACGTTTATCAGTAAGAACTGCAGGGGAATAAATACAATTAATTGTTATTTTAAGCATGTCTAGCAGTTCTTTTTTATTAAAGCTTTCTTGAATATATGTAGTGCAGTCGGCGCTGGTCATAGCATTAAGATCAGAATTTGAAAATTGTGATAGCATGGCATGGATGATTGAGGAAGAATTATATTTAGTTGATGCTGCAACTAGACAATGCTCTAAAATGTGATTTGTTCCAGTATCATCGGAGGGTAAAGTTTTAAAGGTTATGGAAAATTTTTTTGATTCGTCATCATTTTTAAGTATAATAATTTTTGCGCCAGACCTTAAATGTTCATATAACATGATCTTACCATTGTTTATAGAGTAAAAAATCTCACTTAAGGAAAAACCTGCTTCAATTCTGTTGTATGAATTGTTTTTTGGCAAAATAATTCTAGTATCACTTTCAAGCCCATCAAAATAATTTATTAAAATATCATCAGAAAGTTTAGCATGGGTTAAATCAATAAGGTCAAGCCGTGGTAATTTTATTTTTTCTTTATCTTCAACTACTGAGGGCGTATTTGGTTCTTTCAAACTTTGGTCCTCAGTGTTTTCATTTTTTAAAGATGGCACCTCATTAGAGTCGTCCTTTAAAGGTTTCTCTGGTTCTATATCGGAAGTGGAAGTTTTATCTACCTCAGGCTCTTGTGTGAAAAGTTTAGTTAATGATGATCCATCATCAGCCAAATTATCAAGAATACCTTCATCAGATTTAATGTTTTCTAAATTTTTTTGCTCATTATTAGATGATTGGGAACCTTTAAAGCTAAAAGTTTCCTTTATAAATTTAGCATTTATTTCGTTTAGTGTTCCCAGAACTATAATAGAGTTAATATCAACAATATTTATATTATTTATGTTTATAAGTTTTTCAATGGACCCAGATTCAGTTAAATTAACCGTCAAAACCCCATCATTAAAGGAGCACGTTTCATTTTTTGAGAGAGGAGTGGAGCATGAAATACAACTAATTGGTTCTACTTTTTGATCTATAGCAAAAGCAGAAAAAGGTAGTTGTGAAATAAACATTGAGAAAACAAGGCCAATAGTTAATAGTTTTGTTTTAAGGTTCATTTTTGTATCCTTCTTATTAGTAAAATTATTAATATTTTATACATTTTCAAAAGCTTTTTGAAAAGTTTAAATAGAAAACTTAAGTTAGATGTTATAAGGATAGCATATTACATTTTTAGTTGTCAAGGAAGTGTGAAATAATATTTATATGCAAGTGTTAGCTCATATATAGGGGTTAAAGATAGAATAAATTGAAAAAAAATGTTTATTCTAAAAGGTATGGGGGGATTAACTTGGAAATAAATTTCTTTAGTGATATTAAAGCAAATTATTTCAAGCACCTTTATAATAAAAAAGATAAAGTCAAAAAAATTTTTTATTCAACAATAGGTTTCTTTGCGGGATTTTTAAACGGACTTTTAGGAGCTGGTGGAGGAATGCTTATTGTGCCAGCTCTTTCAAAACTAGGTGTGGAGAGAAAAAAGGCGCATGCTACATCAATTTGTGTTATACTTCCAATTTGCATATTAAGTTCTGTTATGTATATAAGTAGTGGCAAAGTATCAATCTTTGAAGCTGTACCATATATAGGTTGGGGAATAGTAGGAGCTGTAGTAGGAGCTATGTTTTTATCAAAAATAAATCAAAAATTTTTAAAAAAAATTTTTGGAATATTTATGATTTGGGCAGCATTTCAGCTGCTTTTTAGATGAATAGTTTCATAATGTCATGTATTGCAGGAATTATTTCAGGGATTTTAGCTGCTATGGGTCTTGGTGGTGGTGGTTTCCTCATTATATACCTGACATTGTTTGAAAATATTTCGCAAAGCGAAGCACAAGGCATTAACCTAATATTTTTTATTCCAATAGCAATAACGGCACTTATAATGCATGCTAGAGGGAAATTAATTGATTGGAAGTTTGCATTAAAATTTGGGGCTTTAGGTCTAGTTGGTGCAATTTTAGGTTGCAAAATTGCATTATTTATAGATGGAGGCCTGCTTAGAAAACTTTTTGGAATTTTGCTTCTCATTATCGGTTCATTTCAACTCAAAAAAGAAAAAAAATAAGAGGAAGATTTAACTTTTCCTCTAAAATTTTATTTATTTTTAATGTGTTGATCTATAGCCAAGGAAGCCGATTTGCCAGCGCCCATAGCTAAAATAACAGTTGCTGCACCAGTAACTACATCGCCACCAGCATAAATGTTTGGAATTGAAGTAAGTCCGGTTTCTTTATCCACAATAATTCCACCGTGAGAGTTAGTTTTAAGGTCAGGGGTAGTATTTTTAATAAGTGGGTTAGGAGTTGTTCCAATAGCCATTATTACACAATCACATTCTATTGTGTAGTTAGAGTTTGGAATAGGGAGAGAACTGCATCGTCCAGATGCATCATTATCGCTTAATTGCATTTTTGTGCATTCTAATCCAATTACCTTTTTAGTGTCATCACCAGTAACTTTAACCGGGTTTGAAAGAAGCTTAAAGGTAATTCCTTCTTCCTTAGCATGAGCCACTTCTTCACGTCTTGCAGGGAGCTCTTTTTCAGAACGCCTGTAAACAATATAGACATTTTCAGCTCCAAGCCGAAGAGCACATCGAGCAGCATCAATTGCAACATTGCCGCCGCCAACCACTGCAACATTTTTACCATTCCAAATGGGGGTATCATTGCTATTTTTATAAGCCTTCATCAAATTAATTCGAGTTAAAAACTCATTAGCAGAAAAAACACCATTCAAATTTTCTCCAGGTATATTCATAAATCTAGGTAAACCAGCGCCAGAAGCTATAAAAATATATTCAAAGCCGTCTTCAAATAAATCCATTATTGATAGAGTTTTGCCTATAACCGTATTGGTTTCAAATTTAACACCAAGATCAGATAAATCTTTTATTTCACTCTCAACAATTGACTTAGGTAATCGAAATTCCGGTATGCCATAAACTAAAACACCTCCGATTGTGTGAAGGGCTTCAAATACAGTTACATTATAACCTTTTTTAGCAAGTTCACCAGCGCAAGAAAGTCCAGCCGGGCCAGATCCAATAATTGCAACTTTATGGCCATTCTGAGAAACTTTTTTAAAAGGTTCTTTTTGATTTTCGCGGTACCAATCAGAAATAAATCGTTCCAAACATCCAATTGCAACCGAATCTCCCTTTAAACCGCGCACACAATTATGTTCGCATTGTCTTTCTTGAGGGCACACACGTCCGCAAACCGATGGCAACGATGAGCTTTGTGATATTATTTTAAAGGCTTCCAAAAAGTCTTTTTCTTTGATTTTACTAATAAATGCTGGAATATCAATTGAAACGGGGCAGCCGGATACGCATGGTTTATTTTTGCAGTTTAAACAACGAGAAGCCTCATTAATTGCTAAATCTTGCGTGTAACCTGTAGCTACCTCAGAAAAGGTCTTTGAGCGGGTTTTAGGGTCAAGCGTTGGCATTTTATTTTTGTTAGAGTGAGTATTTAGCATTAATTTTGCTCCTTTTTAAAAAGATTACAAGTATTATCAAAGGCTTTGTGTTCAAAGTCTTTATACATATTAGCTCGGGCTAAAGCCTCATCAAAATCAATTTTATGCCCATCAAAGTCAGGACCATCAACACAAGCAAATTTAGTTTTTCCGCCAACTGTTAACCTACAGCCACCACACATTCCAGTTCCGTCAATCATAATTGGGTTCATGCTAACGGTGGTTTTAATACCGTACTTTTTTGTAAGTTCGCAAACAAATTTCATCATAATTAGTGGGCCAATAGCAATAACTTCATCATATTTTTCGCTGTTATTGATAAGTGCTTCAAGCACATTGGTAACAAGACCAGATTGCCCATAGCTGCCGTCATCTGTTGCAACTATAAGTTTGTCACTCACATTTTTAAATTCTTTTTCAAGAATAACCAAACTGCTATTTCGGAATCCAACAATACTATGAACGACAGAGCCTTGATTATGTAAAGCTTTTGCAATAGGCCAAGCAATGGCACAGCCAACTCCGCCACCAATTACAGCAACTTTTTTAAGACCGTCAATAATAGTGGGGTTTCCAAGTGGCCCTACAAAATCTAAAATAAAGTCACCTTCATTTAAAAAACTTAGTTTTTTTGTTGTAGTGCCAACAACTTGAAATATAATAGTGATAGTACCGTTTTCTCTATTAAAATCGGCAATTGTTAACGGTATTCGCTCTCCATCTGAAGCTACTCTTAAAATAATAAATTGGCCAGCTAGAGCTTTTTTTGCAACTTTTGGTGCATCGATTATCATTAAAATAGTTGAGTCATTGAGAATTTGCTTTTTTATAATTTTATTCATAGAAAAGCTCCTTTTTATAATGCATTTGGGTTACTGTTTATTTAAATTTATTCAGTTATATAAAAATGTAAACCTTATAATTTAATTTGTCAAAAGAAAGTTAAAGTATAAAAATGATTAAAATAAGAAATTAATTTTAAACTGATAAAACAACCCATACTAAATTTTAGTATGGGTTTTAAAATTAAGGGTTATCAATTTAAAAGTTATAATTTAGAAACCTTTAAGGTTCAAAATTTATTCTCCAAATATTTTTTTTCTTACGGCAATTCCAGTTGGTGTTGCCGCAAGACCGCCAAGTCCAGTTTCACGAAGTTCTGGAGGTAAGGCTTTACCAACAGCATACATAGCGTCAATAACTTCATCAAATGGAACAAAACAGGTGATGCCAGCTAGTGCTAAATCAGCACAAAGTAATGCATTTACAACACCAATGGCGTTTCTTTTAGCGCAAGGAATTTCAACAAGCCCGGCTATCGGGTCGCAAACTTGTCCCATAACATTGGTAATAGTCATAGCGCCAGCATGAAGTGCCTCGTCAATTGTTCCACCTAACATTTCAACAACAGCAGCTGCAGCCATTGCAGAAGCACTGCCGCATTCTGCTTGACAACCGCCTTCAGCGCCAGATAAAGTTGCATTTTTTTCTATAATAAGACCAATTGCAGCAGCTGTGGCGAAAGCATTAACTAAAGTTTCTTCGTCAGCATCAATCTTTTCACCGGTTAAAAAAATACAGGCTGGCAAAATTCCGCAAGATCCAGCAGTTGGAGCGGCAATTATTTTACCCATAGATGTATTTACTTCAAAGCAAGATAGCGCATGGGCGACACACTTTAGAGTATCTGCCGATAAGATAGTGTTGCCTTTACTAATGTAAGACATTAACTTTTTAGCATTACCAGAAGTTAACCCACTAACAGAAGGGATTTCTTTTTTTAAGGTTTTTGAACAGGCGTCTTTCATTGTTTTTATAGCTTCTCTAAATTTTTGGCGAACTTCCTTAATAGTACAGTCGCTATTTTCAGCTTCAACGTCAATTGCCACTTCATAAATCTTTTTCCCCTGTTGATCACATAAGAGCTTAAGCTCATTAGCGTTATTATACATAATTTATAACTCCTAAATTTTATTTATACTGGAAATAGCATAAATACATTCTATTTTTGATAATTCATCAAGTAAATTTTTATCTGGATCGCCATCCATCTCAATTATAGTGATGGCGGTTTTTCCGCGACCTTCACGGTTGTTATATAGAGAAACTATGTTAAGATCATTTCTTTCAAATAAAGATGTGATGCGACTGATCATGCCTACTTTATCTAAGTGACTTATAACAACTGCGTTGTAATTTCCTGAAATGTTCGCAGGAAAACCATTTACAGATACAACATTAATTTCTCCACCACCAACAGATGAAGCAACTATATTAGAAGTTTCGCCGTCTATATTTACCATCTCAGCTTTAACGGTATTTGGGTGAACATTTCCAAGATCAGCCTTAACAAAGTGAACTTCCATGCCTTGAGCCTGAGCAAGTTCTAATGAATGAATAATTCTTTCATCATCAGTTTTCATACCTAAAAGACCACCAACTAAAGCTCTATCAGTGCCGTGACCTTTGTAGGTTGTTGCAAAAGAGCCGTGTAAAAAGAAAGTGACAGATTTAACATCTTTTCGAGCTACTGATCTGCACATAAGACCAATTCTAGCAGCACCTGCTGTGTGTGAACTTGATGGTCCAATCATGGATGGACCTAGGACTCCAAATAAGCCTCTTCCCATAAGTTTTCCTCCGTGTAAATAAAAATATGTACAAACAAACCAAAACTTGAATCGTTGAACAATTTAATTATATAACAATTTATAAAAATAATCAACTAAAAATTATTAATACTTTTTAGTTGATTATTTAAATATTTTACCCAACTCCTAAATCTTTATTATTAATTAAAATCTCAACGTGATTGTTTTCTTTAAGTTGAGGAGCAATGTTTGTTTTAAACCAAGATATTAAGTTTTCATCACGTTCTACACTTGTAGAATTTTTATTAAAAACATTTATATTAAAATATTCAAAATGTTTTAAAGCTAGTTTTATATCCTCTAATATGATGTCCTTTGTTTGCCCTTTAATTCCTACTAAAAGACATACACCGTCAAAATATTTTGCAATTTCATTAACTGAAACTGTGCATGGTATACCTTTAGACCAAGAATTGCGAAGAGAAGCATTAAAAGTTTCTATGCCAGACCTAAACTTTATAACGATACCTGGAAACATACTTCTAAACTCATTTAATTCATTATGGTATAGCCAGTGAGCTTCAAACCAAATAGTGTGGATTGTTAATTCTGAGACTTTTTCTTTTAAAAAGTTTAAAGTATTTTTATCAAGCTCAAAACAAGAACCAGAATTTACAACGTCCAATACTCCAAACTTTCCCGTAAGTTTATTAATTACGGATTTATTTATAAGAAACGGATCAGATGATACATCGTTATAATAATCACAAAATTTGCACTTTTTCCACTTGCAACCGGTACCAATTAAAAGGATCATTTCCCTTTTCATTTTAGTAGTTATTAAAGAATATCGAATAAGATTGTTTTCATGCAATTAAAAGACCCCTTATTAGCTAGTAAACAAAAAATAATCGCCGAATAACATTAATTCGACGGTATGGAAAACCCAATTTTTTAAGTTCACCAACTTTAGGACTTGGTGCTGGTGACCGGACTTGAACCGGTACGATATCGCTACCGAGGGATTTTAAGTCCCTTGTGTCTGCCTATTCCACCACACCAGCGAGCACTAACTGAATTTTATTGTAACACGAAAAAAAATGAAAATCAATACTAATTTTAAAATCATAGTCAAAATTTGCTGAAAATGATTTAATTCAATAAACTAAAAAACACTTGACACAAAAATTTGCTTATAGTACAATGTTATATTGTATTATAATGGATATGTATACCCTAGTTCAATTAAAAATGCGATTATTTTGACAATAAACGAGGCTTTTTGTGTATTTTAATATTTTACTAAAGTTTAAAGTTTCAATAAAAATATGTCAAATTAAAAAGATAATGAATGGAGTTGTCAAAAAACTATGCTAAAAGTTAAGCCAGTAAACCTGGGTAAAAACGTAAGGATGAGTTTTTCGCACATTGATGAAGTGTTGAAAATGCCAAATCTTATTGAACTGCAAAAAGATTCTTATAAATGGTTTCTTGATGAGGGGCTAAAAGAAGTTTTTGAGGATGTTTCAGGCATAACGGATTACACAGGGAACTTAGTCTTAGATTTTGTTGATTACAAAATGGATATTGACAAACCCAATTATAGTGTTGACGAATGTAAAGAAAGAGATTCAACATATTCAGCAGCGCTTAGAATAAAAGCTCGCCTTTTAAATAAAGAAAGTGGCGAAATAAAAGAATCTGAAGTCTTTATGGGAGATTTTCCTTTAATGACTGATAGTGGAACTTTTGTTATAAACGGTGCTGAAAGAGTTATTGTTTCGCAGTTAGTAAGATCACCTGGTGCTTACTATAAGATGGAATATGACAAAACAGGAAAAGAGCTTTTTTCATCAACAGTTATTCCAAACCGCGGCGCATGGCTTGAATATGAAAATGATGCAAATGATGTACTTTATGTAAGAATAGACAAAAACAGAAAAATACCAATTACTGTTCTTATTCGTGCTTTAGGGCTTGGAACAGACGACGAAATTATAGAATATTTTGGAAGAGATCCTAGAATATTAGCAACAATTGATAAGGATCTTTGTAAAAATTCAGACGAAGGTCTTTTAGAAGTATATAGAAAATTAAGACCTAGTGAACCTCCAACAATTGATAGCGCAAAATCTCATCTTGAAACATTGTTTTTTGATGATAGACGTTATGATATTTCAAGAGTTGGACGTTACAAATACAATAAGAAATTAGGAATATCAGGAAGACTTCTGGGAAACGTTTTAGCTCAACCAATCGCAAACCCTTTAACGGGTGAGATTATAGCAGAGGCTGGTAATGTAATTTCTTATGATAAGGCTATGGAAATAGAAAGATCCGGAGTTAATGTTGCTTATATTTCAAAAGATGAAAAAGAAGTAAAAGTAATTTCAAATGGTATGGTTGATATAAACAACTTTGTAAACTTTGATGCATATGAAATTTGTGGAGTTAAAGAAAAAGTTAGATTTAATGTTCTTCAAGA
Organism: Eubacteriales bacterium SKADARSKE-1; assembly: GCA_030920305.1. GTDB lineage: Bacteria > Bacillota > Clostridia > Oscillospirales > Acutalibacteraceae > JARLUB01. The sequence goes on from JARLUB010000001.1 coordinate 267,805, forward strand.
AATATTAGAAAAATGCTCAAATGATGATGAACTTAAAGAAATGATAAAGACCCGGATTGATGACTTAACTCCAAAACATATAACAATAGATGATATATTGTCTTCCATAAACTATATGAATTGCTTAGCGCAAGGAATTGGAACTATTGATGATATAGATCACCTGGGCAATAGAAGGATTCGCTCAGTTGGGGAATTATTACAAAATCAATTTAGAATAGGATTTTCAAGGCTTGATAGATTAATAAGAGAAAGAATGACTTTACAAGCTCAAGATCTAGAACTTTTAACACCGCAATCACTTATAAACATAAGACCAATTGTATCTTCGATTAAAGAATTTTTTGGTTCCTCACCTTTGTCTCAGTTTATGGACCAAACTAATCCGCTGGCTGAACTTACACATAAGAGACGTTTATCAGCTTTAGGCCCTGGTGGGCTTTCAAGAGACAGAGCAGGATTTGAAGTACGTGACGTTCATTATAGCCACTATGGCAGAATGTGTCCAATTGAGACGCCGGAAGGCCCGAACGTAGGACTTATTTCTTACTTAGCAACTTTTGCAAAAATAAATAAATATGGATTTATAGAGGCACCTTTTAGAAAAGTCAATAAAGAAAAAGGAATTGTAACCGATGAAGTAGTTTACATGACAGCAGACGTGGAAGATGACTTTATTGTGGCGCAAGCCAATGAGCCACTTGACGAGCAAGGTCATTTTATAAATGCAAAAATTAACGGTAGATTCCGTGATGAATTTGTAGAAATTGAAAATGACAAAGCGGATTACATGGATATTTGCCCAAGAATGGTTGTATCTGTTGCAACGGCAATGATACCCTTTCTTGAAAATGATGATGCTAACCGTGCATTGATGGGGTCTAACATGCAGAGGCAGGCAGTTCCACTTTTAAAAACCGAGGCACCAATAGTTGGAACAGGTATGGAATATAAAGCTGGGGTCGACTCTGGAGTTTGTATTTTATCTAAAGATAATGGCACTGTTGAAAAAGTTAGCGCCGATGAAATTTGTGTAAAATATGATTCAGGAAAACGAGAGAATTTTAAACTTTCAAAATTCGTAAGATCAAACCAAAGCACTTGTGTAAATCAAGTACCTACGGTAGATAAAGGTCAAAAAATTGAAAGAGGAGAAGTTTTAGCAGACGGACCAGCAACTAGCAATGGAGAAGTAAGTCTTGGCAAAAACGCGCTTATCGGATTTATGACATGGGAAGGCTATAACTATGAAGATGCCGTCTTAATTAATGAAAAAATAGTGCGTGATGATGTTTATACGTCTATTCATATTGAAGAATATGAAACCGAGTCCAGAGACACTAAGCTTGGACCTGAAGAAATAACTCGTGATATTCCAAATGTTAGTGAAGATGTACTTAAAGATCTTGATGAAAGTGGTATTATTCGAATTGGAACAGAAGTTAGAGCGGGTGATATTTTAGTTGGTAAAGTCACACCTAAAGGCGAAACCGAACTAACTGCCGAAGAAAGGCTTTTGAGAGCTATTTTTGGAGAGAAGGCTCGAGAAGTTCGCGACACTTCGCTTAGAGTTCCTCATGGTGAGTATGGTGTTGTCGTTGATGTAAAGGTATTTACACGGGAAAATGCTAATGATGAATTAGCGCCGGGAGTCAACAAAGTTGTAAGGTGTTACATTGCTCAAAAGAGGAAACTTTCAGTTGGCGATAAAATGGCTGGTCGTCATGGAAATAAGGGTGTTGTATCTAGAATTTTACCGGTTGAAGATATGCCGTTTTTACCTGATGGTACTCCACTTGATATAGTTTTAAATCCATTGGGTGTCCCATCGCGTATGAATATAGGCCAGGTGCTAGAAGTGCATCTTGGATATGCGGCAAAAGCTTTAGGTTGGAAAATAATGACACCTGTTTTTGACGGTGCCAATGAAGAGGACATTTTTGAATGCTTAAAGAAAGCTGGATATGATCCAAGCGGTAAAGTTCATTTAAAAGATGGAAGAACTGGTGAATACTTTGACAATCCAGTTACAGTTGGATATATGTATTACTTAAAGCTTCACCATTTGGTTGACGATAAGATCCACGCTAGGTCCACAGGTCCTTATTCGCTTGTAACGCAGCAGCCTTTGGGAGGTAAAGCTCAGTTTGGTGGTCAGCGTTTTGGAGAAATGGAAGTCTGGGCTCTTGAAGCTTATGGTGCTGCTTACACATTGCAGGAAATTTTGACAGTTAAGTCAGACGATGTTGTTGGAAGAGTAAAAACATATGAAGCTATTGTAAAGGGGCAAAACATTCCAAAACCAGGAATTCCAGAATCATTTAAAGTTCTTATTAAAGAGCTTCAGTCGTTAAGCCTTGATGTTAAGGTTTTGAACGGAAACAACGAAGAAATAGATCTAAAACAAAACTTTGATGATGATGACAATATGGGATTTACGCCAGCGGAAACCGATTTTCACGAGGAAGAAGTGGTGACCTCTCTAAATGGTTTTACTGTAGAAGATTCTGATGGCAATGAAGAGTCTATAGAAGATTCTTCAATATCCTCTGATTCTGAAGATGATATAGATGAAGACTTATCTATTGATACTTCAGAAGATGATGAAACTTTTGATGAAGTAGACGAAACACTTGACTCAATAGAATATTAGGGGGTAGTAAAATGGAATTTAATGTGTTTGAATCTATTAAGATAGGACTTGCTTCTCCCGATCAGATAAAAGAATGGTCACACGGCGAAGTAAAAAAGCCGGAAACTATTAATTATAGAACATTAAAACCAGAACGTGATGGACTTTTTTGTGAGAGGATTTTTGGGCCGCAAAAGGATTGGGAATGTCATTGCGGAAAATATAAGAGAATTCGTTATAAGGGTAAAATTTGTGATAGATGTGGGGTTGAAGTTACAAGAGCCAAGGTTAGACGTGAAAGAATGGGTCATATTGAATTAGCCGCTCCAGTTTCACATATATGGTATTTTAAAGGAATTCCCTCAAGAATGGGGCTTTTGCTTGATATATCTCCAAGAATGCTTGAAAAAGTTTTGTATTTTGCAACTTATATAGTCACTGATCCTGGAAATGCTCGTGAACTTGTAAAGTATCAATTTTTAACTGAAGTAGAATATAGAGATTTAAAAGAAAAATATGAAGATGATTTTCAAGCTCTAATGGGAGCTGAGGCTATTAAAATTTTACTTAGCGAAATAGATTTAGAAAAATTATCTACTGATTTGAAGAGTGATTTAGAATCAGCAGTTGGTCAAAAGCGCATAAGGCTTTTAAAACGATTAGAAGTTGTAGAGTCTTTTCGCCAATCAGGTAATCGTCCGGAATGGATGATACTTGATGTAATTCCAGTAATTCCACCCGACCTTCGCCCTATGGTTCAGCTCGATGGTGGAAGGTTTGCAACGTCTGACTTAAATGACCTTTATAGAAGGGTTATTAATAGAAACAACCGTTTAAAGAGATTACTTGAGCTTGGTGCGCCTGACATTATAATTAGAAATGAAAAACGCATGCTGCAAGAAGCGGTTGACGCCTTAATTGATAATGGCAGACGCGGTCGTCCGGTTACGGGCCCTAATAACAGGCCGCTCAAATCTTTATCAGATATGTTAAAGGGAAAACAAGGACGTTTCCGCCAAAACTTGCTGGGTAAGCGTGTTGACTATTCTGGTCGTTCGGTTATTGTAGTTGGGCCGGAACTAAAAATGTATCAATGTGGCTTACCAAAAGAAATGGCTCTTGAACTGTTTAAACCTTTTGTAATGAAACGTTTGGTTGAAGTTGGTGCTGCTAGCAATATTAAATCTGCTAGAAAAGCTGTAGATAGGGCAAAACCAGAAGTTTGGGATGCATTAGAGACTGTTATTAAGGGGCATCCAGTGCTACTTAACCGTGCACCAACACTTCATAGACTTGGAATTCAGGCTTTTGAACCAGTTTTAGTTGAAGGAAGAGCTCTAAAGTTACATCCACTTGTTTGTGCAGCATACAATGCTGACTTTGATGGTGACCAAATGGCAGTGCATGTTCCGTTGTCGGCTGAAGCTCAAGCTGAAGCAAGGTTTTTAATGTTAGCCGCTGGCAATTTATTAAAACCATCTGATGGGCGGCCTGTTGCGGTACCAACTCAAGATATGGTTTTAGGATCTTACTATTTAACATTAGACAGAGACGGAGAACCTGGTGAAGGAAAGGTTTTCAGAGATTTCGATGAAGCTTTAATGGCTTATGATGCTAAAGAAATTAGCATTCATGCTAAAATTAAGGTTAAAAGAACTTTAAATGTAAAAGGACAAAAAATTTCTGGCATTATTGATACAACAGTTGGAAAAATTATATTTAACCAACCGATTCCACAGAATTTAGGATTTGTTGATAGGTCTAAACCCGAAAATGCATTGAGATTAGAAATTGATTTCCTTGTAGGTAAAAAGCAACTTGAAAATATTGTAGCAAGATGCATTAAGGTACATGGGTTTGAAAAAGAGTCAGAAATTTTGGATGCAATAAAAGCACAAGGATTTAAGTATTCAACTAAAGGTGCTATTACAATAGCAGTTTGCGATGCGGTTATACCTCCGGCAAAGAAGGTAATAATAGCAGGAGCTGAGGCTGAAATTGAAAATATTTTACGTCAATATAAACGGGGACTTATTTCAGATGAAGAAAGATCTACTCATATTTTAAAAATATGGGATAAAGCTACGAATGACGTAACTAAGGCACTTCAAGATAATCTTGATAAATACAACCCAATATTTATGATGGCAGATTCAGGTGCTCGTGGATCTATGAGCCAGATTAGGCAGCTAGCTGGTATGCGTGGACTTATTGCAAATACCTCCGGTAAAACTATAGAGGTTCCTATTCGTGCAAATTATCGTGAAGGTCTTAATATTTTAGAATACTTTATTTCATCTCGTGGAGCTAGAAAAGGTTTAGCAGATACGGCTCTTAGAACAGCCGACTCTGGTTATTTGACTCGCCGTTTGGTTGATGTTTCCCAGGAAGTAATTATTCGTGAAGATGATTGCGGAACTACTGAAGGTCTTTCTGTTTTTGAAATTAAAGATGGTAAGGAATCAATTGAAAGTTTACACGAAAGATTGCTTGGCAGATATTTGTGTGATGATTTTAAAGATGAAAAAACTGGTGAAATTTTAGTTAGCTGTGACAAAATGATGGATGATAACGATGCTGATGTTATTGTCAACTCAGGAATTGAAAAAATAGACATTAGATCTATCTTAAATTGTAAAGCAAAACATGGCGTATGTAAAAAATGCTATGGATCTAATCTTGCAAATGGCATGCCTGCATCAATTGGAGAAGCTGTTGGAATTATTGCAGCACAGTCAATTGGTGAACCAGGTACACAGCTTACCATGAGAACCTTCCATACAGGTGGTGTTGCTAGCGCCGATGATATTACTCAAGGTCTTCCAAGAGTTGAGGAGCTTTTTGAAAGTCGCAAACCTAAACATCTTGCTATCATTAACGAAATAGCTGGAGAGGTTCGCTTTGAAGAGATCAAAAAGAATTTACATGTTGTAATTTATAATAAAGAAACAGGCGAAGAAATATCCTATTTAATACCATTTGGATCACGAGTTAGAGTAACAGAAGGGCAGATTATTGAAGCTGGAACAAGATTAACAGAAGGTTCAGTTAACCCTCATGATGTTTTGGCTATTAGTGGAACTGACGCTGTACAAAATTATCTTATTCAAGAAGTTCAAAGAGTTTATCGCATGCAAGGTGTTGACATTAATGATAAACATATTGAGGTTATTGTTCGCCAGATGATGAGAAAAGTTAGAGTTAAAGATGCTGGTGATACAAAGCTGCTTCCAAGCACTTTTGTTGACAAGTCAGAGTTTCATGCCGAGAATGATGAGATCAAAAGACGAATCGCAAATGGTGAAAAAGGCTTATTAGAAGCTACAGCAATTCCTGTGTTATTAGGTATAACAAAAGCATCACTTGCAACAGATTCATTCTTGTCTGCAGCTTCTTTCCAAGAAACTACAAGAGTTTTAACAGATGCAGCTATAAAGGGAAAGATTGATCCGCTAATTGGGCTTAAAGAAAATGTCATAATTGGTAAATTGGTGCCTGCTGGTACTGGAATGCATAGATATAGCGATGTAACTATTCAAAAAATAGAAGATTTGACAGAGTCTGAAGTAGTGTGATAAAATTATTAGATGTCGTGCAGACTTTAATATTTTGAGTTTAGCTTAATTTTGTTTGAGTTTGCATAAGATTTTTGATATATAAACATGGTTATAAAGCTTATTTTTAGGCTTTTAACATATATATTTTATGTAAGGAGGTGTAGTATGCCAACCTTTAATCAGTTAGTTAGAAAGGGTAGAGAAGTTTCTGAAAAGAAATCAACAGCTCCAGCTCTTTTAAAGGGATGGAACTCTAAAAAGCGTGAATCTGTTGACCAAACATCCCCACAAAAAAGAGGAGTTTGTACAGCAGTTAAAACAGCTACCCCGAAAAAACCTAATTCAGCGCTTAGAAAAATTGCAAGGGTAAGGCTTTCAAATGGAATTGAAGTTAGTTCATATATTCCAGGAGAAGGACATAACTTGCAAGAGCATAGCGTTGTTCTTATCCGTGGTGGACGTGTAAAGGATTTACCTGGTGTTCGTTACCACATAATAAGAGGAACTCTTGACGCTCAGGGCGTTGCAAAGCGTATGCAGGCTAGGTCCAAATATGGTGCCAAAAAGCCAAAGGCAGGCGCTGCTAAAAAGTAGGTAGAAATTGACAAAAACCGATATTTAATAAAATAATACAACGCGGAAGTGTTTTAAATATAAAAATACCTCTGTGTTGGCAAAACGGGAGTTTGTCGCTTTCGAGTACCGATGATATCATTATTGTGAAGGAGGGAAGAAAAGTGCCAAGAAGAGGTTTGATTGCAAAACGTGATGTTTTGTCTGATCCAATATATAATTCAAAATTTGTAACCCGTCTTATAAATAATATTATGTATGACGGTAAACGAGGCGTATCTCAGAAAATAGTTTATGGTGCATTCGACATAGTGGGAGAGAAAACCGGAAAAGAGCCACTAGAAGTTTTCGAACAAGCTATGGAAAACATTATGCCAGTTTTAGAAGTTAAAGCTCGTCGTGTAGGTGGTGCCACATATCAGGTTCCAATTGAAGTTAGACCAGCTAGACGCCAAACATTAGGTCTTCGTTGGTTAACAGGTTACGCAAGAAAAAGATCTGAAAGAACAATGAAGGAAAGATTAGCAGCTGAAATTTTAGATGCTGTTAATGAAACTGGTGGAGCTGTTAAAAAGCGTGATGATACGCATAAGATGGCAGAAGCTAATAAAGCATTTGCGCATTATCGTTGGTAATATTTTTTACTTTGAAATTCATCTTAAAAAATATTAAAAAATTATTTTAACTTACTACTCAACAATTAATTTTGAACTTGTTTGTGTAACAAAAAGTATAGATGCGTTTTATTTTTAGTAGGAGGCTTTTTGTGTGAGTAAAGTAAGGCTTAAAGCAGTTTTGTCATTTTTTGTGGCATTAATATTCTTAATAATAACTTTATGTGTACCATGTTTTGCAGAAAAGGGACAAAACAAAAGACTGAAACATACAGATAGAAAAACATTTTTTTCTTGTAAAACCCAATATGATGTTTTCCAAAAAATGCTAAGATTTAGAGGAAAAGAAAACAAAAGAATTTTTGTTTGGGCTTATAATAGTATGGTTAGGGCAAGTGGTTTAAAAGAAAAAGTAAAAAATGTAAATGTTGACTTTTATGAAGATGATTTACTAGGTGTATGGGCGTTTCTTGGAAGCAAAAAGGCAAATAAGCTTTATTCAGATGATCAATTGTCTTATTTGTTCGACTTTATTAATATAGTTGCCGAAGATAGTGATATTACTTTAGAATAAAAGATGACATTATAAAATCAAAACCTGGTTGCCGTAAAACATCCTGCTTTGTGAATGTATAAAATTATTAAATGCATTATGAGTTTAGCTAAAAATGCAATTCTTTTATACATAATAAAACTTTTAATTAACACGTTTAACATAAAGGAGGTTAACAATGGCCAAAAGTCTGGTAAAAAGAATTTTATCAGTAACTTTGATTTTTATTTTGTTAGTAATGCCCATATATTCTTTATGTTTTGCAGTAAAAGACAAAGATTTTGAAAAAAGCTTTAATGATGCAGGTCTTTTAAATCGGGATAACAGTTTTTTATCAGTCAAAAATTCGAAAGTAATTTTTTTAGATGAAGAAAGTAAAAGAATATTTATTGACGTTTACAATCATATGATCGTAGTTAAATACCTTAATTACCACACAAAAACTATGGATGATAAATTTTATAAAAAAGATTTATTAATGGTAAGACGTTTTTTGGCGAAAGGATATTATTATCCACCCGAAGATGTTCCTTATTTAATGAGACTGTTTTTTGAAATTTCGAAAGAAAGTGGATTTGAAGATTAGGATTAAACTTATCAAAAACCAAGTAACCGGTAATGTTAAAAGTAATATAGAATGTAAAAATTACATTGGACTAAAACGCCAATGTTTGTAAAAAATATATAGAAAGGAGAAGATAATTATGGCAAGACAAGTTCCACTTAATTTGACCCGTAATATAGGAATAATGGCTCATATTGATGCTGGCAAAACCACAACAACAGAGCGTATTTTATTTTATACTGGAGTTAATTATAAAATAGGTGAAGTCCATGATGGTGCTGCTACCATGGACTGGATGGAGCAAGAACAAGAACGTGGAATTACAATTACCTCAGCTGCTACTACTTGTTTTTGGAAAGACCATAGAATTAATATAATTGACACTCCGGGTCACGTTGACTTTACAGTTGAAGTTGAAAGGTCACTAAGAGTTTTAGATGGTTCTGTTACCGTTCTTTGTGCTAAAGGTGGTGTTGAACCTCAATCTGAAACAGTTTGGCGTCAGGCCGATAAATATGGCGTTCCTCGTATGGTATATGTTAATAAAATGGATATCATGGGAGCAGATTTTTACAATGTTGTAAAAATGATGAAGGATCGCTTGAAATGTAATGCGGTGCCAATTCAGCTTCCAATTGGGTCTGAAGATACTTTTAAGGGTATTATCGACCTTGTTGAGATGAAAGCATATATTTATTATGATGATCTTGGAAAAGATATAAGAATTGAAGAGATCCCAGAAGATATGAAGGAATTGGCTGAAAAGTATCATACCGAGATGATGGAACATGTTGCTGAACAAGATGACCATCTTTTTGAGAAGTACTTGGAGGGAGAAACTCTAACTACACTTGAGATTAAAGATTGCATAAGAAAGGCAACACTAGCTAATGCTATGGTTCCTGTAACTTGCGGAACTTCTTATAAAAATAAGGGAGTTCAAAAGTTACTTGATGCAATAATTGATTATATGCCTTCGCCAATTGATGTTCCTGCAATTAAAGGTATAAACCCTGAAACCGAAGAGGAAGAGGAAAGGCATTCTTCTGACGAAGATCCATTTTCTGCACTTGCTTTTAAAATTGCTACTGATCCGTTTGTTGGAAAGCTTTGTTTCTTTAGGGTGTACTCTGGAACAGTTAATGCTGGATCAACAGTTTATAATTCAACTAAAGATAACAATGAAAGATTGGGCAGAATTCTTCAAATGCACGCAAATCATCGTCAAGATATAGATACAGTTTATGCTGGAGATATTGCTGCAGCGGTCGGGCTTAAAAATACAACCACGGGAGATACTCTTTGTACAGATAAAAGTCCTATTATCTTAGAGTCAATGGATTTCCCAGAACCAGTTATTAGAGTTGCAATTGAGCCTAAAACTAAGGCAGGCCAAGAAAAAATGGGTATAGGTTTAGCTAAGTTAGCCGAAGAAGATCCAACCTTTAAAGCTTATACGGATGAAGAAACAGGCCAAACAATTATAGCTGGTATGGGAGAACTTCACCTTGAAATTATTGTAGATAGACTTCTTCGTGAATTTAAAGTTGAAGCAAATGTGGGTAAACCTCAAGTTGCCTATAAGGAAACAATTAGAAAATCAGCAGATGTTGATGAAAAATATGCAAGACAGTCTGGTGGACGTGGCCAATACGGTCATGTTAAGATTAAAATAGAGCCAAATCCAACTAAAGGTTATGAATTTGTTAACAGTATTGTTGGTGGAGCTATTCCAAAAGAGTACATTCCAGCTGTTGATCAGGGGATAAAAGGTGCTATGATGTCTGGCATTTTAGCTGGCTATAATGTTGTAGATGTTAAAGTTACACTTTATGATGGATCATACCATGAAGTTGACTCTTCTGAAATGGCGTTTAAGATCGCTGGTTCTATGGCCTTTAAAGCTGCTATGAGAAAAGCTGATCCGGTACTGTTAGAACCAATAATGAAAGTCTCCGTTACAGTACCTGAAGAGTACATGGGAGATGTCATTGGCGATATTAATTCTCGTCGTGGAATGATACAGGGAATGGAAGCAATCTCTGGTGCACAAAGAATTAATGCACATGTACCACTGTCTGAAATGTTTGGATACGCAACTGATATGAGATCTAAAACTCAAGGACGTGGACAGTATACTATGGAGCCTAGTCATTATGCTGAAGTGCCAAAATCTGTTTCTGAAAACATTATTTCAGCAAGGACTAAGAAGCCAGAATAATTTTTTATTTTAAATTTTTAAACTATTGATTTTTTAAAGTTAAATTGATAGAATGTAAGCATTGGTTTTCAGTTTTTAAAATTATTATTTTTGTGTTAACAAAAGGAGGAAAAACTAATGGCAAAAGCTAAATTTGAAAGAAGCAAGCCACACGTAAACATTGGTACAATTGGTCACGTTGACCATGGAAAGACTACCTTAACCGCAGCTATTACAAAAGTTTTGAATATTGATGGGGATGCTGATTTTGTAGATTATGCAAATATCGACAAAGCTCCAGAAGAAAGAGAACGTGGTATTACAATTAACACTGCGCACGTTGAGTATCAAACAGATAAGCGCCACTACGCACACGTTGACTGCCCTGGCCATGCTGACTATGTTAAAAACATGATCACAGGTGCTGCACAAATGGATGGAGCTATCTTAGTTGTTTCAGCAGCAGACGGCCCGATGCCACAGACAAGAGAACATATTCTTTTATCTCGTCAGGTTGGGGTTCCTTACATTGTCGTATTCATGAATAAAGCTGACCAAGTTGACGATGAAGAACTTCTTGATTTAGTAGAAATGGAAATTCGCGAGCTCTTAAATGAGTATGGATTCCCTGGAGATGATACACCAATTATTAGAGGATCTGCATTAGTTGCATTAGAATCAAAATCTACTGACACAAATGCACCAGAATATAAATGTATCCATGATCTCATGAAAGCTGTTGACGATTTTATTCCAACACCTGAAAGAAAAGCAGATCAACCATTTTTAATGCCTGTTGAAGATGTCTTTACAATTACAGGACGTGGAACAGTTGCAACTGGTAGAGTTGATCGTGGTCAATTAAAGACCGGTGAAGAAGTAGAAATCGTTGGTTTAACTGATGAGCGCAAAAAAGTTGTTGTTACAGGAATTGAAATGTTTAGAAAAATTCTTGATTACGCAGAGGCTGGAGACAATGTTGGAGTTCTCTTGCGTGGTGTTCAAAGAGATGATATCGAACGCGGTCAAGTTTTGGCAAAACCAGGCACTATTAATCCACATACAAAGTTTAAAGGCCAGGTTTATATTTTAACAAAAGATGAAGGCGGACGTCATACTCCATTCTTTAACAACTACCGTCCACAGTTCTATTTTAGAACAACAGATGTTACCGGAGTTGTTAATTTACCAGCTGGTACAGAGATGTGTATGCCTGGTGATAATGTCGATATGGATGTTGAGCTTATTACACCAATTGCAATTGAAGAGGGTCTCAGATTCGCAATTCGTGAAGGTGGACGCACGGTTGGGTCTGGTGTAGTTACAGCAATTAATGAATAAATCTTAGTTGTTAAAAAGGCAATGCAATGTGTATTGCCTTTTTATTTTTTAACTGGGAAAAATTTCATTGTAATATATTAATTTTGTTGATTTAGGAGCGAAGTTATATGATTAAGTTAAAAAAGACATGTACATTTTTTATAAGTTTATCTATGATGTTTGCAATAGTTACACCAAACTTTGCTAATGCAATGAAATGGGCAACTGTAGTTCCAAGTATAGTTTTATATGATGCAAATAGTAAAAGACTTATGGAAAATCAAGGAAGAATAATAGATGAAAATGATGAAGATATAGACTGGCAGTTAGGTGCCGAAGCACTTTCAGCAACATTAAAAATTAATGACAATGTCATTGATGAGGGCGCGATACCAATTGACTCTTTTAATTTAAATTATGAGTATAATTTTTTTAACGGAGTTTATAAAAAAGGGAAGATTATAGTTAGTACCCCTAGTTTAGAAAGATGGTTAAGAGAAAATGCCAAGGGTGCTTTGAAAATTTACTCATGTAAAGAGATACAGCTAGAAATTAATACAAAGTTGATTACTAACATTAATGGTGAATGGAAAAGTTTACCCTGTAGGCTAGCTATGATTGTTATTAGGTAAATAATTTTTATTAAAAAATTACTTTTTACCTCAAAATTTGCAATATATATTATTTATTAGCATTCAGAGGAGAGAAGATTTATGTTTAATATTAAGAGTAAATTTTTTTTTAAAAAAGCGAGCATGCTCTTGATAAGTTTATCTATAATGTTTACAATGGTTACGCCAAGTTTTGCATGTGCAATGAAAAGACCACTTATAACTTCAAATATAATTGTGTACGATGTATTCACCAAAAAATTTAAGGAATATACGGGAGAGATATTTGATTATAATGATGAATATGTACAATGGGACTTGGGAACAGAACAAATTTTGGCAACTATAGAAATTGCGAATGGATATATTTATAACGTTGAGGTACCGGTTGACTCATTTGATTTTATTTCTAAAAAAAGTAAGGTTACAGGAAAACCTAGAAAAGTGCAGAAAGTAATAATTAACAAAAGTTTAAAACACTGGTTAAAAGAAAATATGAAAGACCTATTGGACGGTTATTCATGCAAAGAAGCACGAATTGAAATTAGTACGAGAATAAGCGGTAAAGTAGATGGAGTGTGGTACAACCTGGAATGCCGGCTAGCAGTAGTTATTATTATAAATACGGAAAATGTTTAATTAATAAAGGATTTTCCATTATAAATTACAATAACCCCCAGCAAAAACTGCTGGAGGTTATTATTTTTTTATAATTTAGAAAGGGTTAGCTTTCTTCTACCCCTAAAAATTGTAACGCATTGGCCATACTATTACCATAGATACCTATATTGTATGCAGTTGTTTCTAAAGATTCTCCGGAAAATTTTTCAAACAAAGTGTTAATAATTTTTATCATATTTTCTTCGGTTACTTCAGATCTATTAATATGTTGAAAAAGAGTGATTATATAAGAACAAACGGTTGCTATATTGCTAATAGTATGATTTCTAATAAATTTCATTAATGCCTGTTTAACTTTTTCGCTTTTTAGAAAAAGTTCTCTTACGGCTTTTGCCTCAGGAGTTAAGTCTTTTATAGGAACTAGGTCTTTTATCTTAAAAGTTAAACCTAAGAAAGTTTCATCTTCAGCAGAAAATGTAGGGGGTGCTGTGGCTGCTGCACTTGGCGGCGTAGGAGGCTCAGACTCAGCAAGGAATCCTATATTAATTATAAGGTCTTCCACAGTAGGATTGATGTCGGGGTTAGTTATTATAGTATGTGCTGTTTCGATATCTAAACTTTCTATACTTATAACTGTAAAAAGCTTATTAAGAACTTTTATCAAGTTATTTTTAGCTGTGTTAGATTTATCAAGTCGTCTAAGGGTGGTGATTACATCAACCACAACTTTTTTAATAGTTTCAAGCTTAACACCTGGTTTTGCGATTTGATTTGCTAACAAATTTTGAATTTTTTCGTCTTCTAGAATAGTGTTAACGAATAATTGCTCCTCTTCATTTCTAGCAAATTCAGCATTTATTGCATTAAGTACCTCGTCTAAACTTGGAGATGGTTCAGTAGGTTCAGTAGGTGCTGTAGGTGCAGTACCAATTGCTTCAGGTATAGTTGCTACTATGGCTGCTGTTGCTGTAATGGCTGGAAAAACAAGCGCAGTAGGTGTTATTATTCTAATTGCTGCTTCAACTGGTGGCGTTACAGGTGGTTCAGATGAAGTTGTAGTTGTTGTAGCAGTTGTAACGGCTGCAGTATTTGCTACAGGTTGTTGGTATTCAGGACAATATAATTGTGGTTGCCTTTGGGGAATCGGTCTTCCATTAGGCATAAGTTGCTGCTGTGGCAACATTGGTGGTGGGATTCTTCCTGCAGTTGATTGTACCACTGGTGGTTGCGGTGGTTTGTATCCTGGAGGAGGTGGAGGAGATTGGCCACTTAAGATGTTAGGCGTAGGAAACATATTTAGAGTTAGTGGGTTGGCAATCGGAGGAGGTGCTGCTGTATATGGGTGTGGTGGTTGTTGTCTTACTAACGGTGTGCCATGTGGAATATTTGTTGCGTCTACCAGCCCTATGAGTGGGCTTTGGGGGGGATGAGGCAGCGTTGGTCTAGCTCCTGGTAAAGTTACCGACTCGAACTTTGATGCATCTGGCGGCGCCGCAGCACTTAAACTGGCTACCAAATTGTCTTGATTTGGTGATGTTCCTTCTGTTCCTCCTTTTTGTTGTTTTCCCCATCTTTGGAGGTCGTCTTCTGTTACACTTTTTTCTTTGCCTGGGTTATTATCTCTGCTACGATTTGGGCGTCTTGAATTGAGGCACTTCTTCGCAGCTACTACTCCACCGGTGGTTCCTCCTCCTAGTCCTAGTGCTGCGAGAATCTTGTTCTTGATTCCTGCAAAAAAACCAGTTGACTCTTCTGCATTTACCGGTGTTTTTTCAGTTTCTTTCGAATTACCCTCCGAATCTTGGTTTTTGGTTTCAACTTGCTCTGGAGTGTGTTCTTCCTCTGAAGTTTGGCCTTCGGTTTTAACCGGCTCTGCAGGGGTTTCTTCAGACTTTTTTAAATTAGTAGAGGTTGTATTTTCACCGTCTTCTTGAGTTGGGGTTGAGAGGATTGTTATTTGATTTTCTGAATTTAGATTTTCATCATCTATTGGGCATTGGCCTTCTTCTTCAATCTCAACAGAAAATGGAGATTCGCTTTCAGATGAATTGTCTACATCTTTTTGCTCAGAGAAACATACATCACTTTCTGCATCCTCAACTTGTTTCCCCTCGAGTGTGTCTGTAGGGTGGGTAGCGTTCTCATTATCCATTTGGTTAATTGGGAATTCAACAATTTCACCCGACTTGTCTACAGTAAATTCAAGCAGGTTTTCGCTTTTTGTATTGCTTTCTGAACCTTCTACAAGTTCAGATTTGCTTTCCCCCGAACTGACTGAATCAATAGAGCCTTGGATGTCCTCTGAGCTGCTTTTGATATCTTTAGGATTAGCTACTAAATATTTGTTTCCAAAATAAAAGGCTGTCGCAGTTGCGGCAGCTGCCAAAGCTACATATGCAACTTTTAAAATCGCACTCTTATTTCTTTGCCAAAAAGATTTTACCTCTAATTTTGTTATGTTATCTTTAAGCTTATCTATGGCTTCGTCTATTTCTACTTTAACATTGCCAACTTCAGAAAGTGTTTCTGTAGTGGCTGAAGTTTTTGCTTCAGACTCATCAGCAAAAGTTGAAATAGTTCCTATTGAACTAATTGACATAGTTAAAATCAAAATGCTTGATAATACCTTTTTCATCTAATTTCTCCTTCACATAATGTATTGTTATTAATTTTATCATAAAAGTGGCTATTAGTATTTCTAAATTAGAATTATCAAGCAGATTCTCCTTATATCACGTTTTCATAAAAAAAATGACTATTTTTTTATGAATTATTACTAAATTATAGTTTTTGCTTTTTACTTTCTTAATGTTTGAAAAATCACCTAACGAGCTCATGTTTCCTTATATTCTTGACTTTTAAAAAAATAAGTTTATTATAATAGTTAATGCTGGGTAATTTAATATAAAGTGAAAATAAATACAACTCGGAGGATGGTTTGAAAAGGGAAGAAAATACTGATGAGTTTAAAAAAAATATAGACTGTAATGATGAATTAAAAAGCAAAGAACAAAATGAACCCCTCCCCCAAAAAAAGAGGAAAGTCATTGCAAAGGTACTTTTAATTTTATTTTTAGTTGCTTTGTTTGCATACTTATGCTTTTCCGATAATGGTCTTATTGAATTTTTACAGAACCCATCAAAAATTGATATAGGCTGGCTGATAATGGCTTTTTTTTGCCAAATTATAAATATTGCCATTGATGCTATTTTAGTATATAAATTCATTAATACAGATAAAAAAATTAAATTAAGTCAATCTATAACCTGTAGTTTAATTGGTCAATTTTTTAGTGCTATAACCCCTAGCGCTACAGGTGGGCAACCTATGCAGGTATATGCTATGTCAAAAAGAGGAATTGCTGCTGGAACCACAACCTCTGCTCTAACGCAAAAATTTGTAGTTTTTCAAACCTCTTTAATAGGCTATTGTATTTTAGCAATTTTACTTCGAATAGATTATTTTAATAGCTTAAATAAAATAGTTTATTCTCTGCTTATTATTGGTTTTCTTTCGCAAGCATTAATTGCTCTGGGGCTTATTATTGTTTCTTTCAATAAAAAAATAACAAATAAATTTATTTCAATTATTATAAACTTTTTTAAAAAATTTAAAATTTTTAAAAAGCATGAGGAAAAAATAGAAAAATTTCAACAGCAGGTTGAAATTTTTTATCAAGGGAATCAAAGATTATATAAAAACAAATACTTGGTATTGGAAACTTATGTCTTAACTGCTATACAATTAACTGCTACATTTATAATACCATACTGTGTATATCGTTCTTTTGGTTTTTCTGGCGAACGAGCATCTGATATGATAAGTGCCCAGGCCTTTATAACAATGGCAGCTTCTCTTTTCCCTGTTCCTGGTGCTTCTGGTGCTACAGAAGGTGCAAGTTCTATTTTCTTAAGTCCATTTTTTGATGAAACTTCTATAAAATCGGCTGTTGTTTTAACTCGTTTAATCACATATTATTTTACAATTATCATATCAGCACCTATTAGCCTGTGGTGGCGCAGAGCTGCAAAAAAAGTCAGCAACTAATAACCCATTAACATTTCACCATATGTCGGGTACGGCCAAAACTCTTTTGCTATATTTACTTCTATTTCATCTGCTACTACCCTTAAGTTTTTCATTGCTGGTAAAATATTATCTCTGCAGAAATATGAACCATTTTCGGTCAAATTGTTGATGGGGTTACAGAATTCATCCAAGATCTTTATTTCTTTATGTAATCTTGAAGTTAATGTAACCATTGTTTTTATAATATCTTTTTCAACACTTGTATCAAAATTAGTTGAAGAAGTTTCTTTTGTATTCAAAAGTTTAATTAAAAAATCTATATATTTTAATGTAGAGGGTAGAATCTCTTTTTTTGCCATTTCTAACATTACTTTTGCTTCAATATTAATAATTTTACAGTAGTTTTGAATAAGTGCATTGCAACGAGATCTTATTTCTTTTTCTGTGTAAAGTTTATGTTTTAAAAATAACTTCACGTTTTTAGAAGAGATAAGTTTTGGCAACGAATCAGCACTGGTCTTTAATTCATAAAGGCCTCTTTTTTTTGCTTCCTTTTCCCAGCTGCTTGAATAATTGTCTCCATTAAAAAGTATTCTTTTATGGTTTTTTATTGTTTCTGATATTAACATTTTTAGGGTACTTTTAAAATTTTGGGTATTTTCAAGAATATCTGCAAAATTTGATAATTCTTCTGCTACAATGGTATTTAAAATTATATTTGGTGATGCAATGGAAAGATTTGAACCGACCATTCTAAACTCAAACTTGTTGCCAGTAAAAGCAAAAGGTGAAGTTCTATTTCTATCTGTATTATCCTTTTTTATTTTTGGCAAAACACTAACACCAATTTCTAAATAATCTTTTTCACTTTCTCGAGAACCCTTTCCATCTTCTAAATCATTTAAAATTTTTTCAAGTTCACTGCCTAAAAAAATTGAAATTATTGCAGGTGGCGCTTCGCATGAGCCGAGGCGACAATCATTGCCAGCACTTGCTACAGATGCTCTTAAAAGGTCTTGATAATTATCTACTGCTTTAATAACTGAGGACAAAAATAAAATAAATTGTGCATTTTCTTGAGGTTCTTCACCCGGGTCAAATAAATTAATACCTGTATCCGTACTCAAAGACCAATTATTATGTTTTCCGCTTCCATTTATTCCGGCAAAAGGTTTTTCATGTAAAAGACAAACAAAATTATTTCTAACTGCAACTGATTTTAAAGTTTCCATTATAAGTTGGTTATTATCAGTCCCTAAATTGACAGATGTGAAAACCGGTGCTAATTCATATTGCGATGGTGCTACCTCATTATGTTTTGTCTTTGCTAAAATACCAAGTTTCCAAAGCTCTATGTCCAAATCCTTCATAAAACTTGATATACGCTCACTCATTGATCTAAAATAATGATCTTCAAGTTCTTGTCCTTTTGGTGGAGGTGCTCCAAACAAAGTCCGTTTACAGTATATTAAATCAGGTCTTTTTTTGTAAAGTTCACGATCTATTAAAAAATATTCCTGTTCGGCTCCAACAGTTGGAATAACCCTTTTTACTGAAAAGTTCCCAAAGAGTTTCAGTATTCTTAGAGCATGTTTATTTATAAGCTCCATTGATTTTAATAATGGAGCTTTCTTGTCAAGCACTTCACCATTAAAAGAGCAAAAAGCTGTTGGTATATAAAGAACGTCATCCTTTACAAAGGCATATGAGGTTGGGTCCCATGTAGTGTAGCCTCTGGCTTCAAATGTGCTTCTAAGTCCACCAGAGGGAAAACTTGAAGCATCGGACTCACCCCTCACTAATTCATCACCGGAAAAGTTCATTATAATTTTTCCTTTTTCGTCCTTTGTAATAAAGCTGTCATGCTTTTCAGCAGTCAACCCTACCATAGGTTGAAACCAATGCGTATAGTGAGTTGCACCTTTGCTAATTGCCCACTCTTTCATGGCATTTGCAACTATATTTTTTATGTTTATGTCTAACAACTTTCCTTCACGTATTGTTTTGTCAAGTTCTTCGTAAACTTCTTTTGGAAGCCTTTCTCTCATTACACTTTCATTAAAAACCATACTCCCAAAAAGCTTTGAAACATCAATCATACAAAAAAGCTCCCTATTAAATATTCGGCAATATTTAAGCCGTACTAAAGTTCCATCAAATCTCTCAACCATGTTAAAATGATATAAACAAAAATGGAATAATATTCTTATATCAAGATAAACTAATAAAAAGTTACAATGTTGTAATACAAGCTAATTAACAGGGCTTTCAGCGTACTGTTGATTTTCACATAATGACTTTAAATGTTGCGGTTATTATATCTAACTTTATATAATTTATCTAATTTTATAAAGTTAGAAAGCAATCAATATTGTTTTTGTTTAAAAGGTAGAAATATGCTTGGAGCAGTTGAGTCCTTAGTTTTTTTGTGTTAAAATAGTTACATGATTGTAATAAGTAATTTCAATAGTGTTATTTGAAAGTTAGGAGGGTACTTTAAATTCTTATGAGAAAATATAGAGCTTTATCGCGTTGTGTTGCTTTTTTACTGCTATTTACTCTTACATCTATGCAAGCTACAGTTAACGTTAGTGCAAAAAGCAGCATTTCGTCACTTTCAAAAAAACAAACTGAACTTAATAGAACATTAAAAAATATAAAAAACGGTATTGGGCAAAAACAAGTTTACAAAAACGTGGTAAATAATAACATAAAATCACTACAGTCTCAAATTGATACTGAAGCCAGAAAACTTGATGATTTGAATAATTATATAGAGCAAAAGGAATCTGTTATAGCAGAAACTCAAAATGCCATAGAGTCACAACGTGATGAACTTGCTAAACGCATGTGTGCCATTTATAAAACTTGTGATACTTCAACTCTTGAGATTTTAATTGGAGCCAAAGATTTTGGTGATCTTTTAGACAAAGCTGACCTTATACAAAAAATGAGTCAACAAGATTCAAATATAATAAATTCTTTAAATGAGAACATTAAAAATATAGAAAATGAAAAGGCTTCTGTTGAAAAAAGTAAAACAGAAGCAGAAACCTTTAAAAGTAGCTTAGGTGAAAAGAAAACAAAACTCGAACACATTGAAAAAGAAAATGATTCAGCTATTTCAGGTTTGAAACAACAAGAAGTTAGTACTCAATCAAAGTTAAACCAAATTCTTTTAGAAAAACAAAAACTAGAAGAACAAATAAGTCTATTTCATGCTCAATATTCAAAATCAGAAGCTCATTCAGGTAATTATTCAAAAGGAAAATACTCTTGGCCGGTTAATGGTTTTAGTCACATATCTTCACCATTTGGAGGTCGTCGAAACCATAAAGGCATTGATATATCTGGACCTGGCATATACGGTGCCCCAATTTTAGCCGCTGCCGATGGGGTAGTCATTAAATCAAATTCCACAAATTCTTGGGGTTCTGGATGGGGATATCATGTAATGATAAGCCATGGAAATGGTTACGCCACTCAGTACGCACATTGCAGTAGCATAAATGTTTCTGTTGGTCAAAATATCAAAGCTGGACAAGTTATTGGACGAGTTGGTAATACGGGCCATTCTTTTGGTGCTCACTTACATTTTGAAACTTGGAAAGATGGAAAACGTTATAATCCATCTACGGAATTATAATTTACAAACCACGTTTATTTTAACTAATTTAGGGTATATTAAATAGTGAAAAAAGTATACGAGAACTTAATTTAAGTTCTCGTTACTTTAATGTGTAGGCCTTTTCATTATTTAAAATATTATCAGGTAATAATGTAGCGCCATTAGATTATTACCTCACTTAAGGTTAAAATTATGAATAATAAATTTAAAATTTTTTTACAACAAACCTTTATCCTAATTTATTTGATTATATTAATTATCATTATATCTTTTGCTGCACTTATTATGTTTCTTGTATCTGTTGACTGCAGTTACAATACAACTAATAATAGGTCAACTTCAATTGATAGTTTAAATATTATTGAAAAAACTTTATTAAATATAGACTTCTCTGATTGGAATAAAATTTGTGATTGGAATCTCATTGTAATAAATGATGAAAATGAAATCTCATCAAATTTTAAACCAAAATTAAAATGCTGCACTGGTGTTGAAGTTGATGAAAGGATTATACCAGACTTAGAAGAAATGCTAAGTGATGCTGCCTCTCAAAATATTTCTATTTGGGTATCATCAGGGTATAGAAGTGTTGAAAATCAAAATGTTATTTTTAAAAAAAAGGTATCAGAAAACATGAAAAAAGACGATTTATCTACTGATACTCAAACAATTATAAACCAAATGGTAGAAAAACCCGGAACTAGTGAACATCACACTGGTCTTGCTATCGATTTAAATGGAGATCAGGATGACTTTTGTAACACTGATGCTTATAACTGGCTTATTGAAAATAGTTTTAAATACGGATTTATTTTAAGGTATAAAGCTGAAAAGCAACATATAACTAAACGAAAATATCAACCTTGGCACTTTCGTTATGTTGGAAAACTTCATTCTAAAACAATAGAAGAAAAAAATATGTGCCTTGAGGAATATGTATCAAGTATAATGTTTAAATAACCTTTTTCAAACTCAAAAGGTAAAATAAAAACAAAAACACATTTTAGTCATAATATACAAAAAAACAATTGTTTTTTTATTGAAAGGGTAATGTAAGGAGAATTATCCTAATAATTCTAATTTGGAAATACTGTTAGACACTTTTATGATAAAATTAATACCAGTATATAGAAAAGGGAGAATAAAAGTGAAAAAGATCTTGTCAAGCCTTTTAGTTGGAGCTATGTTAATTAGCTCCGTGGGAACTATCTCAATTTTTGCAGATGAACCCGAAGTAAAGGTTTCAGCTACTACTGTAAATACACATTCTAAAGCTAGCACTGCTGAAATAAAGTCAAATAAAGCCACAAGAAACTTTAAAAGAAATAGAACAAAATTAAAAAAAGTTTCTTTCTGGCAAAGAAATAAGGCCACAATTTTAAAAGTTACTGGTGGCGTGGTAGCAGCAGCTGCAACTGCTACAGCATTTTATCTGGTGAACAAATATGTAGGAGCTAATCCTACTGTTAAAAATCTAGGTCAAGATGTGAACGAAAGCTCAGACAACATTCAAGGCTCTATTAATTCAGTCAGTTCGGGGGAAAGCAAACCGGAACTTGTAGAAGGTTTAGAAAGCAATACAAAAAGCGAAAACCTGCTTGAATTTACTTTAGACACGGATAAAATTGTTGAATTTCCAAGTAGACAAATGGATAATAAGAACGTTAATGACCTTACAAAAATAACCGAAGAGAAACAAGTCGATATCATTCCTCAAAAGGTTGATGATACTATTGTAGAAGATGATGTAACTTCCACTGAAGGTGGCCAATTCTTAATAGATGACAAATATTTAAATTTAGACAATCAATTTACCCACACATCTCAAGAAAAAGGTGAAAATACAAATGTTGCAGGGCAGGATGAAACCAAAGACCAAAATTTAGATGGTAAACCGGAAGAACCCCATACAGTGCAAGATAAAGAAAACGTTGATGTTCAAATTGAGGAAAACATCGCAGCTCAAAATGAACCAATTATAGTTGATTTTAAAAGTGGGCAGCTGGTTTCACCGGCTATAGATTATGAACCCAATGTTTGTTTAAATAATAATACAGATACTTACATAGGACAAAACCATGGTATCTCCTTTGTAGGCCACCCTGTTAGTATAAATGCCGAAGGTACTAATGTTACTAACAAATCATACAGTTGGGGGACTCCTCTTATATTAGGAGGGGGCGCTGTGATTGCTGTTGTCGGCATAGGGTCTTTGTTTTTTCCGGGTGTTATTTTAACTGCTGGTTTGGCTGCAGGCTCTATATTTATCTCACAATTAAATAGACTTAGAAATAGGAATGCAGCTGCAGCTATGTCCGGTGTTACTGCCAGTATAGTTGGAAGTGCAGCATCAGAAGCGGGCGCCGACAGTGTCAGTGCTGCCACGAATGTTGGAGGGGCACTAATTTATGAAGTTTCTGCTGATATAATTAAAAGGATAACAACTTATTCTACGGCAATACATCCTAATGATCAAATAAATGTTGCTAATAGATTACTTGAAGTGTTTAAAACATTTATGCCTGGAGTTCAAGAAACAGTGGCTGAACATTTACTAACTTTGTCTGGCAATTTAAGGCGTACGGGCGAAGCTGGTCCGGCGACATTGATTTTGAGTGGTGAAGCTGTGAAAGCTATAAATTTAGTGCTGAAGGCTATTTCTTAATTATCTCCAAGTTGATAAAATTAGGGGTTAATGTATCTCTTTCAAGCTTAATTCCATTTATCTGTAATTATAAATACAGCACACAGAAGTTTTATATCTGGGTGTTGTACTTTTTTATTTTGAATACAGATGGTTTAATTTAAACTAAACATTAAAAGGTTGAGCTTTTGTGTTTTTTCATATATAATAACATATGTAAGTTATTATATAATGGGGGCTAAAAGATGTTTAAAGGCCTGAATATAAAAAATAAGATATTAGTAATTGTTCTTTTAGTTTCTGTTGTAGCTCAAATAGCCGTAGCTACAATTGCTAGTGTAAGTTTAGTCAGTTTAAAAAATTATTCTATTAATGCTGGCGCAAAGCTAGGAAATACTGCTTCTGTACAAAGTGAAAATGCTTTTAAAGAAGATGCAGAAGACTATCTTTTAAAATTGACTAAAGAAAAAGCTTCAAAAACAGATAGTTTGCTAGCTAAATTTAGTTCGGATGTATCTTCAATTTCCCGAGGAATAGAGGATATTTATAAAAATAAGTCTAATTTTATTGGCAAAGATTTACCTCTTCCGGAAATGACAAAACCGGGAGACATTAATGATGTATATTCTGCAAGCAGTAAGATTTTTTCAAATGGGTTTAGCAATAGCGTGAATTTAGAAAGAAAACTTTTAAGCAATGCTGAATATATAGTTAAACCAGTTTATATAAATAATTACGGTATAGATAGCATTTATATTGGTACAAAAACAGGAATATGCTATATATATTCGGTTTACAACGATAAAATAAGGTTTGTTCCAAGCGAACGAAAATGGTATATAGATGCAAAAAAAGCAGTAGAAAACAAAATAGATTCACCAGTTTGGCAAAGCACTTATAAAGATATTGCTACTGGTAATCTTTGTATTACGTGTTCAAAAGCCTTTACTGATTCATCTGGAAATACTATAGGTGTAGTTGGGTCGGACATGTTTATTGAAACAATAAAAGAAGAGATAACTTCTACTAAAGTTGGAGATACTGGGTATGCCTTTGTTGTAGACAATGATGGCAAAATTATAATGCATCCTAATTATGACGAAAGTGGATTTGAGAAAGAACCGTTAAAAAATAATAATATTTCAGAAGGTTTTGCAGGCCTTTTAAATGATATGAAATCTGGTAACACCGGCATAAAAACAGTAGATATAGAAAATAAGTCTTGCTTTGCTGCATATACTAAAATGCCAACTACCAGTTGGTCAATATGCATAGTGAGCAATGCTGACGAAATTGTAGCACCGGCGGCGAATATTAAAGACCAAATAGAAAACACGACAAACACAATGGTTGATTACATGGATTCAGTATTGCAGGCAACTATTATTATATGTATTTCACTGTTTATTGTATTTTTTGTTTTAAGTATTTTGCTTGCACTAAAACTTTCAAAAACAATTACAAATCCAATTTTAAAATTATCAAAAGGTGCGGCTATAATAGGAAAAGGAAATTTATCATATAAATTAGACGTTGATTCAAAAGATGAAATCGGGCAACTTGCAAATCAATTTAATAATATGACAAGTGATTTGAAAAAATATACTAATCAAATAAAGAAAACTACAGCAGAAAAGGAAAGAATGAAAAGTGAGTTAAGCATTGCAAAAACCATACAATTAAGTATGTTGCCGTGTATTTTCCCACCATTTCCACAGCGATCAGATTTTGATATTTATGCTACAATGAATCCGGCGAAGTCTGTTGGTGGAGATTTTTATGATTTTTTCTTAATAGATGATGATCATATAGCAGTAGTTATTGCAGATGTTTCAGGAAAAGGTGTGGCTGCAGCTTTGTTTATGGTTATTGCAAAGACACTTATAAAAAACCAGGCACTAAATGGTTATTCACCAGACAAGGTTTTTAGGCTGGTCAATACACAACTTTGTGCAAATAATAAAGCTCAAATGTTTGTGACAGCATTTTTGGGAATTTTAAATCTTAA
This sequence comes from Eubacteriales bacterium SKADARSKE-1, assembly GCA_030920305.1. Taxonomy (GTDB): domain Bacteria; phylum Bacillota; class Clostridia; order Oscillospirales; family Acutalibacteraceae; genus JARLUB01. Next base: position 293,361 of record JARLUB010000001.1, read on the forward strand.
AACAGGAGAGTTTATTTATTCAAATGCTGGTCACAACAAGCCATTGCTCTACAGAAGTGGTGATAAATTTGATTGGATAGAAACTAAACCTGGATTTGTATTGGCAGGGTTTAAAAATTTAAGGTATAAATTAGAAAGAATAAAAATGAATCCGGGAAATATGTTATATTTATATACAGATGGAATAACAGAAGCACAGGATGAAAAGGGTAAGTTGTTCACGGGGAAAAGATTAAAGGGTATTCTAAACCTTACTAATGTTGAAGAGCTTAATATTAAAGAAATTTTAGGGAAAGTAAAAGACGAGGTAGCTCTTTTTTCAAAAGATACTAAACAATCAGATGACATGACCATGTTACTTTTAAAATATTTTGGAAGTGAAAAAAAGGATCTGTAAAGTTTTTTGCAGATCCTCAATATTAAATTATAATTATTAACTTATAAGGGAAGCTACATACTCTTCAAGACACATATTTTTTTCATACATAGTTTTAGCGGTCTTGGGGCCAACGTACCTAAAATGCCAAGGCTCATAAATTACATGTGTTATATCTGTTTTATCTCGATTATATCGAAGGATAAACCCATATTTAGCACCATTTTTAATAAGCCAATCATAAGCTTTTGTTTTGCAAAAGTCATTGCTTATTTTATTGAGATCTACAGCAAGGCCTGTGTTATGTTCGCTCGTATAAGGTCTTGCAACATGAGTAGCTGCAAGTGTTTCGGCTTCAGCTTTAGAGTTAGTTTTCTTTAAAAATTCTGATACTTTCCTGTCAAACAAAATTTTTTGGGTATTTATACTTCTATAGCCGGAAGAGACGAATAAATTTACACCGTCTTGTTTAGCGTCATTAAACATGTTTTCGAGGTTAGATTTAATAAGTGTACTTACTTCTTTGTCACCAACTTTGCTAAGGGATAAATTAAAATCATCTGCAATTTTGTTATTTTTATTTACAACAATAAGTGTAGGGCCACAGTAGCTATTCCATGAACTAAAATCATAATTTGCTATAGAGGAATTACTTGAAGTGGCAATTGCTTGCGGTGGTTGAGTACCTTTTTTTGAATTGACAGCCTTATTTGTTGCATTTGCTTCTAAAGCTTGATCATAATTTTTTTCTTGTAAAGGAGTAATAGTTTGTTGCGCTTGATTAATATTTTCAGGGTTATCATTTTCATTAAAGCTAATATTAATTATAATATACGACAATGAAAATACAGTAATGCCTAAAAGACATAGTAAAGAGACTAAAAAAGTTTTTCTATTAAGTTTTTTAAACCTCACTTTTATTATTCCTTTCTTTTCACTGCTTAATTTTACTAAGTAATTAAAAGTTTACAAGAGTTATCATACTAGTATTAATTATAATGTTTTTTAAGAAAAAAGTTAAAGTTATGGTATTTTAATTTAAAGTTTCATTTAGCATTTCATTTGCTGCTTCTTTTACTTCGTTTAAAATGCGAATGTCTTTTAAAAAATTAATAGTTTTAAGGCAGGGTAATCCATGTTGTCTTACTCCAAAAAAGTCACCTGGTCCTCTAAGCCTTAAATCCTCGTCAGCAATTTTAAAACCATCATTTAAATTAGCAATTACATTAAGCCTTTTTATAGATTCGCTACTGTTGCTGTTAGATACTAAAATGCAATAAGATTTACATTGACTTCGGCCAACTCGACCTCTTAATTGATGTAGTTGTGACAAGCCTAATCGTTCAGCATTTTCAATCATAATTATTGCAGCATTTGGAACATCAATACCAACCTCAATAACTGTTGTACAAACCAAAATGTTGATATCTTTTGAAATAAATTTTTCCATGACTTCATTTTTTTCGGCAGATTTCATTTTGCCATGTAATAACCCAACTTTATAATCTTTAAAATGATTATTACTAAGATCAGCTGCATATTTTGTAGCAGAAATTAATTCTAGTTCACTTTCATCAATTAAAGGGCACACAATATAAGCTTGCTGTCCAGAATCTATTAGCTTTTTGATAAAGTTAAATGCTCGAGCTTTTTTTTGAGAATCAATAAGAAAAGTATCAACTTTTTGACGGCCATTTGGCATTTCATCTATGACAGAAATATCAAGATCCCCATATATAACAAGTGCTAAACTTCTAGGAATAGGCGTTGCAGACATAACAACAGTGTGAGGGCTTTTGCCTTTAGAACAAAGAGTAGCCCGCTGTTTTACACCAAAGCGATGCTGTTCATCTGTTATAACAAGACCAAGATTAGAAAATGACACATCTTCAGAAATAAGAGCATGGGTTCCGATAATTAAATCAATTTTACCACTTTTTAAATCGGATTTAATTTTTTCTTTTTGAGCTTTTGGCGTTGCACCAATAAGAAGCTCAACGTTTATATTAAGTTGGGAGAAAAGGCTTTTTAAAGAGCTGTAATGCTGTTTTGCTAAAATTTCAGTAGGAACCATAAAGGCTGTCTGGTGATGCTCTTTTATAATGTTATAACATAAAGTAGCAGCTACTACGGTTTTACCACAACCAACATCCCCTTGAATAAGTCTATTCATAGAACGGCTGCCCATTATATCGCTTAGGCACTCAGAAACAACTTTTTTTTGAGATACAGTTAAAGTAAACGGTAATAGTTTATAAAACTCGTCGGTATAATTATTTAATAGCTTATGTGAACTTTCTAACTTGTTTTTATGTTTTATTTTAGATAATTTTAACTGTAAAGTTAAAAGCTCTTCAAAAACAAGTCTTCTTTTAGAAATTTCTAATGCGTCTTGATTTTTAGGAAAATGTATATTTTCTATAGCAAACTTTAAATCGCATAAATTATATTTTTTTCGTACATTAACAGGAATAGGATCATTTATAGTATCTGGCAAAAGCAAAAATGCTTGCTTTACAGCAGATGAGATTTGTTTTGACGATAACCCCTTTGTTTGAGGGTAAATTGGAAAAAGGCCAAGGGGCATATTTGTTGTATGAACAGATGGGGAAATCATCTCTTTATTTTTAATATGACCAAAAAATAAAAATTCATTATTAATGGTAAGTTTTTTTGAAATAAAGCCTGTATTAAAAAAGGTTATATTTAAAAGATTAACTCCGTCACAAGCCCGAACTTTAAAAAGGCTGAGCCCTTTTGAAGTTCGAATTTCAGAAACGGGTGATACGACAGTAGCTTTTATACAGCAGGGTTTATCAGTTGGAGCATCGTTTATTAAAAAAATATTGCCGCAATCTTCATAATTTCTTGGAAATAAATACAATAAAGCACCAACAGTAGAAACACCAAGCTTTTGAAATAAAACCTGGCGATTACTACCGATACCTTTTAATGTTTTGATTTCTTTATGAAATAGCGACATACAATTCCCTCATATAATAGGAGATTACAAATTAAAAGTACGCCACTTTCGCGCTAACTTCGTTAGCACTTCCGCGGCGTCCTACCTTTTTTAAGGTCTATTCTACAGCTAATATAAAATGATAAATAGGTTGCCCACCATTAACTAAAGTTATTTCAGCGTGGGAGCCAAATTTAGTTTGAGCTGCATCAAATACAGTTTTTGCTTCAACATCAGATACGCCTTCACCTTGGATTATAGTAATAAATGCAGTATGACGATTGGCAATAGAATGCAATAGCCTAATAGTAGATTTTACAATATCTTTTGATTTATGAGTAAGTTTACCATCGCTCAAAGCTAATATTTCGCCCTCTTTTATTTTAAGGCCACCGAACTCAGCATCTCTTGAAGCAAAGGTGATTTGGCCGGTTTTAACTGAAGCAGAGCCCTTTACCATAGCAGAAAAATTCTCATCAACGGATAACTCCGGATCAAAAGAAAGCATAGCAGTCATCCCTTGAGGAATAGTCTTAGTTGGAATAACTTTTATTGTTCTGTCAGTTGCAAGTTTACTTGCTTGTTCAGCAGCCATAACAATGTTTTTATTGTTAGGCAGTACAAATACAGTTTTTGCGGGAGTTGCAAGGCAAGCTTCAAAAATATCTTCAGTGCTAGGATTCATTGTTTGCCCACCACTTACTACATTGTTGCAGCCAAGATCTAAAAATAATTTACGAAGACCTTCACCTGCAGCAACTGAAACAAATCCAAAATCTTCAATTGGTTCTTGTTTTTCGAGTTTTACTTTTTTAAGCATAGAAGCTGTACTATTTTCTTTCGCAATTCTATTTTGTTCTCGCATATTTTCAACTTTTACTGTTAAAAGCTGGCCATATTTTAGCCCTTCTTGAAGAGCTAACCCGGGGCTTTCTGTATGAACATGAACTTTTATTATTTCTTCATCATCCACTACTACAACGCAATCACCAATAGATTCTAAATATAACCGAGCTTCAGAAGGTTCAATTAGCATTTCTTTGTTTCTGCCAACTATAAACTCTGTGCAGTAAGTAAATCTAATGTCTTCATCGAACATAGCAATTGCATTTTCAAAGATGCTGTTGCTACTAGTTAAATCTTTTGCTTCAATTTTCTTATTTTCTTCAATTATGGTATCATCCTTAAAAACAGATAGCATGCCTTCAAAAATTAAACATAATCCATACCCACCGGCATCAACAACATCTGCCTTTTTAAGAACAGGCAAAAGTTCTGGAGTTGTTGCAAGAGCTTCTCTTGCTCCACTGCAAACGGCTTCCCAGATTAATACAGGGTCGTCATTAAAAAATAAAGCATCGGTCCCCTTTTCAAAGGCAATTCTGGCAACTGTCAAAATAGTGCCCTCCATTGGCTTCATAACAGCTTTATAGGCGGCGTTTACACCAATAGAAAGTGCATCTACCAAGTTTTTAGCAGAAGCTTCTTTAATATCTTTAAGGCCTTCAGAAAACCCTTTAAATAAAAGCGATAAAATAACTCCAGAATTTCCCCGAGCGCCTCTTAAAAGTGAAGATGCAGTAATTTTTGCTGTTTGTCCTGCAAAAACTTCAATATCATCTTCCAGCTTTTTAAGTTCAGCACTAGCAGCTGACATAGTCATTGACATATTTGTTCCAGTGTCTCCGTCTGGAACAGGGAAAATATTTAATTTATCTACGAGTTCTCGGCTGTTTTTTATATTGTTAGTTCCAGAAATTATAGCTTTTAATAAGCAAGTTCCGTTTATCAAGTTTAGCCACTCCTTTTGAGCCGATTAGTTTAGTTGTTTTAATAAAGTTCAGTATTTGTTCAAATTATATCATAAACAAAAAATATATTCAAATAAACGCCGTAAATGGCTTTTAATAACAAAAAAGAATTGGTTTAAAAATTTTATAAATAAAAAACCGAACCTTTATCTTATGCAGGTTCGGATAAAAAATTAAAGTATTATTGCTTTTCTTTAAGTAAATTTTTTAGTTCATGCATAAAATGGTCAACGTCATCAAATTGGCGATAAACAGAAGCAAAGCGTATGTAAGCAACTTTATCTACGTTTTTGAGTGAATCCATTACATATTCCCCAATTAGCTGGGAACTTATTTCTTTTTCAAAGCTATTTTGAAAAGTGACTTCTATATTGTCAACAATCTTTTCTAATTCACTAAGGGGAATGGATCGTTTTTCACAAGCCTTTAAAAGACCTGTTAAAAGTTTGTTTCTATCAAAGGCTTCTCTTGACTTGTCTTTTTTTACAACAACCAAAGGGAAAGTTTCTATGATTTCATATGTAGTAAATCGCTTAGAACATTTTAAACATTCTCGCCGTCTTTTTATTTTTTCTCCGTCATCAGTAGGTCTAGAATCAATAACTCGGCTTTCCTCATAATTACAATATGGACATCTCAACTTTATCACAATCCTTAAAAAATCATATCTAAAATTACTAGTGCTGTAACCCCGGGGATTCCTGCAAGAATTGATATGGCAAGAGACAATAAGCTAATTGGCAAAGTAACACCTGTAAATATTCCAGATATATTGACAGCTATTAGCACTGCTACTCCTTTAAAGATTCCCCAAAAAGCTTTTTTCAGCGGTTTTTCTGTACGGAATATAGCTTGGATTGATATTAGAGCTATAAATATTCCAACAATAATTAATATAATTGAAAAAATAGACATGTAATTTCGCTCCTTAAACAGATTTATTAAAAGGGGAGAGCGAAATATGAGATTCTTTCGCCTTTTTTATTAAATATCTGTATCTTGCAGCGAGACTTTCTTTTTGATAAATACACGCCTCAACTAAATCTTGATCTTCCTCCATTTGAAACCATGTATCAACACAAGCCATTTGAGATGAAACAGAGTTTATTTCATCTTGAAACAACTGGCTATTAATGGAAATGTTGGATTTCTCATCATTATGAATAAGTCCTTTTAATATATTATTCACAAGTACAACCTTCTTTCCAATTTAATTGGATATTATTGTAATATGTTTATGATAATATATTTGTCAAATATGATATAAGGTATTCAATTTTTAAAATTGTTATAAAAAATTAATCTGAAATAACAAAGTCTATAGTGGCTGACGGAATATTAACAGCGTCAACTTTTATTTTTAAAGTATCACCAACCATTAGTTTTTGACCGGTTTTTACATTTTTTTGGCTAAGTGTGCCATCAAATATAAACTTTCCTTTAGCAGAGTTTTCTAAATTAACAAAGCCGTCTATGGTGTTATCAAGTTCAACAAAAATGCCACGTGGCAAAACGGAACTAATTTTTCCTGTAAATTCTTCACCTATAAACTTTGCCATATATTCTGCCATATAATATTTTTCAGTATCTCGTTCGGCTTTTACAGCTCTAACTTCATCATTTGAAGAAAGAAACGATACTTCTTTTACAAATTCATTATACTTTAAATTTATTTTTTCAATGTCTTTTTTTGCAACTAAGTCTGACAAAATTCTATGAATTGTTGTATCAGGATATCTTCTAATTGGAGAAGTAAAATGGCAATAATTTTTTAAAGATAAACCAAAATGACCCAGAGGTTTTTCAAAGTATCTTGCTTTGGACATAGCTCTTAAAACTTGATCAGATACGAGGGTAGAATATTGAGTATTTTTAGCTTTATTTAAAAGTGTAACAAAATGTGAGGGTTTTGGTTGAGTTATTGCACTTTTAGCTAACTTAAATCCTAAAATTTCAACTAAAACACTTAGATTTCTAACTCTTTCAGGGTCTGGAACTTCATGAACTCTATATACAAAAGGAATATTTGTATTTCTTGCAAGTGTAGCGGCGGCTTCGTTTGCCAATATCATAAAATTTTCTATTATTTTTTCAGATTCCCCAACTTCACGACGCTCTACATCAATGCAAACACCATTTTCATCTAAAGTGAATTTAGCTTCGCTGCTATCCAAATCAAGCATACCACGTTTTTTTGATTTTTGAGTTAACAAGTCAGAAAGCTCACTTGCTATTTTTATTGAATCTAGTACGACAGCATACTTAGATAGTAAATCTTTATTGGTACTGCCGTTGAGAATTTCATTAATTTCAGAGTATACACCCCTGACCTTTGAATTTATAACACTTTTTTTAAATTCAAAAGATAAAAGATTACCTTCAACATCAAGTTCCATAATTGCTGAAAAGGTTAATCTATCTTCGCCAGCCGTTAAAGAACAAATACCATTTGAAATTTTTTTAGGAAACATAGGAATTACTCTATCGGCAAAATAAACCGAGGTACCGCGTTGACGTGCTTCAAGGTCAAGCACACTGTCTTTTTTTATATAATGAGAAACATCTGCAATGTGAACGCCGAGTTCCCAACCGTCCTTATTCTTTTTTATAGAAATTGCATCATCTAGATCTTTAGCATCAGATCCATCAATTGTAAAAATTTGCTCAGATCTTAAATCAAGCCGTCCAACAAGATCTTTTTCTTTTATGCCATCTTTAAAAATCTTCTTAGCAGAGTCTAAAGCTTCATTTGAAAAGATGTTTGGGATATTGTTTTCATCAATAACTGCGTCAGCACAAATTTTAGCGCTATATGACTTTCCATAAATTTTTACAACTTTAGCACATAACTGGTTTTTATTTTTTTCACGGCATAATTTTACCTGCACTTTGTCTGATTCAGAGATGCCACTAGCCCTACTCTTTTTTATAGGTATCTCATATTGGTATCCAAAATCTGCAACAAAATATAATCCACGCATGTTTTTTACAACGGTTCCGGTTACAGGTCTATTTTCACTAGAAACTATTCTTTCAACAATGCCATGAGGCCCCTTGCCAGTATCTTTTATTCCGTTTATCATAACAATGTCATTAACCATAGCGTTTAGGCTTTTTTCAGCTGGGATATAAAGATCTTTGCCGCCAAGCAATGGGCGAGCAAAAAGAAAACCTTTACAATATGTTATGATTTTTGCCGGTACAAATCCGCACACTGAAGGAGCCATATATTTGCCTTTGTTGTTTTCAACTAATTTAGCTTCAGCTTTTAATTCCTTTACTGCTTTTTTAAAAGCGTCTTTGTCCAGTGCACCCGTGGCACTGTAAGCTTCTTTTGGCGAAACTGACCTATTTTGAGAGCTTATAAATTCAAGTAGTTTTTCTTTCGTATTCAGAACAATCACCCCTCAATTTCAACGATATAAAAATTTCCCCCACCAAAAACAACAGTGGGAGAAATAAAACATTAGCAAAGATATCCCGCTAATTTTTGTTAAGTTAAAATTTTAAAAAAAGAAAATAACTGCATTAGTAGCGATTACTAAGATGAAAAAACCAATGGAAATAAATTTTGTCCAGCGTTCTAAAAATGCATCTATTGAGCGAGCTTTGTTTTTAGAATAAAAAGTATCGGTTCCGCCTGTTACAACCCCAACCCCATTTTGATGGCCCTCCTGGAGAAGAACAACAAATATTATGGCAATTGAGAACAATATAAGAACTATACCAAGGACCAATTCTGTCATACTCATAAATAATACCTCCATTATTTTCAACATTAATATCTTTTTATATAATATCATAAACAAAATTTATTTGCAACATTAAAATCATAAGAAAATCTGTTCGTTTGTATAAAATAAATATAAAATACTTTGTTTAACGCCTGTACTAGTGCACTTTGCTAAGGCTTTTTTATATAATTCAAGTTGTTTTTTATAGAGATTAATTATTTCATGATGTGAATTTATTTTATTTGTTTTATAGTCAACCAAAACAAACTCATTATCTTCTAAGAAAAGACAATCTACAGTTCCATTTAAGATGATTTTTTGGTCTAAGAAATTATTAGGTAAGTTATTATCATATTCTTTAGGAGATAAGGCGGTTGTGAATTTGTATTCCCGCAAAACCTTACTTGATTTTAGTATTCTTTCCATTAATTTGCTTTTTAAAAGTTGTTCTAATTTTTGTTTATCAATACATTCTGCTTGTTCTTTTTTTAAAAAACCCTTGCTTATTAAATCTTCTATGTGAGCTGGTAAGTCATTTTGTGCTTTTTTATAGTCAGCAAACTGCATGAAAGTATGAAAGGCGGTACCCTTCTCAGATGGGCTAAATTTTTTACCTGTTATAAATGTAGGCTTTTTGAAGTTAATAATCCTTTTGTCTTTTTGTTTTATAATATCTGTTACAGAAAGCTTGCAAGGAATATTAGATAGCCCTTCTAAAGGATATTTGTAGTTTATTTTTTTAGTTATTTTATTTAATAACTCTTTATCAGGTTCAATCGGAACTTCTTCTTTAACTATTTCTGTGTTCTCCAAAATTTCTTTTGGTTCAGCAATTTCTATACTCCATAAATTATCATCATTTAATGTTAAGCCAGGTAAAGTACCGGCAAGAGTCCTCAAGTTTCCTCCACTTGGGTGTTTTAGCGCACAAGATAAAATCCAGTCAGAAAAGCTAGTGGCTTCTTTTACCGTATAAGGTGCAATGGCTGTTTGTTCTGTAAGGCCAAGGCTTAAGCGGTTTAATTCTTTTTGTGGATTTTTTAAAGTTGTTACCATAATTAGTTTTTCGCGTGCTCTGGTTAAGGCTACATATAAAACGCGAAGCTCTTCAGATAAACTATCTGTTTCTAAAGTTAATTTTACAGCCTCTCTTTGTAAGGTGCTGTAGCGGCATAAGCGCTCATTATCAAAAAGTTTTATGCCAATACCTAAAGACGGGTGAAGCAAAATGTCATCTTTGTCTTTATTAAATTGCCTTGAACAGTTTGCCATTATGCATATTGGAAATTCAAGGCCTTTAGAGCGGTGAATACTCATTATTTTAACAGTATTCTCAGCACTAGCAGTGGCAGGAATAGCTAAGTCTGCGTTTTGCTTGATTAAATTATCAATAAAACCAATAAAATCACAAAGAAACGAACTAGAAGAGGTTTCATAATTTTTTGCATATTCCAAAAACAAATAGAGGTTATTGAGTTTTGTTTGACCATCAGGCAAAACCTGTACAATATTAGGATATTCGGTGTTTTCATATATATAACTTATAAATTTGCTAATAGACATAATGCTTGACATCTTGCGAAAATTTTCAAGCTCAAATAAAAAATCCTCACATTTTTTGTTTCCATTAGCGCTGGCCTTTTTAATTGCCATATAAATTGGCTTTTCTTTATCAATTATACGAATTTTAACAATTTCATCTAAAGTAAAATTTTCTATTGGGCTTAAAAGAACCGATAAAATTGAAATATCATCAATAGGGTTATTAATAATTTTTAAAAGAGAAATAATAATTTTTATTTCTGAAGTGCTTAAAAAAGGTCTGTTAATATCAGAAAAAGCGGGAACTCCACATTTTTTCATTTCTTCTGCAAAAACTTCAGCGTGACGGCTAGTGCTCCTTAAAAGCACACAAAAATCACCATAGGTCACTGAACGCATTTCATTACCAGATTGTATTTTATATTCATCTTTTATCATTTTGCAGATAAGCTCTGAAATATACCTTGCTTCAACAATATCAATATCTTTTTCATCTGATTCAGATAAATCAATTATTTTAAGCTCAGTATCGGGCTCATCTTTTTGAAAAAATTTAGCTCCAGGTTTTAGCTCTTCATCCTTTGTATAGTCCATATCGCCAAGCGACTTTGACATTAATTGATGAAATATAAAGTTAACTGAACTTAAAACACCGCTGCGGCTTCTAAAGTTCTTGTCTAAAATGATTTTAGATGGATAATTATCTTTTACCGGGTCGTAATTTTCGTAGCTTTCTTTTCGTCGCAAGAATATTTCCGGCATAGCTTGACGAAACCTATAAATACTTTGCTTTACGTCACCAACCATAAAAAAGTTGCTTTCATTATTTGAAACTGCTCTAAATATCATATCTTGAGCTTCGTTTGTGTCTTGATATTCGTCTACCATAACTTGTTGGAACTTTTCACAAAGTTCCAACGCTTCGGCAGTTTTTTCAAACCCAGAAGCCGTTGGCTTCACCAGAAGTTTTAGCGCTAAATGCTCTAAGTCGCCAAAATCAACCAGGTTTTTGATTGATTTTAAATGATCAAATTTTTCAGAAAAAAGTTCAATAACAGAAAAAAGTTCTTGAACAATAGGCTTTAACTTTTCGGTATCTTTTTTACATTCATTTTCAGTAGTGATAAAAAAATGGTTTAACTTTTTAAAGATGTCTTTTACTTCTTGGCGGTTTGCCATTATTTTTAATTTTATTGGGTCGTCAGAAAAGCCAGTTAATCTTTTTAAAGTTGGCAATTTAAATACGTGTATAGAATTAGAAATTTCATCCCAGCTGCCACTTGTCAAAGTATTTTGAATTTCGTTGAGCATTAATAAATCATTATTTAGCGTAGGTTTATATGCGTTTTCAAAAGCTTCGTCTTCACCAGTTAAAAAAATTGCATATTTAATTAATTCAATGCAGTGGTTAATGGCACTTTTTGCATGGGTTATTAAAGTTTTTCCAAAAACAGTATCCTTTACAGGAACATTGGCATTATACATATTAAGTTTATCGTTTAACCACTTTTTAGGAAAAGGATGTGACCGAACAAATTCATATAGCAAATTTATTATATCTATGAGCTTTGAATCATTTCGGCCACGACTAAAAGCTTCAACCAAAGTTAAAAATTGTTTGCTGTTAAATGCATACTTTTCTTCCAGTACTTCATTGATAGCCTTACTTTTTAAAAGCAATATTTCGTTTGAATCTGCAATTTTAAAATCAGGAGATATATTTAATTTGAAAAAGTTTTCTCTAATTAAATCACTACAAAAACTATGTATAGTGCTAATATGGGAATTTTTCAGTAAAAGTTGCTGCCGCTTTAAATTTTCATCAAGCGGATTTATTAAAAGAAGCTCAGAAATTCTAGAGCTAATTCGGCTTTTCATTTCAGCAGCTGCCGCATTAGTAAATGTAACTACCAAAAGTTTATCAGCATCAACCGGGTTTTCTTTATCTGTTAAGCTTTCAATTACTCGCTGAACTAAAACAGCTGTTTTACCAGAACCTGCAGCGGCTGAAACTAAAATAGATCCTTTGCGCGAATTTATTGCTGCTGCTTGGTTTTCTGTCCATTTACGAGTAGCCATAATTTATAACCTCCTATCTTTTAAAATTTCTTCAAAGAAAGCGTCATGTTCAACCGTCTTTATTTCTCTTGAATTATTTTCACCCATAAAGCCGCAGATTGACGAATATTCACAATAAGTGCAGGCATCATATTCACCTTTAGCCGGCATAGGTGATATTTCCCCGTCTTTTAAAGCCGTAGCCATAGAAATAACAAGGTTTTCGGTATAATTTAAAATAGAGTCCATTTGAAAAGTGGTTACAAGCGAGTCGCTCTTTTTAGGAACATCATCTTTCATTACAACAGGAATAAATTCACCTTTGGCTTCTTTTTCCATGCCATAAATAATTTCAGGCGAATTTAAAATAAGTCCATTCATTCGAAGCTTTTTTGATTTTTGATCTTTAATTTTATTGTCTGGGATGTCTCTATCGGCTGAAACAGTTGGTTTTTGTGCGGGCATATATAATATTCCTGCCGGAATATTTTTGCTACCGCTTTCTTCACTGCTTTTTAAAATTGCCAATAAATATAAAATCATTTGAATGTTTAAACCATATAAAACGTCAAAAAGCTTAAATTCCTTTGTCCCAGTTTTATAGTCAACTATTCTAATATAATTTTTAAAATCCCTTTTCATTATGTCAACCCGATCTATTTTTCCTATAACTTCAACAGATGAGTTATCGGGTAAGTTTAAAACAAGTGGCTTAATTTTGCCGTTTTCAGAAATGGAAAGTTCAAAAGCAGTTGCGGCAAAATCACTTTGAGATAATTCTTTTGCTATATGAAAAATTAAGGGGCAGGCGGTTTTTATAACATTTGAAAAAAGATATTTAGAGCGAGGTGTTTCATCTTGTTGTGAAACAAATTTTGTTTGAGCATAAATATTTAAAAGCTTTTCTATTTTATTTTCTAACTCATCTTTTGAAAATGATAAAATTTTTGAAGCTTTATATTGAGACAATATTTTTTCTAAAATAAAGTGCATTAATTTACCATATTCTAAAGCATCAAACTTTGCTGGTTTTAATGGTTTAGCGTAAAGGCCATACTTGCAAAAAAATTGGAAAGGGCAAAGATAATATTTTTCAATTTGTGAAGCAGAAAGTCTTAAAGTTTTGCCAAAAAGATTTTTAGCTGTTTGGATGTCTTGAAAATGAATAGGTTTGTTTAATGCTACTTTTTCTAACTTTTTAATTTTTTCTGTATAACTTGGTTTCTCGCTTAAATAATGTTTTAATGTCTCAGAAAATAAAGATTTTTCAGAGGCATGCCTTATATATGTATTAAGCGCTTCTTCTTCAGAGAAAATTTCATCATACATATTGTAGGAATAATCAGCTAGTATTTTTATATTTGGAAATGTGGAACATATTTTTTCAATAATTTCAGATGGTAAATTAGTTTCACCCATTGGCTGCGATGTTGCCCAGGAAATGTAAAGATTTTCTTGTGTTGAAGTTATAGCTTTATAAGAGCGAAATTGTTCTTTTATAATAAGCTCTTTTGCTGATTTAAAAAGGCCAGGATTTAAGGCGTTTAATTTTTCTATTTCTTCAGTTGTAAAAATACTTTCTGGCATTGAATAGTTCGGGAAATTTTTATCTGTGCAGCCACAAAGAAATATAGCTTTTGGATTTTCTGTGTTTATTTTATCTACAGTTCCAATATATACTTCATCAAGCTTTTTAGCAGAAGAAACGATTTGCTGCGAGCTTAAAAGATTTAATAAATCTTTATATTTTTGTGGTGTCATAGGTGTATTATCTAAAAGATTTACTATTTGATCAAAAGTATCCATTAGCAAGTCCCATGATTTTGCAAGGCTATTTGCTAGATCTTCATACTTGTTTTTTTGAAGGTCTTCTACGAAGTTTTTTAAGTATAGGCCAACATTTAAATTTTCTAAAAGCTCATATATTGCTTTTGTGATAGTTTTTGCATCTGTATTTTTAATGATATTTGAAAATTTCAAAAGTGGCGCCATAACTTTTTCTCGCAGAATGTTAAGGCTTTTAAGAATTTCTACATCAGAGTCCTTAATGCTTTCGCAAAGCCCTTTAGGGTTTGAAACAAAATCTTTTTTCCAAGTTTCTCCGGTTATACTCCAAAGCATAATATAGTTTTCTAAATTGGAAGTTTCATCTATTGTAAGATTGGTTAAGCCTGTTTTTAAATATTTAAATATACAGTCAGACGAAAAATCTGTATTTACTACATCAAATGCAGACAGAACTAAATTTATGATTAGACTTGGGTTTGGTGCTTTTTCATTAATAAAATGAGGGATACCATGCTCTTTTATGGCTGTACTAAGCATATGAATATTTTCTTTTTCGCAAGAAATTATAGAAAGGTCACTATAGCGGTAGTTATTTTCAAATACAAGTTTTTTAATGGCTTTTGCTATAAAGCTAGCTTCCTCATAAATATCTTTAGCATTATATATTAAAACATCGTCAGGAATTTCATTAAAACACTTTTTATCGGAACTGAAAATATTAGCTTCAAGATTTTTGAGGCCTTGTTTTTTAAAGCGATATATAGTTGGTAAAAACAAAGGTTTTTCTATTGTAATATTATTTTTTTTTGCTATATTTAAAATGCTTGAAACTGTTTTATTTGAAGTTGAAAAAAGCTCTGAATTTTCATTATCAGTACAAATAGAAATAAAAATGTTACTGTTTTGGCCTATAAGTTTTTCAAGCACTAAAAGTTCTTGTGCTGAAAATTCAAAAAAGCCATCAATCATTATAGTATAGTCATTAAAAATTTCATTTTCAGATAACGCTTTGCTAAGTCTAGTTAGATTATCTAAAGGGTCTAAAAAGGTATTTCCAAGAAGTTTGTTATAAGCATTTAAAATGAGGATAATTTCTTTTAACTTAGTTTTCAGCGTATTTTCAGGCAAACTATTTTCCATTTTAGAAAGCTGGTCTAAGTTTATGTTATTATTTTTAAAATCAACAAGAGTGGAAATCGTTAAATTAATAAATTCAGGTTTAGATGCAAAATTTTTATAAAGAACTAATTTTTCTTTAATAGAATCAATAGCAAGATGCATTAAAAGAATTCTTTCGCTATTATTTATTATTTTCCCTGGACTTTTCCCAACCCTTTCAAAGACAAAATCAGAAAGAGTTTTAAAACTCATAATTTTAACTTTGTTATTTAAATTTTCACCAACTAAATTAAATATAGCTTTTTCATTTTCAAATAAGGACTCGTGTGGAACTATTAAAATTACATTTTCCTCTTTACTTTTTAGCTTCTGTGAAATTAAATTTCTGATATAATAAGTCTTACCTGAACCAGATCGGCCTAATATTAATTTTAGCAATATATCACCTCTTGTTTAATCCTGAAAATATTATAACATGGCATGACTTAAAATGCTCGAAAAAGAGCAACAAAAAATGTATAATAAGAAAGAATCTAAGAATTACAAAATAGTTGGTGGTGCTACCTTCAACAGCACCGATCGTCCGCACTATATCGCGCAGCCGACACTAGTTAATTTTTTAAATTTTAAAAGGAGCAAAAGTTATGGTATCTCCTCTAGCAGATAGGTTAAGACCGCAAACAGTTGATGATATGGTTGGGCAAGAACATATACTTGGTAAAAATAAACTTTTAAGAAGGGTCATTGAATCAGGCAATATTCCAAACATGATTTTTTATGGACCACCAGGAACCGGAAAAACAACGCTAGCAGGAATAATCTCAAAGAAAACTAATCGCACTTTGCATAAACTCAACGCAACTAGCGCATCAACAGGCGACCTTAAAACAATTTTTTCACAAATAGATACATTTGCAGCACCGAATGGTATTCTTCTCTATTTAGATGAAATCCAATATTTTAATAAAAAGCAGCAACAATCGCTTCTAGAGTTTATAGAAAGCGGCAAGGTAACATTAATAGCTTCTACTACAGAAAACCCATATTTTTATATTTATAATGCACTGCTTAGTCGTGCCACTATATTTGAATTTAAATCGGTAGACAAAGATGATATAAAAAAAGCAATTTTTAAAGCGGCAGACTTTTTATCTAATGAAAGCAATATAAAAATAAAAATTACTGATGAAGCTGCAGAACAAATTGCTAATATTTCAGGTGGGGATGTACGTCGTAGCTTAAACTTTTTAGAGTTGTGTGCTTTATCTACCATAGAAGAAGATGGACAAAAGGTTATAACCGTTAAGACAGTAGAGGAACTTTCAGCAAATGGCACTATGGTGCATGACAGGACCGGCGACAATCATTATGACTTACTTTCAGCGTTTCAAAAGTCTATGCGCGGTTCTGACCCAGATGCGTCAATTTATTACCTTGCAAGACTGCTTGAATCCGGGGAACTTATTTCAGCTTGCAGACGGCTTTTAGTTTGCGCATGTGAAGATGTAGGTCTAGCGTACCCACAAATTATACCTATTGTAAAAGCAAGTGTAGATATTGCTTTTCAAGTCGGAATGCCGGAAGCTAGAATTCCTTTAGCGGATGCCGTTGTTTTGGTGGCACTTTCACCAAAATCAAATTCAGCATATCTTGCAGCAGATAGTGCCATAAAGGATATAAATTCAGGTAAAAATTATTCGGTGCCAAGGCATCTTCAAAATGTACACTGTGATAGCACAGAAGAAAAATTAAAAAAGGCTGATCATTATATATACCCACATGACTTTAAAAATCATTGGGTTAAACAAAGGTATCTTCCAGCTGAATTGAAAGACACAAAATATTATTCATTTGGAGAAAATAAAACTGAGTTAGCATTTAAAAGTTATTGGGACAACTTAAAGTAGAAGCGAATAGTGCGGCTATTTATAGTGAGTTTAAACTAGACTTTTTAAAGTAGCTTAGTTTATTAGTGAAATTGAGAAAAGTGTGAAAAATAGGTAACCTTAGCGATTGCTAAACGCGAAAAGTTAGCCTGTCACACTTTTATTTAGACTTGTATATGATGTATTGAATGGATTAAATCCATTCACAGCCGTAGTTGATATTGGCGGTGATAGGACATATGAATTGCTATTGCAGACAAGGAAAATGGGCTCTTGTTTTTGTATCGGGATTAACAATTTCATATTTATTTCCAGCATGCTTTATTATAAAATTGCTAGTTATAATACTTATTATTTTAGCAATATCCTTAATAAGGTGTTAAGAGATAGGGGGGCTTCATTATGAAAGTAGTTGTTTTTAAGAGTCCCAAACTTTTAGGATTTTTTTTGCGACGAGCATTCAAAATAAAAAAAGAAAAAATATCATAAAAAACCGGTCTTCTGATTTCAGAAGACCGGTTTTTACTATATATTAACATCTTAATGCAAAAATATTTTTGTCAGCAATTTTGAATATAATAAATAATAAGATTTACAAAATTCATAAAATTATACCAAATTAACTTTATATTTCTAATTTAGAAATGTAAAGTCTAAACCTTGTGATACTATAATATCATGTTTTATGTTTACATCACTTAATATTTAAAATTGCAAAGGAGAAAAAATAAATGAAAAGGATATTGCCAATTGTTTTAGCAGGAGCTATTTTGATTAGCTCGATTGGTGGAGGTGCAGTTTTTGCGGGGGAATCTGATGCAGAAGTTACCACAATTGATAGTTCAACACAAACAAAAGAAGTTATTTCTGAGCTACCAGCCGCAGAAGCTGCAGGTCAAAGTCAAAGTGACACTACTTATCTAGATACAGACCCAATAAATGCAGCGAGACCTAATGAAAAACCAATTGTAGCTAAAGCGGCCGTTGCTGGGAGCTCGGTGCAACCTAGTGCTGTGTCTGATGCTACTAATTTAGTGGGATTACCCGGAAAAGTGAAACAACAGGAAAGAAGAAATGAGACAATTCAATTCACTTTCTGGCAATTGTACGGGGAGGATATTAAGCAGCTTTTAGGCTTGGGGTTAAGTTTGGCATGTGTATTTGGTATTTTGGCATATTTAAAAAATCAAAATGCTTTATATAGGCAAGTTTTGCAGGAATGTAAGCCTTTATGGGATGGTGAACATGGCGCTTGTAAGAGCCTTAAGACCCAAATAGATATGTGGAACTGTATGGAGGGAAAGATACCTCAAAATATTTGGAATTGGCCAGCCTTACAATGGGTGAGAGACGAGGCGGGGAATATAGTTAGGATGTTTATTGAAAATAGCTGCTTAGGATAAATACCGTAGTTTATGTGACTTTGCTGTTGTAAACAGTTATTGTTATAAGCTTTACTTTAGATAGTGACACTTCAAATGATCATCAAAATACATTTAAATTAAAATAATTTACCCACCTAGATATAGGGATCTAGGTGGGATTTTTTTATGTTAACTAGAAATATGTTCATTTTATTTCTTTTTTATTTATTTCCTCATTTAGCATGTTTAAAAATTCGTCTAGTGTCATTTGAGTGAGATTTCCATCTTTTCTGGATCTAACTGAAATAGTGTTAGATTCAACTTCTTTATCTCCAATTACGACCATATAAGGTACTTTTTTAAGTTGAGCTTCGCGGATTTTATAACCGATTTTTTCATTTCTAAGGTCTGAAGATGCACGAATGCCAAAGTTTTTAAGTTTGTTTTCAATTTCTTTAATAGTTTCATGAAACTTTTCACTAATAGGCAAAACTCTAACTTGTTCAGGTGATAACCAAAGAGGGAATGCACCAGCAAAATGTTCAGTTAAGATTCCAATGAACCTTTCGATGCTGCCAAAAATAACACGATGTATCATTATTGGTCTATGCTTTTCACCGTCTTCTCCAACATAAGTTAGCTCAAAACGTTCAGGCATTTGGAAATCTAACTGTATTGTGCCACATTGCCAGGTTCGACCAATACTATCTTCAAGGTGAAAGTCTATTTTTGGGCCATAAAAAGCTCCGTCGCCTTCATTAATCTTGTAGTCTTTTCCGTTAACTGCTAGGGCTTTTTTTAGTTTGTTAGTAGCTTCTTCCCATTGTTCGTCTGTTCCCATTGAATCTTTTGGTCGAGTTGAAAGCTCTATAGTATAATTAAATCCAAATGTTGAATAAAATTTATCTATTAACTTCATTACTCCCAAAATTTCTGATTCAATTTGATTTTCTGTCATAAATATATGTGCATCGTCTTGGGTAAAGCAGCGCGCTCTCATAAGGCCATGAAGAGCACCTGATAATTCATGCCTATGTACAAGACCAAGTTCTGCCGCACGAATAGGAAGTTCGCGATATGAATGCAAAGACCCTCCATAAACTAACATGCCACCGGGGCAATTCATTGGTTTTATACAGTGTTCTATGCCATCAATTTCGGTTGCATACATATTATCTTTATAGTGTTCCCAGTGACCAGAACGAAGCCATAGATCTTTGTTTAACATAATTGGAGTTTTTATCTCAACATAGCCAGCTTTCTTGTGTTCGCTACGCCAAAAGTCTTCCAAAATATTTCTAAGGATCATACCATTTGGTAAAAAGAAAGGAAATCCTTGACCTTCTTCAAAAAAATCAAATAATTCAAGTTCACGGCCAAGTTTTCTATGGTCTCTTTTTTTAGCTTCTTCGAGAGCTTCCAAATAATTTTTAAGTAGTTCGGATTTTGGAAAGGAAATTCCATAAATTCTTTGAAGCATAGGACCAGAGGAATCACCGTGCCAATAGGCTCCAGTGCAATTTAATAATTTAAAAGCCTTTATACTGCCAGTTGACATTAAATGAGGTCCGGCACAAAGGTCAACAAATTCACCTTGTTTATAAAAGGACAAATTTTCACCATTTTTAGAGAGTTCCTCTATCAACTCAATTTTATATTTTTGATTATTTTTTTTCATTAAGTTTAAGGCTTCTTCATAAGTAAGGCGGAACTGTTCTATAGGTAAATTTTCTTTTATTATTTTTTTCATTTCTTCTTCAATTTTAATTAAATCTTCATTATTTATAGAACGATCTAAATCAAAGTCATAATAAAAGCCATTATCAATAGCAGGACCAATTGCAAATTTAGCATTTGGAAACAGCCTAGCAACAGCTTGAGCCATTACGTGGGATGTGGTATGCCAGTATGCTTTTTTTCCTTCAATATCATCAAATGTCAGTATTTCAAGAGTGCAGCTTTTTTCAATAGTTGTTCGAAGATCAACTAAATTGCCATCTATTTTAGCAGCACAAGCACCTTTTAAAAGTCCAGTGCCCAATGATTTAGCAACTTCAAAAACCATAATTTTATTTTCATATTGTTTTATTGCGCCATCTTTTAATTTAATACTAATCATTTTTATCTTCCCTTCAATAAATCATCTTTAAATTTTATCACAAATAATGATGAATGGTCAATATCAAAACATTTTTTGATAGGGATAATTTATAAGAGCATACTAAGGATATAATGGAGAAATTTTTTTGTTTTTATCTTTGTTATTTTATGCTATAATTACTTAGTTTAGTGTTTTGTTGAAAAATTAGCACAATGTTAAAAATAAAAATCTAACATGCTTTGTTAAAAAGGAGAGATATTGCATTGGTATCTAAAATACCTACTATTAGTCTTATAGTGCCAGTCTATAATTCTGAAGAATATTTAAAATTTGCTCTAGAGTCAGTTGTAAATCAAACTTTTAAAGATTTTGAAGTTATAATTGTTAATGATGGGTCAACAGATTCTAGCCCCGAAATAATAAAAGAATTTTGTTCTAAATATGATAATTTTCATTTTATAAATCAAGAAAATCAGGGTCAAGGTTTGGCTCGTAACGCAGGAATGAAAATTGCAAAGGGAGAATATATAGCTTTTCTTGATAGTGATGATTATTTAGCACCAAGTTTTTTTGAAGATTTATATAAAATGATAACTGAAAGCAATGCAGATATTTCATATTGTAACTATTACGTTTATTTTCCAAATGTAGGGTTGAAGTTGTGGATGCCTTTTACTGCGAAAACTGGTCTTTATTCTAGTAAAAAGGCTCTTGGGAAATTGATATGTGATATTAGTTTGCATCATTTCCCATGGAATAAATTATATAAACGGACTTTGTTCACTGAAAATAATATAGAGTTTTATAATATGTATTTTGAAGATGTGGCAACTTGTCCAAAAATGTTTTTCTATGCAAAAACAGTAGCGGTTACAACAAAACCACTTTATTATTATAGGCGACACAATACTAGCACTATAGCATTAATGGATGTTGAAAAAATTAATGATTTTATAAAATCACTTGGAATTATAAGAAATTTTTTAGAAGAACAAAATATATATCAGCAATATAAATGGAGGTTTAATCTCTATGCTATAAGAGCTAAAATACAAACATATTTTTGTATTTTGCATGAACATATGGTTCATTCTGACTTTTCAGGAATTCTAAAAAATTTCAAAAATGCTAGTATATCTATAAATTTATTTATGAGTGATAGATATAAAAAGGTGGATGACCCATTGGTATTACCTTTTTATGTTAAAACACCTAAAGAAAATAGAGAAAGAAAAAAGTTTAAAATATGATTTTTAAGTCCTCTAAATTTTTATGTGAGCTTTACTTTTTTTGTAAAAAAGTTGGTGCTGCTAATACCAGAAGGTCTTAAAAATCTACATAAATTATAAAGACAATCAGGGTCTTTTGAAATGGCGTTTATTTTATTTTCGCATCCAAGAGTTGCTAAAAACCCAAGTTCTTTTAATATATCATTACAACATAAGCTAACAGCACCAAATGGAAAAACAAAAGTAGTAGGAATTATATTTAAATGCTCTTGTGCTTCCTTTTGAAAAATATTGACATCCTCCATAAAGGCTTTTTTATAACTTTCAAGAGACTCCCTTCTATTCTTTTTTGTGCCTTTTCTTTTTCTGGACACTTTATGCATATTGTAGGAGTGGTTTTGGATTTCAACAAAACCAGAGTCAACCATTTCTTTTAAATTTTCCCAGCTTGCATGTGAGTAATTTGGATTTGCATCATTTTCTTCAGAAAATTTATCAACCTCTATTCCTATAGGTGACAGAACTACTCGACTTTCGTATTCTTTAAGCAAGGGAAAGGCGTAGAGATAGTTATTGTAGTAGCCATCGTCAAAAGTTAATATAATAGGCTTTTCAGGAAGGTCTTTATTTTCATAAACATAGTCAATAAGGTCTTTCATAAATATTGTAGTATATCCATTATCCTTTAGATATTTTAAATCTGATTCAAATTCATTTGGAGATATTATAAATTTTCCAAGTGACTTTTTATTCTTCATTAAAGAGTGGTACATTATTATTGGAACACGATAACATTCAGCTGATGTTCTTTGAGCACCAGCTGACAAAAGAGATTTTTCATTATTTTTTAAAAATAAAAATAAAATAAAAACTAATAATAATGATAAAGCACTTAATATACAATGTTTTAAAGTTGAATTAATATATACTTTAAGAGACATTATTGCACTACCCTTTACATTAAAACTTTATTATTTATATTATTATTTATAGATGTTTTATGAATTTGTTTTTGTTAACGTGTTTTTGACGATGTAATACATGGTTAAAGGTGTGGATGAAAGTGTAAGGGTTAGAAATTTGCCACTTAAAAGTTACTAATTATGCGAAATTTGTAAAAGGCTTAACGAAGTTAAAAATAAGAGGAGAGATGGTTCGCAGTGCAAAAAAATATAAAAAAAGGGACAAGAACAAAGGTGTTGTTTATTGTAATTCTTTTGTTGGCTGTATCTGCTGGAATCTCAATTGGGTATTATCAACCCTTTAAAAAAGATCAACAACCTGTTCCGATATCACTAGATGAAAAAAGTGCCGATATAGATAAATGTGTTGCAGAACAAGTCGAAGAGGGCAAAATGTCAAAAGAAGAAATTGAAAAAAGTGATATAACAGAAGTTGTTACTAAAGCTCCTGAAGTAAAACCATCGGTAGACTATAGTAATTTATACCCCAATTTATATGTTACTCGCCCGAGCAAGCAATTTTCTCCACAGAAAACAGCATTTTTGACTTTTGACGATGGACCCTCTGATAGAACAGCTGAAGTGCTTGATATTTTAAAACAAAATAAAATTAAAGCAACATTTTTTGTTATAGGAAACACCTCTCAAAAAGGCAAGGAGCTTATGAGAAGAATTGTGGCAGAAGGACATGCCATAGCCCCGCACACTTATACCCATAAGCTTAAACAAATTTATGCAAGTGTAGAAAGTTTTCTTGAAGATTTTAATAGTATATATAACTTAATATATGAAACCACCGGCCAAAAACCAGGTATATTTAGGTTTGCGGGTGGCTCAAAAAATGGGTTTAATAAGGGAAATTTCCGTGAGATTATATCAGAGATGAGGCGTCGGGGGTTTGATTATTTTGATTGGAATATATCGTCAGGGGATGCTATGCAAAAGGCTTTAACTCCTACCCAAACGTGCATGGCAAATGTAGTTAAAAACTCGGCACTACGCAACAACGTGGTTGTTTTAATGCACGATGCAAAAGCTAAAACTACTACAGTTCAAGCATTACCCAGTATTATCGAGGGATTAAAAAATCAGGGTTTTAAATTTAATAGACTTTCTCATGATATTTTTCCCGAACCATATTCTTTAATAAAACCTTATGTGTAAAAAATTTGTAAGTTAATTAAATAAATCTTTAATTTTAAGTTGATACTATTTCTTGAAGTAATATCAACTTTTTGTATTGGTTTAGGCGAAAACACTTTATTGTTAAAATTTAATAAATTTAATAAATATTATAAGAAATATTTATTGACAAAGACGTTGAAAAGTATTATTATTAAATTATTAACTAAATAGTTTGGGATAAAAAGAGGAGGGCTGGCTATGTCAAAAGAAAATGTAGCAAAATTTTATGAGTTGGTAAATCAAGATAAGGGTTTACAAAAAAACTTACAAGATATAGGAGAAAAATATAAAGATGAAAAAATGGATGACTCTTTAAAAACATTTATAGTTCAGACGGAGATTATACCGCTTGCTAGAAGATCCGGTTTTGAACTTAAAAAAGAAGAGGTAATAGATTTTCTTAATGAAAGAGCAAGTAAAATTTCTAAGGAAGCTGTTAGGAAGATTAGCGGTGGACATAGCAATGAACATCATGGACATTTTTCTGCAGGAGAAATGGCTGCAGCGAAAGTTGCAAAAAAGTCAATTATAAATTCTGCTACTGATATAGCAAATAAGTTTTATCAACAAAATTATAAGGTAGATGAGTAAGTTAAATTATCAAAATGCAAGAATATGTAAATAGCATGACAGACCTATTGAAAAGGAAGAGATGAGATAGGGGAGGGAACCAGCGGTGAAGACGCTGGTTCTTTTAATTGTTTATGCATAGTAAAAATTCAATATTTTTGAGGTATTCACCAAGCCTTTTAAAAGAATCAAAAAAATTTCAAAAAAGTGCGAAAAAGGTGTTGACAAAAGGAAATCGGTATGGTAAGATAATAATCACGCTGCTGAGAGAAAAAAGCACATAATTGTAGGATCTGGGCAGCAAAATGGACCTTGAAAATTAAACAACAATTTATTAAAAAATAGTACCCGTAATTTTCTTGAGAAGAAATATTTTTTTAAAAATAGTACTTTTCGGATAATACAAAATTCAACAGTTTTAAACTGTAAAAAAATACGATACGTCAGTATCGAAATTGAGCTAACAAAAGCTCCAAACTATTTGGAGAGTTTGATCCTGGCTCAGGACGAACGCTGGCGGCGTGCCTAACACATGCAAGTCGAACGGGGATATTAAAAGAGCTTGCTCTTTTAATATCCTAGTGGCGGACGGGTGAGTAACGCGTGAGTAACCTGCCTTTTTGAGGGGGATAACATCGGGAAACCGATGCTAATACCGCATAATGTATTATTTCCGCATGGAAAAAATACCAAAGGAGCAATCCACAAAAAGATGGACTCGCGTCCGATTAGCCAGTTGGTGGGGTAACGGCCCACCAAAGCTACGATCGGTAGCCGGGTTGAGAGACTGAACGGCCACATTGGGACTGAGACACGGCCCAGACTCCTACGGGAGGCAGCAGTGGGGGATATTGCACAATGGAGGAAACTCTGATGCAGCAACGCCGCGTGAGGGAAGAAGGTTTTCGGATTGTAAACCTCTGTCCAAAGGGAAGAAATAAATGACGGTACCTTTGGAGGAAGCTCCGGCTAACTACGTGCCAGCAGCCGCGGTAATACGTAGGGAGCGAGCGTTGTCCGGAATTACTGGGTGTAAAGGGTGCGTAGGCGGCCATGTGGGTCAGACGTGAAATGCACGAGCTTAACTCGTGAACTGCGTTTGAAACTATATGGCTTGAGTAAAGTAGAGGCAGGCGGAATTTCCGGTGTAGCGGTGAAATGCGTAGAGATCGGAAGGAACACCAGTGGCGAAGGCGGCCTGCTGGGCTTTTACTGACGCTGAGGCACGAAAGCATGGGGAGCAAACAGGATTAGATACCCTGGTAGTCCATGCTGTAAACGATGATTACTAGGTGTGGGGGGTCTGACCCCTTCCGTGCCGCAGTTAACACAATAAGTAATCCACCTGGGAAGTACGATCGCAAGATTGAAACTCAAAGGAATTGACGGGGGCCCGCACAAGCAGTGGAGTATGTGGTTTAATTCGAAGCAACGCGAAGAACCTTACCAGGTCTTGACATCCTAGGAATCCTTAAGAGATTAGGGAGTGCCTTCGGGAACCTAGAGACAGGTGGTGCATGGTTGTCGTCAGCTCGTGTCGTGAGATGTTGGGTTAAGTCCCGCAACGAGCGCAACCCTTGCTGTTAGTTGCTACATTTAGTTGAGCACTCTAGCAGGACTGCCGTTGACAAAACGGAGGAAGGTGGGGACGACGTCAAATCATCATGCCCCTTATGACCTGGGCTACACACGTACTACAATGGCCGTAAACAGAGGGAAGCAATACCGCGAGGTGGAGCCAACCCCTAAAAGCGGTCTCAGTTCAGATTGCAGGCTGAAACTCGCCTGCATAAAGACGGAATTGCTAGTAATCGCGGATCAGCATGCCGCGGTGAATACGTTCCCGGGCCTTGTACACACCGCCCGTCACACCATGGGAGCCGGTAATACCCGAAGTCAGTAGTTTAACCGCAAGGAAGACGCTGCCGAAGGTAGGATTGGCGACTGGGGTGAAGTCGTAACAAGGTAGCCGTATCGGAAGGTGCGGCTGGATCACCTCCTTTCTATGGAGAAACGAAGCTTTAAAGCTTCAAATCCAAGGTCAGTTACGAAGTACTGTATTAGATTGTTGTTTAATTTTGAGGGGCCATTTATAGAAATTAGATGTGAGAAATGAGAGGCGAGAAGTTGTTTCTTTATTTTTTATAAGTCTAATTTTTAAAAGGGTCTCTTTTTGGGGCTAAGTTTAAAAGAACTGAATAGCCGGAAGCGTTTAGAAGCGCGGGCAAGAAGTGAGAGATAAGAAGATAGAAGTGAAATTCTAACAACTAACCTCTGGCATTTAACCTCAACTTCTAACATCTAAAAGCGGGCTTATAGCTCAGCCGGTTAGAGCGCACGCCTGATAAGCGTGAGGTCGGTGGTTCGAGTCCACTTAAGCCCACCATCTAGAAGTGAGAAAATAGAAGTGAGAGATGAGAAGTTGAAAATGAACTTCTAACCTCTAATATCTGACATCTAACCTCTAGAAACGTACCTTGAAAACTGAATAAAAATTATAGCAGAATGTAAATGAGTTTAATAAATAAAAGTTATTTTCAGAAAATTTTCTAAAGTAACAGGTAATTATTATACTACAATTAGCAAATTAAGAACCAAACGATAACCGCTTTGAGACAGTGGTTATCGATGATTACACAAGTGGTCAAGCTACAAAGAGCGCAAGGGGAATGCCTTGGCACTGGGAGCCGATGAAGGACGCGACAAACTGCGAAAAGCCACGGGAAGCCGTAAGTAGGCATCGATCCGTGGGTGTCCGAATGGAGCAATCCGGCTGGAGTCATGTCCAGTCATCATGCACTGAATACATAGGTGCATGAGGGGAACCGCCTGAACTGAAACATCTAAGTAGGGCGAGGAAAAGAAATCAACCGAGATTCCGCTAGTAGTGGCGAGCGAACGCGGAAAAGGCCAAACCAGAAGTAGAAATATTTTTGGGGTAAGGGCTAGCTATAACGCATTGTTAGAACTTAACAGAATGGCATGGGAAGGCCAACAAAATAGGGTGAGAGTCCCGTATGTGAAAAGTGATAGCAGCAAAGCTAGTTCCAGAGTACTGCCGGACACGAGAAACCCGGTGGGAACATGGGGGGACCATCCTCCAAGCCTAAATACTACCCAGTGACCGATAGAGAAAAGTACTGTGAAGGAAAGGTGAAAAGAACCCCGGGAGGGGAGTGAAAAAGAACCTGAAACCTTGTGCTTACAAGCACCGAGAGCCCGTCAATGGGTGATCGGGTACCTATTGTAGAATGGTCCGGCGAGTAAATGTAACTGGCAAGGTTAAGGACTTAAAGTCCGGAGCCGAAGCGAAAGCGAGTTTTAAAAGAGCGTATGAAGTCAGTTGTATTTGACCCGAAACCGGGTGACCTACCCATGTCCAGGTTGAAGTTAGGGTAAAACCTAATGGAGGACCGAACCGACTCCCGTTGAAATGGTAGCGGATGAGGTGTGGGTAGCGGAGAAATTCCAATCGAACCCGGAGATAGCTGGTTCTCTCCGAAATAGCTTTAGGGCTAGCCTCAAAATAAATTGCTGGAGGTAAAGCACTGAATGGTCTAGGGGCCGAAAGGTTACCAAAGCCTATCAAACTAAGAATGCCAGACAATTGATTTTTGGGAGTCAGACAGTGGGAGATAAGTTTCATTGTCAAAAGGGAAAGAGCCCAGATCCACAGCTAAGGTCCCAAAGTAGATTTAAGTGGGAAAGGATGTGGGATTGCATAGACAACCAGGATGTTGGCTTAGAAGCAGCCATACATTAAAAGAGTGCGTAATAGCTCACTGGTCGAGTGATCCTGCGCCGAAAATTTAACGGGGCTAAAATCTACACCGAAGCTTGGGCTTCTGAACAGTTTTTATTGTTCAGAGGGGTAGGAGAGCGTTCTGTACGGGGAGAAGCTATAGCGTAAGCGGTAGTGGACTGTACAGAAGTGAGAATGCCGGAATGAGTAGCGAGAAATATGTGAGAATCATATTGGCCGAAAGTCTAAGGTTTTTGGAGGAAGGTTCGTCCGCTCCAAGTAAGTCGGGAGCTAAGGTGAGGCCGCAAGGCGTAGCCGATGCACATACGGTTGAAATTCCGTAACCACCGAAAAATTTAAGCAAGATGACACTTTGCAAAGCTGTGACCCGGGCGTTGGTTGACCCGGGCGTAAGGGACCGAAATTTAGTAGGGAAGCACGGTAGAGCGAAGGCGAGAAAAGTCTTGTGTATATTTAAGGTGCCCGTACCGCAAACCGACACAGGTAGATAGGAAGAGAATTCCAAGGCCAACGGGAGAAGGGTAGTTAAGGAACTCGGCAAAATGACCCCGTAACTTAGGGAGAAGGGGTGGTGTAGCAATACACCCGCAGAGAATAGGCCCAGGCGACTGTTTAGCAAAAACACAGGTCTGTGCAAAATCGAAAGATGAAGTATACGGGCTGACACCTGCCCGGTGCTGGAAGGTTAAGAGGAAGGGTGCAAGCTCTGAATTGAAGCCCCAGTAAACGGCGGCCGTAACTATAACGGTCCTAAGGTAGCGAAATTCCTTGTCGGGTAAGTTCCGACCCGCACGAATGGTGTAACGATCTGGGCGCTGTCTCAACTACCCGCCCGGCGAAATTGTAGTACCGGTGAAGATGCCGGTTACCTGCGACAAGACGGAAAGACCCCATGGAGCTTCACTGCAGCTTGATATTGGGTTTTGGTAATTTATGTACAGGATAGGCGGGAGACTTGGAAACACGGGCGTCAGCTCGTGCGGAGTCACCCTTGGGATACCGCCCTTAAGTTACTAGAATTCTAACCTGCGACCATGAATCTGGTCGGGGGACATTGTCAGGTGGGCAGTTTGACTGGGGCGGTCGCCTCCTAAAAAGTAACGGAGGCGCTCAAAGGTTAGCTCAGCACGGACGGAAACCGTGTGATAGAGTGCAAACGCGTAAGCTAGCCTAACTGCGAGGGTGACGGCCCGAGCAGTAACGAAAGTTGGAGTTAGTGATCCGGCGGTATGTGAATGGAAATGCCGTCGCTCAACGGATAAAAGCTACCCTGGGGATAACAGGCTGATCTCCCCCAAGAGTTCACATCGACGGGGAGGTTTGGCACCTCGATGTCGGCTCATCACATCCTGGGGCTGTATTCGGTCCCAAGGGTTCGGCTGTTCGCCGATTAAAGTGGTACGCGAGCTGGGTTCAGAACGTCGTGAGACAGTTCGGTCCCTATCTGTCGTGGGCGTAGGATATTTGAGGAGTTCTGTCCTTAGTACGAGAGGACCGGGATGGACGCACCTCTGGTGCACCAGTTGTCATGCCAATGGCACAGCTGGGCAGCTATGTGCGGAACGGATAAACGCTGAAAGCATCTAAGCGTGAAACCGACTCCAAGATAAGATATCCCATAACGTTAAGTTAGTAAGACCCCTTGAAGACTACAAGGTAGATAGGCTGCAAGTGCAAGTGCGGTGACGCATTTAGCTAGGCAGTACTAATAGGTCGAGGGCTTGACCACAAATCAGTTGGCGTCAACCTTTATATGGTTGCCCGCCAGCGGGTTCTTAAAAATTTTACAAGAAGCTAGTTTTTATTCAGTTTTGAAGGTATGAGCAATTTAGAGGCTGGAAATTAGAGGTGAGATGTTAGAGCGTGCGCTTTAAATTTTGTTTTCTGATTTCTAGTTTTTTTTGTTGCAAAACCTTTACTGTTAGAAATTAATAATTAGTCGGAGTAAGTTTAATTTTTGCGAAGGATTTGCTTTTTTGTTCTGAATTCTATTTTCTAACGTCTAGCTTTTCATTTCTCACATCTAGATGCATCATTAGCTCAGTTGGTAGAGCACCTGACTCTTAATCAGGGTGTCCTGGGTTCGAGTCCCTGATGGTGCACCACCGGCGTGACGCCGGGCACAATTCGCGCACTAAGTTCATTGTGAACTTTTTTCTTACTGCCCGCGGGGGGGTGTAAACTGGTGCGTCAAATTTGCGCTTTTAGCTAACTGCTAGGGGCGTTATTTTTTGCCCGCGGCAGCGTGACGCTGCACCCAGTTCGCGCGCTGAGTTCAGCGTGAACTTTTTTCTTACCGCCCGCGGTGTGAGTTGATAAAGTTTTTGTTTTAAGCAAAATCTCCACTTCCCAGGGGTTTTTCTTTTTTTGGAGGATCCAGCAGGAGACGAGAACAGCAGCGTGATGCTGCATGCTGTAAGTGCGCTTGATAAAAAACAGAGGAACTTTCTTATCTTGCGGTTATGGCAGCATTGCGTCTTGAAATTGGTGTACCCCCCCTTTCATGTAAAGATGGCAAATGCTAATGGAGCATCTAGGAGGATTGGTTGCTGCCGGTAACTGTGTGATTCAATCACTTCCGATTGCGCTTAAAGCATTTGATGCAAAGGAATAAGGAACATATTTAAATTTTTGAAACTTAGTAAGAAGCAATTATATTAAAAGAACCTAAAAAATTCCCAATTTCGGGAATTTTTTAGATTCTAGAGGGAGGAAAGTTCCATTAATGCTATATTAGTTTAATTTTCGGAGTGATAAGTAATGCCAGTGCCCAAAACAATACATATATAAAAATTTCAATTTCACCAATTCTATCGAGGGTAAAAAAGACACTAAGGCATATTACAATAGAAATTGATAAGATTAACGATGCAACTTGGATTGCTAGTATTAATAAAAAGTTTGTATTAACCTTTTTACAAACACATACTGAATTTAAAACCGATTCATATCCACCAATAGTTGCAAGATCAGAATTAGATTTAAAAGTGTTCTCTTCTTCAATGTTTTTAAGGTCCAAGCTTTCCTCATATGAAAGCATTTTTATATTATCAAAGGATAATTTGAAATCTTTAATTATTCGTTCAGTATTTATGTTGCTATCAGAAGTTTTAATAAAAACTTTAATTTTATTTTTTTCTGCTGTTAAAAGCTCGGATTGTAATTTTCTATTGGGCTTGTATTCTAAAATAAACATAGCCACTAACTCTTGTCCAATTGCTATATAAGTGAGACCCTCGCCATCCTTACGATACTTATTTTCATAGTCACGGCTTGGTGGGTCTACTCCGTGCTCCTTTAAAAGTTGGCGGTTTCCAATTATAGTGCGCTTGCCATTAACCCAACCTGTTATGCCTTTTTCGTCTTCATATATAACATCGGAGGCTTTTGTTAAAAGATTTTTCTCTCCCATTATTATTTTATTAAAAACGTCAGTCAAAGTACCTTTTTTAGAAGAAACTAATGCTGCAGCAGATAAAATAGCTTCATCGACCCTCTGTCCTCTAAAAGTCTTGATTTCTTTTAATATAACATTGTTTGAAGGGTAAAGCATGCTAGCATCTAAAAAAATAGAGTTCACAGAAGAAAATTTTTTAATGGTCTCAAAGTTTGTAATCATAGCACCTTTTTTTAGCACCATTTTACATGCGGTATTTAAGTGAGAATTTAAGCACATAAAGAGTGATATTGGAAAACTGATTAGAAGTGATATGAGCATACTCGTAAAACAATAAATTAAATCACGTGTGAACACAAAACTAACTATACCAATCACTATTGACAGCAAAATATAAATTGGAGAAATTTTTGTAATTATTTTATCCCAGTAGGATAAGCTATAAGAATTTGCAAAGAAATTCTCAATAAATTTTGTTTTGTGTCTAAATGCCATAGTAGGGTCCTGTAAATCAGCAATAGACAAAATTTCTGAAGGAATATCGTCTTTGGTATATAAATCTATTTTATACTTTTGCTTGGGAGACAAAATAAACTTAAAATTTCTTTTAATCCGCTTTTTTATCAAAAGTTGAAAAGTAGTATTAAATAACATGCCAAGAATTACAATTCCAACATATGTATTTAAATTAAGTGTAAACTTATCATGAAAGATTAAAAGCACAAAAGATCTAATGAATGCAATAATTATTGCAAACGTTAAAACTGTATCAATATTAATTTTTAATTCAAATAATGCAAACAATCCGTTTGAAATACAACTAGAACAAGTTAAAAGTGATAGTGCTAAAAGACAAATTGAAGAAATTAAATAAATTTGATTTGTTATTTTGAAATTAAAAAGTAATAAACTAGTTTTAAACACAAAGCTTAATGCAATGTATGCTGCAAGATAAATAATTAATAAAAAAATCTTTAGTTTTATTCTTCTAATGTTTTTATTAAGTTGAGTTTTTATGTTAGATGTGTCACTTTGTTCTGTATACTCTGTAAAATTTTCATTAGGAATATTTATTTTATTAAGTTTACTTTTTCTAAATATCTTTTTTTTCATAATAAAATATAGCCAACTTATTGTGTGGCCCTTACCCTTCTAAAAAATTTTATATGTATTTGCGCGCTATAAAACTCTATAAAAATTAAAAAGTACAAAATTTAATTTAGGCAAGAAAAATCAAAAGTGTATATACCTAAATTTTAGTATTTTGTAAATGCCTTTGCCGATTAATTTCATACATTAAAACTCCTGCAGCAACCGAAGCATTGAGTGAACTTATTTTTCCGCAAAGTGGTAATGATAGCATTACATCACAGTTTTCTTTAACGAGTTTACTAACACCAAAACCCTCGTTGCCAATTACTAATCCAACAGGTCCTGTAAGGTTAGTCTCATGCCAAGGAGTCCCATTCATGTCGGCACAATAAATCCAAAGACCTTTTTGCTTTAGTTCATCAATAATTGTTGAAATATTAGTAACTCTTGCAACTTTTATATATTCTAAAGCACCAGCTGCAGATTTTAAAACAGTAGTTGTAAGACCGGCAGAATGTCTTTTTGGGATAATAACTCCATGTGCACCAGCACATTCAGCTGTACGTATAATAGCACCAAGATTATGCGGATCTTCAATTCCATCTGCGATGATAATAAATGCAGGCTCATTTTTTTCAACAGCAACGTTTAAAATATCGTCAACAGTTGAATATTTGTGTGCAGAAACCAATGCCGCAATACCTTGATGAGGTACCAAAGGGCTTAAAAAATCAAGTTTTTTATTATCTACTTCTTTTATAATTATACCATGTTTTTTAGCAAGTAAAATAATCTGAACAATAGATCCTTTCTTTTCACCCTTTGATACCATGATGTATTCTATTTCGCGACCGGAAATTAAAGCTTCTTTTACAACATTTCTTCCAACTATTAAGTCGGTTTCTTTTTGGGGGTTATTTAGCTGCATTAAAAATTCTCCTTGTTTAATTAAAATTCAAAATTTAGTTTAGCTTTTCCAGGGCAATCGGAATTTGTCATTATAAAAATGCAACTAAAAACAAGAATGATAAAGTTGAATCATTCTGCCGTAACTTTAGCAGTTTTAGTCATCACGCATACATAAGATTGCCCGGGTAAAAGTGGTACGGCATTGCCGTCTTTGGTAGCGTATTTAAAAGAAACATTATCATTTGGTCTAGACCAAATGATATCAATAATTTTACCATTTGACATATAATAACCTTCACCAGTACCTAATAAATTTATGTCTAAAAGTTCGGTTTTATCGACACTTTTTGTTTCAGCCCGTAAAATAATGACGTTTGGCTTAGAGTTTTGAATATTTTTATTTGCATCCATTTGAGGTTTATCAAATTGCGATACCAAATAAGTTTTGTTTGTTTCATCATAATCAAACACAGTTGATTTATATCCTGAAAATTTTGCGGTTAGTTTTTTAGCATCTTTTCCACTTAAAACAGGAGAGTTTTCAGAGAAATCAGTTTTAAATGAATAATTACTATCTAAGGTAGTTTTATATCCTTTGTCTGTAATGCCTAGGCTAAGTTTTTCGCCTGATGTATATGCACTATGTTCAAGCCCTAATTTTTTGCGACGTTCAGCGTCTCTCCACATATATTTTTCATTGGAAATTAAATCTATAGAATCAATATACCCACTTTTAAGAAGTGCATAGGCTGGATAACTTCCACCTAAATGAATATAAATTCCACCAAGGCCTTTAGCTAAGTTAACAAAGTAAGGTCTAGCACTTCTCACGGTACCAATAGTGGGTGCACTTTTTATGTCTTTAAAAACAGACATTATTCTAGTAATTCCGCCTTCAATCAAACATTCATATAAAATGTCAGCGTCTGATATACCAGACATAGGTTGACCTTTGTGAAAATTGTTTGTCATAATGCAAACTGGCCTAAAGTCTATTTTTTCTTCATCGATACTAAGGCCTGTTAAAGAATTTATAGCCGCATTTGTTTGAGGGGATGTAAGATTTTGAGGGGATTGAGAATCAGAGGAATTGTTTTTTCCTAAGCAACCGGTGAGAGAAAAAGAAGCCAATAGAATAAGGCACAGTAAAAAACTTAGATTACGTTTCATGATAAACCTCCAATAAAAATATTTTTAAAAATAACAAACAAAATTTTACAAATAATAGACTTGAACATAAATATGTGGTACTATAAAAGATGTATGCTATTAAAAATTAAGGATGGCAATTTAAATACATGAAGGAGAAAAATATTTATGAACATTTGGCATGACATTGATTCAACTAAAATCTCACCAGAAGATTTTATGGTGGTAATAGAAATTCCTAAGGGAGGTAAAACTAAATACGAGCTGGACAAGCAAAGTGGAATGTTAAAGCTTGATAGAATATTGCATACTTCAACACATTATCCAGCAAGTTACGGATTTATCCCTCGTACATACGCTTCTGATAATGACCCTCTAGATGTTTTGGTGCTTTGTACTGAAAGCATATATCCATTAACATTGGTTCGCTGTTATCCTATAGGTGTTATCACAATGGTTGACGGAAATGAAAATGACGAAAAGATAATAGCAATTCCATATAGTGATCCAACTTATAATAGCTATACAAATATTGACCAACTTCCTCAACATATTTTTAATGAGATGACACACTTTTTTAAGGTGTATAAAGCTCTTGAAAATAAAGAAACTGCAGTAGAAGAAGTAAAAGGGTTAGATGAAGCTGTAAGGGTCATTACAGTGGCAATTGATACTTACAAGGAAAAATTTGTAAACAACAAATAGTTGATTTTAAGCAGCAAAGAGGCTTTTCTTAAATTTAAGAAAAGCCTTTTTTAGCATTTCTTGAAAGTTAACTCTCTTTGAATGTTTCAGTTGGAGGATAATCTTTTATTGAACTTTCATTTACTTCTATTTTCATGCTACTCTTTTTGCCTTCAATCATTTCTTCAAACTCGCCAAATTTCATATCCTGTAATGTCTTTTTGCGGGTTTCATCATCAGCTAGGTTTAATGGTTCAGTATTTATATCATTTTTATAAATGAATATAAAGGCGTCATTAAGTTTTGTATATGTAGCTTTACCGACTTCTAAAGTAGAAATAGTATTTTTAATTTCATCAGAAATGTCAGAATCATTGGGATTCATAACTTCAGTTTCTAATGGATCTGTTTCAAGATTTTCTGAGACTTTAAACATATTGCTAATTTCTTGAACAGACTTACCGCCATTATTTAACATATCAACATAGCTTTTAAATTGCTCTTCAATTTGTTCATCAGTTTGAGCAGGTTTATTTTCTTGCGCTGTCTCATCGTCATTTAAGCTTTCATTTGAAATTTTTGAAAATAGATTGATTTTTACATAAGTAGTTTTATAGTAATTTAAAAGTTCTTCATCAGAAACAGCTTTGCTTCCACCTTTACCGTATATACTATCAAATAGTTGTTTCATTTTAGCAGTGTTTGTAGGGTAAGCACGTTTAAAATCATCCTTTGAAATCCCATACTTCTCCATGCGCTCGTGGGAGTATTCCCAAAAGGAATCAGATTCTTCTGTAATACTTTTGGTGGAATCTTCAGTTAAACTAAGCTTTGCGTCATCAAAAAGCTTTTCAACAACAAGCATATTTTTGCAAGCATCTATGGCGTTATCTTGAATCCAATCAGCAGCCTTTTGCTCTTCAATAGTTTGGGTTTCAATATTTTCTATGGTTGCTCCATCTTGAGATAATTTTTCAATAGCGTTGTTATAAGCGTCAAACAGAAAATAAATATAAACTCCATTAGGGAGAGTGTTGTTTTCGTATTTTAGGGCCCAGGTTTTATCATTATTGGTGCAAGCAGCTGTGCAAACAACAAAAACAGTTGATAAAATACACCCAATAATTCTTTTTAATTTTTTCACTTGTAAAGGTCCTCCTTAAACATTTTAAAATAAAGTAGATTGATACTAAATTCAATTAAAATTATACATATATAAATTTATTTTGTCTATCATAAAACGAAACAATTAAATAACAAAAACATATGGGTTATATATAAAACAAATAAAAAAGTTTTTAAACAATTTTTGTAATTTTATTTGCAAAATCTAAAAATTGATCCATAGTTTCTAAATGGCAAGCTTGGTTTCTAAAAGAAGCAGCATCAGGTATTCCTTTTAAATACATACAAATATGACGTCTTGCCTCTTTCATGCCAAGATATTCACCTTTATATTTGCAAATGTTTAATATATGTTCAGTCATTACAGCTACTTTTTCTTCTATTTTTGGCTCTGCAAAGGTTTCATTATTTAAAACAGCATTTATTTCAG
Organism: Eubacteriales bacterium SKADARSKE-1; assembly: GCA_030920305.1. Classification (GTDB taxonomy): domain Bacteria; phylum Bacillota; class Clostridia; order Oscillospirales; family Acutalibacteraceae; genus JARLUB01. The sequence continues at coordinate 330,597 of JARLUB010000001.1, forward strand.
AAAAAATAAAAGGATTGCCTAAAGCACCACGCCCAATCATAACTAAATCGCAACCGGTTTGGCTTAACATATTAATAGCATCTTTTGGAGAAAAAATATCTCCATTTCCAATTACAGGAATACTTACAGCTAACTTTACTTGTTCGATAACTTTTAAATCAACAAAAGGCTTATACATTTGCTCACGAGTTCTTCCATGAACCGTAATTGCACTGGCGCCGGCAGATTCACAAACTTTGGCAATTTCAACTGCATTTATACTTTGTTCATCCCATCCTTTGCGAATTTTTACAGTTACAGGCACAGTTGAGGTATCTTTAACTGCCTTTACTATTTTATAGCAAAGGTCAGGGTTTTTCATTAAAACAGCGCCGCCACCACTTTTATTAACTTTAGGGGCTGGACAGCCCATATTTATGTCTATTATATCGGGGTTTTGTTCTAAAGCTATTTTAGCAGCAGTTGCCATGGCTTCTGGGTTGTCTCCAAATAATTGAATGCCACAAGGTCTCTCTTTTTCAGATATTTCCATAAGCTCAATGGATTTTTTGTTGAGATAAGAAATACCTTTAGAACTTACCATTTCGCTTACAGTATATCCTGCACCAAATTTCATGCAAAGTTCGCGAAAAGCTCGGTCAGTAACTCCCGCCATTGGAGCCAAAACAGCTTTTTTATTTATATTTACAGTCCCTATTTTCAAGTGTTCACCCTTTCAAGTTTTATTATCGCCTAATAGAATACGTTCGCTCATCAGCTGCTTTGATAAAAGCCAACAACCCAAAAACAGAAACAAGGCTTGTACCACCAAGGCTAACAAGTGGGAAAGTTACGCCTGTTAAAGGGAGAATATCGGTTGATCCAAATATATGAAGTCCAGTTTGAAAAACTAGCATTCCAGCAGCGGCGCAGGCCGATATTGAATAAAAACTAGAACGGCTTTTGTTACTTTGGCTTCTTGCATAAATAGCAAGGCCAGCTATTAAAACAGCCATAGTTAAAGCTATTATAAGTCCTAGTTCTTCGCAAACAACACCAAAAATTAAGTCGCTTGTAGCGGCAAAAATGCTTTTAAGCTTTCCGTTTCCAACCCCAACGCCTAAAAGGCCACCGCTTGATGCATAACTTAAAACCCTAGTTTGTTGATATCCGGCATCTTGCGGAAAATCCCAAACGTGCCCCCAAATAGCAAATCTATCTTTTATATATGGTTTAAAGGTAAGTATCATAAATGCACCAATTGCCGCAGCGGCACATGAAAGAACAATGGTTCTAATACTGCCCGAACGCATAAAAGAGATTATTAAGAATGCTACAAAAAAAACACAAGCGGTGCCAAAATCTTTCATTAAAAAAAGACTGCCAATACATATTGCAGAAAAAGCTATAAATCCGGTTAAATTTTTGGTTGTTTGAAGGCTGTCTAAAGTAGAAGCACCAACAAAAACAAATGCTATTTTTACAAGTTCTGATGGCTGAATAGAAACAGGCCCTAAAACAACCCAGTTTCTAGAACCGTGAACTTCTTTTGCAAGCAATAAATTAACAGCAAATAAAATAATGGCAAATGCAGCAATAGCTACTCTAAATTTCATTACAGTGTCTAATTTTTCAATAAACCAAATTATTAAACAGTATACAAAAAGGCCAATAAGCAATGCTGCTAGTTGGGTATATACTTCTTTTATATTGTAGTTACTTATTAAAAGAATGCCTGTGCCAGATAAAAATAGAGCCAAAGCTTCAATTTCAAAAGTTACTCGCCGTAAAATAAAAAAAGAAATAAAGAAAAACACCCATGAAATTAATATTACAGACGCAAGCGGAAACAATTTTGTAATGGTAGGAGTATTTGAAAGCAGAATTGGCTGTATTGCTACTAAAAAATGAAAAAATGAAACTAAAAATAATAAACTAGCGGATCTTATAGGTTTAGATTTCAAACTAGGGTCAACAATTTTGTGTGCAACAGAAGTGTCTGAAGCTTTTCTTAAAATATAGGATGTAGCACCTAGCGTTATTACATCATCAATATAAACTTGAACTTTCCCAGAAACCTTTTCTCCATTTATTATAATTCCAGATTTAGAACCAGTATCTGAGATCATCCAACCTTTAAGACGCCTAAATAAAACAGCATGTTCCCTAGAAACTGTAGGATCCTTAATGATAACGTCGCAGCTTCTATTTCGCCCGATAGAGTTTTCCCAGTAAATTATAGGAATCTCTTCGCCTGTAATTTTGTTAAACAAAACAATAAGAGGTCTTTTTCCGCGCTGCTTTGTTTTCATTGATTTAAAGCAACAAATAACAATAAAAATAGCAAGAAACGGAAGAAATACTCTTATAAAAAACAATATTGCTGAAATAGTAATTTCCATTTTGACCTCCGATTTTTAGGGGAAGATGTGAGGGTGGTTAATTTTTTGCAATATATGTTCTAACTTATAATGTACCTTTTTTCCAACACTGGTAGCAAAGTGCTATGTATTTGTCGTTTCCGCCAATATCAATTTGTTTACCGGTATAAATAAGTTTGTTACCTTGATATCGTGCATTTATAATAGCTTTCCTGCCGCATTTGCACATAGATTGAATTTCTCTAATAGAATCAGCTACTTCAATGAGTCTCTTGCTGCCTTCAAAAAGATGACCCATATAGTCTGTTTTAAGGCCATAACACATAACCATAGTTCCGCTATCCACTAGTTTTCGAAGTTCATCAACTTGATCAGCACTTAAAAATTGAGCTTCATCTACAATTATAATATCATAATCATTAATATTTTTTATAACATCACTTATTCTTAGTGTTGGCTCAACAGTAAAGGCTTCACTTGAAAGGCCAACTCTAGACTTAACAATGATTTTTCCATCTCTATTATCTGCGCTGGGCTTTAAAAGAGCTACTTTACGATTTCTCTCCTCAAAGCTAAATTTTTTCATAAGCGCAGTGGCGGTTTTGCTGGAACCCATAACCCCATAATAAAAGTACATTTTCATATAATTTTCACCCAATTTTGTTGTATAATCTAGATCCTAAAATTTATATAGGAAGACATATTGGAACTCGCCTTTTAAATACTGTAAATTCAGAAAAGCCAGATTCTTTTAATGTTTTTACGGTTTCTTCTACATTAAAAGCTAATTGATCGCTTTCATGTGCACCAGAACCAATAGTTACATATTTGCCACCAAGTTTTTTAAATTCTAGTAATAAGTTGCTATTTGATAAAATTGAAGAGTTTGACAGGCTATTTATAGATGTGTTTATTTCAAGAGCTTTATCTTTATTTGCAAGTTTTTCTAAAATAAGCCTTACTTTTTTTAAAATTTTTTCAGAATCAACATATATACCTAAATTACCAGTTAAGTGTTTTAAAGGGTAATTTAAGTGTGCCAGTGAATTAAAATTTCCCCAGTCAATTAGGTCAAGTACCTCATTGAAATAATTATCTAAAACATCGTAAACATTAGAATCACTATAATCTATATCAAGAAAATTATCAAGATTTTTTAATCTGTGTATTGATGCCAAAATAAAATCAAAGTCAGAGCTAGCAATAGCGTCAATAGCGGCAGAAGGATTTATATGTGGTTGTCCAAGTTCAACACCGCAAAGTACATTTAAATTTTTTTTAAATATACTCTGTGCTTTTACCGCTTCAAAAAACAATTGCCTCAAAGATTTTTTGTATTCTCGCTCATTGTATTTGTCACATTCACAGTTATCAACAATAGTTATAGAAAACAGATCAAGAGCAAGTGCGGATTCACATATTTTTATAATGGGATCCTGTGCATGTGAGGAATTATCGCTATGGATGTGACTATCTGAAATAAACTTTCGATTCAAATTAATCCCTCCCAGCCTAAAATTATATCACATTAACAATAATATTTCTATATGGCATTCAAAAAATAATAAGGTTTATTTATGATTACAAATACTTGACAAATTATTATTTATAATACATAATTCAGTTGGATATTTGGTTGAAAAATAAAAATATCGTTTATTCTTATTGAAAAAAAATTTTTTAAGACTATAATTATCTTAATTGTACTAAAGAAAAGGGGTGTTTTTATGCAAGATATGATAGAGAGAATTGTAGAAATGGATAAAGCCGCCAGAGAAATTACCCAGAAGGTGAAAGAGGAAAAATTAAATTTAGAGCAAGAAATTAAAGAGCTTAAAAAAAATATAAGAGATGAATACCTTGAAAGAGCGCGTAAGAGGATAGAAATTAATAGAGATTTGGAACAAAAGTTAGCAAATGAAAAAATAGAGTCAATCAATAATGACCAAGTAAAAATTTTAGAGCATCTTAATGAATGTTATGTTGAAAAGAACGATGAGTGGGTTGAAACGATAGTAAAAAATGTGTTGGAGGATTGATTTTATGCTTTCCGATTTTTCCTCTAATGTTGTTTTCGCAAAAGTTAGAGCAATGTATGGAAAACGAATAAGAGCTTGTGATTATAACAACCTTTTAAATTGTAAGACAGTTGGTGAAATTGCAGCATATTTAAAAAATAAAACAGCTTATTCTAAAGTGTTAGGTAAAGTTAATGAATCAAATGTGCACAGAGGTGAACTTGAAGCATTATTGAAAAACAAAATGTTTAATGATTTTGCTACTCTTTGCAGGTATGAACTTTCAACAGGAGAAAGTTTTTCTGAGTATGTAATAGGTAGGGCAGAGGTTGAACAAATAATACGAAGCTTAGTCTATATTTTATCTCACAATAAGTCCAAAGGCTCTGATCCAATACCGAGTTATTTTGATAAACACACAAAAATCAATTTGAAAGCAATGTCAAGAGCTGAAAATTATGAAGAGTTTTTAAAAGCTCTTGGCAACTCTCCTTATAGAAAACTTTTAAAGAATTTATCACTAAAATATAACGAACAAATAAACTTATCACAAGTCGAATCAATTCTTTATGATTATCTTTATGAAAGGGTTCTTGAGAGACTTAGACAAAACACCAACAAAAAAATAAGAATAGAATTAAAAAGTATATTTGAAACATATATAGATTTTGGGAACTTTGTAAGAATTATAAGAACAAAGCAAAATAATAGTTCTCAAGATTTTGCTATTTTAAAACATGGAAAGTTAAAAAGCAAGTATATAGAGGCTATGTTAATGGCAAGTAAAGAAAAAGAGTTATTTGATATAATGGAGTCTACCAATCAAGGTAAAAAGCTTAAAAACCTTAAATATAGTTATATTGATCAGATACCACTGAAAGTTGTGTATGACAAGTGCCGGCGCTATGTGCATTCTTCAATTAACGCTTCGCTTGTTATGCTTTCTTATATATTTTTAATCCACATAGAACTTAACAATATAATAAATGTAATAGAGGGAATTAGGTATCAGATGCCAAAAGAGGATATAGAAGAATTATTAATTTTAAAATGATTTAGGACCCGAAAGGTTAGAAAGTAGGCTAAGTTTTTGTAAAGGATTTGTTATTACCTTTTTAATGACTGAAATATATAAAAAGTCTCTATTTCTGACCAATAAATAGCATGAGGGGGATGTTGCAAAGTGGCTGTTTTATCAGTCAAAGTTGCCAGCATAATAGGTGTTGCTTCTGCACTTGACGATGTAGTAAAAGTATGTGGAAAATCAAGAATTTTTCACCCAGATGACGCGCTATCTTTTTATTCAAAGACAAAAAGTTTCGCCCCGTTTTCTGAGAAAAATGAATTTTATGAACCCTTAAAAAAGCTAAAAGATATAGTGTTGGCAGCAGGAAAAACCCTGGAACTTGTAGAGATAGAAGGGTTTGAGGCAAGTTACAAGGAAATAAATGAATATGTTGACTATATGTCTCAAAAACTAAAAAAATTAATTGACGCACGACAAAGTGTTATTTTAAAGTTAAATGAGTATAATAAGGCATTGGAGCAAATTAAGCCTTTTATTGGGCTTAACATTAATCTTGAGGAAATTTCTAAATGTAAGTATATAAAAGCAAGATTTGGGAGATTGCCAAGAGAAAGTTATGAGAAGCTAAGTTCTCAAAAAGAAAATCCATATGTGCTTTTTTTTCCATGTACTAGTAACAAAGAGTACTTTTGGGGTGTTTATTTTGCACCGGTTGAATATTGCGAAGAAATAGATAGAATTTTTGCAGGGCTTTATTTTGAACGAATGAGGGTTTCAGAAAAAGATGGTACACCGGAAAGTAAATTAGCACAAATCAAAAAATATATAAATATAGAAAGAGAAGAGCTCAGAAAAGCAAATGAAAAGTTAAATGCTTTTTGGGATATTCAAAAAGACCAGTGTAAGAGAGTTTACACTAGGCTTGAAGAACTAGAAACTTATGGTGAAATAAAAAAACATGTTTCAAAGTACCATAATAACTTTATACTGGTAGGGTGGATACCAGAAGAAGATGAAATGGATTTTGCGCAAGCTTTAGATGCAACTGGCGGAATAGAATATTCAATAGATAAAATTGATGATGGTGATAAAAAACATAAACCTCCAATAAAATTGAGAAATAATTGGTTTGCCAGACCTTTTGAAACATTTGTTAGCATGTATGGTTTACCAGACTATAGGGAAATAGATCCAACGTTATTTGTAGCAATAACATACACATTAATGTATGGTGCTATGTTTGGGGATTTAGGTCATGGGGTAATTTTATCACTTGTAGGGGCAATTTTATGGAAATTTAAAAGTTTTTCGCTTGGTAAGATTATGGTAAGGTGTGGCATTTCATCATCGATTTTTGGAATTTTTTATGGATCGGTGTTTGGATATGAGAATTTATTAAACCCACTTTATCAAAAATTCTTTGGACTTCATGAAAAACCAATTGAAATTATGGATCATGAAATGATAATAAAAGTAATAGCCGCAGCGGTAGGGCTAGGAGTAGGATTAATAATTGTAGCAATGGTTCTAAAGATATACTCATCAATTAAACGGAATGATATGGAGAGTGCATTATTTAGTCAAAATGGGTTAGCAGGATTAATATTTTATTCATCGTTAACTTATGGTGTTATTTTTCAGATGTTGTTTGGAATAAAAATTTTTACACCACTATATATTATTTGTTTAATAATTTTACCGATAGTTTTTATTTTTTTCAAAGAACCGCTTGGAAAACTTATGATTAGAGATCCAAACTGGAAACCTGAAAGCATGGGTGAATATATTTTACAAAATATTTTTGAGATATTTGTGGTTCTTTTAGAATACGTTACAAATACAATTTCATTTCTTCGTGTAGGTGCATATGTATTAGTTCACGCAGGGCTCATGATGGCCGTGTTTATTATTGCGGACATGTTGCCACCTGGTGCTAACATAATAATGATTATTTTTGGGAATTTATTTGTAATTGCGCTTGAAGGGCTTTTGGTAGGGATTCAAGTATTAAGATTAGAATTTTATGAAATGTTTAGCAGATTTTTTGATGGTGAGGGCAATGCCTTTGAACCGGTAAGGTTACCGGTAAAATAAAATTGATGAAGAGACCGGAAAGAGAAGATAATTATTTAGTGATTTAAAAGATTTAATAAATTAAAGTTTAAAATCCATGGGTTAGCTTCTCAAAGTGTGCCAATTTTGTGCTTTGCACTTTCGCGGTGCACTACCGATCTTAGAATATTATTAAAATTATTGTGGAGGTAAAAATTAATGAGTAGTTTATTTATTGTAGCGATTTTTGTAGGGTTAATAATTTTATCTATTGTATTGTCAAATAGGGCCTTTAAAAGAGGGGCTAAAGCTAAAAAGGTAGTTGTGGCACAAATTCTTTCATTTTTATTTACAGTTACAGTTTGTTCAGTGGGAGCAATTGCAATTAATGCATCTGCAGATACAAACAAAAGTGCCAATGTACCTGTAGAAACTACTGCAAGTGAAACAACAAGCCAAGCTTCAAATGATAAGGGCATGGGTTATATAGCTATGGCAATTTCAATGGGTCTTGGTTGTTTGGGAGCAGGATTTGCAGTGGCCTCAGCTGCACCAGCTGCTATTGGTGCTACGTCGGAAGATCCAAAGGCTTTTGGAAAGTCATTGGTTTTTGTGGCGTTGGCTGAAGGTGTTACAGTTTTTGGGCTATTAATTTCAATATTCATTTATGGTTCACTTACATAAGTAAGAGGACATTTCTTAATATTAATTGAGAAGTTTAAACTAAAGGGTTGTAAATTTTTATAGATCTTATTTTTTATAAGTAAAAAATAAAAAATTAATTTAAAAATCGTACTTTGCAGCGAACAGCAAAGTGGCGTTAGTAATTTTTTGTATTAGGTTATAAAAATAGGATAATATAGAAAAGACCTTTAAAAGCTTATTTTAAGATACTTTTTATTAGCTCTTAAAAAGAGGGTGTGTTTTTACGAAGTTTTATTTAATTAGTGATAATGTTGATACTTTAATTGGAATGAGACTAGCGGGAATTCCAGGTGTTGTAGTACATGAGAAAAAAGAAATAAAGGATGCTTTAAATGAAGCTATACACATGGAGGATGTTGGCGTTATTTTAATTACAGAAGTATTAGTTAAAACATGCCGAGATTTTATTTATGATGTAAAGCTCAACACAAGAAGACCTTTAATAGTGGAAATTCCGGATAGGCATGGTACCGGTAGAGCCAAAGATTCAATAACTAAATATGTAAGAGACGCAATAGGAATTAAAATTTGAGTTATTAGAAATAGCAGTTGAGTCTAAATTATTATTTTCTAATTACAAAAAGGAGGTGTGTGATTTTTGCTAGAAACTGACAAGACTAGTAATTTTTTAAAAGCAATTGACAAGTATGCAAAAGAACAAAGACGTGAAATACAATCAAGAGCACAAGAGTTTAAGAAAAAAGAACTTCAAAAGGCAGAAGCTGAAGTTTTAAGGGATTCTTATTTTCTCATTCAAAGAGAAATGGCGCAGATGAGAAAAAGTATAGAGAGTAAAGTTTCAAAAATTGAAGTTGAAAGTAAAAGAAAGTTGCTTGAAAAGCGTAGCAATATTACAGAAACTGTTTTTCGGCAAGCAGAAAATAAGCTTTTAGATTTTACTAAGACAGAAGATTATATAAATGTATTAAAAAAAGAAGCATCTTCTATTGCTACGGTTTTAAAAGGACCAGATGCTATTTTATACGTTAAAAAAGAGGACTTAAAATTTGAAAAAGAGCTAATTGAAGCCTTTGGGAGAACGTGTAAAGTAAAGGTAAGTGAAGAAATCACAATTGGTGGAATTTTAGGTTATAGCGCACAGGATGGATTAATTGTTGATGAGACTCTAGACTCCAAACTAGAGAATCAACGGGATTGGTTTTCCGAAAATTCGCTGTTGAATATAGTGTAATGCGGCAAGGCATTAAGAGATAAATATTGGAAATTAGAAGACTACAAATCAAGAATTCTTAGTGTGGTATATATAATGTTTGGTTTTTAGTTTCTAATAACTAAAAGGGTGTGCTTTATGGGAAATAAAGATGTAATATATGGAATAAATGGCCCTGTTGTTACTGTAAAAAATACAAGATCATTTTCTATGATGGAAATGGTTTATGTAGGGCATTCTAGGTTAGTTGGTGAAGTTATTGGAATAACAGAGGACTTTACTACAATTCAGGTGTATGAAGAAACTACGGGATTAAAGCCGCTTGAACCGATAATTGGAATGGGAAGCCCAATGACAGTCACTTTAGGACCAGGAATAATTAATAATATTTTTGATGGGATACAAAGACCTTTAAAGGCAATTGAAGAAAAATCAGGAGATTTTATAGCAAGGGGTTCCTCAGTTGATTCTTTAGATGAAACTAAAACTTGGGATGTTACAATTACAGTAGAAGTTGGGCAGGAACTTTCACCGGGTACTTGTTATGCAGAGTGCCCGGAGACTAGTATCGTCAAACATAGATGTATGATACCTCCAAATTTATCTGGAACAGTTGAAAAAATTGCTGAGAATGGTCAACATAAAGTAAATGATACAATTATTGTACTCAAAGACAAAAAAGGAATAGAACATAAACTTTCTCTTTTCCAGAAGTGGCCAATTAGAATTCCAAGGCCAGTTAAAAAACGTCTACCAGCATCAATTCCGCTTATTACGGGGCAGCGTGTAATAGATACATTATTTCCACTTGCAAAAGGTGGTGCAGCAGCAGTACCGGGCGGTTTTGGAACAGGAAAAACTATGACTCAGCATCAACTTGCCAAGTGGTGTGATGCTGACATTATTGTGTATGTCGGTTGTGGTGAGCGTGGCAACGAAATGAGCCAGGTTCTCTCGGAGTTTTCAGAGCTTATTGATCCAAAGTCAAACAAACCTATGACTGAACGTACAGTTTTAATAGCTAATACCTCAAATATGCCAGTTGCTGCTCGTGAAGCTTCAATTTATACTGGAATCACATTGGCGGAGTACTACCGAGATATGGGGTATCATGTAGCTATTATGGCAGATTCTACATCTCGTTGGGCTGAAGCGCTGCGTGAGATTTCTGGTAGGCTTGAGGAAATGCCGGCAGAAGAAGGATTTCCGGCATACTTGCCGTCAAGGCTTTCAGAATTTTATGAAAGAGCTGGCTTAACTGAAAATATAAATAATACAAAGGGCTCAGTTACAATTATTGGAGCGGTTTCGCCGCAAGGTGCAGATTTTTCAGAACCGGTAACACAAAACACCAAACGGTTTACCAGGTGTTTCTGGGCACTTGATAAATCACTTGCCTATGAGAGACACTATTCTGCAATAAACTGGGTGACAAGTTATAGTGAATATTTTACTGACCTTGACCCATGGTTTATAGAAAACTTAGGAGAAGAGTTTATAAGGTATAGAAAAGAAATAATTGCTATTTTGCATGAAGAAAATAAATTAATGGAAATAGTGAAGTTAATTGGATCTGATGTGTTGCCTGATGACCAAAAACTAATTATAGAAACAGCTAGAGTAATTAGAGTTGGATTTTTGCAGCAAAATGCGTTTCATGCTGATGATACTTTTGTGCCACTTAAAAAGCAAAAGTTAATGATGAAAGTAATACTTCACCTTTATAAAAGAACCAAACAATTGGTAACAGCTGCAATTCCAATAGCAAGAATTTCTGAAAAAGGCCTTTTTGACAAGCTTACCAAAATGAAATATGATGTGCCGAATAATAAGTTAGAGTTATTCGATAATTATATAAACGAGATAGATAAAGTGTTCGATTCTATAGTTGCAAGCCATTAACGGAGTATGATAAGTAATAATATAACTTTTATCCTTATGTATTTGCAAAAAGGAAAAAAGTTGCCATAGGTGTTGTGTATTAACTAGTTATTAGTGACTAGAAGGGGTTTGTATTTTATGATTATTGATTATATTGGGGTAAAAGAAATAAGTGGGTCGCTTATTGTTATTGATGATGTAGAAGGCGCTTCGTTTGAAGAAGTTGTTGAAATTAGGCTTGAAAATGGAGAGACGCGACAAGGTAGGATTGTTCAAATTGAGGGTAAACGTATAGTTGTACAAGTTTTTGAAGGAACGCGTGGTATTGCTCTTAACAATACGAGAACAAGACTTAAAGGGCATTCAATGGAAATGCCACTCTCACCTGAAATTTTAGGTAGAGTATTTGATGGTGCAGGCCGGCCAATGGATGGTCTGGGCGACATATTTCCTCAAAAGCGTCTAGATATTAATGGTACGCCAATTAACCCAGTTTCAAGAGAATACCCGCGAAATTATATTAATACGGGAATATCATCAATAGATGTTTTGACTACACTAATTCGTGGCCAAAAGTTACCTATTTTTTCTGGTTCTGGAATGAAACACAATGAATTGGCGGTGCAAATTGCACGGCAAGCTAAAATTTCTGGCAACAAAAAAGATAAATTTGCGATAGTTTTTGCAGCTATGGGAGTAAAAAATGATGTTGCAGAATATTTTAAGAAGAGTTTTGAAGATGCGGGCGTTTTGGGACGAGTTGTTATGTTTTTAAATCTTTCAAATGATCCTGTAATTGAAAGGATATTAACACCCCGTTGTGCTCTAACAACCGCTGAATATCTGGCTTTTGAGCTTGGCATGCATATTCTTGTAATTATGACTGATATGACCTCTTATGCTGAAGCACTTCGTGAGTTTAGCTCATCAAAAGGCGAAATCCCGGGAAGGAAGGGCTACCCAGGTTATTTGTATTCAGATTTGGCTTCGCTTTATGAAAGAGCAGGAATGATAAAAGGCAAGAGCGGATCAGTTACTCAAATACCGATTCTTACAATGCCAAATGATGATATAACACATCCAGTGCCTGACTTGACTGGGTATATTACTGAGGGGCAAATTGTTTTAGGTCGAGATCTTGAAGGTAGCGGAATTTATCCCCCAGTTTCAATTTTGCCATCGCTGTCAAGACTCATGAAAGACGGTATTGGTACTGGTTATACAAGAGAAGACCATGGTGCCTTAGCTAACCAGCTTTTTGCATCATATGCAAAAGTTATGGATGCTAGGTCATTAGCTTCAGTTATTGGAGAAGAGGAGCTTTCCCCATCTGCTAAGAGAATTATAGAATTTGGAAAAGCTTTTGAATCTAAATTTATTAATCAGGGGGCTAATGAGGACAGAACTATTATTCAAAGTTTAGATCTTGGTTGGCAGCTGCTATCTTACTTGCCACGTGAAGAACTTGACCGTGTTGACGATAGTGTACTTGATAAATACTACCGAGAACAAAAGAATAAGAATAATGAGGAAAAATGTTAGATTTAAATGCAAATAACCAAGAAAAGGTTAAGTTTATACTAAACTAGCCTAGGGTTGTTATTATAAATGTTTTTGCCAGTTTTTAAGTGAGTTTGCAAGTAACAAAAGGAGGTATTTTTAATGAGTACATCAATAGTGCCAACTAAGGGAAACCTTATAGCTCTTAAAAAATCTAGTGAGCTTGCAAAGGTTGGCTTTGAACTGATGGATAAAAAAAGAAATATTTTAATTAGAGAAATGATGGCACTTATTAAACATGCCAATGAGATACAAGATAAAATAGATATAATTTATACAAATGCGTATAAAGCACTTCAAATGGCCAATGTTACGTTAGGAATTTGTCATGAATTATCTGAAACAGTGCCAGTTGATGAATCTTTAAGTTTATCTTATAGAAGTGTAATGGGTGTTGAAATCCCATTGGTATTTATTGAAGAACCTAAGCAAGCCGATTTACCATTTGGGCTTTACAATACTGATTCTACCCTTGATGAGGCCTATAGAAAATTTATAGAAGTGAAAAAATTAACAGCTGGCTTAGCTGAAATAGAAAACAGCATATATAGGTTAGCAGATGCAATATGTAAAGCGCAAAAAAGAGCAAATGCTTTAAAAAATATCGTAATACCAAGATTTTTAGAAAATATAAAATATGTAAGTGATGCGCTAGAAGAAAAAGATAGGGAAGATTTTTCAAGATTAAAAGTAATCAAAAGCAGAAAAGGATGATTTTAAGTTTACACAAGATAAAGTAAATTTACTTGCATAGAAATATACTATTTATGTATATAGGAGGAAAACAATGCACCATAAACTGATTTGCAAATTTTTCTCTAAATTTTTAATCGCTATATTGGTTGTTACCTTTATTGCGGGAGGAACTTTAATTAATTCGTTTGCTTGTGTTAATTTAAAAGATAAAGATATAGATGAATATATTTCTAATATGACTATTGAAGAAAAAGTAGGGCAACTATTTGTTTTAAGGTATCCACAAAACAATTTAGATAAAGCTTGCGAGCTTATAGAAAAATATAAAATCGGTGGTTTTACTTTATTTTCATGTGATTTTAAAGATAAAACAGCAGATGAAGTAAGGCATATGATTACAACTATTCAGAGTAAGAGCAAAATACCGCTAATTGTTAGTGTGGATGAAGAGGGCGGAATTGTTGTTAGATGTAGCGGTAATCCAAAACTTAGAAATAAGCGTTTTAAATCTCCTAGAGAACTTTATGTATCCGGCGGTCGGGACTTAATAAAATTGGATACTAAAGAAAAAGCAGAGTTTTTAAAAGATTTAGGAGTGAATATGAATTTAGCTCCTGTTGCAGATGTTGTAACTAATAAGAATGGTCGTCTTTATAAAAGAGCATTGGGAGAAAACGCAGAAAAAACTTCAGACTATGTAAAAACTGTAGTAGAAGAAATGAATGCTAATGGAATTAAAAGCGTACTTAAGCATTTCCCGGGATATGGAAACACAAATAAAGATACACATATTAATAGTTCTATTGATAAAAAAACAATTAGTGAATATAGAACAGTTGATTTTTTGCCTTTTATTAGTGGAATAAACGCAGGAGTTAGCGGTATAATGGTTTCTCACACTGAAGTTCCAGCTATAGATGATAGACCCATGTCAATGTCAAATAAGTGTGTTGAAATTTTAAGAAAAGAGCTAGGGTTTAACGGCTTATTAATAACAGACGGGCTTGATATGGGCGCAGCAACAATATATTGTGAAAAATGTGGTGAAATGCCTGGGGCTTTAGCCTTAAAAGCTGGTTTTGATGTACTATTACTTTTAAATGTAGAAAAAGAATATCAAGAAATTTTAAATGCAGTTAATTCCGGGAAAATTCCGGTTTCTCAAATAAATGAGTCTGTAAAAAGAGTATTAATGTTAAAGAGGGTTTTGTAATACATAATGGCCCGCTCTTTTATACAAGGGAGCAAAATGCCACAAGTGAGCGTTTTTTTGTGTCGAATCTATGCAGATAAACAGTTTTTATAAAATTCGAAGTCTATTTATTTACTGATAATTGATCATATGTTATAATTAATCAAAAGATTGATTTTAAAGCATTGTGTTGAAAGGATCAGTGATATGATAAAACGAGTACTTCTTATTGTGCTAGATAGTTTTGGTATAGGAGAAATGTCAGATGCTTATTCTTACGGAGATAATGGCTGTAATACTTTAAAATCAGTTTCTAAAAGTGAATTTTTTGATTTGCCTAATATGAAGCAATTGGGACTTTTTAATATTGACGGGGTAACTTACTTTGACAATATAAAAGAACCAAGTGCTTCTTTTGCTAGAATGGAAGAAATTTCAAAAGGCAAAGACACAACAATTGGTCATTGGGAAATAGCAGGAATAGAATCTAACAAACCATTGCCTACTTACCCTAATGGGTTTCCGGATGAAATAATTTTAGAATTTCAAAAGCAAACCGGGCATCGAGTAATTTGCAATAAACCTTATTCTGGTACACAAGTTATATTGGATTATGGACAAGAACATATAAAAACTGGAGACTTAATCGTTTATACCTCAGCGGACAGTGTTTTTCAAATTGCGGCACATAAGAAAGTAGTGCCTATTGAAAAGCTTTATGAGTATTGTCAAATTGCAAGAAATATATTAACCGGGCCTAATGGGGTTGGAAGAGTAATAGCAAGGCCATTTGAGGGAACTTACCCTGACTTTAAAAGAACTTCAAACCGCCACGACTTTTCACTAAATCCCCCGGCGCCAACAATGTTAACAGAACTTTTAAAATATAAAAAAGACGTAGTAGCAATTGGAAAGATAAATGATATTTTTGCAGGATGTGGCATTAGCAAAGCCATCAAAACCAAAAGCAATGAAGATGGAATAAATAAAACAATAAATGAGATGGGCAAAAACTTTAATGGAATTTGTTTTGTAAACTTAGTTGATTTTGATATGCTTTACGGTCACAGAAATGATGTTGATGGTTATGCTAAAGCGCTTTCGTTTTTTGACAAAAAGTTGCCTGACATTATAGCTACATTAAATAAAGAAGACATTTTAATTATAACAGCAGATCACGGATGTGATCCAGGTGATGTGTCAACGGATCATACAAGAGAATATGTACCACTTTTAATTTATGGAGAAAAAATCAAAAGTGGAGTAAATCTTGGGACGAGACCGACTTTTTCTGATATTGGAGCTACTGTTTTAAACTGTTTTGAAATTCCAATTAAAATAAAGGGACAATCATTTTTAGAGAGGATAATAAAATGTTAGGTTTTGATGTTACCATTTTTAAAGAGCCTAGATCACAACTCATAAGAAAAATACTACTTGTATGCTTTGGTGAAATACTATTGGGGTTTGGCATAGTTTTTAATTCAAGCGCGGGTTTTGGTAACGACTCAGTTACAGTATTTTATGATGGTTTACATAAAACAATTGGCGTAAGTTTCGGTTTTGCCACTAATATGATAAATATTACTTTACTTATTATATTGTTGTTTTTGGGAAGAAAATATATAAATATAGGAACACTGATATATGCATTACCTCTTGGGAGTATAATAAATTTTGCCTTTAAGGTATATCCGGTTTTCAATTTATCTTACACAATGAGTGGGAGAATTGCATCGGCAGTTATCGGATGTTTACTACTATTTGTTAGTCTTAGTTGTTTTGTGGCAGCTCAAATAGGGGTAGACCCTTGGAACGGGGTTACTCTTGTACTTTGTGATAAAACAGGAATGCAATATCGGGTTTTAAAAATCTTGATTGATGTGGCAACTTTATTTATAGGGCTTGCTCTAGGTGGATCAGCTGGTGTAACTACAGTAATTGCTGCAATTTTAGGTGGCCCCCTCATACAACAAATTTCACAATGGATGAGAAAATTTATTTTAGAACCTCAAAAGACTTAAAAAATAATTATTTTAAAGATAGGTGAATTTTTTATGAAAATGTTAAAGCTAAAAATAATACCGATTTTGATTTTTACTTTCTTAATGCCTACTATTTCTTCTTTAGCTCTAAATGATACACGAAGCCAAGTTGTTGATTATATGAGAAAGATGGCAACAGTAGAGTGGGCTTCAATGGAAGATATGGAATATTGGAACCCTAAGTATGGTGTTATGTTTAAAAAGGACAATATTTATAAAGGAATACCATATACACAGAAACAAAGAAATACTGATTATGAATTGTTTTTGAGTAACTTAGAAAATAAAGATGGGGTTGACTACTATAAAAGGTCAACAGGCTCATCTGAATATTTAGGAAGTGATTGTTCTAGTGCTGTTTCTATGGCGTGGAACAAAGTAGGTGGTAATTTTCCTATTTTAAGCACGGGTGACATGATTCCATTTGGTTATAATCAAACATTGCCGGTTGGTAGCTATAAAATTGATACATATTTTTCAACGACAACAAAAGATATTGTAAATGAAAATGGTAAAGAGGTTATGTTTTCTGCATATTCTAAATTACAACCAGCAGATGCTGTACTTATAAGAAATACTAATTCAGGGCATGTTATGATGGTAAGTGATGTGGATCATGAAAATAATAAAGTTTATATAATAGATCAAACAGGTGCAAATGATACACCAACTATAATGCTTGCGGGAAATAATGGAGAAAGCACTTGGAGGGTTGACAAAGAATTTACATATGATGAATTACTTTCTAAAGGCTGTGTGCCAATTACGATTGATGCACTTTTAGCATCAGATAAAGACACAACAAGTGACAAAGACGCAACAACAGATAAAGACTTAAATATACCAGAACAGACTTTAAACAAGGCTGTTTAATTGAACCAAAATAAAGGAGAAGAAATTCAATGAATAAAACCCCAACGCCACATATAGCAGCAAAAGCTAATGATATAGCAAAAACAGTTATTATGCCAGGCGATCCATTGCGAGCTAAGTTTATAGCAGAGAACTTTTTAGAAAATATAAAATGTTTTAATACGGTAAGAAACGTTTTAGGCTTTACTGGTACTTATAAAAATAAAAAAATTTCTGTTATGGGTTCAGGGATGGGCATGCCATCAATCGGGATTTATTCATATGAATTATATAATTTTTACGATGTAGACAATATTATTAGAATAGGTACAGCAGGTGCTATTGCGGATAATGTAAACTTAAGAGATATTGTTTTAGGCATAGCAGCTAGCACTGATTCAAATTATGCGCAGCAATATAAATTACCTGGTAATTTTGCACCGAGTGCGAGCTATGAGCTTTTGAGGGTAGCTTCTAGAGTAGCAGAAACTGAGGGGCTTAAAATAAAAGTCGGAAATGTGCTTTCATCAGATGTTTTTTATAATGACAATAAAGATGCATTAGCTGCTTGGAAAGGGATGGGCATATTGGCAGTAGAAATGGAAGCGGCGGCTCTTTATATGAATGCTTCTAAAGCAAATAAAAATGCACTTTGTATGCTAACAATTTCAGACTGTATATTTAAGTCTGGAGAATTGTCAGCTATTGAGAGACAAGAAAGTCTAATAGAAATGATAAAACTGGCACTTGAAACTGGAATTAGTTCGGGTGAATAGTTTAGATAAAATGATTTTAAAAAATAAGACGTTGGTTTAACTTTTAGGAGTGATATTTTGAAAAAGCTGTTATCAATTTTTTTAATTATATTAATAACAAGTTCACTGTCAGCATGTTCTTGGAATGACCCACAAGCCACTTCCGATGACGGAGTTTTTAAGGTTACAATGGTTCCGGATTTAGGAGGAATAAATGATCAATCGTTTAATCAATCGGCTTGGGAAGGACTTCAAAAATTTAAGTCTGAGCAACAAAATGTTGAAGTGAGCTATATGGAGTCTAAACAATCCTCCGACTTTGCATTAAATCTTGACAGGCTTTCTGATGGGAATTATGACTTGATTTGGGGAATTGGATTTTCAATGTCAGATGCAGTTTATGATACAGCTAAGATCAACCTTGATAAGAATTACGCTATTGTTGACTATTCCTATGGTAACGAAACCCCAAATAATGTAACAGGTGTTATGTTTAGGTCTCAAGAATCTGCATTTATGGTAGGATATGTTGCAGCCAAAACAACAAAAACCAATAAAATAGGTTTTGTTGGCGGAATGAAAAACTCTATTATATATCAGTTTGAATATGGCTTTAAAGCCGGGGTGCTTTATGCTGCTAAAGAAATGGGAAAAGGTATTGAAGTAGTTAGCCAGTATGCTGAAAGCTTTACTGATGCAGCTAAGGGAAAAGCAATAGCATCTAAGATGTATTCTGATGATTGTGATGTAGTATTTCACGCGGCTGGTGGAGTAGGTTATGGAGTAATTGAAGCTGCTAAAGATAAAAACAAGTTTGCCATAGGTGTTGATAGAGACCAATCTTCAATTGCACCGGATAATGTTTTAACTTCAGCTCTTAAAAATGTTGGACAAGCGGTGGATTTGGTCTCTAAACGAATTATGAACGGTGAAAGTTTGGGAGGGACAACACAGACTTTTGGTTTAAAAGAAGGTTGTGTAGGAATTCCCGTTAAAAATAAAAATATGGATCCTCAGATATATAATGAGACTATAAGACTTAGTCAGAGCATTGTCGATGGCAATATAAAAATTAATAATAAAGAGATTACGATTCCATATGATTATCCATCATATTTAGAATATATTAGCACTTTTAGCTAGACTAAAAAGGAGGAGACCTTTAGTGGATATCAGCTCAAATTATGCTGTTCAAATGAGAAATATTACAAAGGCATTTGGCAATTGCATGGCACTCAATAGTGTTAGCATTGATGTGAAAAAAGGTACAATACATGCAATGCTTGGCGAAAATGGTGCCGGAAAAACAACTTTGATGAATATCCTTTATGGTTTATATCATGCAGATTCTGGTGATATATATATCAAAGGCGAAAAAGTTAATATGAAAAACCCTATGGTAGCTATACAAAATGGAATTGGTATGGTACATCAACATTTTAAGTTGGTAGAAAATTTTACAGTAGCTCAAAATATTATGTTGGGTAGCGAAGTAACAAATAAATTTGGAATTTTAAATATGAGGAAATTCAAAGATGAGCTACAAAAAATAATAAATCTATATGGCTTAAAAGTAGATCCAAATGCAAAAATAGAAAATATTTCTGTTGGCATGCAGCAAAGAGTTGAAATATTAAAAACTCTTTATAGGGGCGCTGAGCTTTTAATATTAGATGAACCAACAGCAGTTTTAACACCGCAAGAAATAATTGAATTGATTAGTATCATGCACAAGTTAATAGAAAATGGAAAAACTATAATAATTATTACCCATAAATTAAAAGAAATAAAAGCCTCATCGGAGTATTGTACTATTATTCGAAGGGGTAAGTATATTGATTCATTAGAAGTTAAAGGTATTGACGAAGAGATGCTAGCAGAAAAAATGGTTGGAAGAAGTGTCAAGTTAATAGCTGATAAAACTCCTGCCAAAAAAGGCAAAGTTATTTTTAATATTGAGAATTTAAATGTTCAAAATCAACAGTCAAATTGCTTGTTAGCAATAAAAAATTTATCATTGCAGGTGAGAAAAGGCGAAATTTTAGGTATTGCTGGTGTCGATGGGAATGGACAAAAAGAGTTAGTTGAAGCAATAACAGGCCTTTTAAGAGCCCAAAGTGGCACAATAAAAATAAATGGAAAAGAAATTCAAAATACTAAACCTAAAAATGTTATTAAAAATAAAATTTCTACAATTCATGAGGATAGACAAAAGAGAGGTTTAGTTTTAAATTTATCTGTAGCAGAAAATGCAATTTTAGAAAAGTATAACGAACGGCCATTTTCAAGTCACGGTATTTTACATTATAGTGAAATAAATAAATTTACAAGTGACTTAATTAAAGAGTATGATGTTAGGCCCAAAAACTGTAAAGGGGTACCAATTAGAGAACTGTCTGGAGGAAACCAGCAAAAAATAATTATTGGCCGAGAAATTGCAAATGAACCAGACTTATTAATAGCAGTGCAGCCAACCAGAGGTCTTGACGTCGGAGCTATTGAATATGTGCATAAAACGTTAATAGAGGAAAGAGACAAAGGAAAGGCGATTCTTTTAATTTCACTCGAACTAGATGAAATAATGAGCTTATCTGACACTATAGCGGTCATATATAATGGAGAAATACAAGGTGTTTATGACCAAAATGAGGTTGATGAAAATACTATAGGATTATTAATGGCGGGAGGTAGTAAAGTTGGAAAAAGCAGCAAAAATTCTTAAAAAGCCTATTACCTCAACATTAATAGCGGTCGTTTGTGGGTTTTTAATTGCTGGAGTGATTATAGCTTTGATGGGGTACAGCCCAATGGAAGCACTAGGACTTCTTATAAAGGGCGTTTTTTCAAGGCCTAAATACATATTTAAAGTTATAGAAAAAAGTACACCTCTTATTTTAACAGGGGTAAGCGTAGCCTTTGCTTTTAGGACAGGCTTATTTAATATAGGCGCAGAGGGACAATATATTGTTGGATCGGTTGCAGCCACAGTTGTTGGAATAAAATTAAGTTTTCCTCCAATTATTCAAATACCGGTTGTTATTTTTGCGGGTATTTTAGCAGGTGCTATTTTTGGGGTTATAGTAGGGTTTTTAAAAGCAAGGTTTGGTATACATGAAGTTATAACAGGTATTATGTTAAACTGGGTGGCTTTATATTTATGTAACTTTGTTGTAAATTCTCACGAATTTAATAAACCAAGTAACTCAAAGACATATTCGATCAATCAGTCTGGATATACGACTATTTTATATAATTGGAAGAGCTCAAAAGCTGGAATAGAGTTTTTGCGGAATAATAAGTGGCTATCGGACATTCTTCTTAAAACAGATGTTAATGTAGGCTTTTTAGTGGCAATTTTGGTAGCCGTTTTAGTTTGGTTTATGTTAAATAAAACAACAATAGGATTTGGTGTAAGAGCAGTTGGACTGAACCCGTTTGCAGCGGAGTTTGCCGGTATAGGAGTGAAACGGCATATTACAACCACCATGGCAATATCAGGTTCAATTTGTGGGCTAGCTGCAGCACTTACTATAACTGGTACTTCACCACATGGGCTGTATCTTTTAACTATGTTTGAAAATGTTGGATTTAATGGTCTTTTTGTGGCTTTGATTGCGGGAAGCTCACCTATATCTTGTATTTTTTCTGGCTTATTTTTTGGTGGGTTAATTTATGGTGGAAACTCTATACAATCAGGTTTAGGAGTGCCGTCTGAGATAATTAATATTACAATTGGAACGATTTTATTTTTTGTAGCATTGACTAAGGTTGTTCCGGAAATTGCAAACAGACTGGCAAAGAGGAGGGAAAATAATGCTTAACGATATTTTACCAATTCTTGGCACAATGCTTATGTATTCAGCTCCACTAATTTTTGGTGCATTAGGTGGGGTGGTTTCAGAACGTTCAGGGGTAATTAATATCGGAATTGAAGGTATGATGACTTTCGGGGCGTTTATGGGAGCAGCGGTTGGTTATTATTCGGGAAATCCTTGGATTGGTTTTTTGGCAGGAGGAGTTGCGGGAGCACTGCTTTCTGCGTTGCACGCTATAGCGTCAATTTCATTTAACGCTGACCAAACTATTTCAGGCATTGCATTGAACTTAATAGGTCCAGGGTTATCTTTGTTTTTATGTAGAGTAATGTTTTCAGATCAAACCGTTACGTATCCTGTTCAAAATAAATTACCTAAAGTTTTTGGAAGCATAGATATCACAGTGGTCATTGCACTAGTGTTAACAGCTTTTATTTGGTTTATACTTTATAAAACTAAGTGGGGACTTAGAATAAGGGCTGTTGGAGAGCATCCGGCGGCGGCTGACACTTTAGGTGTTAATGTATATGCAATTAGGTATGTTAGTGTGATTTTGTCGGGCCTTTTATCGGGATTTGGCGGTGCTGCTATGACTTTAGCAGTTGTTTCTCAATTTTCACCTGCTGCAATATCTGGTCAAGGCTTTATGGCGCTAGCAGCTGTGATTTTTGGCAAATGGACACCATTTGGCGCATATGGAGCATGCTTATTGTTTGCTTTTGCTCAGGCATTAACTGTAAATTTAGGTGGAGTAAATTTTGTTCCATCAGAAATTTTAAATATGTTACCGTATGTTTTAACAATTGTAATATTAGTACTTTTTGTTGGCAAATCAGTTGCTCCAAAAGCAGATGGAGTTCCATACGAAAAAGGTATGAGATAGAGAATTAAAATTTATGAAAGTAAATTGTAAAACAAGGCTAAAATTTGATATTTACAATTTTT
Organism: Eubacteriales bacterium SKADARSKE-1; assembly: GCA_030920305.1. Taxonomy (GTDB): domain Bacteria; phylum Bacillota; class Clostridia; order Oscillospirales; family Acutalibacteraceae; genus JARLUB01. The sequence continues at coordinate 353,671 of JARLUB010000001.1, forward strand.
TTGAAAGGGCTATTAATATGGATATTAAAGAAATATTAAAAAAAGTTGATCATACGTTACTCTCTCAAACAGCGACATTTAATGAAATAAAAACAATCTGTGACGATGCTATAAAATATGGTGTGGCTTCAGTCTGCATTGCGCCTTCTTTTGTGAAGAGAGCGAAAGAATATACTAAAGGCGCTATTTCAATTTGTACAGTAATAGGATTTCCAAATGGGTATAGCACAACAGCAACTAAAGTTTTTGAAGCAGAAGACGCTATAAAAAATGGTGCAGATGAAATTGATATGGTTATAAATTTAGGTTATGTAAAAGAAGGACTTTATAAAGAACAGTTAGATGAAATTAAAAAGGTAAAAGAAGCTTGTGGTAACAAAGTTTTAAAGGTTATAATAGAGACTTGTCTTTTAACAGATGAAGAAAAAATAAAAATGTGCGAAGTTGTAACTGAATCCGGTGCTGATTTTATAAAGACCTCAACTGGATTTTCAACATCTGGCGCAACGTTTGATGATATAGCACTTTTTGCAAAATATGTTGGTAAAAATGTAAAGATAAAAGCGGCAGGTGGAATTTCTTCAATTAATGATGCTGAAAAATTTATTTCTTTAGGTGCATCGCGGCTTGGAACTAGCAGAATTGTAAAAATTGTTAAGGAAAAATAGTATGGCCACTTCCGCCGAGCTGTACTCGACTTTCGCGGCCATTTTGCCCATTTAGCCGCACTATACCGCACGGCTAAATGGGCAATTTAAAGATAACGTAATTTAGTATATGAAAAATGAAAGGGATTTATAATGAACTTAGAAAAGCCCATGGCACAAAAACTTATTGATATGGCAATAAAAGCTAGAGATATGGCATATGCTCCTTATTCTGGATTTAAAGTAGGTGCAGCGCTTCTTTCTAAAAGTGACAAAATATATATGGGCTGTAATATAGAATCAGCATCATACACACCGAGCAATTGCGCAGAGCGAACAGCTTTTTTTAAGGCTGTTAGTGAAGGTGATAAGGACTTTTTAGCAATTGCAGTAGTGGGAGCACCTGAAGGGGAAAACATAAATCGTCTTTGTCCACCGTGTGGAGTCTGCCGACAGGTTATGATGGAATTTTGTGATCCTGATAACTTTGAAATATTACAGCTAGACGAAGACAAAAATGTAAAATCATTTACTTTAAAAGAATTATTGCCTATGGGTTTTGGACCTAAAAGTCTTATATAGGAGATTTAACTTTATGCGAATGTTTGATATTATTGCAAAAAAAAGAGACGGAAAAGAGCTTTTGGCCGAAGAAATAAAATTCTTTATAGATGGCTATGTATCGGGTGAAATTAAAGATTATCAAGTGTCGGCACTACTTATGGCGATTTATTTTAATGGCCTTAGTGAAGCCGAAACTACCGAATTGACTATGTGTATGGCAAAATCAGGAGATATGATTGACCTTTCAACCATTCCTGGAATAAAAGTTGACAAACACAGCACAGGCGGAGTGGGGGATAAAACGACTTTAATTATTTCGCCAATGGTAGCAGCCTTGGGCGTTCATGTTGCGAAAATGAGCGGAAGAGGTCTTGGACATACTGGTGGTACGATTGATAAAATGGAGTCTATTCCAAATCTTAAAACGGCGGTCGATAGAGAAAAATTTTTTAATATCGTTAGAAAAATAGGACTTTGCGTTATAGGTCAGTCCGGTAACATTGTACCGGCTGACAAAAAGCTATATGCTTTGCGCGATGTTACAGCTACGATTGACAATATGCAGTTGATAGCTGCAAGTATAATGAGTAAAAAAATAGCTGCAGGTTCAGACTGCATTCTGCTAGATGTAAAAGCAGGCAGTGGGGCCTTTATGAAAACCCTGGATGGTTCTATTGAACTTGCGAAGACTATGGTTAAAATCGGAGAAAATGTTGACAGAAAAACAGTAGCTTTAATAACTGATATGGACAGACCGTTAGGTCTTGCTATTGGCAATTCTCTTGAGATTATGGAAGTTTGTAAAACTTTAAAAGGTGAAGGGCCAGAAGATCTTACTGAGATTTGCATTAGTTTAGCAGCTAATATGTTAAATTTAGCAGGGAAGGGAGAGATCCCTGAATGTGAAATGTTAGCAAGGTCTACAATTGAAGATGGAAGCGCATTTAACAAACTTAAAGAGATGGTGAATGCTTTAGGCGGAGATACTAGAGTTCTTGATAATAATGATCTTTTTGAAAAAGCAAAGGTCAAATATGTTGTTAAATCACCAAGCGAAGGTTACATAAATTCTATGGACACTGAAAAGTGTGGAACTAGCGCCGTTATTTTAGGGGCTGGCCGAGAAACGAAGGAAAGCTCAATTGATTTTAGCGCAGGAATTGTGTTAAATAAAAAAGTTAGCGATTATGTTAACCTCGGCGATACTATTGCTACATTTTACTCTTCTTCATTAGAAAAATGCAAAAGTGCAGAAAGGCTTTTTATGAATGGAATCATTATTTCGCCAGTCATGCCACAAGAAGAGCCTTTAATATATGCGCGGGTTACTAAAGATAAAATAGAAAAATATGAAGTGGCAAATTGCCGTAGATAATATGCACACGGTGAACCAGCGATGGCAATGTATGCTTTTAGTTATTTATTTAAAACTGCCTTTTAATCCGCAACTTAATTTGGTACACTTCTAGAAGCTAGAGGCTAGAAAAGTACTTTGCCCATAAACTTTAAAAGGCAATATCTAAAAAAACCACATGCATTTTTATTTTACTGGTTTGGCTTTAATTTTTTATATAAATAGAAAAATACCAGCAGAACTTTTTATTGTTTAATTTCTGCTGGTACTTTCTAAAGGAAAATGTAATTTTCTTATTTCTCAATAAGCAAAGCTTTTCTCGAAAGATTAATTCTGCCTCTATCATCTATTTCAGTAACTTTTACGGTTATTTCATCGCCAATATTTACAACATCAGTAACTTTTTCTGTTCGTTTTGTATCAAGCTGAGAAATGTGGCAAAGACCTTCTTTACCAGGAGCTATTTCAATAAATGCACCGAAATCCATAACCCTTGAGACTTTACCAGTATAAACAGCACCAACTTCAACTTCTTTTACAATTGATTCAATAACGGCTAGCGCTTTATTGCATTCAGCTGTATCAATCCCTGAAATAAACACATGGCCATCTTCTTCAATATCAACTTTAACATTATAATCAGCACAGATTTTTTGAATTATCTTACCGCCACTGCCAATAACGTCTTTTATTTTGTCAACGGGGATGGTTATTGTAAACATTTTTGGAGCGTATTTTGAAAGTTCAGCACGTGGTTCAGCAATTGCTTTTAATATTATTTCATCCAAAATATAGTTGCGGGCTTTGTGTGTTTTTAAAAGAGCTTCCTTTACCATGTCTAAAGTTAAACCGTCAATTTTAAGATCCATTTGAATAGCGGTGATACCTTGTTTTGTTCCACCAACTTTAAAATCCATATCGCCAAAGAAGTCTTCAATCCCTTGAATGTCAACCATGGTTAGCCAATCATTGCCTCTAGTGACTAAACCGCAAGAAATGCCAGCAACTGGTGATTTGATGGGGACACCGGTATCCATAAGGGCTAATGTTGATCCACAAATAGCACCTTGCGAGGTTGAACCATTTGAAGATAAAACTTCAGAAACTAACCTTATGGTATAAGGAAATTCTTCAGTTGAGGGGATAACAGGAACTAATGCTTTTTCAGCAAGGGCTCCATGGCCAATTTCACGTCTTCCAGGTCCACGGTTGGGTCTGGTTTCTCCAACAGAATAAGAAGGAAAATTATAGTGGTGAATGTATCTTTTTGATTCTTGATCATCAAGTCCATCAAGCATTTGCTCATCGCGTATTGGACCAAGGGTTGAAACAGTTAAAACTTGAGTTTGGCCTCTAGTAAACAGACCTGAACCATGAACTCTGGGTAAGAGAGCAACTTCTGCTGCAAGCGGGCGAATTTCATCTAGCTGTCTGCCATCAACTCTCTTCTTTTCATCTAAAATCCATGACCTAACGATATTTTTTTGTGCTTTATAAATGCATTCATCTATTTTTGAAATTTCGTTAGGATATATTTCGTCAAAATGTTCATGAACCTTCGTGTAAATTGGTGAGAGCCTTTCTTCTCGGACAGTTTTATCATCAGTATCCAGAGCAAATTTTAAGTCAACTGTGGCAAACTCAATAATTGAGGTTATCATTTCTTCACTGGGCATATTTGAAAAATATTTGAACTTAGATTCGCCGATTTCTTGTTGAATTTCTTTAATAAACTCAATGACCTTTTGGTTGGCCTCATGACCAAATTTAATAGCTTCATACATTGTTTCATCCAAGACTTCATTGGCACCAGCTTCAATCATTGCAATTAGTTTTTCAGTTGAAGCAACAGTAACTGCCATTGTTGATTTTTCTCGTTGTAAGGCATTTGGGTTTATAATAAATTCGCCATCAACTTGGCCAACACTAACGCCGGAAATAGGACCGTTCCATGGAATATCAGAAATGCTAAGAGCAACTGACGTGCCAATCATGGCAGCAATTTCGGGTAAACAGTCAGGATCAACAGACATTACAGTGCAGACGACCGACACATCATTTCGCATATCTTTTGGGAAAAGCGGCCTAATTGGTCTATCTATTACTCGAGAAACTAAAATTGCCTTTTCACTGGGCCGGCCTTCTCTTTTTAGGAAAGAACCCGGAATTTTACCAACAGCATAAAGTTTTTCTTCGTAATCTACAGATAGCGGGAAAAAGTCAATATTATCACGTGGCTTAACAGATGCTGTGACTGCAACGTTTACGACAGTTTCGCCATATCTTACAAGGCAAGATCCATTTGCTAGCCCAGCTAATTTACCGGTCTCAATAATTAGTGGATATCCTGCAAGATCCATTTTAAACGTCTTATATTTTTCAAACATATATATACTCCTTAATGGCATTTATTAGCTAATAAAGCAGGCAGCTGAAATGCCGCCTGCTTAGAGGTTAATTTTTTATTTGCGAATACCTAATTTAGCAATTATTGAACGGTATCTTTCGATATCTTTTTTCATTAGATAATTTAAAAGATTTCTGCGGCTACCAACCATTTTTAAAAGGCCTCGTCTTGAATGATGATCCTTTTTATGGATTTTCAAGTGCCCTGTTAAATCACTTATTCTCTTTGTTAAAAGTGCGATTTGAACTTCGGGTGAGCCAGTGTCACCTTCATGACTTGCAAATTGCTGCATAAGGGATGTTTTTTCTTCTTTTAGCATTAAATAATACCACCTTTAATTTTTAAGTTATCCAAAAACGCGTTGTTTTAGCGTACATTCACAGTAAAAGGAGGGTGATAGACCTATGTATAGGCACAGCCCTTAAACCGAGAATAGGATAATTTAATTAGCATTATATCATATTTATGTTAAAGTGTAAAGTTAGTATTTTTAGAATATTAAGTACTTTAATTGTTAGCGTACGAACCTGTACTTTCTGCATATCATATCATATAATGTGTTGTATAGAACAGATGGAGGATACAGATATGACTAATGCAATGAGTTTTGGAATTTTGGGTGGAGATAAACGACAAATAGCTTTAGCAAACAGCATATGTCTTGATGGACATAATGTATGTGTCTCAGGTTTTGATAAATACCAAGATGACTTAAAAGTTAAAAATATAGATATAGATACTTTAGTCTTAAAAAGTGATTATATATTGCTACCTATTCCTGTAAGTCGAGATGGGGTTAGTTTAAATTCTCCATTTTGCGATCAAGAAATAAAGATAGATAAAAATTTTGTAAATAAATTGAAAGATAAAATAGTATTTTGCGCAATGAAAGATGATTTAATAAAAATATGCGAATCTTTTAAATTTTGTAATCTTTATGATTATGCTAAAAGAGAAGACTTTGCAAATGGTAATGCTATTCCAACAGCTGAAGGAGCTATTGAAATAGCACTAAAGGAGCATGGTGAAACAATAAATGGAGCGTCATGTCTTGTATGTGGGTTTGGAAGAATTGGTAAGGTTTTAACGCCAATGTTAAAAGGATTGGGAGCCAATGTTTGCGTTAGTGCTAGAAAATTAAATGATATCTTGCTTATAAAGGAACTTAAATGTAATGCTGTGCTAACTTCTGATATTAGGAAAACGTCTGGGTATGATTTGATTTTTAATACGGTGCCACATCTAATATTTGATTATGAGACATTAAAAAATTCAGCAAAGGGGTCAATTATTATAGATCTAGCTTCGATGCCTGGTGGTGCAGACGATGAATCAGCTGAAAGCCTCAATATAAAAGTAATACATGCATTAGGTCTGCCAGGAAAATTTGCACCAAAAACAGCAGGTGAAATAATAAAAAACACTATTTACAATATGATAAAGGAGGAAGGACTATGAAAAAACTTAAAGTTGGGTTTGCTCTTTGCGGGTCATTTTGTACTTTAGATAAAGCAATAGAACAAATGAAAAGGTTAGTTGAATTGAATTATGATGTGCTTCCTATAATGTCTGAAGCAGTTTATAATACTGATACAAGGTTTGGAAAAGCATCTGATTTTAAGAATAAAGTAGAGACCGTATGTTCAAAAAAGATAATACACACAATAACTATGGCAGAACCAATTGGACCTCAAAACATGACAGATATAATGATAATAGCTCCGTGTACGGGAAATACTTTGAGCAAGCTTGAAGGTGCTATAACGGATACTTCTGTAACTATGGCAGCAAAGGCGCATTTAAGAGGGCAAAAACCACTTGTAGTAGCGCTTGCAACAAATGATGCTTTAGGAGCATCAGCTAAAAATTTAGGAAATATGTTGAATATAAAAAATATATATTTTGTGCCAATGGCTCAAGATGATCCAGACAAAAAACCAAATTCATTGGTTGCTAATTTTGAATTGATACCAGATGCAATAGAGGCAGCTTTTAACGCAAGGCAATTAAGACCAATTATATTAGAATAAAAAGTCTCCCGAATACATTTTAAAGTTTCCGTTTGTTTACAGGTACTTTAGTTTTGTATAAGGGAGGTTTTTAATTTTTAAAGTTTTTGTAAAAAGTTTTTAAGCAAAAATAAGCTAAAAGTCACTTTCTTTTTTCTTTATGTGCGTGAATAAAACAACATATACGCACTTGTCTCATTTTCAAATTTATACATTTCCCCATCAATTTCAATGGTTTGAGAAGCACCAAAGCATTCTTCTTTAATATTTTCAAAACTGCCAACCAAAGAGACTTGTGAATCATTAAGTTTGTACCAGTTTTCAGAAGCCGGGTCTTTTACATATGAATAATAGTGTCCACCAGTAGGTGAACCAGAATGAATAACTACTCCAGTTAGGTTGTATTGATAATTTTCACCCCAATGTTCAGCGTCAAGCTGCAGGTTTTCAGGAAATTCCACTCTATTATTTAACTTAGATGTAATAAGGTCTCCAGAAGAGGTTACATCAAAAGAAAATCTTTTAAGTTGCAATGCAAGTGTATTCGGAAGTTGCGTTGCCCTAAAAGTTTTTTGTGCTGTTCTAACTTCGCCTGAAGGTAATTCATAGCCTTCAACATCCTCGGCTTTGAAATATTCGGTAAGTATATCTTTTAAGGATTGACTTTCTGCAGCTCTATCTATTGGTAATTGTAAACCACCATTATCTGAAGGGGTAGATATAATTTCTCTTCCACCTACGCTAATATTAGAAATTCCTCTTATATTAAATTCCTCTACTACTATTGGTTTTAAGTCGGCTGATTCTTCTGAGCAACGATCAAGAATTTTAGTAAGGGTTTCATGAGAGTCTTCAGTATTGCCTTGATAAATTGGGCCAGAATCACTTTTGTTCATTATTTCTATTGCTAATTCAGGTAACTCCACAAGTTCTTTTATAGCGACTTGATCACCATTAGAGGCATCCTGCATACCTTTAAAGAGCATTTGAAGAGCAAAGATTGTCGGTTGAGTTAGAGGATCAACGTCGTGTAAAGATAAAATAGCATTTCGAAAGTGAGAAATATTGTATAATTGTTGAAATTGAGAATTTAAAAAGCAGCTGTTACCAAGATTTCGAAGGCCAATCATATTTACAACATTTTGTGATGTTGCTAAAGGAGTAGCTTGTTGTGAAGTAGAAGTGGCTGCAGAGACGACTTTTGGAGAGTGAATAGTTGCAGTAGTTGTTTGAGTATCGGCTGCGAGTGTAGAAGCGCTACCAGTATGCTTAGGTTGTGGCTTTGGAGCAGAAGTAGCACCTGAGGCAGTTTTTGAGGTAGGGGTAGCGGCAGCAGTGATTGCTTGAATATTGGGCGCGAGTGTAGAAGGGCTACCAGTATGCTTAGGTTGTGACTTTGGAGCAGAAGTAGCACCTGAGAGAGTTTTTGAAGCAGGAATAGCTGCAGCGGGTGGTTTAGAGTCAGCTGTATCGGTTCCAGAAGGAGTCACTTGAAAATCTGATCTTAAAGACTTCTCTGTTTCTTTAGAGTATTTCCAATTCCCAAACCAGCTTGAAGCATTTGAAACCTTCCAACCTTCTGCTAAAAGTTCGGGGCTGAATTCAAGCTTACCTTTATTTGCAACTTCAAAAGAATTGATATCATTAATCTCAGTGTCCCATCCTCGCGCAAGATCAACTAAATCTTCATAAGATATAGTAGCAGTGCCAGGGTTAGAAAGTGTTAACAGCCAGGTTTCCTCATCCTTACTTAGCGTAAAAATATTTGAAGGATCTACTGTAGAGCGAACAGAAACCGAGTTGAGGTATCTGCTTATATCCATAGAAACAACAGTGTTTTTCAAATTATCATCTAGAATTATATCTGCATTGGAGCAAATCTCTATATCAATGTTACTTGCAAGTTCAATATCCACGTTGTTGTCAAGAAGAATATTTGCAATATCATCAGTGCTTATTGTAACATTTTCAGTAAATTCCGGATCAAAAATGAGCTCAAGACGGCCACTGTCATATCTACCACCAGTGGATTTATAACTAACATTTGTCAAATTGCTTGCAAATTTTATATCAGAATCTTTAAATTTTTGAAACGCTGACCAGCCGGCAGAGTAGGTGCTGCTAATTGATGAAAGACTAGTAGCACTTTTCATAGCATAACCTGAGGTATCTGCCACAGTAGAAGCAAAACCAGTGCCCATTAAAGCCATTAAACTAAGTGCTACGAGTTTGTTAGCACCACCACTAACTGAATCCAAGTCTTTTTGGTTTAATTTTGAAAAATTAGTGGCTGAGATTTGTTTTTCATATTCTAAAAGGTCTTTTTCTGAAAAATTATATCCTTTTTCTTTAGCAGCAGGTAAAATAAACTCTTTTATTAATTTGTGTAATCTTTCTTGTGGAATATTAATATCTTTAATTTCATTTTTAAACTTTAAAAGTTTATTGTTAAAAGATTTATCATTTTTGACTTTTCTATAAAATTCCGCTATTTTATTATCATACATAAAAAACAACCCCTTTATAAAAATAAAAAACAAAAGATAATTTTTTGTTAACCTATAGGTTAAGTGAGTTTAAGAAAGTGTTTTTGCACAAGATTATCTATAGCAAAAAATAAAAAACAAAAGTTTATTAAAAATAGTTGACAATTCCGCCTTTATATAATATAATAATTTATATTGTGCGTAAGTGGTGTTAATGGTAAACGAGGCGGTATAGCTCAGTTGGCTAGAGCATTCGGTTCATACCCGGAGTGTCATTGGTTCAAATCCAATTACCGCTACCATTGCATAATTTATGGCCCGGTGGTCAAGCGGTTAAGACACCGCCCTTTCACGGCGGTAACACGGGTTCGATTCCCGTCCGGGTCACCAAGAGATCACAAAAGGTTGTAGATGCAACCTTTTTTATTATTAACCTTGAATATATTTTAGTGTATGGAGTGTTAAAATGGAGGTAAAGGTTAAGGGAATATATAAACATTTCAAAGGTGATTATTACCTAGTTGAAGACATTGCTATACATAGCGAAACGAGTGAAAAGCTTGTCGTTTATAGAATGTTATATGGTGATGTAGGGTTGTATGTCAGACCATATAATATGTTTTTAGAAAAGGTGGATAAAATAAAATATCCAAATATAAAGCAAGAATATAGATTTGAGTTGCAAAAAGTTAAAAGTGTTAGAGAAAAATAAGCTAGATAACATAAAAATTGATTTGTGGTATAATATTGTTAGCTTAATAAAGTTAATTAAAAAAGGGAGTAGCCTTTAAAATAAGGCTCGTTGGTCAAGCGGTTAAGACACCGGCCTCTCACGCCGGTAACACGGGTTCGATTCCCGTACGAGTCACCAAAAATAGATGTCAGTCCACAAAAGAGCACATATATACTTGTTTTTTAATATAATTTTATTTATATTCTTGATTCTAGCCTCTTGTCTCTAGCTTCTAGTAGGACGCATAGCTCAGTTGGTTAGAGCGCTCGCCTCACACGCGAGAGGTCATGGGTTCGAGTCCCTTTGTGTCCACCAAAAAACAGTTAAATAAAATTCTTATATAAAGCCCACAGAAATGTCCTGTGGGCTTTACTATTAATTTAAATTAGGTTGTTTGCTTGTTTTTGCGAACTTTTAAATAAATTAAAACACATGCACCAATTGCAAGTACAGCTAGGCCGGCCATCCATGAATAGTGTTCGGCATAGTCCCATACTGTTAATTCATCATAAACGGCAAAGGGGCTAAAGTGACTTACCGAAAATTTTATAAAATTCAAGCTTCCATCAAGATCTGGGCTAATTTCAAGGTCACTGTTGCTGTCAAAATTGAGCTGCGTATCGTCATAATCGTTAGGATTAATTTGAACAAATGCTTCGGCAAATTGAGCATCTTGAAATTCATTTAGTAAAACTGCTTGCATTTCTCTATAATCCCAATTTTGCGGTTGTTGTATATAAATATCAGCTATGCCATCAAGAGTTTTATACTCTGAGCCATCAGGTTTTGTTACACCCATATTAAATAGCAGTATGTTTTGCTCTTCAACCTTTTCTTTTAAGCCTGAGTCTAACATATTTAATTTTGTGGAATATGCATCGGTACCTTTAGTTAGCATCTCTACATGAAAATTAGAGTCTGGGTCAAATACACCTGGTTCAGCATGTACTCCAAACCAAAGGCCATTAACTTTAATCCATTGATCAAAATTTTCCGCCAAAGTTAAAGTTACTCCCATTGTTACAGGCTCGGAAAGCCACGGTTGTGTACCTTTAATAGTATAAATGTATTTTGTTGTACTGGGTTCTGAAGTATAAGTTATGATTCCAGTGCTGCTATCATATGATCCATTATCGATTACACTGACATTTGCAAGATTACTAGGATCTATAATATCATTTAAATCTACTTTCCACACACCTTGCTCTGAGTATTTTGTAGCTGAAGATGTCTGGGTACTTAAATCGAAAACAGACAACTTTGTGTTTTTTTCTAAGTTTAGGCTAGTTAATCGATTGTTGTTGCAGTGTAAATTTTCTAATAATACATTTTGACTTAAATCTAATGACGATATTTGATTATCTGCACAGTTTAATTCAGTTAAGCCTGTAAAAAATTGTATGCCATCAAGGCCAACTATACCTTTAGAACTTATGTCTAGAGTTTTTATATTGTCAATCTCATTGCTAGTAAAGTGAGCGGCATCTGAGTGAGAAATATTAGATGAATCTCCAACCCATGACATAAAGGTTTTATCCGGGAAATTATTTTCGCAGATATGCAACTTACCAGATGAATCAATACAGGCAGGACTTCCATTAAAATCTCCAAAGGTGTGATCGTCGCAAGACTTAGTAGCGGCGTGCATTTCGTGGGGTGTTACGCTATTTGTGTACCACGATGCATGGTTTATTATGGGCCCTGATAATAGCGATAGTGACAAAACCAGCAAAAAAATTTTTTTAGCAGCTTTATTAAGGGGTTTTTTAATAAACATTTTGATCGTCCCTTCTTTTTACTATATATAATTACTTTTTCCTATAAAAGTGATTATATTATAACAAAATTTATGCAAAAGATCAAGGCATTAAAAAATCTTTTTATTTTACAAAATTAAAGAATGTAATACTATTAAAATGGCACCAATTTGCGGTGTTTATAAAATAAAAAGTTTACACTACTATAATTTGAAAAACATAAAATATTAAGTGGTGATAATAATGGATAAATATTATGGAGAAAAGTTAATTACGCTTGGAACTGCTATTGCTTTTCAAATTGCACAAAACTGTGAACCTGAGGAAATAGAAATATGGAGCGACTTATTTATTGTTGTTAGCGACCAATTAGCTCTTTTATCAAGTACCAAAGGAAAAATAAGTGAAAGTAGTGAAAACAAGCGAAATATAAATAAAAACTTTACTGGCACTAATATTTAGTGGAACAGGAAGAATTTTATAGTGGGTTGATAACATTTATTTTTAATTTATTAATGAGTAATCTCCGATGATGTTATTTACAGTTGCTCTTTTATTTACTTTTAATGTTCCGCTGCATTCAATGTCCTCAATCTCACAGCAAGGCCCTATAATAATGTCTTGTCCAACAATTTTCTGTGACTTTACTCCTGAAAGTTCAATATTATCTGCTTTTATTTTATTAATTTTTGAAGCCGGCGGCAAAAATAATTTTATAAATTTGCCTGAATGAGATTTAATAATTACCTTATTTCCATTAACCTGCATTGCATTAATAATGCCGTTAGCGTCTAAAATTTCAGAATTAATAAGATTTTTTGCTCTAATAGTTCCGTCACATACTAATGTTTGAGTTTCAATATGATCACCGTTTACTGTTAATATGCCGTCAACTTTAATGTCTGTAGCTTTTAATTTACCCTCTATTTCAGTTATGCCATTACAAAAAAGTTCACTAGTTGTAGTGTCCCCATTGATTTTACATTTACCATCAATAGAAAAACTTTTCGATTTAAGATGACCGTTAATCTGCGCAATACCGTTTACAGCAACAGTTGCATACTCTCCGCCGTTTATTTTACTTATTCCGTCTAGTTTTATATCTTGCATTTTAATACCCCCAAAAACTGAAATATTTTTATAATTATTGATTCTGCTATATTTATTTTATTTGGGCATTTATTTTATGGCTACCATAGGCCCAACAACCAGGAGCGGATTCAATTATTATTTTTGCAGGAAGCTCGGTGTTACCAGTAAAGCTTTCTTTGCCAGAAAGGTCTATTTGTGCATATATGTCAGAAGATTTAAGTGACTTAATTTCATTAGCTGGTCCAACTATTTCAACCTTAAAGTCAGCCGTAGAAGCCTCGGCGTGTTTACTTTCGGCTAGGTTTATAAAAGTTATTTTGTCTACATTTATTTTTTTAGACTGAATTCCATTCATATTTAATTTTATATTAGAGAAATAAATGTTATTTAAAATTCGGCAGCCATTTGGAACTTTTAAAGATAAATTAAATTCGCTGTGTTCAAGGTTTATTTTAGAAAAATCTAAAGACTCAGTTTCGATTTTATTTAAGGTATTAAGAATTTCTTTTGAAGATGCTATTTCAATAGAAGAAGGGGTAGCTTTGAATTTGTTATTTTTAAAAACCATTTCAGTTGGCTGATTGCTAAATGTAGGGGAGACTTCCAAGGCCTTTTTGCTAAGAACTGGAACAGTAGCGTCGACTTTTGTAGTGCTAAAGGTTAAATTAGTAGTGGTTATTTTTTTGCCAGTGTCATCAAATAGTAAAATAGGTAGGTTTGCAAGAGTAGTAGTTTCAGTAATAGTGCCTTTAATTTCGCCCTCAACAGTAGCTTTAGCAATACTTGACACCACAGAGTCAGGTCCTGAAATAGTTACTTTTGAATCAGAAAGTGTAATAGGACTTGAAAAATAAGTAGGATCAGCATGGTAATTTATTTCCGGAGTTATATCAATAGTTTTACTACTAGCTCTATCAACAAAAACATTTATAAAATTTGGGGATACGTTTGAGGCAAATTCAAAATCTGTTAGTACTCCTTTTTTTCGTGCAGCTAATTCTAGTGTATAATTACCTGTTGTGTTAATGAGTCCGGCTGATTGCTGTGCAAAAATTTGAATATTATCTTGCGTAAGCTGACCTAATATAATTCTATTGCCAGATACAGAAACTTCTGCGGTAACGTCTTCAATCCCAAAAACAGTAAGACCATTTTCTGTTGCACTATCGGAGAGATTTATGGTGATAGGAATACCTGAAATTTGTTTTGTTACACTTTCAGAACTACCTGTAGATATTTTTATCCATAGACCAAAGGCAATAATAATTGAAAAAACTAAAACAATTTTATTGTTATAAAACAGTTTATTTATACTAAACCTTTTATTTTTCATTGTTTTTTTATCCTTCTTATAGATTTAATTACTTGTTTACGAAAATCAAATTCTTCGACTTCTTTAAAAAAAATATCATCAAGTTTATTTTTTAAATGCTCTTTTGTATAATTTCGAGTTAAAACTCCGTTTATTGCAATAGATATGATACCAGTCTCTTCCGAAACAACAACAGCAACCGCATCTGATATTTCACTTATTCCAAGGGCAGCCCTGTGTCGGGTGCCAAGGTCAATGCTGACTGATTTGTTTTTAGTAAGAGGTAATACACATCCCGCAGCATAAATCATATCATCTCTAACAATAACAGCCCCATCATGAAGTGGTGCCTTATTAAAGAATATATTTCCAATAATTGAAACAGAAGGAATAGCATTTATTGTAGTTCCGGTATCAATTATATCACCAAGCTTAGTTTCTCTTTCAAAAATTATAAGTGCACCAGTTTTTGTTTTTTGTAAAATAGTAACAGCATCTACAACTGAATTTATACAGCTTTTTGTGTCTTGTAAATCAGAAAAACTGTTTTTATAATAACCAAGATGTTTCCCAATTTTAGATCGACCAATCTGTTCTAAAGCACGGCGAAGTTCGGGTTGAAATACTACTAAAACCGTTATAACAGCAAATTCAAAGAATTTATTTAATAAATTGCTGAGCATTACAAATTTTAATTGGTACGATAAAAAGTAGGCTATAGTTAAAATTAGAATACCCTTTACAAGTTGACTAGCTCTAGTCTCTCTAATTAATTTAATAAAACTGTATATTATAAAAGAAGTTATAGCGATATCAAAAAAATCTGAAATACTGAAGGTTTTCATAAGACTTATAAAGGAGCTCCAATTGTTTGTTATAAAATCCATTATTTTACCCCTTAGCTAAAAAGTCGTTGTACATATAAAATCCAACATATCTATTTTAATTTTATCATATAAGCTTTATTATGCAACTATTTTATTTTCATTTTAGAAAAAACTAATGATAATTTTAAAAAAGTGGAGAGTTTTACTCACCACTTTTTTGTTACTTTTTTATATCTTCAAAATAAAATTCCTTATTATTTAAAAATATTTCTGCGTTTGATTTAGAAATTAAATACACAGTGTTTTCGTCATTTATACGTAAGTAATATCCTATTGATAATGGAGCTTCATTGCCAAGTTTAAAGACTTTGTTTGTGCCATCTGCAAAATTCACTGTTATTTTTGCAGATTCATCCTCAAGTCCATATTTTTTTAAATCTGTAGTATCATTTTCAACAATTTGAATAGAAGAAATATTTATAAGTTCTCCCATAAATGTTTGCAAAATAGATTGAGAGGGGGTTTTATTTGGGTCAGAATTGTCTATATTATATACCCGTTTACCATCCTGGTTTAGTACTTCAATAGCAAATTCTTCAGAATTGTTTTCTACTACAACAGAAGATATATTATAAGAGGTATTTTCAAGAAATGGTGATATAGTATTTACTGTTTCTGAAGATGAAGTATTAGGTTCTTTGCTAGGTGGTATTGACACAACTAGAAAGAAAACTCCCAAAAGAAGGCCTAATATAATACAAGCCATAATAATATTTTGAGTTTGCTTTTTCATGAATATCTCCTTTCAGATATAATTTATTGAAAATAATATAAAACATCATGAAAAATTTTTATTTATGCTTTCTTTTTAAAATAATGACAGTACCAATTGTTAGTACCATAATAGGAATAAATACTGCAAATACTAACCCTAAGGTGTTAGCTTGTACTGCATTAATGCCAAGCTCCTCCCTTCCAATAGTTTTAGATTCTATTATTATCCCAACGTCTTCGCGGTCTAACATAACATTTAACATGTTTGTAAAATAAGTTGAATTGTTAAGTGAAGTTGCAGATAAATAATCGGGGGTTAAAGCCACAAATGAACCAATAACAGCTACGTTATTTGGTTTGACACTATCAGTTAAAGTTTTGGAAGAAATAACAGTTGATGGAATGGGTCCTGAAATATTTCCTTTAAAGTCAAAGTTCTTGTCTGCATCAATTGGCATTATTCCAGAAGTTTCAGAATATTGAAGCAAAACTTTTACATGATCTTCATCTAAAACCTCAAGTGGTTTACACGCAGGGATCAGTACTGGAATATCAGTAGTTTTTAAATTCTCTGTATAGGTTGAATCAACATAGTCACTAATAGCTTCAAAAACACTCATGTTAGACGTCATTCTTTTACTGTTTGTTTCGTATACTATTCCGCTTTTTACTTTAATTCCCCATTTGTTTAACAAATCTGAAATGATAGGTTTTTCTGTTTTATTTGGGTTTGGTGCATAAACTAAATTTTTACCCGTAGTTGATAAAAATTGTTCAAGTTTAGCTATTCCTTTAGTATCGTAATCACGATCAGGGCCAAAAATAATAACAGCGCTAATATCATTGGGGATGTCTTCAGTTAAAAGTGAAATTTCATTTATATCATAATTATTTTTCTTTAATATTTCTGAAAAAGCAGAGTAATCTTGTTCGCCATATCCTTTTAAGAAGACAATTTTTGTTTGGCTGTCACTAGTAACATAAACCAGAGCTGCTGTTACTTCTTGTTCAGCTTTTGAAGCTGTTATTCCTTGCTGGCCATAATATCCATAGCTTATATCAAAGATATCATTTACTGAGATAATTTTATATTTGTTAGAAGACTTAACTATAATACTATTAGTATTTAATTCCTCATCAGGGTAATTACTTTGAATAAATGTCGGGTTTTTAGCTAAATCCATATAAGTCAATTTAATTTTGTTTGAGTGTTTAGCATATTGCTTTAATACTGTGTTTGCCTGCGAAAAATATTCATTTTGACTTGCAAACGCAGTTTCGTCATTTAATAAAATTATTTCTACGTCTTTATTAAGTGTATTTAAGAAATTAATTGATTGGTCTGTTAAGGTAAAAGCTTTATTACTGGTCAAATCCCAACTTAAATTGAGTCTTTCACCCAAAGAACCCACAATAATATTTAAAACTACAATAATGGCAACAAATAAAACAGTAATAGCAGAAGCTGCACTACTGTGTTTGAATTTTCGAGTTTTAAATACAGTTTTTATTTTATTAAGTTTAGGAAATTTTTCAGTTTGTATTTTATTTTCATCCATTGTTAAGTCCCCTTTCTATGCCCATCTTTTCTTTTCAAATACGCGAAGAGTTAAAAAATTAAATATTAAGCAAACACTTATGAAAAACACTATATCGACAAGATTTATTACGCCCATTGTAAAATTGTTGTAGTGAGACATAAAAGAAAGGCTTGAAAATATATTGCTTATAAATTCAATTGGTATTACTTTAGCAATAGTTTCAAACAGCAAAATGAAAATACCAACGCCAAATCCGCTAATAGCGGCTACTATTTGATTTTCTGTAATTGAGGATAAAAACAAGCCAATGGAAATCAGGGCAGAACCTAAAAGAAATAATCCTAAAAAATTACCTAAAATGGTGCCCCAATTTGGTACTGTAAAAAATGAAATTGCAATAGCGTAAAAAAATGTTATAGACATGCAAATAAGAAACATTAAAACAGCAGATAAAAATTTACTTGCTGTGACCGAAAAAAGGCTAATCGGTGAAGTAAAAAGGGCTTGATCTGTTTTTTGTTTTTTTTCTTCGCTAAAAAGTCTCATTGTAAGTATAGGTACTAAAAATATTGTTATTATAAATAAATTGCTAAAGGTATAAGAAAGGTTTGCCGAATTTGATACAAGTGAAGTTTCATAAAAATAAAATCCACCGAAAGTAAAGAATATAGCCATAATTACATACCCTACAGCCGATGAAAAGTAAGCACTGATTTCTCTTTTAATTATTGCACTCATTTTTTTCCTCCTCGTTTGTATTACTAGTTGAGTCAGATAATTTAGGTTCTTTCTCATTTAGGGTCGTAGTTTCTTTTGTAAGTTTTAAGAAAATGTCTTCAAGATTAGTTTCAAAGTTTTTCATTAAAAGAATAGGGAAACTAGCATTTGCAAGAGAATTAAAAATTTCTCGTCTTGTTTCAACTGATTTATCAGTTTCAATGGTGTATTCAAATATACCGGGTTCAACTTTTCTGCCATTGCTTACTTTTTTAATTTTTTCTATGCTGGTTAAAACAGGTCTAACTTTTTCTCTGTCACCTTCAACTTGTAATATTAGTCGATAGTTTTTATTAATGTTTCCAGCAAGATTAGATGTTGTGTCGTCAGCTATTATTGAACCATTATTAATTACAACAATTCTATCACAAATAGCTTGTATTTCAGGCAGTACGTGAGATGAAAGAATAATAGTATGTTTTTTTCCTAAGTTTTTTATAAGGGTTCTAATTTCAATTATTTGTTTTGGATCAAGACCAACAGTTGGCTCGTCCAATATTAAAACAGGAGGATCTCCAAGAAGCGCCTGAGCCAAACCTACTCTTTGTTTATATCCTTTCGACAAATTTTTTATAACTCGATCATATACATCTGAGATTTTTACAAGGGTACAAACATTTTTAATATGTTCTTCTTTTGGAAGTTTAACTTTTTTTAGGTCAAACATAAAACTTAAGTAAGATTTAACAGTCATATCTGGGTACAGAGGTGGTGTCTCTGGTAAATATCCAATTTTGCTTTTTGCTTTTATTGGGTTTTCCAAGATTTCGTTGCCGTCAATAGTAACGGTTCCGCTATTGGATGATAAATATCCCGTAATTATATTCATAGTTGTAGATTTACCTGCGCCGTTTGGCCCCAAAAAACCTAATACTTCACCTTCTTTAACGGAAAAGCTAATATTTTTTAGGGCTTCTTTTCCACCATAATTTTTTACAAGATTTTTAACTTCTACCATTTAATTCACTCCTTATTTTAGCTGCTAATATAAAAGTTAATTAAACCAATTAATCACGTATTTTTCGGATATATCGCCAATTAAAGGCAATTTATAATATGTTTTGTTATATGCCTTGCAGATCAATATAATCCACACTATAAAGCAAAGAAGAGAAAATATAGAATTAACAAATTTTCCAACAAACGGAGTAAAGCTTATGAATATGCTCAATAAATTTGCTGTTATACCAAAAACTACAGATTGAGCAGCATTTTTTCTTACAAATTCATCATCTTTTTCAATTGCTAAGAAAATTATTCCTGTGATATAAAGCCCTATATAAGATAACATAGCCTTTGTATTACTTCCCATTTTTTATATCCCCTTTTTATTATTTTAATATAAGTTCAACTGGACAATGATCACTTCCCATTACATCATCATGTATGACAGAATCTATAACTTTGTCTTTTATACGGTTAGAAACTATAAAGTAGTCAATTCTCCACCCAGCGTTGTTTTTTCTGGCATTAAACATGTATGACCACCAAGTATAGGTAATCTTGTTTGGATAAAGATACCTAAATGTATCAGTGAATCCAGAGCTTAAAAGCTCTGTCATTTTAGCTCTTTCTTCGTCAGTAAATCCAGCATTTTTATGGTTATTATTCGGATTTTTTAGATCAATTTCTTTATGAGCAACATTTAAGTCACCACATAAAATAATAGGTTTTTGCAAATCAAGCCTTTTAAGATAACTTCTAAAGTCATCTTCCCATTCCAGTCTATAGTCAAGACGTAAAAGCTCTCTTTTTGAGTTTGGTGTATAACAGTTAACAAGATAAAAATCATTCATCTCAAGAGTAATTACACGACCTTCAAGGTTATGTTTTTCTAAGCCAAGATCAAAGGTGACATTTAATGGCTTGTGCTTTGTAAATATGGCAGTTCCGGAATACCCTTTTTTAACAGCACTATTCCAGTATTGATAGTATCCGGGTGTGTCGATTTCAACTTGATTTTCTTGCATTTTGATTTCTTGCAAGCAAAAAAAATCAGCATCAGCATTATGGAAAACATCAAAAAAGTTTTTGTTAATACAGGCTCTAAGGCCATTTACGTTCCAAGAGATAAATTTCATAATTTTCAGCTCCAGTAGTTTTTACATTGAAAATTATAACACAATAACTTTTGAATTTCCACCGTAGGATAGTTTTTAATATAATTTTAGATTCTGTTTATTAATTATTTTAGTTCGACCATTATCTAAACCTAAACAACTAAACTTTTAAAAAGTTACAGCGTTATAAAACAAGCTGTGACTTAAAAATATTATATACTTATTCTTATGAAATTTATATATTTATAAGTTGAAAGGGTGGTGGCATATGAAGACATCAGAATTAGTTACCAATGAAAAAGTTAGATTAAAATTGTTTTTGTCTGACCAAGGTAAATCTGTTATTTTAAATGTTTTATACTTTATTTTAGGAATATTTGTTTCAAAAGGTACGATTATGGGTGAATATGCACCGTTTGGTGTAGCTCTAGTAGCTTCTGTGCCTTATGAAAATATTTGGGTTTCGCTTTTAGGTACAATTATAGGTTATATTATTCCTTCTGAAATGAATGTTGGAATAAGATATATAGCAACTGTAATAGCTGTTTGCGCTGTAAGATGGACTTTTAATGATTTGAAAAAAATAAAGGAACACCCGCTGTTTGCACCCTTACTTGCAGCTTTGCCTATACTTGCAACTGGATTTGCAATTAATAAATTTAATGGATTATGGGGAAATCGGATTTCTATAAATTTTATTGAGGCAATACTAGCAGGAGGCTTTGCATATTTTTTTAAAGAGACAAGCTTTATAATGTCGGGTAAAAAAAGCTCTTTGACTATAAGTCAAAGAGAACTTGCAAGTATTATACTTAGTATCTGTGTAGTTATTTTATCATTATCTGGCGTAATGTTAGGGCCTGTATCAATAGGCAGAATTTTGGCAATAGTTGCGATCTTGTTCTGTTCGCAGCATTTAGGAATAACCGGAGGTAGTGTTTCTGGAATAGCGGCAGGGGTGATTTTTGGACTAGCTTTTAAGGAGCCTTCCTATGTGGTTGGGGCATATTCATTGGGTGGATTGATAGCAGGCATGGTTTCAAGATTTGGCAAATTTGCTTTAGCTGGGGCTTTTATGATAGCTAATTTAATGTTATCAGTACAGATAGAAAAATCAGAAACGATAATATCCTGTGTATATGAAGTTGTTCTTGCGGCAATTATTTTTATATTTTTGCCAGACAGACTTGGAAACAAATTCATGGGGCTGTTTTATTACCCTAAAAACTGTGAAGATTCAAAAAGTTTGCAAAAATCTGTGCTTATGAGGCTAGATTTTACAGCAAACGCGTTAATTAATGTTAGCGATTCGATTAATGCCGTGTCTAAAAAACTTTCTAGATTATCTAATTTTAGCCTTGAAAAAATATATTCTTATATCATGGAAAATGTTTGTACTCATTGCGGTTTAAGAACACTATGCTGGGAAACTAGACGGGATGAAACCATAAATTCATTTGATTTAGCAGCCAAAACTCTTTCAGAAAATAAAGAAATAAAAATAGAAAATTTTCCAAAAGCAATAGCAACAAGGTGCTGTAGATTAAATGAAATCAGTGAATTTACAAATAGGTTTTACAGAGAAAATTCAATAAGAAACGCTTCAAAGCAAAAAATAAACGAAGTTAAAAGTTTTATATCTGAACAGTTTTCAGATATGGGAGGAATTTTAGAAGATATTTCAAAAGAGTTTAAATATTATGATAGTTTTGACTTAAAGATGGAACAGAATGTAACAGGTGTTTTAAAAAGTTTAGGACTTATTCCGCTTGATGTAAGTTGTAGAATTGATAGATTTAGGAGAATTTCCTTAGAAATTGAAATATTACATAAAGAAAAAGAAACCTTAGAGTTGTTAAATCTTAATGAAATACTTTCCAAAGAATGTTTTAAAACATTGGACAAGCCATGTATTACTATGATGCCAGATAGATGTAAAATATATATTAGTGAAAAGCCAGTATTTAATTTACAAATAGGTTCAGCCCAACATATTTGTAATAATGAAAGTTTATGTGGAGATAGTTATACTTATTTTAATGATGGAAAAGGAAGAGTAATATTTGTTTTAAGTGACGGAATGGGAACAGGAGGGAGAGCTGCTGTAGAAGGTGCCATGGCATGCGAAATTATTTCCAGCCTTATCAAAGCCAAGATTGGATTTGAAACTGCATTAAAAATAACCAATTCAGCGCTTTTTGCAAAATCAGAAGATGAGTCTTTGTCAACATTAGACATAATCTGCTTTGATTTATTTACCGGAAAGGTAGAGTTTATTAAAGCTGGGGCACCGGTTACTTTTATTAAGAAAAATGAAAAGGTAGAACAAATTGATTTACCTTCATTGCCTGTTGGAATATTAAAAAACATAAATTTTGTATATAAAAAAGCAGAACTTTCAAAAAATGATAGGATTTTGATGTTATCAGATGGAGCAATTTACCCTGATGACATTTGGATAAATGAAGAATTTGAAAGGTGGACTGATGAGACGCCGCAGGTTTTTGCTGAGCGCATTATAAAAAGAGCTGTAAGCTTGCGAAATCAAGGTCATGATGATGATATAACAATAATTACAATGAAAGTAGAATAAAAAAGAAACCCCTATGTCATAGGAGTTTCTGAAGTAAAACAAAAGAAATACAGTATTGTCTACTTGTTAAATTGTTATAAAGGCTTATCGTTTAAGAATTTACTGTAGCGTTGTCTGGAGTGACTGTAGTGACTGTAGTGTTGCCTGATGTAAACCAATTAGATACAGTGTTTTTTGCATTTGAGGCAGAACTGCAGATACCAGGATAGTTACTGTCGGAGCAGAATATATTTTTTGATGCAGTTAAAGAACTTCCGGCTACGCCCAGCATTTTGCCTGCATGTTTATAAATAAAACCACAAACTAATTTAGTAACGTTTGGTACAGTTTCAGTTACAAAGCTTTTGCTTGCAGGGAAAGCTGTTTCTAGAGCAAAAGATTTAATTGCAGGGCCAGCTGTTTCTTGTGCATAAGTAGCGATTTCTTGGCGGTTGGTGTAACCAAAGTATGCACCAGCAGCAACAATTGACGCACCAGCAACACAACCGACAACTTTCAATATACTAGATCTGCTACCATTAGCAGGTTCACTGTCAGTGTCTTCTTCATCATCGGCATCTGCATCAAATTCAGAAGATGAATCTTCTGAGTTGGCATCGAAATCTTCTTCGCAAATAACAGCTGATTCAGTCTCTTCAGACTCAAGATTAGCTGCGGATGCAAAGCAAGATAAACCTCCAATTGAACTTAACACCATAGTGCATGTTAGGATACTTGATATAACCTTTTTCATGTTTATTATCTCCTTTTTAAAAAATATTTTTAGATAGGTTAGTACCGAATATAATTATATCACAAGGAAAAGCATTATTTTTTCTTTTTAAGAATAATAATAATTTTCTAGATTTTTGTAATATATTCAGCGAATTGCTCTTGCTTTTTGTGAATATTAACCTAAAGCAGGGGCAATAATTTAATAAACAAGGCTGACAATTTAGATGCCAGCCTTGTTTTAAATAAGTTTTAAAAACTTAAATATATATTTACATTTTTGTTTGTTTGAAGTACTACTTCGCTGCTTCTGATTGTACGGTTAATGCTTTTTCATCTTTTCCTTCTGAAACTATACGATTTTTTAAGCCGACGGTAGCTTTAACAACGTTTTCTTTAACTTTATTTAAGAAATTAACAATTACAGGATATTCACGATATATAACATATCCGATTGCAGATAAAACGACGCCACCTACAGCTACTAAAATTGCAGTTTTATGGTCTACTATTTTACCGTTAAGTTTTTCCATATTAGCGAAAACTGAACTTTTTATAGAATCAAAAAAATTTACTTCTGTTCCAGTTGTTGCTCCTGGTGCTTCTGGTCCTTTTGCATCTGTTCCAGTTGTTGCTCCTGTTGCTGTTGCTGTTGTTGTTTTTACTTCTGTCACTGTTGAGGCCCCTGTTTGATCACCTGTTGTTACTTCTGCTGCACATGATATGGCAAAAACTGAAGAAAATAATAGGGCACATGTTAAAATACTAGATATAATTTTTTTCATTGTGAAAGTCTCCTTTGAAATTTAAAATTAATGATAAACATCACCTTTTTAGTATAACATAAGGTTAAGGGTCTTTTAATTCCTTTTTAGAACAATCATAATTTTCTATTTAATTGTAATAATATCAATAAATTGTTAAAATTTTTTATTTATTCAGGATGTTTTTTAAAATATGGCAAGGAAAGCGGAAGAAAAAATGTTCTAAATTTATCCTAAAATTGGGCTTACTTTTCTAATTTTTGTTATTAAATACTTTCAAGAAGTTAAAAAGAAATTTTTCTTTGAATAAATTCAACAAGCTTTTCAATAGGAACTCTTTCTTGGCTCATATCATCCCTATTGCGAACAGTTACACAGTTATCATTTTCACTGTCAAAGTCATATGTTAAACAAAACGGCGTTCCAATCTCATCTTGTCGTCGATATCTCTTGCCAATTGACCCAGCATCGTCGTACTCAACCATAAAGTACTCTAAAAGAAGTTCATACACTTTATTAGCACCGTTGCTAAGCTTTTTAGAAAGTGGGAGAATAGCCGCCTTAATTGGCGCAAGGGCAGGATGTAGGTGTAGAACGACACGGGTATCTGTATCGTTAAGCTTTTCTTCATCATAAGCATCACATAAAAATGCAAGCGCCGCGCGGTCAGCACCAAGTGAAGGCTCAATAACATATGGTAAATAACGTTTATTTTCTTCACTATCAAAATATTCTAAAGTCTTTCCAGAATTATTTTGGTGTTGAAGCAAGTCAAAGTTTGTACGGTCAGCAATTCCCCAAAGCTCGCCCCATCCAAAAGGAAATAAAAACTCAATATCTGTGGTAGCTGTGGAATAATGTGAAAGTTCCTCAGCGCTATGATCACGCAAACGAATGTTTTCTTTTTTAAGGCCGAGATCAAGCAGCCAATTTTTGCAAAAGTCTCTCCAATAACTAAACCAATCTAAGTCTGTTCCGGGTTTGCAGAAAAATTCAAGTTCCATCTGTTCAAATTCACGTGTTCTAAATGTGAAATTTCCAGGTGTGATCTCATTTCTGAAAGATTTTCCAATTTGGGCAATACCAAAAGGTAACTTTTTGCGAGAAGTTCGTTGAACGTTACAGAAGTTTACAAAAATACCTTGTGCGGTTTCAGGTCTTAAATATATCTCGTTTTTAGCATTTTCGGTTACACCTTGGAATGTTTTAAACATCAAGTTGAATTTTCTAATACTAGTAAAATTTTCAGATCCACATTCTGGACATTTAATGTGGTTGGCCTCTATGTAATCAGTCATTTGTTCAAATGTCATCCCATTTGAATCGCCACCGTTCTCCTCTATAAGTTTATCAGCTCTGTGGCGAGTTTTGCAGTCCCTGCAGTCCATAAGAGGATCAGAAAATCCACCAACATGGCCAGAAGCCACCCATACTTCCGGGTTCATAAGTATAGCAGAGTCAATTCCAACATTATATTTGCTTTGCCTTACAAATTTTTTAAGCCATGCATTTTTAACATTATTTTTAAATTCTACACCCAAAGGACCATAATCCCAAGTGTTTGAAAGGCCACCATATATTTCTGATCCAGCATATACAAAGCCTCGATTTTTACAAAGATTAACGATCTTTTCCATATTTTTTTCACTGTTTGATATCATATAAATATGCCTCCATATAATTTAGTTATATTAAGTTTAAATTTATTTATGTGGGTAAACAAATTAATTTAATAAAAATATGCATCTAATATATCTTTTGCAACTCCTTTAGAAGCAAGTCCTATAGCACCATGTTCAAGAATTACAGCACCAGCTATTTCAGGGTTTTCATAAGGAGCAAAAAAGATAAACAAGGTATGATCAGATCCACTATTTTGAGCTGTTCCAGTTTTAGCGGCTATATTAATACCATAACTGTTAAAAACAGAAGCTGTTCCATCTAAAACAACCTGACGCATGCCTTCTTTTACTATGTTTAGATTTTGCGTTGATATTCCTGAGGTTTCAAGGAGTTCAGGCTTTTCAGGGTCGTTTTCCATAATTGTATTTTCACGACGATAATCTGTTATTTTTCTTACAAAATGGGTTTTATAACGGTTGCCACCATTTGCAATTGTAGCTACATAAGTGGCTAGCTGCACGGGTGAAAAAAGATTATCAGATTGTCCAATAGCAGCTTTAATAGTAACTTTATCGCTCCAAGCCATTCCTAAAGAGCGGCTGTGTTCAGGGCCAGCTATAACACCCGAAGTTTCAGGAACTTCTATGCCAGTTTTTACTCCAAGGCCAAAACGCTTACAGTAAATATTCATATTGTTTATTCCAAGACGTCTGCCCATTTCAGAAAAATATACGTTGCATGATTTTGCAAGAGCGTATTTAAAATCTGCAGCACCGTGAATGCCTAAACACTTTGTAGTGAAATCAGAGCCGGGGTAGTGATATATTCCGTGGCAAGTGACCCGGTCTTTTGGAGTGGCTACATTTTCTTCGAAAGCACCACATGCAACAAGCGGTTTGAAAACAGATCCGGGAGCAAAACTACCATTTAAAGCACGGTTAAATAGTGGTACACAGCTATCTTTTGTAACCTCATTATAATAACTTTTGTCATTTACGTACCTGGTTAGATCATACCCAGGATATGTAGCTGCGGCCAAAACTGAAAAATCTTTTATATTTAAAAGAACTGCAGCGCCAGCTTTGCAATCATATCCTTTTCCTGAAGAACCAGCAGAACTTTTTATTGATTTTATATATTTCCCGAGAGATTCATTGGCGGCCTTTTGAATTTTAGAGTTTATTGTTAAAAAGATGGTTTTACCTGGTTGAGCATTTTTAGACTGTAATACGTTTAGAACATTTCCTTCACGTGAAATTTCTATTTTTTTCTCGCCAGCTTCGCCCCTTAGATAATCTTCCATAGCAAGTTCTATTCCACTTTTTCCAACAATATCTTCGATGGAGTAACCTTTTTCTTTAAATTCATCAAATTGTTCAGATGACATTTGCCCAGTAACCCCTATTAAGTGTGGAGCTAAATCAGGATTTGAAATTTTTCTTTTTGATGATAAGTTAATTCTCACTCCTGGTGTATCTTGATATTTTTCACAAATAATAGAAACCAATTCTTGACTTATACCTTCAGCAAAAACATAGGAAGTATTTATTGCTTGATAATATCCATTTGCAAGCATGTTATATTTTACGCTTGTAAGGTCACGCCGTAAGTTTGGCTCATATTGGCTGCAGTTAAACTTTTGTGCTAATTTATCCATACAGTCATTAGCTGTAGCGTAGCTATTTAAATTAAGCCTGTTTTTGCTCTTAAGGTCCGAAATTTCTTTATCCTTGCCCTCAATAAAGTCGAAAGTGCCATTTTTATTAACTGAAATAGGTAATTCATCTATCCAAGGTTCCTTTTTTAGTTTCATTAAATTAATGAGGTTGACAATAACTTCATTTTCCTTATCAAGAGCGAATCTATCAAAAACTATTCGGTATCCGGTTTCGGTTTCTGCAAAAGCAGTACCGTTTGTATCTAAAATTTCACCCCTTAGGGCATCAGTTCTTGTAACAAAAATATTACTTTTATTTGCTACTTCAAGATATTTTTGACCATTTATAATTTGCCAATCAACAAGCCTTATTATATATAAAGACAAAATAGCCACAATGAAAATGCTTGTAAAAACATATCTTGAAAAACAATTTTTTTTATTTATTTTAAACACTCCCCTTGTGCAGTCGTTGATATTAACATTAGTAACTACTGCTTTGTCTTTTTTTCTTTTTCTTTTTCTTTTCTAATGTTTAGGGCAAGAGTTCTGTTAAAGAAATACATTAATAAAGAAATTAATAGAGTGTATACCATTCGTGGAACATAGTGAAAAGTGAAGGTATAAAGATTATCCCCACAACCGTTTATTAAATAACAAAACAGAAAATGGAAACTATATATGAAAAATATAAAAATTGCTGAGATTATCATAGCAGTAGACAAGTTGCTTTTAACAACTCGCCTTGAAATTAGACCTATTATGTAGCCGCAAACTGATATCATAATCGCAAAAAAACCAATACTCCAAGAAGTGCTAATATCTAATAAAATACCAATAAATAATCCAAAAATAAGACCTATTTTTTCACCCTCAAATAAAGCAATCATAAAGAGAATAGGAATGAGAAGTGTAGGCTTGATTCCGTTTATATTTGGAATCAAATTTGGTGTTTGCTCTATTACATAAAACACAGTAATTTCTAAAAAGTAAGCAAAATAACGAATTGCTTTAAAATACAAAGACTTTTCCTCCTATAACTTTTTCGGGAGTTTAAAAAGTGGTTATTTACCATCCTTTAAGGATGAAACAATATCTCCTTTGCCAAGAAAATCAGTTATAATGAATACATCCATAATATTTTTTATGTCATCAAAAGGTTTTATTACAGCATAAAAAGATGAATCATAATCATCGTGTTTTAATTCAGTAACTTTTCCAACAGGAAAATCTTTTGGGTATATACCGCCAAGGCCTGAAGTGATAACAATGTCATCCGGTTGAATACTGTTTTGAGCTGACAAATACATCATTCTGGTTAAGTTTTGATCAGAATTTTTTGTGTTTCCTACTAGAACACCGCTATCCCGTGTTCTAGTGTCAATAACACCAGCCTTAAAATTTGGTGATAAAATAGTACTAACCTTGCACGATGTTCCTGAAATAGAAGTTACTCTTCCAATAAGACCGTTTTCGGTAATTACAGGGTCATTTACAGAAACACCAGCAGAGCTGCCTTTATCGAGGGTAAATCCACCAAAAATTTCATTTGGATCACGGGCAATAACAGAGCTAGATATGAATTTTAAACTTTTATTTTTTGTTTTAAAATCATAAAATTTTAAATACTGTGCATTTTCTTTTTTTATGTCATAATAATCGATTGTAATCGCTCTTAATTTTTTAATTTCATCGTTTAATTTATCTATCTCTGCCTCATATTCAGTTGAGCTTTTTTTAATTTTTATTGTGTTCTTAGCAGATTCAGAGACACTTTCTGAAACTTCTGATAATGGACTGGTTAGAAAATTAACAGTAGATGAAATATTAAAAGCACCTGGAGTAAAATTTAGTATTATTACTCCAATGGATATAAAAACTAGCGCCATGAGAATTTTTATTCCATCTCTTTTTAAAAAATTTTTCATTCGAATCCTCACATTATGAAAATTTGGTTTATTGCAATGCTTTTTATAAGGCGAAAGGAGTGGAGAATCCAATAAAGAATCCCCGCTCCTTTTTAATGAAAATCAAATTTTAATTTTATACAGGATAGGGTATTAAATTCTACCTGAATTTATAATAATCCTTTGGTAAAACAATTTCAAGTCTTTGCCCTGTCCCGTCAACTACGCAATCAAGAGGATTTTCAGCAATTTTAACAGACATACCAGTTTTATCTAAAACTAGTTGGTCCATTCCGCGAAGGAGCGCGCCACCGCCTGTTAACATTATTCCATTTCCAACAATGTCTCCTGCTAATTCTGGTGGAGTATTTTCAAGAGTAGACTTAATAGCGTCTATTATCATTTGTAATGAATCATCAAGCGCTTCTCTCACTTCTTCTGCAGTTATCTCTATGTTTTTTGGTAAACCATCGATAAGGTTTCTTCCTTTAATCTCCATGGAACCTTCGTTTTCATAAGGTGCTGCGGAACCAATTTGAATTTTCACGTTTTCAGCAGTACGCTCGCCAATTAACAAATTATATTTTTTCTTAACGTAGGCTATTATTGCCTCATCAAATTTATTTCCAGCGACTCTAACGGAACGAGAGGTAACAATATCTCCAAGTGAAATAACAGCAACTTCAGAAGTTCCGCCGCCAATGTCTACTACCATATTTCCAGTTGGCTCTGATACAGGAAGTCCGGCACCAATTGCAGCAGCCATTGGTTCTTGAATTAATTCAACTTCACGAGCTCCAGCTTGGCGAACAGCATCCTCGACTGCGCGACGTTCAACTTCAGTGACACCAGAAGGTACACACACAACGACTTTAGGACGCTTGCTAAATAGTCCTGATTTTACAGTTTTTCTTACAAAATATTTAAGCATTGCAGCGGTAATATCAAAATTTGCAATAACCCCATCTCTTAAAGGGCGCACTGCAACTATAGAACCAGGAGTCTTGCCAATCATCTCTTTAGCTTGAGTCCCAACAGCTAAAACAGTATCAGTAGTAACATCAACTGCAACGACCGATGGTTCACGCATAACTATACCTTTATTTTTTACAAACACTAATGTATTTGCTGTTCCTAAATCGATTCCAATATCTTTTGAAAACATATAATTTTCTCCTCTCTGTTTTTAAGCCAAAACTAAAAGCTAAGGATTTTCCACAAAGTTGTGTTGTTCTTTAGCGTGAAACTATACCAAAACATTATACTACACTTATGTTATATTTCTCAACAAAATATTACTTTCCATTTTATTATCTACATAACATTCAAAAAAATAGATTTATTCATGTTTTTTTTGTGGACATCTATTTACCAGTAGAGCCGAATCTCTTTTCATTTCTATCGGTAGGATCTAAATTATCTTTAGGCAGGAGATTAAGATTAGCTAAAGGGAAAAAGATTAGCTGGGCAATTCTTTCTCCTGGAATTATTTCATATGGTTCTTTACTAAGATTACAAAGCCCAACAAAAATTTCTCCACGATAATCACTATCTATTACACCAACACCATTTGAAAGGGTGATACCATATTTTACACCAAGACCACTTCTAGCAAAAATTAAGGCTACGTAATTTTCATTTGGCAGTGCAATAGCAATACCAGAAGGAATAGAAACTAAATCTCCAGGAGCAATAATTATACTTTCATCTATAGCTGCGCATAAATCAAGACCAGCCGAGCCAGTTGTTGCGCGGTAGGGAATTTTAGCATTGTTCCTTTTTTTTACTATAGCTACTTCATTTTGATTCATAAAAACAACCTCAATTATTTTTTGACAATTTCATTTATTTTTTTCAACAAAAAAATATTTTTTTGCGATTTTTCTGCGCGTACTTTTTGATGGGGGTGTGGAAAAAATCATTATTTTTCCACTTTTTCAACTTGTTTTTCAACCAATAAAAATAACAACTGACATGTCAAAACAAATTTTATCAAATTAGCTTGACAGTAAGGACTATATTGTATTTTATTTGAATTAAAATAAACAAAAGACCGAAGATTTAAAAATTTTTTAAATAAAAAGGTATTTTTAAAAGTTTAAACCGAAGAACTAAGTGAAACACTTTTAAAAGAATTAGTGTCTGGATTTACTATTTCAAATATAGATTCAGAATATGTAACATTTTCTGAAAGAGGTTGACTTAACTTTTGTGTTAGCAATTCTTCGTTAAGAGCATTTATTTTATCTTCATAAGCTTGAGATTGCAGCCTTAATTCCTCTGATATACTTTTATTTTTTAAAATTAATTTATTTAACTCAGTTTTATGGTCCAGCGTTAAACTTTCTGTTAATTTTTCCGTTTCTTTTAGTTTTGAATAAGTAGTATTATATTTATCTTGAAGGTCAACAATTTCATTTGCATATTTTTGAGCCTGTATATCCAAATTATTAGCTCGGTTGATTTGCTCGTCTAATTCAAAGGATTTGTTCTTTAAAGTATCTATTTCAGAAAGAGCTTGCTCATATAAGGCTTTGAGTTGAGATATTTCGTGCATATTTTCTTTGATTTTTTCTTTAAGGCCTTCTACACTAGTAGATAATTTATTAGCCGAGTCACAATATTCTAAAGCTGCTAAGATAGAAGCCATTGTAATGGAAACTTTAGGACTTTTTTCAAAAATATCTTTTATTTTTTTGTCTACATCTTCGCCAATAGATAAAACATAATCATAAGAATCTTCTGATGTAATAACATAATCAGTTCCGCAAATATTTAATTTTATCTTACTTTTTTCCATAAAACTTATCTCCCTTAAAAATTACTGTTAATTAAAGATGTTGAGTTCTATGCATAAAACAAACACCGGTAACATTTTGAGTTACCGGTATGGTGGTCGAGGTGACAGGGCTCGAACCTGCGGCATCTTGGTCCCAAACCAAGCACTCTACCAAACTGAGCTACACCTCGAAGAATAAATTTAATTTCTAAAAGATAAAAGAGTAAAAAACCTGAATATTATTATATTATGCTAGTAATTTATTGTCAAGTTTTTATTTTTTTTAATTTCCAAATTATTTTTGGGTTAAATAATTGATTTAGTTTTAATAATGTAATATAATAAATTGATGCAGAAAAAGTGTGCACTCAAATATGCAGGCGGCGAGCGCTGCACGGTCTGGCGCCGTGAATCATGTCAGGCGAGGAATCGAGCAGCATTAAGCGGAGTTGCTGGAGGCGATGTAGTTAGTTTGTTCGTCTGCATATGTGAGTGCACAGTTCTTATCTTTGATTTAAGTGGTGAGTTTTTACACATCAATATTCAATACAGAAGAAATTTAAGAGGTTAAAAAGAAAGACAGTTTGCACTTTTTTGTTTTAAGCTGTATTTATAAAAAAGCGGATTGGAGGTATTGTTTATGTACCAAGCACTTTATAGAAAATGGAGACCAAAATCATTTTCTGATGTAATTGGTCAACCACACATAACCAAAACGCTCCAAAATGAGATAACTTCAAATAGGATTGGACATGCTTATTTGTTTATTGGTTCAAGGGGTACAGGTAAAACTACTTGTGCTAAAATTTTTGCTAAGGCAGTTAACTGTTTAGAACCAAAAGGTGGAAACCCATGCGAAAAATGTGAGATTTGTTTAGATATTGAAGATTCGAAAATAATGGATGTAGTAGAGCTTGATGCTGCTAGTAATAATGGTGTCAATGACATTAGGGGTATTTGTGAGTCGGCAGGGTTTACTGCTGCTAAAGCAAAATATAGAGTTTATATAATAGATGAGGTACACATGTTGTCAGCGGGTGCTTTTAATGCTCTTTTAAAGACATTGGAAGAACCTCCAGCACATGTTATTTTTATATTGGCAACAACTGAAGCGCATAAAATCCCAGTAACGATACTATCGCGGTGTCAAAAATTTGAGTTTCATAAGATACCTGTTGAAGATATTGCAAAAAGACTTAATTTTATTGCAAATCAAGAAAATATAGAATTAGAACCTAAAGCGGGAACTTTAATTGCGCGGGTTTCTGATGGAGCTATGAGGGATGCTTTAACTATCTTAGATAAATGCCTTGGTGATGGTAAGGCAGTAACCCTTCAAAAGGTTGAAAAAACTGTTGGTGTTGCAAGCAGAGAGTATTTATTAAACATTTGCGAAGCTATTTTTCAGCAAAAGGCAGATGTAGCTTTAGATGCAGTGGATAAATTAAATAAGGATTCTAAAGATATGGTTCTTATTTGCGAAGAATTAATTGGACTTTTTAGAGATATAATGCTTGTAAAATCTATGAATGAGCCAAGAACCTTACTTAACATAGCTGATGAGGACTTTCAACAACTTTATGAGTTATCTAAAAAAACTGAGCTTTCAAAAGTTATAGATATTATGGATACGTTGGAATCATCTCTTGAACGTATGACAAAAGTTTGCAGTTTTAAAATAGAATTTGAAATGTGTTTAGTGAGGCTTTGTTCACCAGAGCTA
Organism: Eubacteriales bacterium SKADARSKE-1; assembly: GCA_030920305.1. GTDB lineage: Bacteria > Bacillota > Clostridia > Oscillospirales > Acutalibacteraceae > JARLUB01. The sequence continues at coordinate 387,768 of JARLUB010000001.1, forward strand.
AGTTTTACTGAAAAATCTATAATCAACAGGTTAGAAAAGCTTGAAAAAATAATAGCTGATAAAAATTTTGGGAGCAGAGAAAAATTAGAATCAGTAAAGCAAAAATTGAATCCATTAAAAACAGCTCATGTAGAAAAAGATTTATCACAGTTTGAGGATATATCTACAAAAACAAACGAACCGTCAGCTTTGGAAAAACAAGCATTTTTTGAGATGGATGAACTTCAAAAGAATGCTCAAAAAATGACAAATTGGCAAACAGTTTTGGATGTTTTAAAAGAATATTCACAAACGGTAGCCATAGCGTTTAAAGGTTCAACGGCATACATAAGTGGTCAGTTTGTATTAATAGATGCACCGAAAGAAATGGCTTTTGAGCTTTTAAGAAAATCTTCTCAAAGGGATAAGTTAAGGCGGGCAATAATGGAAGTTACTGGTAAATCATATAAGTTAGGTCCCTACAAGAAGGAAAAAAAGCAAAAAAAGGATGATCCATTGAAAAAATTAGCCGAATTGGCTAAAGATTTAGGTGTGAATGTTACGGCAGAGTAATTTTCATTTTTTAGAAAACTAAAGGGCAAAAGGATTTTTTAAAACAATAAAGAAATCGCTGTAATTTTTGTAATTGCACAGATTAATAAGTTAATAGTAATTAACAGGGGGTATAACAAATGAAAGCTAGATTACCAAAGGGATATGGTTCAGGGGGAATAGGAAATATACAACAACTTGCATCTAAAGCACAAAAAATGCAAGAAGATATGAAAAAGGTCACAATGGAGCTAGAAGAAAAGGATTATGTAGCAAGTTCTGGAGGAAATGCGGTTAAAGTTACGGCTACAGGAAAAATGGAAATTAAATCAATTGAAATAAGTCCAGAAGTTGTTGATAAAGATGATATAGAAATGCTTTCTGATTTAGTGATAGCTGCAGTCAACGAGGCTTTAAGAATGGCTTCAAATGAAAAAAGTGAAGCTATGGAGCAACTTTCTGGTGGACTTAATATGCCCGGGTTGTTTTAAATCATGTCCGGTTATAGTGTAGCGCCGTTAGATAATTTAATAGAAAAGTTTGAGTCTTTGCCCGGAATTGGCAAAAAAACCGCACAAAGATTATCTTATTATGTTTTGACTTTGCCAAAAGACAGAGCAGAAGCTTTTTCACGTGCAATTTTAGAGGCGCATGAAAAGATAAGATATTGCAAAGTGTGCCGGAATTTAACAGATTCAGACCTTTGTGGGGTTTGTAAGGATGACTCAAGAGAAAAATCAGTAATATGTGTTGTTGAAGATACAAAGGATGTTGTAGCACTTGAAAAAATAGGGGAATTCAATGCCTTATACCACGTTTTGCATGGATCATTATCTCCGCTAAATGGTATAGGACCGGATCAACTTTACATTAAAGAACTTTTGGCTAGAATAAATAAAGGTAATATATCAGAGGTAATTATGGCGACAAACCCAACTGTTGAAGGTGAAGCTACAGCTATGTACATATCAAAGCTTATAAAACCATTGAATATAAAAGTTACACGTTTAGCATATGGAATTCCAGTTGGAGCAGATTTGGAATATGCAGATGAGATTACACTTTCAAGGGCCTTAATTGGACGGAGTGAAATGTAAATAATCAATAAAGATTTTATAAAAAACATGTCTTTTTGCTGAAAAATAACAATTAATGAAATGGGATAATATTAAATAGTTTTTTAATGTAGTTTAATCAAAATCAATGAAAATTTTATAATGTATTTAAATTTTTTCTACGCGAAATCAAGAAAAATCCCATTGACAAGGCAGAATGTGCATGTTATAATTTTAATTACAAGGGAAAAGCGAAGGGGAGAATATTTTTATGAAGGAGGAATCTTTTAAGACAGTAGCAAAAAATAAAAAAGCTTTTCATGATTATTTTGTGCTTGAAAAATTGGAAGCAGGTATAGAGCTTTGTGGTACGGAAGTAAAATCTATACGACAAGGAAAGGTTAACCTTAAAGAAGCATGGTGTTCTATAGTTGATGGGCAGATTTTTATTAATGGAATGCATATATCACCTTATGAACAAGGAAATATTTTCAATAAAGACCCTTTGAGAGTTAGACGACTTTTAATGCATAAAAAAGAGATTTCAAAGCTTTTCGGTGCTGTTAAGCAAGATGGTTATTCTTTAATTCCTTTATCCATTTATTTTAAAGGTTCTATTTTAAAGGTTCAGGTAGGGCTGTGTAAGGGTAAAAAGCTGTATGATAAAAGAAATAGTATGGCAGAAAAGTACGCTAAGCGAAATATAGAGAGAACTATGAAAGAAAACAATCGATAATTAATTGGGGGATGTAAAGGTTTCGACGGGGATTGTGAGCCAAGATTTGCAAGTAGAGGTGCGAATACTCTTAAAAAATCGTATTTTATAAATTAAATAACAATAATTTAGAACAAGCAGCTTAAATTAGCTGCCGTCTCTACTAAGAATACCGCGGCTTTTTAGGGGCGTCATTTAGCGGTGAACGTGAATTTTTGAGTTTCTCGGCTTTTATTCATGAATTAGAGAATACCAACGTAAAAAGCCTGTCAACTGGCGTTTTTCAGCGGGAATTTTAAAAAATTGACTATACTTGTAGACGGTTTTGGTAAATGGTTTTCGGACAGGGGTTCAACTCCCCTCATCTCCACCAAAAAAGATTTATGTTTGCTAGGTAAAGTTGTATTTTGATTAGCAAAGGTTTATGTTTTTTTGATTTAGCAAATATTTTTCTAGAAAGATAATATAATGAATCTAGAAAAATTTTTTACGGCTTTTGAATAGAGCCTTATAACAAAAAATTTGGAGTGATAGAATTTGGTAGGTATTTATAAGATTACAAATAAGATTAATAACAAAATTTATGTTGGGAAAAGTACAGACATAAAAAACGTTTGGGAAAAACATAGAAATTTAAATGAAGCAAAAAAGTTTGCATTAGAAAAAGATATGGCACTTTATGGTGCTGATAAATTTGAATTTTCTATTTTAGAAGAGTGCGATGAAGACAAGCTTTCTGACCGGGAAAGTTTTTATGTTGATTTATATGATGCTATAAAGGCTGGTTATAATTCAAAGAAAAATAAGGTATCAAGCTTTTCAAGCGAAAGAATATCTGCCAAAGAACAAAAGTGTTGTGGAAATTCTAGTAATATAGGTATTGGGCTAAAAAAACATGTTGAAAGAATGAGAACGGACCCGGAATATAGAAATAAGATGGTTCAAAAATATAAAAATAATAGGCCAAATGCAATTCCAGTTGATATGGTAGATAAAAGTACTTGCGAAATCGTAATGACTTTTCCAAAAATCATGGATGGTGCTTTGTGGATAAGAGAAAATACAGATTATAAAAAAGCTGATTATGCTACCATAAATAAGATCTGTAAAGGTCAAGGCAAAACAGCATATGGTTATAGATGGAGATATACGAGAGACAGATAATTTTATTAATAATCAAAAAATAAGTGTACTAGTTTTTGCTAGTACACTTATTTTTAATTAAGGTTGTTTTCAAAGTTAAGTATTAGAAGTTATTTTTGGAATGATCTTCAAAGTAAAAGTGTCGGTATCTTCATTATAGGAAACGAAAATTTTTGTGTTTTTACAGTTATTATTAAATTCAGGAGAAATTACAGTGTTGGCAAGTTCTTTTATTAGACCATCCATTATATTTTTTATTGTTCGAGAGCCTTTATTTTCATTTGCTGTTCTTTTAGCAACATGTTGGAATGTATCGCCCATATAAAGTTCAATGCCAGCAAATTTTAACCAATAGTTTGTAAAATTATTGTGATATTCGGCTCTAGCTATTTCCTCATAGTTTGTTTCAGTTAAATTTTCGAACTCAACTACTTTTATTCGGTTTAAGAATGATTTGTCATGTTTTATGGTTGTTCTCGAACCTGTGCCATCATCAATTTTTTTATCAATTTCCTGATTTCCACCATTAACAGAACCAGAGCTTTCATTAGAAGTTATAATAAAAATAATGCTAGAACAATCTATAATTTGCCCCTTTACGCTTATAACACCTTGGTCAGTAATAGTTCTCATTATTTCATCTAGGGAAGGGCTCCACATTTTATCATACTCATTAATTATTACAATGCCATCTTTATTTCTTTCTAGGTATTTTACAAGACAAGAGCTATCCTTTATAGACATTCCATAATCGCTCCCATAACTTTGAAGACCAAAGAGCTGGTCAACAATAGTTGATGTGCTAGCCACATCTATTTCAGAGGCTGAAATTATAAATGGGTTTGAATTAGATAAAGCTTTTGCAATATGCTCAGCAGCAAAAGATTTACCAACACCAGATGCACCTGTAAAGTAAAGAACATCTCCATGACTATACTTTTCTTTATTAAATTTTGCCTGGTTTTTTCCATGTATAATACCATATATAATTTTTTGTATTTTTTCTTTTGCAAGTTTTTGCCCTTTGAGAGCCTCTAACTCCTTATTTAATTTTTTAATAGTTTCTTGTGGGCTAACAGTTTTTTTGGGAATCAATTTTTTTGTTAAGTCTGCAATATCATAAATTTTACTTTTAAGCCAGTCATATGAACACAAAGTATAAAAGATTCCCCTTGAACGAGAAGAAAAAGAATCGAGCAGTATAAACCCTGTGGTAGCAATACTGAAGAATATACTTTTGCTAAACAAATCTTTAGATTTATCAATAATATGTGTTCCACTAAAGTCACACTCATTGAGTAGATTTCCAAAGTTGTAAAAAACTTTTAAAGGAATTTTTTTAAAAAGGTCAGCCAAAAAATAGGTACTTTTTTTAGTTTGAGGATCTTGAGAATCTGTTGAGTTTGAGTGATTTAGCACATATGCTTTAATATTGTCCGGAAGAGTTTCCAAATTATTAAAACAAATAGATTGAGGTTCTTGGGCAAATGCAAAAATAGAATTAGAACTTAAAAAAACGGTAATTGCTAAAATGATTGATATAATTTTTTTCATGTTTGTTATTTCCTCTTTTAAAAATATTTTTTAAATTGCCTGGTTCTTTTTAATTGTATTTTAAGTAAATTAGAAAATTTTTCTCTTTTGGAATTATATGGTTTTTTTGTATAATTGAAGCAACATTGTAAAAAAATGGAGGAATTTTTATATAATTTATCAAATATCAACTTAATTTGAAAATAAAAAGTAAGGTTTTAGCCTTTTAAAGGTTATTTTTTTATTTTCTACAAGTAATATTTCATAGCTTTTTTTCATACTTATCCTATATAAGTCCGAAATGGAGGAAGTAATATGGAACGGATAAGTTTTTTGAATAAAAATTTAAAAAAAGATAAGCTTTTAAAGCTTCTTTCAGATAACAAAACATTTGTTATTTTGTCTGCAATATTGCTTTTTGGGGTATTTTTAGGGGCTATTTCCTCAGGGTTAGCTGATAAAAATACCATTGCCAGGATAAATGCATTATTTTTAAATAGCTTTAAAGTTCGTGAATCTGAATTAGCGTTTAATATTTTTGTTTCGTCGTTGTCTTCAGTATTCTTTTTTGTATTAATTGCTTTTTTTATGGGTTTATCTCTCTGGGGGTGCGTATTAGCTCCGGTTGTTCCACTTGTGAGGGGCTTTTGTATAGGGCTTTTTCAAAGTTATTTATATGGAACTTATGGTTTGAGGGGAATTTGTTTTCAGCTTTTAGTCTTACTTCCAGGTTTTTTCTTATCATCGATTGCTATTTTGTTAATGTCACGAGAGGCCATGAGATTATCCCATAATTTTTTAACATTTGTATTTTTTAAAAGTAGTAATACATACGATAAAAAGGAAGATATTCGCATTTATTTATTAAGGACTGGCTGCGTTTTGATAATAGCAGTTTTATCAGCAATACTAGACTTGATTTTTAATTTTATATTTTTACGTTTTTTTTCTTTTTAGAAGGTGACATTGTATGTAGGCGATGCATTTAGCATCGTCTTTTTTATTGAGGTGAATTTGGTCAAGTTGTTTATTGAGCTAATAAAAAAACAAATTTACTGTAAATAAAATAGGCTTTTTAAAAAATATATTTATGTAAATAAAAAGTTACTAAATTTTTTTAGTTATCTAGTTGCAATCCTCTAAACATTTGTGTAAAATATACTTAGGTCAATATTATTTGTTGTAATTGACTCAAAAATTAAATAATATTAATAGTAAGGGAGTAGTTTTATGTCTAACAGATTGTTTCAAGGTATTATCCATAAGATGCATGATGCCATAGGAAGAACTATTGGAGTTATTGATGAAGCATCGGTTGTTGTAGCGTGTAGTGATCTTGATAAAATAGGTGAGGTTAGAGAGAATATAACAGCGGATTTCTTTAAACCTTCATCAACATTTGTGATAAATGGCTATACATACAAATCTTTTGATTGCAAAGGTCATTCTGAATATGCTGTATTTGTAAAAGGCGATGATGAATCAGCTCAAAGATATGTTTCTATTTTAGCTATATCTCTTGGCAACATTAAGCAATATTATGATGAAAAATACGACAGAGGCAACTTTATAAAAAATGTTATACTTGACAACATTCTTCCTGGAGACATATACATAAAAGCTCGTGAATTACACTTTAACGCTGACACTTCCCGTGTTTGTATGCTTGTAAAAATTCTTTCAAAGACAGAGCATGTTCCTTATGAGATAATTCAAAACCTATTTCCAGATAGAACAAAAGATTTTGTTGTTAGCATTAATGAATCAGATATAGCATTAATTAAAGAAGTGAAAAAGGGAATTGACTCAAAAGATTTAGAAGAGCTTGCAAAATCCATAATTGACACTTTAACGAGCGAATATTATATTCATTGTTGCGTTGGTATAGGTACAACAGTTACAACAATTAAAGATTTAGCATTTTCATTTAAAGAAGCTCAAATAGCTATTGAAGTTGGTAAGGTGTTTGACACTGAAAGACAAATAATAAACTATGATAATCTTGGTATTGCAAGATTGGTATATCAATTGCCAACAACTCTTTGTGAAATGTTTTTACAAGAAATCTTTAAAAATGGGTCAATAGATTCCCTAGACCCTGAAACTTTATTTACAATTCAAAGATTTTTTGAAAATAATTTAAACGTTTCAGAGACTTCACGTAAATTATTTGTACATAGAAATACGCTGGTCTATAGACTTGAAAAAATAAAGAGACTTACAGGGCTTGATATTCGTGAATTTGAAGATGCAATTGTATTTAAAGTTGCATTGATGGTTAAAAAATATTTATCATCAAACCCAGTAAAGTATTAATTTTAAATTAGAGCTAATGTTTTTGGATATTTATATTACATCTGAAGACAAGTCAAAAAGGAGCGAAAAAGATGATAGAGTTTAAAAATGTATCAAAAGTTTATCCCAATGGTACAAACGCTCTAAAAAATATTAGTCTTCATGTGGAAAAAGGCGAATTTGTATTTATTGTAGGTTCATCGGGTTCGGGAAAAAGTACATTTTTAAAACTTATAATGCATGAAGAGGAACCTTCGTGCGGGGAAATATTTATAGACGGAATAGATATAACCAAACTTTCAAAAAAAGAAGTTCCATATTTAAGGCGAAAAATGGGAATAGTCTTTCAAGATTTTAGATTAATTGATAAAATGAATGTTTTTGATAATGTAGCTTTTGCAATGAGAGTTACAGGTGCTAGCGAAAAAGATGTGAAAAAACGCGTTCCATACATATTGGGTTTAGTTGGTCTTCAAGATAAATCTGATAGAAGGCCGTCAGAGCTTTCAGGTGGAGAGCAGCAAAGAGTGGGATTAGCTCGTGCACTTGTAAATAATCCGTCTATAATTATTGCAGATGAGCCGACAGGAAATGTAGATCCAACAATGTCTTATGAAATTGTTGAGCTGCTAAGTGAGATAAACAAACGTGGGACAACCATATTAATGGTAACGCATGAACATAATTTAGTTGAACGTTTTAAAAAACGTGTTGTAGAAATAGATGAGGGCCACGTTACCTCTGATAATGAAGTATTGGAGGTGGGAAAATGAAGGTTTGTTCTGTAAAATATTTGTTGGCAGAAGGTTTTAGAAACGTATGGAAGAATTGGATGATGTCAATAGCATCAATTGGTGTTTTAGTTTTATGCTTAGTTCTTACTGGTTCGTCTGCACTTTTGTCACTAAATATAACTAATGCTTTAGGTGAAATTGAATCAAAAAATAGCATTAAAGTTTGTTTGAAAGAAGATGTCGATACTGATCAAGCTATGGCTATTGGAGAAAAGCTAAAAAATATTGATAATATAGCTTCTTGTGAATTTTATTCACGAGAGGAAGCGGCCGAAAAGTATAGAGAACAAATGGGTGCAATTTTTGACAGTATGAAAGATAGAAATTTTCTTCCACACGCTTTTCATATTACTCTAAAAGATATTTCAAGGTATGGTGAAACAGTAGAGAAAATAAAGCAAGTAGAAGGAGTTGACACGGTTGTAAACCGTAGTGAACTTTTTGAAAAACTTACAAAATTTGACCACTTTGTATCTTTAGCAGGAATAGCTGTTGTTTTAATTTTAACTTTAGTATCATTATTTATTATTTCAAATACTATAAGGCTTACCATGTATAATAGACGTTTTGAAATAAGCATTATGAAATCTGTTGGTGCAACAGATTGGTTTGTGCGATTACCTTTTATGGTGGAAGGTATGATTATAGGGATTATTTCCGCTATAATTTCATCTATCATATTAAAGTTTTTTTATGATTTTGTGATAAGTTGCGTGGAAAAGAATATATCGTTTTTCCATACACCGTTTAGTGATGTATCTTTGCCGTTGTTCTTCTCATTCTTGCTTGCGGGTATAGGCTTTGGCTTAATTGGAGGCTTAATTTCAATTAGCAAATATTTAAAGAAAGAGGGAGGAGAGGTTCTTGGTTGGTAAAAAATTAGCACAAAAAATTTTAAGTTTTTTACTAACAATTAACTTTTTAATTGTTCCCAATTATTTAAATTTCGCTTTAGCAATTGATATAAAAGAGAGTGAGAGTTTAAGACGAGAACTTCAAAGCGAAGGAGAAATACTAAGGAAAACTTTAAGTGAAACCAAAGGTAAAATAGAAAAGAAGAACGAGTACATAAAGACAGTAAGTTCTCAAATTACTAATGTAAATAAGCAGATAAGAATTACAAATGATAGAATTGTTTCATTGTCTAATGAGATAGTAACAAAACAAAATAAAATAATATCAAGCCAAAAAGCAATTGACGACAATTTAGATATTTTAGTAAAGAGAATTAGAGCGGTTTATGTTGCTGGTGATGTTAATGCCTTGGATATTGTCTTAGGTGCTAAAGACTATAATGACTTTATTGATAAGATGGAAATTGTTTCTAGAATGAGTATGCATGACGAAAAATTAGTAAAAGAACTGAACAATCAAATAGAAACACTCAATGATGACAAAAAAAACATTGAACAAAATAAAGAAAAAGTTACAAGTGAGAAGCACTTACTATCTGAAAAACAAACAGAACTTAACGGGTTGCAAGCAGAAAATGAGAAAGCCCTGGAAGAACTTAATGTAAAAAAAGAGGAAGCTCAGAGTTGTATTGATGAAAATGACGCCGAGTTTAAAAGGATACAAGCTCAAATAAGCAAGTATTATGCTGAGCAAGCTAAAAAAAAGGTATCAGGAAAACTTAGTAAATATAATGTTACTCCATCTGGTAAGAATTTAGTTTGGCCGGTTCCTGGTTTTACGAGACTTTCTTCTCTTTTTAATGAAAAAAGGGGAGAAAAATACCATAAAGGGATAGATATAGCAGGTGCAGGAATTCATGGTCAGGCAGCAGTTTCTGCTGATAATGGTGTGGTAATGTTAACTTATAATGGCTGTACTCATGATTATGGCAAATTGGGGAGCTGTGGCTGTGGTGGAGGCTATGGAAACTATGTTTTTATTGACCATGGAAATGGAAAGTGTACAGTTTATGCGCACCTTTCAGACGTATTGGTTCATCAAGGACAAGTTGTAAAAAGAGGAGAAACTATAGGCCTAGTGGGCTCAACGGGGCATTCTACAGGTTTTCACTTGCATTTTGAGTGCAGGTTATTTAATCAAAAATATGATCCGATGTCTGAGTACCGATAATATAGAGGGCAGTTAATCGAATTGATTGTTATAAGTTTAACTTGCGCCGCGAAAGTCGAGCAAGGTTTTTCAGAAGTGGCACAAATTAAATGGTTGTAAAAAATAATGTTTATGTTAAGGCTTTAGAATAGCTATAACATAGGCGTTATTTTTTTTTATATTTTAGCATATATAAATTGGAAAAGAGAGGTGAAAAATTTGATTGTTGCTCTAACAATAAAAAAAATTAGAAATGAAAATTGGTTTAGTAAAATAATGGCCTTAGTATGTCCAAATAAAATAAATTTTGAAAAAAAAACATTGGGACCAGTTAAACTTTTACATATTACTATAAATCAAAGAAACAAAAGAATTCCATGGAAGAAACTTTCTAAAATATTAAAAAAGAAAACTCAGAATATTTTATGTCAAGAAAATACAAAGTTGCCAAAAAAATATGGGTTTTCAAGGTATAATTCAACTTGTTTAAAAAAGGTTTTGTGCAAAAATGCAGCCGTAAACGTTTTAAAACTTAGTAATATAAATCCTAATAAGTTAAAACTTAGCCTTTTTGATCCTAAAGCGGAACATTCTGAGATTTTAAAGGAATTAATTTTATTTTCAAATCAAGTAAACGTTGTAACTTATAATACATCAAAGTATTTAAAGGATCAGGAAAAAATGATGGCGGAATATGGTGCATCCATTGTTGGTTCTGACAACTTAGATTTACTATTTAAAAGTAATGTTGTAATAGCCCCTAACAAAATAATGAAAACGCTACCAATTAGTCAAAGTTGTTTAGTTTTTACAAGTGAAAGAAGCTCAGCACCTTTAAAAGGAATAATATATCACGACTATAAAATATCTGTGCCACAGATTTTTAATTCCATAATGCCACCTGATTTAGATCCAGAATATTTTTTATCGGCAGTTTATGATAAATATAACATTTGTGAAATAAAACAGATAATTCCGAAGAATTGTTTGTGTGAAAATAAAGAATTATCAATAAAAGATATAGCAAGTAAAATTTTTTATGAGCAGTAATGTTTGTAGATATAAAGTAAAATTCTTTGAAAGTGCCATGGATTTTTTATTATATAGCAATGGTGAATTATTGAAGAGACTTAAAAAAAATGTTAAACTAAAAGTATAATACATTTTGGAGGTACTTTTTAGTTGCAAAATATTATAGATACAAATAAATGTTTGAACGTAAAAAAAGGTGAAGAGCTAGAAATTGTAAAAAAATTGATCTTACAAAGGTTTAAAAATAAAGTACCAAAAGCTCTTGTTAGAACTTATGGGTGTCAGCAAAATTTTTCTGATTCAGAAAAAATAAAAGGAGTTTTAGCAGAACTTGGCTTTTTTTTTACAGGAAATGAAGCAGATGCAGATTTAATTTTATTTAATACTTGTGCGATAAGAGAGCATGCCGAAGATAGAGTTTTTGGAAATGTTGGAGCTTTAAAAAATATTAAGATGAAAAATCCTTCTTTAATCATTGCTCTTTGTGGGTGCATGATGGAGCAAGAGCATATTGTAAAAAAAATAAGGACAAGCTTTCCTTTTGTTGATTTAGTTTTTGGGACTCATTCTATTTCAAAAATTCCAGAACTTATATATAAAATTCTTTTAAAAAAGCAAAGGGTATTTGAAAATGTGGTAGATGAGAAAGTTATTAGCGAGGATTTGCCAGTTCTTCGAGAAAATAAAATAAAAGCTTCAGTCCCAATTATGTATGGCTGCGATAATTTTTGTTCATATTGCGTTGTGCCATATGTTAGAGGCCGCGAAAAAAGCAGGGAACCTTCAAATATACTAAAAGAAGTTAGTGAAATAATAAATTCTGGTTATAAAGAAATAACTCTGTTGGGCCAAAATGTTAATTCATATGGGAAAAATTTAACCCAGAGTATTAATTTTTCAGAACTTTTAAAAAGAATAGATTCTATAGATGGTGAGTATTGGATTAGGTTTATGACTTCACATCCAAAAGATGCAAGCTGTGATTTAATTGATACTATGGCAACAGGTAAACATATATGCAAACATTTACATTTACCGTTTCAATCAGGGAACAATAATATTTTAAAGAAAATGAATCGGCATTATACCAGAGAAAAATACCTTGAAATTATTAATTACGCAAAAAAGAAAATACCGGATATATCAATAACAAGTGATGTAATAGTAGGATTTCCGGGCGAAACTTATGAAGAGTTTTGCGATACTTTAAGTTTAATAAAAGAAGTTGGATTTTCTTCTTTGTTTACATTTATTTATTCTAAGCGAGAGGGAACGATTGCAGCTACTTTAGATGACCCGATACCTTATGAAGAAAAGTCTAAATGGTTTAGTGAACTTTTAAAAGTTCAGACGGAGATAGCAGACAATTTATATAAAAATATGATAGGCAAAAAAGAAAGAGTTTTGGTTGAAGACAAAAGCTCTAAAGATGGTATATTTATAGCCAGAACTAGTGGAAATATAGCTGTAGAGATTGAGGACAAAAATAATTTAATTGGGCAATTTGTTGATGTTTTGATATTAGATGCAAAGAGAAGTTACTTAACAGGAAAAATAGTTTAAAATTTAAGGAGAAATAAAAATGGATGTTATAGACATAGCAAGACAATTAGGGAAAGCAATTCAAGATGATGAGAATTATTTGAATTTTAAAATAGCCAGTCAAAATAATGACGAAGATGAGATACTTCAAAATTTAATAAAAGAATTTAATCTTAAAAAGATTTCTATAAATAATGAAATTTCAAAAGAAAATAAAGATGAGGAAAAAATAAAAAATTTAAATGATGAATTGAATAAATGCTATGAAGAAATAATGGAAAATGAAAGTATGAAAAATTATAAGCTTTCAAAGATTGAATTTGATAATTTAATGAAAAGAGTTAGTGCAATAATTATGCAATCAGCAAACGGTGAAGACCCAGAAACCACTGATTTAGTTGAACCAAATTGCGGTGGCTCTTGCAGCAGTTGTACAGGTTGTCACTAGTTAAAAAATATAGGGTGTGGGGTGTCGCGAAAGTGCGAGCATAACGAGCGCGGAAGTGGCGACCCGTAATTATAAATTTAAACTAATTATTAGCAACTGACTATTTTATACGGGAGTGTATTATTTTGGCAGAATTATCACCAATGATGAAACAATATTTTGAGATAAAAGAGAAAAATAAAGATTCTATTTTGTTTTTTAGACTTGGCGATTTTTATGAGATGTTTTATGATGACGCAGAACTTGCAGCTAAAGAATTAGAGCTTACTTTAACCGGCCGCGACTGTGGCCAAGAAAAAAGAGCACCGATGTGTGGTATTCCATATCATAGCTGCGAAAGCTACATTGCACGGCTTATTGAAAAAGGATATAAGGTTGCAATTTGTGAGCAAATAGGGGATGTTTCCGCTAAGGGGCTTGTTAAACGCGATATAATAAGGGTTGTTACACCAGGTACAATTTTGGAAAGTGACTTGCTTGATGAATCAAAAAACAATTTTATGTGTTCTTTATTTGCAGGTAAATTTGGAATTGGATTTTCTGTGTGTGATGTTTCAACGGGAGAACTTAGTGTAACTCATATTTTTGGACAAGATTCAGAACAAAAATTAAAAAATGAACTTACAAAATTTTCACCTAAAGAAATTTTGCTTAGTGGCGATATAAATAAGTTCCAAGAGATTAAAGAGTTTATAAAAGAAAAATTTACCGCTTCAATAGAAGCTTTAAAAGGTAGCTTTAAAAATTTTAGTGAGTGTGAACTTTTAATATTAAAACAATTTAAAAAAGAAAGTTTAACTGAACTTAATATAGAAAATGAAGATTTAATATTTAGTCTTGCTGAATTGATTTTATATCTTCAAAACACACAAAAAATAGGCCTTGAAAGAATAAGTTCAATTGACCTATATAGTGAAAATGAATTTATGCGGCTGGACTTAAACACTTGCCGAAACCTGGAATTAGTTGAGACGATGAAGGGGAAAGAAAAAACAGGCTCACTTCTTTGGGTTTTAGATAAAACAAAAACAGCTATGGGCAAAAGGCTTATTAGAACATATATTGAAAGACCTCTTTTAAATTGTATGAAAATAATAAAACGGCAAAATGCCATAGAAGAGCTTTTTTCTAATATTAGATTACTTGATGATATAGGCGAACAGCTAGATGGGATTTATGATTTAGAAAGGCTTTTAACAAAAGTAGTTTACGGTTCTGCAAATGCTAGAGACTTAAGAGCTATTTGTTATGCTGTTTCAAGATTGCCAACCTTAAAAGAAAAGTTAAATGGGGTCAATTCCAATCTTTTAAATGAAATTAAAAATAATATTGATTCGTTAATAGATATAAAGGAACTTATTGATTCTTCGATAGTGGAAGCTGATATACCGGTATCGTTAAAAGATGGCGGAATAATAAAGCAGGGCTATGACTTAGATCTTGACGAACTTAGAGACGATTTATTTAGCGGTACTGACGTTATAGCAAAAATTGAAGCTAGAGAAAAAGAAAAAACCGGGATTACAAAACTTAAAATAGGGTATAATCGAGTTTTTGGGTATTATATAGAAGTTTCAAATTCATATAAAAATAAAGTGCCAGAAAGTTATATAAGAAAACAGACACTTACTAACTGTGAAAGATATATAACGCAAGAACTTAAAGAATTGGAAGGGAAAATATTAGGAGCTAAAGACAGAGCAATTAATCTTGAGTATGAACTTTTTGTTAAAGTTCGAGAAAAGGTTGCAAGCGCTCTTGGAAGAATTCAAAAAACAGCCCAAAATGTAGCACAGCTTGACGTTTTATATTCTTTATCGGTGGTGGCGTATAAGAATAATTACACTAAACCGGAAATTAACAATAGTGGAAAAATTATAGTTAAAGAGGGACGGCATCCGGTTGTTGAACTACTTTCCAAGAATTCTTTATTTGTACCAAATGATGTGCTTTTAGACAAAGACGAAAATAGAGTTGCAATTATAACAGGACCTAATATGGCCGGTAAATCTACATATATGAGGCAAATTGCCTTAATTACGCTTATGGCACAGATAGGAAGTTTTGTTCCGGCTGTTTCTGCTCAAATTGGAATTGTTGATAGTATATTTACAAGAGTTGGAGCAAGTGATGATTTAGCTAGTGGGCAATCAACTTTTATGGTTGAGATGAGTGAAGTTGCCAATATAATTAAAAATGCTACTTTAAATAGTCTTCTTATATTAGATGAAATAGGACGAGGCACTTCTACATTTGATGGTATGAGCATAGCTAGGGCTGTTCTTGAATATGTAGCGGATAAGAAAAAGTTGGGCGCAAAAACTTTATTTGCTACACACTACCATGAATTAACAATACTTGAAGATTTAATAGATGGGGTTAAAAATTATAATATAGCCGCTAAAAAACGAAACGATGATATAATATTTCTTCGAAGAATTGTGCGGGGTGGGGCTGATGACAGCTACGGAGTAGAGGTTGCAAAATTAGCAGGTATTCCTGAATGGATTATAAGTAGAGCAAAGAAAATATTAAATGAGCTTGAAACACAAAAGCGCCCTGAAAGTCCCAATAGAACCGTAGTGAACAATGATGAGATAATGCAAATTTCTCTTGAAAACACAAATGATAAAAAGGTTATTGATCGCCTTAAAAAGCTAGATGTAACAACCCTTACACCTATTGAATCAATGAATATCTTATTTGAAATTTCAAGTTTTCTAAAAAGTAATTAAGCTTTTTGATTTGGAACTAAAAAAAGATGTTATTTCACAAAATAAAAAAGCAAGGAGAATTAGCTATGAATGTATTTGATGAACTGAAGGAGCGCGGACTTATAGCTCAAACCACAAACGAAGAGAAAATTAAAGATATGTTAGAAAATCAAAAAATAAGTTTTTATATAGGTTTTGATCCGACAGCAGACAGCCTTCATGTAGGACATTTTGTGCAAATGATGGTAATGGCGCATATGCAAAAAGCAGGGCACACGCCAATTGCTTTATTTGGCGGAGGAACCGGGATGATCGGGGATCCTTCAGGCAAAACAGATATGCGAAAAATGTTAACTCATGAAGATATAGACCATAATATTTCATGTTTTAAACGACAAATGTCAAGATTTATTGACTTTTCTAATAACAAGGCTATTATGGTAAATAACGCAGATTGGCTTTTAAATCTTAATTATATTGAATTTTTGCGTGATATTGGTGTGCATTTCTCAGTTAACCGTATGTTAGCTGCAGAATGTTATAAACAACGCTTAGAAAATGGACTTTCTTTTTTTGAATTAAATTACATGATAATGCAAAGCTATGACTTTTTAGTTTTAAATCAAAAATATAACTGCCAATTAGAGCTTGGTGGAGATGACCAGTGGAGCAATATTATTGGCGGTGTTGCGCTAGTTAGAAAAAAACTGCAAAAAGAAGTTTTTGGTATGACTTTTAACCTTTTAACAACTAGTGAAGGCAAAAAAATGGGTAAAACTGAAAATGGTGCAGTTTGGCTTGATCCAGAAAAGACAAGTCCGTATGATTTTTATCAATACTGGAGAAATGTTGCCGACAGTGATGTTATTAAGTGCCTTAAAATGTTAACATTTGTACCACTATTTAAAATAAATGAATTAGCAAAATTAACTGGCAGTGAACTTAACGGCGCAAAAGAGATATTAGCTTTTGAAATTACTAAGCTGGTTCACGGACAAGAGGAAGCTGAAAAAGCTCAAAATGCGGCTCGTGCAATTTTTTGCTCGGGCGAAAACACAGATGATATGCCAACAACTAAAATAAAACTAAGTGACTTTAACGATAAAAAAATACCTGTTGTTGAGCTGTTGATCATCTCTAAACTTGTTGCTTCTAAAGGTGAAGCTAGAAGGTTAATTGAACAGGGCGGGGTATCAGTACTTTTAAAAGATGAGACAAAAAAAATCTCATCAATAAGCGATGAGATTTTAAAAGATGATTTTACTGATAATTTTATAATTATAAAAAAAGGGAAAAAAGTTTTTCATAAAATAGAACTTTAAAAAGCTCTATTCAACAAGCTTTAAAATAAAACAAAGCATCATGGCATTTTTAAAAAGTCTTGGTGCTTTGTTTGGGCTTTTTTGATTTATCTTATCATAAAAAATACTACCAAAATAGTTTAAATTTACAGTTATTTTTATTTAATAAAACAAAAAAACTATTTTATTCATAAATTTATTACAAAACTGTCCTTAACTTTAAAAGAACTACAAATTGATATTGATGGTTAATATATGGTATAATTATATATAAGATATATGTGTCAGATATGCAAGTTTATTATATAACTAATTATACTTATAATTCATTACTAAAAAGGAAGGGAATTTTTATGAAAAAAATTATATCATTTATATTAGCAACCTCTATGATAATATCTTGTAGCATTATAGTACCAAATCTTTCCTGTAGGGCAGCAGGTTCAACTAGTGTCTCAAATATTGCCAATTGCGTTGGAACTTGGTGTAATAAAACATACGAGCAGATGAATGGAGGAGAACGTTTACAATATCATGCAGCCCTAGCCAGTTCGGGTGCATCAGCACCTCAGCCTAATGGAATGCTGGAATATATGAAAATGAATTTTCTTTTTCAAATTTTTACTACGGTTGTTCCAATTGGACTTAAAGCTATATATATGTCATATAGCCACTGGAGAGAAAGTCGAAAAAATTGTGGAAAAATATTGGATATTAAGGATCCAATAGCCACATTGCAGAACTTAGATATTGGTTTGTTTTCTTTAAAAGGGCAAGAAAAGGCAAAAAAACAAATAAGGAGTATGATTTTAAATATCATTACTAAAAAGAATCATAAGTTAAGTTCAGATAAAAATGGAGCTACAGTTATATATATGGTGGGGCCATCAGGCGTAGGTAAATCATATTCATCTGAAATACTAACAAAAATTTTGACTGGTTCTAATTCAAAACCATATATAATAGAAGCTTCTGATATAGATAAGCAATCAAAAGCCAGCCCAGTTGAACAGTTGTTTGGCATGCGTACGCTGCGGGTTGGACCATGGGAAACATATGAAAAGTCTCCACTTATTAATCAGATAAAATCAACTCCTAAAATGGTAGTTTTAATAAATGAGTATGATAAAATGCATAGTCCTGAAATGGATGAAAAACTTAGAACTATTATGGATCAAGGCTACATAAAAGTAAATGGTGAAACAATCGATTGTTCTGGTGTAACTTTTATAATTACCTCAAACGAAAGTTCAGGCTCTGTTAATAATGGTAATCAGGATACTGAAAATGTAGATGATGGAACGGGTTCTAGAACATTTATCAAACATGATAAGGCATTTTTAAATAGGATTCATTTGATAGAGTTTGAAAACTTAAGTACACAAGAGTACCAAGAAATAGCAGAAACCCCGTGCAAAGAGCTTGCGATGCGCTTTTTACAAGAATATAAGATATTAATAGACCTAAGAAAGGTCCCTCAAGTAATAGCTGAAAGAACTTCTAAGCTAAATAAGGGCGCAAGACCAATATATAACTTTATTGAAGAATTAAACACAAAGATTTTAGATGAAGTTATCTTAAAGGGAAGACAAGATAAAAATTATACCGGAAAAATTTTCGGAGTGTCTTATGATGAAACTGAAAATGAATTTAAGATAACAGAACTAGCTTTACCAAAACAGTTAAACGAGCAAGTTGAAAAATCATCACAAGAATCTACAACTGTTGAGTCTATAAATTTAGATAAACAACCAAAAGAACCAATACTCTCAGTCAGTCAAAATTAATTTAAAAAGTTAAAATAAGAAAAAGCCGTTAACTAAAAAGTTAACGGCTTTTAAATTTCATATCTATTTAAATTTGTTTTACTCTTGCGCCAAATGGCATAAAAGATAACTGAGCAAACTTTAAACATTGAATACCTACAGGGATTCCTATAATAGTAATACACCAAGCAAAACCAATTATAACAGCAAAAAGAGCAAGTTCCCAACCAAAAAATATTATCCACAATATGTTTAAAAGAAAGCTTCCAGCACCCCCTTCATAATATATTTGTTTGCCAAAGGGGCAAAGAACTAAATAAGCTAATTTAAAGCACTGAATTCCAAAAGGGATACCTATAATTGTTATACAGAAGATAAACCCACTAATAAACCACATTATTGAAAGAATAAGACCTCCAAAGATAATCCATAAAATATTAGCTAAAGTTTTCATATTTTCCACCTTTCCTATAAATTATTATACTAATAGTTTTGCCTCGGGTGCAATAGTAAATGATTATTAAATTTTACTTAAAAAGATATTTAATGTGATATAAGAGCCTTCTTAAAATAAAAATACAAAAGAAGCACCCCTAAAACAGGGTGCTTCTCACTAAAGAAAAGGAATTTATGAGAATGAAAAAGGTAAAATCAATCTCAACTATAATATTATCATATTTTTAACTTTTTGTAAACACTTTTTTAAAAAAGTTTACAAAAACATTGAATTAGAAAAAGTAGGAATATTATATTACTTATGGGAAAAAATAACTTCAATAAAACCAAGGAGGCGAAGTTATTTTGAAATTAAAAATCGGTAAACTAGCTTTTTGTGCTTTTATAATATTCATATTGAACTTATGCGCTATTTCTGTCGTGAGTAATTTTAAAAATCCAACCGTTAATGTTTTATCAAAACAAGGTGACAAAACTGAAGAAGTAAAAAAAATACAAACAGCACTTGCTGATAAAGGATATTATTGTGGGCAAGTAGATGGGGTATTTGGAGACGCAACAAAGGAAGCTGTAACTAATTTTCAAAAAGATAATAATATAACAGCTGATGGTATTGCAGGATCTAAGACATTGGAACTGTTAGGAGTTACAGCAAGCAATAATCAAAATAATCAAACATCTAAATATAGTGATGCTGATATGAGTTTACTTGCTAGAATTATTTCTGCTGAAGCAAGAGGGGAGCCATATAGTGGACAAGTTGCGGTTGGCGCAGTAGTTTTAAATCGTATTGGACACCCGTCATTTCCAGACACACTTTCGGGTGTAATATATCAGCCAGGTGCTTTTTCCTGCTTAACAGACGGGCAAATCAATGAACCAGTTGATGAATCGGCAAAACGAGCAGCTCAAGATGCTATGAATGGAACAGACCCAAGTGGTGGTGCTATATATTATTATAATCCGGAAAAGACGACCAATAGTTTTATGTTGTCGCGTCCAGTTATAACGGTTATTGGTAAACATAAATTCTGTAGTTAAGTAACACTTTTAATTGGCGCCACTTTCGCCGAGCAAAGCTCGGCAAAAGTGGCGCCGCACAAATGTTGGAACAATTTAATTGTTAATTTCTTATACATTAAGATAAAGGTAACAGTTTTATACATTTGGATGGGCAAACTTCAACACACTTTTTGCAACCAGCACATTTTTCAGGGTCAACTTTGGCAACAAAATCTTGAACAGTAATAGCACCAGCCGGGCACTCTTTAACACACCTCATGCAGCCAATACAACCAACTTTGCAAACCTTTTTCGTTTCAATTCCTTTATTTTTGTTTGAACAATGGACAACAGCTTGCTCTTTATCAGGAATAAGTTTAATAATATTTTTAGGGCAAGTAGCAACACATTTACCACAACCAACACATTTTTCGAAAGATACAGAGGCTACTCCATCATAAATATCAATAGCGCCGTATGGGCAAACATTCTTGCAATCGCCAAAACCAATGCAACCATATTGACAACTGCCTATTCCACTATAAAGTTGTGCAGCTGCAGAACAAGATCCTATTCCCTGATATTTCATCTTATTTTCGGTGTTTTCATGTGTTCCAAAACACATAACAACAGCCTTTTTTCCTTCAATTTTTTCAGACTCAATACCAAGTAGCTTACTAATTTCTTTTGAGACTTTATCTCCTCCCGGAGAGCAAAGGCCGACCTTGGCTTCATTATTTGCTAAAGCTTTAGCATAGCCTTCACATCCTGAAAATCCACAAGCACCACAGTTAACTCCTGGTAAAATTTCTAAAATAGCTTCCATTTTTTTATTAACTGGAACAGCCATAACAATTGAAGCTATAGCTAAAATTAACCCAGCCACGAATCCAATGCCTGCTACTATTATTATTGGTAACAATATTTCACTCATAAATTCACCTTCTTTTTTTAGCCTAAAAGTCCTTCGACTAACCCTTGAAACCCTAAAAATGATACAGCCACTAAAGAGGCGGCAACCAATGTAATTGGTAACCCTTGCATAAATTTTGGTATATCACACTTCTCAATTCTTTGACGAACACCTGCAAACAAAACCATAGCAACTAAAAAACCAATTCCAGCGCCGAAAGCGTTGGTTAAAGATTGTACATATCCAAAAGATAAATCAATAGCTCCTTTTTCAATTACCAGCATAGTTACACCCAAAACTGCGCAGTTTGTAGTTATTAGAGGCAGGTATATGCCAAGAGAGTTGTAAAGTGGTGGAATATACTTTTTAAGTATTGTTTCAACCAGCTGAACAAGAGCTGCAATTACAAGAATAAAAACGATTGTTTGAAGATAAGCTAAATCATTGGGTTTTAGAATATAAGTATAAATTGGCCAGGTTGTAGCTGTGGCTAAAATCATTACAAAAGTTACCGAAAGGCTCATGCCAAGCGCTGTATTAAGTTTTTTTGAAACTCCTAAAAAGGGGCAAATACCAAGAAATTTATTTAAAACATAGTTTTCTGTTAGGATCGAAGCTAAAAAAACGGCAATTAAACTTTTAATGTACATTTAAGCTTCCTCCTTTTTTGAAATAGAAGTACAATTTTTACCAAGAGGACATGAGCTGCAACCCAACTCAGCTTTTTTTGCCGGTTTGTCTGACAGTTTATTTGCAATGGCAATCAACATACCAAATACAAAAAATCCACCTGGTGGCAAAATAAATATAATAACAGGGTCAATTAAGTTTGTTAAAATTGGAATTCCCAATATGGTGCCAGATCCTAAAAGTTCGCGAATAATTCCCATAGAAAGAAGTGCCGCTGTAAATCCAACACCCATTCCAAGACCATCAACAATTGAGGGCAATACGGTATGTTTATTTGCATACATTTCAGCCCTACCTAAAATAATACAGTTTACTACTATTAAAGGTAAGTAAATGCCGAGGGTTTTGTCTATTTCTGGAGTAAATGCTTTAACTAACATTTGAACAACACTTACAAAACCAGCAATAATGGTTATGTATGCTGGAATTCTAACTTTATCTGGAATAACCTTTCTTAAAAGCGAAATAGCAGCATTTGAGCAAATCAAAACAAGGGTTGCAGCAATACCCATTCCAATGGCATTTGAAGCGGCTGTTGTGATAGCTAAAGTTGGGCAAGTTCCAAGAACTAGTCGCAAAACTGGATTTTCTTTTATAATTCCTTTAGTAAATTCAAGTTTAAAAGAAGTCTTTTCCAACTAAATTTCACCTCCAGCCTTTATTTCTTTAAAAAGATCTATTGCATCATTTACAGCGCTAGTTACGGCCTTTGAAGAAATAGTAGCGCCGGTTAGTGCCTCTATTTGACTATCACTTGCTGCTTTGCCCTTTACAACGGAAAATTCACTTTGAGGCACTAAACCTATAAATTGATTTTTAAAGTTATCATTTTTTATATTAGCACCAAGGCCTGGGGTTTCGTTTTGAGACAATATATTGACACCAGAAACTTTAGAGTCAGCAGTAATACCAACCATAATTTTAATTGTACCACCATAACCACGAGCCTCCGTGTTGAATACAAACCCCTCAACTTGACCGGAGGAATTTATCCCCTCGTAGTACTCAGTACTTCTAAACGTTTTTTGGTTAAAGCTTTTGGAATTAGGTAAAACAATCTGCCTAGAACTTTGTTCTGATAACATGTTTTGTTCTTTTACTTTTTTTTCTGTGAAAATATTAGTTGCAGCTAACGCAAAAGTAACTACGACACAAATTGTAAAAAGAGAAATTACTGGAATTGCAACATTTTTAAGATTAAGCTTTTCCAATTGATTTTCCTCCTTTTCCAAATGGTTTTGTAATTGTTAGCTTTTCAATGTGTGGGACTAAAATGTTCATAAGAATAATTGAAAAAGAAACGCCTTCAGGAAGAGCACCATAAAGTCTTATTAAAACCGTAAGAATTCCGCAACCAATTCCAAAAATAACTTTGCCTTTAAAGGTTAGAGGTGATGTTGTATAATCTGTTGCCATAAATATTGCTCCTAATAAAAGCCCGCCTGAAAGAATATGAAAAATTGGATCTTTGCCTAAAATTAAAGTAAGTATAAAAACAGTGCCTATGTAGCAAATAGGGATAGTTGGCGTTATAATTTTTCTTATTAAAAGATAAATGCCACCTAGAATTAAAGCCGCTGCACAAATTTCACCCATGCAACCGGGTCGAATGCCAAAAAACAAATCAAAATAATTTTTATCATATGTACCAACAACAGCTTTAGATAAAGGAGTTGCCGTCGTTATTATATCAGCTTTGCTAAAAGTATTTGTAAAAGGTTTTGACCAAGTGCTCATAGCAGTTGGAAATGAAGCCACTAAAATAATTCTAGCTGCCAATGCCGGATTTACAAAATTCTGACCTATGCCGCCAAACATTTGTTTTACTACAACAATAGCAGCAATTCCACCAAAGGCTGCAATAGCTAAGTTGATGCTAACAGGTAAATTAAATGCCAATAAAATTCCAGTTACAACTGCACTTAAATCGTATATTGTGTTGTCTCTTTTCATAAGTTTTCTTGAAATATATTCTGAAGTAACACAGGAAAGAACCGTAACTAAAATAACAATCAGTGCACGTATTCCAAAGATAATAACACTTGCTACAAGTGCGGGGATTAATGCAATTATAACATCTAGCATGATCTTAGATATTGTGATACCAGAGTGCAAGTGCGGGGATGAAGAAACATATAACTTTGAATTCATAATATTTTAACCTCTTTATTTAGAATCAATTGTGAACTCCAGCAAAGGCTTTACTTTAGCAGGGGCTCAAGAAAGATTTGCCTAAGTGCTCATATATTTCAATCACTCATGTCTATATGAAGTTTTTTTATGGTTTTGATATGTTATTGTCTTTTAATAGCTTTTTCCCTAACCGAATTGCTTGCACAAGTGGCCGCCCTGAGGGGCAAATAAATGAGCAACAGCCACATTCCATGCAATTCATTGTATCAAGTTTTTGTAATTCTTTTAGATCTTTTGAATTTACGTTGGATTCAATTAAAGTAGGCATAAGCCCCATAGGGCAACTTTCAATACATTTACCGCACCGAATACAGTCTTGCGTTTCAGGTAATATAGCATCATTTTCGTCAAGTGCTAAAATTGCATTAGTATTTTTTAAAATAGGAAAAGTGTCATCAAGCAATGCTATACCCATCATAGGCCCGCCCATTAAAATCTTTTTAGGCTCAGTCTTATAGCCGCCACAAAATTTAATAATTTCTGAAATAGGTGTTCCAATTAAAGCGGTAACATTTTGAGGCTTTTTAATAGCGGAACCAGCTATAGTAATTCTTTTTTCAATTAGAGGAATACCATTTCTTATATATTTTGATAAAAATGCTATTGATGCAATGTTCATAACAATACAACCAATATCAAGCGGCAATTTGCCGATAGGTACGACTCTGTTTGATGCAGCTTTAATAAGTACCTTTTCAGCTCCTTGAGGGTAGCGCGACTTTAATTTTACTAAGTTGATATTTTCTTTTTGTGTATTTATAGCATCCTGCAACATCTTTATTGCGTGTGGTTTGTTATCTTCAACAGCTATTATTGCCGTATCTATTTTAAGCATTTTCTTAACGGTAATTATTCCTGATATGACGTCGCTAGTGTCTTCAATTGCAGCTCTATTATCGGATGTTATATAAGGTTCACACTCAGCAGCATTAATTATAAGGGTATCTATTTTTTTATCATCTGAAACATTTAATTTTACATGAGTCGGAAACCCAGCGCCACCAAGCCCTACAAGCCCACTTTCCCTAGCTATTTTTATTAAATTTTCTTTAGTTTCTAGTTTTGGCGGTTTTATTTTTGTGCTAAGTTCACCTAATCCATCTGATTCAATGTATATAGCGTCAACTTTAGCACCGTCAGGCATAATAATTTTTGAAATTTTAGAAATGGTGCCAGAAACACTGGAATGAATTGGAGCGGAGATGAATTTATCACTATCAGCAATTATATCTCCGACTTTTACTGAATCTCCCGTTTTCACAACTGGCACACATGGCGCTCCAATATGCTGTAGGGTTGTAATAACAACCTGCTTTGGTGCTGGCATTACAACTGTTTTTTCAAGAGCTGTTGACTTTTCATGTGGGACTTTAACACCACCACGAGTTCTAAATGGCAAAGATGAAGATTTAAAATAACCCGTTAGGAACATAATACTTACCACCTTTTAATTGTGATTTACCATTATCTGATTTTTATTGTTGTTAAGGTTTTTCACTTAATTTAATGAATATGGTACTTTACTTAAAGCTGGCGAAATTACTTTTAGCAAAGTGCCTGTTATACTTCCTGTAAAAACTGCTGCTAAAATTAAAACAGGTATATAAAAAAAAATAGATTTACCGATTAAAAAACTTGATACTAAAAGCTGGACTAAATTGTGAGAAATTGCACCCACAATGCTTATAAAAATAAAGCTAAGTTGTTTTTTAGGTTTTTTTGTTAAAACCCATATCATACATATACTGCAAATGCCACCAAAAAAACTCATTAGAAATGCGGTTGGCCCTCTAAGACTTAATACGAAGAACGATTTAACAGTAGCAATAATTAACGCTGGCAAGAGACCGAAAGTTCCGCATATAAACATTGTAATTATATTTGAAAGCCCTAATTTTGCTCCAGGTGGCAGTATATTAGCAGTTGGAATAATTGATTCCAAAATTGATAATGTTATTGAAAGCGCAGAAAATAATGCCAAAGTTGTTATCATATTTGTTCTTTTATTTATGTTTAAATTAATTTTTTTCATAATTATTTTACCCGGTGATACCATCTATTTCATTGGTTTTACCATCAATTCTTATAGTAATTTTGGCTGGTAAACAGATAGCTGTTTGATTTGGTTGTGATATTTTCCCCATCTTTTTACAGATCTTATCAGGGCACGACGCTTCTAAAAAGGAGATTTTATTTTTTTCAACAAGAATAACTGCAGGATACTTTGAGTCGATATTAATAAGATATGAATTTTCAACTTTTGATAAGTCAATTCGATTTATTTCAACACCATCTTTTTCTATAACTGCAACTTTTTTATTCCCAAAAGTATTGTTGAAAGCAAAGAATAGTGCAGTGATTATGGTTATGCATCCAATAAAAATGATATCATACTTATTTACTAATTTTCTTTTTTCCATAATTTTAATACAAGTCACATAAAATATAGGACTGATTTGTTATATTAAGCTTATCTTTTAAACCTTTTGTAACAAAAACATGTTTACTTTTATCTACAAAAATCGCCTCTGCATTGTAATATTCTAAAAGGGGTAAACTTTTTTCTTTTCCTAAAACATAGCAGGCTGTTGATAAAATATCAGTTAAAAGTCCGCTTTCATTGTAAACAGTGGTACTGATAAGATCATTATCTGTAGGGTAGCCTGTTTTTGTATCTAATACATGATGATAAAATTTACCGTCAACATTAAAATTTCTTTCATATGAGCCGGATGTCGAAACGCAACCTTTATATATTTTTAAAGTTGCAAAACTCACGGCATCATTTTTTGTATTTAGGGGGTCACGAATAGCAATATTGAATGCACTTTTATCTTTTTTTGTGCCATAAACACCAATACTTCCACCAACAGAAATTATAGCGCTTTTAGCATTTGATTTTTCATATTCTTTTATAGCAGTATCGCATGCAGCACCTTTTCCAACTGCACCTAAATCAACTAATGATAAGGGACTAAGTTTTCGTACTTTTAGTGAATTTTTATCAATCTCTAAGTTTGAGTGACCAACATTAGAAACAGCTTTTTTAAGCTCATTTTCATTTGGAACTTTAGGGGTATCTGCAGAAAAGTCCCAAAGAATAGAAACAGGTAAAATGGCGGGTTCAAAAGCTCCATTTGTCATTTTAGCAGTATTTAGTGCGGCACATAAAATGTTTATGGTTTTTTCAGTTACACTTACCCATTCCAAGGCCGGAGCAATGTTAACCTTTTCTATATCAGATCCTTTAATGCGCCAAGATATTAAATTTTCTAAATCCGTTATTTCTTTAGAAACGTTAATTGCAATGCTTTCTGGGCTTTCAGCAGATATAGTTTGATTTACAAAGGTTCCCATTGCAGTTGTTGTATTTGTAAATGATTTTTCGTGGTTATTGATTTTATTTATAAATAATAATACGGAAACAATTAAAATTATACTTATTAAAAAAAATGTTGTTCGAGGAAATTTGTTACTTAAAAAAATTCTATGTAATTTTAAAGCTCTCATCTCCCAGCTAAATTGTTAACTTTAATCTTAGCACTTAAATATGAATAATTCAAGGATTAACTTAATAAAAACTAGAGGGTAATTATTATTTAGTTAAAATGTTGATTATAGTAAAAATTTTGTGGTATAATTTACTTGTATGTTTAGAGCAAAAGGGTGTCACTTTTGTGTAGCCCTTAAAAGATATTTAAGCGACGGATTTTTTAATAATTTAATAGTTGCATTAATTAAACAATTTTTATTTGGAGATGAGTTTTTGAATCGAAGAAAAGAAAGGGAAAAAGCATTTTTGTTTTTATTTGAAAATAGCTTTAATAACTATTCGCTTGATGAAATTATAGAAGCCAAAAACCACGATGAAAAAGAAAAATTTGAACAGCCCGGAGAATTTGCAAAAAGATTATTTTTAGGCGTTAAAGAAAATGAAGAAAAAATAGATGGATTAATAAATAAAAACTCAATTGGATGGCAAAAAAGTAGAATTTCTAAAATAGCTTTAGCAATATTGCGTTTGGCTACATACGAAATTATGTTTTGCGAAGATATTCCTGACAGTGTATCTATTAACGAGGCGGTTGAACTTGCAAAAAAATACGGAATGAGTGAAGAATCAGCGTTTATAAATGGGATTTTAGGCTCGATTTGCAAAGATAAAAATAAAGATGAATAGTTATTTAGGAATTGATACTAGCAACTATACAACTTCAGCAGCAATAATTTTTGAAAATGGCTCATTAAAACATGTAAAAAAGCTATTACCCGTAAAACCAGGAGCGCTGGGGCTTCGACAAAATGAAGCGGTGTTTCATCATGTAAACAGGTTACCTGAAATTATAGAAGAATTGCTACGAGATGAGAAATTATCGATGAAAGCAATTGGAGTTTCGTCAAAACCCCGGGATGAAGAAAATTCATATATGCCATGCTTTACTGTGGGGGTTTCGCAAGCTAAAATTTTATCTTCATTTTTAAAGGTTCCTTACTATGAATTTTCACATCAATCAGGCCATATAATGGCTGCAATTTATTCAGCGAAAAGATTTGATTTATTAAATAATAAATTTTTAGCGTTTCATGTTTCTGGTGGAACAACTGAGGCGGTTTTGGTGGCACCCGATGCAGGCAAAATCATAAGTACAAAAATTGTAGGGGAAACACTAGACTTAACTGCTGGCCAGCTAATAGATAGGGTAGGCCTTATGTTAGGGCTTAATTTTCCCGCAGGAGCTGAACTTGAAAAATTAGCTCTTAACTATAATGAAAAACTAGCTATAAAACCGTGTGTTAAAGGCACAGACTGTTGTTTGTCAGGAGTTCAAAACATTTGTGAGAAAATGAGGGAAAACGGGGAAGAGAAAAATAAAATAGCCAAAGTATGCATTGAATATGTATGCGATACTTTAGATAAAATGTGTGAAAATTTGCGTTTAAAATATGGAAATATGCCTGTTTTGTTTTCAGGTGGAGTTATGGCAAATAGCATTATGAGAGAAAAGCTTTCATTAAAGTATAAAGCTATTTTTGCACAAGCAGAATTTTCTTCAGATAACGCTGCAGGGATTGCTGTTTTAACGAAGATGAGGTTAGAAAACAATGGCTAATATAAATGTTTTAACAATATCGCAGCTAAATTGTTATATAAAATCAATTTTAGATTCTGATGTTAATTTAAATAATGTATTTTTAGTTGGAGAAATTTCAAATTTAACAAACCACTATCAGTCTGGTCACATATATTTTTCTTTAAAGGACGAAAAATGTACGGTTCGTGCAGTGGCCTTTTTCTGGTATGCAAAAAGTTTACGGTTTAAACCTGCTAATGGAATGAAAGTTATAGTAAGGGGCAAAATTTCTGTTTATGAAACAACGGGAGTATATCAAATTTTGGTTGAAGACATGCAACCGGAAGGATTGGGTGCTTTAAATTTAGCTTTTGAACAGCTCAAAACTAAACTTTCAAGTGAAGGACTTTTTGATAAAAGCAGAAAAAAGGAAATTCCTAGGTTTCCTAAAAAAGTAGGAGTAATAACTGCAAAAACTGGCGCTGCTTTTTGGGACATACAAAGTATATTAAAAAGGCGGCTTCCTCTAATTGAAATTTTATTTTATCCAGTTTTAGTTCAAGGAAACGAAGCACCAAAACAAATCATTGAAGCAATAAATCTTTTTAACAATTCGTTTGATGCAGAGGTTTTAATAGTTGGCCGAGGCGGCGGGTCGATTGAAGACTTATGGGCATTTAATGATGAAGGTGTTGCCAGGGCTGTTGCTAATTCCAAAGTACCTATAATTTCCGCTGTTGGACATGAAACGGATTTTACTATATGTGACTTTGTTGCAGATTTAAGAGCGCCTACACCATCTGCAGCAGCAGAACTGGTTTCACCAGATCAAAATGAATTAATGCACAGTTTGGGCTATTTAGTTGAGCGCATGAAAGAACTTGCAAAGAAAAAATTGCAAGTTTGTACTAATAGACTTCAGAGCTTATTAAGATGTGAAAGGCTTATTAATCAAAAAAGTTTAATAGATGCTAAAAGATTAAAGATGGAAGTTTTGATGGGTGAACTAAACATAACTTTTATTAAAATTGTGGATGAGAATAAAAACAGATTTTTAAGTTTGAGTTCAAAGCTTGATGTTTTAAGCCCTTTAAAAATATTAAAATCTGGATATAGCGTTGTACTTTCTAATGAAAATAAAGTTGTTCGGAGTATTAATAAAGTAAAGCAAGGTGAACAGGTAAATATTAGATTGAATGATGGTGTTTTAAATTGCAAGGTAGAGAGCATAGTTAAAGGAGAATTATAATTCTATGAAAAAAGATGAAACATTTGAATTGTCAATAAAAAAATTAGAAGATATAGTTTCTAAATTAGAAAATGGAGAAGAATCTCTTGAAGATTCGTTAAAACTTTTTAAAGAGGGAACAGAACTAGCAGGGTTTTGTTATAAAATATTGGAAAATGCAGAACAAAAAATAACAGATTTATCAAAGGTTACATTAAAAGATAAATTGAAAGAGGCTGAGAGCATTGACGAATAAGGATTATATTTCTTTAATAGAATCTTCGCTTAGAGGGTATTTGGAGAAAAATAATAGCAAAGATGACGTTACACTTGCAATGGGCTATAGCTTGTTGTCTGGCGGCAAAAGGGTGCGCCCTACTTTAACTTTAGAATTTTGCAAAGCTTGTGGTGGAGATTTTAATATGGCTTTACCATTTGCTTGCGCTGTTGAAATGGTGCATACTTATTCGCTAATTCATGATGATCTTCCTTGCATGGATAATGATGACTTAAGACGAGGAAGGCCTACTAACCATATAGTAAATGGTGAAGCTTTAGCTCTTTTGGCAGGAGACGCTCTTTTAAATTTAGCTTTTGAAGTTATGCTGTCAGACGAAACTGTAAAGTTAGTTGGAGGAGAAAAGGCCATAGCATCAGCTAAAATTTTAGCAAATTGCAGTGGCCGTTTAGGTATGATAGGTGGACAAGCAATTGATTTAAAAAGCGAAGGAGAAAAAATTAACCTTGAGACATTAGAGGAATTGCATTTAAAGAAGACGGGTGCATTAATTAGTGCGGCAGCTCAAATAGGTTGTATAGTGGCGGGGGCTGACAAAGAAAAATTAATTGCTGCTAAAAATTATGCTAAATGTTTGGGGCTTGCTTTTCAGGTGATGGATGATGTTTTGGAGGCTACATCGTCTGATGAAAAGCTTGGGAAAAGTACTAGTAGTGATATATTAAATAAAAAAGCAACTTATGTTTCTGTTTTAGGTCTTGAAAAGTCAAAAAAAAGAATAGATGAGCTTACAAAAGAGGCGATAGATTCGCTTTATGTGTTTGGCCAGCAAGCGGACGCTCTAAAAAAGTTTGCTTTTAATTTGGCAAAAAGAGACACATAATTGAATAAGTTTTCACTAAATGATATAATATAAGGTATTGTATAAAAAGAGGGGTTTAGTCATTGTCGAAAGAAATTCTTGGAAGAATGAATTCTCCAAAAGATTTAAAAAAATTATCACTTTCTGAACTTGATACCTTATGTGAAGAAATAAGAGAAAAAATTATAGATACAGTTTCAAAGAATGGTGGGCACCTAGCATCCAACTTGGGCGTTGTAGAACTTACGGTGGCTCTTCATAGGGTATTTAATTGCCCAGAAGACTATATTGTTTGGGACGTTGGGCACCAATGTTATGCTCATAAAATTTTAACCGGGCGTTTAGATAAATTAAATACAATTCGACAGGAAAATGGGATATCAGGGTTTCCTAGAAGAAATGAGAGCGCTTATGATACCTTTAGTACCGGTCACAGCAGCACATCTATTTCCTCAGCCTATGGCATAGCTAGAGCCAAAAACATTTTAGAAGAAGATGCTAAGGTTGTTGCGATTATTGGAGATGGGGCTTTGTCAGGAGGATTAGCCTATGAGGGCTTAAACAATGCCGGCTCTTACAGAAAAAATTTTATTGTAATATTAAATGACAATAAAATGTCTATTTCTAGAAATGTTGGATCAATGGCCAGGTATTTGTCTGCTATGAGAACTAGGCGCACATATTTAAAATTTAAAAATATGGTAGCTAATTTTTTGGATCGATTGCCTTTTTTAGGAAATTTTACAAAGAAAGTAATTACTTGGTCAACATCGGCGTTAAAGCATCTTTTATATAATGGCAATATTTTTGAAAGTATGGGATTTATTTATTATGGACCCATTGATGGCCACAACGTGAAAAAGCTTATAAATGTTTTAAATTTTGTAAAAAAAGTGGACAGGCCAGTTTTAGTTCATATTAATACTATTAAAGGAAAGGGCTACAGTTTTGCCGAAAAAAATCCAAAAGTATTTCATGGAATTTCCAGTTTTGACATAAAAACGGGGGGACAAAAAATTTCAAATGGAGATTTTTCATCTGTATTTGGAAGAAAGCTTTGCCAGATGGCACAAAAGGATGAAAAAATTTGTGCAATAACAGCTGCCATGAAATTAGGAACAGGTCTATTGCCCTTTTCTAAAAACTTTAAAAATAGATTTTTTGATGTAGGAATAGCAGAAGAGCATGCCGTTACTTTTGCAGGAGGGCTTGCAGCAGGAGGGGTGATTCCTGTTTTTGCTGTATACTCAACATTCTTGCAAAGAAGTTATGACCAAATTATACACGACGCTGCACTTCAAAGGCTAAAAGTTGTTTTGGCAATTGACAGAGCAGGTGTAGTTGGAGAAGATGGCGAAACCCATCAAGGGGTATTTGACACAGCCTTTTTAAATTCTATACCGGGAGTTACAATTTTTTCACCTAGTTATTTTAACGAACTTGAAACTATGTTAGAATCTGCTATGTATAGTTGCCCCGGCGTTTGTGCTGTAAGATATCCAAGGGGGGCACAGCCTTTAAATTTGAAAGATTTTAAATCTACGGGTAAAGACTTTGACATATATGGAAAAGTAGATAGCGATATATTGATAGTAACTTATGGGCGCATTTTTTCAAATGCGTGCATAGCTAGAGAAAGTCTACAAGCAAAGGGCATAAATGCTTGCATTTTAAAGCTTAATAAAATAAAGCCAATTGATGAAAATGCAATAAAGTTTGCAGCTAAGTTTTCTAATGTTTTCTTTTTTGAAGAGGGCATATTAAATGGTGGAATAGGCGAGCATTTTAATTATAAATTATCAAAAAGTAATTTTTGTGGTAAATTTAATTTAACTGCAATTGATGATAAATTTGTTGCACAAGCCACAGTAAAAGCTACTTTAGAAAACCTTTACCTTGATGAAAAGGGTATGGAAAATATTATTTTACGGAGTGTTTTAAAAATTGGTGACAAAAAAGAGACTAGATGTGCTACTGTTTGAAAAAGGATTAGCTCAGAGCCGTGAAAAGGCGCGTGCTCTTATTATGTCTGGGAATGTGTATGTTGATAACCAAAAGGCCGATAAACCTGGAGTGTCGTATCCTGACACAGTAGAAATAGATGTAAGACAAACGAGCCTTCCTTATGTAAGCCGCGGTGGGTTAAAACTTGAAAAGGCAATAAAAGTTTTTAACATAGATTTAAAAGATAAGATAGCTATGGATATAGGCGCATCAACAGGAGGGTTTACTGATTGCATGCTGCAAAATGGCGCTAAAAAGGTTTATTCTGTTGATGTAGGTTATGGTCAGCTTGCATGGAAACTTAGAAATGACCCTAGGGTTGTTAATATGGAAAGGACCAATATACGTTATATAAACGAAAGTTTAATAACAGATAAAATAGACTTTTTAAGTGTTGATGTTTCTTTTATTTCTCTATGTTTAGTGTTGCCGGTAGCTCGAAAGCTGATGAGCGAGAAAGCTTTAGCTGTATGCCTTATAAAGCCGCAGTTTGAGGCTGGAAGAGAAAAGGTTGGAAAAAACGGCGTAGTGAGAGATAGAAAAACTCATGCTGAAGTTATAAAGAAAATCTGTTCTTTTTCAGAAAATGAGGGTTTTAAAGTATTAGGACTTGATTTTTCACCAGTTAAAGGTCCTAAAGGTAATATAGAATATCTTATGTACCTTGAAAAATCAGAGCCAAAAGGAAGTATAAGTTTGATTGATATTGACAATGTTGTGTTAAATTCACACTTGGTTTTAAATGAAGGTGAATAGATTTGAAAGTAGCTATAATACCTAATATAAGTAAAAAAGATGTACCTTTTTATACTGAAAAAATAATTAAAACATTGATGGAGTTTAATGTTTCTATTTTAATGGAAAGACAATATGAAATGGCGTTTAAAGATACAGGCTGTTGCTTTTACAGCGAAATAGAAGACGTCTTTAATTTATGCGATGTGGTTTTGGCAGTTGGTGGCGATGGCACGCTTATTCATACGGCAAAATTTGCATCAAAAGCTAAAAAACCTATATTAGGTGTTAATTTAGGACGGCTTGGTTTTGTTTCAGGCCTTGAAGTTAATGAACTTTACAAATTAGGAAAAATAGTAAATGGCAATTACGAAACACAAAACAGGATGTTGCTCTGCATTGAAGTTTTAAAAAAGACTGGAAAAGAAGCTTTTTATGCATTAAATGATGCAGTTATATCGCGGGGAGAACTATCAAGAATTCTTGATGTTGATATCATGTTAGAAGAAACAAATGTGTGTGCTTTTAGGTCGGATGGTGTTATTCTTGCAACACCAACAGGGTCTACTGCATACTCTTTGTCAGCAGGAGGGCCTATTGTGGATCCAAGAATGGGGTGCATCTTAATGACACCACTTTGTTCTCACTCAATGTTTTCGCGGCCTCAGATTTTTTCTGAAGATTCTAAACTTATAATTAATGCAAGATCTCGTGAAAATGCGGGGGTCTTTTTAACGATTGATGGCGAAGATGTAATTGATATTTCTGATGGGACTTTAATTTCCGTTAGCAAAGCTTCTTTGCCAGTTAAATTAATAAACTTGGAAGACAAATCATTCTACCAGAAAATATCAGAAAAGCTTTCAGAAAGACGGGTAGGCCTAATGTAAAGCCTGCCTTTTTTAATTCTGCTTGATCTTATGTTGACTTGGTAATATAATTGTGCATGTGGAGGGAACTTATGAAAAAATTTTCTGTTAACTTAAAAAGTTATTTTGATAGAACTGATAAAGTTTTTTGGTTTATTTCAATTTCAATTTCCATTTATTCTTTGCTGCTGCTTTTGAGTGTATCTAGAAATAGTAATTTTAGTTATTTTAAGACACAGTTAGTTTCAGTTATTGTGGGCTACATAGGGGCGTATTTGATAACAAAATCAGATTATCGGGTAATAGCTAATTATTGGTATATTGTTGCTGGGATTTGTCTGTTTCTAATAGTTTGCACATTTGTTTTTGGGACATCGGTTACTGGCAATTCTGGGGTTGATGCAAAGGCATGGATCAAACTGCCTGGCGGGGTTACTTTTCAACCATCAGAACTAGCTAAAATTGGTTTTATAATTACATTTTCAAAACATTTGTCGGAAGTAAAAGACAAAGATGAATTAAAATCAATAAAACAATTAGCATTTCTAGGCATGCACGCCATAGTTCCAATAGCCCTTACCCACTTACAAGGTGATGATGGCGCGGCTATAATATTCTCCTTTATGTTTTTGTTTATGGCGTTTGCTGCAGGAGTTCAACTTAGATACTTTGTTGGCTTGTTTGTAGCAGGGGTTGTATCCATTCCTTTTTTATGGAATTATGTATTGGCAGATTATCAAAAACAACGGTTGCTTAGCCAGCTGAATCCGGAATCTGATCCGCTGGGGATTGGATTTCAACAAAGTCAAGGGAAACTTTCAATTGGTTCTGGCAAAATTTTTGGGCAAGGGCTTTTTCATGGTCCAAGAGTAGGATATGGATCCGTACCAATTCAACAAAGTGACTTTATTTTTTCCGTTGCCGGGGAAGAATTAGGATTTATTGGCTGCATCATAATAGTTTTATTACTTTTAGCAATGTTTTTAAGGACGCTTAAAATAGCGTTTGATTCGTCTGACAATATGGGAAGTTATATGTGTTTTGGCTTTTTAGGAATGGTAGTATCACAAACAGTTTTTAACCTTGGTATGTGCCTGGGTTTATTGCCAGTAATAGGTGTAACGCTTCCATTTTTTAGCGCAGGTGGGTCATCTGCTGCGTGTTTGTATTTGGGGCTTGGGCTAGTACAAAGTGTATATATGCAACGGTATGATGATAATTTAGCTCATAGAGAGAAACACGAATAAAATAAATTATAGAACAGAAAATCTGAAAACTTTAAAGTGTGCGCTGCTTTCGCACTTTCAAAGTTCAAACTTTCGCGGCGCACATCTTTTGCAATTAAAAACTTTAATTAATTAATATTTTAATTTGTAGAGCTTAGTTTAACAGCACTTTGCCAGGAACTTATTTTATCTGAAAAATAAGAAATGGGGATGCCTAAAAAACCCCACAAAACAGAGTATAATATACACACTTGCCCTAAAGCGTTTCCAGAAATGCAGGAATAATCCCACACATTTAAATTAAGCCACAAGTTTACAACGCTACCAACAATAAACTCTATGCTTGTAATTACGATTGCGGAAATTATGCATTTTTCTGGCATAGATAATTGTAAGTTTTTTTTATACAACTTAAAAAGTATTAAAAAACAAATGCCACCAGCTAAAAACATAGAAAAGTGGCTGCGGCCACGAAAAATTATCTCCATTGAAGTATATAAAGCACCACTAAATGTAAATATAGAAAAATCCTGCAACAACTTTTTCATTAAAACATCACCGTAATTAGTTTTACAAAAGTTGGAACTTTTATGTAATTACAAAATTTAAAAAGGAGAAAATAATGAGAGAAAGATTTAAAATTCCTAGTGCTGTAATAATACTTTTAGAAAGAAATAATGAAGGGACTCGAGAAATTTTGCTTCAAAAGAGACAAAACACAGGCTATAAGGATGACTGGTGGGATTGTGCGGCAAGTGGGCATGTTGAAAAGGGTGAATCTATGACAACGGCAGCTGCACGTGAAGCAAAAGAAGAGATAGGGATAGATGTGAAGCAAGAAGATTTAAAGTTTTCATTGTTATCGCATGTTTGTTTGGACGTCACTTATAGTTATACATATTTTTTTGTTAAGAACTTTAATGGAGAACCACAAATAAAAGAGCCAGAAAAGTGCTCTGATTTGTGTTGGTTCCCAATTAATAAACTTCCGGAAAAATTAATACCGGATAGAAAACAATCCATAATAGATTACTTAGACGGGAAAAATTATAATGAAATAGGTTGGAAAAAGATTAAAAAGTGAGGACAGTTAATATGAGTGAAGCTGAGACAATTCAATGGTTTCCTGGGCATATGACAAGAACCAAAAGGAAAATAGAACAGAGCTTAAAATTAGTTGATGTTGTAGCTGAAATTGTAGATGCAAGATTGCCGCTTAGTAGCCAAAACCCCGATTTAGATAAAATTATTTTAAATAAGCCAAGAATTATTATTTTAAATAAATGCGATATGGCAGATAAAAAAGCAACTAATATGTGGCTGGAATATTATAAATCAATAGGGAAATTAGCAATTGCAGTTGATTGCAAGTCTGGCAGAGGCCTTGAAAAGTTCATTCCTTGCGTTAAAAGTTTACTTAAAGAAAAAATAGAATCAGCAAAAAAGAAAGGCATAATTAATAAAAATATAAAGGTAATGGTAGTTGGAATACCAAATGTGGGAAAATCCTCATTTATAAATAAAATGGCCAAAGGAGCAAGAGCAAAAACAGAAGATAGGCCTGGAGTTACAAGGGGTAACCAGTGGTTTACTATTGGTCAAAACTTTGACCTTTTAGATACTCCCGGTGTATTGTGGCCAAAATTTGAAGACAAATTAGTTGGGGAAAAATTAGCTTTTTGTGGTTCTGTAAAAGACGAAATATTAGATACAGAACATTTAGCAATTCGACTTTTAGACTTTTTAAAAAAAGACTTTGGTGGGAATATAAATATCCGGTATAAGTTAGAAAAGGTAAAAGATGAACTAGCCGATTTGTCGGGGCTAGACTTATTAAAACTTATAGGCAAAAAAAGAGGTATGCTGATATCGGGTGGGGAGATTGATACTGAAAGAGCCGCAATTATGGTGCTAGATGAATTTAGGAGTGCAAAGCTTGGCAGCATTACTTTAGAAAACCCACCAAAATCAAAGTAGGTTACAGGCCTAATATAAAAAAGGGAGACTATTATGGTAGCGGAACAAGATTGGCTTTTATATGAAAAAAAAGCTTTTGAAGATGGTTATGCGATAGTTTGTGGAGTTGACGAAGCAGGGCGAGGACCTTTAGCGGGACCGGTCTATGCAGCAGCGGTTATTTTGCCACAAAACTTTATGATTGATGGCCTTAATGATTCTAAAAAGCTTAGTGCAAAAAAAAGAGAGCTTCTTTATGACCAAATTATAAAAAATGCAAGAGCTTTTAGTATAGCCTCTGCTAGCGAAGTTGAAATTGATGATATTAATATATTAAATGCTACATTTTTAGCTATGAAAAGCGCTGTAGAGGGGCTGAACACTAAGCCGGATTTAGCTCTAATCGATGGCAACCGTGCGCCAAATCTTAATATCCCCACTAGAACTATTGTAAAAGGTGATTCCCTTTCAGCCTCAATTGCAGCAGCGTCAATTTTAGCCAAGGTTACAAGGGATAGGGTTATGGTGAAATTAAGCCACGAATATCCTCAATATAGTTTTGAAAAACATAAAGGATATGGGACGAAGCTTCATGTTGAAGCTCTTAAAAAATATGGTCCGTCTATCATACATAGAAAAAGCTTTTTAAAGAAAATTTTAGGAAAAGAAGAGAATGAATAAAATTATTGGTAATTTTGGAGAAGAGTTTGTTTCAAAGTATATGCAACAAAAAGGTTATAGCCTTGTAGAAAGAAATTTTCACAGTCGGTTTGGAGAAATTGATATAATAGTAAAAAACAGTGAATACATTGTATTTATTGAGGTAAGAACTAGAAAAGGTAATTCAATTATATCGGGAGTTGAATCCGTTGACACAAAAAAACAGAAAAAAATTATAAAAACTGCCATGATGTATTTGAATAAGAATCACACAGAGCTTCAACCTAGGTTTGATGTTGTGGAAGTTAATTATGACAATAAGTGTGGCAAAAAATTTATAAAGATTAACCATATAGAAAATGCTTTTTCTTGGAGGGATGAGTATGATGAAACTTTTTGATTTGCATTGTGACACGCTGTATAAAGCCTTGAAAGAAGATAAAACTTTATTTGAGCCTTCGTTTCATATTTCAATAGATAAAGGGCTTAAATATTTTCCATGGATTCAATGTTTTGCTGTTTGGATCCCGGATGAGATAAGAGAAGCCAAGGCTTTGAATTTATTTTGTAGAGCGAAAGAAAAGCTAGATGCTACTATAAAAGAAAATAAAGATAAACTTTTTTTATGCAAAGAAAAGTCGGATTTTGATAAAGCAGAAAAAGAAAATAGTTGTGGTGTAATTTTAACTGTTGAAGGTGGTTCTGTTTTAGGCGGTAACATTGATAATCTTGATTATTTACATAATTGCGGTGTAAAGATGATTACACTGACATGGAATGGTGACTGCGAAATAGGTTCTGGAGTTGGAGTTGAAAATTGTAGAGGGATTACACCGTTTGGCAAAGAAGTTATAAAAAAAATGGAAGATTTTAAAATAGCTATAGATATTTCGCACGCAAGTGACAAGCTGTTTTATGATGTTATTGAAACTGCAAGTGGGCCAATTGTAGCTAGCCATTCAAATTCAAGAAAAATTTGTAGCCATAGGCGAAATTTAACGGATGATCAGTTTAAAATAATGAAAGATAAAAGTGGGCTTGTTGGATTAAATTTTTCAAAAGGTTTTTTAAATGGCTCAAAAGAAGCCACTATGTATGATATAATACGCCATGCAGATCATTTTTTGTCTTTGGGCGGCGAAAAAGTATTGTGTATGGGCAGCGATT
Organism: Eubacteriales bacterium SKADARSKE-1; assembly: GCA_030920305.1. Lineage (GTDB taxonomy): Bacteria > Bacillota > Clostridia > Oscillospirales > Acutalibacteraceae > JARLUB01. The sequence goes on from JARLUB010000001.1 coordinate 427,972, forward strand.
TTGATGGTACCGATATACCAAATGATTTAAGGGGCATTGAAGATATGGAAAGTTTATATGAATTGTTTTTAAAAGAAGGTTATAAACAAGGCCTTGTGGATGATATATTTTTTAACAATGCGTTTAATTTTTTTAAAGATCGTGTTTAATTTTAAATGGGGGAAAATGGATGGCACTTTATGCTATAGCAGATTTACATTTAGCCTTTTCTACTGGTAAAATAAAGTCTATGAATATTTTTCCTGGGTGGGAAAACTATACTGAAAAACTAGAGTCAAATTGGAGAAAAAAGGTTACAGACAATGATACAGTTGTTATAGCCGGTGATATATCTTGGGCAAAAAGGCTAGATGAGAGCTACGAAGATTTTGCTTTTATAGAGTCATTACCAGGCAGGAAGCTTTTAATAAAAGGAAACCATGATTATTGGTGGACTTCAAGGAAGAAGATGGATACATATTTTGCTGAAAACTCTTTTAATTCAATATCAGTGATATTCAACTCAACAAATGTTGTAGAAAATTTTGCTGTTTGTGGTACTCGAGGGTGGTTTTTTGATTCATCAACCGATGAGGATATTAAGGTTTTAAAAAGGGAGGTTGGGAGATTAGAAACATCCATTAAATTAGCTGAACAAACGGGTGCACAGCCAGTTGCATTTTTGCATTATCCGCCAGTTTATGGAGACTTTGAATGCGAAGAAATTATGAGTGTTTTAATAAGTCACAATATAAAAAAATGCTATTATGGCCATGTGCATGGAAAAAATGCTGCTAAGCGAGTAATTGAAGGTGAATATAAGGGAATAGATTTTAAACTTATTTCATGTGATTATTTAAAGTTTACGCCGGTTTTAGTAGGAGGTTAAAAAGGTTTTTTGTGCATTAGTAAAAGGTGTAGAAAAACTAGTTTTTTTGTGATATAATATACGGGATAAAATTGTAATTTTTGGGAGGATAAAAATGAATTTAAAGTCATCGAATAAAATAGATACAAATCGTTTTGAATTGGAAGTTGAAATTAATCAGCAAGATTTTGAGGATGCTGTGAATAAAGCTTTTTTGAAAAATCGTAAGAAAATTTTAATTCCTGGATTTAGAAAAGGAAAAGCTCCAAGAGCTTTCATTGAAAAATATTATGGGGAAAATGTTTTTTATGAAGATGCTGTAAACGATATATATCCAAAGGCACTTGATGAAGCTATTGAAGAAGCAAAACTTGATGTAATTAATGATAAAATTGATTTTGATATTGTTAAAATAGGAAAAGACGGTTTTATCTTTAAGGCTTGCGTTACTGTTAAACCAGAAGTTAACATTGATAATTACAAAGGCCTTGAAATTTCTGAAAAATCCAGTGAAGTTACAGAAGAAGATTTAGAAAAAGAGATAGATTCTCAAAGAGAAAAAAGTGCTCGGTTTATTGAAGTTCAAGATAGAGCTGCACAAAATGGGGATATCGTTGTTATTGATTTTAAAGGTTTTGTTGACGGCAAAGAATTTGAAGGTGGAATGGCTGAAAACCATAGCTTAAAATTAGGATCGAATCAGTTTATACCAGGATTTGAGGATCAAATTATCGGTCACCATAAAGATGAAGAATTTGATATAAATGTAACATTTCCCGAAGATTATGCGGCCCCAAATTTAGCTGGGAAACCCTGTGTATTTAAAATAAATTTACATGAGATTAAAGAAAAGGAATTGCCAAAACTTGATGATGAGTTTGTTAAAGACATTAGTGAATTTGATACACTTGAAGAATATAAAGCTGACTTAAAAGCTAAGCTTGCTGAAAAAAAAGAGAGTGAATCAAAAGACGATTTTGACAATAAGATTATTGACAAAGTTATAAGCCTTTTAAAAGCTGAAATTCCAGAAGCTATGTTTGAACAAAAAGTAAATGAAAATTTAAAAGATTTTGCTAATAGGTTGAGTTCACAAGGGCTTGACATGACAACTTACATGAAATATACAGGTATGGATGCACAAAGCTTTAAAGAAGAATTTAGACCAATGGCAGAACGTCAAGTAAAATTAAGGCTTGCCCTTGAAAAAATAGCTGAATTAGAAAATTTAGTCCCAACAGAAGAAGAATTTGAAAATAAATATAAAGAGTTTTCAGAATTGTATAAGTTAGGCGTGGACAAAATTAAATCAATCATTTCAGAAAAAGATTTAGGCTTAGACCTTTCTTGCGAGAAAGCGATAGATTTTTTAAGAGGGAATGCAGTAAAAAAATAAATATTCTTATGTAGCTGAATATTAGTTTAAGTAAATGTTAATTATTTGTGGTGTAAGTTTATCACTATTTTAAACAGTTAAGTTTTTATTGCATAACTTAAAATAATAAGTGCAAGTGTTTAGTAATTAATAGTTAGAGGTGAAAGATTTTTATGAACAAAGATAATAGACCATTTATGAGCTTGGTGCCGTATGTTGTAGAACAGACCAATAGAGGCGAGCGCTCTTATGATATTTTTTCAAGACTTTTAAACGATAGGATAATAATTTTAGCAGAAGAGGTAAATAATACAACAGCAAGTTTAATTGTTGCTCAGCTTTTATACCTTGAAGGACAGGACCCTTCAAAAGACATTAATCTTTATATAAATAGCCCTGGTGGCTCTGTTACAGACGGCCTTGCAATTTATGATACAATGCAATATATAAAATGTGATGTTTCAACGATTTGTATGGGAATGGCTGCCAGCATGGGTTCATTTTTATTAGCAGCGGGAGCAAAAGGAAAACGCTTTGCACTCCCAAACAGCGATATAATGATTCACCAACCAAGTGGCGGAACTAAGGGACAGGCTACTGATATAATGATTCACGCTGATCACATTATTCAGACGAAAAAACGTCTCAATACAATTCTTTCTGAAAAGACTGGCCAACCATATGAAGTCATTGCTAGAGATACAGAGCGAGACAACTTTATGACAGCTGAAGAAGCTTTAAATTATGGAATTATTGATAAAGTTATATACGAAAGATAAAAGAAGGTGATTTTATGGCGACAAAAGATGGCAAGCATACAAAACATATTTGTTGCTCATTTTGTAATAAGCCGCAGGATCAGGCAATTAAACTTATAGCTGGACCTGGAGTTTATATTTGTGATGAATGTGTTAGCCTTTGTAAGTCTATTCTTGAAGACGAGGAAATATCAAGTCTTGGAAAATGTAAAAAAGTATCGGATGACCCTAAAATTTTACCTAAACCTAAAGAAATAAAGCATATGCTGGATGACTACGTTATAGGTCAAAACTTAGCAAAAATTACACTTTCTGTCGCTGTATACAATCATTATAAAAGAATATATTTTGGTCAAGAGGATGACGATGTTGAATTAAAAAAGAGCAATGTCTTGCTGCTAGGGCCTACAGGGGTTGGAAAAACTCTTTTAGCTCAAACATTAGCAAAGGTTTTGGATGTGCCGTTTGCAATAGCCGACGCCACAACGTTAACTGAAGCCGGCTACGTTGGAGAAGACGTTGAAAATATTTTGTTAAGACTTATCCAGGCAGCAGATTTTGATATTGAAAAAGCTGAACACGGTATAATATATGTCGATGAGCTTGATAAAATATCAAGAAAATCTGAAAATCCCTCAATCACTAGAGATGTTAGTGGAGAAGGTGTTCAGCAAGCTCTTTTAAAGATTCTTGAAGGAACAGTTTCAAATGTTCCGCCACAAGGTGGTAGAAAACACCCTCAACAAGAATTTATTCATATTGATACTTCAAATATTTTATTTATTTGTGGAGGAGCCTTTGATGGGCTTGAAAAGATAGTTGGCAAAAGAACCGGTTCTTCCTCTATGGGGTTTGGAGTGCCTGTAAAATCTAAAAAAGAAATGGATACTACAGCATGGATGAAAGATGTTGTTCCGCACGATTTAGTCAAATATGGATTAATTCCTGAATTAATAGGAAGACTCCCAGTTATAACTTCTTTAGATGGGCTTGACGAGGAAGCTTTAATTAAAATATTGATCGAACCTAAGAATGCAATGATAAAGCAGTATAAAAAATTATTTAAACTTGATAATGTTGACTTAGAGTTTGAAGAGGATGCTTTAGAAGCAATTGCTAAAAAGGCACTAGAAAGAGAAACTGGTGCCAGAGGTCTTCGTTCAATTATGGAGGATATTTTAACAGATCTTATGTATGAAACGCCTGGAGACCATACAGTTGAAAAAATAGTTATAACAAAGGATACAGTTAATAAAAATGAAGATGCAACTATTATACGCAACAAAAAAAGAAAACCTGTTAATATCACTATTAATTCCAACCCTGAGATGGAAAGCTCAGTTTCCTGAGGATATTGATTTATAGCATATTTGTTTAAAATGATTTTTATTAAATTTTAGTATTAGATATATCATTTATTTTTAAAAGGATTGAGGAATTACACCTGCAGTCCTTTTAGCATTTTTTATGATAGGAGGCGATTCTTATGAGTGAACTTTTTGAAAAAGATTTTTCTAAAATAAAATTACCTGTTTTACTGCTTAGGGGTTTAGTCCTTTTTCCGGGAATGATATTAAGTTTTGATGTCGGTAGGGTAAAATCTATTGCTGCTTTAAATGAGGCTATGAATAATAATCAAAGAATTTTTGTTGTCACACAAAAGGACGTAAAAGAAGAAGACCCGAAATTAGAAGGCTTAAACCCAGTTGGTGTTTTTGCTGAGGTTAAACAAGTTTTAAGGCAAAAAGGTAACGTTATTAGAGTTTTAGTTGAAGGACATGGCAGAGGAAAAATAAGTGCACTTGTTCGTGAAAAGCCTTTTATGGAAGCTGAAGTTTTAGTTTGTGAAGACGAACAAACAAAAGATAGTTTAGAAGAAGTTGCATCTCTTAGAACAATAAGAACCATATTTAAAGAGTATGTAAAATTGTCACCTATGATATCTCCAGATCTTATAATTGGAGTTAGCTCATGCGAAGATCCGGGTAAAGTTGCTGATTATTTGGCGGCAAACCTGAATTTTGACTATAAGGTTAAACAAGATTTATTAAATAAAACAGATGTGTTGGAACGGCTTGAGGATTTAATGGGCCTGCTTTTAAATGAACTTAACATCTTATCTATAGAACAAGATTTAAATTTAAAATTAATAGACAAAATAGAATTAGGGAAAAAGGAGTACTTTTTAAGAGAACAAAAGCAAATTATTTCTGAAGAATTAGGTGAAAAGGATTTTCAGACTGAGTCAGAGGAACTAAAAGGGAAAATAATAAAACTTAAACTACCAAAATCCGTACATGATCAGCTTACTAAAGAATGCATAAAACTTTCAAACATGCAACCTGGGTCACAAGAAACAAATGTTATAAGAAATTATATTGAGTTGTGCCTTGACTTGCCTTGGAACAAAAAAACAAAGGAAAAAATTGATTTAGGTCGAGCACAAGCAATTTTAGATAGGGACCATTATGGCCTTAGTAAAGTTAAAGAAAGAATAATTGAAACATTAGCTGTTAGAAAATTAACAAACGATGCCAATGGGCAAATAATTTGTCTTGTTGGCCCGCCTGGAGTAGGAAAAACTTCTATTGCTAAATCTATAGCAAAGGCTATTGGGCGGCGTTACGCTAGAATTTCGCTTGGTGGGGTTCACGATGAAGCTGATATTCGAGGCCATAGAAAGACTTATGTTGGAGCTATGCCTGGCAGAATAATTACGGCTATTAAGTCAGCAGGAAGTAAAAATCCATTAATTTTACTTGATGAAATAGATAAGCTTGGTAAAGATCAATTTGGTGACCCGGTGTCAGCGCTTTTAGAAGTTTTAGACTCTGAACAGAACTATTCATTTTATGACCACTATGTTGATATGCCTTTTGACTTAAGCGAGGTTTTCTTTATAACTACTGCGAATAATTATGAATCAATTCCAGAACCGTTACTTGATAGAATGGACGTAATAGAGCTTATTAGTTATACATCAGAAGAAAAATACCATATAGGAAAAGAGCACTTAATTCCCAAGCAACTAAAAAAGCATGGTATAACTAAGGGCGAATTTAAAATTTCAGAAGCAGCACTTCGTGAATTAATAACTTGCTACACCAGGGAGGCTGGTGTTCGAACCCTCGAAAGAACAATAGCTAATCTAATGAGAAAAGCTGCAAAGACATTTGTTTCCGGAGAAAAACAGCGAATTTCTATAAACACCAAAGATTTAGAAGAGATGTTAGGACCAAGAAAGTTTTTGCCGGATAAATTAAAAACTAAGGTACAAGTTGGAGTTTCTACAGGGTTAGCTTGGACTAAAGTGGGTGGAGAAACCATTTCGGTTGAAGTTGCTACTATGCCAGGTACTGGTAAAGTTAAACTAACGGGTTCACTTGGTGATGTAATGAAGGAATCAGCACAAACAGCAATTAGTTTTATAAGAAGTAATGCAAAGCAGTTTAGTATTGATCCTAACTTTTACAATAAACTTGATATTCATATACATGTGCCGCAAGGAGCAACACCAAAAGATGGACCATCAGCCGGTGTAACTTTAGCATCAGCAATAGTTTCAGCGTTAACTGGAATACCGGTTAAGCAAAATGCTGCAATGACTGGTGAAATAACTTTAAGGGGCAGAGTTTTAGCAGTTGGTGGGCTTCGTGAAAAAACAATGGCAGCTTATAGAGCTGGTGTTGATACAGTTATAATACCAAAAGAAAATGAATCGGATTTATCCGAGTTAGATTCAATTGTAAAATCAAAGATGAAATTTATCGTAGCAGATAATATGGATATAGTTTTAAAAAATTCATTGGTATCTAATAAATTCAATTCTTTGAATAAGAGCATGTTGACGAAGAGAAAAAAAGGACTAGATTCGGGTGTATGTTTAACAACGTAAAGGGAGTTACAATATGAATTATAATAATGCTACATTTGAAGCAGCTTTTGGAAAGCCAAATCAACTATTAAAATCAACCATTCCAGAAATAGTTTTTTCAGGTCGCTCAAATGTTGGCAAGTCATCGCTAATAAATAAACTATTGAATAGAAAGTCTTTAGCCAGGGTTAGCTCAAAACCAGGGAAGACAGGTACAATTAACTTTTATAGTTTAGGAGATGCTAGGTTTGTTGATTTGCCTGGGTATGGATTTGCTAAGGTTTCGCAAAACGAAAAACAACGTTGGGCTGAATTGGTTGAAGGGTATTTTAATGCAGGCAGAAACTTAACCTTAGTAATACAAATTGTTGATATGCGGCATATGCCTACAAAAGATGACCTTAATATGATAAATTATTTAGAAATGAATAATTTTAATTTTATTATTGTATTAACAAAGAGTGATAAACTAAATAAAACGCAGAGAAATGAACGCTTACTTGAGTTGGAAAAACATTTTGGAGATAAAAGAATAAATTTTTTAGTTTTTTCTTCACAAACTGGTGAAGGCGTAGAGGAATTAAAAGAATTAATAGAAAAGTCTGTTAACAGCAAAAAGCTTGATAATTAAAATTAAGGACAAGGAGCATTTTTGCTCTTCTGTAATATAATAAACATACTCAAAGCATAGTTTATAAATTTAAGACATACTATTTATTATTGTGAAAATAGTATGGAAAGGTGATTTATAAGCTATGTTTTTTTCTTTTAAAACCAGATTTTTAAAATTTGTTGTAGCCTTTTTAACTGTAATATTAATACCATTTTTGTTTCCAATAGATGTTTTTGCTAAAGTTGAAATGAATATTGCGGCACCATCAGCAATTCTTGTTGAAGCTACATCTGGAAAAGTATTGTATGAGAAAAATCCAAAAGAAATAAGAAGTTGTGCTTCGATTACTAAAGTGATGACTTTGCTTTTAGTTATGGAAGCGCTTGATTCAGGGAAGATTTCGTTGGCAGAAAACGTAACAGCAAGCGAGCATGCTTCAAGTATGGGTGGGTCTGATATTTGGCTTGAAGTTGGCGAGAGTATGACAGTACATGAACTTATTAAAGCTGTAGTTGTTGCATCAGCAAACGATGCAGCGGTGGCTTTAGCAGAGCATATATCAGGTTCTGAAGACATATTTGTTTCACAAATGAACAAAAGGGCTAGCGAACTTTCAATGAGTGATACAGTTTTTAAAAATTGTAATGGTCTTGATGAAGAAGGGCACGTTACTAGTGCTTATGATATTGCAATTATGTCAAGGGAATTAATAAAACATAAGTTGATTTTTGATTATAGCTCAATATGGATAGATTACTTAAGAGATGGGAAGACACAACTTGTTAATACAAACAAACTTTTAAAGACTTATCGTGGTATAACCGGGCTTAAAACAGGAACAACAAGTGGCGCGGGGTGCTGTATATCTGCAACAGCCCAAAGAGACAAGTTGAGTTTGATAGCAGTTGTTTTAGGAGATAAAACTGCTAAAGAACGGTTTTCAGATGCTTCAATGTTATTGGACTATGGCTTTGCAAACTATACTATGTTAACCCCTGTTGTAGAAGACAATTTATTAACACCAGTAAAAGTTTGCAATGGAATGAATCCTTTTGTAAACGTTAAGTTTGAGAAATTTGGTGATGTATTGATTCCTAAAGGACAAGAAAAGAATGTCACTAATTCTATTGAAATTGCAGATGAAGTGAGGGCACCGGTTGAAACAGGGCAAGTTTTAGGAAAACTTATTTATAAAGTAGAAGATGAAGTATTAGTGGAGTATAAAATAGTGGCCGATGAGCCAGTTGATGAAATAAACTTTGAATTAGCTATAAAAAAGTTTTTAAAAAGTATATTGGCAATTTAATAAGCCTTGTGCTCAGTCTACCTTTTTTAGGTAAACTGATTATAAAGTGTTTATTATTTTAACTTGCAAATAAAAATAGTATATTGTAAAATATGTTTAAGGTTTGTAGGAGGGAGAAAACAAATTTGGCTACAAAACTCAATACAAAATATTTAGACAGATTTATAAGTGATTATGAGTATGAATCAATATCGCCTTTTGTAAGAACAGCGCATGATTTACTTCATTCAAAAACTGGGTTAGGCAACGAATTTACCGGATGGGTCGAGCTTCCAACAGAATATGACAAAGATGAATTTGATAGAATAAAAACGGTCGCAAAAAAAATACAAGATGATACAGACATTTTTATAGTGATTGGAATTGGTGGTTCTTATCTGGGGGCTAGAGCAGTAATCGAATTTTTAAAATCACAGCACTATAATGCTTTGTATAAAACAACACCTGATATATATTTTGCAGGTAACAATATATGTCCTGAAAACTTAAATAAGCTTATTAAAATATGTGCTGGAAGAAATGTTTCGATAAATATGATTTCAAAATCAGGAGCTACGACAGAACCAGCAATAGCTTTTCGGGTTTTTAAAAAATTACTAGAAGATAAATACGGTAAAGAAGAGGCTAAGAAACGTATTTATTGTACGACTGATGCAGAACACGGAAATTTAAAAAATTTAGCTGACAAAGAAGGTTATGAAACATTTGTTATACCAAATGACGTAGGTGGGAGGTATTCTGTATTAACTGCTGTTGGGCTTTTGCCTATTGCAGTAGCGGGAATTGATATAGATAACTTCATGCTGGGAGCTAAACATGCACAAGATGAACTATTAGACCCTGAATTGAATAATAATGATTGTTATAAATATGCAGCAATTAGAAATATTCTTTATAAAAAAGGTAAAGAGATAGAAATTTTAGAAAGTTATGATCCAAATTTTAGCATGATGAGTGAATGGTTTAAACAATTGTTTGGGGAAAGTGAAGGAAAAGATGGAAAAGGCTTGTTTCCAGCTTCAATGATTTTTTCAACAGATCTTCATTCAATGGGGCAACTTATTCAAGACGGTAGACGAAATATATTTGAAACGGTTTTGTTGATAGATGAGCCACACTGTGATTTTGTTATAGACACAGAACCGGGTGATCTTGATGGCCTTAATTTTTTATCAGGCAAGACAATTTCTTATGTGTGTAAAAAAGCAGCGATTGGGACTATTTTAGCTCATACCGAAGGTAATGTGCCAAACATAATTTTTAATATTCCAAAGGTTTGTGAGTTTGAATTGGGTTATTTGATATACTTTTTGCAAAAAGCTTGCGCGATTTCAGGATATTTATTGGGAGTTAATCCGTTTAACCAACCTGGGGTTGAAAAATATAAAAAAAATATGTTTGAGCTTTTAGGGAAAAGTTGACACTGATAACAACTTTGCTATAGTTCATTAATATTAGGAGGTTTATATTATGATTAGTTTAATAGTAGGTAAAAAGGGTTTAGGAAAGACAAAAAAGTTGGTTGACATGGCAAATGGTGCAGTACAAAACTCTAATGGTAATGTTGTGTTTATAGAAAAAGGAAACAAGTTAACTTATGATGTTAACCACGATGTAAAGCTAGTTAATACTGCTGTCTATGGAATTACGAGTTTCGAAAGTCTTTTTGGATTTATTTGTGGTATATATGCAGAAAATTATGATGTTACAGATATATTTGTAGATTCAACTCTTAAAATAGGTGGAGAGGACTTTGAAATTTTCGAAGACTTTATTAAAAAGGTTAGTAGAGTGTTGGATTCAACTGATATAAATTTAGTCTTTTCAGTTTCTTCAGATAGAAGTGAACTTCCCAAGGATATTGAAAAATTTACTAAAATTATTTAATATAATAATAAAAAATGAGAGGTGATTAACCTCTCATTTTTTATTGTAGAAAACCCTATGTTAGAAGTGAGATTTGATTCAAGTTTTAACGATATAATAGCGATAAAAATCCCCATTTTGTGGTGTAAAATAAATTAGAAATTTAGCAACTGTAGGGCCAAAACAATTATAAGTGAAAAAATTTGTATAAATTTTTTCACTTATAATTGTTATATAGGAAATTGAGCAATTTCAATTTCCATTCTTTTATTTTATCCTCTTGTTTCCCAAAAAGCCTAAAGTAAATTTGGATTTCAATGCTATATCATTCTTTGGCGAAGATTATTAAAAAATTACTTAATTAGTTCTCATCTTCAAATTCTTCGATTTCTGCACGCTTTACCATAAAAGGATAAATAGGTGCTGATTGCTGAAAACTTTCAAGCCCACGAGCATCGTAATTCAACGCATCTACACTAGCGTCTTCCCAACTTTTATAAAGGACCCATTTTTTCCTTTCAGGGTTGTTTATAAAATCTGTATAGCAGACCAAAACCATGTCATCGCGAAATATGCAGTAGAGGCTTCCTCCGGATACCATTCCTAGTTGTTCTAAGTTAAGTCTTTCAATCATTGTTTAACACACTCCATTAAAATTAGCTGGTACACAATGTTATTATAGTCTACCTTGAAAAATAATGTCAAGTGTTATAATCAGTAGGGTGCCAGAAAAGAAGCTTTTTTATATTAAAATTATCCAAAATGTTTACGAAAATGGATAATATATTTTTAATTCAATTTTTATTTAGAAAAATTTAATTAAAAGTAATGCCATTAAGTTGCTTTGATATAAGTTCATTTTTAAATTAAATAAAGTAAATAATAGTATCAGAACAACTAAAAGGAAGTGATATATGTGATTAGAAACATGAGCTTAAGTAAAACGGTTGTATTAAATGTTTTGATAATTCTTTTTTGGAATATATATATTTTTTTTCTTTGTAGACAAATGAAAAGTTCTTTTTTTAACCCACAAAAAAAACCATATAAAGCACGAAACTTCGAGTGTGGCGGAAAATTTTACAATGAAAAGTTAAAAATAAAAAAGTGGAAAGAAGTTTTGCCACAATATATTTCAAAAAATGGATTCTCTAAGAGACGTTTTTCAGAAAAAAATTTAATTTATATAAATAGGTTTATTCTAGAAACTTGTCGAGCAGAATGGAATCATAAAATGTGTATGATAATAGCATTTCCAATAACTATTTTTAATGAATTTAAAATAGGCATAATTTTTACCTTGCTAATATTATTAACAAATTTACCCTTTATATTTATACAAAGATATAATAGGTTTAGGCTTTTATCTTTAAAAAGGCACAGGGTGAAAAAGTCTTTTTTTGCACAGGAACAAAATGATAATTCTAAAATAGAGGTACCGTCTTATTATGTTTAGCAAAATGTTTTAAAAGATAAACTGCACTTATTATTGCTTTTGTAACATGTTAATAAACTCGGATTCTGAAATAATATTAACGCCTAGTTTTTGTGCTTTTGTAAGTTTACTTCCAGCATCGTCTCCGGCTAATAAATAAGATGTTTTCTTAGATACACTATTTGATACTTTTCCGCCTTCTTTTTCAATTAGCTCAGAGGCTTGTTCTCGTGTATAAGATGGGAGAGCGCCAGTGAGTACAAAAGTTTTACCAAGAAATAAATTACCATTATTTTTTCTTGTTGATGTAGTCTTTAGATTTAAATCTTTTAATTTTTTTATTAATTCACGGTTTTGCTCTAAACTAAAATAGTCAATAACACTTTGTGCCATAATTTCGCCAAAACCTTCAATGCCTGAAAGTTTTTCAATACTCGCTTTTTGCAGTTCATCTATTGATGAAAAATTTTCCTCAAGTATTTTTGCTGCAGTTTTTCCAATATGGAAGATCCCTAGTGCAAAAATCAACCTGTAAAGATCTTGACTCTTTGACTTTTCAATTGCATTTAGCAAATTTTGAACAGATTTTTTACCCATGCGTTCAATTTTAATTAATTCGGCTTCATTAAGATTGTATAAGTCGGCAGGGGAAGATACCATTTTGTTTTCTGCTAGCTGTTTTAAAAGTGCGGGACCTAAGCCATCGATATCCATGGCATCCCTGGAAACAAAGTGAATTAAATGACGTAAAAGTTGTGCAGGGCACCCAGTGTTTGTGCATCTTATTGCTGATTCGCCCAATTCTCTATGAACATTAGCACCACACGATGGACAAACACTTGGCATTGAAAAAATTTTTGATGTTTCACTATGTTTTTTTACAGATACAACTTCAGGAATGATTTCTCCTGCTTTTCTTACAATAACCGTATCACCAATGCGTATGTCCTTCTCTTTTATAAAGTCTTCATTGTGTAAAACCGCGCGGCTTACAGTGGTTCCTGCTAAAAATATTGGCTCAAAAACAGCCGTTGGAGTTAAAGTTCCAGTTCTTCCAACATTTATTTCTATGTTTAAAAGTGTAGTTTCTTTTTCTTCTGGTGGATATTTAAAAGCCTCAGACCATTTAGGAAATTTTGATGTACTACCAATTTTTTCTCTGAGTTCAAATGAATCAACTTTTATAACGGCACCGTCTATATTAAAACTGTATTCCCCTCGAGTTTTACATATCTTTTCTATCTCAGCTATAACTTTTTCTATATTTTCACAAAGAGTATAAGTGGGAGGGACACAAAAACCTAGAGTTTTTAAGTAGTCAAGAGCTTGCTTGTGAGAGCGGAGGGCTTTTCCTTGAATTGATTGAACATTAAATATTATTATATCTAATTTTCTTTTTTTTGTTATTTTAGCGTCTTTTTGGCGAAGAGAACCAGCGGCAGCATTTCTAGGATTTTTAAAGGCTTTTTCATCATTTAATTCTTGCTCTTCAACAAGTGCTAAAAAGTTTTTTTCTGACATATAAACTTCACCGCGAACTTCTAAATAGGGCACATCTTCATTTAGTTTTAACGGCAATGATTTTATAGTTCTTAAATTTTCTGTAATATCTTCACCGGTTATACCATCGCCTCTAGTAGAACCTTTAACTAAAATTCCATTTTTATATTCTACAGATACAGAAAGCCCATCAACTTTTGGTTCAACAACATACTGTAAATTGTGAAATGAATCTCGGAGTCTATTATCAAATGCTTTTAGCTCTTCAATTGAAAAAGAGTCGTGCAAACTTTCCATAGGAACTTTATGTGCGACTGGTTTAAATTTAGCAGAAGCAGAACCTCCAATCTTTTGAGTTGGAGAATTAGAGGTTATAAGTTCAGGAAACTTAGCTTCAATGCTTTCAAGTTGTCGCAAAAGCATATCATACTCGTAATCATCAATTATTGGCATATCCTCTTCATAATACTTTTTATTGTGAAATTCTATTTCCTTTACTAATTTTTTTATTAAAATTTTTGCTTCATTTAAATTCATGTGTTTTTACCGCCCTTATATTTTCATGTTGACTTCATATTAACTTTTTCCCATAAAAAATGTCGGGACATCACCTACAATTATAGTTTCTGCTATTAATACGCTTGTATTTATTGCGGTTGTTACGGGGTACCCTGGTATCATAGCAAAAACATTTGTGCTAATATCAAGATATAACTGATGTTTTGTTTGATTTATTCCGCTACTTTCAAAATTGCTTCTAAAGTCTGTTAAAACACTTCCAGATAAGGTAAGCTTTAAAGGAACATTTGGACCCCTACCATTAAATATTTCTGTCCCGGTTAGCGTTCCAAAGGGGATATTTAAATTTTTCTTTTTCATACATGAAAGTCTTTCTTGAACAACTAGTGTTATAGAAGCTTTTAAGATGTTTGCTTTTTTTATGTTTGTATTTATTGCCATTATTTTGCCATTTTCATTGCGTTCAAGAGTAATTATATCGGAGTAATTTATATCAAATTTATTTATTTCTTCTAAAACAGCATCATTTATTGTAGTAGCCGAAGTTATTTGTGCGCGGTTTTTTGCAACGGCAGTTATAAGCGGTCGCATTTGGTGATCTAACATGATAGCTGAAATTAGAAATAATATAGAAAAGATTAAAAATTTTTTTCGAAGTGAAATTTTATGTAACTTCCGGTGTCTATACCTCAAAACAGTTTCCTCCAATCAGGGGGCTCTAGTCCATTATATACATAAACTAAAAAGTCGTGATTGAAAAGGAAAGTACCAGACAACATTTAATTTAAAAGGATATACTAAAAAAATATTTAATCAAGCGAGATTATTTCATCAAAAATTGCGTTATACTTTTGTGTGAGCTTTTTATTAATATGAGTACTTCCAAAATACCAAGCTTTAAATGAAACTTCTTTTGCAACGTCATCTAAAAATCTATTAAGAATATTAACATTAAAATCGTTACCATAAATTAAACTTTTTATTTTTCCTGGGGGTTCATGGCTTATTATGTAATCTACCTGTCGATTATATTTACACAAGTTGTTTACACCTTTTTTCATTTCAGCAATGCAAGGAAGTTCAGTTTCCCACCATTTATTTGATTGAGCCCTTATTTCTTTGTCAGGGCTTTCTCCTCCGCCAAAAGTAAAAATGGTTTTCCCATCTATTTTATAAATTTCTCCCCTTAAAAGTTGATAAAGATTACCTGAAATGTTTTTTGCGCGCCCCTCTTTAAAGTCGACAGTTTCATATTTATTTAACAAATCAAAATTTTCGTGGGTACCGTCCACAAACAAAGTGTTAAATTTTAATTTTCCTATTTTTTTTAGGAGTCTTTTCTCATAGGAAGTTTCTTCCCATATAAAGCCAAAATCGCCACAAATAATTAAATTGTCATCTTTTTTAAGTTTTTTAAGTTGTTTAACTTTAAATCTTATTGGGTTTCCATGCATATCTCCAGTTACATAAATCAAAAGCAATACCCCTTTTTAACTTTAAAAAATAGTTAATTGTACTTGTACTTATAAAGAATATAGATTAGAATATATTTAATGATAACATAAGTTTAGGAGAATTTCTATGCAAAAAAAAATGCTGCACTTATTTTTGAGTAGCCTTATTATAATGACATATTGCTTTATACCTTCTCAATTAGTACTTGCTGATAATTTTAATATAGGTTTTGAACCATCGTGTGAATCGATATTACTTATAAATTTGGATACGGATTCTGTTATATATGATAAGAATTCAGATAAAAAAATGGCACCGGCTTCAATAACAAAAATTATGACTTATATTATTGTGGCTGAAAATGTCTCTGATTTTAACAATACTACCGTAGTAGTAAAAGAGGAACTTCTAAAAGGGCTTTTGGGTACAGGTAGCTCATTGTCTGGAATTAAGGCAGGAGAAACTTTATCTATTTCACAACTTCTTCACTGTTTAATGATAAAATCAGGAAATGATGCAGCATTAGTTTTAGCGGACTATGTAGGAAATGGCGATATAGGATCATTTGTTCAAAAAATGAATGATAAAGCAAAAGAGCTTGATTGTCAAAATACCCACTTTGTTAACCCACACGGGCTTGATAACGAAGATCATTATACTACAGCCAAAGACTTGGTCAAAATTACAAAATATGCAATGACTTTGCCAAGTTTTGTTGAAATAACTTCAAAGGTTACCTCGTACATTTTAGGCGAAAATAGATATCCACTCGTTACTACAAATAGTTTAATAGATCCAGTAAGAGGTGGAAAATACTATTGTAAATATGTAAAAGGAATAAAAACTGGGTCTGATTCAAAAGCAGGGAAGTGTCTGGTGTCTTCTGCGAGTAATAATGGGTATACTTATATTTGTGTAGCACTTGGTGGTTTTTTGCCAAATGATAATGTTGCGATGCTTGATACAAAAGCACTCTACCAGTGGGCTTTTAAAAACCTTGAATTAAAACCAATCATAAATAAAAATAAACCAATGGGGGATATTAAATTAAAACTTGCTTGGCAAAAGGATAGCTTGCAGATAGTACCAGCTAAAGACTATTCTGTTATGCTCCCAAAAAATGTAGTGGCTTCAAGTATTGATATAAAGGTAGATAAACCAGAGTTTGTAAATGCACCTATAAAAATTGGTCAAAAAATTGGTACTGCTACATTATCTTATGCGAATGCGCCAATTACAACAATAGATTTAGTGGCAGGAGAAGATGCTAAAAGAAGCAATATCCTTTTTATAATTTATTTTATAAAAAATATAATAATGTCTATTTGGTTTAAGGTGACGGCCATCGTGGTACTTTTACTTTTAGGATTTTATGTATGGATGTTTATTCGATACAATAAACGAACTAGGCGCAAACGTAAAACTATGCAGGCTGAAAGGTATAGATATAAATAAATTTATTATTAGAACAAAAGTCTTTACTTAATATTGAGTAAAGACTTTTTATATTTGTAATAAGCTTTATGTAACTAAATGCTTACCAGCCGCTTATGCTTGACCTTTGAATAGCACCAAAAAGTTTTTTTGAAAGGTTTGGATAAGTTTTTTCAAGATCACTTATTAGATTTTTGATTTTTTCTCGTTCTGTATGTCCATCAGCAGGGCATGTACTTTTAATAACAGGTAAAAAATTACGTTTTATAGCTGCGATTATCTTACTTTCTGTACAGTAAATAAGGGGTCTTATCATATAAATGTCTTTTCTAGAAAGATACGTTATAGGAGAAAAACAAGAAATATTTCCATTATTAAAAAGGTTTAGCAAGAATGTTTCATTTACATCATTAAAATGATGACCTAAAGCTATTTTATTACAATTATTTTCTTTTGCAGTGTCATGTAAAATCCCGCGTCGCATTCTAGCGCATAAGCTGCAAGGATTTTTTTCTTTCCTAATATCAAAAATAATCTGTGCAAGGTTGGTTCGTTTGATGACATATTCTATTTTTAACTTATCACACAACTTTTCAATTTTTGAAAAGTCTGTAAACGAATTATTGAAGCAGGGATCAACGGTAATAGCCTTCAAAATAAAAGACTTATCATGGTATTTTTGTATTTCATTTAGAGCATAAAGTAAAAAAGTAGAATCTTTCCCACCAGATAGACAGACGGCTATATTGTCGCCGTCATTTATCATGTTATAGTGGTCGATAGCAGATCCGACTTGACTTATCAATTTTTTCATAAAAATATGTCCTTTTATAACGTTTTTATAAATTATAACATACGGTAATGTAAAAATACAAAAAGAAAAAGGTTTAATGGTTTTTAAAGTAAGTATTTAAGGCCAAAAAAGAACTTTATAAGGAATTTTACATTTTAACATATACATCTTAAACAAAATAATAAAGGATTAAGTGGAATTTAATACAGACTGTCAATAACCAGTTTATACAATATTTTTATTCTTTTTTTAAAATTTTTAAATTTTATTATTGCTTTTCACAAAATAATAGTTTATAATATAAGCATTAAGTGGGGAAAGGTGGGTTAAAGTAGGTATAAGTGGATCAAAAAGCTTACTTTTACTCTAAGTGTGGCTATTATGTTGATAGGCGAGTACCAACATAATATTGATGCAAAAGGCCGAGTTGCGGTACCGACAAAGTTCCGCGATGACTTAGGCTCGCTTTTTTATATCACTAAAGGTCTTGATGGCTGTTTATTTTTGTTATCAAACGAGGAGTGGGTACGCCTTGAAAATAAGGTAAGATCGATGCCTATTTCAAAGGCAAGAGGGCTTCAACGGTTTTTCTTTTCAGGGGCCTGTGAAGTTCAACCCGATAAGCAAGGAAGAATTTTGATTCCTCAAATTTTAAGAGAGCATGCAAACTTAATCAAGGATGTTACTTTCATAGGAACAGCAAACAGAATAGAAATTTGGAATACAACTAGATGGACAGAAGTTAATTCGGAGTTGACTGAAGAAAGCATTGCAGAAGCTATGGACATGCTTGAACTTTAATTAAGAACAAAAATGGCTGAATAAGTATGAATGTGTTTGAAAATGTATGCATAAAGTGTTTTTAAGAGCGACTACGATGACTACTATTTTTTAATAGCTAAAAAAGGGGGGGCAATTTTGAAATTTGAACACAAACCAGTACTTTTAAAGGAAACAATAGAGGCTCTGGACATAAAACCTGATGGAGTATACGTAGATGGCACAGCAGGTGGTGGTGGACATTCAGAAGCAATTTTAACAAGATTAACTACTGGTAAGTTGATTTCAATAGATCAGGACCCCGATGCAATTTTAGCTCTTAAAGATAGACTTTCAAAATATAGCAACTCAATAATAATTCAAGAAAATTTTTCAAATATGAGTGACATTATAAAAAGTTTGTCCATGGATGCCGTTGATGGAGTGCTTTTAGATATAGGTGTGTCCTCCCATCAGTTGGATACACCAAGCAGAGGTTTTTCATATCATAACGATGCACCACTAGATATGAGAATGAGTAAGACGGGGCTGTCGGCGTATGATGTTGTTAATAAAATGCCAGAACATGATATCGCTAATATTATAAATAACTATGGCGAAGAAAAATTTGCAAGGAGCATAGCTAGATACATATTAAAATACAGAAAAGAAATGCCAATAAAAACAACTTTAGAATTAGCGGAGATTGTAAAAGAATCTGTTCCAGCAAAGTTTAGGCGAGAGGGACACCCTGCAAGAAAAACATTTCAAGCACTTAGAATATTTGTGAATTCGGAACTAGACGTGTTATCAAGTGGACTTGATTCAGCATTTGGAATTTTAAAGTCAGAAGGACGGCTTGCGGTTATAACTTTTCATTCACTAGAAGATAGAATCGTAAAAAAGCGAATGAATAAATGGTGCCAAGGGTGTATATGTCCTCCAGATTTTCCAGTGTGTGTGTGTGGTAATAAACCGGAAGCAAAGCTTATTAATAAAAAAGCAATAGAACCAACGGCAGAGGAGATAGAGCAAAACAAAAGAAGTAGAAGTGCAAAACTTAGAGTATGCGCTAAATTATAAAAATTAGGAATGTCTAAAGATAGGAGTGAGTTTTTGTGTCTTTAAAAGAAAAAAATGTGGCATATGATTTGTCATTATTTGAAGAAGTTACAATAAATCAGCAGGATAATGTTTTAGAGCTTCCCAATAAAGGCTCAAAAACTAATAAAAAAAGAAAAACAAATCCCTTTTTTGTGTTAGCGGTTAGTATATTTTCTTTTATTTGTTTAGGCATTGTTGGAACTGTAGTTTATAATCAAGTTCAATTAACTGAATTAACAGCTAATATAAATTCTGTAACCAAAAAATTAAATGAGAGTGAAGGTGTGTATACACAACTTCAAGTTAAAACAGAATCAAACTTGTCACTTTCTATAGTTGAAGACTATGCAAAAAATGAATTGAAGATGAGTAAAATTGATCCGGCGCAAATAGAATACATTAGTTTATCAAAAGGAGACAAGGCTACAATTAAAAATGATAAGTGGTGAGTTTTTTAAGTAAATAAATATTTTAAATTCTTTTAAGAATATAAAATGTATAATTTAAATAAGTATAAAATAAGGAAGAGAGTTGAGACAGGTCTTGACTCTCATTAATGTTTATAAAGGGGCAGGAATATGGCAAGGGGAACTACTATTAGGATGTGGAGACGATCGCTGTTTATATTGATGGCATTAATGTTTTTAGGGTTTGGTGTAAGTATTGCAAGACTAGTTCAACTTCAAATATTTCAAGGAGAAAACCTACAGCAAATGGCAATCGATCAGCAACTTAAAGACACAAAGATAAGTGCTCAAAGAGGTACTATTTATGATTGTAATATGAAACCCTTAGCACAAAGTGCTACAGTATGGACAGTTGTATTAGAATCTGCCTATTTGCCTGACAATAAAACTAAAGAATTGGTTGCTACGGGTCTTTCAGAAATTTTGGAGCTTGATAAAAATGAAGTATTAGAGAAAGCCAAGAAGAAGTCTTATTATACTGTTATAAAAAGAAAAATTGAAAGTGACGTAAAAGACAAAATAATACAGTTCCAAAAAACAAACAAAATAAAGTCAGGAATAAGGTTAGTTGAAGATTATAAAAGATATTACCCTTATGGGGATTTTGCATCGGCTGTAATAGGCTTTACAGGAACAGACAGCCAAGGCCTATCTGGAGTTGAAAATTATTATAATGATTATTTAACTGGTGAAAGTGGGAAATTGGTTACTGCTAGAAATGCAGTGGGAACTGATATGCCTTTTGATTATGAAAAAATGATTCCTGCTAAAAACGGAAACAGTTTAGTTCTTTCGATAGATGAAGTTATACAACATTTTTTAGAAAAAAATCTTGAAGAAGGAATAGCCAACTTTAATGTTGTAAATAAGGCTGTAGCCATTATGATGGACGTAAACACTGGTGATGTTTTAGGCATGGCAGTTCGTGGGGGTTATGATTTAAATCATCCGTTTGATATAGTTGATGATAATATGAAGAAAGAAATAGAAAGTTTTCCGGAAGACGGAAAAGCTAAAGCAAAAGCTGAGGCACTTGAAAAACAGTGGCGAAATAAAGCTGTAAGTGATACATATATGCCTGGCTCAGTTTTTAAAATGGTTACAGCTTCAATGGGACTTGAGGAAAACTTAGTAACAGAAAATACTGGGTTTAATTGTTCTGGTAGCTTGGTACCATTTAAGGGGGCTAGACCAATAAGATGTCATAAACACGGGGGGCATGGAGCTCAAACATTTTTAAAGGCCTTTTGTAATTCTTGCAATCCAGCTTTTATTTCTTTAGGGCAAATGGTAGGTGCGCAAAAGTTTTATCAATATTACGATGGATTTGGATTTACTGAAAAAACAGGAATAGATTTGCCGGGTGAGGCAAATGGAATCTTTTTTAGCAAAGATGGAAGTATGGGTCCGATGGATTTAGCTGTAGCTTCATTTGGGCAAAACTTTAGTATAACGCCTATACAAATGGCAGTAGCAGCAGCAGCAGTTGCAAATGGTGGATATCTTGTGAAGCCTCATATAGTAAAGCAGATTATAGACCCTAATGGTAATATAATAAGGACGTCTGAAAGAGAAGTAAGACGACAAGTAATATCTGAAGATACATCCAGAAAGTTGTGTGAATTTCTTCAACTGAATGCAAAAGAAGGAGGAGCTAAAAAGGGTTATGTTCCAGGTTATAGAATAGGAGGAAAAACAGGAACAACACAAAAGATAGGGCAAAGTGGTCCTGATGGGCTTGATTATATAGCATCATTTTGTGGAATTGCCCCTGCAGATAAGCCTCAAGTAGTGTTACTTGTTTACTATGATACACCAAAGGGTGGAAGTTATTATGGTGGAGTTGTTGCAGGTCCTACTTTTCAACAGGTTATGCAAGATGTTTTGCCATACCTTGGAATTGAGAGAAAATACACAGACGAAGAGCTTGTAATTTTAGATATTCCAACCCCATTTTTAGTCGGGTCTTCTGTATCAGAAGCTAAAAATAAACTTGAAAGATTAGGGATGAAACCGGTTGTTTACGGAAGTGGAGATATGGTTGTATCTCAAATTCCAGAAGCTGGAGTTAAGATTCCAAAAGGTGGAACAGTTGTTTTACATACAGCACAAGATACAGAAAATAAAACAGTAAAAGTACCAAAACTAATTGGATTAACGCCTTCAAATGCAAATAAAACAGCTGTAGCATCTGGTGTAAATATTGTGATAAAGGGAGCCATATCAAATGGTGCTGGGGCCGTTTCAGTTCGACAGAGTATTGCTGAAGGGACGGCAGTTAAACAGGGAACGGCTGTAACGGTTGAGTTTAGTGTACAAAATCAACCTACCGAAGATTGATAAAGAAAAATTTGAAACAAAGGTAATATGCATGTAATATATAATTGTTGATAAAACAAAAAATAAAGGGGTGCAAAAAGAATGACAGGCGTATGGATTTGTTTTGCAGTAATATTGGCTTTTGCAACTACTTGGATACTTGGTAAAAAATTAATACCGTATCTTCGTAAACTTAAGTTTGGCCAAACAATACTAGATATAGGACCATCATGGCACCAAAATAAGCAAGGAACTCCCACAATGGGTGGCATAATGTTTATAGTAGGAATGATTTTAGCTGTAGTTATAGTGTTGCCAATATATTATTTATTTGTTGGAGCTAATAATACAAGGTTTGTTGAAACTCCACTTATGGTATCAAAAATCATATTGGGGCTTTTAATGGCTCTTTGCTATGGTGCAGTTGGGTTTTTAGATGATTATATAAAGGTTGTAAAAAAACGTAATTTAGGGCTAAAAGCAAGACAGAAACTTATTTTGCAGTTTTCAATTGCAATTGGATACTTGTTTTTGATTTATTTTTCTGAACATATTTGGGGTGCAACAAATTTAATGTCCACAGTTATTCCATTTTTGGGAAGAGTAAACTTAGGGGTATTTTATTTGCCAATTAGCTCTATTTTGATAGTTGGAATGGTAAATGCCGTTAATTTGACTGATGGAATAGATGGGCTTAATACGTCTCTAACCTTTTTTGCTGGAATATTTTTTATGTTAATTGCAGGCTTTTTTAATATGATTGGTCTTAGCATAGTCACAGGTGCGGTTATAGGTGGTTGTTTAGGTTTTTTAATGTGGAATATATACCCGGCAAAAGTTTTTATGGGTGATACAGGTTCACTTTTTTTAGGGGGAATAATTTGCGCGCTTGCATTTTCACTTGATATGCCGATAATACTTATATTAATTGGTGCTGTGTATATTATAGAGATGCTTTCTGTTATGTTACAAGTTATATATTTTAAATTGACTCATGGAAAACGCCTTTTTAAAATGAGTCCAATTCACCACCACTTTGAGATGTGTGGATGGAGTGAATTTAAGATATGCACGGTTTTTTGTGGAGCTATGATATTTTTTGGGTTTTTAGCAGTAATTTTAGTTATATCTGGCCTTTAAAGATTAATAAATTGCTATAACAGTTTAGGGGGGATTTTAAGTTGTGAACAAAAATTATAGGCAAAGGGCTATCAATAGATCATTTCAAAGTGAAGTTTTAGAATCAGGTGCAGAAAGAAGGCAGGACGGCCGTACCTTTAGACGAGGTAGCTCAATAAACAGGAAGAAAAATGCAGTTAAAAAGAAGTTTAAGACTTTTTCTGTTCGTTCAGGACTTGACCTTCCTTTGTTCTTTATAACGATAGTATTACTTGTTATTGGTCTTGTAATGTTATTTTCTGCGTCTTATCCAAATGCTTATTATTATAAAAATGGAGACAGCTATTTTTTTATAAGAAGTCAATTAATATGGGCAGTTTTAGGCGTTATTGCAATGATAGCTTTGTCATATTTTGATTACCATCATCTTCATAAAATGGCTGTACCAATTTTGATCTTATCCTTTATGTTACTTGTGCTGGTGCTTTTTATGCCGGTAAAAAATGAAGTTCACCGCTGGATACAATTAGGACCAATAGGTTTTCAGCCATCTGAAATTACAAAATTTGCAATTGTTTTATCTTTTGCGCATTTTATTTCAATAAATTTTAAGAGAATGGGCAGTTTTAAATACGGAGTGCTTCCGTATGCATTTATTCTTGGGTTAACTGCTTTTTTATTATATTTGGAACCGCACATTTCTTGCCTTATTATTGTGGTGCTTTTATCTGGCGGGATGTTATATATCGGAGGAATAAAACTTAGATGGTTTGGAATGGTTTTAGCTGTAGCTTTAGCGGCAGTTGCTTATCTTGTTTTATTTACAGATAAGTTAACATATGCTAATGGACGAGTGCAAGGTTGGCTTGATCCATTTAGCTCCAACCCAAATGTTGATACATGGCAAACCAAGCAGGGGCTATATGCTATTGGATCTGGTGGCCTTTTAGGCTTAGGACTTGGCAAATCACGTCAAAAATATCTTTATATTCCAGAACCGCAAAATGACTTTATTTTTTCTGTGGTTTGTGAAGAGCTAGGATTTATTAGGGCAGCGATAATTTTAATTTTATTTGCAATGTTGGTATGGCGTGGTATAGTAATTTCAATGAGAGCAAAGGATAGATTTGGCTCGCTCTTAGGAATAGGTCTTATAGCGCAAGTGGGGCTTCAGGTTATTTTAAACATATTCGTTGTAACAAATACCATTCCAAATACAGGAATAAGCTTACCGTTTTTTAGCTACGGTGGAACCTCTCTTGTAATGTTATTAGCACAAATAGGTATTGTGCTTTCTATATCACGAACCTCAAAATTGGAAAAAACTTAGAGGGTGAAATTAATAAAATGAGAATCATATTGGCAGGAGGAGGCACTGCAGGCCACATAAATCCAGCGCTAGCAATAGCTCAATATATAAAAGATCATGACCCAGAAGCTAAAATCCTTTATGTTGGTGCTAAAGGTAAAATGGAAGAAGGGCTTGTAAAAAAAGCTGGCTTTGACTTTAAGGGAATAGGTATATCCGGTTTTAGCAGAGCAAAAAGTTTAGAAGGGTTTAAAAAAAATCTTTCTACTATAAAAAAACTTATGTATTCATGTATAGATTCAAAAAAAATAATAAAGGATTTTAAACCGGATTTATGTATTGGAACTGGTGGCTATGTAAGTGGCCCGGTTTTATGGGAAGCAATAAGATTAAAAGTACCAATAATTATACATGAGCAAAATGCTTTTCCTGGTAAGACTACAAAAATGCTATCAAAAAAAGCTAGAAAGGTTATGCTAGCAGTTGAAGAATCAAAAAAATATTTTAGTAAGGACTGCAATTTAGTAGTCACTGGAAATCCAATAAGAAAAGAAATTATTATAGCAACAAAAGGGCCTTCCAAAAGGCATTTAAAACTTGATAAAAGACCCGTTATATTATCTTTTGGAGGAAGTCTTGGAGCAGATAAAATAAATAAGGCTGTTTTACACTTGTTGGTTGATACAGCAAAGACCGATGAGTTTCAACATATTCATGCATACGGTAGGTATGGGAAGTGGTTTGTACCAAAACTTTTAGAAAAAGGTGTGAATTTAGAAGAACACAAAAATTTTGACATACGAGAATATATAGATGACATGCCAGTCTGTTTAGCAGCAGCAGATTTAGTTATTTGCAGAGCCGGAGCGATTAGTTTAAGCGAAATAGAAGCACAAAAAAAAGCTTCAATATTAATTCCATCTCCAAATGTTGCAGAAAACCATCAATATCATAATGCTATGGCGCTTGTTAAAAATGGTGCTGCTAATATAATTGAAGAAACGTCTTTAACTGGAGAAAAATTAATTTCTGTTGTAAAAGAAATGCTTTCAAGTAAAGAAAAATTAAGAGAATATCAAAAAAATGCAGGAGACATGGCTATAATAGATGCTAGTGATAGAATATATAAAGTGATTTTAGAGGTAGTGGGTTAGAATTCACGATACCACGCCACACAGCATAAAGTGTATAAGACATTAGATGTTGTGGAAAGGGTGGTCCTCTATGTCAAAACTTTTAATAGAGGGAAATAGAAAATTAAATGGAATTGTGTCTATTCAAGGATCTAAAAATAGCGTCTTGCCAATTTTGGCAGCAAGTGTTCTTTGTTCGGGCAAGTGTATTTTACATAATTGCCCGAACCTTTTAGATGTAGACTTCTCTATTAAAATTTTAGAGTACTTGGGTGCTATTGTTATAAAAGATGGAAATGATTTATTAATTGATACTAGCACTATTGAAAAGTACGATATACCTGATTATCTTATGAAAGAAATGAGATCATCAATTATATTTTTGGGTGCTATTTTATCTAGGTTAAAAAGAGCAAAATTGTTTTTTCCTGGTGGTTGTGAACTAGGACCAAGGCCTATAGATTTTCATTTAAACGCATTTCGTCAAATGGGAGCGATTATAAATGAAGAAGGGTGTGCGCTTAATTGCTATGCCAATAAAAGGCTAAATGGTACACAGATTGATCTTCCTTTACCAAGTGTGGGAGCTACTGAAAATATTATGATTGTTGCAACTTTAGCAAACGGCATAACTATTATCAATAATGCAGCAAGAGAACCCGAAATTTGTGACTTGGCAAGATTTTTAAATGCTTGTGGTGCTAAAATTTTTGGAGCGGGTGAAAGTTTACTTGCAATTGAGGGTGTAAAAAAACTTTACGGAACAGAGCATAGTATAATCCCAGATAGGATAGTGGCATCAACATTTATGTCATCAGCAGCTATAACAGGTGGTGAAATACTGCTTAAAAATGTGGTGCCGGAACATTTACATTCTGTGATTTCAGTGTTTGAGGAAATGGGCTGTGAAATTGATAGTTTAGGTAAAGAGATGAATTTTAAATCACCAAAAAGGTTAAAATCAATTAAAAAAGTGGTAACTAAACCGTATCCAGGGTTTCCAACAGATACACAGGCTATATTGCTGGCTGTTTCTTCAATAGCACAGGGAGAAAGCACATTTATTGAAAGCATATTTAAAAACCGTTTTGGCTATACAAACGAACTTTTAAAATTTGGAGCTAATATTGATTTAATAGGAAAGAGCGCAGTTGTAAATGGAACTCCTAAACTTTTTGGAGCAAATGTTAAAGCTTTTGATTTAAGAGGAGCTGCATCTTTGATTATAGCTGCCTTGGGAGCCTTTGGCAATTCAGAAATTCAGGGGCTGAAACATCTTGATAGAGGTTATGAAAATATAGAAGAAAAATTAAGTAATTTAGGTGCTATAATTAAAAGAGTTTAATAAAAAGGAAAATAAAGATGGTTAAAAAGACAAGATTAGGGAATATAAGAAAGTCGAATATAGAAAAAACAAAGAGAAATGAAAGTCAAATAAGGAAAAAACAAAACAGGTATAGGTTAAAATTAATATTAAGTTATTTAGTTATTTTTTCTATAGTCACAGCGTTAGGAGCGGGGCTTTCGATTGCGTTACTTTTTAAAATAGATAAAATAAGTGTAATCGGAGATTCGCCTTATAGCTATGATGAATTATTAGAAAATAGTGGAATAAAGGTAGGCAATAATTTATTTTTAATCAATACAAAAGCTTCTGAAAATAAAATAGAAAAATCCTTGACTTATATTGAAAAAGCAAGTATAAGCAAGAAGTTTCCAAATGAAGTGATAATAAAATTAGAACCTGCAAAAAAAGAATTTGCATTTAAAACAGATCAGAGATTCATTGTTTTAAGTAATTCAGGAAAAGTTTTAGAAATTTGTGACTCTGAGCCGGATGAAACAGCTTTAGTAAAAGGAATTAATTTAAAAACCTTTGAGGTAGGCTCAAAGGCTACATATGAAGATATTAAGCAGGGAGAAACTTTTGAGAACTTAATAAGTTTGCTAAGTTCACATGAATTAAATAAAATTACTGGTATTGATTTTTCAAGCTCTTTAAATATTATAATTAATTACGAACATAGATTAGATATAAACTTAGGGTTATATGAAAATATAGACTATAAATTGAGAATGGCAAAAGAAATAATCAATACTAAAATAGGGGAAAAAGAAAGTGGGGTTTTAGAATTATCTACAGTATCAAAAGATAATCGTTCATATTTTAAACCAACCGCTACAAATTGATTATTTTTATTAAAATTATGGAATAATTTGCAGAAAAATGAAAGATATATGGGAATTTATTAAAAATATATAAAACTTTTTAAAAATAATCTATTGAAATTCTTATAAAAAGATGATAAATTATATTTGGGTTTGTATATAAAAATGCAAATAATAGTATACAGATAAAAAGAGGAGGGCTCTTTGTGGCTTTTGAGTTAGAAAATGATTTTGATAATATAGTTCAGATAAAAGTTATTGGTGTTGGCGGCGGCGGCGGTAACGCTCTTGACAGAATGATAACAACGGGCGTTAAGTGTGTTGATTTTATTTCTGTAAATACGGACAAGCAGGCATTACAGCGTTCAAAAGCAACACAAAAAATTCAGATTGGTGAAAAAATAACTCAAGGTAAGGGTGCAGGATCGAAACCAGAAATAGGGCAAAAGGCTGCAGAAGAAAACAGAGAAGAGATATCACAAACTCTTAAGGGCACTGATATGGTATTTATAACGGCTGGAATGGGAGGTGGCACCGGAACTGGGGCTGCACCAATTGTAGCAAAACTTGCAAGAGAGATGGGAATACTTACAATAGGAATAGTGACAAAGCCATTTGCTTTTGAGGGTAAACGGAGAATGGAACAAGCTGAGTCTGGTATAAAAGCACTTAGAGAACATGTTGACTCGCTTGTTATAATACCTAATGAAAGACTTAAATATGCTAGTGAACAAAGAATAACTTTGGTGAATGCTTTTGCTGTAGCAGACGATGTTTTACGACAGGGAGTACAGAGCATTTCAGATTTGATACTTCTTCCCGGCCTTGTAAACTTAGATTTTGCAGATGTTACGGCTGTAATGAAAGATGCTGGCTATGCACACATGGGAGTTGGACGAGCTTCTGGCAAAGAAAAAGCAGAAGCTGCTGCACTTATGGCAATATCAAGTCCGCTTCTTGAAACTGCGATCAATGGTGCAAAAGGTGTTATCATTAATATTACATCTTCGCCAGATATTGGTCTTGATGAGATTGAAACAGCGTCAACTATGATAGCAGATCAAGCAGATAGCGAAGCTAATATTATTTGGGGTGCAGCTTTTGACGAAAGTATGGAAGATGAGATTAGTGTAACTGTTATAGCAACAGGGTTTGCTAATGAAAACGATAGTGCTTTAAGTAAAAATGTTGTTTTGGAAAGCAAATTTATGAACGGCGAAGTTGAAGTTTCAAGACCACTTAATGATTTGAATATAGTACAAACAGAAACTAATAGTACCGAAGAAAATTCAAAAGAAGAAAAGCAGACCAGTGTTGCGGAACAAAGTACAGATATAATTGATACTGAAGAAGATACTTTTTATGATATAATGTCAATTTTTAATCGTAGATAATATAAGTTTACATAGTAAAAAAGGTTCGGAAAGCCGAACCTTTTTGATATTGGATTAAAAATCCTGATATAATGTAATAACAATGTTTTAAGTTAGCCAAAAAACGCGCCATTTCCGCGCTAACTTTGTTAGCACTTTCGCGGCGCTTTTTTAGCTCATTATTTTTCACTAATAAACGTTTTAAAAAATTCTAAAAATTTATTTAAGGCAATTGCTCTGTGGTTTATTTTTGTTCTTAGTTCATCGGGCATTTGGGAAAAAGTTTGGCTGTATCCATTTGGTAAAAAGTAAGGGCAATAAGCAAACCCGTTTTTCCCTCTTCCTGGATATACAAATTCACCTTCAAAAGTACCTGTAAAAGTTTTTTCAATAATTTCATTACTTTTTTCATATATAAAGGAGATACAACATATAAAGTAAGCTTTTTTATTATTTTCATTTAAACACTCATTTAAAATATGACAAGCATTTTCATAATTTCCAGCAGCTTTAGCAAAACGATTAGAAGCAAGACCCGGGAATCCATTTAACCCATCAATGCAAAATCCGGAATCGTCGGCTAGGCTAGGCAGATGAGTTTTAGAAAAAGCCGCTTTA
Organism: Eubacteriales bacterium SKADARSKE-1; assembly: GCA_030920305.1. GTDB lineage: Bacteria > Bacillota > Clostridia > Oscillospirales > Acutalibacteraceae > JARLUB01. The sequence goes on from JARLUB010000001.1 coordinate 458,117, forward strand.
GCTTTTATTAGGGAATTTTCAGCAAAAGTTTTACCATCTTCAATGGGTTCACTAAGGCCTAACTCTTTTGAAGTTTTAATGTTTACGCCAAAGGGCCCTAAAAGACTTTTGATTTCTAAAATTTTATTTTCGTTACCTGATGCTAAGACGATGGTTTTCATTTAATTTCCTCCATGATACAGTGGTTTTAGTAGGTATTCTATACTTTTATAATGGTAACATACCACAGACTTTAAAGTCAAATTATGTGTACTTTTGTCAACGAAAACATATTATTTTTATGTTACTTATGTTATAATAATTAGATGTTGAAAAAATAAAAAAGGATATAATTTATAATGATTAACACAATAAAAACATTAGATGAGAGAATACTTTTAAAAATTGCAAAACTACAAAGGCCATATTTAAACAAAATTATGGTAGCTACAACAACAGCCGGAAATACAGGCACAATATGGCTTTTAATTGCGTTTCCTATGTTATTAAATTCTACTGCTAGGAATCAGGGAATAAAATTAATACTCTCGCTTTTGTTAACTGGTTTTATGGGAGAAATAATAATAAAACGTTTAGTTGGTAGGATGAGGCCTTCAAAGATATCTGAACAGGAAAAATTACTTATAAAAAAACCAATAACATATTCGTTTCCATCGGGTCACACTTCATCGTCATTTGCAGCAGCGTTGACAATATCTTTAAACTATCCAAATTTTGCAGTAGCAGCTTTTACTTTGGCAGGTGCTATAGCATTTTCAAGGTTATATCTAAGAGTACATTATCCATCAGATATATTGGCAGGTGCGGTGCTTGGTATCATATGTTCATTGGGTGTAAACGCCTTTTATCTTTCTTAAAATAAAAATGAAAAGGGGTTTAGATTGGTGATAATACTTGGAATAGACCCGGGTTATGCAATTGTTGGATATGGAGCATTGGCTGCAAAAAATGGAGTTTTTAGATCTCTTTGTTATGGCGCAGTTACAACAGATGCTAGTGATAACTTTTCAAAGCGAATTAGCATAATTTATGATAGTATGAAGGAAATATTAGAAAAAATAAATGTTGATGCGCTAGCTATAGAAAAGCTTTACTTTCAAAACAACCAAAAAACAGCAATTTGCGTGGCCGAAGCTCGAGGGGTTATATTGCTTTCAGCCCAAAAGGCAAGGGTGCCAGTTTTTGAATATACACCACTTCAAGTTAAAACGGCTGTTACAGGCTATGGAAAGGCGAAGAAACCTCAGGTCATGCAGATGACTAAAAGACTTTTAAATTTAAAAGAAATGCCAAAATTTGATGATACAGCAGATGCTTTAGCTATTGCAATTTGTCATGCGCAAACATCGGGTGCTAGGTTTTGTGCAACTATGATTGGGGGGAGGTCAAAAACCAATGTTTTATAGCTTAAGAGGGCAGCTAGTTCATTTAGAAGATGGAATAGCAGTGGTAGAATGTGCTGGTGTTGGCTATAAATGCTTTGTTACGGCTAATACGCAAAAAGAGCTTTTAACGTTGGGCCAAGAAGTAACTTTGTATACACATTTAAATGTTAGAGAAGATGCTATGGACTTGTTTGGATTTTTAAAAAAAGAAGAGCTTGATTGTTTTAAGCTTTTAATTTCAGTTTCTGGTGTTGGAGCAAAAGTTGGTATTGCGATTTTATCTTCGCTTTTGCCAGAACAAGTTTTTATGGCAATTTCAACTGGTGACAGTAAAATTCTGACAGTAGCGCCGGGTGTTGGAAGCAAATTAGCCCAAAGAGTAATTTTGGAACTAAAAGATAAGGTGAGAACAGCCTTTTGTTATTCCAATGAAAAATCAGTGGCTTCTAATTTTTTATCTAATAATAATACTTCGAAGGCATTGGCTGCTTTAACTTCACTTGGCTATTTATCAACTGACGTAATGCCAATAGTATCATCGCTTGATAGCTCTTTACCGGTTGAAGAATTAATAAGGCTTTCCTTAAAATCATTGGCAGGGAGGTTTTAGGCTTTGGAATTTGACCTTGAAAACAGGCTTTTATCTCAAGAAGAGATACCAGAAGATCTTGATTCAGACAATCCACTAAGACCAAAAGTATTAAACGAATACATTGGTCAAGATAAAGTTAAAGAAAATCTCTCAATTTTTATGAAAGCTGCCAAAAAACGAAATGAGCCGCTTGATCATACACTTTTATATGGGCCGCCAGGGCTAGGCAAAACAACTTTAGCCGGTATAATAGCAAATGAAATGGGCGTAAATATTAGAATAACGTCTGGGCCTGCAATTGAAAAACCAGGTGATTTAGCAGCACTGCTTACTAATTTGAGCCCAAATGATGTACTGTTTATTGACGAAATACACAGGCTTCCAAGAACAGTCGAAGAAATATTGTACCCGGCGATGGAAGATTTCTCAATAGATATAATAACAGGAAAAGGTCAAATGGCGGCTTCATACCACTTGCCACTTCCAAAATTCACGTTGGTTGGAGCTACTACTAGGGCAGGGCAATTATCGGCACCTCTTAGAGATCGCTTTGGCGTTGTTTTAAGATTGGAAATGTACACCCCCAAGGAGCTATGTAAGATAGCTATGAGAAGTTCTAATATTTTAAACATACCAATTGATAAAGATGGTGCACTAGAAATTGCATCAAGGTCTCGTGGAACACCTAGAATAGCTAACCGGCTTTTACGAAGAATACGGGACTTTGCTGAAATTTTAAGTGATGGTATAATAACAGAGAAAACTGCAAAAATAGCGCTTGATAGGTTGGAAGTTGACGAATTAGGACTTGACGCAAATGATAGACGAATGATAAGCGCGATAATTAAATTTTACGGTGGGGGGCCCGTAGGGGTTGAAACTTTAGCGGCTGCTATAGGAGAAGAAGCGGTTACTATTGAGGATGTTTATGAGCCGTATTTAATGCAAATAGGCTTTTTGAGTAGAACACCAAGGGGGAGAATTGCAACTGACAGTGCATACTTGCACCTTGGTTTGCCAAATTCAAAAGAAATTAGAACTTAAAATTTATAATACTTTATAAACAAGAAAGGTAGACTTTATGGGCAGATTATTTGGAACAGATGGAGTAAGGGGCGTTGCTAATGCCGATTTAACTCCGGAACTTGCAATGAATATATCAAGAGCTTCAACATTTGTACTTACAAAAAATAAAACTAAAAGGCCAAAAGTATTAGTAGGCAAAGATACCAGGCTTTCTTCAGACATGCTCGAAGGGGCGTTGATTGCAGGATTTTGTTCAGTTGGGGCAGATGTTGTATCGTTAGGGGTTGTGCCAACTCCAGCTGTAGCTTATTTAGTTAAAAAATATAAAGCCGATGCTGGTGTTATGATTTCAGCATCGCATAATACATACGAATTTAATGGTATAAAAATATTTAGTGGTGATGGTTATAAGTTACCAGATGCACTTGAAGAAGAAATAGAAGCAATAGTGCTTGATGGTGCTGAAATAATAGAACTTCCATATGAATCAAATATAGGAAAAATAATAGAATCTGATAACGCTACTAGAGACTATGTTGATTATATAAAGAGCACAACTGATGAAAAGTTAAATGGTTTGAAGATTGCATTTGACTGTTCTAATGGTTCTGCTTCTAGAACGGCAGAAAAGCTGTTTGAAGAACTTGGTGTAGAATGTTTTATGCTACACAATAAGCCTGACGGAATAAATATCAATAAAGATTGTGGTTCAGTGCATCTAAAAAACCTTGTAGATTTTGTAAAAGAGAATAACCTTGATGCGGGAATAGCTTTTGATGGCGATGCTGACAGGTGTTTAGCAGTTGACGATAAGGGTAACATTATTGATGGCGATTTTATAATGGCTATTTGTGCAGAAAATTTAAAAGAGCAAGGCAAGTTGGCAAAAGATACTGTAGTTGGAACTATAATGGCCAACATAGGGTTTAATTGTTTTTGTGAAAAGAATGGTATAAATTTAGTATCGGCAGATGTTGGGGATAGATATGTTCTTGAAAACATGTTGATGGGAGGCTATAACTTTGGAGGAGAACAGTCAGGACATGTTATTTTTCTTGACTTTGCAACAACAGGTGATGGCCAATTAACTGCCACACAGCTTTTAAGCATAATGAAAAGGAAAAATACAAAACTTTCAGATTTATCAAAGCTTATGGTAAAATACCCGCAGGTCATGATAAATGTTAATGTTAGTCAAGAGGGAAAATTGCGCTTTTATACAGATGATGTTGTAAAGGCAGCAATAGAGAGAGCAAAAAATGATTTATGTAGAAATACTAATTTAGAAAAGGATGCAGAAGAAAAAAATTTAAATGCAGTTTCTGAAAGAAATGGAAGAATACTTGTGAGAGCATCAGGAACCGAACCTTTAATAAGAGTTATGCTAGAGGGCGAAAACTGTGAAGAGATAAGCAGAATTGCAAATGAAGTTGCGGATGTTGTTAGAGAAAGGCTTAGCAATTAAAAAAATTAATTAGTATGAAAAAGGTTAAATGAAATTTTTTGTTTAAAAGCTAGTGCTTTCGCGACTTTGAAAAGGAAGGAAGAAACATTTGAGATTAGCAAATTGGAACGATTATGAACTAATTGATGCTTCCTCTGGTGAAAAACTAGAGCGTTGGGGTGACATTATCTTAATTCGGCCAGATCCGCAAATTATTTGGAATACACCAAAACAGCATCCTTTGTGGAAAGATGCTCATGCAAAATATCATAGGTCAAGTTCGGGTGGAGGACATTGGGAAACCTTAAAAGATATGCCTGAGACTTGGGAAATAAAGTATCAAAAATTAACTTTTAGATTAAAAATGATGGGATTTAAGCATACGGGAATTTTCCCAGAGCAAGCGACTAATTGGGATTTTATTGCTGACAAAATTTCGAAAAGCTCCAAAAAATTAAAAATTTTGAATTTGTTTGCTTATACCGGTGGTGCAACTTTGGCAGCTGCAAAAGCTGGGGCCGAAGTTTGCCATGTTGATGCCTCAAGAGGAATGGTAACATGGGCAAGAGAAAATGCTAAGAGCTCAAGTTTAGAAAATGCGCCTATTCGTTGGCTTATAGATGATTGCATTAAATTTGTTGAAAAAGAAAAGCGTAGAGGCAATTTATATGATGGAATTATAATGGATCCACCATCTTACGGTAGAGGTCCGGGCGGTGAGGTTTGGAAATTAGAAAGCAAGCTTTTTTCGCTTCTTAATACTTGCTCAGAAATTTTATCTACCGATGCTAAAGTCTTTATTTTAAACTCTTACACAACAGGACTGTCGCCTTCGGTTATGGAGTACCTTTTAGGTGTTACAGTTGCAAAAGGTCATGGCGGGCTGGTATCATCTAGTGAAATAGGTTTGCCGGTGACAACTAGTGGGCTTGTTTTGCCTTGTGGAGCTACAGCTATATGGCAATCATAAAATAATAGGTTGGAATCAAAAGTAAGAAACTTTGAATAATACTTGGATTACAGATAAATAAAAAGGATTTGTATTTAGAGTGATGACTAATTTTATTGAGACAGAAGATCTTAAATTTAAATATAGTGATGATGTTAATGAGAAAAACGTTTTAGATGGAATTTCAATTTCCATAAAAAAGGGTGAATTTTTAACGGTACTTGGCCATAATGCATCTGGGAAGTCAACGCTTGCAAAACACTTTAATGTTTTGCTTTTACCGTTTGGCGGAAAAGTTTTTGTTAATGGAATAGACACTAAGAACGAATCTGAACTTTATGAAATTCGCCGCATGGTGGGGCTTGTGCTTCAAAACCCTGATAACCAAATTGTCGCTAGCATTGTAGAAGAGGATGTAGCTTTTGGCCCTGAAAATTTAGGGGTAAAACCAAAAGAAATTAGAGAACGTGTTGATGAAGCTTTAAAGAGTGTAGATATGTATGAACATAGAAACAGTGCTACATATAAGTTATCGGGTGGGCAAAAACAAAGGCTTGCAATTGCAGGAATTCTTGCAATGAAACCAGAATGCATAGTTTTAGATGAACCAACAGCTATGCTTGACCCTGTTGGAAGGAGAGAAGTTTTAGATACACTCATAAAATTAAACCATGAGAGCGGAATCACTGTAATACTTATAACTCATTATATGGATGAAGCTATAAACTCTGACAGAGTAATAATTATGAATGAGGGTTCTGTACTTTTAAGTGGAAAACCAAGGGAAGTATTTAAAGAGGTTGAGCTTTTAAAAAAATATAGCCTTGATGTGCCTCAGTCAACAGAATTAATACATAGGTTAAAATTAAAAGGGTGTAATTTGCCAGAAGGTATATTGAGTACAGATGAATGTGTACAGGCACTTGAACATCTTTTGGAGGATAACAAATGCCAATATTAGAGGTAAAAAATTTATCATTTATATATGGTGTTGGAACGACATTTCAAAAAACTGCAGTTGATAATATTAATTTAAGTTTTGAAAAGGGCGAATTTATTGGAATTATTGGTCACACAGGTTCTGGAAAGTCTACCTTTATAAAGCAGTTAAATGGTTTATTAAGGCCGTCTTCTGGAGAAGTTTTACTAAACGGTGAAAATATTTGGAGAAATTCAAAAAAAATAAGAGATGTAAGATTTAAGGTTGGAATGGTTTTTCAGTATCCTGAATATCAGCTTTTTGCAGATACAGTTTATAAAGATATAGCCTTTGGCCCTGAGAATATGGGGCTTAATAGTGAAGAAATTAATAAAAAGGTTTTGGCGGCAGTAGATTTTGTAGGGCTTAGCCATGAAATATTAGAAAAATCTCCATTTGAAATTTCAGGGGGAGAAAAGAGGCGTACCGCAATAGCAGGTGTAATTGCAATGGATCCAGAAGTTTTAATACTAGACGAGCCAACAGCTGGACTTGACCCAAGAGGAAGAGAACTACTTTTATCACAAATAAAAACATATCACTCAAAGCGCAAAAATACAGTGATTTTGGTTTCGCACAACATGGAAGATATTGCAAAAACAGCAGATAAAGTAGTTGTTTTGGCTAATGGAAAAGCCGAAATGTTTGATATAACAAGAGAGGTTTTTAAAAACTCAGAAAGCTTGGAAAGGGTAGGGCTTAAAGTGCCTCAAATTACTGAAATAATGGAGAAATTGAAAAATAAAGGTTATGATATTAATCCTGGAATATTAACAGTTACAGAGGCAGAAAATGAAATTTTGCGAATATTGGGGGAATGGGGAAAATGTTAACTGATATTACATTGGGGCAGTTTTTCCCAGGAGAATCGTTAATTCATAAGTTAGATGCAAGAATTAAGATACTGCTAACATTTGTATATATGTTAATTACTTTTATTTGCAGCAATTATTTTTCTCTTACAATTACATTATGTTCTGTTTTGTTTGTAATATTTCTATCAAAAATACCAATTAAAATGTACTTGAAAAGTATGAAGATGATATTATTTATAATCTTATTTACAGCTATTATAAATTTTTTTTCGGGTAATGGTGAACCAATTTTTCAATGGGGTATTTTTAAAATAACTGTTGATGGAATAAATAACAGTATTTTTGTATCTTTAAGATTAACTATTATTGTTTTAACAAGTTCTATACTAACTTTTGTAACATCGCCAACAGATATGGCAGATGCTATAGAACATTTAATGAAGCCACTTAGCGCCTTTAAAATAAATGTTCATGATATAGCCATGATGATGACAATAGCTTTAAGATTTGTACCCACATTGCTTGAGGAAGCAGATAAAACAATGAGTGCCCAAAAAGCCAGAGGTTCTGATTTAGAAAGTAAAAATATAACAAAAAAAGCAAAGGCTTTAATACCAATCTTTGTTCCGCTTTTTGTTTCGGCATTTAGGCGAGCATACGATTTAGCTACAGCTATGGAATGCCGATGTTATAAAGGAGGAGAAGGTAGAACTCGGATGAAAATTTTAAAAATAGTCCCTCTTGATGTTTTTGCGGTTCTATTTACTCTGGCTATTGGCATTATGGTAATTATAAGTAATACTTTTTACTGGCGGTGGTAAGGTGAAAAATATTCTTTTGACTTTAAGCTACGACGGAAAAAACTATCACGGCTGGCAAGTGCAAGAAAATGCTGTTACTGTGCAAGAGGAATTTCAAAAAACTTTAAAGAAAGTTTTAAATGAAGAACCCAACATAAAAGGTTGTAGTAGAACAGATTCAAAAGTTCACGCCAATATGTATTGTGTTAGCATGAAGACAGAAAGTAATATCCCACTTAATAAATTGCCAGTTGTCTTAAATAAATATTTGCCAAATGATATTGCGGTTAAAAGAGCGGTTGAAGTTTCACCAGATTTTCATGCTAGATATTCTTGTATTGGCAAAGAATACATATATAAAATATGGAATGACAATATAAGAAACCCATTTTTAGATGGATATGCTTTTCACTACTGGTATCCGTTAGACATTGATTTATTAAATGAAGCAGCTTCATATTTTATTGGGACTTATGACTTTACCTCATTTTGTACATTAGACAAAAGAAGAAGTGGCAATATGGTAAGGACAATTAAAAACTTTAAAGTTGTTCGAGAAAATGAACTGGTAACGCTAATAGTTCAAGCAGATGGCTTTTTATATAATATGGTTAGAATTATGGTGGGCACTCTTTTGCAGGTTGCATGTAAAAGAATTAGACCTGAAGACGTAAAAAGTATTTTATTAGCGAAGGACAGATCAAAGGCTGGTCCAACTGCAGTACCATACGGCCTTTATTTAAATAGGGTATTTTATAAAGGAGAAAAGCTGTGAAAAAAAAGGATAATGATTTTCTTAAAAAGCTTTTATATAAACTTTCAAGGTGGTACAAGTGCTTTCGCTTTGGTATTGCCAATATAAAAAAAAGAATACCAGATAAATTTTCAAAACAGTTGGCTAGGTTTTTATTAATATTGGTTGCCAGCGTTACAGTGGTATTTGTATTTTTAAATAGAGATAACTTATCACCCGATCAGGTAATGACATGGGCTAGTGATAAAATTGTAACTTTTGGGGTGGGCCCTGATTTCCCTTCACATATTGTTGGGAATAAAGTAAGTGATAAAAATTTTAAGTTACTAGATGGAAACGTTGCTGTGGTAAGTGACACTGCATTTGTATGCCTTAATGGATCAGCTAAAGAAATAGCAAGCCGTCAACATGGATTTTCAAATCCAACCTTAAAAGTTAACAGTAATAAAGCTCTTATTTATGATTTATATGGTACGGGTTTAGCTATAGAATCTAAATCAACGGAAATTTATAAAACCAATAAAAAAGATAATATTTTATCAGCAGCTGTAGCTTGTAACGGTATTTATGGGACAGTTACTCAAACCAAAGGGTTTACGGGCAAATTAGAGCTTTTCCACTCATGCAAAAATGAATCGTTTTATGAATATTGTTTTTCTGATTGCTATATAACTGATATGGCAATTAATAAAAACGGAAAATCTATTAGTACAGTAGGAGTTACTTCAAAAAATGGTGGTATGATTTCAAACCTTTATATTTTTGACGGTAAAAGTGAAAATGCAAAGTTAAAATTAGACTTTCCTGATAGTATGCTTTTTTCCGTAAGTTATTTATCAAATGGAAATGTTGTGGTTTTAGGAGATAATATACTAAGTGTAGTGAACACCTCAAATGGGAAAAAACATGATTATCTTTTTGAAAATAGGGCACTTACGGCTTTTGATGTAAATGAGGATAAAGGTATTTTATTATCTCTGTCGCTTTCTGACGATGGTAATTCTTGCGAATTGTTATTGTTTGATAAAAAAGGAAATTTAGAAAAAAACATAAAAACAGATTTAAAAATAAAAGCAGTTTCTTATAATTACGATAGAATTACAGCTGTTTGTTATGGCTATACATATGTATATAAGAAAAATGGCAAAGCCTTAGGTAAGTATGATTCAGGAAAAGATGCAAAAGAAATAATATTGTTTTCACCTAAAGGAGCATATGTCTTGGGTTTTACAGAAATCAGAAAAATTTTATTTTAGTTACACGTAACATATAAATTTAGTAGGATTATTAATATTTTTTCTCGATTGATGTTGAAAAAAATAGATAAATGTGATATCGTTAGTTAATATTGATATATATTTTTATTTCAGGAGTTGTTATTTTGAGTTTAACTTTTGATTTTATAGTTATAATTTTAACAGTTGTATTTATTGTATCTGGTTATAAAAAAGGATTTGTAAGATCGATTCTAAGTTTTTTTAGCTTAGTTTTAGTTACAGTCTTAGCTTCTTTTCTGTCATTTTATGGAGCAGATCTTGTATATGAAAATTTTATAAAAAGTTCAATTATAAATACCACAAACAACACTATAAATAATGCTGGATTATTAACAGCAGCGCAGAAAAGCCAAAACTTACTTGAAAGTTTACCTTCATTTTTAGTGAATATTGTGGACTATAAAGGGACAGCCGAGAAAGACCTAGAACCATTCATGGAAAAAGACGAAACAAATGCAGGTGTTGCTGTAGCAAACTTTTTTAAAGATGCCTCAGTGGGGTTTATTAGAATGATATTATTTTTTGTTTTGTTAGCTGCATTATTGTTTTTATCTCGTTTTTTGCTTAGGTTTATAAGTTTGTCACATGTTCCGGTTTTAGGTAAAGTAGATTCATTGCTTGGAGCAACTTTTGGTTTACTAAAATGTGCAATTTTTGTTATTATATTTTTAAAGGTTATAAATTTTTTAGGACCAGCTTTTAATAATGATAATTTAATTTTTGAAGATAGTGTGATTAATAATGCTGTATCGTCAGAATATATAAAGGAATTAAACTTTAAAAATTTGTTTCAAGATAACATTTATCAAAAAGGTTAATTTAAAGACAGGAGACTTAAAATATGAGGGATCTTAAAAAAAATTACTTAAATATTCCCAATACTATTACATTATTTAGAATATTATTAGTAATCCCTTTTTTTATTTTATTTTTAAGAGGTAATTATATAAGTTCGATTATAATTTTATTGATGTCAGGACTTTCAGATTTACTCGATGGCATAGCGGCTAGAAATCTTAATCAAGTAACAAAACTAGGGAAAATTCTTGACCCTATAGCAGATAAATTAACTTTAATTGCAGTAGTTATTTGTATGGGCATAAAATTTTCTGCTATTATGCCAATAGCAATTTTATTTATCGTTAAGGATGCGTCAATGTTGATAGCAGGATTAATGCTTATAAAAAAAGGGATAGATCCGCCAGCTGCTAGATGGTATGGTAAGTTAGCCACATGTGGTTTTTATGTTTCAGTTATAACCATAGTTATGCTAGATACATTTTTTGGTATTTATAGTACAATTTTATCACTGGTGCTTTTGTTGATCACAGCTGGGTTTATGATCTTTGCCTTCATAAAGTATTTCATATTATTTTTAAATTTAATTAAGAAAAAATAAAAAGTTTAGGAGAAAAATTATTATGTTATGTTCGCGCTGTAAAAAAAGACCGGCAACGGTTTTTGTTACAACAAATAAAGATGACAATTCGCAGCCACAAGGGCTGTGCATTGTTTGTGCTAAAGAATTGGGAATTAAACCCGTAAATGATTTAATGGAAAAGATGGGAATAACTGAAGAGGATGTAGATAATCTATCAGAGCAAATGGCTGAAATAATGAACCTTGAAGGTGATACAGATCATAATGAAGAGAATTTTGTTCCAGGGGGAGCTACGACTTTTCCATTTATCAAAAACTTGTTTTCTGGAGGGCTTTTTGGCAATGGCTTAAATGCTGCTGAACAAGAAACGAAAGCGGAGGAAGGCACAGAGACCCAAAAGAAGCCGAAAAGAAAACACCTTGATAATTATTGTTATAACTTAACTCAAAAGGCAGCAAGGGGAGAACTTGACCGAATTATTGGACGTGATAATGAAATTGCACGAGTAATTCAAATTTTAAGTCGAAGAACTAAAAATAACCCCTGTTTAATTGGAGAACCAGGTGTTGGAAAAACAGCTATAGCTGAAGGTTTAGCTATTAAAATTGTTGAAGGTAAAGTACCACAAAGACTCAAAAGGAAGGAAGTTTACCTTTTAGATTTAACAGCTTTGATTGCAGGAACTCAGTTTAGAGGGCAGTTTGAAAGCCGTATTAAAGGTTTGATTGACGAAGTTAAAAGTGCTGGAAATATAATTTTATTTATAGATGAGGTTCACAATATTGTTGGAGCAGGAGATACTGAAAGTAGCTCAATGAACGCTGCCAACATATTAAAACCTGCGCTTTCTCGTGGAGAAGTGCAGGTTATTGGTGCCACCACTTTTGCAGAATATAGAAAATATATTGAAAAGGATTCAGCTTTAGAGCGACGCTTTCAACCAGTTACTATTGAAGAGCCATCAATTGATGGTACAATTGAGTTATTAAAAGGCATTAGAACATATTATGAAGATTATCATAGGGTTAAAATATCAGATAACTTAATAAGAAAGGTAGCAATTTTATCCGAAAGGTATATAACTGATAGATTTTTACCGGATAAGGCTATTGACTTAATGGATGAAGCTTGTGCCTGTGCAGCCCTTAGAAATAAGGATATGGAAGAATACGACAAAATTGTTGAAAATATAGATGCTTTAAAAAATTTAGAAACAAAGATGATGGCACCAGAAAATGAAAATATTGATTATGAAGAGCTGGCTAAAATTCGTTCAGATATAGATAAGTTAGACATAGAAAAAGAAAAACTTTTGCCGTCAGCGATTGGATCTGAGGTTAGTGAAGATGATGTTGCACACGTTATTGAGCTTTGGACAGGGATCCCTGCATCTAAAGTAAAAGAAACAGAAATAAAAAAGCTTTCTAAGATAGAAGATAGATTAAAACTTAAAATAATAGGCCAGGACGAGGCTGTGGATATTGTTGCAGCAGCTACTAAAAGAAGCCGTGTACAGATAAGCCCGCGGCGGCGCCCAGCATCATTTATTTTTGTTGGCCCAACAGGTGTAGGAAAAACAGAATTAGTAAAAGTTTTATCAGAAGAGCTTTTTGATACACCTGAAACTTTAATAAGACTTGACATGTCAGAATTTATGGAGAAACATTCTGTGTCGAGAATTATTGGAGCACCTCCTGGGTATGTTGGTTATGATGAATCTGGGCAAATGACGGAAAAAGTTAGACGTCGTCCATATTCAGTTTTACTTTTTGATGAAATTGAAAAAGCTCATCCTGATGTTATGAATATACTCCTTCAAATTTTAGATGAAGGGAAAATAACCGATGCGCAAGGGCGTGTTGTAAATTTTGAAAATACAATTATTGTAATGACGTCAAATGCTGGAAGTTCTACAAAAGGTGGATCAGTTGGGTTTGGAAAAAGTCAAAATGACATGACTAAAGAAAAGGCATTAATGGCACTGTCTGACTTTTTAAGGCCGGAATTTTTAAGTCGAATAGATGAAGTAGTGGTGTTCAAATCGTTAGACTTAAAAGCGTTTAAAAAGATTTCTAAACTTATGCTAAATGAATATGTTGAAACTTTAAAAGAAAAAGGAATTGATTTGACTTACAGCGAAGAAGTATCGACGTATTTAGCAGAAAATTCTGTTGAAGGCAAAAGCGGAGCGCGAGACCTAAGAAACCTAACTCGCAAAAAGGTGGAGGATAAAATTGCAAGTGTGCTAATTGAAGGTGGTGAGGACATAATAAAAACGGTTGGATTAAGTGTTTCGGATAATGATATTGTGGTTAATATAGGTTAATATAACAAACGCTACAATTACCTAAATTTTACCAATAATTTTATATTTTTTCTGTTTTTTAAAAATATTTAAATTAACTATTGACATACCGGCAGGCAATGTGATAAAATATATTTTGTCGGAAAATTGCGGGTGTAGTTCAATGGTAGAACTCCAGCCTTCCAAGCTGGTCGCGTGGGTTCGATTCCCATCACCCGCTCCACTACCGGTTTTTAGAATGTGGTTGCTAACATTAAAATTTATTCGCGTACAAGCAGTATTTTATTTTTATGAGCTTAAAGTGCGCAATATAACTGAGACGTTGTCAGTGGATTCGTATTGTTTTGATAAATGCGCCAATAGCTCAGCAGGATAGAGCAACTGCCTTCTAAGCAGTAGGTCAGGGGTTCGAATCCCTTTTGGCGCGCCAATATGGTGGGTATAGCTTAGTTGGTTAAAGCGCCAGTTTGTGGCACTGGAGACCGTGGGTTCGAATCCCATTATCCACCCCACTTTATAAATTTTGTTTTTTGATTGTTTTTTGACGATGGGGTGTAGCCAAGCGGTAAGGCAACGGACTTTGACTCCGTCACTCGCTGGTTCAAATCCAGCCATCCCAGCCAAAAAATTAACCACAAAGGAGAATACAGGTGACTATTAAAAACAAATGGCTTTTTAGTATGATTACAGTATTAGTCATTATTGTATCTATGCTTTTGGGTTGGTTAATTTTAGGGAATATTTTTAAGCCTGCATATATAGTTTGGAAGTGTAATGACAATGTTTGCACCGCTGACCTTATTTGTGGTAAAATTGAAGGGTTTACTGGGTCTATGGATGGGCAATTAAAGCCAGATGATATTTTAATATCAATTGATCAGTTAAAAGCATGTACTGAAGGTATTAATAACAATAAAGATGCAATTGATGCCATGGAACATTATATAAATTCTCATGGGGGCATGGTAGTTTCTTCAACTTGTTAGAAAATGTTAGATTGGTAGGATTAGAGAAATTAAAGTTTTTATTACTAAGTTAGCCTTGTAGTAATGAAGAAGCAATTATTATAAGGTCCCCAAAGAAAGAATGTATATTTTTTATTTGATATGAGCCATTAGCTCAGTTGGCAGAGCACTTGACTTTTAATCAAGGTGTCCGGGGTTCGAATCCCCGATGGCTCACCACTTGCGAACCCCGCACAAACACTGAATTTTCAGTGTTTGTGCGGGGTTTTGTTTTTGTTTTATCTTTTGCTACAATAGAAAGATTTTGTACAACTGTATGACTTATTTCAATAGTATTGTTTTTAAAGTCTATAGCTGACCATTTAAGTCCTAATACTTCACTGCGGCGTAAACCATAGTATAAAGTCACATATATTAAAGGCTGCAAAGGATGACCTTTGAATAGTCGTAGTACTTTATTGGCGCTTTCTGCATCTAAAAAAGTCACCTTTTGAACCTTAGTATCTTTTTTAGGCAATGGTATGTTAGTTGCAGGGTTTCTGTTTATAAATTCATAAAAAACTGCTTCATCTAAACAAGCTTTAATAACAAATCTCTGTAACTTTATCGTACGGGTTGAAAGTCCTCCTTCTCCAATTCGCTTTCCGGATTCAAATTCAAATTCGTAAAATTCTCCAATATGAAAGGGCTTTATCTCTGACAATTTGAGCTTTCTCTTTTCAAAATATGGAAGGATATGCTTTTCTATCTGCATTCTATACCCATCGTAAGTTGTTAGCTCAACCTTATTTTTCTTTTTCTCAAGCCAGTGCATTAGATAATCAGAGAAGAAGATATCATTATCATTAGTCCCCTGTTGGATTTTTACACTTTGTTGAACAAGAAGATCGTTCAAAAAGTCTGTTGCTTTTCTCTTGTTTCCTTTAACATCTAATCCAGTGCTAACCCACTTTAATTTTCTTTCACCCTCCTCATTTTTAAAATCTAATACACATCTGCTACGAATTTAAATTTTAAGTCAAATGGCTTAAAGTCTCAGTTTTCAGAGGATTGAGTAAAAATCAGATAGACAAATTGCATGACAAATGAATTTAGTTGGATTTTGAACTCCAATAAAAGGCTTTAATCAGCTAATAACCAGGATAGATGGGTTAAAGGGGCCGCGGGTTCAATCCTCGGTGGCTCACCACTTTAAATCCCGCACAAGCACTGAAAATTCAGTGCTTGTGCGCTTTTTTCCCAAAAGATTGATATAACTGACTTATTGGGTGGAGTAAAAAAGACGCCTTTCAAAACATTTTTCGTAAAACATGATGCCCATTATTTCATTGTATTGAAATGCTTTTGTAGTTTACTTCATTGACCAGGTGCACAACATTTTTTAATTTTTTCACTTCTTGCACTTATATTTTATATTTTTAATCCCACGGCCTCTCTGGTACCAATGGTTGGTTTCATTGACTACATATACCGGATACACATACTGCGATATTGACGGTTTATTGAATGTACGAACGCGTTTTATCTAAATTTTTTGTCAATACGTTACAGTTTATTTACAATTATTTTCTGATAAGGAATTATATTTTTTGATAATTATGATATAATTTATCTATAATATATAAAATATAATTATGAAAGGGATGAAAAAATTGTGAATAAACTTTATAAGTTAATTTCGACAATATTTTTATCTATATCAATTCTGACTACACCTTTTTTTATGTCAAATGTAAAAGCAAACAGTTCCACAGAGGCTGTTTATGATCCGCGAGGTACATATCAAAGTAAACTAGAACCAAAATCGCAAATAATAAATGGACCTTGTTGGGCTTTTGCAAGTATAGCCTCACTTGAAACCTTTTTAGCAAAAAAGAACATGTTGGATGGAACTCTTTCAGAAAAACATTTATTAAATTGGGCGCATCGGGGAAATAATAATCCTGGCTGGAATTGTTCAATTAGTCAAGGTGGAGCCTTCCGTGCATCAGATGCATACTTTACATCTGGCAATGGGCCAGTATTAAGCAAAGAGATGCCATATAACACGAATGACAATGTTTTTGATAAGAGACGTGATAATATAACACCTAAGTACTTTATTAAAGGTTTAAAAATGGTAGATAGCGACATCAAAAGTCTAAAATCTGCAATTTCTGAATATGGTGCTGTTACGGCTGGTTATAAATTTAATGATAAATTTGAACATGGAATTTCAATAATAGGGTGGAATAACAATTTAAATAAATGGTTAGTAAAAGACAGTGGTTCAGCTAGAGGGGGTTATTGCTGGCTTCCTTTTAGTACAAAATTTTATGCTTGTTATACTTTTACAGATGTAGAGCGTTATGATAGCAAAAAGAAAATTTATCAACATGATGAATTTGGCGTATATGGAGCTGTAAATCGTTTATCAAATTTATGCTGTGCAAATGTTTACAATTTTGAAAAGAGTGAAACCTTAGATTCAATAATGATTAATAGCGAGTCGGCTGGAGCTAATTATAGCCTATATTATGCACCTGTATCAAATGACGGTACACCAAATCAAAACCCATCGACTTGGATAAAACTAGGTTCGGGTAAAATACCATATCGCGGATATTCAACGTGTAATTTAGAATGCAAGCCTGAATTACCAGAAGGAAAAGGGGCTATTATCTTAAGGCTAAATAGTGAAAACGATTTGCAAGTATTAAGTGTTGGGTACACATCTTGTGATGATAAAGCTATACATATTGCTCCAAAAGCAAATATAAGTTATATTCTATCAAAAGGTAATTTTATTGATGTTAACAAACTTATTACTTCTCAAAAAGTATCAATACATGCTTTATCTATTAAAGCAATAACCGTAAAAAATAGTAGGTGACGGATTAGATAATAAAGTATATTTCTGCTTTAGCTAGGCAATCTATTTTGTTTATTTATATCAATTAAAACAATTAAAAATGTGCTACCTGTTTTCATAACCATTTCAATCTTAAAAACCAATTTTTTAGGGTTGAAATTTTGTTTTAATCTTTTAAATTATTTGATTTTTTGCTGTACTATCATTAAATAAAATGTATAGTTTTTTTTCATCAAATGTGGTAATATAAAAAGTATATTTATAAAATTTTAGGAGGTTATGTAAATGAGGAAAATATACAAATCTTTTATATTCTCTATTGCATTAATTACTATTTTTTCTCTATCCCTTTTTCCTACTTTTGCTGTGCCACGAAGCACTCAAAGTGACACAACAACTTCAAGCCAAAAAGCTACTACTCAAAAAAATAAAGAAAAAACTACACCAACAAAAAAATCCACTACTAAAGAAAACACATCAACTACTAGCTCTAAAAGATCTGATAATCAATCAAACAAAGCTACTAAAAGCACACAAACTTCGAAAAAAACTGCTAACGGTCCTATAAAGGAGGTCTCAAAAAACAGCAAAAAAGCAAACAATGAAACTTCCAATAAGGTTGTAGCAAAACCTACTGAATCCAACAATCAGGACACCCAAAGTGAAGTAGAAGCTCAAAATGTAAAAACTTCACCAGACGACTGGAAAATAGTTGTAGATGATAAGAGTTCTAATCAAGGATTTAGTTCTATCCAAAAAAATTCCCCTTTGATTGGCTCGATAAATGATGGTAATTTTTTGTTTGTCACTGGAATTATTCTAATCTGTGTCTCGATTCTCGGTGTCTCATTCTTCATTTATTTATTATCTAAAAGAAAATATTCTGGTTCTCATTTTAACAAATAAGAGCTCTAAACTAGCTCTTGCAAATATAAAAAACTTACAGATAAATCCTGTAAGTTTTTTATTATATAAGTAATATTAAACCTGATAAAAGTGTAAAAAGTACTACCATATAAAATGCTATAAAATTTCAAAATTCACTGTAATTTTCTTTTAATGCATATCTAAAGTTTTTTAAACAAACTTTAAAAAATTAAAATATAGTGCCAGAAATGTAAATTTAAGATCTGCATTCTTGGTAAATTTATAAAGCACTTTTTTATGAAAAGCCACGTTATAAATTAAAACGAGGGCCTCTTTAATGGAATTTTCTTTTTACTTTTCTATTGACATAATATATCTCTATATGTTAAGCTTATAAGAGTAGTTAGCATTTATTAATCAATTTAAAATCTCTGGAGGGGTGTCCGAGTGGTTTAAGGAGCTAGTCTTGAAAACTAGTGACCCTGCAAGGGGCCAAGGGTTCGAATCCCTTCCCCTCCGCCAGTTATAAGATAATAAGTCGTATAAAATTTAAATTTTTTGGCAAAAGTTAGTAGCTATTATTGCAAATGGAGAAATACCCAAGAGGTCGAAGGGGCTCCCCTGCTAAGGGAGTAGGCTGGGCAACCGGCGCGAGGGTTCAAATCCCTCTTTCTCCGCCAAATGTAAAATTTCACAAATACTTAAGTTTAGTGGCTATATTGGCGAAACCTTTATAGGCACTTATTTTTTTCTCGAACACTCAACTTATCGACACTTTTTATATTATCTCTATTTTGTAGTGCTTAAACCAGCAGTCAATTTGTATTATATAGGCCATTATTTGAGGACTGCGCATTAATTGACCATACCAGGGTGAGCTAATATCGTTTTCAATTAAATTAACTACGGAATCGTAGTCTAGCATGGATGAAAGCAGTGATGTCCTATCGTTTAAAATGTGTTTTACTCTATCGCTTACAGCCTTCATATATGCAGGATTGTGAGTTTTGGGGTAAGGGCTTTTTTTTCTAAACACAATGCTTTCAGGTAAAATTCCTTTCATAGCTTCTCGAAGAATTCCCTTTTCTCGCCCCTTAAAAGATTTTACTTCCCAAGGCATATTGTATGCATATTCAACAATTCTATAATCACAAAAGGGAACTCTAATCTCAAGGCCATTGTACATACTCATACGATCTTTTCTATCAAGCAAAGTTTGCATAAACCAATTAATATTTAACATAAACATTTCTCTCATACGAGAATTGACTTTAGATTCACTTTTTAGTTTATCTACATGATTTATTGAGTCGAGGTATTTTTGGTTAACATAATCTTCACCATTTTTTAAAAAATCTTTTCTTAGTATATTTTTTCTAACCTCTAAAGAGTTTGACCAGGGAAAGCTATTACTAAAAAGAAGCTCATTATTATGATACCAAGGATATCCGCCAAATATTTCATCAGCACATTCTCCGGAAAGTGCTACGGTGAAATCTTTTTTTATTTCCTTGCAAAATAACAATAGAGAAGAGTCTATGTCTGCCATACCTGGAATATCACGAGCAAGGGTCGCATCGTAGAGAGCATTTGCTAGCGTACCATTAGGAAGCACAACATTTTTATGCTTTGACCTTATATTGTCTACCATGATGTTTATAAAAGTGGCATCAGAGTCGGGTTGATACCCATTGCTTTGAAAATACTTTTGGTTATCGGTGTAATCTACTGAATAAGTGGTAATCTTTCCAATTTCTTTTTGTTTATAATAGTTTGCAGCGACTTTTGAAATGATACTAGAATCAAGGCCACCTGACAAAAGACAGCATAATGGTTTATCAGAGACTAATTGACGCTCTATAGAGTTAGTAACAAGAAAACGAGTTTTTTCTATAGCTATTTTTAAACTATCTTCAAATTCGCACGCTTTTATGGACCAGTAAGTTTTAACTTTCAAACCATATTCGGAAAATATCGCATATTCACCTGGTTTTAATTCTTTAATACCTTTTATTATACCCTGTCCCGCGGTTCTGCCTGGACCTAAAAAGAATATCTCACGAAGGCCATCTTCATCTACCTTTGGTTTAACAATATTACTACTAAGAAGTGTTTTTATTTCAGACCCAAAAACCATTCCACCGTTATATTGATAAAAAAACAAAGGTTTTACACCAATTCTATCTCTTGCAATAAATAGATGCTGTTCCCTTTTGTCCCATATAGCAAATGCAAAAATACCGTTTAATTTTTGAAGGCAACTAGTGCCCCAATAAATAAATGAATTAAGTAAAACTTCTGTATCCGAGTATCCTTTGAATAAGTAACCAGCAGTAATTAATTCTTTCCTAATTTCTTCGGTATTATAAAGTTCACCATTATAAACAATAGTATATTCACCAAAATCTCCATATAAAGTCATGGGTTGTTTTCCATTTTCTGAATCTATTACTTCAAGTCTTCTATGTATTAAGCAAACATTGTTGTCCTTATAAACTCCATTATCATCAGGGCCACGTTTTTTTAAAGAATTAGACATTTTATCAATAATACTACTTTCACTCATGTCACGCCTATAGTCGACTATGCCTGCAATTCCACACATGAATAACCCTCCACAGTATCAAATTTTAAAAGCCTATGCTCTCATAATATATCTAAAAACAAGGAAAGACGTTACAAAGAATTGTAACGTCTTTTTATACATATATACACAATTTAGAATAATTTATGCTATTAAAAAATCGAATAGCATATAGCAAACACCTACGAAATAAGGCTAATATTATGGCATTGAGAGATTTTTGCAAACTGGTTCGTAATTAGCATTGCTTTTTAGGTAAGAGGATTAATTTGTGCCAGGGATAATTTTATTAGAAAGTGGTAATGAAAGGAGGTGAAGGCCCATTGATATATATTGATGTCCGGCAAGATTAAATAATGAACTGATTGCACTACAGAAGGCAGTAGAAAAAAGCTGACGGGCAAGTGACAATTTAAAGCCTTGACCACAATACCAAATATATGTAGCAAACATGATAGCAGGAGGAATACCATTAATTACTCCAGACACCGTTGCTTTGCAAGTAGCAATACATTTTCTTTTGCAGGTTTGCCAAAGAGTTTCATTTTTTAAAGCTTTTGCTTCTCTATTACTTTTTTTTGAGTACAATAATTGTGCAAGAGCTACTTCTTGTGATTTTGCTACAGCAATTAATTCTTGAAGTTGTTTTTCCGATAAGTCATTTAAGTTTACTTTAATAGTTTGTCTAGGTTCAACTTTTGGAGTTTCTTCAACTTTTTTAATTGGACAAGCAACTGAATCTACGGGTTTACTTGTTTCTATAGGGATTACGGTTTCCCTTTTAGTATCAGATATTTCTGTGGTATTTTGTTTATTCTGTGTTGTTTCTGCTTGAACAGTGACTGACTCAGATTCTTCGCCATTTCCAGCAAAACTTGTAACTGTGAAAGCGGGAACCACGACCACAGTGAATGATAATAAGACTGACATTAACCTTTTTAACATTAAATTCATCCCCTCAAACTAAAATATAAATTCTTTTTCTTAATATAACTATTATAGCATGACAAGGATGAATGATAATTCCTTTTTAGAAAAAACAACAAGTTTGTAGGATTGCACATAATTATCAAAAAAATGAGATAAATTGATAAAAAAATCACAAAAACTGCTGATTTTAGGTGCATAAGGAAATTGAGGAAAAACAAAAATATTAAAGTAATGCTTTAATATTTGCTTTAATATAGCACTGAAAAACCGTGACAAAAAAGAAATTGTTGACAATCATGTTGAAAATGTTAATAATATCAATAATTATCAAGGAAATAAATTAGAAT
Organism: Eubacteriales bacterium SKADARSKE-1; assembly: GCA_030920305.1. Lineage (GTDB taxonomy): Bacteria > Bacillota > Clostridia > Oscillospirales > Acutalibacteraceae > JARLUB01. The sequence continues at coordinate 480,368 of JARLUB010000001.1, forward strand.
TTATGACAAACGGTTTCTAAAATCTGTTTTAAACGACAAATAAGAAGTAAAAACAAAAGGTGTATTTTGTCAGTTTTTCTGAAAGTTTAAAAACAAGCAATGATTTCTATGAAAATTTGACACATTTTTTTTGCAACTGTTTTTTTAAACTTTTCGTAATCTAATGGAGAACTTTCAGAATTTATATTATCAGAAATGACCCGTATACAACAAAAATCAGTTTTATTTATGTAACAAACTTGAGCAATGCTACCTGATTCCATATCGCAAGCAATGGCTTGAAATTCATTTTTTATTTTTAATAGCTTGTTTTTACTTGCAATAAATTGATCACCAGAAGCAATTGTTCCAACAAAAAACTGAGTATTTTTAAAGTTCGAGCTCATCTTTAAAATTTTATTTATTAATTTTTGAGTGCATGGAATCTGTATAATGTTTAGTGTTGATATCAGTCCAACAGGGTCACCAATTGCAGTTGTATCTATATCGTGTTGCACTGTGCTTTCTGCAATGGCTATGTCACCTATGTTCATTTTTGAATGTAATCCTCCTGCAATACCTGTGCTTACAATGATTTCAGGAGAAAATTTCAATATCATAGTTTGTGCACAAATAGCTGAGTTTACCTTTCCAATTCCGCCGATAGCTATAACGCAATTTATACTATTTATCTTACAAATTAAATATTCAATATTGCTTATGGTTTCTTTTTTTATGTCAACCATATGTTTCTTTAGTTCTTCAATTTCAATTGGCATTGCACAAATAATACCTATCAAATGGATATCCTCCAATTCAATGTTTAGTTTTTTCTATGACTTTTTTTAAATAAGCCCCCGTATAAGAGTTTTCATTTTTAGCTATGTTTTCTGGGGTACCGGTTGCAATAATATAGCCTCCACAGTCGCCACCTTCAGTGCCTAAGTCAATTATATAGTCAGCAGTTTTAATCAAATCTAAGTTGTGTTCAATAACAAGAACTGTGTTACCAGAATCGACTAATTTATGAAGAACTTTTATTAATTCGTGAACATCGGCAGTATGAAGCCCAGTTGTAGGTTCGTCTAAAATATAAATAGTTTTTCCTGTAGACCTTTTTGAAAGCTCTGTAGCCAATTTAACTCTTTGAGCTTCACCACCTGACAGTGTTGTAGCTGCTTGTCCAAGTTTAATATATGAAAGCCCAACATCACAAAGTGTTTGTAATTTTCTTGAAATTTTAGGAATATTGGAGAAAAAGCTAAGAGCCTCTTCTATAGTCATTTCAAGTACATCATATATGCTTTTATTTTTATATTTTATTTCCAAGGTTTCTTTGTTATAGCGTTTGCCTTTACAAACTTCACAAGGAATATAAACATCAGGCAAAAAATGCATTTCTACTTTTAATATGCCATCGCCTTGGCAAGACTCACATCTTCCACCCTTTACGTTAAATGAAAATCTGCCACTACTAAATCCATGCGTTTTAGCGTCATTAGTGCTAGCAAAAAGCTCCCGTATATCAGTAAAGACACCAGTATAAGTCGCAGGGTTAGAACGAGGAGTTCTACCAATTGGAGACTGATCTATGTCTATAACTTTATCAAGATTTTCAACCCCTAAAATTTCCTTGTGTTTTCCAGGAGTATGTTTTGCTCTGTTTAAAGTTGAAGACAAACTTTTAAATAGTATATCATTCACCAGTGAAGATTTGCCGGAACCAGAAACACCTGTTACACAAACAAATTTCCCAAGAGGAATATCAACATTTATATTTTTAAGATTGTTTTGAGAGGCACCTATGACTTTTAATTTCTTGCCATTACCTTTTCGACGCTTTTTAGGTACCATAACAAATTTTTCGCCAGTTAAATACTGACCCGTTATCGATTCCTTACAGTTTTTTATTTCATCAATAGTTCCAGCACAGACGACGTTTCCACCATGTACTCCGGCGCCAGGGCCTATATCTATAATGTAGTCAGCTGTGTACATAGTATCTTCATCATGCTCCACAACTATAACAGTATTACCAAGATCGCGAAGCTTTTTTAAAGCTGCTAACAGTTTATCATTGTCCCGTTGATGAAGCCCAATACTTGGTTCATCTAAGATATATAGAACACCCATTAATGAGGAACCAATTTGCGTAGCAAGCCTAATTCGTTGGCTTTCTCCGCCAGATAAGGTCCCGGCTTCTCTGGATAGTGTTAAATAATTGAGCCCTACACTATATAAAAAGCCTAGTCGTTCACGAATTTCTTTTATAATTTCTGAAGCTATAATTTGTTCTCTTTCTGTCAATTTTATATTATTTATAAACTTCAGTAATTCAGTTATTGATTTTTCGCACAAATCGCTTATATTGATATTGTTTACAGTAACAGCTAAGCTTTCAGGTGAAAGCCTTTTGCCGCCACAAGCATCACATGGAATAGACCTCATATAGGATTCTATTTCTTCCTTTATCCAGTTGCTTTGAGACTCTCTGTAACGTCTTTCAAGATTATTTATAATGCCTTCAAATTTAGTATTATATGTGATACGATTTTTCCCAAAACAACGTGTGACTTCAAATTCTTCTTTACCGGTACCATATAGTATTTTATTTAAAATATCATCACTTAAATTTTTAATGGGCGTGTTAAGTGAAAAGTTATATTTTTTTGCAAGGCCATCGAGATACATAAATGCAACACTATTGCCCTCTGAAGTCCAACCACTGGCAAGAATTCCACCTTCGCTGATAGAAAGATTTTTATTTGGTAAAATTAAATTAGGGTCAACTTGCATAAATATACCAAGGCCTGTACACTTTTTACATGCACCATAAGGGTTGTTAAAAGAAAACATTCTAGGTGTTAATTCCTCAATACCGATATCATGATCGGGACAGGAATATTTTTGAGAAAAAGTAATATCTTCCCCATCAATAACGTTAATTACAGTTAATCCGCCTGAAAGTTCGTTTGTAGTTTCAATAGAACCTGTTAATCTAGACCTAATATCATCCTTTATTACTAACCGGTCTACAACTATTTCAATTGTGTGTTTTTGATTCTTTGAAAGTTTAATTTCTTCGGATAAATCATAAATTGTTCCATCAATTCTAACTCGAACAAAACCACTTTTTTTAGCATTTTCTATTTCTTTTATGTGCTCGCCCTTTCGAAGTCGCACAATTGGGGCTAAAACTTGTATTTTAGTACCAGGCTTCATTTCCAGAATTTTATCAACGATTTGATCGATTGTTTGATGATGTATTTCATTGCCACAAATTGGGCAATGAGGTATACCTATTTTAGAATATAAAAGCCTTAAATAGTCGTAAATTTCAGTGGTTGTTCCAACGGTTGAACGAGGGTTTTTAGAAGTAGTTTTTTGATCTATTGAAATGGCTGGTGATAGGCCTTCAATATAGTCAACAGCAGGCTTTTCCATTTGTCCTAAAAATTGGCGTGCATATGACGATAATGATTCCATATATCGTCTTTGTCCTTCTGCGTAGATAGTATCAAACGCCAAAGACGATTTACCGGAGCCTGAAAGGCCAGTTATTACAACAAATTTATCTCGTGGGATTTCCACATCTATATTTTTTAAATTGTGCTCTCTAGCACCTTTAACATAAATTTTTTTATTAGACATTGGTTTTAAATAGTCCTCCTACTAGTAGCTAGTTGTTAGTAATTGCTTTTATGCAAAATGTATTATTTTTAATTATATCAGAAAAATTGTTTTTTGTAATGTGGAAACAGATGGCAAGGACACTTTAAACCCAAAGTTTTCACAAATTTTTAGCCTTATTACTCTTGTGAGGCTTTTTAAGCTTTAGAGAGCAATCAATCTGATTCTAATTCTTTTATTTTATCTCGTAAAACAGCGGCATGTTCAAATTCTAACAACTTTGAAGCCGCTTTCATTTCTTTTGTAAGTGCAGTTATGAGTACTTCTTTTTCAGACTTACTCATCTTTTTATTTGATTTTTTATCATCAAGGTCGCGGCTTGAAATTTCCAATACATCGGAAACCTTTTTAACTATAGTTTTAGGGATAATTCCGTGTCTTTGGTTGTATTCCATTTGTATTTTGCGTCGCCGTTCGGTTTCACGAATAGCTGTTTCCATAGATGGCGTTACTGAGTTAGCATACATTATAACTTTACCATTTGCATTTCGGGCAGCTCGACCGATTGTTTGAATAAGAGAGCGGCTAGAACGTAAAAATCCTTCTTTATCAGCGTCTATTATGGCAACTAATGAGACCTCAGGAATGTCAAGGCCTTCTCTTAATAAATTAATGCCAATTAGAACGTCAAATTTTCCAAGCCGCAAGTCTCGAATTATTTCCATTCTTTCAATAGTATCTATACCATAATGCATATATTTGACTTTTATTCCCATGTTTGTTAAATAATCTGTCAAATCTTCCGCCATTTTTTTAGTGAGAGTTGTTACAAGCACACGCTCATTTTTCTCTGCACGAATATTTATTTCAGAAATCAAATCATCTATTTGTCCCTCCACGGGTTTTACGATTATTTCAGGATCAACGAGACCTGTTGGACGAATGACTTGCTCTACTACTTTTTTGCTATTATTTTCTTCAAAGTCTCCCGGTGTAGCGCTAACAAATACTATCTGGTTGACTTTTTCATAAAACTCGTCAAAAGTTAATGGTCTGTTATCATATGCAGAAGGTAGGCGAAACCCATAATCTACTAGGTTCTTTTTTCGAGCGTTATCTCCAGCGCACATGCTTCTTATTTGTGGAAGCATAACATGTGACTCGTCAGCGAAAATTAAAAAATCATCGGGGAAATAATCAATAAGGGTAAATGGCGCGCTGCCAGGCTTGCGGCCAGACATAATTCTAGAATAGTTTTCAATTCCTTTACAAAAACCTATTTCTTGTAACATTTCAATATCGTAACGAGTTCTTTGCTCAATTCTTTGTGCTTCAAGAAATTGTTCATTCTTTCTAAAATAGTCAAGACGGGTGTCTAGTTCAGACTCTATTTCGCGAATAGCCATTTGCAATTTTTCCTTAGGAACAATATAGTGAGAAGCAGGATAAATTATAGCGTGACGAACAACTGCCTTAATCTCATAGGTTAGTGGGTTTATTTCACTAATCTTATCTATTTCATCTCCGAAAAATTCAACTCGAATTACAGTGTCTGAAGAAGCGGCAGGAAAAATCTCAACAGTATCGCCTCTGACCCGGAACTTGTTTCTTGTAAGATTAATATCATTTCTTTCATATTGAAGTTCGGTAAGTTTTTTTAAAAGTTCATCACGGCTTTTTTGCATGCCGGGCCGCAGGGAAATAACCATGGTTCTATAATCGATTGGGCTACCAAGACTATAAATACAGGAAACGCTAGCAACAATTATAACATCACGCCGTTCAGAGAGCATGGATGTTGCTGAGTGACGAAGCTTATCGATTTCGTCATTTATAGAAGAATCTTTTTCTATATACGTATCAGTTGAAGCAACATAAGCTTCCGGCTGATAATAATCGTAATAAGAGACGAAATACTCAACTGCATTTTCAGGAAAAAACTCTCTAAATTCGGAACATAATTGTGCAGCCAAAGTTTTATTGTGAGCCAAAACTAATGTTGGCCTATTGACTTTAGCTATAATATTAGCCATAGTAAAAGTTTTACCTGACCCTGTAACGCCAAGTAATGTTTGAGCTTTATAGTTTGAATTCAAACCAGACACTATGGAATCTATAGCTTTTGGTTGATCACCTTTTGGAGAATATTCAGACTTAAGTTTAAAATTCATAAAATTACCACACTTTAATTAAAAACAGTTTCTTTTAAGTCACTATCTGATAAAGAAACATAGTCATTATCTGAAAAAATAAAGTGGTCTAGCAAAACAACATTTATTCTTCGAAGAGTTTCTTTTAGAAAAATGGTAGTTTCTATATCATTCTTTGTTGGAAAAGCAAGCCCACTAGGGTGATTGTGTGCAACAATTACATATTTTGCATGATGGTTTAATATTAGCTGAATGATTTCACGTGTGTTGACCTCTACTTTATTAAAATATCCTTTAGCAATGATGTCACAAAACAAAAGACGCATTTTGGGGTCAAGAAGCACTAAAGCTATATGTTCTTCGCTTCTACCCGTAAATTTACTCATCAATAATCGACCAATTTGGTTTTTTGTTATAATTTTGTTATTTGGAGTAGCTTTGTCCTCCGCATAAAGTCTTATCATTACTGCTACATTTTTTATTAGTATAGCAGAAGCTAGACCAATTCCTTCAACTGATGTAAGAGTGTTAATTGGTGCATCAAAGATAGCAGAAAACGATCCAAATTTATCTAATAACTTGTGTGCTATGTGGTTAGTGGTTTTTCTCGGGATACTAAAAAATAAAAGTAGCTCCAAAAGTTCGTGCCTTTCTAATGACTCAGGTGCTTTAATAAACTTTTTTCTAAGCCGTTCTCTGTGACCTTTGTGCAATTTTTTCCCTCCTAATACATACAGTTTTTTAAAAGTTTATACAAAACCATTATACACCAAAAGATGAATTTTGAAAAGTGGGGAGAATGATTTGGTTTAGTGGTATAATGAATTTAGGTGATAAAATTTGAAAACTATAACAATAACAGAAAATGATGCCGGGCAGCGACTAGATAAATTTTTAAACAAATCTTTTAAAAATTTGCCTTTAGCCCTCATGTATAAATGCATACGAAAGAAGGACATAAAGGTAAATGGCAAGCGGTGCAAAATAGATACAAGACTAAATGTTGGGGATATTTTAACTTTATATGTAAAAAACGAATTTTTTGAAAGTTCTCCTACAAAATATGACTTTTTAAAAGCACCTTCTAAAGTTGATGTGGTTTATGAGGATAAAAATATTTTGCTAGTAAATAAAAAACCAGGGTTAATTGTCCATTCTGACAAAAATTATCATTTCGATTCTTTAATTTCAAGAATACAACATTACTTATTTGAACGTGGAGAGTATGAGCCAAATGATTCTCATTCTTTTTCTCCAGCACTTGCAAATAGAATAGACAGAAATACCGGAGGTATTGTAATAGCCGCAAAAAATGCTGAAACTTTAAGAATACTAAATTCAAAAATAAAAGATAGAGAAATAAAGAAGTTTTACTTGTGTATTGTTCATGGAATATTACAAAAAAAGGAAGATGTGTTGACGGCATACCTTGAAAAAAACGAACCACAAAATCGGGTCTATATTCATCTGACCCCAAGTAAAAATACGAAGATAATAAAAACCAAATATAAGGTTATAGATGAAAAAGAAAACTTTAGTTTACTTGAAGTGGAACTTTTGACAGGAAGAACTCATCAAATAAGAGCGCATATGGCGTCAATTGGACACTCTCTTGTGGGCGATGGGAAATATGGTACTAATGCAAAAAACAAAAATACAAGTTATAAATGGCAGGCTCTTTATTCATATAAAATAAAGTTTGATTTTAAAACATCAGCAGAAATTTTGGATTACTTGAATGGACAGACTTTTGTAGCACCGAAAACATGGTTTATTGATGATTTTTATAATAATTTAAAATAAATTTTATAAATACTGCAATAAAATATAATTAGTTATTATCCAAGGTTGATTTTTTTTGTTAAAAGTTATATAATAATTGTAATTGTTTTTAAAGGTGGTTGTTTTATGAAAATATTAATTGAGATGTCAGCGCGGCATGTGCACTTATCACAAAAAGATTTAGAGATATTGTTTGGATCAGGCTATAGCCTTACACATAAAAAAGATCTTTCTCAACCTGGACAATTTGCTAGCAATGAGAAAGTTACCATAAAAGGGCCAAAAGGTGAGATTTGTGGAATTTCAGTTATAGGGCCTATTAGAAAAAGCACTCAGGTGGAGTTGTCTTTAACAGAAGCTAGAAAACTTGGAATAACTGCGCCAATTCGAGAGTCTGGAGATATAAACGAAACTCCTGGCTGCCTATTGGTAGGTCCTTTTGGAGAAGTGGAATTAGATAAAGGGGTTATTGCAGCTAAGAGGCATATTCATTTGGATGATAAGACCGCAGAAAAATATGGTATTAAAAATAAACAAGTTGTAAGTGTAAAAATTAATTCAAGTGAACGCTCTTTGATTTTTGGAAATGTAATAATAAGAGTAAGTAAAAATTTTGTACCTGCTATGCATATAGATACGGATGAGTCAAATTCTGCAGGACTTAGTGGAAAAGCAGAGGGAGAGATAATAGTTTAGCAATAAAAGTCAAAATCTCGAAAAATGTACTGATAGCGATTTTTGTTAAAATTTTCGGCGGATTTGTTTTTTTACAAATCCGCCGAATGTTATTTAAAAGCCATTTAAGTGTGCACTTTTTATTATGCTAGGGTAGTCTTTATAGGAGTAGTTAAGATCTACCTGAGTTTCGATTCCTGGGACAGAACCAGAATTTGTGTATTGCCAAATACCATATGGTCTAGTGCACCCGCACTTATTATTCCAATGTGCAATCCAAAGCTGATACGGGCTAAGCCTGTCCATATCAAGTTTATACCTAGTCCAATTTAAGTTTGCATAGATTCCAACATAATAACCGGCACTTTTTACGCGTTCAAGAAACGTAATTGCAACGTCGGTACGTTGTTGTACATTAAGCTCAAGTTGAGAATCATCTTCAATGTCAAGGCATGCGGGGTATTCCCATCGGGTCCATTTTAGCCGATTTATGAAAAAATCTGCTTCCATTATAGCTTGTTGTGGGTTTTTAGCATAGCTATAGTGATAAGCTCCTATTGGAATTCCAACAGATTTTGCACCATTAATGTTGTTTATAAGCTGCCTATCGGTAAACTTTTCCCAGTTTGACCATCCAAAACTCGTTCGAATCATTGCAAATTGAATTCCAGAATCAGCAACGGCCCGCCAATTAATAGTCCCATTCCATTTTGAAACATCAATTCCCCGCGCAAAGAAATTTGATATGGGTTGGGGTTGAACGACTTTAGTAGGATCAACTGACTTAAGGCCTTCGGACTTTAAAACATCTTGCGTAGAAGGAGAATCATCTGAGTCCTGGGCAAAAACAATTACGGAAGATAATAGAGGAATTAGTAATATTATAAGAACTAAGATGAAATGTTTGCGCAATTTTTTGCACATAAACATTCACCGTCCATTATAAAAATTAGAAATAAATAAGTCTAATTATATCATATTTACAAATTTATAGCAACATAAATTTGTGCTATTGTTAAATATAAAAGTTAGTTTAAAGTGAAAGTTTAAAGAGAAACTCTCATAAAAATTTTTCCTCTGTAAAAAAGCAGACACCACCAAAAGTATAAGTTTTTGCTGATGTCTGCTTTTTTGTATAATGAGGAAAAGGAGCGGGGATCGCCAAAAGGGAAAAAGTATCGAATGTTCACACAGGAGGAAAAACTGTGTTTGGTATAAAATACTATTTAGCGCATGTGTCCAGGTGCAATTTGTAAAAAAAGAATGCATTATATACAACTGTTTTTTTGCCGCTAAATGAAGGATTTTGCAGAGAAAGGAAAAGAGAAGGGATAGTACATTAACATAGGGACTGCTGGGGTAAACACTACTCAGCACCGCATACCAGCACAAAAATGTTAGATGAAATCGGGCAGGTTTAGCTTAAGGCGGCGAAGCTTGAAATAGATGTAGCATGGTGAAAAAAGATTACTAGGGAAGTGAGCTAGATTAAATAAAGAGTATTTTACTGCTAGCAGTAAGGTTTTGAAGCATCTGAGAACTCAAAAAACATTACCTCATAAGATTAATTTGTAGTATCATGGCAATTAATTACGCTGGTTGCTATAAGTGGCTAGCCAGGAGAAAAAAACCAAATCTTCATAAGAATGATCAGTAGTTGCTTACCGGCTTGCTCAACGCAGAGCATGAAAATTACAAGGCCTTTGTTTATTACAGGCTTGCAAGAGCCACATGAAAAAATACTGACTGGGTGTTTTTTGATAATGTGGCTTAAAAATTCTGCAAGCAGGAACTTATCCGCTCCAAAGTAAAGAAGTGTCGTACGGGAAGTCAGGAAAAGAGAGTTTAATTTATCCTAATTTAATACACGGGCAATGAACCTCATACTTTCCAATTTAATAGGTAGTTTCTGATATGACCTGTATTTGCAATCAAGGTTCGCAGTATGAATGGATATTATTTGTTGATACGTTTAACGACGAAATTATAGCCCATACATTACCTGCCAATCGTAGCAATCCATACCCGTATTTGCTTGCTTAGACACTTTAAAGAAAAAATGAATAAGCAGATATCCCCGTTAGTTTTGCGCACTTACCAAGGATATGCTTACTCATCTAGAGCTTTTGCATGATTTCATAAAGATTATAATATACCCAGATCTATGTCACTAGTTGGAACGTCTACAGACAAACCATTATAGAACCAATGAATGGCTGAATCAAGGGCGAACTCTATCTGGATTTTGATGCCGTTTATACCGTTTAACTTAAAAAGCTATTTGAGTGGGTATATACGTTATTTTGAACTACAAAACCCCAATTTAATATAAAACTGAATTGTTGTTCTAAAAAATTGTTTTTATTTGCTATTTACTTTTGTTTGGCAGATGCAAAATGTTGCTTATATGCTTTTTTATATATTAGGCGCGCTTACTTTTAGTGTATCTTAATAACATTCTTGGTAGTCACATTGACTTTATTTAAGTAGTTGAAAATTTTTTTTTATATGGTAAAATAAATTAAGATAAGAATAATTTCCGGGTGTGGCGCAGATTGGTAGCGCGCTTGAATGGGGTTCAAGAGGCCGCTGGTTCGATTCCAGTCACTCGGACCAACTAAAACCCGCATAAATACTGGTTTTACAGTGTTTGTGCGGGTTTTCATTTTTGCCCTGAAAGAATTTTTCTACGAATTTTTCTACGAATTTTTTTACATACCAGAATTATAAAGAAAATGTATTTTGAATATCTTTGGCCATATTATTTTTTCTCGTGTTACTAATATGAGTGTAAACATCAATTGCTTCTTTTGCGTCAAGAAAAACCCCCTTGCTTTCTTCATCTTCTTTTTTAGGTAAAGAAACTTTTGCCGCTGGGTTGCGCAGTATTAGCTCATAGAAAGCCTCCTCATCCAAAACTGACTTAATAAAGCTCTGCATTTTTATCGTACAAATTGATAGGCCGCCTTTTTTGCCATCTAAACGACCACTTCTAAATTTACTTTCGTAATAATCTGTAATATTAGATGGTTTTTTCGGACAATTTAAGATTCTTTTTTTGAAAATAGGGGAAAATATGCTTTTTAGTTTGCGCTTTTCCCTCCTTAACTATGTAACTGATAAAAATCTGATCCTCTAACGGCAAGTCTTTTACAGCTTTATAAAGCTTCGAACTTCCAATTTGCTCAATCCAGTCTGTTAAACTTCTATCAAAATAAGCCTCTTCGAAGTGCCCACTATGTTTGTCCCCATCAAATAAGCACTCATGCTCTTTCGTCTTAATTTGTGCTCTAAAATCATCAATATCCATCCTTTCAACAACCTTATAATAGTAAGCATCACTTTTTCCATTTTACGCACCCTCCAAATCATTAATTTTTGAAATGATCTAGAACAGCTCTATGGAAGTCGTGCATAATATAAAATCCAGCGTTTCACAATTTGCATTCCTCGCACCAAAGCAAAAAAGGCAAGGCTTACTCGAATGAGGAAGTCTCACCTTAATGATTAATTGATTACACGAATATGCATATAATCCTACGACCTTACTTTGGCATCTTTTATACGCTTTCTAAGCGTTTAAGAAACAATTTTTGCAAAGTTCAGTTGGATATTTTTTAAAGACGCAAATCTGCAATAAGTCAATATGAAGTATGGCTTAGACTGCCCTCTTTAAAAACGGTCACTAAACTTAGCCATATTTTTTAATGTAACAACAGGTTTTCTTCTTAATTTACAAGAGGATAGGCCTGAAATAATGGGGATGGGTGGATTGAATAGATCACAAATTAATTCAATACTTACAGTTGCCGACGAATACCGAAAAATGAACCTTAAAGCTGCAAATAAAAAATCCCCCTGAACCTCAGTTCAAGGGGATCTTCTTTTGTTACTGGTCAAAAAATAAGAGCCTAACAGAACTACCATCTGTTAGGGCTCTTTTTTTATATGTATTACTTAGTCTCCTAGCCAACGAGTTGGATCTATATTAGTAGATTCGAAGTATGGATTAGCATCACATAATGATGGTTTACCGCTGTTTTCCCAAATACAATCAATTACTTTCAAGGCGGCTCTTCGGCAATCGTCATGATCTTTACCTAGGAATAGACATTCAGCACGCGCAAAGTCCCAGTTTATTGCATCCTGGCTCTTTTGATATTTTATTTCTTTAACGGTGCCGAACTTGTAATTGATCCCAGTGCAACCAGCTTCGGTTGACGTAGCCATTAGAAGAACGTTGTTTCCAATCCACTCATGGCTTAAAATTGCGTCTCTCACTTGTTTATACAATTCTTGATATCGGTCAACCGCATCACTAGCTTGATGTGAAATTGGCATAATACAATATTTATTATAGGCAGCACCTGCAACAAAAACCAAAGCCCCGCCTGCTAGGAGGGCAGTAACTGCAGCGCCAGTTAGAGCCAAAGCCGAACTGGCACCCGCCAGTTTAACAACTCCTAAAGTTGTCATGCCTGCACCTCCAAAAGATAGTGCTGTATCAGTAATAGTTGCAAGAGCAGAGCTTTTTTTCCCATCTGATATTGCTAAAACTTTTTCATTCACTGGCAAGTTTCTTAAATTTTCTTCAGTAATATAGGTCTTGGCGTCTTCCAACACTTTTTGAGTTGCTTTGGAATCTAAGCCAGACCGTCCTGCAGCTATATCCACCATGGCTAATCCCATGTATTCTATTACAGCTGGTTCAATTTTGCTGTTCTCTGCTCGTATTAATTTAGTAAAAGCATCTTTTATAAATTTTAGTAGAGTAGCTTTTAAGCTCGGAATCTTTTCAAATCGCACTATTATTAATGTTTTATCATCGCTGTTCTGAGTTACCCAGTCCACATTTTTTAATGTTTTCTCGAGGTTTATCTCTTCTATATTTATTTCAGGTAAAATACAATCCGCATATGAGATTAAACTTGTGCACTGGCAAAAAGTTAAGATTAATAAAATTATTGATATTAGTTTTTTCATTAGTTTCCTATTCCTTTATATTCAAGTTGTGGGAGCATATTTAATTTATCGTCTATGTCGATTAAATATTTTTGTGAATTTACATAACACAAGTTGTCTTTTTCACATGTTATTTCTACACCATAAGTCCAAAGATGATGGTCTGGGTATCCAGCAATGTTTTCAATAATTCCTTCATTGTTTAGCTTTAAATGTTCACAATCACAAGACTTGTCTATAAGAGAATAATTTTTGGAAATGATAAGGGAAATAAGAGTTGTTGCAGCCCCACCCATAACTATTGCAAAAAACTGAAGCCACGAAAGGGAATCATCTATTTTAGCAATAGCACTATCTGGGCTGGTAGAGCTAGCGGCATTGATGATTGGCTTCATTTTATAACGGTTATATATCTTCATAGCCTTGTAAGAAAATGGATAAAATAATATAGTTGTTATTAATGGTGCTATTGTAACTAGGTTTCCTTTCCATGAACCGGAACCAAACCAGTCATTATGTTCTTGCCAACATTGGTTTACCTCATTTTTTAGTCCTTCCATGTATTCGGGTAACTTTTCAGAGCTTACATAGTATGTTTTGTCGCCCCACTCATTGTCGACTACTTTGTCTTCGCCAAGTGCAAATGAGCCGGTAGCTGTCATGCTGAGTATTGTTGTAAACGTTAGTAAAACTGATACTAGCTTTTTCATTAATTGTTGTCTCTCCCTAAATTTAGTCTTATCTGGTATTATATTACAGGTTTAGGAGGTAATATTTTCTCTAAAAGAAAATAACAAAAATTCTCTTTAAAGTACACAATATACAACACTTTAATAAGTGATTTGTTGATTTTTAGGGAATTATAAGTTTAATAAATAAAAAATTTCCCTGAACCGCATCGTCGCAGTTCAAGGAAATAAAAATTTATTATTGACAAAAATAAAAAACCGAGAACAACGCATGCGCTTCTCTCGTTAAAACCTTAAGATTTTAGTTTACTTTTGTATTTCAGTTTTTAACAATTAAAGCTAACAAATTGTATCTGTTTCTTTTTTAGAACAACTCTGTTAAATCAATATCATAGAACTGGTACCATGCTATAGCCGGATAAGTCAGTACACTACCGTAGTTCGAAACAAAAATTTTAAGTGTTTCAACTTTTATCTCAAACTACTTTTCTAATGTTAGTATTTTTATAAGTGAAAGTTTTTGCTGTCAATATTTCATAAATTAATTGTAAATTCCTGTTAAAAGTATTGCTAACAACCGAATTCCCACTATATTTCTAAATTAGAATTATAAATCGTTCCCCTTGTGATAAAATAGTTAAGTCTTTATAAATTTTTACATTTAATAAGGGGGGAACCAAAAATGAAAAAGGTATTATCAAGTATTTTAATTGGTAGCATGTTAATTAGCTCCATGGGAGCCATATCGATTTTTGCTGATGAAACAGAAACAAGTGTTTCGGCTACTACAGAAGCAAATTCCGAAGCTAGCTCTACCGAAACAGAATTAGGTGAAGCTATAGGCAAGCTTAAAGAAAACATAACAAAATTTGAAGTGAAATCTTTCTGGCGAAGAAATAAAGGCAAAATTTTAAAGGTCACTGGTGGCGCGTTAGCGGCCGCCATGGGAGTAACAGCTGCATATTTTGTCTACAGATATTCAGGGGTTAGCGTGCCTGATGAAAGTATGGCAAATAATTTTAATGGAGTAAAAAATGATGTTGCTTCAAACGAATCTGTTGAAGGTAAATCTCAAACTATTGTGACTATAAAAGCGAGGCATCCAGTTGAGCCAACTGTTAAAAAAGATAAAGTAATCAACGCTGCTTTGGTTGAACCAACTATTGTTGATTTTAAAAGTTTGCAGCCGATTTCACCAGTCAAAGGGTTTGAGCCAAATTATTGTTTAGGTAATAGTACAACAGAAACTTATTTAGAACCACACCCTGAAGTTTCTGCAGTAAAGGCAGTAGAAACTGAAGATGTATCTGCAAACCAAGATCTAGGACCCTTTATTACCTACATGAAAAAACTTTACTTTTGCGCCAATTCAAATGAAGATCGAGCCGTTGAAGATCAACTCAAGGCCTATTTAGCTGCAAAAGGGATCGCTGCCAATAAAGCTTTTACAATTGCTGAAAACGAATATAAAAAAAATCCAAATGACCTTTTAATTAAAAAACAATATTATGAAGCTAGAAAAAATTATGTAATTAAACTTGATATAGAATTGAACTTTTTAATTAAGATATCAACCTGTGAGAGGCCTTTATCAAGAGTATTTGGCAGTAACCAAATGAATTGTAATTTTGAAAATGAGCAACTTTATGATATTAAAGAAAAATATGATCAGGATTATTTATATTTTGAACATAATGAAAGGGATGATTTGGCATTTAACCAATTAAGAGAAACTCGGCAAAAGCTTTGTGATGTAATAGAGAGGTCATCTCGCTGTTTTGGGGATTCAATGAATATGCGCGATGAAGAAGAGAAAAAAGAATTGTTTAACATCCTTTTAGGTGTGGGTGTGGCAGTAGTTCTTGGTTTAAGTCCAGCGGCTTTAATACTGTTTTGTTAAGCACGCATTCTATAAAATTAGTATCGTTGACATAAAATCAGGTGAAGCTATAGCAAATCCAAGACTCAAAAGCTAACGATATAAAAGAAGAAACTGTGAGTGTAGATTCTGCAGATGACTCTACAAATCAAATAAATTATGACGAAGCTGCTTTTAAAGATTTAGAAAGTGCTTACAACAAACGTTTCGAACCTGGGGCAAAAAAACCATTTAAAGAAGCTTGCAAAAGGTATATAGCTGCACTTAGTAAAGTAGGTGTATGCAATCCTTTACATTTATCTGAAAAATGAAGATATGTGCTTAATAGACAATGAAGGTACACCAGCTGATCATTCATCTACTACTCATGAAAACAAAAAGACTCTTAGTGAAGAGAATGTCTCTGCAGTCAAAAAAGCCCTAGAAAATGCTACTTTTAAAGCATGGGGCGGTATTTCCAGCACAGCTTCAAAAGGCTGGAAAGCTATGTGGGCTTTTAATGATGCTGTTGCAGAATATACGTACGTTGGTCCAGTAAAGGCAACCGCTTGGGGTCTTGGTGGCTTAGTAACACTATTGGGGTGTTTCACCCCTTATCTCAAAATATTTTTCTCATAGTTAAGTCTTTATAAATTTTTACATTAGTTAGACTCAGTTTTCATATTGTAAAGTTAGGGGAGTTTAAAAATGAAAAAGGTATTGTCAAGCATTTTAGTTGGAACCATGTTAATTAGTTCCATGGGAGCCATCTCGATTTTTGCCGATGAAACAGAAACAAGTGTTTCGGCTACCGCAGAAGCAAGTTCCGAAACTAGCTCTACTGAAACAGAATTAGGTGAAGCTATAGGAAAACTTAAAGAAAACATAACAAAATTAGAAGTAAAATCTTTCTGGGAAAGAAATAAAGGCACAATTTTAAAGGTTACTGGTGGCGTTGTAGCGGCCGCCGCAACTGCAGCAGCCTTGTATTTTGGGAACAAATATTTAGGGACTAATGGAATATCTCTAGTAAACCCAGAGCTAAACCAAACTTCAAACCAAGACCCTACCGCTCCATCTGTAGACCCAGCTCAAGACCCAATCCCAGCTCAAGATCCACAAGCTAAAGATATACAAGAAGAAACTGTGAGTGTAGATTCTGCAGGTGAATCTACGATCAAATATATGCTCTTACAAAGGTGTCCAATAAGGAGTAAAGGTAACATTACAGAAACAATAAATGAAATGTGCATACCTGAGCAATGTGATGCAGGTTTATCTATAAGCACAAATCAAAATCTATTTGCAAACTCAACTGAAACCCTTAATGTTACAGGTGCAGCTCCATCTGCAAGCCAAGCTGAAGACCCATCTGCAAATCAAATAAATTATGACGAAGCTGCTTTTAAAGATTTAGAAAGTGCTTACAACAAACGTTTCGAACCTGCGGCACAAAAACAATTTCAAGAAGCTTGCAAAAGGTATATAGCTGCACGTAGTAAAGTAGGTGTATGCAATCCTTTACACTTATCTAAAAAAGAAGATATGTGCTTAATAAATGACAAAGATACAGGAATCAATATGCAAGCTGATAAATTAACATTATGCGAAAGTAAGGATAATGATTCAACAATCGGATCTGGCTTTAAAAAAAGCTGGACTACCGCATGGAGAGGTATTTCTAACACAGCTTCAACAGTATGGAAGACTATACGGGATTTTGATGATGCTGCTGAAAAATCTCCTTATTCTGTTCCTATCAAGTGTATTGCCTATTGTATTGGTATCTTAGCAATAATACATGAAGCTTACTATTGGGGTTTAATTCCTATTAGTTTTGCAAATGTATTTAGAGGAGACGGTGCAGCAGCTCCTATTTTAGAAAATCCAGAAATTAATCCCACTTACTACATTTGTCCTGAAGTAAACAGGATTTTTGAGTGGCTATGTAAGGTCCTTGGCCCAGAAAAGGCCTGTCATATGATGTATGCTTTTTTAAAAGAAGTGTACGAAGAAATGCCATTAGACTATCAAGTTCCGTATCTTCGGTATGTCCTTGGTGTTCTTTATTCGTTGCCTGACAAAAATACACCTCTAAATGAAATTCCAACTTGGATGTTTAAAGGAACTTAAAGTCAATTTTATTTTACAACCAAAAAGCTAGTAGATAAACGATATTATTGTTTACAATAAAGCTAAAAAACCTGCTAAAAGAAGTTTCTTACTTTTCTTAGCAGGTTTTTTATATTATAAATTAGTAAGCTTATTAATTAAATCAAAGGTATAATTAGCCCCGCGTGACAGTAAAATTCCGGTCAAAATGTTACCAACATAGGGGAAATTGGACTTTAAATTAAAATATTCCGGCAAGTCTAACTTGTATGCTACAGCCACTAAAATTCCTAAAATTATGCTAGCTAGCATTTTCCATGAAAAGCTGTCATCTACGAAAAACCGGTTCCAATATGTAATTACGGCTTCGATGATAACTGCAAAGCAAATGAATCCGAATGTTTTCTTCTCCATAAAAAACTCCCTCCTTAAGTTTTTTTGCTTATTAGGTTTAGTTTAGCAACGAGGCGGGCAAAATTTTTAAAATTCATCTAAAAACTTAAAGCGACTCGTTGGGTGGGGGTGCTAGAGGGGGAGGGATTCGAAAACAATGTCATTAACTTAAGGGACGGAAAGGCGGAGAAAAAGTGCTAAAATAGAAAAGGTGATAGAAATGGAAAAAGGGACAAAATTTATTAGGCAAATACAAAGCATGGCAAAAGAGAAAAGTTTTCGTGAAACGCATGTGAAAAATGCACAGAAAGATTTTATACGTACGAGAAAAATGACTTTTCAAGATACAATAATGTGCACAATTGGAAATACAAAAGGTCCGCTTGCGCTTGAGACTGAAAAATTTTGCAGGAAATTAGACCGGGGTACAATCAGTGCTGCAGCTGTTTGCAAAGCTCGTCAAAAAATCAAATATACGGCGTTTAAGGAGCTTTTCGAAAAAACAGCAGCTAACATTGAAAGAGACAAAAAATTCTGTGGATATCGCATAATTGCGTTTGATGGAATGAAGGGCGAGCTACCAAGAACTCCTGAATTCACCGAGAAATATAAGTTTTCTTCAAGGGCAGATGCGCCGATTTTCCATGCAATTTTGGCATACGATGTACTAAATAAGGTGTTTATTATGTCAGAATTTAATTTTGGAGGAGCAAGTGAGCATCGCGCAGCTTTGAATTTGCTTGAAGAGATAAAAAAACACGAAGTTTACAAACGAGAACCTCAAATTTGGCTGTATGACCGAGGATTTCCGTCTTTAAAGCTGCTCAAAAAACTTGTACAACACAATCAAAAATACGTGATGAGAGTGCCTAAAAGTTTTTTAAAAGAAATTAAAGAATTCCAAAAAAGCGAATATATGGACAAAACCGTCCATGTTAAATATGATGAAAAAAGAAAAGCCGCAAACCGAGTAGATTTTGACGGAGAAATCGAATTTGACGTCAGATGTATCCGAGTAAAATTAAAAAATGGCGAAGAAGAGATTCTCATAACTAACCTAGAGCGTAAAATTTTTACAAAACAGAATATTAGTATGCTCTATCAGCTTCGGTGGGGTATTGAAACAAGTTTTAATTATCTCAAACACTCTATTTTTATCGAAGAATTTACAAGCCGAAGTGAAAACGGAATTTTTCAAGATTTTTATGTTTCGTTACTTGTTTACAATTTTGTTTCTTGCCTCTGTGGGTTTCAGGACGAGGACAATTCTTTAAAAAAACAAAACATACGTACAAAATAAACTTGCGGACAGCCACAAAACTGGTTTACCATTCCATGGTTGATTTGCTGTATACGAAGTTTCGAAATCTTTCCTATAAATTTCAAATATTGAAAAATAAAATCATCAAGCACCTTTCTCCAGTTCGTGAAGGCAGGTGTTTTGTTCGCCATTTTTCCAGCTTGACTCATTCCACCTGTCACTGCCGCTCACCCTTAAGTTAATGACATTGATTCGAAAACCTCCCCCTGGGCTTTTTTGCGCCGACTTTTTTCACGAAAAAAGCGGCAATAATTGTTATGTGGTTTTAATAAACGCATCTGTAAAGCCCGCCGCCTTAGCCTTTTCAAGCTGAGCCTCGGCGTTTTTTTTTGCGAATACGCACGCACTTGCACATAATATCTAGCCTTTGATGAGCTTGATTGTGGCATTTGGATTGGCTCTTCCACAATTGGACCACCTGCTACAGCCACAATGCCATTTGCAATGCCAAGTGCACACCTATATGCAAGGTAATCTGTTAAAATAATCGGGACATCAGTTGTACAGCATTATAAATTTCTGATTGTAACTTTTTAGTTGCAGCACCAACCTTTGTATAAGTTATTGCAATTATTCCACCGCCCGAGCTGCCGTTTACACCTGAATTATGGTGGACCGATACGCAATAATCTGCACTCTAGCTGTTAGCTGCATTTGTGCGTGTAGTCAGTGGTACATCGATTTGACTGGTTACATCATCCAACCTTTTCACATTGTGTCCAATTTTTTCTAGCAGCAGCACAACATGAGTTGCAATTCCTTGATTCAGTGTCCATTCACTGGTTTCATTTGGGTCAAGGGACTTTAAGTACCGCTTACCCTCATTGTAGAGCCCACATCCTGCATCAATTGCTATTTTCGCCATAAAAGAATTTCCTTTTTGTTTTAAAATTTTCTATATAGTCATTTTGAAAACCGGTCTTTCTTATGCAGTTCGCTTCCACATGTAACAGGTAATATAAGGCTGTAAGTTTTCACTATTTCCTTTACCAGTTGAATTTGTAATTTTAATGTCACTAACAGTTGCAGAATTCATACAAACTGCCGTATAAGTTCAACTAGCTGGAAGACTAGTATTTGTTAAACTTATGTTATGAGTATGCGCCTGTAAATCCTTGCTGCCACCGGTTTTTTTCTGTAACATTAAAGCTTGTATCTGAAATATCAATGTCAACCGGAACTCCTTCTGTTCCCAAAGCTTTCCACGTGCCGCCAAAGAAATTAGACGGGTTTGTGCTGTTGACTGACATATAAATTGAGCCGAGTTGCTCTTGTATACACCTTTAAGAAACC
>JARLUB010000010.1 GCA_030920305.1 Eubacteriales bacterium SKADARSKE-1
CACATCCACTTTGCGTAAAGATCTATGCTGCTAGTTAAAACAGTGTCAAAATTATAAGGATCGCTACTAAGGGTTTGCCCACCGTCGGTAGAGGTGTACCATGCCAAAAATTTGAAATTGGTGCGAGTTGGATCTTCTGGGACTGCAACTGTTCCATTATCATTAACTGTTTCCTGAAAAGAATCTTGCCCGTTATTAGGGTGGAAGGTAGCAAGGATAGCGCAATTAGCTGTAACGGCCATCGTTTTTTCAGTACCATCAATAAAAAGGCCTGTACCATAAAGGTAAATAAAACTTGTTGGAGTATTATCTCCATTATAAGTCATAATACCTGATTGAGTATCATATGACCAGGCTTCATCAGCTGATAAAACTTTTGTTAAATTATCAAATCCTACAACATTGGCCATATTAACAAAATACTTGCCAGTATTATTATCAATCTGCAAAGGGACAAGTATATTTTGTACATCACTTAGAATATCGCTATCATTGGTAATTCTGGTATTATGACTTAGGTCTATAGTTGGTAGCTGGTTGCTAAAGAAAGATAATTTAGTAAGTGCAGCATTATTGCTTACATCTAAGGTTGTTAGCTGATTGTTATCGCAATACAAGTCAGTTAGGTTAAGATTTTTACTTACATCTAGTGATGTTATCTGATTGTTATAGCATTGCAGGTAAGTAAGCCCTTCATTATTGCTTACATCTAGTGACGTTAGCTGATTGTTATAGCAGGTTAGCTGATCAAGTGTGCCATTATTGCTTACATTTAAGTTTGTTAGTTGGTTTACACCGCAGTATAAAACTTTAAGTAAACCATTATTGCTTACATCTATAGCTGTTAGTTGGTTTTCTGTGAAGTTTAAAGATTGAAGTTTAGTATTATTGCTTACATCTATGGCTGTTAGTTGGTTTTTACCGCAGTTTAAAGATGTAAGTGCAACATTATTTTTTAAATCTAAAGCTATCAGTTTGTTGCTAAAGCAAGTCAAGGACTTAAGTGAAGTATTATTGCTTACATCTAGGGCTTCTAGCTGGTTAAGGCCACAGTTTAGCTCTGTAGTAAGTACAATATTTTTACTTACATCTAAACTTGTTAGATTGTTGTTTTCGCAGATCAAACTATCAAGGTTAACATTATTGCTTACATTTAGTGATGTTAGCTGATCGTACCCGCAGTTTAGGTCGGTAAGTTCGGTATTTTTACTTATATCTAAGCCTATTAGATTGTTGTTACTGCAGTCCAAGGATTTAAGCTGTGTAAAAAATTCAATTCCTTTTAAATCTGCAATATTTTGTGAAGACACATTAATTGAGGTCAGATTGTCGAATTCGGTTTGTGTTATAATACCTTTTTCATAACTACCATTCCCATTAACAGTAGTAGTGTCAGCATGAGGTACATTATTGGTACTACTTACCCATGCTCTAAAATTTTCATCTGGGAAGTTAGTCGAATTAATTGCCACATCACCTTCAGCGTGTACCGGCTGGTTCTTTATTTGTACCCCGCACAGCATATTACCGCTGAGCATTGCTATCGTTAAAATTAAAGCAAACGCTTTTTTGTGATGTTTCCGCGTTTTCTTTAATAAACAGTGATTTAACTTTTCTTTACTATTTTTTAAAGTGTTTTTAATAAATTCACACATAAATTCTCCTCCGTAAATTTAAAATTTGTAAAATTGTTATTACTATAGTATAACTCATTTTTTACAAAAAACAACACCCTTCCAATATTTTAAAGTTTAATCAATAGCTATAGTTGACACAACCAGCTTCAATTTGTATATTTTTCTAAAGTTTTTGCAAAAATATATAACTGATTTTTATATTATGAATATTTATGCATAAACTTGAGTAGAAAGAAAATTAATAATAATTCCACTAACATGATGCGCTATCTTTTAAAATAGGCATTTCCCTAAATTAATAAAAATAAAAGATGATAGAACTAATAAATAAAAATTTAGAAAGCACACAAAAGTTTAAAAGCTGTTTTTTTAAAAGTTTAAATCCTCGTTATCTAAAAAAATAATCTGGATCTAATTTTAACAAAATAAGATCTTTAAGCTAGCTTTTGGTAATTATGGCCAAACTTAAAGGGCATAGTTTAATCAACCCCTATAAAGGCATAAAAAACTAGACGTTTTAAAACGTCTAGTTTTACAATAATCAAATCACTATTCCTAAATTTTAAACAAAGGAAATTACTTTTCATCACATCATTTTTGGTGGAGACGATCGGACTCGAACCGACTACCTATACGTTGCGAACGTATCGCTCTCCCTGGTGAGCTACGCCCCCAAGTTTAATGATGAAACTCTATTTTAGTTAATATAAAAATTTAAACTTCACCATTTAACCTATTTATAATTTAATACTTTTCAAAATTATAATCAATATTTTTGTCAATTAAAACACATACCGGATTAGATTCCCAACAGCCTAACGAACTATGTGCAAAATATCCTTGTTTTAGCATATTTATAAATTTCTTATTCATTTTAGTCAATCCAAACACAAGCAAGGCATGTGCAACCCTTGTTACTCGTTTATTATTATGATTGTGAAAATTTTGTTGTTCGGGGTGCGCTTCAACCAAAGATCCTTTAACTCTAAACTTCCAAAATTCTAACATTCTTACAAAATTCAATTTCATATTTAGCTGTATTTGGTTGCAAATCTCGGGATGGTCATCTAAAAACTGTTTCCATTCATCACATCTACTCCCAATAAACAGGTCGGAATTTGCATAAGCTGAAGCCTGTTCGCTAGGGAATATAACCTGAATATAATCATGAAAATTTTCTAAATTATCATCTGAATCTTTACAAAATTCCCTACAACTTTTATAACGAAAGTCAAAACTTTCAGGTATCTCCGCTCCTGACAACAACGCAATCCAAGCTTTTTCTTTTGGTGTAAAATTATAGCCCTTAAGTTGGTCTATAATGCTACGATAATCGTAAGCGCAGGCCTGCTTTAATGCATCTTCATACGAAATATTACTAAACTCCGAGCAGTCATCGCTAAGTTTAGTCCATAATTTGCTGCATTCCTTGTAAATTCCAAATCTAATTTGCTCTATGTCGTTATCACAATAATCAGCTGAACTCACATCAAGTACTGATAAATAAGGTTCAGCTTTTGCACTTATAGTCCAAAATGAAAATAAAAATGCACCTATAGTTAGGACACTAAATATACGTTTATTCCAAATACAAAAAATTTTTAAATCAGACACTATGATAAATTCCTTTCCAAAGAACGTATTCCAGCAATTATACAACCTTGTCACAATTTATACTTATAACAATAACACAGCTTTTTAAAAAAACTCCCCGTACTAATAGAGTACAGAGAACTTATAATGGTGCCGGTGGTGGGACTCGAACCCACACGCCATTGCTGACAACAGATTTTGAGTCTGTCTTGTCTGCCAATTCCAACACACCGGCCCTTTAATAATCATCATTTTAATTATACACCTAAATTCTCAGGATAACAAGAGATTTTTAAGGTTTAATAAAAATTACATTAAAAATATTTTTCCGCAACTAAAAAAATCCAGGTGGTAATGCTAAGGGCAAAAAACCTAAAAACCGAACCAAATTTCAGCCTGCGAAATGGGTGCAGCGTCACGCCGGTGTTCTCATCTCCTGCCGGATCCTCCAAAAAAAAAACCGGGAGACGGGATTTTAATTAAAAATCAAAACCTTACAAATTCAGCATCGTGCTTTGCTCGCGGGCAAAAAATAACGCCCCTAGCAGTTAGCTAAAAGCGCAAATTACGAGCGGACATTTTACTTCCCCACACTTGAGGCCGCGGGCGTAAGAAAAGAAAGTTTGCGCCAGGTTTGGTGTGCGAAACGGATGCAACGTCACGTTGCCGCTGGTGCACACCATCAGAGACTTACCTTCGGACCGCGGTCTATGCAAAAGTTCACTGGACTGTTGCATTCACGCTGCGGAGGGGGGCGAATCGCCGCTGATATTATGCGCTTCAATATTTTCATAAACTTAATTTTTTCTCCCGCGAATTAGGTTGGCGTACAAAATAGTATATCCCCTTGTTGCTGCAAGTTGTTCCCAGCATCACGCTGCTGTTCTCGTCTCCTGCTGGATCCTCCAAAAAAAGAAAAACCCCTGGGAAGTGGAGATTTTGCTTAAAACAAAAACTTTATCAACTCACACCGCGGGCGGTAAGAAAAAAGTTCACGCTGAACTCAGCGCGCGAACTGGGTGCAGCGTCACGCTGCCGCGGGCAAAAAATAACGCCCCTAGCAGTTAGCTAAAAGCGCAAATTTGACGCACCAGTTTACACCCCCCCGCGGGCAGTAAGAAAAAAGTTCACAATGAACTTAGTGCGCGAATTGTGCCCGGCGTCACGCCGGTGGTGCACCATCAGGGACTCGAACCCAGGACACCCTGATTAAGAGTCAGGTGCTCTACCAACTGAGCTAATGATGCATCTAGATGTGAGAAATGAAAAGCTAGACGTTAGAAAATAGAATTCAGAACAAAAAAGCAAATCCTTCGCAAAAATTAAACTTACTCCGACTAATTATTAATTTCTAACAGTAAAGGTTTTGCAACAAAAAAAACTAGAAATCAGAAAACAAAATTTAAAGCGCACGCTCTAACATCTCACCTCTAATTTCCAGCCTCTAAATTGCTCATACCTTCAAAACTGAATAAAAACTAGCTTCTTGTAAAATTTTTAAGAACCCGCTGGCGGGCAACCATATAAAGGTTGACGCCAACTGATTTGTGGTCAAGCCCTCGACCTATTAGTACTGCCTAGCTAAATGCGTCACCGCACTTGCACTTGCAGCCTATCTACCTTGTAGTCTTCAAGGGGTCTTACTAACTTAACGTTATGGGATATCTTATCTTGGAGTCGGTTTCACGCTTAGATGCTTTCAGCGTTTATCCGTTCCGCACATAGCTGCCCAGCTGTGCCATTGGCATGACAACTGGTGCACCAGAGGTGCGTCCATCCCGGTCCTCTCGTACTAAGGACAGAACTCCTCAAATATCCTACGCCCACGACAGATAGGGACCGAACTGTCTCACGACGTTCTGAACCCAGCTCGCGTACCACTTTAATCGGCGAACAGCCGAACCCTTGGGACCGAATACAGCCCCAGGATGTGATGAGCCGACATCGAGGTGCCAAACCTCCCCGTCGATGTGAACTCTTGGGGGAGATCAGCCTGTTATCCCCAGGGTAGCTTTTATCCGTTGAGCGACGGCATTTCCATTCACATACCGCCGGATCACTAACTCCAACTTTCGTTACTGCTCGGGCCGTCACCCTCGCAGTTAGGCTAGCTTACGCGTTTGCACTCTATCACACGGTTTCCGTCCGTGCTGAGCTAACCTTTGAGCGCCTCCGTTACTTTTTAGGAGGCGACCGCCCCAGTCAAACTGCCCACCTGACAATGTCCCCCGACCAGATTCATGGTCGCAGGTTAGAATTCTAGTAACTTAAGGGCGGTATCCCAAGGGTGACTCCGCACGAGCTGACGCCCGTGTTTCCAAGTCTCCCGCCTATCCTGTACATAAATTACCAAAACCCAATATCAAGCTGCAGTGAAGCTCCATGGGGTCTTTCCGTCTTGTCGCAGGTAACCGGCATCTTCACCGGTACTACAATTTCGCCGGGCGGGTAGTTGAGACAGCGCCCAGATCGTTACACCATTCGTGCGGGTCGGAACTTACCCGACAAGGAATTTCGCTACCTTAGGACCGTTATAGTTACGGCCGCCGTTTACTGGGGCTTCAATTCAGAGCTTGCACCCTTCCTCTTAACCTTCCAGCACCGGGCAGGTGTCAGCCCGTATACTTCATCTTTCGATTTTGCACAGACCTGTGTTTTTGCTAAACAGTCGCCTGGGCCTATTCTCTGCGGGTGTATTGCTACACCACCCCTTCTCCCTAAGTTACGGGGTCATTTTGCCGAGTTCCTTAACTACCCTTCTCCCGTTGGCCTTGGAATTCTCTTCCTATCTACCTGTGTCGGTTTGCGGTACGGGCACCTTAAATATACACAAGACTTTTCTCGCCTTCGCTCTACCGTGCTTCCCTACTAAATTTCGGTCCCTTACGCCCGGGTCAACCAACGCCCGGGTCACAGCTTTGCAAAGTGTCATCTTGCTTAAATTTTTCGGTGGTTACGGAATTTCAACCGTATGTGCATCGGCTACGCCTTGCGGCCTCACCTTAGCTCCCGACTTACTTGGAGCGGACGAACCTTCCTCCAAAAACCTTAGACTTTCGGCCAATATGATTCTCACATATTTCTCGCTACTCATTCCGGCATTCTCACTTCTGTACAGTCCACTACCGCTTACGCTATAGCTTCTCCCCGTACAGAACGCTCTCCTACCCCTCTGAACAATAAAAACTGTTCAGAAGCCCAAGCTTCGGTGTAGATTTTAGCCCCGTTAAATTTTCGGCGCAGGATCACTCGACCAGTGAGCTATTACGCACTCTTTTAATGTATGGCTGCTTCTAAGCCAACATCCTGGTTGTCTATGCAATCCCACATCCTTTCCCACTTAAATCTACTTTGGGACCTTAGCTGTGGATCTGGGCTCTTTCCCTTTTGACAATGAAACTTATCTCCCACTGTCTGACTCCCAAAAATCAATTGTCTGGCATTCTTAGTTTGATAGGCTTTGGTAACCTTTCGGCCCCTAGACCATTCAGTGCTTTACCTCCAGCAATTTATTTTGAGGCTAGCCCTAAAGCTATTTCGGAGAGAACCAGCTATCTCCGGGTTCGATTGGAATTTCTCCGCTACCCACACCTCATCCGCTACCATTTCAACGGGAGTCGGTTCGGTCCTCCATTAGGTTTTACCCTAACTTCAACCTGGACATGGGTAGGTCACCCGGTTTCGGGTCAAATACAACTGACTTCATACGCTCTTTTAAAACTCGCTTTCGCTTCGGCTCCGGACTTTAAGTCCTTAACCTTGCCAGTTACATTTACTCGCCGGACCATTCTACAATAGGTACCCGATCACCCATTGACGGGCTCTCGGTGCTTGTAAGCACAAGGTTTCAGGTTCTTTTTCACTCCCCTCCCGGGGTTCTTTTCACCTTTCCTTCACAGTACTTTTCTCTATCGGTCACTGGGTAGTATTTAGGCTTGGAGGATGGTCCCCCCATGTTCCCACCGGGTTTCTCGTGTCCGGCAGTACTCTGGAACTAGCTTTGCTGCTATCACTTTTCACATACGGGACTCTCACCCTATTTTGTTGGCCTTCCCATGCCATTCTGTTAAGTTCTAACAATGCGTTATAGCTAGCCCTTACCCCAAAAATATTTCTACTTCTGGTTTGGCCTTTTCCGCGTTCGCTCGCCACTACTAGCGGAATCTCGGTTGATTTCTTTTCCTCGCCCTACTTAGATGTTTCAGTTCAGGCGGTTCCCCTCATGCACCTATGTATTCAGTGCATGATGACTGGACATGACTCCAGCCGGATTGCTCCATTCGGACACCCACGGATCGATGCCTACTTACGGCTTCCCGTGGCTTTTCGCAGTTTGTCGCGTCCTTCATCGGCTCCCAGTGCCAAGGCATTCCCCTTGCGCTCTTTGTAGCTTGACCACTTGTGTAATCATCGATAACCACTGTCTCAAAGCGGTTATCGTTTGGTTCTTAATTTGCTAATTGTAGTATAATAATTACCTGTTACTTTAGAAAATTTTCTGAAAATAACTTTTATTTATTAAACTCATTTACATTCTGCTATAATTTTTATTCAGTTTTCAAGGTACGTTTCTAGAGGTTAGATGTCAGATATTAGAGGTTAGAAGTTCATTTTCAACTTCTCATCTCTCACTTCTATTTTCTCACTTCTAGATGGTGGGCTTAAGTGGACTCGAACCACCGACCTCACGCTTATCAGGCGTGCGCTCTAACCGGCTGAGCTATAAGCCCGCTTTTAGATGTTAGAAGTTGAGGTTAAATGCCAGAGGTTAGTTGTTAGAATTTCACTTCTATCTTCTTATCTCTCACTTCTTGCCCGCGCTTCTAAACGCTTCCGGCTATTCAGTTCTTTTAAACTTAGCCCCAAAAAGAGACCCTTTTAAAAATTAGACTTATAAAAAATAAAGAAACAACTTCTCGCCTCTCATTTCTCACATCTAATTTCTATAAATGGCCCCTCAAAATTAAACAACAATCTAATACAGTACTTCGTAACTGACCTTGGATTTGAAGCTTTAAAGCTTCGTTTCTCCATAGAAAGGAGGTGATCCAGCCGCACCTTCCGATACGGCTACCTTGTTACGACTTCACCCCAGTCGCCAATCCTACCTTCGGCAGCGTCTTCCTTGCGGTTAAACTACTGACTTCGGGTATTACCGGCTCCCATGGTGTGACGGGCGGTGTGTACAAGGCCCGGGAACGTATTCACCGCGGCATGCTGATCCGCGATTACTAGCAATTCCGTCTTTATGCAGGCGAGTTTCAGCCTGCAATCTGAACTGAGACCGCTTTTAGGGGTTGGCTCCACCTCGCGGTATTGCTTCCCTCTGTTTACGGCCATTGTAGTACGTGTGTAGCCCAGGTCATAAGGGGCATGATGATTTGACGTCGTCCCCACCTTCCTCCGTTTTGTCAACGGCAGTCCTGCTAGAGTGCTCAACTAAATGTAGCAACTAACAGCAAGGGTTGCGCTCGTTGCGGGACTTAACCCAACATCTCACGACACGAGCTGACGACAACCATGCACCACCTGTCTCTAGGTTCCCGAAGGCACTCCCTAATCTCTTAAGGATTCCTAGGATGTCAAGACCTGGTAAGGTTCTTCGCGTTGCTTCGAATTAAACCACATACTCCACTGCTTGTGCGGGCCCCCGTCAATTCCTTTGAGTTTCAATCTTGCGATCGTACTTCCCAGGTGGATTACTTATTGTGTTAACTGCGGCACGGAAGGGGTCAGACCCCCCACACCTAGTAATCATCGTTTACAGCATGGACTACCAGGGTATCTAATCCTGTTTGCTCCCCATGCTTTCGTGCCTCAGCGTCAGTAAAAGCCCAGCAGGCCGCCTTCGCCACTGGTGTTCCTTCCGATCTCTACGCATTTCACCGCTACACCGGAAATTCCGCCTGCCTCTACTTTACTCAAGCCATATAGTTTCAAACGCAGTTCACGAGTTAAGCTCGTGCATTTCACGTCTGACCCACATGGCCGCCTACGCACCCTTTACACCCAGTAATTCCGGACAACGCTCGCTCCCTACGTATTACCGCGGCTGCTGGCACGTAGTTAGCCGGAGCTTCCTCCAAAGGTACCGTCATTTATTTCTTCCCTTTGGACAGAGGTTTACAATCCGAAAACCTTCTTCCCTCACGCGGCGTTGCTGCATCAGAGTTTCCTCCATTGTGCAATATCCCCCACTGCTGCCTCCCGTAGGAGTCTGGGCCGTGTCTCAGTCCCAATGTGGCCGTTCAGTCTCTCAACCCGGCTACCGATCGTAGCTTTGGTGGGCCGTTACCCCACCAACTGGCTAATCGGACGCGAGTCCATCTTTTTGTGGATTGCTCCTTTGGTATTTTTTCCATGCGGAAATAATACATTATGCGGTATTAGCATCGGTTTCCCGATGTTATCCCCCTCAAAAAGGCAGGTTACTCACGCGTTACTCACCCGTCCGCCACTAGGATATTAAAAGAGCAAGCTCTTTTAATATCCCCGTTCGACTTGCATGTGTTAGGCACGCCGCCAGCGTTCGTCCTGAGCCAGGATCAAACTCTCCAAATAGTTTGGAGCTTTTGTTAGCTCAATTTCGATACTGACGTATCGTATTTTTTTACAGTTTAAAACTGTTGAATTTTGTATTATCCGAAAAGTACTATTTTTAAAAAAATATTTCTTCTCAAGAAAATTACGGGTACTATTTTTTAATAAATTGTTGTTTAATTTTCA
This sequence comes from Eubacteriales bacterium SKADARSKE-1, assembly GCA_030920305.1. GTDB lineage: Bacteria > Bacillota > Clostridia > Oscillospirales > Acutalibacteraceae > JARLUB01. Next base: position 9,957 of record JARLUB010000010.1, read on the forward strand.
AGGTCCATTTTGCTGCCCAGATCCTACAATTATGTGCTTTTTTCTCTCAGCAGCGTGATTATTATCTTACCATACCGATTTCCTTTTGTCAACACCTTTTTCGCACTTTTTTGAAATTTTTTTGATTCTTTTAAAAGGCTTGGTGAACCGTTTTACTGCGTCTTGTAAAAAACTCTTTGTTAGCTATATATAGTAAAAGCATTCCTCATTAGTGTAAAAGTAAAATACAGAAAAGTTTATAAAAAAGCCAGCATTTATAACGCTGGCTTTTACAACATTTTATAAAGAATCTGACATTTCCCCAACATAATTTTGCATATCTTGTTTTGATTGTACAGTATGAGTATGATTTATAACTTCTTGCCGTTCATCTTCTGAAAGCGAATTAAAATAATCCATAGAATCAATGTTTTGAGCTAACGCCATGCCTAAACCCATAGGGATATTGGGTATTTTATTATTGTTATCGTTAACCGTAGATATCACCTCCGTTAGTATTATCTGCGGTTATTTTTATCTTATTCTCAAAACTTTAATTTCATGGTGGTTACTCTCTCGCTCCCAAAATATTAAGATACCTTATTTTTTCAAAAAGATAACTGTCGATAGGCCTCATGTATGAATCAACACTATGTGAGCAAACAAAAATATTATCATTTGTAACCTCAGTAACTACTACACTATGATAAAAGTTATCATTTTCATCACCCAGCTGTATGATATCCCCAACTAAGACAACATCTCTATTAACCTCGACTGCGTATGGGCCAATTGCTTCATTATTTATTAAAAATTTATATAAAAAACTAGCACCTGCCCATGATGCAGACCTGTTAGAACTGTTTATATAATACCACCCAAATGTTGGAGTATAATTCATAACTCCACAGCCTGCAAGGATGCACTGTGATGAAAAATTGGTACAATCTCCTCCAAGATCTTCAAAATTCATGTATTTAGGATTTCTTTTAAGCGCCCATTGTTTTGCGTATTCTAAGGCTTCCACCCTATTATAGTGTATTTCTCTCAACATACAATTCAACGCCTTTATTATATTCTTTGTTTATTATATTTTTAAAAATATAAAATGATACAATGGGCGCTATTGTTTAAAAAAGATGAAACCCTTTAAAAATTATTTTTTATAATTTTTATCTTTTAATTCCTTTAACATTTTGGGTTCTTGAGGTTGAAAAAACATCCAATGAGATGCATTTCCTGCTGCAGTTTTTGCTGCATTAAAAGCTAATTTAGCGCTACCTAATTCAATTTTTGATAAATAATTTTTCATTTTTAACCAATCTCCTTCTTATTAATTCAAATATTATAGTTCCAAATATTAACTCTAAAACTATGAAAATAAAAAATCCTAATTTTATATTATTTATTTCTAGAAACAGCATAATAATATAATAAAGAAACAACATCGCTAAACTGATCTTCTTATATTTTGACTTTTCAGATTTTCTTAAAGGTTTATTTTCTATTGGCAAAAATACAAACACAATTATGAAATTTATTAACATTAAAATAATTTGCACTGACCAGAAAATTTTAAAGCTTCCCATTATTGCATATGCATATATGCACAATAAAAACGAGGCTATCAAAAGTGTGTTGCAACCAACATAAGTATTGGCATGGTAACCACCAGTATGTAATCTTAGTGTTATTATACAAGTTAAAAATAATATACTTTCTATTAAACAGTGTAAAAAAAAACCTATGAATAGCACAACACTAACTGCCAAAAAAGAAGATAGTATTAGCTCAAACCCATATGTATAAACATCAATTAATTTTTCTTCTATAATCCCCTCTTTTCGTAAAAAATGTGACATTTTTTTTGAAACTTGATTTAGCATTAATTTTCTCCTAACATGTGGCGAATATCCCCTCAAAATTAACTACATTCTAGCTAAAAACCCAACCATTCTAAAATAAAGCTATACTATTTGTCTACTACTAAAATTTGACTTTTTCTTCACAAGTTACAAGGTGTGGTTCCCTTATCTCATTTGGAAAATATAGCTTAGCTTCACAACAAAAAAAGCCACTCCTTTCATAATAAATTAAATTTCCAGAATATCTTTCAACTATACTTTTTGCACTAAGCCTCCCTAACCCATGAAATTTATTATCTTTCTTTTTTGTAGTTAAATCGGGATTGTTTTCAAGAACTGATTTGTTAATGCAATTTTTTATAGTTATTAACAGTTCCTGACCTCGCCTACATATTATAAGCTCTATAATCCTTCTTTCTTTATTAATATTCTGGCAAGCCTCTATAGCATTATCCAGAAGGTTGGCAATTAAAATACAAGTATCCACCTCATTGATCTTACCTAAATGCTCCACTATATCATATTTAAAATTAATCTCTTTCTCTTCAGCAGTTTTTAATTTGAGGTTTATCATACAATTGATAGCTTCACTATCTGTACCTACAAAAACCTTAGTTTTTTCTATTCTCTCAGATAAGTTATTTGCATACTCTGCTGCCTTTATATAGTTCCCCTGCTCTAGCAACGCTAATATACAAAACATATTATTTTGAAGGTCGTGCCTTAGCTTTCTAATCTCACAATAAGTGATTTTTATATCATCAAGACCTTTTATCTGACAATCATATCTTTGCTTCAAAAAGTCTAACTCTTCCTTAGTTCTTCCTATCTTGCTAATTTTTAAAAAAAGATAATAATTTGAAATATTTACTAATACAATACATATAAATAGCAATACTACCTGAATCAGTTTTTCTCTTTCCAAAGCTAAACTAATATTTATATTAATTATTTGAACACACAAAAATATAGAAACAATTGGACTAAATAAAACAACAAACCACTCTTTATTGCCTAACAAAGAATTTGTTTCGGTTTTCAAAAACTTAATAGCTAACGTTGTGACAATAAAAAATATCATTTTAGTAAGTATAATGGTAATAAGTCTATATATATTTTTTTGTGATATTAATCCATTTAAATTGGTACCAGTTAAGAAGCTAACTAAAAAAGCCACAAAAGAATTGATTATTATAATTAAAACCATCACCAAAATTGAAATAAATATTTTCCTAAAGTTGTCCCCCTTTAAACAAAAGTATGCATATATATACATAGTTACTATCGGAATAAATATTGCAACCCCCTCAAAACTCACCATATTATTCATTAAGTTAAGTTCAAAAAATGAAATTAAAACGGCTAATGCAAAGGTAATATATTTAATTATTCCAATGTATTTATATCCTTGTACCCTTGAAATAAACCTAACTATTATATAACTTTCAAACAAATTCACAATTGTTTCAAATATATCCCATACCATATTATTCAAAACTAATTTACCTAACCTTAATCCTTTTTTTACAAATCACAAACTCGTGATTTTATTTCACAATTAGAATTATAGCACATAATCTTTTTTTTTCAATAGGAAATATAATATTTTTTCATTATTCTATTTTTTATTACAGTGAAAATTTAATTTGTTAGACTATATCTAAGTTTTTAATGCTTTAAAAGTTTATTTTAACTTAAAAAAATGAAATAAAGTGTATCATAATAAAAGATTTCTCATAATATGTATTGAAAACATTGTTTACATTTCTGATTGGAGGATTTTTTATGGCAGAAACTATTTACGGAAATTCAAATCACACTATTGTTAATCCACCACACAATGATCACTCCGGATGTTTCAGAGAAGCTGTCTGTATAGATGCATATAGAGTCTATGATTCTTGTGCAGATAAAGATTGTCTTGAACGTTTAAGAGTACATTTCACTGAAGCTGGGCAACATATTATCGACCAAGCTTGTACAGTTCGTATCAAAAATGCAAATGTAATAACGGTTTATGTAAATTTAGAACCAGTCCAATTTAACAGAGGCTTTTACTCTGTTGATATGACATTCTTTTTTGAAGTAAACCTTGATGTATTTTTGGCACCAGCTGCTTGTCCAGTAAACGTATGTGGTTTGTGTGTATTTAATAAAAAGGTAATACTTTTTGGCAGTGAAGGAAATGTAAAGATTTTCAACTCAGGTACTTGTCAAGATGCCACTGAAACAATGAATGACTTTTCTAAAAATCTTCCCAAAGCCACTGTACAAGTTGCAGAACCTATTGGGCTAGATGCAAAAATATGTTGCGATGGGCATGAAAACTGTGAACCAAATTGTCCTATTCCTGAATGTATTTGTAGGCGATATGGAGGAGAATTCACATTACCTCGGAAAGGTAATGCTGTATATGTAACTCTTGGTATATTTACAATTGTTCAAATAGAACGTAGTGTTCAAATGCTTATTCCCACATATGATTTCTGCATACCTGAAAAAGAATGCATAACTACAACCAAAAATCCATGTGAACTCTTTAGCCGACTTGAATTCCCTACTGATGAATTTTTCCCTCCCAGAGTAACGGATTTAAGACATGAATCAGATAATTGTTGTTGTAAATAAAATAACAAAAGTCCCCAATTAAATTGGGGACTTTTGTTATCCATTTAAATAAATTTTAAAAATTTGAACTGCCTTATTTAATATTGCTAATGAGAAAAGCTTTTTAAAGTATACTCAAAGCAATTTAACAGCAACAAACAAATTCACCTGCGAATTTTAAAACAAATATTTTGGCAAGTTCATTACTAGCTAATATTGTTTTATTTTGCCTTATAAATTCTTCTGTAAAAGATGTAGTCGCTTGGTGGGCAACTCTTCCATGGCCAATTTCTTCTATAAATCTAAAATTAATAGAAGAACTTTTCCCTTTGAGCTCGACTTCTATTTTGCCAAAACAATCTTTCCAAGTATGCTTTTTCTCAATTGATATCCCAGATGTTATAATACCCTTTAAGTTTATACTGCCATTTATCAATTTAAAGGTTGATTCCATGGCAGACTTTAATTTCTCTTCTAAAGTATTTTGTGCTCCTGTATTTATTACACCTTCTAAAGCAGCTATGTCGGTTTTAGCTTTAGCAAATTTTTCTTGTAATGAAGGACTTTCACCATTTAAAGCCGTTGCCATATTAAAAACCAATTTGATTGAATTTAAAAAACCAGTTTCCAGCTCATAATTTTTATTGCCAACATATTTTATTGCATACATGCCCGGTTCAGGGGTTTCTCTCATATTGGACACAACATAATTCCACAGACTTCTAGTAGTTATGTCACCAGCATCAACGCCAACTTTTGACTGATGATAAAAAAACAGCTGTAACCTTTCCCTTAATGTTCTAAATGGTATTTCTTGTCCATTTGTTATGGCAGAGTTTATTTGCTCTAATTTTTGTTCCAATTCTTCAGAAGAATTACCTTTTAAAGCAGTGCTCCAATCATCATTAATAGAGTAAAGCAGCAAGTTAATAATGTGCCTTGCTGCAATATCAGCACAGTCTTGAAAAACACCTGAAGAGAATTTGACGTTACCATTTGCACTAACTCCAGAAATAGCTTTTGTATTGCCGTTTTCTAATGTTGCACCTTTGTATGGCGAGCTAAAGGATGTGGGTAATTGTTTAATGATACTGACTAAATCATTTATTTTTTGGAGATAACCTTGTAACTTTCCTTGATCAGTTACAGAGGAATTCTTAATCAGCCGACGAGCTTCTTTGTAAAAACTTTGTACATCTTCTCTTGTGTTAAAATGCATCACAAAATAGCCCATAAGCATTCTTTCTGTTGTAAACGCAGGAAGAACCTTCTTTGGGGAAGCTGGATTATATTCTGCACCAGGGTTTTCTTGCTCTGTTTTCATAACTCTGGCGCTATCTAGCAATCTTAAAATTGTGGTTAAAGCTTTTTTTGTTTAATTGGGTCTTGATCTCTTATTATTTTTGTAATGTCTTCAATATGCAACTTTTCGCTAAAAAATCGACCAATTTGTTGCGCTGCTTGCAAATTTTCAGCGTGTGAATTTAATAAGTCTAATAAATTTTTATATTTTGTTGGGTCAACATTTTCTCCTCTAAGCGTGTCTCCTTTTAATATTATATAAACTGAATTCAATCTGTCCATAAGTTGTTTTGCTGGTACATCACCGCTGTTTACCATTTGAACGAAATTAGCAAATGGTCTTTGTTTCTTTGATTCTACTTTCTTTTGTTGTTCCCTCTTTTTAACAAGGTCTTCTATTTCTGCTTTTATATTGGCAAGTTCTTTTAAGTTTATATAACTTTTCAAATTAACTTCTTGTATGCTCGCTAAAGCCTGCTGCAATTCTTGTGCATCTTCTTGAGTACCATTTACAATATGGTTATAAATATAAGCTGCAATCTTAGCTACTAATTCAGGGGTAGGCTCGCAGTCCTTTGAAAGACAAGGTCTATCTGCAGCACCTCCCTCTGTATTTAAAACACCACCAGATGATGTAAACAAAGTAGACATAAAGTCAGCAGACCCAGCGCCACCATCTTTTTTGAAATCCCAACTAGGCACGCCATCACCGCCAGGAGCTCCGGCTACCAATTCCTCTTTATTTCCATCAAAAAATCGAAAATTTTCCGTTACTCCAGTCATATTAAGTACATATGCATCATGCAGGTTTAAGGCTTGCGCGACATAGGCTGTATCTGTGTGAGTTTCCTGTTTTTCTAACTCAACAGCAGATGTAAGAACGGTTTCTGTAGGCAAGCCATTTTGAGGATCTTGAGATACTTCTTCCTCCGTCTTTAAAGCCGGCATTTTAAGGGCAACATCAACAGAAGTTGATGCTTTATATGTCTCAGCAGGAGCTTTTACTGTGGTACTATCTGCAACTAAACTTGGTACTATTTTAGTCTCGTCTGAAGTTGACGCTACTTTTCCTACTTGATTTTGTTGTTGAGGGGAAAGCGTTTCATATTCTTTTTCTTTGTCCTTACCTTCTTTTTTGTCTTCTTGATTAGCTCCTTTTTGAGAATCATCTTCTTTTTGTAACTCTTCTGCAGAACTTAAAACAATATCTCTATCAATGACTGCATGTGCAGACAAGTTTCCGGTTGAACCCAACGCTAGCATTGCTAAAGATGCAAAACCGCCTGCTAATATAAGTGATCTTGGGGAGAAACCTCCACTTATATCAAGTAAATCTTCACGATTTAATTTTTTCATAGATTCTTTTTCATATTCTAATAAATCTTTTTCTGTAATTTCTAGCTTTTTTGAATTTATTATTGGTATAATTTCAAGCTTTATAAAATTTTTTAAATCCTCCTCATTAGCTATTCTCTTTAATTTTAAATTTAATTTTTGAATTAAATCATCATTTTTCAATATGGATTTATACAAATTTTTTATAGCTTCTTTTTTGTTTTCTTCCATAAAAGTTCATCTCCCAACAAATTAATATTACTATCATAACACCATTGAATATAAATATCAAATTATATTCAAAAAAATTATTCAATTGCAACAACTCTCGAAATTAAAAATAACTTTCAAGTGTTGAAAAAGGTACGTAAAAAATACCCTTCAATAAAAGTATAAAAAGGTCAAAAATCGATACGTTTCTAGCAATATAAAGCCTATATAAAACCTTATTGGGTCCATTAATCTTTTTAAAATCATATTTTATAAATATAAAAACTGAGGAAAACACTTTTTCCCTCAGTTTAGTTTAATTTATTAATTAATTTTGAAAGGCTTTTCTAGAATAAGGTTACTTAAAAATTAAGAGACTAACATTTTGTTGGCTTTTTTATTCTTTACTTTTACAATTTTTCTTTTTTGAAAAAATCAGCATTGCTCCTGCACAAAACAAGAGACTGCTCAATATACAAACGCTTGTAAAACTACTGTCGCCTGTAGCTATTGCTGGGAAGTTTTTAGATCCAGTAAGTGATCCGGTTTTAACTATGGCGTAATTACTAAAGTGAGTTGTTGTAATATGGACATATGGTATGCCGTTTATTGTTTCATTAACCATGCTGTAGACTTCGGCATTGTCGGAAGTGACATAAAAGGCTCTCATGTTATCATAATCCCAACCGTCTGGGACCTTTAAATAAATTTCAATGTTTTCGCCAAAGTCCATTGATTGGAAGCGTTCACCATTAGCATATGCAAAATAAATGTCAAAAATTTTGGCACCACTTGGTTGTTTGTCTGTAATGCTGCTTGTCAGCTGAGAAAATAGGGTTTTATAGCTGTTGCTGTTTTCATCTAACAGGTCCATATGAAGTGTAATCTGCCCTTCCCCCTCGGCGAGAACCATGTCAAAATAGCCATCACTGTTGGCTGTAACTATAGCTCCAATTTCAGGGAATTCTATCCAAGGTGTCCATCTGCCACCAAGCTCTATGCTACTGGTTATAGGGGTCTCAAAATTAAATAGTTCGCTGCTAAGTTGTCCCTCAACATATAAGTACCAGCCGTTAAATTTGTATCCATAACGAGTAGGTTCTTCTGGAATAGAAACGGTGCCATTATCATTAATTGTTCCCATAAAAGTTTGTTGTTTATTGTTTGGGTGGAATGTAACGGTATTTTGAGATTCTTCCCATTTGGCGCCAAGCTCTATGCTACTGGTTATAGGACTTTCAAAATTAAATGGTTCGCTGCTAAGTTCTCCATCAAAAATTTGATACCAACCGTTAAATTCATACCCAGAGCGAGTTGGATCCTTTGGAGCGGAAACTGTGCCATTGTATTCAACCTCGGTTTGAATAGGTTCAGCATCGTTATTTGGGTAAAAGGTAACTGCAAAAATACATTCGCCAGTAACAGCCATGTTTTGTTGTGTATCACTTATTGAAATACCGGTGTCATATAAGTAAGAAAGTGCATTTGGGATACCTTCACCACGATAAGTCATAATACCTGCTTGAGAACTATATGTCCAGTTCTGATCCCCAGTTGACACCTTTGATATATTTTTAAATTCTACAACATCTACCATATTGACAAAATAATTGCTACCATTATATTGCAACGGAGCAGTTGTTGTTTGGCCACTGCAGTCCAGGTAAGTAAGTGCTATATTATGACTTAAGTCTAGAGTTTGGATCTGATTGGCACTACAAATCAAAGTTTGAAGATTTCCAAAATATTCAACTCCAGCTATAGTGCTTATTCCTTCTTCAGCTACATTAATACTTACTACCTCATTGCACTCAGCTTGTGTTAAATAATCTGAATTAGCATGGTTTATATGGTTTACATCCATTACCCAGCTTCTAAAATTTTCATCTGGGAAGTTAGTCGAATTAATTGCCACATCACCTTCGGCGTGTACCGGCTGGTTCTTTATTTGTATTCCACACAGCATATTTCCGCTGAGCATTGCTAATGTTAAAATTAAAGCAAACGCTTTTTTGTGGTGTTTCCGCGCTTGCTTTAATAAGCAGTGATTTAACTTTTCTTTACTATTTTTTAAAGGGTTTTTAATAAATTTACACATAAATCTTCCTCCGTAAATTAAAAATTTGTAAAATTGTTATTATTATAGTATAACTCATTTTTTACAAAAAGCAACATCTTTTTAATATTTTAAAGTTTATTGGCGGTGCTCGAGGGCACTCCAGGCGCGACTGCTACCGATCCGACAATTACAACCGGAGATATCTTAGAAGGTTGCGCCTTGCATGAAATGCCTTTGTACCGGGTTTCTTTGGATGGTTTGAATATAGACTCGGTGACGGCTTTATTCACTGAATTATCCAGCTTAGAAAATCACATACAGAGCATTTCAAACGGCGGAACCGGTGCAACAATTGCAACAACTGCTC
>JARLUB010000011.1 GCA_030920305.1 Eubacteriales bacterium SKADARSKE-1
GATGGCTATTTTGCTCCCCCCGGGTAGTCCTTCTATCGCAATTTGTTACCTTGTAACACCGACAGCCTTATTAAATTTACATCAAATGCCCCAAATGTGGTTTTTTTGGAAAGATTTTATAGATTTAAAGTTAAAAAACATAAAAAATGTTAAATCATACAAAATAATACATTATTTTCCTCAGAGAATTATTTTTAGAAAAATTAATGATACAATTTTAGAACATGAAAATGAAAGGTTGGTCTAAAAAAGTATGAAAAGTAAGGTTTTAGCAACAGTTTTAGCAACAGTTAGCATTTTTCAGGGGACATTAGCGTTGGGGGCATCGGCACAGGGAGAGTGTAGTAACGCATTGTAAATTGTTTTTTAAACTAACCTTTATAGGTGGTGATATCGCGAACAAGTAGTATAAGAATGCAACTATTAACTCTACAAATCTAATATTTATTTAAGAAAGGATCTAATTATGAAAATTTTTAAAAAATTATTGTGTTTAGTATTACTTATGGGAGTTGGAAGTAGTAATGTCGCATTTGCAGATCATTTACAGGTAGGGTCAAGGGGGGCGCACGTAAAAGAAGTTCAACAATCACTCGACAAAAAGGGGTATAAGGGAAATAACAAGTTAAGAATAGACGGAATTTTTGGAGAGGAAACACAAAGAGCAGTTATAAGTTTTCAAAATGCCAATGGTCTAAATCCAAATGGGGTTGTAGATTTAGCCACTAAGCGAGCACTTGGTATATACTTACAAAGAACATTACAAAAAGGACATTGTGGGGAAGATGTTCGTGACTTGCAAATAGTTCTTAAAGAAAAAGGGTGTGGTCTCAATGGTGCAACTGGTAATTTTCAAGAAAAAACATATAATGCAGTGAAAAAATTCCAGGATAGGAATAACCTTAATCCTACTGGCATTGCAGATGATACCACTATACTGCGATTGAACTCTCCGTCTACAACATGTACAGAAGGGCCAAGGCCTTTTCCTAACATTAATTTTGATGTATCTATTCCTCTACCTGTACCTCAGCAAGAAAAAAGTAAAGGAACAAAAGTAAAAGTAAGAAGACGACTATCAAAGGAAGTGTTTGAGCACATCCAGAATAATATAAATGAAGTAGGACGACAAATGAGAGAAGCAATAAAGCAAGGAGCAGCAACCATCAATATTAAAGGAGAAATTGTTGAAGTTGCTGCGATTGTAGCTGTCTTTATAGTATTTTTGCCACTTTTAGCATAGCGTAAAATCATAAAAGTCTTTAATAGATGCTTTAAGTTTGAGATAAAAAAACGTGAAGTTGTTAAGATCTTAAGGTGTCTTATCAATTAAAACTTAGGAGGAAAATAGTTTGAAAAAAATAATTGCTATCATTTCCGTTTTAGCCATAACTTTAACAGGTAGCTCTAGTAGTGCAAGCGCCTTAGAAGCAGCTGATTTTGCTCATTTCATTGGATATACCGTCGGTTTAGCAGGTATTGGCGCATCTTTTGTTACTACCCCTATAACTTTTGAATATTGGGAAAAATGTCACAACGAACGTGAAAAAAGACAATCTGAGCATGACAAAGATAAAAAAGAACTTGGAAGATCAGAAAAAACAAAATTAATTGCTAAGGAATGCGTTGCTGCTGCTGCAACTTTCATGACTCCAGTTGCAACTGTTATAGTTGCTTGTATACCAGGCGTTTTGTTAACAATCCCCTTTTTTATTCTTATGAGATAGTCATTGAATCCTGAAATTTCTTAAATTTTTGGGGTAAGTTTTCATAAACAAAAACAATGAAAGGAATATAACAACAATGCATTTTAAAATGACAAAGCTTTATAAAATTTTTTCTATGATAGTGTGCTTTTCTTTTGTGCTAACATTCAAAACGCCAAGTTTTTGTGCAGCAGCTGATGTTAAAATAGATATTAACGATCCAACCCAGAGTGCCCAAAGCCAACAATCTAATACTGGTACCGGATGGGAATCATGGAAATCAAGCTCTAAAGATTTTGGAACTGATGCTGCTAAAATACTTGCTGCTCAATTGGCTGCTCAAGCTGCATTGAAAGGACTCGAAAAAGTAGGTGATGGATTAAGTTGGGCAGGGGGTAAACTAGGTAGCACCTTATGTTCTACTACAGGGTGGTGTGGTGAAGAAAGATTTAAGGGCTTCAAACCTCTTGACGAAGCAATAAAGTCACTCGAAGAAATTCAAGATGGAACATCTACAAGAAAAATTTACGGTCAAATTGACGCAAAATCACAATTTATTCCAATAATGCTAAGAAGTTTAGAAAAAATAGAGGAAGCAAAGAATAATGTTCCCGGAAGAGACAAAAAAGGAAATGCAATATACATAGTTGGGTCTCCTGGAACAGGAAAAACTGAATTGGTTAAAGCTACGGCTGAAGCTGTCCTTAAACATCCTGAAAAAACATTTCTTGTAATAGACCCTAGTATGATCAATGACAAGAGTTCTTTGGATGACCAACTTTTTAAAACACTCTATCAAGAAGAAAATATTCAAAAAGATAAGGCAGGATCTAACTCAAATATTTATGATGCTAAGGGGAGATCTAGAATTCTTTCAACCTTGCAAGACTACGATGGTGAAACAATAATTTTTATTGATGATTATGAAAAAATGAAAGAAAAAAGTAGTCCAAATGCAAGAACGTCAAATAAATATCACGTTTGTGATGAAGAATACTGTGAACTTGTTGAAGGACCAAGTCAAGATAAAACTGCCGATGAAACATTAAAGCAAATAGCGGCAAATGGCGGGTATTGGATTGGGAAGACATGGGTTTCTTGTGACAAAGCTATAATTTTTATTGCAACAAATGAAAATATAGAAGATTTAGAAAACAACTTTGGATTTGGTGGCGAAAAGGGTGGAGGCTTGCAAAGACTTGGTGGAAGTAGCAGTATCATTCAATTTAAAAATTTAGATTTTGAAACTTGCCGCAAAATTGTTATTGACACTATAAATAAATTAAGAGAAAAATTTACTGACCCACATTTCCAACGGATGCAGGAAGGAAAGGATCACCACCTTTATTTGTAGACGGAGAGTTCAATCGCGGTATAGTGGTATCATCTGCAATGCCGGTAGAGTTAAGGTTATTCCTATCACCGGAATTTTTCACTGCATTATATGTTTTTTTTTTTCTTGAAAATTGCAGTTGCACCATTGAGACCACACCCTTTTTTCTTTAAAGAACTTATTTGCAAGTCACGAACATCTTCCCACAATGTCCCTTTTTGTAATGTTCTTTTGTAAGTATATACAGTGCTCGCTTAATTGGCTAAATCCTACAACATTTGGATTTAGACCATTGGCATTTGAAAACTTATAACTGCTCTTTGTGTTTCACTCTCAAAATTCCGTCTATTCTTAACTTGTTATTCCTTATACCCCTTTTTGTCAGTGATTGTTGAACTTCTTTTTACGTGTGCGCCCCCTTGACCCTACCTGTAAATGATCTGCAAATGCGACATTACTACTTCCAACTCCCATAAAGTAATACTAAACACAATAATTTTTTTAAAAGTTTTTCATAATTAGATCCTTTCTTAAATAAATATTAGATTTGTAGAGTTAATAGTTGCATTCTTATACTACTTGTTTCGCGATATCACCACCTATAAAGGTTAGTTTAAAAACAATTTACAATGCGTTACTACACTCTCCTGTGCCGATACTTTAACGCTAATGTCCCACAAAAATGCTAACTGTTAGCACAAAACTGTTGCTAAAACCTTACTTTTCATGCTTTTGAATGGCCTTTCATTTTCATGTTCTAAAATTGTATCATTAATTTTTCACAAAGAAATAATGAATTCTCTGAGGAAAATAATGTATTATTTTAGCTATGATTTAACATTTTTATGTTTTTTAACTTTAAATCATAAAATCTTTCCAAAAAACCACATTTGGGGCATTTGATGTAAATTTAATAAGATGTCAGTGTTACAAGGTAACAAATTGCGATAGAAGGACTACCCGGGGGGAACAAAATAGCCATCCATTTCCGCTAAAACCTTATCTAAGTTCATTGTTTTCTTTAGAGCTTTTTAAAAACTAATTTACATAAGAGTGACGGTATCTCCTGTTATTGCCTCTATACGCTAACCGCTTTTAAAAGCAAAACAGCTGGAAGCTCTCTGCTTTTAAATTTTTGATTATATCAGTTACAATGCATTCAGTTTTCAGTATGTTGCGTTGCTGTATTTTATATAATGATTTTAAGTATAGGTCTTCTTTAGCTTCTTTTGAAAAGATTTGTTTGTAATTGTCTATAATATTATTTTCTGTTTGGTTTTATAGAGAGTTAATCTGTTCATTTTTGAAGGTTAACATTTGTTTTGGAACATGGTTTTGGTGTCAAAACCTCATTTTATTCACCTCCTACTAGAATTAGAAAGCCTCTTTTCTTATCGCCAGAAACGTTGAACTTTCCATTTACCCTTTTTGAAAAGGTTCTCTACCTTTATCTGCTATAATTAGATTTTCTTTGCAAAGGTCATTTAAATAAGCGTGTCCCTGCTTACAGAATACTCTATCTTGCCTTCTTAAAAATTCAATTACAGCAGAAATGTAATCAGAGGGAAAAGTATATAAAATCATTATCTTGATATCCCAAAATTTTTTCCGCAACTGCTGACGTTCCAGTATCCACCATCTGAACGTTTTTCTTATCAGATGCTAAAAGCTCATTAATTACCGTAGAAATAACTGTGGGAGTTTCCTCTTTTTGCAACTTAGACTGTTCTTCACAAGAACTTTAAAAACCCAAAAGCGTTGTGCAAAATTCATCCAACTTCTGTTTCTGTAAAATCTCATTTTCCTGCATAAACAGACAAAACTTATGCACTGAAAACTGAATGCATTGTAACTGATATAATCAAAAGATTTAAAAAGCAGAGGCCAGCTGTTTTGCTTTTTAAAAGCAGTTAAGTGCATAGAGGCAATAGCTTAGGAGATGCAAGTCACTTATAAATTAGTTTTAAAAGCTCTTAAAGAAAACAATGAACTTAGATAAGTGTTTTAGCGGAAATGGATGGCTATTTTGCTCCCCAGGTAGTCCTTCCTATGCAATTTGTTACCTTGTAACACCGGCGTATATTAAAATTTACATCAAATGCCCCAAATGTGGTTTTGGAAAGATTTTTATAGATTTAAAAGTTAAAAAACATAAAAATGTTAAATCATACAAAATAATACATTATTTTCCTCAGAGAATTATTTTTAAGAAAATTAATGATACAATTTTAGAACATGAAAATGAAAGGTTGGTCAAAAAGTATGAAAAGTAAAGGTTTAGCAACAGTTTTATGACTTGGTGGCATTTTCGGGGACATTGGCGTTGGGGGCATCGGCACAGGGGAGGAAGTGTGGTAACGCATTTGTAGAATTGTTTTTAAACTAGCAACATAGGTGGTGATATCGCGAACCGTGGTATAAGAATGCAATATTAACTCTACAAATCCTAATATTTGGTAGAAGGATCTAGTGTTATGAAATTTTTAAAATTATTGTGTTTGGTATTGCATGGGGTTGGAGTAGTAATGTCGCATTTGCCGTCATTTTGCAGGTAGGTCCAGAGGGCGCGTAAAGAGTTCAGCAATCGCACTCGACAAGGGGTATGGGGAAATAGCTGCAGAGTTGGGGAATGGGCGGAATTTTGGAAGAGGCTGATTATAAATTTTCAAAATACCAATGAATCAAATCAAAATGAAGATTGTAAACTAGCCACTAACAACATATTTATATATACGAAACATTACAAGAACGTGCCGGGAAGATGTTCGTGACACTAGCGAAAGGTGATGATTAACCAATATAATTGCTGGCTGAAGCAATTTTCAAGAAGGCAACATAATCGGTGAAAAGAACTTCGGAGATGAGTCAACAATCTACTGGCGTGCGAAAATACCGCTATACTGCGATTGGCTCTTCCGTCTTACAACAAAGATGATGATCCTTTCTGCATCCGTTGAATGTTCAAACTTGCGGAACTCAAGCGTTCTTACGGGGAGTGTAACGTCATGGAAAACTTTTATATAAAATGACTTTTGCGGCAACTGCTAATGTTGAATGCCCGCCATAACACCAAATCAAGAAGTTGTTTCTAAATCTTCTATATTTTCATTTGTTGCAATAAAATTATAGCTTTAATGCTGAAACCAATATTCCCAATCAACCTGCCGCCATTTGCGCAATGTTTCATCGGCGGTTCTTGACGATACTTCGGCTGGATACGGTATTCTTCATCACCAAACGGCATGACTATTTATTGACGTACATTTAGTTACTTTTCTTTCATTTTCATAATCATCAATAAAATTATTGTTTCGCCATTCAATTCTTTCACGGAGTTGAAAGATCTCCCCGCAGCATCATAACTATTTGAGTTGAATCTAACATATCTTTTGAATATTTTCTTCTTGACAAGTGTTTTAAACCCGATGCATCGAAGTCGTGATCTGCTAGGGTCTATTACGAAATGTTTTTCGAAGGATGTTGGGGTACAGCCAGCGGCACAACAATTCATTTTCTGTTCAGGACAACTTCCTTGTATATTGCGCATTTTCGCACCATCTTCCGGTGGCTTCTTCTTTCTTCTCATTTTTCAAACTTCTTAGCGATTTCAATGATTTTCATCGAATTTTGACAAACAATTTTCTTTGTAGACTGTTCCATCTTGGTTTCTTCGGTGACTTGTTAACTTTCGTCAGAAGGTTTTGAGCCACCGTCTTTCGGCGCCACGCCGCCAATGATAGGCATAGTGCTTTACCCTGGTTACCCTGCTTAACAATGCATCACCTACTTTCGGTCGCTTCAGTAAACTGACGGCGGCAATGTTTAACGCATCAGTTCAGGAAGCGATTTCATGATTCTATCGGTACCAATGTTAGATTGTTGACTTTAATGCTCTGGTGGATCGTTAATATCTATTTTGGCGTCGGCTGCTGCGCAAAAACGGCGTTTTGATGTTAACGCACGAAAGCACTTAACAAGAAAATTTTATCAAAAGCTTTGATGTTGAAATGCATTGTTGTTCAATTCCTTTTCATTGTTTTTGTTTATGAAAAATTTAAAGAGAGCTTCGAGTTGTATCTCATAAGGGCGTAAAGGGTTGTTAACAAAGGCGCCTGATATACTGGCTGGCTTTATGACGGTACGGCTTCAGATAAATGAATTGCGGCGGCACGGCACAACGCATTCATAACGATTTTGTTTTCTGATCTTCAAGTTCTTTTTTATCTTTGTCATCTTTCGAACCAAATCTTTTCGTTATTGTTTATTACAATATTCAAAGAAGTTATGAGATTATTGACGAAGATGGCATGTCTAACTGGAAACCGACGGTACCAATCAATGAATGACGAAATCGGCTTTGCTTCTGACGCTTTACCAGAGCTACCTGTTAAGGTGTAGTGAAATGATGGCGATTATTTTTCGAGCTTATTTTCTCCTGGTTACAATTGATAAGACGCAAGATAACAGCTTCACGTTTTATCTCCGAAACTGAAAACGTCTATTAAAGACTTTTATGTTACGCTATGCTAAAGTGAACAAAACTCTATGGTACGGCTGCAATCGCTGGCTGTTATTTCTTAATATTGATGGTTGCTAACTTCCTGCTGTTAACCTATACTCATTTGTCGTCACCTTCGACCCCATATTGTTTCGGATATTAACTCAAACACTCGTGATAGTCGTCTTCTTTTTACTTTTGTTCCTTTGCACAACTGCTGGTAGATGAAGGAATAGATACATCAAATTGGTGAAACCTTATTCTGTATGTTAATGAACGGAAATTAATCTTTATTATGGTGGTATCATCTGCAATGCTCAATGAAGATGAGTTATTCCTATCCTGGAAATTTCGCTGCGATATATGTTTTTCTTGAAAATTACCAGTTGTTGCACCATTGAACCACTGCCCTTTTCTTTGGGGAATGTTGCTGAAGTCTGAAGACATCTTCCCCACAATGTCGCTTTTATGTTCTTTCTTCAATATACCAAAGATGCTTCAACAGTAAATCTACAACTATTTAATTTAGATATGGCGACACGAAAACGCAATGCTACTTTATCGTTCTCCAAAAATTCAAATTATTAACTGATGACTTCCCGCTGTCCGCCTATCAGTGATTATTGAACTGCGATGCGCTATTACTGTGTTCTGGCTCAAATTACCGCTATCGCAAAATGTCCTTTAAACACAATGTTTAAAATTTTCATCAATCAGATCTTTCTTCAAATAAATCGCAGACACAATAAATTATCAGTTGCGTTCTTATGCTAGCGTTCGCGTCACCACTGCAAGGGTTGGTTTGAAACAGTTTACAATGCGTTTACGCTGTGCCCGTTTGGCACAATGTCCTGAAAGTGCTGGCTGTTGCTGGAGCTGTTGCTGGAGCCTTTACTTTTCATGCTTTGGACCGGCCTTTCGTTTCATGTTCTGGGGTGTATGGTGGTTTTAAAATGATTCTCTGGGGAAAATGATGTATTGGCCTTTGTATGATTTGCGTTTTATGTTTTGGCTTCAAATCTATAAAAGTCTTTTCCGAAGCGTTTGATGTAAGGATTTAATGAGGCTGTCGGTTGCAAGGGTAACAAGGTGCGATGGAAAGGACTGCCGGGGAGCAAAATAGCTGCATCCATTTGCTAAAACCTTATACAAGTTCATTTGTTTCTTTGAGCTTTTAAAACTGAATTTATAAGTGACGGTATCTCCTTGTTATTGCCTCTAGCCAGCAGCTTAAAACCGACAGCTGGGCTCTCTGCTTTAAATTTTTGATTTATATCGGTTACAATGCATTCAGTTTCAGTATGTTGCGTTGCTGTATTTTATATAATGATTTTAAGAATTATGGGTCTTCTTTGGCTTCTTTTTGAAAGATTTGTTTGTAATTGTCTGTGTTATTTCTGTTTGGTTTTATGGAAGTTAATCTATTTCCTCATTTTTTTGAAGGTGCATTTGTTTTAGAACATAGTTTGAGTGTCCAAAACCTCATTTTATTCACCTCCTACTAAATTGAAAACCTCTTTTCTTATCCTTGGCATTAGACTTACATTTACCTTTTGAAAAGGTTCTCCTACCTTTATCTGCTATAATTAGATTGCCTTTTGCAAGGTCGTTAAATAAGCGTGTCTACTTACAGGAAATACTTCTATCTTTTAAAATTCAATTACAGCAGAAAGTATAATCCTCAGGGGAAAAAATTATAAAATCATTATCTTGATATCCAAAATTTTCCGCAGCTGCTGACGTTCCGAGTATCCACCATCTGAACGTTTTTCTTATCAGATGCTAAAGCTCATTAATTGCCGTAAGGAAAATAACTGTAAGGGTTTCCTCTTTTTTGGCGGGCATTTCTTCACAAGAACTTTAAAACCCAAAGCGTTGGCTAAGTGCTGTCAACTACTGTTTCTGTAAAATCTCATTTTCCTGCATAAACGAACAAAACATACTGAAAACTGAATGCATTGTAGCACAGTATAATCCAAATTTAAAAGCAGAGGCAGCTGTTTTCCATTTTTAAATTTTTGATTATATCTAATACATTAAATTTTTCAATATTTGTTCGTTTATACTGAAGAAAATGAATTTTAGAAAGTTGATAATTTTACTGACTTGAGGCACAAAGTTAATGACTAAGACCAAAAACTCAGTGTACCTTACGATGATGTATTTAACATCTGATAAACACAATTCAAAAGATGGTCTGAACGATCAGCGTTCTGGAAAAACCACAGGATATCAAGACAATGTTTTCTTTCCCTGGTTATTTTCTACTATGATGGTACAGAAACATATTTCCTATGAAATAGGTTACGCTTTATTAGCGACCTTACAAATAGTATAACGAATAAAGTGGAAGGCGTACTTCAAAAGGTAAATGAAAGTTCAACGTTCTTAACATTTCAAACTAGTAAATGAGTTTAAACTGTTCTAAAATGAAATGTTAACCTTCAAAAGTGGTGCTCTGCAAACAAACGAAATATTATGGTACAATTACAAACAAATCTTTTCAAAAAAAAACTAAGACATATGCAAAATCGTTATAAAATACGGCAACACTATTTTATACGAAAACTGAATGACCAGCAACTGATATAATCAAAAATTTAAAGCAGAGACTATTGTTTGCTGGCACCGGTTAAACCAAGTATAACTGTAGTTTTAAAAAGCGAAAAGTAATGAACGAATAATTTAACAAC
>JARLUB010000012.1 GCA_030920305.1 Eubacteriales bacterium SKADARSKE-1
GTGGGTCAGTAAATTTTTCTCTTAATTTATTTATAGTGTCAATAACAATTTTGCGGCAAGTTTCAAAATCTAAATTTTTAAATTGAATGATACTGCTACTTCCACCAAGTCTTTGCAAGCCTCCACCCTTTTCGCCACCAAATCCAAAGTTGTTTTCTAAATCTTCTATATTTTCATTTGTTGCAATAAAAATTATAGCTTTGTCACAAGAAACCCATGTCTTCCCAATCCAATACCCGCCATTTGCCGCTATTTGCTTTAATGTTTCATCGGCAGTTTTATCTTGACTTGGTCCTTCAACAAGTTCACAGTATTCTTCATCACAAACGTGATATTTATTTGACGTTCTTGCATTTGGACTACTTTTTTCTTTCATTTTTTCATAATCATCAATAAAAATTATTGTTTCACCATCGTAGTCTTGCAAGGTTGAAAGAATTCTAGATCTCCCCTTAGCATCATAAATATTTGAGTTAGATCCTGCCTTATCTTTTTGAATATTTTCTTCTTGATAGAGTGTTTTAAAAAGTTGGTCATCCAAAGAACTCTTGTCATTGATCATACTAGGGTCTATTACAAGAAATGTTTTTTCAGGATGTTTAAGGACAGCTTCAGCCGTAGCTTTAACCAATTCAGTTTTTCCTGTTCCAGGAGACCCAACTATGTATATTGCATTTCCTTTTTTGTCTCTTCCGGGAACATTATTCTTTGCTTCCTCTATTTTTTCTAAACTTCTTAGCATTATTGGAATAAATTGTGATTTTGCGTCAATTTGACCGTAAATTTTTCTTGTAGATGTTCCATCTTGAATTTCTTCGAGTGACTTTATTGCTTCGTCAAGAGGTTTGAAGCCCTTAAATCTTTCTTCACCACACCACCCTGTAGTAGAACATAAGGTGCTACCTAGTTTACCCCCTGCCCAACTTAATCCATCACCTACTTTTTCGAGTCCTTTCAATGCAGCTTGAGCAGCCAATTGAGCAGCAAGTATTTTAGCAGCATCAGTTCCAAAATCTTTAGAGCTTGATTTCCATGATTCCCATCCGGTACCAGTATTAGATTGTTGGCTTTGGGCACTCTGGGTTGGATCGTTAATATCTATTTTAACATCAGCTGCTGCACAAAAACTTGGCGTTTTGAATGTTAGCACAAAAGAAAAGCACACTATCATAGAAAAAATTTTATAAAGCTTTGTCATTTTAAAATGCATTGTTGTTATATTCCTTTCATTGTTTTTGTTTATGAAAACTTACCCCAAAAATTTAAGAAATTTCAGGATTCAATGACTATCTCATAAGAATAAAAAAGGGGATTGTTAACAAAACGCCTGGTATACAAGCAACTATAACAGTTGCAACTGGAGTCATGAAAGTTGCAGCAGCAGCAACGCATTCCTTAGCAATTAATTTTGTTTTTTCTGATCTTCCAAGTTCTTTTTTATCTTTGTCATGCTCAGATTGTCTTTTTTCACGTTCGTTGTGACATTTTTCCCAATATTCAAAAGTTATAGGGGTAGTAACAAAAGATGCGCCAATACCTGCTAAACCGACGGTATATCCAATGAAATGAGCAAAATCAGCTGCTTCTAAGGCGCTTGCACTACTAGAGCTACCTGTTAAAGTTATGGCTAAAACGGAAATGATAGCAATTATTTTTTTCAAACTATTTTCCTCCTAAGTTTTAATTGATAAGACACCTTAAGATCTTAACAACTTCACGTTTTTTTATCTCAAACTTAAAGCATCTATTAAAGACTTTTATGATTTTACGCTATGCTAAAAGTGGCAAAAATACTATAAAGACAGCTACAATCGCAGCAACTTCAACAATTTCTCCTTTAATATTGATGGTTGCTGCTCCTTGCTTTATTGCTTCTCTCATTTGTCGTCCTACTTCATTTATATTATTCTGGATGTGCTCAAACACTTCCTTTGATAGTCGTCTTCTTACTTTTACTTTTGTTCCTTTACTTTTTTCTTGCTGAGGTACAGGTAGAGGAATAGATACATCAAAATTAATGTTAGGAAAAGGCCTTGGCCCTTCTGTACATGTTGTAGACGGAGAGTTCAATCGCAGTATAGTGGTATCATCTGCAATGCCAGTAGGATTAAGGTTATTCCTATCCTGGAATTTTTTCACTGCATTATATGTTTTTTCTTGAAAATTACCAGTTGCACCATTGAGACCACACCCTTTTTCTTTAAGAACTATTTGCAAGTCACGAACATCTTCCCCACAATGTCCTTTTTGTAATGTTCTTTGTAAGTATATACCAAGTGCTCGCTTAGTGGCTAAATCTACAACCCCATTTGGATTTAGACCATTGGCATTTTGAAAACTTATAACTGCTCTTTGTGTTTCCTCTCCAAAAATTCCGTCTATTCTTAACTTGTTATTTCCCTTATACCCCTTTTTGTCGAGTGATTGTTGAACTTCTTTTACGTGCGCCCCCCTTGACCCTACCTGTAAATGATCTGCAAATGCGACATTACTACTTCCAACTCCCATAAGTAATACTAAACACAATAATTTTTTAAAAATTTTCATAATTAGATCCTTTCTTAAATAAATATTAGATTTGTAGAGTTAATAGTTGCATTCTTATACTACTTGTTCGCGATATCACCACCTATAAAGGTTAGTTTAAAAAACAATTTACAATGCGTTACTACACTCTCCCTGTGCCGATGCCCCCAACGCTAATGTCCCCTGAAAAATGCTAACTGTTGCTAAAACTGTTGCTAAAACCTTACTTTTCATACTTTTTTAGACCAACCTTTCATTTTCATGTTCTAAAATTGTATCATTAATTTTTCTAAAAATAATTCTCTGAGGAAAATAATGTATTATTTTGTATGATTTAACATTTTTTATGTTTTTTAACTTTAAATCTATAAAATCTTTCCAAAAAAACCACATTTGGGGCATTTGATGTAAATTTAATAAGGCTGTCGGTGTTACAAGGTAACAAATTGCGATAGAAGGACTACCCGGGGGGAGCAAAATAGCCATCGTTTAAATTAGTTCATTAATTTTCGCTTAAAACACATATACTTGGGAGATAGTCTTGTTTAAATTTTGGATTATATAGTTGCTGGTAGTTTTCTATAAAATTGTTGCCGTATTTTATAAAGATTTTGCAAATGCCTGTGTTTTTTTGGAAAGATTTGTTTGTAATTGTACCATAAAAATTCGTTTGTTTAAACCACTTTTGAATTAACATTATTTTAGAACAGTTGGAACTCATTTCTAGTTTGAAATTTTAAGAACTTGAATTCCAGTTACTGAAGTACGCCTTCCAGTTTATTCGTTATAATTTGTAAGGTCGTTTTAGCGTAACTATTTCATAGGAAATATGTTTCTACCATTAGTATCAGGGAACATTGTCTTGTATCCTGGTTTTTCCAGAAGGGATGTAGACCATTTTTGAATTGTGTTTATAATATTAAATACTCATCGTAAGCTACTGGTTTGGTTGATTATCTGGCCAAGTAGTAAAATTATCAACTTTCTAAAATTCATTTTTTTGAGTATAAACGATCTAATATTGGAAAATTTTTAAGTATAATAAAAATTTAATTGAAAATGCCTCTGTTTAGGATTACTTCACATGCATTCAGTCAGTATGTCGTTTTGCAGAAAATGCATTTAGAAACAGTAGTTGACAGCACTTACAAGTTTTAAAGTTCTTGTAACAATCCCGCCAAAAAAGAGGAAACTAACAGTTATACGGAATTTGAGCTTTAGCTGATTGTTCAGTGGTATATGGAACGTCTGCAAAATTTGATATCAAGATAATGATTTTATAATTTTCCCCTCAGGATACTCTGCAATTGAATTTTAAAAGATAAATATTTTGTAATAGACACGATTACCTTCAAAATCTAATTATTCAGATAAATAAAACCTTTTCAAAATAAATTTAGTCTAATCCCAATAAAGTTTTCAATTTAGTAGAGCTGAATAAAATGTTTTGCACTCAAACTTTCTAAAACAAAACCTTCAAAAAAATGAAAATAGATTAACTTCCATAAAACAAACAGAAATAAACTGACAATTACAAACAATTCTTTCAAAAAGAAGCCAAACTAATCTTAAAATCATTATATAAAATACAGCAACCAACATACTACTGGCATTTGATATATCAAAATTTAAAGAGAAAGGCTGTCAGTTTTAAGCTGCGATAGAAATAACAAAATACCGTCACTATAAATTCATTTTAAAGCTAAAGAAACAAATGAACTTGTATAAGGTTTTAGAAATGATGCACTATTTTGCTCCCGACAGTCCTTTCATGATTGTTACCCTTGCAACCAACAGCCTCATTAAATTTACATCAAACGCTTCGGAAAAGATTTTATAGATTTGGAGACAAAACATAAAACGAAATTATACAAAAATACATCATTTTCCCCAGAGAATATTTTAAAAATACACAGAAAATTAAACGAAAGGTTGGTCAAAAGTATGAAAAGTAGTTTTAGCAACAGTTTCAGCAACAGAGCACTTCAGGACATTGTGCCAAAGGGACAGGTAAAATTGTAAACTGTTTTAAACCAACCCTTGCAGTGGTGACGCGAAGCTAGTATAGAACGCAACTGATAATTTATTGTCTGCGATTTATTTGAAGAAGATCTGATTATGAAAATTTTAAACATTGTGTTTAAAGGACTTTGCGATAGCGGTAATTTGAGCCAGAACACAGTAATAGCGCATCGAAGTTCAATAATCACTGAAAGGGTATAAGGAAATCAAGTTAATAATTGAATTTTGGAGAACGATAAAGAGCATTGGTTTTCATGCCATGTCTAAATTAAATGGTTGTAGATTTACTGTTAAGCATTTTGGTATATTGAAGAAAGAACATAAAAGCGACATTGTGGGGAAGATGTCTTCAGACTTAGCAACATTCAAGAAAAGAGTGGTTCAATGGTGCAACAACTGGTAATTTTCAAGAAAAACATATATCGCAGTGAAATTTCCAGGATAGGAATAATCCTATTGAGCTGCAGATGATACCACTATACTGATTGATTTCCGTTCTTAACATACAGATAAGGTTTCACCATTTGATGTATCTATTCCTTCCTGTACCAGCAGTTGTAAAAGGAACAAAAGTAAAAAGAAGACGACTATCAAGAGTGTTGAGCATATCAAATAATATGTGAAGTGACGACAAATGAGAGGTTAACAGCAGGAGTTAGCAACCATCAATATTAAGAAATAAGGCTGCGATTGTATGTACATAGATTTTTGCCACTTTAGCATAGCGTAACATAAAAGTCTTTAATGATGTTTTAAGTTTGAGATAAAACGTGAAGTTGTTATCTTGCGTCTTATCAATTATAACCAGGAGAAAATAGTTTGAAAAATAATATCATTTCCTACACTTTAACAGGTAGCTCTAGTAAAGCGTTAGAAGCAAAGCTGATTTTGTCATTCATTGATTGATACCGTCGGTTCATTAGCATGCCATCTTCGTCAATAATCTATAACTTCTTTGAATATTGGAAAAAACAATAACGAAAAGATTGGTTCAAAGATGACAAAGATAAAAAAGAACTTGAAGATCAGAAAACAAAATCGTTATGAATGCGTTGTGCCGTGCCGCCGCAATTCCTTGACTGAACCGTACCGTATATAGCCAGCTTGTATATGAGGCGCTTTGTTAACAACCCTTTAGCTTATGAGATACAAATCGAACTTTCTTTAAATTTTTCATAAACAAAACAATGAAAGGAATTAACAACAATGCATTTCAACATCAAAGCTTTTGATAAATTTTTCTTGCTAAGGTTTCGTGAGTTAACATCAAAATTTTTGGAAGAGCCGACGCCAAAATAGATATTATCATCCACCAGAGGATTAAAGTTATCTATCTAACATTGGTACCGATAGAATTGAAATCGCTTTCTGAACTGATTTAAACATTTCCCCGTCCTTTATTGAAGCGAAAAGTAAGTGCTGCTTGTTAAACAGGTTAACCAGGGTAAAACTATGCCTATCTTTGGCCTCGCCAAGAATTCAAAACCTTCTACTTAACTTGTTACCAAGAAACCAAGATGGAACAGTCTACAAAGAAAATTGTTTGGCAAAATTCGATGATCATTGAAATGCTAAGAATTTTTAAAAATGAGAAGAAAGAAGAAGCACCGGAAGATGGTGCAAAATGCGCGATATACAAAAGTTGTCTAAACAGAAAATGAATTCCTGTGCCGATGGCTGCCCCAACATCCTGAAAAATATTTGTAATAGACCCTCAGATCACGACTTCATTCATCGTTTAAAACACTTGTCAAGAAAAAATATTCAAAAATATGTTAGATTTAACTATTTATATGTGGAGTCTTTTAACTTTAAATAATAAAACAATAATTTTATTGATGATTATAAAATGAAAGGTAACTAAATGTACGTCATAAAAGCATGCCGTTTGGTGATGAAGAATACCGTATCCAGCCGAAGTATCGTCAAGAGCCGATGAAACATTGCCATGGCGGCAGGTTGATTGAATATTGGTTTCAGCATTAAAGCTATAATTTTATCAACAAATGAATATAGAAGATTTAGAAAAAACTTCTGATTTTGTTATCATACAAAATTACATTTGCCGCAAAAATTATTTTATAAAAAGTTCATGAGTTAACTGTAAGAACCTTGAGTTCGCAAGTTTGAAAATTAACGATGTAGAAAGGATCATCATCTTTGTTGTAAGACGGAAGAGCAATCGCAGTATAAGTATTTTAACGCCAGTAATTGTTGATCATCTACGAATTCTTTTCACAGATTATGTTGTTCTTGAAATTTTAAAGAATTATATTGAGTTAATCATCACATTTCGCTAGTGTCACGAACATCTTCCCGGCACGTTCTTGAATGTTTCGTTATATAAATATGTTGTTAGTGGCTAGTTTACAACCTTCATTTTGATTTGATTCATTGGTATTTTGAAAATTTATAATCAGCCTCTACCAAAATTCCGCCCATTCCCCAACTCTGCGCTATTTCCCCTACCCTTGCGAGGCGATTGCTGAACTCTTTCCGCCTCTGGCCTACCGGCAAAATGACGGCAAATGCGACATTACTACTCCAACCCCATGCAATACCAAACACAATAATTTTAAAAATTTCATAACACTATCCTTCTAAAATATTAGGATTTGTAGAGTTAATTTTGCATCTTATAACTTCCGATATCACAATATGTTCTAGTTTAAAAACAATTATACAAATGCGTTACCACACTTCCTCTGTGCCGAGCAACGCCAATGTCCCCGAAAATGCCACCAAGTCATAAAACGATGATAAACCTTTACTTTTCATACTTTTTGACCAACCTTTCATTTTCATGTTCTAAAATTGTATCATTAATTTTCTTAAAAATAATTCTGAGGAAAATAATGTATTATTTTGTTGATTTACATTTTTATGTTTTTTAACTTTTAAATCTATAAAACTTTCCAAAACCACATTTGGGGCATTTGATGTAAATTTTAATATACTCCGGTGTTACAAGGTAACAAATTGCATAGGAAGGACTACTGGAGCAAAATAGCCATCCATTTCCGCTAAAACATTATCTAAGTTCATTGTTTTCTTTAAGAGCTTTTAAAACTAATTTAGGCTTGCATCTCCAAGCTATTGCCTTATGCCTAATGCTTTTAAAAACAAAAAGTGGCCTCGCTTTTTAAATCTTTTGATTTATCAGTTACAATGCATTCAGTTTTCAGTGCATAAGTTTTGTCTGTTTATGCAGGAAAATGAGATTTTACAGAAACAGAATTTTGAAATTTTCATAACCTTTTGGGTTTTTAAAGTTCTTGTAGAACACTAAGTTGCAAAAAGAGGAAACTCCCACAGTTATTTCTACTAATTAATGTGCTTTTAATCTGTTGAAAAACGTTCAGATGGTGGATTGGAACTCATCAGTTCGAAAAAATTTTGGGTACAAGAATGATTTTATAACTTTTTCTGATAAAATTTCTGCTGTAATTGAATTTTAGAACAAGATAGAGTATTCTGTAAGCAGGGACACGTTATTTAAATGACCTTTGCAAAGAAAATATTATAGCAGATAAAGGTAGAGAATTTTAAAAAAGGGTAAATGGAAAGTTCAAGTTTCGGGCGATAAGAAAAGAGGCTTTCCAATTCTAGTAGGAGGTGAATAAAATGAGGTTTTGACACCAAACTATGTTTCAAAACAAATGTTAACTTCAAAAATGAACAGATTAACTCTTATAAAACCAAACAGAAAATAATATTATAGACAATTCAAACAAATTTTTCAAAAGAAGCTAAAGAAGACCTATACTTAAAATCTTATATAAAATGCCGCTATGCTGATGATTGAACTGATATATCAAAAATTTAAAAGCAAGAGCTTCCAGCTGTTTTGCTTTTAAAAGCGTTAGCGTAAGAGGCAATAAAAGGAGATCGTCACTTATGTAAATTAGTTTTTAAAAAGCTATAAAGAAAACAATGAATTAGATAAGGTAGCGGAAATGGATGGTATTTTGTTCCCGGGTAGCTTCTATCGCAATTTGTTACCTTGTAACACTGAAATCTATTAAATTTAATGAAATCCAAATGTGGTTTTTTGGAAAGATTTTATGATTTAAAGTTAAAAAACATAAAAATTAAATCATAGCTAAAATAATACATTATTTTCCTCAGAGAATTCATTATTTCTTTGTGAAAAATTAATGATACAATTTTAGAACATGAAAATGAAAGGGCATTCAAAAGCATGAAAAGTAAGGTTTTAGCAACAGTTCTGTGCTAACAGTTAGCATTTTTGTGGGACATTAGCGTTAAAGTATCGGCACATGAGAGTGTAGTACGCATTGTAAATTGTTTTTAAACTAACCTTTAATGGGATATCAAACAAGCAGTTTAAGAATGAACTATTAACTCTACAAATCTAATATTTATTTAAGAAAGGAATAATTATGAAAAACTTTTAAAAAAATTATTGGTTTAGATTACTTGAGTTGGAAGAGTAATGTCGCATTTGCGATCATTTACAGGTAGGGTCAAGGGGGCGCACACGTAAAAAGAAGTTCAACAATCAGACAAAAAGGGGTATAAGGAATAACAAGTTACGAATAGACGGAATTTTGAGAGTGCACAAAGCAGTTATAAGTTTTCAAATGCCAATGGTCTAAATCTAAATGTTGTAGGATTTAGAATTAACAGCACTGTATATACTTCAAAAGAATTACAAAACATTCTGAAGATGTCGTGATTGAACTTCTTTGATGTCTTATCAATGCTGCAAATGCAATTTTCAAGAAAAAAAAAAACATATAATCCAGTAAAAATTCCGGTGTAGATAACCTTAACTCTACCGGCTTGCAGATATACCACTATACAGCGATTGAACTCTCCGTCTACAAATTTCATTGGTGATACTTTACCTTCCTGCATCCGTTGTAAAC
>JARLUB010000013.1 GCA_030920305.1 Eubacteriales bacterium SKADARSKE-1
TCCTCTTCTAAATCCAACTTTTTTATTAATGCTCTTTCAGCTTGCCTTAAACTGTTTTCAGTATAAAGTATTGCGATGATCTATTTCTTTATATTACAGTATCTGCCTATGTCATTCCTGTACTTGGCATAATAGTAAATATGTATTGCGTGCTGGCCTAGTCATTTCTAGTAACAATGAAAGTTTATGTTCAAACCTAAGCCTTCAAATCCACTTGGACTTTTCCCCCTGCTTTATCCTTTTTGAAACCAAGGTATTCAATTTTTTTTAGCAGGAAACATCTGCTCTAAATCGCCTCTGCACTCCTTTGGTTAAGTCTTCTTTAATTTCCTGTGATAATTAATCGGGTATATCACTTCACCCCCGACTCTCAGCATAAATAACTTGGGTGCCCTCTTTTAGGTAAATTCGTTCCCAAGCTACTACCCCTTTTAGCTGGAAATTGATATTTTCTGTCTATCATCAATTTAAGTGCCCGCTAAGTATGGTTCCTACTACCATTTTTTAAAATTACCCTTGTATTTATTGTTTGACCTTCCTTTTGAGGTGCAGTTAAAATTAGTATACATCCAAATTTTATTTTTAATAAAAAGACTATTGACTTTATAGTTTTGGTATTGTATAATGATAAATATCAAATATCGCGGGGTGGAGCAGTTCGGTAGCTCGTCGGGCTCATAACCCGAAGGTCACAGGTTCAAATCCTGTCTCCGCAACCAAATAAATCTCTTACATCCACTAAGGTTGTAAGAGATTTTTGTTTTTAAAAAATAATTTAAAAATTTATAAAATGTTCAAGTTTTGTTCAACTTTGCTTTTTAAGTAAAATATTTTCAAGTGCGTCGCTTGCTTGAACTTGAGCTCTTTTGAGCGCATGGCCGTATGTATTCATTAACGTTGAGACTTGAGTGTGCCCCGTTCTCGATTGAATTGTACGAATATCCACACCAGAGGCAATTTGAAGTGTTGTGAATGTATGTCTTAAACTGTGTGGGGTTATGTGCGGTAAATTATGTTTATTTATAAACCTTTCAAGCCAAAAATTTATTGTGTCCGGATTTATTGGTTTGCCTCGTTCTTGGATAAATAAACGATTTTCTTTTCCTTCCCAATCTTTACCGAACAGTATTTTTCGTTCAAGCCACCATTTTTTATATTCTTTTAAAATTTCTATTATAAATTTAGGGACATCAATAAACCTTTTACTGCTATGCGTTTTTGTCGCAACTTCAACTACGCCTTTTCCAGATTGAAATTGCGAAGCTTTAGAAATATTAATTATACATTCTTCTTCATCAATATCTTTCCAACTAAGTCCACATAGTTCTCCACGTCTTACACCTGTAAATAGCTTCAAAACCAAAGCAGTTTTAATTCGGATATCTTCCTCTTGTAATAACAAATCAAGAAATTTTTTCGCTTGTTCATCATTTAAATATTTTGCCTCTTTTGGATGGACCTTTGGTGATTTCATATGCTCGGAAGCTGTATTAAAGGGAATTAATTGTTCTCGTTTTGCGGTTTCTAAAATAGCTGTAATAAGCCTATGGTGATGTAAAATTGTTTTCTCTGATAATCCTGATTTATCAATATTCACTTCAAATAATTTATTTATTGGCAATTTAAGAGTGTCACTTATCTTTTCAGCATTTTCTATTTTTATGTTCTTTCCATTTGCTGCTACACTAATGGTAGAAGCTGATACACCCACAATTTTTGCGAATTTTTCTCGGCTTAATTTTCTTTCTTTTAAAACTTTATTTAATTCATTGGACTTAGCTGAACTTTTATTGAAATTTGTTTCACCGTCAGCGAGGATTTTATAGAATTCTTGTAAATGGTGAGCCTGCAATTTTTCAAGTTTTATGTGTCCGATTGCCTTGTTTATACGAACCAATAAACCTGCGTACCTTTCCACAGTTTTGAAAGCCAGGGATTGATTTTTAACCCAGTTTTCAGCATATTCTTTGAATGTCGTTTTAGCATCAAATGCTATAAGTCCACGTTTTACCTTATCTTCAAATAAAGTTGCTTCTTTTTTTGCTTGTTTATCTGCAGTACTTTCGCGCATATTTGTAGGAGGTCTCCACGTAAAACTTTTTACTCGTTGTTTACCTTTTTCATCTTCATCTAAATAAACCCGTATTAAATACGACGGTAATCCGTTTTTATTTATCCGTTTTGTTATGTGTGCCATTTTATACTCCCTTTTGGGTTATTAACTTTTTCTTTTCAATAAGCCAAGTCATATACCTATCTTCTGTTTCTTTGTTTTCTGCTATCTTTAATTGCCAGTCTTTAGCGTCCTTTTTAAATATTTCAATTTCTTTGTCTATTTGTTTGTTTCCACCTTCATATCGTTTGCGTCTATTATTTAAAATGTTGTAAATTTGCCTGTAAATTTTCTTGCTCCCACTTCTGTTATTTTTTAAATACTCCTGATAACTTACATACTCTTTACAAGTTTTAGTTGGATCTATAGGGCATAGATTTTCGCAATAGTTTGAACTTTGCTGTTTTTTAGAATAAAAATATTTGCCACAACAATCACATTTTTTTAAGCATATGTTTTCTAAAATCATGCGTTCTAAAAAGAACAAAAGTAAATCTTCAATCGTACTCATTTCGTAATAGTATCTGCACTGAACGTTACAGTTATCTTTCTCAAATTCTTTAAGCAGCTTTTCGAAAATATTTTTTTCTTTAAGTTTTTCTAACTTTTTGAATTCTAAAAGAAATTTACCCGCGAGGTCTGAATCAGCTAACTCTGCGTGGAAACATTTTTGTATTGAATAAATTAATGGTATACATGCATCATCACGTGTACATTTACAAATAAAGAACCGTTCTTGAGTTGTGAATTCTATGTTTTCAACAAAAACCTTATCAACAAAATTTAATATTTTTTTATAATCTAAATCTTGAATGCCTTTATAAATAGCCATGGCTATTTCGTTATCTTTGTAATCTTCAGAAGTGATTTCCCCTTTTGTATTTCTTTGCCACAATTCTTCCCATAACTTAATTTTTATTTCTAAGTTTTTGTTTTTAGGTTGTTCCTTAAAATTTCGGCTGTCAGTTTCAAATTCGTGTGAATGAGTTATAGATAAAATATCTTTATTTAAGATATTACACACTATTTCTACAAGAGAACCAAAAAAAGGAAGATGGAAGAGTTTACCCCGTTTAGCTACTATATTTCGTAAACTGAAATCTACAACACCTCTTTCTAAACTCGTTGTTCTATCCAAGAAACTAATTTTTAGGTTTTTATTCATAATTAAACTCCTTATTAAGCTTCTTTTGTTGCTTGTAATTTTCAAATAAATTCACCAAGCAATTTGCGAGCAATGTTTTTTTGTACAAAAGCAGTTGTATTGTTGCTTGAATTGTGGTACGATAAGTTCAAAGCAACAATCTTGCTTAACTAATTTTAAGTATACCAACAGCAACAATAAAAATCAAGAGCGTTGTTGATAAAATTAAAAAAGGATGGTGATTTTATGGGTTTAAATTCAGATGTGAAGAAAGCTATTAGAACTGCAGATTTAAAATTTTGGGAGGTGGCCCAAGAACTCGGATTGGCAGATTCTACACTTTCAAGAAAACTTAGGTTTGAATTGACCGAGGATTTTAAAGATTCGATTTTTAAAGCTATTGAAAAACTTTCAGGGAGACGATAAAAAAATGGAACCAATTTATAATTTAGCATCAATCCGCCAGACGGCTCTCAGATGCAAAGACGAAGGTATTCCTTTAGCTGAGAAGGCTATTAGAAAGTTTATCAAAAACGGAAAAATTCCCGCTGTAATGAGCGGGAACAAAGCTCTGGTATTATGGGAAAATGTTTTGAATTTTATAAAAAAAGGAAGCGCTTAAAATATATGTTAAAACAAAAAGATGGGAGGTGAGTAAATGGTAAGCGAATATGAAAACATACCTAATGAGTTAAAGCAGCTAAATCAGTGGATTTGCTTTAAGCTTGTTTACAACGAAGAAAGAGAAAAATACGATAAAATCCCTAAAAATCCACACAATGGTTATAACGCAAAAGCTAACGACCCAAAAACCTGGAGTGACTATGAGACAGCCATAAAAGCAGTGTCAAAGTATGAATTCGAAGGTATCGGATTTGAATTTGCCAACCGAATTTTCGGAATTGATTTGGATCATTGCATCGATAAAGACGGTAAGCTTTCTGATGAAGCTAGAGATATTGTGAATATAATGGACAGCTATTCAGAAGTGAGCCCCAGCGGAAGCGGTTTACACATTCTTTGTATAGGTGAAACACCTGTAAGAGGTGCACGCAAGGGCGCTATTGAGATGTATTCCACCGGGCGTTTTTTCACCGTTACAGGATCTGTTTTAGAGGGGAAAAATAAACTTGAGCAGCGTTCGGAGCAAGCGAAAATTATTTATCAAAAGTATTTAAAAAATGAACCTGAACAAAATGAAAATCAGAGTAAATTCAAGTGTACTTTATCGGATGAAGAAATTATAGAGAAGGCAATGCATGCCAAAAATGGTTTTAAATTTGAAGCTTTATGGAGAGGCGATATTTCAGGTTACAAATCAGAAAGCGAGAAAGACTTAGCGTTATGTAATATTTTAGCCTTCTATTGTGGAGATAATTTTGATCATATAGACAGCTTGTTCTGCAAGTCGGGTCTTTACCGTGAAAAGTGGGACAGGCCCGATTACAAAAGCGCAACAATAAATAAAGCAATTGAGGATTGTGAAGAGTTCTATGAAGATAAATCATATTTAAAATCTATACCTCTATATCCATATATTTATCAACAAAAAGATAAATACTTTGTAAATTGCCCTCTGCTTGCAAAATATATCCGTGAAAATACAAATTACTTCTTTGTTAAAGATTCCTCAAAAGGGGGAACAATGCGCTATTTTTATAAAGACGGTGTTTATCAATTATACAACGAAGATATGGTAAAAGGCTTTATCAAGAAATACGTTACAAATTTTGATGAGAGTGTTTTAAAAATGAGAGATATAACAGAAGTCTTTAATGATCTTTCTACAGATCTTGTGTTTACCAATTATGAAAAAGTAAATGCAAATGAGAATATAATCAATTTTCAAAACGGGGTACTTAACTTAGAAACAATGCAATTATTACCTCATAGTCCAAAGTATTATTCCACAATTCAAATCCCTTGTAATTGGGAGAGTCAAGCAACTGATACACCGATATTCGATAATTTTATTAATACTCTAATTGATGGCGACGAAGGCATAAAAAAACTTATTTTACAATTTATTGGGGCCTGTTTGTCTAATATAAAAGGTTACAGAATGAAAAAGGCTTTGTTTATGGTAGGAAAAGGCAATACAGGCAAATCTCAGTTAAAAAGCTTGGTAGAAAAGTTACTAGGTAAGGGCAATTATTGTGGAATTGATTTAAGAGAACTTGAAAGCAGATTTGGTACTTCAAACATTTACAACAAAAGGCTTGCCGGAAGCAGTGATATGAGCTACATGACTGTCGGAGAATTAAAAACTTTCAAAAAATGTACAGGTGGTGACAGTTTATTTGCGGAGTTTAAAGGTGAAAATGGCTTTGAATTTACATATAACGGACTTCTATGGTTTTGTATGAATCAACTTCCAAAATTTGGAGGCGACAACGGAAAATGGGTCTATGACCGAATTATTCAAATTGCATGTAATAATGTTGTACCGCTTGAAAGGCAAGATAAATTCTTATTAGAAAAGATGTACGAAGAGCGAGAAGGTATAGTTTATAGGGCAATTATAGCATTTTTAGAGGTTATCGAAAACAGATATGAGTTTGCAGAGCCAAGTAGTGTAACTAGATTAAGAGAAGATTATAGAGCCGAAAACAGCACGATTATAAGCTTTTATAAGGACTGTGTTACTGAAAGATCGAATAATTTTCTTGATGATTGCACAGCTCAAAAAACGTATCAAATTTATAAAGCATGGTGTGCGGACAACAATCACGGATATGCAAAGACGGCCAAGGAATTTAGAAAAGAATTTTCAGAAATTTTGGGTGGCGCTTTTGAAAATGTAACAATTATTAAAAAAGGCTACACATATTACAAGGCAGTTACTTTGGCTCGAGAGTGCAAAGATACATATCAAAAGACTTACGGACACGATGGCGTTTACAATAACATCCACAATTTTGATGAGTTTTTAAACACGAGTTAGGGGTGGACTTGGTGGAGTACGGGTGGAGTAGGAAATTAGAACCCCACCCCAGTAAAAGATAAGCAACAAGCGGAGTTAGAGGGTACGGGGTGGAGTTGGTGGGGTATTTTTAATTTCTAAGCAAAAAAAGAGTAGTATGTGTGGATAAGTATATATATAAATATAGATGGAATGACTTTTTAGTCCACCTACTCCACCCCAAGAGGTATAAACGGCAAGAAATAGGCATTTGTGAGTGGTGGAGTTCACAAAAACAAGTCCACCCCGACTCCACCAAGCCCACCCCCAAAAATATAAAAGATTAAGGGAGAGAAAATATATGTATATAAAAAATTGTGTAAAAAAGATGGAACAGTGATTGAAAATGTGATTATAGTCACCCCAAATTAAAAACGAAACTAAAAGCTTGATCAAAGTTTGAAAATTTTTGAAGAAGAGAACGAAGGTTTAGTTTGAGCCAGGCCCCCAAATTTTCAATTGGATTTAAATCTGGAGAATAAGGCGGAAGGAAAATCAAATTAACCTCAGCTTTTTCAGCAAGTTTAAAAAGTTGAGGTTTTCAATGTACAGAACAGTTGTCCATAACGATTGTATGGCCTTTTGGGATTTTTTTAAGTAACATTTCTTTAAACCAAAATTCAAAAATGAAGCTATCCATCGTACCTGAATATTGCAATGGGGTAATAATATTTTTGGTGCATTTCCCAGCTACAATGCTTGTACGCTTTTTTTCACTGCGCTCTTTGTATGATTTAGTCTTTTTTTCGAGTAATTCTCAACTTTGCCAATTCATAATTTATTCCACTCTCACTGCAGCCAAATTCCTTAGCCATTTCTTTTATGTATGCATCAGGGTGCTCAGAAGAAACATCATCTCTGAGCTTTTCTCTGTCAATTTTTGTATGCAGTACGTTTTCGTGGGGCATCTTCTAAGCTTCCTTTTTGGATATGTACTAAAAAAGTGGACAAGTAAGATATAATAATAGACAAGTAAAAAAGCATAATCAGGCTTACTGGAGGAAAAAAACTGAACAGAGGTTGAAGGAGGAAAATAAATATGGCGAATGATATTCCAACAATGCTGACAATTCGGGAAACTGCCGAAAAGACTAAATTAGCCGAGCATTTAGTAAGGCAACTATGCTTAAGTGGAAAAATAATTGCAATAAGGTCA
>JARLUB010000014.1 GCA_030920305.1 Eubacteriales bacterium SKADARSKE-1
TTATTATAGTCAAAGCGATTTAAAATCAGAACATAAAATGATAAAATAAGAGTATGAGTTATGATAAGAAATTTAGAAAAAGAGTAGTTGAGTTTATAAAAGAAGGAAGCAGTTATCGAAAAACCGCAAAAACTTACAATGTGTGCCTGGAAAGTATATGGAAATGGGTAAATAAAGATAACGGAGGAAAATGGATCATAGTCAATAAAGCGGACAAGTAAAAGTCAAAAAAAATTATTTTCTTTCTCGTTAGGAGAAAGGCCATCGTTGTAAAAGTGTGGTCTATAAGAGTTATAAAAGCCATGGAAATACTGAAAAATGCTTAAGCTTAGCTGCTCAAAAGATTGATAATTACGCCTGCTAGTTTCTTCTTTTTTCAAGTATTTGAAAAAGCATTCCATAACAGCATTGTCATAAGGATGGCCTTTATTAGAGAAAGACTGCAAAATATTCAGTCTATCAAGTTCTTTGCGAAAATCATCACAAGTAAATTGACTACCTCTATCAGAATGAAAAATTAATCCAGGTGAGATAGAACGTGAATCTGTGGCATCTTTCAAGGTACCAAGTGCCAAAAATCTATCTATTTTAGTAGAGAGGCAGAAAGCTTTGACTTTTCTTGAAAACAAATCCAGAATAACACATAGATAGTAAAATTTACTCGCTGCTTTTAAATATGTAAAATCACAAACCCACACTAAGTTAGGGGCCGGTTGGTCAAAATTTTGAGATAGAACATTATTACAATTTTCTTGACAAGAAGAATCATTTTTTATAAATGGCTTTACTGTGCTCATTTTGGGTAGTTTCATGGACTGCATCAGCCGATACACTCTACCGGAACTGATACTAATACAATAATCTCGCTTGAGACAAATAGCGATTTTAGCTGCACCTAATCTCTTATCTAACTTTGCATATATTTCCAGAATAGCTGTTCTAATTCTAACATTTTCTTGCTCTCTGGATGAAGGCACTTTGTTTATGAACTTATAATAAGTACTTCTATTAACCTTTAAAACATTGCAAAGGACCGAAACAGAATGAGACACACATAATCCTTTAATAGCACCTAGTCTTTGTCTAAGTGTGGCGTGAATATTGCAATGGCTTTTTTAAGATAAGGTTCTCCTCTTCCAGCTGAGCGTTGCGCTTTTGTAGTGCTTTAATCTGCTTAGCTGTAAAAATTGTACCATCATCTATCTTTACTTCTGAATATTGCTTTATCCATCCTGCCAATGTGCTAGAGGACACTCCATACTCAGTTTTTATTTGAGCATAAGTTTTCCCTGATTGATATAGCGTTACCAATGTTTTTTTGAATTCCCCTGTATATTTTGTTTTATTAGTAGACATTTTTTATCTCCTTTTTTACTTGTCTATTATTATATCTTACTTGTCCACTTTTTTAGTATATATCCACCAAACGTTTTGGTGCATCCATTCCGGATTTAGAAAAGCTATTTAACAATTAATAATGAAGGAGTAAATAAAAGTGGAAGAAAAAGTTTATGAAATGTTTAATAAACTGAATATAAAATATGAAAAAGTAGATCATCCACCACTTTTTGCATGTGCAGACAATGACAAATATCAAATCAAATTTGATGGTACGATATGCAAAAATTTATTTATAAGAAATAAAGATAAGAGCTAGTATTATCTTGTAGCGTTACCATTAGAGAAAAGGGCAAATTTAAAGCAATTACAAGAAAAATTGCAAGAAACTAAGCTGAGCTTTGGTAATGAAGAAACGCTAGAAGAAAAATTAAAAATAAAAAGCGGCGCAGTTTCAATGCTTAACATCGTAAATGTAAATAGCACAAACATTATTTTTTTGATAGATAATGAAATATTAAAAAGCGATAAAATAGGCTTTCACCCAAATGTAAACATGGTGCGTCATATAGATTTGTTGAATTATAAAAAGTGTAATCGCTCAAGTTGTTAAATTTTAGAAATCTAAAATTTGACAAAACAAAAAATATATGCTATTATATAAATATAAATTGAATTTCGAGGAAAAAACTATGAGCCAGATAATTTTAAATATAAAATTAAATAATTGGTATGGCTATTACGGATAATCGATATCTGTAGTAGATTTTAGCCATTACAGATGTCGACAGACTGACGTAATGGCTTTTTAATTTGTAAAAATTTTAAAGAGCCGAACTATAAAAAATTAGTTTTGGCTCTTTTTCTATGTTTTTGGAGGAAATTATGAATTTTACTTTGTTTTATTTTAAAAATTATGCCTTGCTTTTTGATTACGACACGTATTACCGAAGCCGTAAAACTTTAATTTTTATCAATAAAACAAAAATCAGGAGAATCGATATGAATAAAAAATTCTGGTGGTTATTAATACCATCGTGCTTAATAATTTTCACTTTAATTTGGCAGAGCTTCAACAAAAATGGCGAAAAAACTTTAAAAATTGGAATTTTACAATTCGTTGAACATGAAGCGCTTGATGCTTCAAGAAAAGGCTTTATTGATGGACTAAAAGAACTAGGTTTTGACGGAAAATTTGACTACAAAAACGCTCAGGGTGATCAAGCGAACTGCACACTGATAGCAAATCAATTTGCAAGTGAAGATGTTGATTTGATTTTAGCAATTGCTACTCCTGCAGCGCAGTCTGTGGCCGCTGTGACTTCAGAAATTCCGATTTTAGCGACAGCAATAACAAATTTTGAAGAAACCGGACTAACACAGCAAAATCTTACTGGAACATCAGATTTAGCACCAATTGCTAAGCAAATTGGCCTTATCAAACAGTTAAAACCTGAGGCACAGAAAGTTGGAATTTTGTTTTCTTCAAACGAGGCAAACTCAAAATACCAAGCTGAAATTGCAGTCAAGGAAGCTGAAAAAGTAGGCTTAACTTCGCAGATTTTTACGTTTTCACAGGTGACAGAAATTCAGCAAGTCGTGGAATCAATGCTCGGAAAAGTTGATGCAATCTACACTCCAACTGACAACATGGTCGCTTCAAACATGGAACTCATTTCAAAAACGGCTTTGCAAGGCAACATCCCTGTAATCTGTGGTGAAGTGAACCTAATTTCAAAAGGTGCAGCCGGAACTTTTGGAATGGATTACTACGAGCTTGGGAAACTTACGGCGAAGCAGGCATTTGAAATCTTAGAAAGTAGAAACAAACCTGAAAATATGCCTATTCAATATTTAGAAAATGTAAAACTTGCACTGAATCCAAAAATTATTAAAAAATTAAATTTAAGGGAGATTTCACCATGAAATATTTTAAAAAATTACTATATTTATTACCTTTAGCTTTACTTGTGACTTTTGCAGGTTGCAAAAAAGAATCACCGATCAAAATCGGAATTATGCAAATTGTTGAGCATGAATCGCTTGACAACGCACGCCAAGGATTCGTTGATGAACTCAAAAATTTAGGTTACGAGGACGGAAAAAATGTAGAGTTTGATTTTCAAAATGCCGGCGGAGATTTGTCAAACTGCCAACAAATTGCCGAAAAATTTGTTAACGATAGAAAAAATCTAATTTTAGCAATTTCCATACCATGTGCGCAATCGATCGCAAATGCGACAAAAGACATACCGATTATAGCGACAGCAATTACAGATTTCGAAATTGCAGGAATCGTTAAATCAAACGAAAAACCTGAAACAAACGTAACTGGAACTTCAGATTTAGCGCCGATTGATAAAATCATAGAGTTAATTCCAAAACTAAATCCCGACGCTAAAAAAATCGGAATTTTATATTCAAACACGGATATAAGCCCACAATATCAGGCTGAACTCGCTGAAAAAAAGATTAAAGAAATGGATTTAGAAGCAAAAATGTTTAGCGTTTCGCAGGCACATGAAGTTCAGCAGGTCGCTGAAAAGCTTGCAAAAGAAGTTGATGCTCTTTACGTTCCGATTGATAAAATTACGTTTTCATCAATGCCACAAATTTCGGGGATTTTTGAAAAGCAAGGCAAATTCGTGGTATGTGCTGAAGACACCATGATTTCAAAAGGTGCAGTTGGAACTTATGGAGTAGACTATTACGAACTCGGCAAAATGACTGCAAGGCAAGCGGTAAAAATATTAAAGGGCGAAACAAAGCCTGAAAATATGCCAATCGAATATCTAAAAAACACAAAATTTATTTTAAATCATGAAATCGCAGAAAAATTAGGGATAAAAATCCCCGATGAATTAAAAGGAGAACGACAATGAACATTCTAATATCAACTTGCTCGCAGGGGCTAATTTACGCTATTTTGGCACTCGGATTATACATTACTTTTAGAATTCTAAATTTTGCCGACATGACTGCGGAAGGCAGTTTGACTCTCGGTGGAAGCGTTTGCGCAGTGCTTGTAATTAACGGAGTCAATCCAGTTTTAAGCATTTTAATCGCAGGCTTAATCGGTTCTTTAGCAGGGCTAATCACAGGATTCTTGCACACAAAACTCAAAATTCAAGCGATACTTTCCGGAATTTTAACGATGATAGCGCTCTACTCCATAAATATCAGAATTATGGGCAAAGCGAACCTTTCGCTTCTCGGAAAAGACACGATTTTTAAGATTTTTGGAGACACACATATTTCGAATTTTGCGATAGGATTAATAATTTGTGGAGTGCTGCTTTCAGTCTTAACTTTATTCTTCAAAACGCGCTTAGGAATGGCAATTCGTGCCACAGGTGATAATGAACAAATGATGCGCGCTCAAGGTGCAAACACGAATTTCAAGAAAATTTTAGCTATAATGATAAGCAATTCGATGTGTGCAGTTGCAGGGGCTTTAATTGCACAAAGTAACGGATACGCTGACGTTACAATGGGTATGGGCACGATTGTTATTGCTTTGGCTTCAATCGTAATCGGCGAGGCGATAATTCGTAAAAATTCATTTCTGTTAAAGCTTATCGCTGTTGTTTTGGGTTCAATTTGCTATAGATTAATAATTTTCTTTGTATTAAATCTGGGCATGAATCCAAGTGACTTAAAACTTTTTACAGCAGCCACAGCCGTAGTTTTGCTTGCTTTACCAAACATCAAAAAAACTATTAAAAGGAGCGTTCAAAATGTTAAAAATTGAAAATTTATGTAAAACTTTTCACAAAAGCGAACCTGATGAAAAAACAATTTTCAAAAAACTTAATTTAAACGTTGAAAAAGGCGAATTTGTCACAATAATCGGTGGCAACGGTGCAGGGAAATCGACTCTTATGAATGTAATTTCAGGCTCGATGTTTCCTGATTCTGGCAAAGTTTTTGTGGATAACAAAAACATCACAAACCTGTTCGAACACAAGCGTGCAAAGTTCATAGGCCGAGTTTTCCAAGATCCTCTAAAAGGGA
This sequence comes from Eubacteriales bacterium SKADARSKE-1, assembly GCA_030920305.1. Taxonomy (GTDB): domain Bacteria; phylum Bacillota; class Clostridia; order Oscillospirales; family Acutalibacteraceae; genus JARLUB01. The sequence continues at coordinate 5,353 of JARLUB010000014.1, forward strand.
CAGCGCCAACTTTAACAATCGAGGAAAATTTATCTCTTGCAATGCTTAGAAAGTCAAAAAGAAATCTAGCTTTTGGAGTTACAAAACAAAACTGTGAATTTTTTAGAGAAGAACTTTCAAAGCTGAATTTAGGTTTAGAAAATCGCCTAAAAACTAAAGTTGGACTGCTTTCGGGAGGTCAAAGGCAAGCGCTCACATTATTAATGGCAACGCTTGTAAAACCGAAAATTTTGCTTTTAGACGAACACACCGCTGCACTTGACCCGAAATCACGAGATAAAATTTTGGAGCTAACCAAACAAATCACTGACGATGCAGAAATAGCAACTTTGATGATTACACACAATCTTGAAATTGCTAAAAATCTTGGCACTCGAACGATAAAGCTAGAACAAGGAGAAATTGTTTTTGATTTAGAGGGCAAAAATCGAAAAAATATAAATTTACTAAATTTTGAATAGTATGTTATACTGGTAATATTATTAAACGTTTTGGAGATGGGAAGATGCATATACTTTGTTGCTAAATCAGATCTACGGGATATTTTTGCCGTTTTTTAGCAAGAAAGTAATGCGCTTTACTTTTTCAAGAACATAACGAATATAAATTTAATTGTTTTATACTTTAAATTTGCTATTAGAAATTCTTGACTTTCTTGCTAAAAAATAATTGCTTGGAGGTCATTTTTATGTCTACAATTACTGTTTCAAACCTAAATTTCGCCTATGACGGCAGTTATGATAATATTTTTGAAAACGTTTCTTTTACGCTCGACACCAATTTGAACTGCACCCCAAAAGTTAGATAGTATACTAAATAACAGATGGGGTGATTTATTTAGCAACAGGAAAGCCAAATAAGAAATATACAGGCAATTTTAAAAAGATGGTAGTAGAAACAATGATGAACGAAGATTTAAGTCACAGAGAGACCGAAAGAAGATATCAATTGCCATCTAAACGAGCATCACCATGAGCATCACATGAAAAACATTTGAAATAATTATTTTTGAAACTCATAGATGGAGTACTATCATTATGAAAGGGACAAATAGCTTTCCCATTACGATTTATAATGATACCTACATGTCTTGCAACATCTACTATATCAGTTTGATTTTTTACTTCCTCAAAAATATTCATACCTTACTCTTTTATCTTTCTTATTTCTTCAAATGAATTTTCGTTTTTATTTATTTTCGGATCATTCAAATAATCAACGAACTTATCAAAATTTATAAGCCACTTTTTCC
>JARLUB010000015.1 GCA_030920305.1 Eubacteriales bacterium SKADARSKE-1
AATACGCTCGTTATTTGCAATTAAATACATTTTTTCACCCCTTTGTTAGCTTATATATTTGCCGCCTGCGATAATAGAGCCGCCAGAATCAAGCAAATATGCTGTCGTTGCAACACTGGCACCTATTAGATCTATCAACATAACTAAAGACCCGTCCCCACTTTTTACGCCATATGTATTTCCACTTCCAAGATTCGAGCCTCTTATTCTAACAAAAGAGCCGCCGGTGACGCTGTACATATATAATTTGCTCGATGACGAGCAAACAAAAATTTCTCCTCTTGACCCTGCCAAAAATCCTATTCCAACATCAGCCGCACCAGCGACTGTACAGTAATATACCTGCACAAAATTTGATGTGTAAGTTTCTATAGCCCTAGTTGTAGTAGTAGACACGTTTAAGCCATTTAAAAATAATTTCATATGGCAATTTTCTATATGTATTTGTCCAGTTATTGTATAGCTTGTGCTTAGTGCGGAGGAAGTATTGCCGTATAAGGAAAACGACCCACCGCCAAAAAAGCCTTTAATTGTAACAACCTCGGCATAAGTGCCCGTGGCTAAATAAATTTTTACATCATGGTTGATACATTTTGGTAAAACGTTGATTGCATGCTGGATGGTCTTGAACGGGTACGAAGATGAGCCCGCGTTAGTGTCACTTCCGGTTGACGCATTTATATAATAAGTAATATCCGCACTTGTCTGCTCAACCCCGTGCAAGTTTGAAAGAGCAGTGGTTGCAGTCGTTGCACCGGTTCCGCCAGTAGAAATGCTCTGTATGTGATTTTCTAAGTTGGATAATTCAGTGAATAAAGCTGTCACCGAGTCTATATTCAAACCATCCAATGAAACCCGGTACAAGGCCATTTCATGCAAGGCGCAACCCTCTAAGATATCTCCGGTTGTAATTGTCGGATCGGTAGCAGTTGTACCTGGAGTGCCCTCGAGCACCGCCAGTTCTACGTTTTCTATGCTTGTGCTGGAATTTTTTGTGTACCTCGCCACGATGATATCATTTCTTTTTTTGTTTTGAGTGCCATTATTTATTGTCAAATCTGTATAAGTGCTCGGTGATTGTCGCACATGACGGCCTTGCATTATAAGCTCGCCGTCTTTTATTCGCACCAAATTATTTGAAATCGTTTGATAAGCCCATTTATTGCCTACATCTAAAATCCGGTCACTGCTTGAAATTGTGCCATAAATTCTCGCGCCGTCATCTTGCGACTCAATATCCGCCGCGGTTTTTAAACCTGTAATTAATTTTATTGCCACTTTTTTGCCTCCTAACTTCCAACTTCATAAGTAAATTTTGGATCGCCGTTGCAACTGATTTTCACTATCTTTTTGGTGATTGTATCAGAAACTTTAAGCCCGGTTATAACCTCTTGCCCGCCAACGATATCACCAACATCTTTTTCTGTATTTTGAATTGTAATATCTATTTTGTCGGCAGCCTGCTTTTCTGTTAGTTTTTCAGTTCCTGATTTTGTGAGCTCATCTTCGCTTTCTATATTCGGGCAGTCATAAACTTCGGAAACTTCGTCCAGCCCTGTATAATATTGCGTGGTTGACACGTTTCCAGACGCATCTGTATAAAGATTTACAACCGTGCGCGCCACTAAGTCGCCTTTTCCTAAACAGATTAGGTGGTTTACCGGAGCTTTATCTTGCAAGATTGTAAATCCTTCTGTATCGCTAGAAAACTCTTCACTTGAATAATCCGCAATTGCGACGGCACTAAGCACAACTTTCCGGTCTAAAAACCGGGCTTGCAGCTTTGCATTTTTCGTTTTTAGCATTTTAGAAAGTCCAGAAAGGCAATCAATGTACCGGTCAAACTGGTAATTTGTAAGTGTAAAACCAGATGTGTCGCTTGACGCTTCGAATAAATCAGAAAGTCCTAAAAGTGTTATAAGCCCCGCTATTACGCTATTTGCGTCACCGCTTACAGTGTAGTAATCTTGCCCTGAGTCCGGGCAAATGATTTTATCTGTTAGCATTCCATAAAAAGTTTTTCCGCCGTAATAAAGCCGTGTCGCTCTTGTATCGACCTTTAAAGTTGTAACTTTTCCGCCGTATTCCGTGTTTTCAAAATAAAAATATGCGCCGATCGGGATCACGTTATTTTCAGTCGTAGTTGTAATTTGAAAATCATTTTCTGAGCCGATTTCTAAATCCAACTCATAATCCGTCAAAATTCCCATATCAAGCAGGTTTTTGTCAGTATATATAAGGTCCAAAGTTACACCTCCATTTTTTATCGCGTGAAAAAAGGTTTTTATTCTTATCAGACTTTAAGCGCGAATTGTCCTGTGCGGTCACGCACTCCATTTCGGCTCGCTCCTCTCATCAAAAAGAGTTATATCAAACCCGAAATTGTTGTTCCAGCTAACAGATACCGTGCCGGTGGGAATTTTTTGAAAGATATAATTGTCACGGTCGCGAGAATTTAAAGCATTTACGCGTGTGCCGTCTGACTGAACCTTGTAAATTGTTTTACTCTTGCTGTCGATTTCCAGGTATTCGTTTGTTTCGAGATCCGTCTCGATAGAATACAGGTGGTCGCCAAAATAAACCTCCGGGTTGCTAGCTGCACCATAGATTGTGAGCTTAAAATTGCTATCGGCGAGAGAATCATTCAAAATATTTTTGTTCGCGCCTGAAGCGTAGTTGTATGGATATCCATAAACATAACCGTGCCCGGAAATGGTTTGATCTTTTGAAAAGCTGTAAGAAGTTTCCCTTGTCCAGATATTAGTATCTGAAATTATGTTCAACTCTAGTGTCAGAAGATTTTGTGCGGATGAATAACTGCTTTTGGTACTATCACTTACAAAACCGGTAAAATAATAGTCCCCGATATAGAATTTTCCTGGACTTTGAGCTAATACATCCGCCTCAAATGTTTCGAATAAAGAATTATAAAGCGAAATTGCCGTTTGTGCGCTGCTTGCCAAAACAGAAACCGTCAGCTTCTTTGAAGTTACTCCAAGTCGGTTAAAGTTTTTTATTTTATTAAAATCAGTGTCATAATTCCAGGAATAATCTCGCAATTTGTAAGAGTCCACAAAATAATTTTCGCTGTAAAACTCGATCGTTTCGTTTAAATGATTTATATATTTTAAATTTGCCAAAGATAGTTCACCTCACATTACTTTCGTGGGCCTTGGATTTTTTTAGTTTATGCTTAGCTTAGTGCGCGAATTGTATCCGGCGTCACGCCGGGGCATATCTTTTCACCAACCTTGCAAGTTCGCGGTTATCCACTGAAACATTGACCCCGTCAACTAGTGCCGCAACAAATTTATTATATAAATTATCATTCATGCTGCGCGTCTCATTTAAAAGGTCCTGTAATAAACCTGAATCTTTTTGGCTATTTACAGCGAACGCTGTTGCAATTGCCTCTAAGCCCCCTGAATTGCGGTTTTTTTGAGCCGTTAAATCACCGGTTGAATTCGTGTAGCTCACGGCTGCATTTAAATCGGTGCTAAAATCAGTTGGAATTGCAGCCTGAATATCTTTTGTAACGTCAGGCATACCTAGGGCAAAACCTTCTCCAATTCCAAGCGCAATATTTTCACCAATTACTTCCTTTGCCCATTTTGACGGGGAATGCGTATCAAAACCCTGTTTCCCGGTAAAGAAGTCCTGGATCCCTTGTACAAACCCTCCAACTTTTTCTTTTAGCCAATCAAATGCGCCGTTTATTCCGTCCCAAAGGCCCTGCACCAAATTTTTCCCGATATCTAGCATTCTACCAGGCAGTCCTGAAATTGTATTGAAAATTCCGTTCACTAAATTCTGAGCTGCTCCTATGCCC
>JARLUB010000016.1 GCA_030920305.1 Eubacteriales bacterium SKADARSKE-1
GGCTTTTTTGCGCCGACTTTTTTCACGAAAAAAGCGGCAATAATTGTTATGTGGTTTTAATAAACGCATCTGTAAAGCCCGCCGCCTTAGCCTTTTCAAGCTGAGCCTCGGCGTTTTTTTTTGCGAATACGCACGCACTTGCACATAATATCTAGCCTTTGATGAGCTTGATTGTGGCATTTGGATTGGCTCTTCCACAATTGGACCACCTGCTACAGCCACAATGCCATTTGCAATGCCAAGTGCACACCTATATGCAAGGTAATCTGTTAAAATAATCGGGACATCAGTTGTACAGCATTATAAATTTCTGATTGTAACTTTTTAGTTGCAGCACCAACCTTTGTATAAGTTATTGCAATTATTCCACCGCCCGAGCTGCCGTTTACACCTGAATTATGGTGGACCGATACGCAATAATCTGCACTCTAGCTGTTAGCTGCATTTGTGCGTGTAGTCAGTGGTACATCGATTTGACTGGTTACATCATCCAACCTTTTCACATTGTGTCCAATTTTTTCTAGCAGCAGCACAACATGAGTTGCAATTCCTTGATTCAGTGTCCATTCACTGGTTTCATTTGGGTCAAGGGACTTTAAGTACCGCTTACCCTCATTGTAGAGCCCACATCCTGCATCAATTGCTATTTTCGCCATAAAAGAATTTCCTTTTTGTTTTAAAATTTTCTATATAGTCATTTTGAAAACCGGTCTTTCTTATGCAGTTCGCTTCCACATGTAACAGGTAATATAAGGCTGTAAGTTTTCACTATTTCCTTTACCAGTTGAATTTGTAATTTTAATGTCACTAACAGTTGCAGAATTCATACAAACTGCCGTATAAGTTCAACTAGCTGGAAGACTAGTATTTGTTAAACTTATGTTATGAGTATGCGCCTGTAAATCCTTGCTGCCACCGGTTTTTTTCTGTAACATTAAAGCTTGTATCTGAAATATCAATGTCAACCGGAACTCCTTCTGTTCCCAAAGCTTTCCACGTGCCGCCAAAGAAATTAGACGGGTTTGTGCTGTTGACTGACATATAAATTGAGCCGAGTTGCTCTTGTATACACCTTTAAGAAACCGGGCCTGCATAAGCATTGGCAAGTTTTCTGTAATTATTCCGATAACTGAGAAGCAACGTTTGAATCATGCCCACAAGTGGGAGTGCCGCAAAATGCCTTGTAAGGCGTCGTTATGAGAGTTTGGCCGGTTTGTAAAGTTGAGGAATTCGGTTGAAAACTTGAACCATTTGGCCATTTACACCACAAATCTTTGAGTTGCAACGGCGTATCTCCATTTAAACCAGAGGCTATCATGCCGTTAACTGCGCCGTTTATCACCATCATTTGAGTAATTGCCGGTGCGAAGAAAAGAAGACAATCTTAGATTAAACTGACCATCCAAGAGATTGATAAACTGACCATAGTAAGAATCATTAATAAACAATAAATCAACGTCTCGTTCGTCGATCACGCACAATGGGCAACAACCTTTCAACCAGCGACATTAGCCAAAAGTTTCGGAGTCACGTTGTAGAGATGAGGTGAGTGGAATCACTGATGGCCGAACATCTTCAACGGGTGATGATTTTATTTTCAATATTTGAATTTTAAGATTTCGACTTCGTATGCAGCAAATCAACATGGAATGGTAAACCATGTATTGCTGTCCGCAAGTTTATTTTGTATATGATTTTTAAAGTGTCTATCCCCCGGCAGCATTATAAAGTCGAACACCAGATCTTTTGTTCACTTCGGCTATTCTTCGTAAAATAGAGTGTTTGAGATAATTAAACTGTTTCCGAAGCGATAATACTTATTCTGAAATGTACTTTTTTAAACGCATTTTCGATCATCAAATTATTTCATTCTTTGCGGCTCTTTTCATCAATTTAAGGTTGCCATATATTCTATTCTTGCTCGTGACAGTTACCATTTGGTTCTACTCTCAAAACTACTCGAAACCGTGCTTTAAATAAAACAAATAATTTTTCTAGTTATTATTGTGTCGTACCCTTGAGCTGTTCTTTCTATCATTGTTTAATGATATTTCAGGTCGTTATTTTTGTTTCTTTTGTGAGCGTACTTTCGCAATTTTTCATTGTGTGCGCCAGAGTTACGCAATTCGGTTTAAAGTTCCCATTTGTTTCTTCATTGAACCACCATTTCAATCTTTGTGCTTTGGAACAATTCGTTTTATCAATACGCTATGAAACCGGTGGCCAAGATTTAGCGCATACTCATAACATAAGTTTAACAAATATCTTCCAGCTGTTGAATTACGGCGGTTTATGAATTCTGCAACTGTTGTCATTAAAATTACAAATTCAACTGGTAAAAGAGTGAAAACACAGCCTTATTGTTACATGTGAAGCTCTGCATAAGACCGGTTTCAAAATGACTTAAAATTTTAAAACAAAGAAATTCTTTTATGAAAATAGCAATTGATGCAGGATGTATTAATGAGGGTAAGCGAACCCTTGACCCAAATGGAAACCAGTGAATGGACACTGAATCAAGGAATTGCAACTCATGTTGCTGCAGAAAAATTGGACACAATGTGAAAAGGTTGGATGATGTAACCAGTCAAATCGATTACACTGCTACACAAATGGCTAGCTAGAGGCAGTATTGCGTATCAGTCCACCATAATTCGGTAGCACTCGCGTATTGCCTATACAAGTTGGTGCTGCAACTGTTACAATCGAAATTTGCTGTCCTGATGTCCATTACAGATTACTTGCATATAGGTGCCTGGCATTCAACAGTGACGTAGCAGGTGAAGACAAACAAAGCCATCAAATTGATTCTACCTCAGCGAAACTAAGCACAGAGCTTATTACCACATAACATTTGCGTTTTCTGAATGGCAAAACGAGGTTTCGAATCTGATTAAGCGCGAGCTACCAAGAACTCCTGAATTCACCGAGAAATAAAGTTTCTTCAAGGGCAGATGCGCCGATTTTCCATGCAATTTTGGCATACGATGTACTAAATAAGGTGTTTATTATGTCAAATTTATTTGAGGATAAGTGAGATCGGCCTTTGAATTTGCTTGAAGAGATAAACACGAATTTAAAACGAGAACTCAATTGCTGACAATTTTCTAAGTTCAAAAACTTGTAACACAACAAAATACGATGAGAGTGCTAAAAGTTTTAAAAGAATTAAATTCCAAAGCGAATATATGACCGTCCATGTTAAATATGATGAAAGGCAAACCGAGAGATTTTAAAATCGAATTCGTCGATTATCCGAGAAAATTAAAAATGGCGAAGAAGAGATCTCATAATAACCAGAGCAAAATTTTACAAAACAGAATATTAGTATGCTCTATCAGCTTGGTGGTATTGAAACAAGTTTTAATTATCTCAAACACTCTATTTTATCGAAGAATTTACAAGCCGAGGAAACGGAATTTTTCAAGATTTTATGTTTCGTTACTTGTTTACAATTTTGTTTCTTGCTCTGTGGGTTTCAGGACGAGGACAATTCTTTAAAAACAAAACATACGTACAAAAATAAACTTGCGGACAGCCACAAAACTGGTTTACCATTCCATGGTTGATTTGCTGTATACGAAGTTTCGAAATCTTTCCTATAAATTTCAAATATTGAAAATAAAATCATCAAGCACCTTTCTCCAGTTCGTGAAGCAGGTGTTTTGTTCGCCATTTTTCCAGCGACTCATTCCACCTGTCACTGCCGCTCACCTTAAGTTAATGACATTGATTCGAAACCTCCCTG
>JARLUB010000017.1 GCA_030920305.1 Eubacteriales bacterium SKADARSKE-1
TAAACTCCTAGAGCCTCATGGTTTTGTGGGCAGGGGGGTATCTTTTGCTCACACTGCGCCGTACTTTTCTAATATTGGCTTAAAGTATTGATCTTCTGCCTCTTGCCGTGCTTTTTTAGCATCTTCGATGTTGCCATAGTAACCTAAATGATGTTGTTTGCGTTGAAACATAAGTTGCGCATGGTATCGTTGGTTTCTTTTATTGAAATAGATTCCTTTAACGCCACTGTTTGAATGGGCCTTTTCACTTTTTAAACTATTTAACCTTGTACCATCCACGCAGTCAAAAGTACATCTTTCTGCTTGTAAACACCCGCATGATTGTGTATTACCATTTCTCAAGTTTCTAGATTGGACATAACATATATTTCCACACTCACAAATACATTTCCATACGATTGTGCCACCAAGGCGTTCATGTGTAGGTTCTATTGCTGTCAGCCTGCCAAACTTCTGACCTGTTAAATCAACTGCCTTTGGCATACTCACTCTCCTATCTTTTTTGTTCATTCTGCTCGTCTATAATCTTTCTGATCTCTTTATAAGGTATCTCGCCTCTGTCACACATAGCATGGTGCATAGGACAGAGGCTAATTAGATTAGATGTTTCTAAGCTTAAAGACTCATCCTTATGTATTGGTATAGCATGGTGCACCTGTATATCTTTGTACGTATATTTGTACAGCGTATTGTACATATCCCTAATACATATTTGGCATAGATACTTATCTCTTTCCTTAATCTGAACGCGTTTATTCTGCCACTTGCTACTGTTTCTAAGGCGTACGCTATCATCTATCTTCTTATGCTTTACAGGCTTTTTAGGGCATATGTAAGCCTCATCGTGAATTCGCCCGCAATATTTACAGGATTTATTCATTCAAGTCTTTATCTCCAAACTTAAGACCAAGTAGTACAGCCAGTGCTATACCGACTAGAATACCTGTAATAAAACTTTCTAATTCCAGCATGATAAAGCATCTCCCTTTACTTAGTTGCATACAACCCAGTCATCAGCTAAAATATCTTCTACTTGCGGTTGCCAGCCTCTTCCTACTTCTTGCCAAAGTTGTTTTCCGTCCTCACTAGTTCTTGTATAACAAGAAAATAAGAAATTCCCATCAGGTTTGTTTTTAAAATGCCTAAGCCAATACTCATTGGTGCGTGTTATAAATAAATCATTTTCAAGTGCTATTTTTGTAGCTTGTTGTATATCCATGATTTTCACCCTCCTTATTAGTTACACACAACTGTTCGGGAAAACATGATTATTTTTTGTATAACCATGGCCCAGATTTTTCTTTATTTGTTTTCTCGCCTTTAATTTTTTCTGCAATTAGCTGAGATAAATCTTTTAATACATCAGCTATCAGCACGCCTGCTGCAACTATTAAAGCTTGATTTATAAAGCCCATTATTTTCACCTCCTTCTAAATGGCATAAAATAAGCCACACTATTTCATGTGGCTTTTAGGCTATTAACATTTGTGCGTTATATTTTTGATTTACAAATTCTTTTATCTCTTCATAACTCATTCCAAGACCAATCAAGCTACTTACCAGCATTTCTAAATGTTCTAGTTCTCTTAATTGTTCTCCTGTAAGATAATCTCTTAAACTTTCTTTTGGCTTTATATTAAACTCATTTTGTAAGTCTTTAAACGGTTTGCCGAATATAGCCTTATAAATAAGCCTTGTGTAATTCGGATAAGCAAATTTTTTATTTGGACTTTCAGTGATTTTCATTTTAATGGTATCTGTTAAAATATGCCTTATTAAAACTCCTTTGGCACGTTCTATTTCCCACTTTTTTCTCTCTTCATATAATCTCTTTAGCTCTTTTTCCATCGCATTAAAAGCTTTAATATACTTCAGTTTCCATTTAAGAGCTTTTTCTCCGGTAAAACCCATAACTAATAAACTAAATCCATCTCGTGTTAGTAAAAATTCTGTTTGCTCACGATTACAACAATCTATATAATTTGTTTTGGTAAAATAAGGTAGGTCCAATTTTGGGCCGACCTCTAAAATGAGTTTTTCAATATCACGAATAACATGTTTATGTTCTTTTCCAAAATCTTCCGCGACCTCCCTGCTGTTGACCGTCAAAATTTCCTCGTTGTTTAACTCTGTAATTTTTATAAGCATAAACTGTTCTCTCCTAACACTTTATTTTTGAACATAAAACAAGCCACACATATTGAGCGCAGCCGTCTACTCCAATTAACATATTACCACATAAAAGCGGGCGGAATCGTGACAGCTTTAATATTTGCAAAAATAATGGATTCAAACAATTTCTCGCTTCTTGTATTATTTCCGGCAATTTCATAGCAGATTTTAAGATGATGTATAGATTTATCCACAATTGAAACCAGAAAAATTAAGCAGAAACAAATAAAGAAAATCTGATATACAAAAATAATAGTTTTCGAAAATTAACTAATAAGGAGGGTGAAAATCATGGATATGCCACTACAAAAACTGCTTGAAAAAATGATTATTTATAACATGCACCAATGAGATGGCTTTTTTGGCACCTGATAATTTGCTATTCTTGCTGGGAGAACAATTGAGAGGAACAACTTTGCAAAAGAATGGAAGAGGCTGGCAACGAATAATATTTTAGTGATGATTGTGGCGAAATGACTGTTATTGTAAGTTATTGAATGATGCTTGGAGAAAGGATTTTATTACGAATACCTTAACACTGGCTTAGTCTAAAAGGAGATAAGAAACGCGACGCCTTAACAAATGCCAGAATCACAACGTTAAAGCAAGGAAAAGATGAACAAAATTTATTGTGATAATAAAAGGTGAATATGGCCAAAGATTACAGGCAATTATGTAAATAATGTTTAAAGTTTTCTGAAATATCTAAAACTTGTCTAGGTATTTAAACAAAAGAAAATACAGAAAAGCAGCAATAAGTTCAGGCGATAGATAATGATGTATCGAGAAAAGTGCTAACAGGGCATGAACGCTTGGCGGCTACGAACTGATTTGTAAATACATTAATGCAATGGAATAATTGAAATGCCGGTATCATTATAGAAATATATTAAGAAACATAAGAAATTGATAGCGAATAAATTTGAGCGAAGAATTAGAAGGAATTTTTATCACTTTTTACAGAAGCAATATTTTGTTAAAAAGCGAATAACGCTTTGAGCAAATATAAATCTTTGCAAGTGTTTTATCAACTGACTGCCCGCATAATAATTAAAGCGATCTGGCTCACCACTGCTTGCACGTCGCAAAAAGTGTAATAATTTTCATTAACGTGATAACAGTTTATTTGAGCTATCCGTTTGCGGTGTAATCAGAAATTGCGGTTGTGTAAATATTCGCGCCCTTTAATATCCTTTGTGAAATGTTCCCTCGCTAATAGTCTTTCTAAATCATTTAAAAATCCAATTTGTCGGTATTAAAGTTTAATAAAAGAAATTCTGTTCAACGCCAGTTGTTGGCGATTTCAGAATCCTTTCGCTTGTTCTGCTAATTCCTAAAGCCTCTCTTTCAAAGACTCATTCATAGTCGTTGTAGATTTAACGGGCTTCTGT
>JARLUB010000018.1 GCA_030920305.1 Eubacteriales bacterium SKADARSKE-1
TGCCCTGTATCTTGAAAAAAATAAAAGTCAAGGCTGGAACTTTTTCCTTGCACATCAACTTTTATTTGACCAAAACAGTCTTTTTCGGCAAGATGACTTTGTAATTCTAAATTTTCTACCCCACTTATTACAATTTTATCATTTATCAATTTAAAGGTTGATTCCATGGCAGATTTTAATTTTTCTTCTAAAGTACTTTGTACTCCGGCATTTATTGCCGTTTCTAAATCGGTTATATCAGAGTAGGCCTTAGAAAATTTTTCATATAATGCAGGATTTTCACCATTTAAAGCCGCTGCCATATTAAAAACTAATTTGATTGAATTTAAGAAACCAGTTTCCAGCTCATAATTTTTATTGCCAACATATTTTATTGCATACATATGAGGTTCTGGGTTTTCACTCATGTTGGATATAACGTAGTTCCAAAGGCTTCTAGTAGTTAGGTCACCAGCATCAACGCCAACTTTTGACTGATGATAAAAAAACAGCTGTAACCTTTCCCTTAATGTTCTAAATGGTATTTCTTGCCCACTTGCCATGGCAGAGTTTATTTGCCCCAATCGTTGTTCTAATTCTTCTGAAGAATTACCGTTTAAGGCAGAGCTCCAATCATCATTAATAGAATAAAGCAGCAAATTCATAACGTGCCGCACTGCAATGTCAGCACAGTCAGCAAAAGTGCCTTCAGAAAATTTGACGTTGCCATTTGCACCAACCACAGAAATAGCTTTTGTATCGCCGTTTTCTAATGTTGCACCTTTATATGGCGAGCTAGAAGATGATTTTAATTCTCTAATAACATGACTTAATTGAGCTACATGCTCAAGAGAACTTTGAATTCTTTCTCCTTGAACAGTACTAGAAGTTTTAATTAGGCGACGAGCTTCTTTATAAAAATTGTGTACATCTTCTCTTGTGTTAAAATGCATCACAAAGTAGCCCATAAGCATTTTTTCTGTTGTAAACGCAGGAAGAACCTTTTTGGGAGAAGCAGGGTTATATTCTGCACCAGGATTTTCTTGCTCTGTTTTCATAACTCTGGCGCTATCTAGCAATCTTAAAATTGTATTTAAAGCCTTTTTTTGCTTCATTGGATCTTGATCTTTGATTACCTTTGTAATGTCTTCAATATGCAACTTTTCGCTGAAAAATCTTTGAACTTTTTGATTTGACAAAAAAGTTTGTTTTGAAAGATAGCTGACTAAATCATTGTATTTTGTTTGGTCTATATCTCCTTTAAGCGATTTTGTCTTTTTTAAAACTTTATAAAGTTCATTTAGTTTAGCAATAATAGCTCTTACAGCAGATTTTTGAGGTGTCTCACCTTCTTGATTCGCAAGTTCAACAAGTTTGGAAAAAGGGGTAGGTTGCCGTTTTTGTTTGGCTCTTTCAGGTTGCGCCGGCCCCTTTGTAATTTCTTCTATTTTCACCTTTAAAGCATTTAACTCATTTAAAACATTGTACTCCCTAAGATCACAAGATTCGACTGCTGCCAAAGCTTCTTGCAATTTTTGTGCATCTTCTTGAGAGCCATTTGAAATATGATTATAAATATAAGCTGCCATTTTAGCCATTAATTCTGGGGTCGGCTCACAGTCCTTTGAAAGGCAAGGTCTATCTGCAGCACCTCCCTCTGTGTTTAAAACACCACCAGATGATGGAAACAAAATTGACATAAATTCAGCAGACCCAGCACCACTATCTTTTTTGAAATCCCAGCTAGGCACGCCGTCACCACCAGGAGCTCCGGCTACAAGTTCCTCCTTACTTCCATCAAAAAAGCGGAAATTTTCCGTTACTCCAGTTAAGTTAAGTACATATGCATCAGGTAAATTTAAAGCTTGTGTAATATAGAGTGTGTCTGTGTGAGTTTGCTGTTTTGTTAACTCAGCCACAGATGTAAGAACAGTTTCTGCAGGAAGCCCTTCGCCAATTTCACTAGTTGTAGCTTCAGATGGTCCTAAATTTATATCATTAGGAGCCTCCATTTTAGCTGCAGCTGAAGACGATGTAGTAGTTGTAGTCGTAGTTGGGCCTAAATCTTGAGCAATATGAGCTTCTGGGTTTGCAGCCGCAGTAGTGGTAGCCTTAGAAGCTAAAGGGAGAGTAGTAGATGCAGAAGCCGGGTTGCCAACCGTAACGTCATCTACCTTGTTTAATTCTTCTACAGAAGATAAAACAGCTTCTTTTTCAACAGCGGCATGTGCAGATAGATTTCCGGTTGAACCCAACGCCAACATTGCTAAAGAAGCAAAACCGCCTGCCAACACAAGTGATTTTGGTGAGATACCACCACTAACCTTCATCAAGTCCTCCCGTTTTAATCTTTTAGCAGATTCTTTTTCAAATTCTAGCAAATCTTTTTCAGTAACATTTATTTTTTTTGATTTTACCAAAGGTATAATTTCAGATTTTATAAAATTTTTCAAGTCCTCCTCATTAGATATTTTCTTTGATTTTAGATTTAATTTTTGAATTAAGTTGTCATTTTTTAATATTGATTCATATAAATTTTTTATATCCCTTTTTTTGTTTTCTTCCATAAAATCTACCCCCTATTACCTATTTTGCTACCGTTATTATAGCAGTATTAGATAAAATTGTCAAATTATTCCTAAAAATATTATTTTGTTTTAATAAATCTCAGTTTTGAAAATAATTTGTAAATAATAGGTAAATATGCAGAAAATGCTCTTTTAGAAAAACTTGAAGAAAGAGTTTTTCTTTTAGGTTTAATTTAATTTGAGGGGACTGCAATTTTGCCGCTAAACTCTAGCCTAGCGAGGTAGTTTATTTTAGCAATAAAGTTTTATAAAAAGTAAAAAGGCTCACCCAATTGGTGAGCTTTTTTGGTTCATTTATATTTTATCTGTACATATTTCCTTTTTTCTTTTTTAAAAAAATTAGCATTGCTCCTGCGCAAAATAAGAGACTGCTCAATATACAAACGCTTGTAAAACTACTGTCACCTGTAGCTATTGCTGTAGAAGTTGCTCCGGTATTAACTATTGCATAGTTACTAAAGTGGTTCGTTGTAATATGAACATATGGCACGCTGTTTATTACTTCGTTAACTATGCTATAAGCCTCCGAACCGTCGGTCGTAACATAAAAGGCTTTCATGTTATCATAATCCCAACCATCTGGCACTTTTAAATAAATTTCAATGTTTTCACCAAAATTTTGTGCAGCAACTCTAGTGCCACTTTCGTCGGTAAAATAAACATCAAAAATTTTAGTACCGGTTAAATTATTATTTGTAGCATTAGCGAGCTGAGGGTACAAACTTTTATAGCTATCACTATTGCTGTCAAGCAGATCTACATGCAGCTTATAGTTCTCATCAAGATAGCTGCCAAATGCGCCACCTTCGTTAGCTGCAACTATGGCACCAACGTCGGGAAACTCTACCCAA
>JARLUB010000019.1 GCA_030920305.1 Eubacteriales bacterium SKADARSKE-1
GTATTAAGAGCTAGATTTAGATATTGTCTACACAAGTCTTGTGTTATTTTTAATGCTTACCTTAATTTGTTGGTTGATGTTAAACTGGATTTAATATAATCAGGTCAATCGTACTTAATTACCTAAAATTTAACATAAAGGATCTGTAATTAATGAAAAAACTAATATCAATATTTTTAATAATTTTAACTTTGGCTCAGTGTGCCAATATAATTTCATATGCTGAATGTAGCACACCAACAATAAATTTAGAAGAAATAAATTTCGAAGATACCTTAAGCGATGTAAGCTGGGTTACTCAAAACTTAGGTGATAAAGAGGTTTTAATAGTAAGGTTTGAATACATTAGACGACTACAAAGTTACCTATATGACAACATAAAACATTTAGTAGATGACATAAAGTTTATAGAAAGAACTCAAAAAACCGAAATAAAGGATGTATGGGAGACCATGGCATGTGTGTTAATAGCTGAAGGGATAGTTGGAAGTACAATGTTTTTAGGATGGAAAACAATCCAATGGTCTGGTTCAAAAGTAAGAAATCTGATAAAGTTTTTAAAAGGGTATTGTTCCTCGACAAAATCAAAAGATAAAGATATTTTAAATGATAATTCAAATACCTCCTTATGCAGCACTAATGTTAACCAACAAAAAGGAATTAGCTTATCCGAAAAAGTTAAAATTGTTGCTATTTTTGCTACTGAATTTTTTTGTTTGGGAAGTATATTATCTGGGCTTGTTTATTTGAATAATAAGTTTATTGTTGATCCAAAGATAGAAAAAAACATAGAAAAAGACAATGGCTTGATAGACCAATATCAAATTTTATATTATAAAGTCAAAGATGCAATTTTAAAAAATGAATGGATTGGCAAAAACGTGCTTATAATGGCTATTCCAACTGATCCGAAATGCAAAGAGGCTGATGCACGCTTCGATACAGTTGAAGGAATAAAATATAAAAAAAGCCAAGCAGCTATTGATTGGGATTTTGCATATACTGAATGCCAGTTTTTAGGTAAAGGCCACGGTGATTGCCAACAGGAAGTTATGAAAACGATTGATTGTATTCGGGAAAGTGGAAATTGTACCTAAATACATAATTAGTTAAGAATCAATTTTGTAAATGAAATAATTGACTGGTTGCCACATTTGTTCCCACATGTTGCCAGAAAGTTCCCAATAAAATTTTCGATTGGTAACACGATAAGTGGCTTAACATGTAGGGTTGTAAGTGATTTATATATATCTGTTACCATTGTTCCCACTAAAAAAGACAGTTATTGATATTATATTTTACATGTAATTCTTTAAAATAAGGCTCTTCTTTTTAAGTTTGATTTTGGTCTTTATTTGGTCTTTGTTTTTACTGAAAATCATTAAAATACAGTTAAAATTATAAGAAACTGATTTGATAAAACCAAGTAATACCAAGGGTTATTAGACACAACAAGATTTCGCTAAAAGTTGTTTTTCGCACCATAACCCGAAGGTCACAGGTTCAAATCCTGTCTCCGGGTAAATTAAATAAACTTTACATCCACTACAAGAGATTTTGTTTCTAAAAACAATTTAAAAATTTATAAAATGTCTTCAAGCCTTTGTTCAACTTTGCCTTTAAGTAAAAATATTTCGGCGCGTCGCTTGCTTGAACTTGAGCCCTTTGAGCCGTACGGCCGCATGTATTCATTAACGTTGAGACTCTGGAGTGCGCCCTGCTCCGATTGAACTGGTAATGAATATCCACACCAGAGGTTCTTTAGCAAGTTGTGAATGGGAGCGTCTAATGTAGTTATAGTGAAAATATCTTTGCCAGGCGCCCACAATCTTGGTTATTTTGTTAAATCAGTTTCTTGTTTTTAACTGCTTTATCGTTTCAGTAAAATAAAAAGAATAAAGACTGTAACAACTTCAGAAGAGTCTTTTATTTCAATTACATAAAATATAATAGTCAATAACCGTGTTCTTTTATGGGGAACACGGTAACAGATACATAAATCACTTTGACAACTCCCCAGGCTACTACTTTGACGTACATTACCCAGTGGCTTTTGATGGGAATTTCTTCGGCAACATGTGGGAATAAATGTAGCAAATTAGTCATCATTATTTTGCAAAATGACTTCATCCACATGAGTTTAGGCATACTTCATCTTCTCGAATAGTAATCAATCGTTTTCATAGCAGTATCATCGTGCCTTTGCAATTAAATCTGATTCAGTATAAAATCTCCATCAATATGCTTGCTTTTTTTATCTTCTTCATCCGTATCGAGTGTATCAGCCTCTTTGCATTCTTCGATCAGTTGAATAAATATTATAAGTTGTTGTTTTTGGCCATCCATTTCATTTTTAAAATTGCGTATCTTTGACTTTATAATATGTATTGTCAGTTACTGTCTTTTTTCATGTTTTCTGTCTTGATAACACAAATTATTATTCAATAGTCTGTGGTTACATTTCAAACAAAATTTCAGTAAAATAGCAACAATTTTAATTTTTCGTTGGCCATTCTTGTTGCTGGTCATTAGTACAGTATAAAGGAGGTATTTGACTATCATTTAAAAATACCTTATGTCTTCGATTTCGTCGAGGAATCAATTTCTTTAAAATCTTTATCAGATTTCTATTTTAATCATTGTTCATCCTGCCCATTGTACTTCAACTATCCCTTCAGTTATTAACACAATATGCCATAGCCATACATTCTTATTTCCTCGAAAGTTTTATTCTTCTTACAGTCTCATGTCACCTGACAAATTTTATGTTGCTTCATATATAGGTAATTTCTTTGAAATGTTCAATGGAGTCTGTGTACCTGGTTTTCATTAAAAACCTTTCTTTATCACCTGTTTGAGGTAAATTCAGCCAATGCCAGGTATCTCGAAGCTCTGGCCAGTCATTGGTGTGTTATATTCAGTTATTATATTATAACACTGAGCTCGTGTTAGCTCATAAAATATTGGATAGTTAGTTTTTTCATTATTACAGATCTCTTATGCCAATTTGTATTATGCATGCATTGACCTTGGATATTGGAATCCAGTTTAACATCAAACTTCAACAAATCAAGGTAAGCATTAAAAATAACACAAGACTTGTGCAGACAA
>JARLUB010000002.1 GCA_030920305.1 Eubacteriales bacterium SKADARSKE-1
AAATTTGACAATGGCAACAGCTTGTTGTGAATTATTATCACAAAATGGTGTTGAGGTAAAAATGTCGCGAACGGTCGATGAGGATGATCCTCTAACCGATGAGATTAAGGAGTGCAACGCTTTTAATCCAGATTTAGCAGTAGATGTTCACAATAACGCAGGCGGAGGAGACGGGTTTGAAGCTTACTGCCACTATAAAGGAGGCACCAGTAAAATTCTAGCAGAGAATATTGAAGCCGAGATAATTAAGATCGGTCAAAATTCTCGTGGGTGCAAGGTAAAAACAAATTCTGCGGGGAAAGATTATTTTGGATTTATCAGGCAGACTGCCGCGCCGGCTGTAATTGTTGAGGGAGTATTTGTTGACAATGCAACCGATGTACAAATTGCAGACACAATTGATAAACAAAAAGAATTTGGAAAAGCGTACGCACGCGGCATTTTGAAGACACTTGGAATTTCTGTAAAAGAACAAAGTGCAAGCACTGAAACTTCTAATTTATCAAACGCTACATATTATGTACAGGTGGGCGCTTACTCACAAAAAGAAAACGCCGAGGCTCAGCTTGAAAAGGCTAAGGCAGCAGGCTTTAGTGATGCGTTCATTAAAACTTTTTAGGAGGGGTAATTTTGGAAAAGAAAACATTCGGTTTTATTTGTTTCGCAATTATAATTGAAGCGGTAATTACATATGCGAACCAGTTTTTTGTAAGCGGCAGCTTTTCATGGGAGATGCTAGCCAGTATAATTTTAGGAATTTTAGTGGCTGTAGCATATAAACTGGATTTGCCGGAATATTTTAATTTAAAATCAAATCTCCCCTATGTTGGTAACATTTTGACCGGAATTTTACTGTCTCGCGGATCAAATTATGTTTTTGATTTAATTAATAAAATTACTAATTTATAATATAAAAAACCTGCTAAGAAAAGTACAAAACTTCTTTTAGCAGGTTTTTAGTTTTATTGTAAACAACGACAGCTGTAGGGTTGTATTTGCATTTGGGCTATGAATATTATATAGCCATTTGAAAAGTCCAAGAGACTTTTTTGTGATACTTATCACTGAAAGGACACGCCTTTAGCTAGCCAAATCTAGTGTATAAAATTGAGCTGCTTCTCCCAAAAATGGTGTAGGTATTGCTGTAGATACTGCTTCTGCTTCAAATTCTACCAGTTCAGTAATTACTGGTACCAAAGCTGCTCCGCCGCCTCTTCTAAGTGCATTCACAAACTTAGTAGGAGTGAGTCCTGCACGTTTACCTCCAAATATTGTTATTAAACCACCAAGAGTCCAAGCGGCTGCCTTTACTGGGCCTACGTACGTATATTTTGCAGCAGCATCATCAAAATCCCACATAGCATTCCATCCGTTTGAAGCTGTACTGGAAATACCGCCCCATGCTTTAGAAACAGCATCCTTTAGGCTAGTTGCGACTTTTGAGCCAGTACTCTTAATTTTGCAACCAAAAAACTTATCCTGTGCGATGTCACATCTTTCTTTAGCTTCTTCGAGTTGTTTTTGTGTTAAAGGGTTTTGATTTATAATATCATTTTGAGCCTGCGCTCTATCGTGAATTTCACAAGCAGTTTTATATTCCTCTTCATACAAATCTTCACAACTCATTTGGGCTTCAGGGGTAACAACAGCTTGCTCTCCAGTTTGGCCTTCAGTTGGTGATTCAGCTTGTTTTCCAATTGGTGCTTCAGCAGGGCTTGCGGATGGAGCTGCAGCCGAAACATTAAGGTTTTTAGTTGAGTTTGCAAATAGATTTTGATTTGTGCTTATAGATAAATCTGCATCATGTGAGTTTGGGATTTGCTGTGAGTTTGCAGATGGGTCTGCAGATACATCTGCAGTGTTTATTATATCTTTATCAACCGGTAAGCAGATGTTTTCTTCTTCTTGTAAACATACATCAGTGTTTACTGGAGCTTCTTTAGATTGTATACCTTCAACTTGTGGGGTTGGGGTTTGATCTGAGTTTGCAGCTGGATCTACAGCCGGGTTTGCAGATGTGCCTGCAGCCGTAGCAGTAGGGTCTTGGCTTTGGACTGATTTTACAGCTGGGTCTTCAGTAGGGTTTCCTATTTGGTCTCCAGCTGGGTTTACTAGAGGTGTTCCATTAGCCCATAAATAATTGTATCCCAAATATAAGGCTGCTCCAGTTGCGGCGGCCGCTAACGCGCCACCAGTAACTTTTAAAATTGTGCCTTTATTTCTTTCCCAGAAAGATTTTACTTCTAATTTTTTTATGTTTTCTTTAAGCTTTCCTATAGCTTCACCTAATTCTGTTTCGGTAGAGCTAGCTTCGGAACTTGCTTTTTCAGTAGCTGAAACACTTGTTTCTGTTCCATCAGCAAAAATTGAGATGGCTCCCATGGAGCTAATTAACATGCTACCAACTAAAATACTTGATAATACCTTTTTCATTTTTGGTTCCCCCTTATTAAATGTAAAAATTTATAAAGACTTAACTATTTTATCACAAGGGGAACGATTTATAATTCTAATTTAGAAATATGGTGAAAATTTGGTTGTTAGCAATACTTTTAACAAGAATTTACAATTAATTTATGAAATATTGACAGCAAAAACTTTCACTTATAAAAATACTAACATTAGAAAAGTAGTTTGAGATAAAAGTTGAAACACTTAAAATTTTTGTTGTGAACTACTCCAGCGTACTAAATTATCCAGCTATAGCATGGTACAAAGTCTATGATATCGATTTGACAGAGTTGTTCTAAAAAAGGAACAGCTACAGTTTGTTAGCTTTAATTGTTAAAAACTGAAATACAAAAGTAAACTAAAATCTTAAGGTTTTATCGAGAGCAGCGCATGCGTTGTTCTCTTTTTTTCTTTTTGTAATAATAAATTTTTATTTTCCTGAGCTGCTACGCTGCGGTTCAGGGAGGTTTTTCGGGTTTAAACATCGGGAAGATAAATAATTTTTTTGGTAAATTAAGTATATTTTGTCGGAAAGGTAGAATTTTTCTTATCCTCTTGCTTTTAGAAACTGTAAAATGATACTATTAACCCACGGAAAATTTTCCCTGTGAGCAAATAAAAAGGTATGTTAAATCTTACACAATTATATTTTTATCTATAAATTTAATTTCGAAGGAGTTTGTAAAAATGCTAAAAAAGTGTATTAGTTTAGTGTTAAGTTTAATTATGCTTTCTGGAATCGGAAGTATGGGGGCCTCAGCTTTGAGCTGGCCGTGGGGCGAGAATGAAAAAGTTGATATTTGTGATCAAAGAAATGAAGCAGGGGGCTATTTGGATTTAGATTGTGCGAAAGCGAATGGAGTACTTACTATACGTTCAGATCCTTATGACATTTGGCAAAAAGAAAAGGTTGGTAAAGAAGCTGAATACACATTACAATTATGGCCATATAATATTTTATCTAACTTTGTTTCTTTTTTTAATGAGTTATTATTTAATGCACGAACAGAGCAAGAAATTGCATTAGCAAGACAGAAGGCAATTCAAGAAGTTATGTTTAGTTTTGGTTTGCGAAGAGAAATGGCAGAGGAAGTTGTTAAAGGAATCGTTGACAACTTAAAACTGGGAAAATTATCAAAAGAGAAATATCTAAAAGATGTAACAGACAAAGTAAGAGAAGATACTTCTTCTATTAGCTCTTGGGGGGTTGTAGGTGTTTTAATTGCCGGCGGGATTGCTGCTGTAGTTTCCTTGGCCTGTCCTCCTGCAGCAGCAACAGTAGGGCTTTCTGTTGCTGCAAAGTCAGCTTTGTCTGCGAGTGCCGCTGTTGTAGGTGGGGTTGCTGGCAGTGCATTTTCTGCTTCATCGAAAGCATCTGATCAAGCAAAAATATCTCAAACAAAAAAAATTGAAGTTTCCAATTATATATCTGCTATAGAACAAATTTTAGCCTGTATAAAAAATGACTGTTGGAAAGATAGGAATACGATGTATATACGGTTTTGTTCTAATCCTGAGAAATATTATTCTTTTGTAAGTTTTTTAAAACTAGACATGAAAGATGGCGATAATTATATGGAATATTCTAAATCTTTTACCAACTTAGGAAATCAACTACCTGATATCTTAAAAGAGTATAAATAGAGGAGGAAGATGATGATGAGAACCATAAACAAAGTTATATCGGTAATTTTAATTTCAACAATGTTGGTTTCAACTTGTTCAATAACAACCTTTGCTTGGAATTGGCCGTGGGAAGAAGTTGCGAAGGTTGATATCTGTGAATTGAAAAATGGAACTGGTGGGTACGAAGATTTTGATTGTGTAAATAGCAAAGGGAAAAAAACCGTTAGAGATGGTTCAGCTTATATATTTTTTGATAAAATTGGATATAACTCAGACCAAGAACTACATATTTTTGATTTTAGTAAGGCAAGCGAAGTAATTAATAATTTAAAACCATTACCCAATGAATTGTCTTGGCAAGAGAGAAATAAAATTGATGATGCGAAAATAAATTTTTGGGCTAAAGTAACAGGGAGTACTAGCGCTGCTGTTTCGAGTTTTTTAGTGTACTTTTATAATACAAAAATTAAAGACTTGATAAATTTGGAGTTAGAGAAAAAAAGGGCTGAAGGTTTAAAAGTCACAGATGAAGATATAGATGTAGGCTACAGACTCCTCTCTATTTGGGAATCAATTGGGATAATAGGCGCAGCTTCACTTGTTTGTACAACTCTTGCTAAGGTATTTGTTGGTTTTTATTTTGCAAGTGAGCACTCAAAAGAGTCAAGTACAAAAAAGATTAATATTTCTAATTATGTTTCAGTATTAGAACAAATTTCAAATTGCTTAGAAAAAGACTGTTGGAAAAATAGAGATTCTATATCCATAAGATTTAATAAAGACTCTAATAATTACTTCACTTTTGTCAATTTTTTAAACCTTGGACGCAACTATACCGACTCTGAAAAAGAATACTATATTTCAGAGTTAAAAACCAATGTAGAATCTTTATTAAAAACCTACGAGGAAGGAAAATAAATGAATAAAATGAAGAAAGTTATATCTAGCATTTTATTTTTGATGATTTTGGCTGGAAGTTTTTCAATGGAAGTTTTTGCTGACACTGATATTTCACACACAAGACGAGAAGAGATGCTTTTATTGGACAATAGTTGGTATGAGACAACATGCGATAACAAAAAGCCGACCTGCAAAAAGTATTTAATTCGTTATGATGATGCTGAAAAAATAATAGATTACTTTACAAAATTAGCTAATAAGGCTGAAGATTTTGTTGTTGAAGATGGGTCTATTAAACAAGAGCTGGCCCTAGCTGTAGGCGGACTTGCTGGATTGCTAGGAACGGGCGCTGTAATATATTTTAGCCCATTTGCAGCAATTCCAGCTTCCATAATGGCGTTGGGCTCAGCCGGCATTTGCGCTGCTCGAAACGGCATTATAGCCCCTATGGAAGAGACTGCAACTGGGGTATTCGGTTTTCCTGGACGTGCAGCCGGGTGGGTTAAGAGTTGGTTTGCAAAAACCGAAGGTTTAAATAATCCAGACAAGGGAGTTGTTGGGGAGTTTTGGGATTTATTGTGCGGAGATAAATCTAAGGAAAGCAAAGACGCTGGTTATATTGAATCACTTCGATTTAGGTTATTTGGCGACAAAATAGAAAAAGTTATACCTAAAGAGGAAATTGCAAAACCATTTAAGCAGGTAGTGGAAGACTTTTCTAAAATGGTTAAAGAAAAGCAGTGGGAGCACAAAGATATAATAGTTGTGACGGTAGACACAGATCCAACAAGCCCCGGTGCTAAAGTAGCTTTTGATATGAGTGGTTTTCAAATTCCATACGATAAAGATAAATCTGAATATTTCAAAAATATAATATAAATAATAAGAGGTGCAAAGCTTTAAGCTAGCACCTCTTATTATTTGTCCATAAAAATGTTTTAATTGAAAAAGTTGTCTAAATCAAATATATTTTAATATAAGTCTTTGTTCTTGTCAATACTAATCTTTAATTTACTTAATCTGTGGCAAAAAACCTTATATTCCCTGCTATATATAGCAGCCCCCTATTGTAGTTATTTTCTACAGTAGGGGGTTGTCTATTGTCTGTTTTTTGGACCTGGTCATTCTACTTTATAGCTTTGAAGTTGTATATAAATCATTTGTTTCTCCTAAAAGCCAAGCTGCACTCGTTTTTAGCACTTTAGCTATAGCTACTAATTGTATATCAGTAACTGGCCTAATACATAATTCGATTTTTCCAATAGAACTTTCACTAAGATAGATCCCATCTAATTCTAGGCGAGCACTTATATCTTTTTGAGTTGCTTTAGGTTTCTCTAAAAGTCGAGCTTCTCTCATTCTAGGCCCTATAATATTTCTGCCTTTATGCATAATTAAAATTTTTCCTTTTTTTATTGATTATATAAAATAAAAAATGTTATAATCGGACTGTTAGTCCTTTAAATTAATTAAAAAGGAGGTCTTACTATATCCACTTACATCACTGATAAAGCCGATTTAGCAGAAAATATAAGAAATATTCGAGTAAGTTTTAGATTAACTCAAGAGGAAGTAGCTGAAATTCTGGTGGTAGAGCGCTCGACTTATGCGTATTATGAAACGGGAAAAGTACAGCCGAACGCTTTTCATTTAATAAAATTAGCAATGCATTTTAAAATTCCTTTGGAAACTTTTTACACAAAGGATGGCGGACTAAAACAGTTAAAAGAAATTTGCAAACAGGCACAACTAGGAGACAAATTATGGTAAAGTTGATTTTATTGGCCCTTATTCTTATTTTAAACTTTTTTTACTTGTGGGAAAGCATAAAAAAACACAAAAAATGGGAGGTAGCGTTGTATGCAATTTTCTCTATTTCTTTATTTTTAACTATTTTTAATCATTTTGTTAAATAAAAACAAATCAAGTAAATATTAATTCGCAGAAACTTTTTAGCCAAAAGAGAAAAACACGCACTTATTTTTATCTTTAAAATAACGTTGCTGACTTTAAAAAACACCGCAGACTTGCGTCTTAGAAAATATCCAACTTAACTTTGCAAAATCGTTCTAAACGTTTGGAAAACGTATGAAAGATGCCAGAGCAAGGGTGGTAGGATTATATGGATAATCGCGTCATCAGTTAAGAGGTGAGACTTACTCATTTGAGTAGGCCTTGCCTTTTTTTGCTTTGGTGCGAGGAATGCAAACTGTGAAACGCTGGATTTTATATTACGCACGATTTCCATAGAGCCGCTCTAGATCATTTTAAAAATTAATGATTTGGAGCGTGCGTAAAATGGAAAAAAGTAATGCTTACTACTACAAGGTTGTTGAAAAGATGGATATTAAGGACTTTAACAAACAAACGAAGACAAAAAAGCATGAGTGCTTATTTGATGGGGACAAACATAGTGGGCACTTTGAAGAGGCTTATTTTGATAGAAGCTTAACAGGCTGGATTGAATTAATAGAAAATCCAAAGCTTTATAAAGCGGTCAAAGACTTACCGGTAGAAGACCAGATTTTTATTAGCTACATAGTTAAGGAGGGAAAAACGCAGCGAGATTTAGCAAAAGTTTATAAAATGTCACAGGTTAAAGTGTGCAGAAATTTTGAAAAAATTGTCGAAAAAATTCGGGTTAATTTATAAAAAACAGAGAAATATCTTTAAAATGGTAATTTATAGCAAAAAAGTGAATCAAAAACATGTTGAATTTCCTTTATATATATAGAGGGTTTTTTAGAGTTTTAAAAAACTTAAACACATTTAACCCTCTATTTAACAAAATGCGCGAACCTTGAAAATTTAATAGTCAACACTCAGCTACGTTAAACTGTTGGACAAGCGTCTTATCAAGTGCGCCCACTTAGATATAAAACTAATTGGTAATTAGTCCGCCAAGACTCCAGCAGCCCATAATGATACTCCCGCACGCAGTCGAGATTAAGTTCCAGAGCGCGGTTCCAATGAGGGAAAGGTGAAATTCCTGTGTTACCGTTAACCAGCGGTAGGCTGAGAGGTTGAAAGTTTTAAATCTTAAGAAAGCATTTTCGTATAACCATGGTAATAATTGCTAATTATATTTTATAGGGGGGCGAATTAATGAAAATCGAAATAGATGATGAGAATAAGATCTTAGCATTTTGGTTCGCCAATGGGGAAAACTCGAGCGACGAAATGCCCCAGATGATTTCTACTTTGATTGAAAAATACAGAAGAAAGAAATATATTATTGCTGTATATAAATCTGGCGACAAGAGCCTAAAAGATCTAACTACTGAGTTGGTTCTTGCAAACTATAGAAGTATAAATAATGCATTAGCCTAGAGAATAATTTGTTATTGAAAATAAAGGTAACAGATGTTACAATGTTATCTATAACATATTTTAAGAAGGTGAAAACATTGGGCAAAGAAATAAAGAATACTATAGTTGGATATGTAAGGATCAGCTATGATGAGGACAAAGAAAATTATGAAAGCATTTTAAATCAAAAAAGTATTTTACGTGAATATGCAAAGAAAAACCTTGGTGTTGATGATATTTATATTTTTGAAGATGATAACTTTTCTGGATATTCTTTTAATCGTCCTGGTTTTTTGGCAATGCGAAAAGAAATTGAAAAAGGAAATATTAATGTTATACTTTCGAAGGATTTATCAAGATTAGGAAGACACAATGCCAAGACTTTATTGTTTATTGAAGATATGCAAGATATTAATGTTCGTGTAGTTGCTATAAATGATGGAATTGACACGGCAGAAGATAATAATGATATAACGATGGGAGTAAAGACTTGGTATAATGAACTTTATGTTAAGGATATAAGTAAAAAGATAAGAAGTACTATTTCTAATAAACAGCGTGAAGGAAAATGGATTTGCGCTGTGCCATACGGGTATGAAATGATAGATCCGAAGCAGCAATTGTTTAAAGTTGATGAAATTTCAGCGGAAATTGTTAGGCGTATTTTCAAACTCTATACTGAAGATGGTTGGGGGTATAAAAAAATTGCTAATTATTTAACTGATAACAATATTCCAACACCAAGAATGCGTGAAAAAGAGGTTAAAGAGTCACGCGGAGAATCTTTTAATAGGGGAATAAGAAAAGAGTGGAGTATAATTAGCATTTCAACTATAATTTCAAATGATTTTTATGTTGGTACACTGAGAACAGGGAAATATACTCGCAAAAAGATAAATGGTTGTGACATAAAACTTAACAGTAAAGATCATAATGTGTTTGAAAATAATCATGAGGCAATAGTTGATAAAAAGACCTTTGACTTAGCTCAGAGATTTTTAAAAAGTAGATCAACAAACAATTACCGTGGCATAAAAAAATACGATAATGTTTATTCGGGCTTGCTTTTTTGCGGTGATTGTGGGTCACCTATGTTTTCTATAAGTAATGCCAAAAGACCAGCGGCATATACTTGTGGATCTTATCATAGAAGAGGGCTAAAGGGGTGTACTTCACATCACATTTTGGAAAAAACATTAAATTTATTGCTTAAAAAATATTTAATTGGTTTAAGAGTTAATTCTGAAGAAATGATAAATGAAATTAGTAAAACATTAGAACAAGAAAAAAATAAAAATAAAAAGGTTAACAATACAGTGGGTCTTTTGCAAAATCAAATAGAACAAGTAAAAAAAGAATTAAAAACCTTAAAGATGCAACGGATTAGGGAAATAACTAAAAAACCAGAACAAATGGAGGACATAGAAAACCTTTACGATGAGCTTGAATTTGACGTCATAAATAAGTTAAAAGGATTTGAGAACCAACTTGTTCATTCAGAGAAGACAAAAAAGGATGTGACGCAACTTAAACAAGTAGCTTCAAACGCTTTATCTGTATTTGATAATATTATCGGGAAAGATACATTTAGCCGTGTAGACCTTGAATTAATAATAGGAAAAATTATTGTTTATGAAAATAGGATAGAGGTTGAATTAAAGCCGGATATTTCTAATGTTTTTTCTATAGGAGAAACTGTTGTAAATTTTAATTCAGGAAACAAAAATATCTCAAAAGACCTAGTTATAATCCAAAGTGCGCCAAAGCACAAGGATAAGGTTTTTGTTTCCAATGTTATTAATAATGGATCACCCTCACGAATTCTTAAAGTCCTTCTTATTTCCTTTGGAATAACAACTCTTCCAAGGTCATCTATACGACGAACAATTCCTGTAGCTTTCACTTTTTAATTTCCTCCCTTTATAACTCTTAAAATTTTATAATCATATTTTTATTTTGGGAAAACCTTTAAATAAGACTAACTTTTATCTCCAGGTTTTGAAACTAAGGCAGCAATGTATCCAAAAAATACTGCTGCTGCAATTCCAGCAGAACTTGCAGAAATGCCACCAGTTAAAATGCCCATAAGCCCTTTATCTTTTACAAATTCCATTGTTCCTTTTGCCATGGTATAACCAAAACCTGTTAGAGGAACTGTTGCGCCAGCACCAGCAAACTCTACTATTGGTTCATAAATTCCAATGGCTGTTAAAATAACTCCAAGTGTTACAAATAATACCAATATGCGAGCTGGAGTTAATTTTGTACGGTCTATTAAAACCTGACCTATAACACATATTATCCCACCAACAACAAAAGCTTTTAAATATTCCATAAAAACCAACCCTTTCATAAATTATTATTCCTAAAAAAATTTGCTTTTATGTACTATTTATTGAAATTATATTTACAATTTTTATGTATTTAATGAGCCTTTTTATAAAATTTAATTTTAAAACAGGGAAGCAAGGATTGAAGAAATATTAACAAATATAAATTTTATTGTAAAAATCAAGTACATGGAAAAATGATTTTTAAAATAAAGTATTGACATTTATTCTGGGATATAGTATCATAAATATCGTCGCCAATACATAAAATTAATTTGGCGTAGGTTGTGGGGGAGCATAGCTCAGCTGGAAGAGCACTTGCCTTACAAGCAAGGGGTCACAGGTTCGAGCCCTGTTGTTCCCACCATCAAAATATGGCCCGGTAGTTCAGTTGGTTAGAACGCTAGCCTGTCACGCTAGAGGTCGACGGTTCGAGCCCGTTTCGGGTCGCCATATTTGCCTTTGTAGCTCAGTCGGTAGAGCAGAGGACTGAAAATCCTCGTGTCGATGGTTCGATTCCGTCCGAAGGCACCAAGCAAACCTGCTATATTGGTAAGTAAATTTTATTGTTATCATAATTGAAAAAATTAGGGATAGGCAATCATTTATTGTATTAATGCATTAAATTAAAATGTGGTGTTTGTTAATCTTTGCGTTTTAGTGTGCGGATGTAGCTCATCTGGTAGAGCGCCACCTTGCCAAGGTGGAGGTAGCGAGTTCGAGCCTCGTCATCCGCTCCATTTTTTTAATTTAATGTTGGCGCCATAGCCAAGTGGTAAGGCATGGGTCTGCAAAACCCTGATCCCCAGTTCAAATCTGGGTGGCGCCTCCAATTCTAATAATAAATCGCTCCAATATCGTAAAATGTGATATTGGAGCGATTCGTTTTTTTATTACCTTCTAAAGCTCAAAGCATTAATAATACATGATATCAAACATATTATCGATATAATCATAAGAGCAAAAAATACTGCGCCAATTGATAAAAGTATTGTTATAGAAACAAATACAGGTGTTAAAACAATAGATAATGCTGCTAAAGCTATGATTATTGTTCCAATTGTTCCCGCCAACAAACATTTTCCATTAATACAAAGACATTTTACTAAAGCACCATAACGCTCACTACTAGCCAAAAACGCTGCAACAATTAGTATAATTAAAGATAGAACTGCTAAACCAAAAGCAATCCAAACTGAAATTACTATATTGGGAATCAGACTAAACGCAAAAAGAACCCCAACAAGAGCTCCAAAAACTAAACTTGTTAATATGCCTATACAACCACAGGCTCTACATTCTTTCTTATACATAAAAAATTCACCCCCTACCTTATTATCATAATATGCAATTATTACGATACCGCGTACAAGCTTTAAAAACATGTTTTTAAATTTGTGCCATTAAGCTCTATAAAGATAAGCAAATATGAAGTAAAGAATATAAAAAATACGGGGAAATAAATCATTAGGCCCCTTTTAAGATTACACAGATACTATAAAACAAAAAATAAAATAAGAAGTAATAAAAATTTAAGTGGCAAGAAATTTAGAACCTTGAATCATAATTAAGGTGTTTGACAGATAAAGTCATAAAGTACACCTTTTCTCGTTGTAATAAACAAACATCAAAAGCAAAACATAAAATATTATAAAAATAAGAATAACAGGGAATAAATTTTCACAAGTAAAGTTTTTAGAAAAGCCTAAAAACTTTTAAGGGTTTAAGTTTAAAAAGATAATTTGGTTTTTCTGTAAAGGTAAGCGTTGTCAATTTCCATTGTACGGCTACATTGCAAAGTTATATCTATGTTTAACTTTAGGTAAAACTTTCAAACTTTTATAATACTACTCTAATACTATTTATGAAGAGTTGAGAAACTTGATAAAATCCTTAAATTTTGAAATATAGATAAAATATTAGCGAAATATTCTTTAATATTGTCAGTATTATTAAGGAGGGATTTAATAAAGCCACACCGCACTTGGCGAATTTTACATATAAAAATACAAAATATATGATTTTTTGAGGTTTTAATGCTTTAGATGTAAAAAAACACAATAGATATTGATTAACATGTATATATTTCTACTTTTATGTATATTGGTTTTATCCAATTTCTGTGATATAATTAAAGTATTCAAAGATTTAAGGAGGATTTACATTGAATTATAAAAAAACAGTAAAAAGTGTCATGGCATCTGCATGCATTCTTTCACTTTCAGCAGGGCCGTTGGCATATTCCAATCAAGCACATGCATCCTTTTTGACAGGTTGGCTAAGTTCACATAGCCAAGAGCAAATAGATACCGTTAAGCGTGAGGATTTATCTTTGCTAGATGAATGCTCTGAAAAGGCTAAAAAAATTAATTCTGTGGAACAAGCAAAAAAATTTTTAGATGAGGTTTTGAAACTTAATGGCAAGGTGGAGAAGAACTCTAGTGATTATAGTGAATTAGAGTCTATTTCTAAAAAAGTGAAAGAACTTTTAAAACAAATTAATTTAGAACTTGATTTACAATCAATAGTAGATAGGCAAAAATTAGAAGAGCAAAAACTTGCAAAAGATAATTTAGAAAAGGCTCAACAGCTTGAACAAGAAAGACTAGAGAGAGAAGTCAAGGAAAAAATTAATAGTGCAAAATCTGCTCTAAATGAAAGAATAGATTCTTTATTGCGTGATCTAAAAGAAAAACAAAAAATAGAGAGTACTTCTGAAATTGACAGAATTTATATTGAATCAGATAAAATACGTGATAAAATAGATGGCATGACAACTTTAGATAGAACTGAAAGTTTAAAAATGCTAATAAATGAATTGCAAGATGATATAAACAAAGTTTCTGCTGCTGAAGCTAAAGCTAAAAGGGAAGCTTTTGAAAATTTATTGAAAGAAACGAAAAATAATTTTACAGCGGCAATTGAAAATTTATCAGTTGAGTTTAATGCAGTTGATCTAGGAGATGGTCCTTATGATGAAATTCAAAATTCCATTAAAGAATTAAAAACCATGGTTTCTACTTTTTCTGATATGAATTCATCAAATAAAATAGAAGAGAATATAAATTCAATTGGTTTAAAAATAAAAAAATCTATTGATGATCAGAAAAAATCAGAAGAGGAAAAGCTAGAACGTGCCGAGCGAAGAGCTAATATAGAAAACAACCGTAATTTTGATAAACAGTTAGAATTATTATCAGAAGGCAAGATTTCAATAAAGGATGTAATCGGTGGAAATCAAAAGGCAATAGATAAGGTAAATTCTTTGTTTAAGGCATTTGAAAAGTATAGAGAAGGCGGTAAAATAAAACCGTCATCTAAAGGTGTATTATTCTATGGACAACCAGGAACCGGTAAAACCACTCTAGCCAAAGCTTTTGCTGCTGAAAAAGGTGTAGAATGCATAATGCTTACTCCATCAATGGTTATGGAAGCTGATGGAGCACAAAAAATGTTACAGATAATTGAGCTTGCAAAAAAATCTGCCAAAATTACCGGAAAACTAGTTGTATTACTTATAGATGAAATAGATGCAATTGGACAAAAACGCTCAAGCAGTGGTAGTGATAAAGTTTTGGTATCTTTAATGAACTCTTTAGATTTACTTAGTCCAGAAGATGGAGTAATTGTACTTGCTACAACTAATCGTAGAGAAGCTATCGATGCAGCTTTAGTTAGATCAGGTAGACTTGATCAAAGTGTTGAGGTTAGCTATCCAAACCAAGAGGGTATATTGGAAATTCTTAAAATTCGTTTAAGATATCTCCAGTTGGATCCAAGTATAAAACTAGAAGGATTTTCTAGCAGAATGAAAAAATTCAATGGTGCAGATATTGGAAAAGTTGTAGATTTGGCATTAGGGAATGCAATGGAACGTAATAAAGTTACCGAATTGTCAGATGCTGTTATCTTAAACTCGGATTTAGAATATGGTATAGCAACAGTCACAGATGAAAAATCTGATTCACTCATTTAAGATATAAACAGAACAAAAAAGCCTTCATTGTAGGGAAATATTAAAAAAACTGATGTCATTTTTTAATGACGTCAGTTTTTTTTTCTAACTGGATTACTTTAGTTAGAAAAAAAAACTATTTGTACTCATTTATCATCTTTTTCCTTGGTATTATGTAATCGCTTTTTCCGTTTTAACAAAATATCTTTTAATTAAGTTTTTCATAAAAAGCTATACACCAAAACTAGCTATTTGGTTATCATACCGTATAACTAATTTTGGTGTAAAAATCACATATTTAGTGGATCTTTTATTTATAAGAAACTTTTTTTAGAGAGGCTTGATACCTTGATTGAAAGATCTTTTATAATTGTTTCCTGAATTTCGTGCGGTAAAACCCTATAAAAGCCTACCAATGCCTTTTCCCTTTTAGAAAGCTCATATATATGATTTGATTCTTTAGTTAAAAAGTATCTATTATCTTCAACATCACTAAATTTTTGATTCTGGCACTGTTCCTCCTGCTCAAAAATATCAGTGTAAGAAACATTAAATATTTTTGATAATTTTATTATAGTATTTATATCAGGATTTGTTTTTCCTGTTTCATAATAAGCATAAGTTGACCGATCTATACTAAGTGCATCTGCAACTTGCTGTTGTGTATAACCAATATTTTCTCTAAGCTTTTTAAGCGTTTTTGATAACATAAAACTCACCTTTTTGCAACAGCATTTTTCACATTCTTTTTTATATTAATACACTTTAATTATAATTGACTAAAAAATTTTTTTCATGCATATGTGGCATATGTTCACATTGCAATTAATTTCCACTTTTTTCCTATTTTAACCTAAAAAAACAATAAACGACCAAATTAATTTCCATTTGTGATAATTATACTTATAGTTTTGTATAAATTCAACTCGAAACGTTTATCTTTTACTTTTGTTTTGGTTGTTATTATAGAAAAAGCAAGTATATTTACATCAAAGCAATTGGATGATAACTAAAAAATGATAGAATAAATGCCGTGGAAATACTTAATACTACTCAAACTTTACTGCTAAAAGGGTTTGATAAGTATGCCTGCTAGTTTCTTTCTTTTTAGTACTTAAAAAGAAAGAAACTAGCAGAGTGTTATCATAAGAATGCCCTTTATTAGAAAAAGCTGCGGAGTATTGCTTACCCTCAATACTTTGCCCTTTTATTTTATTATATGTTCATCTAACCTATACTTCACATAAAATCCTATGCTTTCTGCTTCTATCCTTTTATTGGTTGCCATTCAATTGCTTTGAATATAACTTTCATTCTACTGATTATTTGTCAATAGGGCATAAATTGTTTGTAATTTATTGTTAAAAATAGTGCCAATAGCAGAACCCACCTGTAGTTCTAAATAGGAAATATAAATAATTTGCCTTGTATTAAAGTAGTTATATAATTTTTAATTTTTACATTGAAGGAGAAATAAGATGAAAAAAGTGTTGTCAATTATTTTGATTATAGTTATGTCAATTTGTTCAATGGGAGTAATTTCAATTTTTGCCGATGAGTCCGAAACAAAGGTTTTAGCTACTGCAGTAGAAGAAATTTTTGAAAGCTCCACAGTAGGCAAATCTGCAGTAATTGCACCCGAAGAGGTTTCAATTACAGAAAAACTTATTAATGACATAAGTAAACTTAAAGGAAACATCACGGCTTTAAACGAACCAGCTGTTGTTGATTTTAAAAGTTTGCAGCCAATTTCACCAGTCAAAGGTTTTAAGCCAAATTTTTGTTTAAATAATAGTACAGATACTTACTTAGGACTAAGCTCTGAATTTTCTGCCGCATCTGCTACACCTGAAAAGCAAATGAGTTTTGAAGAAAAACTTAATATTTTTAAAAAAAATTATAATATGGTTTTTGCCAAATCATCAAAAGTTCCAATAACTCTTTCAGTGCAAAAACAATATCAAGAAATTATGAATAGGTGTAAAGATCCATCCTTTAAATTCTATCAAAGGCATATTAATAAAGTTGCCGGTGCTGCAATATTTCTAGAGCATATTAATAAGTCTACAATATTGGGCGGTATTTCTCGTCTAATTTCAATGGTAAACAAGGAGATGAACAGTTATACTGTTGTGGATTCTTTTTTTATAAAAAATAAATTCGTAATTGAAGCAATAAAACAAATGATTTTTTTATTGGTGACGGAGTGACAATATTTGAAAGTTAGCTTGTGGATTAATGCTAATTACTACTATTTTTGTGAATGTTATTTAGAAGCTGTGGTGCAGAAGCTTCTAATTTAGCAAATTCAGCAACTGCAGTCACTTGCTACGT
The DNA here is from genome assembly GCA_030920305.1 of Eubacteriales bacterium SKADARSKE-1. Taxonomy (GTDB): domain Bacteria; phylum Bacillota; class Clostridia; order Oscillospirales; family Acutalibacteraceae; genus JARLUB01. The sequence continues at coordinate 16,906 of JARLUB010000002.1, forward strand.
TGTTCCTTAAGCGAAAAGGATTTTTCAGTAGCTATGTAAGACCTATGGAACAAACACAGACGGTCGGATGATTTTTGATTTTAAATCATTTTGACTATAAAAGATATAAAGGGCTAAGCCCTTTGGAGCCCCCCTTTTAGTGGCAAAAAATTCTTTCTAAAAATTTCTCTATAAATAATTGAAAAACTTATTTTGTTGCACAAGAAAGGCTGCTTTTTTAGCAGCCCTAATTATCAGCATCTAATAAAGCTTGAACGGCGGCTCTCCACCGCTCCGGCACATCATCAATTGTTTTCAAGCCTTTTTTTATCAAGTCATAATAAATTTGCGCCATTTTAAACACCCCCTACAACTAGTTCGGCAAGCTCGGCAATTGCTAGCTGCAACTGAGTAATATCATCCAGCGGCGCAGTTGTAAAATCTCCACCTTCAACGGAAAACCCACTAAAATTTGAAATACCTAAAAATGCTGAAATTATATTGTTGTTATCGTAAACATTTATAAAATCTGCACCTTTCTCAGCTTTTGTACATTCAATACGCTCGTTATTTGCAATTAAATACATTTTTTCACCCCTTTGTTAGCTTATATATTTGCCCCCTGCTATAATAGAGCCTCCAGTATCGAGCAAATATGCTGTCGTTGCAACACTGGCACCTATTAGATCTATCAACATAACTAAGGACCCGTCCCCACTTTTTACGCCATATGTATTTCCACTTCCAAGGTTCGAGCCTCTTATTCTAATAAAAGAGCCGCCGGTGACGCTGTACATATATAATTTGTTCGATGACGAACAAACAAAAACTTCTCCTCTTGACCCTGCCAAAAATCCTATTCCAACATCTGCCGCACCAGCGACTGTACAGTAATATACCTGCACAAAATTTGATGTGTAAGTTTCTATAGCCCTAGTTGTAGTAGTAGACACGTTTAAGCCATTTAAAAATAATTTCATATGGCAATTTTCTATGTGTATTTGTCCAGTTATTGTATAGCTTGTGCTAAGTGCGGAGGCAGTATTGCCGTATAAGGAAAACGACCCACCGCCAAAAAAACCTTTAATTGTAACAACCTCGGCATAAGTGCCCGTAGCTAGATAAATTTTTACATCATGGTTGATACATTTCGGTAAAACGTTGATTGCATGCTGGATGGTCTTGAACGGGTACGAAGATGAGCCCGCGTTAGTGTCACTTCCGGTTGACGCATTTATATAGTATGTAATATCCGCGCTTGTCTGTTCAACCCCGTGCAAGTTTGAAATAGCAGTTGTTGCAGTTGTTGCGCCGGTTCCGCCGTTTGAAATAGCTATTTGGCAGCTAGGGTTACTTGTAAAAATTTTATTCCACGTTATAGTGCTATTACTTGAATTGTATTCAGCCAAATAATAATCAACACCATTTGTTCCAGAGCTTAATGATTTGTTAAATATTATTTTTATTTTACTAGAATTGACTTTTTCTATTTCCATAACCCCATAACTGCATGGTGCATCTGTAAGTGTATTTGACTGAACTTCTACATCTATTATAGTTCTTGAATTATTCGGCATAGCTTGAACAACCTGTACTGTAGTGCATGGATAAGACAAACCTAAATCAGTTATGCTCGAATATGTTTTATATATCCCATCAAATTCTGAATCCAATTCATTTATAGCACCTACAACTGTTTTTGATGTTGTTGTTAAACTTGACAAGCTTCCAATATTTCCTGTTATATTTGAGCATGTTGTAGATACCCCACTAATGTCTGAATCTAATTCATTTATAGCGCCTACAACTGTTTTTGCTGTTGTTGTTAAGTTTGAAGTACTTCCTACATCTGTAAAATTTATTGCATCAGTTATTCCATACCCTGAAAGAGTCGTTGGGGTATTTCCAATTTCAGAAAAAGCGTAGCTAGGCTTTAATTCTGCTTTTGCCCAACTTGGAACGGTTGGGTCTGTCTCTACAGATGTTAAAAGTTTACCTTTTGAATCTAGTGCTGCTACTCCGTTGGCTGCGTTTTTTTCAGAACAAGGAATTGCATTTATTTGAGAGACCGTTAATTTATGGGGGTTAGAAGTATCATTTAAATGAGCTGTTATAGCATCCATGTTTTCTTCCATTTCATGATACACAGTACTTTCTGATAAACTTTCCTCAACAGCTTCCCCAAGCGACGGCATTATGTAAATATTAATACCACTTGCAACAAGAGTATAGCCAGCTTGGTCAATTATAACTATCTCACAATCTTTGAGTAACCCAGTAACAGCACTCATTTGAGATGTCAGTCCCACCTGAACAATTCCCTCGGTTGCATCAATTATTGTAGCATTATTAAATATTAACTTGCCATCAGGTTTTTCGGCCTGAAATTTTACAGTTTTTCCAGTTAAATCAATATTACCATTTTCATCAATTAACTTAATAGTTAAAAACCTGCTATTCACTTCTCCCTGTACCGCAGTAACTGTTTCACAACCTTTTTTCCAGACATCTAAAATGATTTTTTTATTTGTCAACATTGACACCTCCACTAAATAATCCCCTGATTTTAACTGATGAATTATAGTAACTAAAAGTTTAGGCTTTCTAATACAACATTAAAAATCCTTAATTTTTGCTCTATAATAAACAACTTGACTAAAACTTTTATTAGACCATTTTTCAAACATTACAAACCATAAATTTAAAAGGATTACTTAGAAAGGAAATTTAGACTAGTTTAAGAAGTTTAATAATTATTATTTAGAACATAGATTACGGTAAATTAAAAACAAACTTAGCTAAATTTTTTATTACTAACAACCTTAATAAAAGGTAGTGTCATATTAAAGCTATCCACTGCAACTCTAAAATATCAAATCCAAGATAGTCAGCATTAAAGCCACAGAAGAACTTGGTAACGCATCATGGTTATTCTAATTCCCCAAACCAAGATACTATTCACAGATTGATTTTTATGAACAGCATCTTTTTTACCTTTGGGTACATTTATTTGTATCGCTGCAAGCATGTCTGTTTCCAACTTATTTTCTTTTTACGGCGTACTTAGGGGTACTTATTGCTTTTAAAATTAAACTTTAATACCTTGTTATGCAACATACCAAAAAGTATAATTATATAATTCCTTTATGAAGTTTAAAGGAATATGTAACCCTTAAAAATGTAAGTGTAACAATATGTAAATTATTAGACATATAATAATTTACATATTTACAAAAAAAGAAACTCTCAATATTATGAGAGTTTCTTCTTTATGCACTTTTATAAAATTCAATCGAACAAATATTTTCTAAACTTTTGTTAACCCTTCTTGTATTTGTATGCCAGTCTTTACAAACGTTCACCTTTCGTGTAATAGCATATGCCCGTTTAAAAGTGATGTATAAAATAAAAAGGTATGAATATTAAAAAATAAGTTTATTTCATAATAAATCTCCACAATTTGTTTTTGTATTCATCAGTTGCATAATCTATACCAACTCGTTTTGCTAAACTGTAGTCGCACTTATAGTTATCATCTTCAATCCAAAGCTTATCAGAAGTAATTAAATTTTCTCCATTTAAAGATCTGTCAATATTTAAAGATTTAGTAAGTTTACCAGGCCCATTTAATTTTTGATTAATTTTTATTTTAAAATTTTTTTCTATGCTTTGATCCTTAAGCACTAAATTACTTTTATTTTGAAAAAACTTAAAGTTAGCAGGAGATGATATAAATTCACAACCCTGAATTAAAACAGCCTCAGGTGAATTTTTTTTGCCGCTTACAATGTTTAGCATATTATGCATGCCATAACAAAGATATATATATGTAAATCCGCCAGCTTCGTACATTATTTTGTTTCTGTCAGTTTTTCCTTTGCTGGCATGGCATGCTGTATCAAATTTGCCAAAATATGCTTCTGTTTCTGCAATTCGAACTTTTATAATGTTGCCGTCAATTTTTCTACAAAGAATCATTCCTAAAAGTTTTGGGGCTAGATCTAATGCATTTAAACTATATATTTTTTTCTCAAGTCTCATACTTTTAAGTCTCCTGAAATTCATTAAGTTCCTTCTTATTTTGCAGATGCAGTTGCATCCTTTAGCATATCTATTATTTTTTCCTTTTTCAATACACCAACGGAACTATTGATAACTTTATTATTTTTTATTAAAACAAGAGTAGGGACGACGTCAATTTGAAAACTTTTTGCAATATCACTTTCTTTGTCTATATCTAATTTACATATTTTCACATTGTCAACTTCATTTGCAATCATGTCAATAACTGGTGCCAACATTTTGCAGTGTCCACACCAAGAGGCAAAAAAATCTATTAAGACAGGGATTTGTGATTTTTTAACTTCGCTTTCAAAATTATCTTTAGTTAATATTGTAATTGACATATAAATTTTCTCCTTTATTTTTTATTCTTTTATATTTTACACAAGTAAGAGTCTAAAATACATAAAGTTTATTTAATTCTAAACAAAAAGAAAATTAGAAAAAGAGCTTAAATAATAACTAAAAGCTCTTTTAAGTTGTAATTTATTTTATGATTTTAAAATTTCCTATTAAAGGTAACTTTTTTGCTTTCCCTGAAACAGCATTAATGATACCTATAATGGAAAGAATAAAAATTACTAAACTGAATAACATTAAAATTATTGAAAAAAATTCTGGTGTTGTTTTGTAGGCAATTCCGTATTCATATCTTGTAGTAGCAAATAAATTGGCTATTGCTGACAATATAAAATGTATAATTCCTAAAACTAACAAGTTTACACCTTGTACAACATGAAAATGAGCATATTTTGACTTTGGTGCTGCAAATATGGGGATTAAAACCAATATACTTAAGTAAGACAGAAGAGCAAAAAATTTATTTTTGTCAATATCTTCTTCATCAAAAGTATCTACTTCTGGCTCCGAGTTGTTTTTTTGATTTTGGGTTGTATTTTCCTCTAAATTTGCACCACATTTAGGACATACTTTTTCTTCTTCTGTAAGATCAGCACCACATTTTTGACATTTTGCCATAAAAAGCCCTCCTTAAAAATTTTTAGAGTATAAATTAAGGTAGAGTATCACTTCCTTACAAAGTAAAGCTTATGTATAAAAATAACTTAACTATATTATGCCAATAATTTTTATAAAAGTCCACATTTTTGTTAAATTTTTTAAAAATATTATCATAGTTTAATATTATCAATTATAATTATCATTATTACTCTTGAAAAAAAAAACGTTTTGATATAAAATATACAAAGTTATATTCTAAAGATTGAGAGGAAAGTATAGATGAGCTACTTAAATAAAAAAACAGTTTCAGATATAAATGTTTCCGAAAAAACAGTTTTTATTCGGTGTGATTTTAATGTTCCTTTTGATGAGTTTGGCAATATAGCAGATACAAAACGTATTGATGAGTCTTTAACGACAATAAAATATTTGTTAAAACAAAATGCTAAGGTAATACTTTGTTCACATTTGGGTAGACCAAAAGGTGAATTTAATAAAAAATATTCACTTCAGCCAGTTGCAAAATATCTTTCCAAAGTCTTAGGGCAAGAAGTGAAGATGGCAAATGATGTTATAGGGGTAAGTGCAAAAAGTTTAGCGGCCTCTTTGAAAAATGGAGAAATTTTGTTACTTGAAAATGTTAGATTTTCTCCCGAAGAAGAAAAAAATTCTCCTGAATTTGCAAAAGAACTGGCGTCACTTGCAGAAATTTATGTAAATGATGCTTTTGGGACAGCACATAGAAAGCATGCTTCAACAGTAGGTATAGCTTCTTATTTACCTGCAGTTAGCGGATTTTTAATAGATAAAGAATTAAAAGTGATGGGCAAGGCGCTAACTGATCCTAAGCGGCCTTTTGTGGCAATATTGGGAGGAGCAAAGGTATCAGATAAAATAGGTGTTATAAATAACCTTTTACAAAAAGTGGATACACTCATTATTGGTGGGGGTATGGCATATACTTTTATGAATGCCTTAGGTTATTCTATTGGTGAATCAATTTGTGAAGTTGATAAAATAACTTTAGCAAGAGATATTATGGTAAAAGCAAAAGAACAAGATGTTAAATTTTTAGTTCCAGTTGATAACAAAGTGGGTATAGAGTATAAATCCGATACGGAATATAAAGTAGTTGAGTCTGACAGTATTCCTGAAGGATGGATGGGACTTGATATTGGTCCGAAAACTGAAAAATTGTTTGCTCAAGCATTGGAAGGGGCAGGGACGATCGTTTGGAATGGACCTATGGGTGTCTCTGAATGGGAAAATTTTGCAAGTGGAACATTAGCTGTTGCCAAAGCAGTGGCTGAAAGTGGTGCTATTTCTATTGTTGGAGGGGGAGACTCTGCTGCAGCTGTTGAAAAATTAGGTTACTCTGATAAAATGACTCACATATCCACCGGTGGGGGAGCCTCATTAATGTTTTTAGAAGGCAAAGAACTTCCAGGAATAGCTGTATTAGAAGACAAAGATTAAGCTAATTATTACCTAAGTAGCGCAAGACATAATTTGGTCTATTTGCAACTAAAGGAGAAATTTCTATGAACAAGCTTCTTAGAACCCCTGTGATAGCTGGAAATTGGAAAATGAATAAAAATTGTGAAGAAACAAAAAATTTAATTGAAGAGATTACTCCTCTTGTAAAAAAAGCTAATTGCAAAATAGTATTGTGTGTGCCATATACTGATTTGTTGCCGGCTTTAAGTGTAGCAGCTAACACTAATATAAAAATTGGTGCGCAAAATTGTCATTTTGAAGATCATGGAGCCTTTACCGGAGAAATTTCAGCAAAGATGCTAAGTTCAATGGGAGTAGAATATGTTGTAATTGGGCATAGTGAGAGAAGAATGTATTTTTCTGAAACGGATATTACAGTAAATAAAAAAATAAAAGCTGCAATAAAAGAGAAGCTCAATGTAATATTGTGTGTTGGAGAATCCTTAGAACAGCGAGAACAGAACATTACTTTTGAGGTGATATCTACCCAGCTTAAAATTGCATTTAAAGATATTATTAATGAAGATTTAGAAAAAATAATAGTAGCCTATGAGCCTATTTGGGCAATAGGAACTGGTAAAACAGCAACTTCTGAGCAAGCTGAGGAAGTTTGCTATTTTATTCGCGAAATTATAAAACAGCTGTATGATAAAAAAGGTGCAGATTCTATGAGCATTCTTTATGGTGGCTCAATGAATGCTAAAAATGCAAAGGAACTTTTATTGCAGAATAATATTGATGGTGGGCTAATTGGTGGGGCATCACTTAAATCTGCTGATTTTTCAGAAATTGTTAAAGAAGCTGATGCATAAGGCAATTAAGCTATGGTGACTTGTTTTTTGCTTTTATAAGTGCTCTTAATATTTTGGTAGTTTATAAAGACTAAAGGGGATGTAGCAAAATATGAGGAAACCATTAATTTTAATTATTTTAGATGGATATGGAATAGGCCCAAAACATGACAACGCTATTGCTGCTGCGAAAAAACCTAATCTTGATAAACTTTTTAATAATAATCCAGTCACTCAAATTTTAGCTTCCGGCATGGCGGTAGGACTTCCTGATGGCCAAATGGGCAACAGTGAAGTTGGCCACACAAATATTGGTGCGGGAAGAGTTGTTTATCAAGATCTTACTAGAATTAGCAAGGCCATCGAAGACAAAATTTTTTTTGAAAATAAAGAGCTTTTGGGGGCTATTGAAAATGCAAAGAAAAAAAGAACAAAACTTCATTTAATAGGGCTTTTATCAGATGGAGGAGTACATAGCCATAATAGCCACTTGTATGCTTTGCTTAAACTTGCTAAGAAAAGTGAGCTTGAAAATGTATATGTGCACGCTTTTTTAGATGGTAGGGATACTTTGCCAACATCTGGGAAAGGTTTTATTTTAGATTGCGAAGAAAAGATGAGAGAAATTGGCGTAGGAAAAATCGCTACTGTTTCTGGTCGGTATTATGCTATGGATAGAGATAATCGATGGGACAGGGTTGAAAAGGTTTATTCCAATATGGTTTACGGTGAAGGTATATTTTGTGGTGACCCAAAAGAAGTTATAGAAAGATCATATGAAACTGGAATTACGGATGAATTTGTAGTTCCAACGGTTTGTGATAAAAGTGGTTTAATTTGCGAAAACGATTCCGTTATATTTTTTAATTTTCGCCCCGATAGAGCACGAGAGATTACTCGGGCATTTGTTGATGATAACTTTGACAAATTTAAAAGAGAAAAAGGGTTCTTTAAAACTTTTTTTGTATGCATGACTCAGTATGAGATCACCATGCCAAATTCATATGTGGCCTTTTCACCGCAATCTTTAAAAAATACATTCTCTGAGTATATTTCAAAGTTAGGCATGACACAATTAAAAATAGCTGAAACGGAAAAATATGCTCACGTTACGTTCTTTTTTAATGGTGGAATTGAAAAAGCATATCCTGGTGAAGATAGAGTCCTTATTCCATCACCTAAGGTTGCAACTTATGACTTAAAACCAGAAATGAGTGCTTTTAAGATAGCAAAAACAGCGGTAGAAAAAGTAAGGTCAGGAAAATACGATGTAGTGGTTATAAATTTTGCCAACTGTGATATGGTAGGGCATACCGGTGTATTTGAAGCTACAGTTAAGGCCGTTCAAGCAGTAGATACTTGCGTTGGCGAAGTTGTAAAGGCAGTATGCGATATGTCAGGCTATTTAATTGTTACGGCCGATCACGGTAATGCTGAAAAAATGCGAGATGAAACTGGCAAAGTTTTTACAGCGCACACCACCAACCCTGTGCCATTTTGTGTTGTGTGTTATCCATGCAAATTTAAAAAAAGTGGCAGGCTTTCTGATATTGCTCCTACTATGCTTGATATTTTAAATATAGAAAAACCCAAAGAAATGACAGGAAAAAGTTTAATTGAACATGATTAATTGTAAATTTAATATAGATATTAAAGAATTTTAGTAATGGGGCTGAAAAATTTTGTGTATAAGTGGAGAATAAAATGGAAAAGATTAAAAGCTTTGCAGTTGACCATACAAGATTAAAAAAGGGCATGTATATATCCCGAGTAGATGATGATATAATTACCTATGACCTTAGAATGGTTAAACCAAACGTGCCCCCATTTCTTGAAAATGCAGGTCTTCATACTTTTGAGCACTTATTTGCAACATATGTTAGAAACACAAAATATTCAAAAAATATTATATATGTAGGACCTATGGGCTGCAGAACTGGATTTTATTTTCTAGCTCGAAATCTACCTGATGAATTAGCCATTCAGTTGGTAAAAGAAGCTTTGATTTATATAAGTGAGTTTAATGGACAAATTCCAGGACAAAGCGCCAAAGAGTGCGGAAATTATCTGGATCATGATTTAAAAAAAGCTAAAGAATATGCATTTGATATGCTAGAAGTTTTAGAAAATTGGACAAGCGCAAAACTTATATATTAGAAAATAAATATTTACACCATATATAGAGAATACTAAAAGTAAACTCTTTGTATGGATGTGGATATATGGAATTGTTAACGGTCTTTTTAACCTCATTAGGGTCTCTTATAGCTTTGTTTTTATTAACCGAATTAATGGGCAAGAAGCAAATGGCTGAACTTAGTATGTTTGATTATATAATTGGAATTACAATTGGCTCTATTGCTGCAGAAATGGCTACATCACTTGAAGATGACTTTTTAAAACCACTTCTTGCAATGGTTGTTTATGCACTTGCGGCAATATTAATTTCTTATGTTAGTTGTAAGTCTATAAAATTAAGAAAGATTTTTACAGGTGAGCCATTAATTCTTTTTGAAAACAAAAAGCTATACAAAGATAATTTAAAAAAGGCTAAACTTGATTTGAGTGAATTTTTAACTCAGTGCAGAACTAATGGATATTTTGATATTAGTAACTTAGATACTGTAATTTTAGAATCAAATGGTAAACTTAGCTTCTTGCCAGTAAGCAGTCAAAGACCAGCGACCCCAACAGATCTAAACGTGGATGTAACTCAAGAAAAAATGCCTACTAATGTTGTATTTGACGGTGTGCTTTTAAAAGATAACCTTAAATACACGGGCAATGATGAAATTTGGTTAAAAAAACAACTTAAGGAACAGGGTGCTTCAAGAATGGAAGATGTTTTTTTGGCAATTTGCGATAATAACAATAAATTAACAGTATACTTAATAACAAATAAGAAAAACCATAATTAAAAAGTCGTGGGAAAGAAAAAATCTTTCCCACGAAATCTATATTAAGCGGTTTTGGCTGACAGCTTCCGCATTAACTATATTATGGTACATAAAATTTTTTGTGATATGGGAAAAGAACACATTTAGTAGTGTACAAGAGTTTAAAATGGGCTTAAAGTCTAGGCTTTTCAAACTATATTAAAATAAATTTGCTGCTAAGTTTATAGATAAAATTGAAAAATTGTTTTTTTGTGTTAAAATGAGGAAAAGAGAAAAATAGTTAAGAAGCTCATAAGGCGGAAAGGACGGTAGTTTTGATTTCAGTAGGGACGGATTTAATTGAAATAAAACGCATAGAAAAATCAATAAAAAGAGCTGGATTTTTAAAACGAATCTTAGGTAATGCCGAATATTTAGAGCTGAAAAATCGTAATTTTCCTATTCAAAGTGTTGCAGCCAATTTTTGTGCCAAAGAGGCATTTTTAAAGTCGGTTGGGAAAGGTCTTGGCGAAGTTGATTTAAGAAGTATAGAAGTTTTAAGAGAAAAGTCTGGCAAGCCTTACTTTAAATTAACAAATATAAATTGGTTAGATAAGAGTATTAACTTTTCAGTTAGCATAACTCATACGAAGGAATATGCTTTAGCCTTTGTAGTTGCTGAGCATGGTAATAAAAATGAAGAAGATTGATTTTGAACAAGTAAAAAAGAACTTTCCAAAAAGAGAAAAAACTGCGCATAAAGGAACTTTTGGCACCCTTGCTTGTGTTTGCGGAAGTCGAGGTTTTGCGGGAGCTGCTGTTATGTCAGCTGAAGCTGCTATAAAAAGCGGAGTTGGCCTTGTAAACGTTTTGCTGCCAGAATCTATTTATAATGTTACGGCTTCATTTTTAAAAGAGCCTATATTTACGCTGCTAAAAGAAACTAAAGATGGTACGTTATCAGTTGAATGCCGAAAGGAACTTTTTTTAGCTCTTGAAAAATCAACAGTTTGTCTTATTGGCTGTGGATTAGGAAACAATGAGGATACAAGGACTTTAGTTTTTGATATTATAAAAAATTATGACAGACCAATTGTAATTGATGCAGATGGCATAAATGCTGTTTCAACGAATATAAATATATTACGGGCAGCAAAAGGACCTGTAATTTTAACTCCGCATCCTGGAGAAATGGCAAGGTTATTGAAAAAAGATGTAACCTTTGTAACTGAAAATAGAGAATCTTGCGCTAAAAAATTTGCAATAGAAAATGATGTAATAATTGTTTTAAAAGGTTACGGAACAATAATTGCTGATAAAAGTGGAGACACATTTATAAATTTTACTGGAAATCCTGGAATGGCATCAGCTGGAATGGGTGATGTTTTAGCTGGGATGATAGCATCTTTTTTAGCACAGGGTATGTCACCTTTGAATGCGGCTATTAGCGGGGTATATTTGCATGGCGCATCTGGAGATATTTGTGCTGAAAAGTTTTCACAAATCAGTATGAGTGCGACAGATGTTATAAATGAACTGCCTTCATTATTTTTAAAGTTTTAATTTTGAGGTGATAGGGTGAAACTAAAAAGGATTTTTATCGGCATGCTTTTGCCGGTATTTTTTTTATCATCTTGTAGTGAAACGACTATGTACGTTAAAACTGACCCGGTTTTAGTTTTTTCTTGTAAAGCATATACTGCAATTAATGGATATATTATTGAATATCTTTTATCAAGAAACGAAAATAAGGAGACACAAATAAAAATATTAGTACCTGAACAAGTGAAGGGGCTTTGCTTTACTAAGTTGCAAGATGAGATGTTAGTGGATTATAACGGCCTTTCTATTAAAAAAGATACTTTGTTTATGCCGATTGACTCTTTTGTGTTGGCAGTAATAAATATTTTTGAGTATCTAGATAAGGGTGCAGAATTAAAACATATTTCGTCTGAAAATGGTGTTTCGACATATTTTTGTTCAGTCGGAAACTTTGAATTTGATGTGTATAATTCTAGTGGTTTTATAAGAGAAATAAGGGATTTAAAAAACAGTTTGGTAGTTACTATGTCAGAACATAGCGAGAATTTTATGGAGAAAAATTAGGTTATATAAGATACTAAAAAATAAAGTTAAAACTCTAATATATACTGATTATCTATTTTTGTCTAATTTTTAACTAGCGATTATTAATTTAAGAGAGGTGTAGTTTAATTTGATAATAGTTTTAAAGAAAAAACAAATTATAGTATCAACAATTTGTACGGTAGCCGTAATCGCGATTTTTGTTATGTACAGCATTTTTGCTCCTCAAATGGTAACAACCTCAGCTTCAGCAAATACAAATTGGGGATTAAGTTTTACAGAAAAAGGGCAATCACCAAAAGGTAATGCAACAAGTGAATTTTTAAAGCAATGCAATTCTTATTATATTGGTGATACCAACGAAAAAAAGATTTATTTAACTTTTGATGCAGGTTTTGAAAATGGATATACTCCCAATATTTTAGATGTCCTAAAAAAGCATAAAATTAAGGCCACATTTTTTTTGGTTGGCAATTACATAAAAACAAGCCCAGAGTTGGTGAAGAGAATGGTAGAAGAAGGCCATTCGGTTGGAAATCATACATTTAATCATCCTGATATGTCAAAAATAGCAGATATGGAATCGTTTAAAAAAGAAATGTGTTCACTTGAAGACCTTTATAAAAAAACTACAGGTAAAGATTTAGAAAAGTTATATCGTCCGCCACAAGGTAAATATAGTGAGGAAAATTTAAAGATGGCAAATGAGTTGGGTTACAAAACCTTTTTCTGGAGTTTAGCTTATGTTGATTGGTTTACAGACAAACAGCCAACAAGAGAATATGCCTTTGAAAAGTTAGAACGAATTCATTCAGGTGCAATTGTACTTTTGCACAGTACGTCAAAAACAAACTCTGAGATACTTGATGATTTGCTGAAAAAGTGGGAAGGTGAGGGTTATTTGTTTGGAGATTTAAGTGCATTATAAAAAATCTGCAAAAAAACAATATTTTTTCAGAAAATAATATTGACTAATTACAAAACAAGGTGTATAATTTGTTTTACAATTTGAAAAAGGAGTTAGGCGGATGGAACAAATAAACAATCATTTTTAATTTATTAACAGATATTTTCATATCCAGGACCTGACTTCCTGCAGTGCGAAGGAGGTTGTTTACGTGTCAATATATAATGATGAGTTTAAAAAGATTAATCTAGGTTTTGATGAAATTGAAAATGTTTCTAGTGGTGTTGCAAGTGTTAATTTAAGCGATGCGTGTCACAAAGAAAGTGGTGTTTTTTCACTTATTGAAAATAAGGCTAATAAATGGAAGCAATCAGGGTGTCCTAAAACTTGTGAGTTTTGTTGGAATTTAAAATATGATAACGGCTTTTTTTGTGATGCATAAAAAGTAGGTTATTTGAGCATAAAAATTGACATCATTTTTTTAAAATGATGTCAGTTTTTATGATATAATTAAAAAGGTAAAAAACCATTATAATGATAACTTGCACACCATGAAAAAAAAATTTATACTTATTATAAACAGAGCTATAACAATTTCAAAGGAGTTTTAATATGGAATATTCATCTGAAATTGAAAAAATGTGTGTTGTAAAAAAAGGGCCTAATCATGGCCCGGCACCAATACCTGAGGAAGGCAAGTGGGTAAAATCTTATGAAATAAAAGATATATCAGGACTATCTCACGGAGTAGGATGGTGTGCACCGCAACAGGGGGCATGCAAGCTTACACTAAATGTAAAAAACGGAATAGTTGAAGAGGCACTTGTTGAAACTGTTGGTTGTTCTGGAATGACCCATTCTGCAGCTATGGCTGCCGAAATTTTGCCAAAGAAGACTCTTTTAGAGTGCTTGAATACTGACCTTGTGTGCGACGCAATTAACACGGCGATGAGAGAAATATTTAAACAGTTGGCATATGGACGAAGCCAAACAGCTTTCTCTGAAGGTGGGCTGCCAATCGGCGCAGGGCTTGAAGACTTAGGCAAGGGCCTTCGTTCGCAAACTGGAACTATGTATAGCACTAGTGCTAAAGGCGTTAGATACCTGGAAATGGCTGAGGGTTATGTTTTGTCTCTTGCTCTTGATGGAAATGATGAAGTTATAGGGTATGAATTTGTAAACCTTGGTAAAATGTTAAAAGATATTCGTCAGGGGGTAAACCCAGATAAGGCCTACAAAGACAATATTGGAACATATGGTCGCTATGATGACGCAGTTAAATACATTGATCCAAGGGAAGAATAATAGGAGGCAAGTTATGAACGATGTCATTTTTGAAAGCAAAGAAAGAAGAATAGCAAAAATTGAAAAATGCTTATCTGAGCATAATATTTTATCTCTTGAAAATGCGAAAAAGATTTGTCTGGACTGTGGGATTAACCCTTTTGAAATAGTAAAAAGTGTTCAGCCAATAGCGTTTGAAGATGCCTTTTGGGCATACACTTTGGGTTGCGCTATTGCTATAAAGACCGGTGTTAAAGAAGCTTCGAAAGTAGCCAAGGTTATTGGTATAGGGCTAGAAGCTTTTTGTATCCCGGGTTCGGTTGCAGAACAAAGAAAAGTTGGGCTTGGGCACGGTAATTTAGCGGCTATGCTATTACATGACGAGACTAAATGTTTTGCTTTTGTAGCAGGTCATGAGTCCTTTGCTGCTGCGGAAGGTGCTATTGGGATTGTAAAAACTGCTAATAAAGTTAGAAAAGAACCACTTAAAGTAATTTTAAATGGTTTAGGAAAAGATGCGGCATATATTATTTCGCGAGTAAATGGGTTTACATATGTGAAAACAGATTATGATTTTTACACAGGAAAACTTAAAATAATAGAAGAGAAGACTTTTGGGCAAGGCGAAAGGGCTCAAATTAGATGTTATGGATCAAATGACGTACATGAAGGTGTTGCAATTATGCAACAAGAAGGTGTTGATGTTTCTATTACCGGCAATTCTACTAATCCTACTAGGTTTCAACATTTAGTTGCAGGAATTTATAAAAAATGGGCAGTTGACAACAACAAAAAATATTTTTCAGTGGCATCGGGCGGAGGAACGGGCAGAACTTTGCACCCTGATAATATGGCAGCAGGACCTGCATCATATGGACTAACTGATTCAATGGGGCGCATGCACGGCGATGCTCAATTTGCAGGGTCCTCTTCAGTGCCGGCACACGTTGAAATGATGGGCTTTATTGGCATGGGGAATAATCCGATGGTTGGAGCAACGGTTGCCTGTGCTGTGGCTGTAACTAATGCTACTAAAAACTAGTCGTTAATAACTTAACTATCAGGGGGTAAATTTTTGAAAAGATTATCTATTAACAACAATATAAAAAATAAAATACCAGCCCTGATAGTTTTTATGGTTATATTTTTATTATGGCAGATGGCGTCTTCGTTTGAGTTTATTCCTAAATTTATGTTGCCTTCACCAATTTCTGTTTTATATGTTTTTACTTCAGATTATAATTTGCTGATAACAAATCTAACTACTACACTTTTTGAAGCTATAGCTGGGCTTCTTGTAGGCATATTTTTAGGCTTTTTAATAGCCTTTTTAATGGACAAGTTTAAAATTATATATAAAGCTTTTTATCCAATATTAATAATAAGCCAAACTGTTCCTACAATTGCAATAGCGCCAATTTTAGTGTTGTTTTTAGGATATGGATTGTTTCCTAAAATAACACTTGTTGCACTTTGCTGCTTTTTCCCTATTGCTATTAGTTTTTTATCTGGATTTGAGTCTCCGTCAATTGATTACATGAATCTATTGAAAACAATGGGCGCCAACAAAAATCAAATTTTTATATATATAAAGTTGCCGTTTTCTTTAAAGTTTTTTTGTTCTGGCCTAAAAATATCAGTTTCATATGCGTTTGTTGCTGCTGTGGTTTCTGAATGGTTAGGCGGAATTTCAGGTTTAGGTGTGTATATGATACGAGCTAAAAAGTCATATGCTTTTGATAAAATGTTTGCGGTGCTTTTACTAATTTGTATTGTTAGTTTTATATTTATAAAGATTGCTGAACTATTTGAAAAATGTGTTATACCGTGGGAGAGGAAAAGGCAGGATGATGAATAAAACTTCTTGTGGTATTACTTTTTTGATAATTTCTGTGCTGGCTTTTTTTTTGCTTTTCAGCATTTATTTTAAAAGTAATGAAGAGCCAATAAATCCTGATTTAATTCCGGTAACGATAGCTCTTGACTGGACACCAAACACAAATCATACGGGCCTTTATGTTGCAAAGGAACTTAAATATTTTGAAGAAGAAGGATTATCGGTTAACATTTTACAACCTCCTGAAGGCAGTGCTACGTCCCTTGTGGCATCTGGAAAAATTCAATTTGGAATAGATTTTCAGGACTTTTTAGCTCCGGCATTAGCATCAAAGGCACCACTTCCGGTTAAAGCGGTTGCAGCTATTGTTCAGCATAATACTTCCGGAATAATTTCAAAAAAAGAAAAAAATATATTGTCAATGAAAGAGCTTGAATTTAAGACTTATGCGACTTGGGACAACCCAATGGAGCATTCTTTTTTAAAATATTTAATGAAAAAAAATGGAGCAAATTTTAACAACATAAAATTAATTCACGCTACTATTGACAATGTTCCTGCTGCGTTAAAATATGATATAGATTGTGCTTGGGGGTATTTTGGATCTGATGCTATTGCAGCAAAACTCTATGGGGTAGACTATAATTTTTTGCCTTTTAAAGATTTGGATAATGTATTAGATTATTATGCTCCAATAATTATTGCAAACAATGAGTATTTAAAGAATGAACCGGAAACTGCCAAAAAGTTTTTAAGAGCTGTATCAAAAGGTTATGAATATGCATCAGAAAACCCTGAAAACTCAGCTAACATTTTAATAAAAACTGTACCGGGGCTAAACAAAGAGTTAATTAAAGAAAGTCAAATGTGGGTGTCGACAAAGTACATAGATGATGCACAAAGTTGGGGACACATTGATGAAAATCGTTGGGAAAGTTTTTTTGATTGGTTATATGAAGAGAATGTTATAGACTTTAAAATTCCAAGAGGGCAGGGTTTTACAAATGAGTTTTTGATGTAAAATTAGCATAGAAAAAATTTGATTTAATAGGCGGGAGGAGTACTTTTATTATGGAAAATTTAGTTATTGAAAATTTGACAAAAACCTACAATAAAAGTTTATTAATAAAAGATATTTCTATGTCTGTTAAAGAAAATGAGATTGTTTCGTTGCTTGGTGTAAGCGGTGTCGGTAAAACTACCATTTTTAATATTGTTGCTGGAGTTGACAAACCAGATTCGGGGAAGATCCTTTTAAATGGCAAAGACATAACAAATAAACCAGGTTATATAAGTTATATGCCTCAGAATAATTTACTATTGCCTTATAAAAATATAATTGATAATGTATCACTGCCGTTAATTATAAGAGGAGAAAGAAAAGAGGAAGCAAGACAAAAGGCATTGCCATATTTTGAGCTGTTTAAGTTAGCTAGTGCAGAAAAAAAATACCCCCACGAAATATCGGGGGGGATGAAACAAAGAGCAGCATTATTTAGAACATATATGTATTCTAAACCAATAATGCTTTTGGATGAACCTTTTTGCGCACTTGACGCGATAACTAAACTTAGTATGTATGAATGGTTTTCTAAGGTTAGTAAAGAGCTTAAATTATCAGTTCTTTTTATAACACATGATATTGATGAAGCTTTGGTTTTATCAGATAAAATATATGTAATAAGTAAATTTCCAGGTCAAATAGTAGATGTTTTAACACCGGATAAAACGAAAAAGGAAGAGTTTTTACTTTCAAGTAAATTCATGCAGTATAAAAAACAAATTTTAGAAAATCTCAGAATATTATAAAAGCTTTTTTAAATCAATATAACTTATTCACCTAAATTAGCTATTAACCTGTCTTTTATTGAGAGGTCTACAAGCTGTTTGGAAGTAGCACAAAAATTCGGAATACCAACCCATTTATCAATTGTATTATATATTTCATAATTGGTCCCATTTCCCCAACATTGTGCACATAAATACCATGCTGCATTCTCTTGCCAATCTGGGTTATCGTGTACTTTTACACTTGCAATTTCATTTTTATTATCATCAAGCAAAGCAACAAGATAACTCCCATGAGGAGTTACACTAACTCCAATAAATACTCCACCATAAATCATATTAAGTTCCGACAAAGTAAGTTTTCTTATCATTTTTTTACCTCATTCTATTAATTTTATTTTATAACAAACAGTACAAAAAGCTTAGGTACATAACAAGAATAAATTTTAATTTCTTATCACGTAAGAATAGTTTATTTTGTGTTCTTTTTAAAATTCTGAAATTGTCTACATTTCTCATTCTCTTTGTTTCAATAGTTAATATTATACATAAATTAAATTAAAAAGTCAATAATTTTGTTAAAATATAAGTCAATTTTATGAAATTAGTTTAAAAAGATCATCCAAATTTAATAAATTTGGATGATCTTTACTATAGAATTATACATACAAGGCCATTACAACCTTCATTTATGATTTTTTCTATTGTTTCGGCAACTTTAGTTCTTGCATCTGTTGGCATTCGATAAAGCTTGTTGTGAAGACCTTCATTTACTAATTCATGCAAAGACTTTCCTAAGATGTTTGAGTCCCAGATTTTGCTAGGGTTTTCTTCAAACTCTTTTAATAAGTAATTTACAAGCTCTTCGGATTGTTGCTCAGAACCTACTATAGGGGTAACTTCTGTAGCTATGTTGGTTTTTAGCATATGTATAGAAGGGGCAGTAGCTCTGAGGCGAATACCATATTTTCCACCTTGTTTTATTATTTCGGGTTCTTCAAGTGTAAGTTCATCAGTAGATGGCATAACTATTCCATATCCTGTTTCTGAAACATCTTCATAGGCTGAGCTTATCTTATCATATCTTTCTTTTATTTTTGAAAGCTCTAAAATAGAATCTAGTAACATTCCTTCATTTGTAATATCAAGATTAGTTTTTTCACTTAGGACTTTATAAAACAAACTGTCTTTAAGGTTTAGCAGTATCCTAGTTGTACCTACACCTAAATCTATGGAAGTAGCTTGAGCTTTATTTACGTGTTCACATGAGAGAACTCCATCAATTATAGATTGAACTTCTCTTATTTTTTCTATACTTTTTGCTGATTCTTTTATTGTGCGGTAAATAGATGATCGAAGCCAATGGTCTTTTTCAAGGGAAGTAAGCCATCTTGGCATATCAATTTTTACTTCTTTTATTGGGAATTCAAATAAAATACCGGCTAAAATTCTTTTTATTTCATCTACAGATAATTCAAGACAGTTTACAGGGATTACAGCTACTTGATGTTTTTTATTCAATTCTTTGGCTAATGTTTGAGTAGAATTAGAGGTAGGGTAAGCACTGTTTAAAAGGATAATAAATGGTTTATTAATTCCCCTTAATTCATCAATAACTCTTTCCTCTGCTTCCTCATATTCTTCTCTAGGAATATCATTTATGCTGCCGTCAGTTGTTATTACAAGTCCTATGGTAGAATGATCGGTTATTACTTTTTTAGTGCCAAGTTCAGCTGCCATATTAAAAGGAATGGGCTCATCATACCATGGAGTCATAACCATTCGGGGCTGTTCATCTTCAATATAACCTAAAGCACTAGGGACTATATAGCCTACACAATCTATTAGTCGAACTTTAAAATTAGCAGCAGAATTGATATTTACGTCAACTGCAGTTTCAGGAATGAATTTAGGCTCGGTTGTCATTATAGTTCGGCCAGCTGCAGATTGTGGCATTTCATCGGTTGCTCTATCTCTTTTAAAGTTTGTATCCATGTTTGGTATAACAAGAGTTTCCATAAATCGTTTTATAAACGTTGATTTTCCGGATCGAACAGGCCCGACAACGCCAATATATATATCTCCGCCTGTTCTTCTTGCTATATCTTTATAAATATTTCTCTCCTCCAAAAAAACATCAGCCTCCTTTAGTAGTTAGTTTGAATTTTTATTTACTGTTATTTATATAGGAATGAGAATCATTTGTCTGTCTTTTAAAATATCTTCCTCCATCTCATTTTCTATTTTTATTGCATTTATTGATGTGTTATAACTTTTAGCGATGTCCCAGATGTTTTCATCTTTGTTCGCATAATAAACTATAAGTGCGGCAGAAGTATCTTTTACAATAGGTTTTTCTTCATCGATAGTTATTGATGTGATAGATTTAAAGATACTTCTTGTATGTATTGTTGCTGGTATTTTTAAATTTAAAGCAACTTCTATGTTTTGATTATTCATGATTTTGCAATCAATAGATTTTACGAGAATATTGGTATCAATATTAATGTCTTCAGGTTTATCTTGCCAATTATGTATATGCTCAAATTCTATAGGTCTTTCAGAATATACTGGTTCTTGCTCATTATTTAAAGCCAATATACAAACATTTAATTTACATTTAGAAACTATATTGCCATCAGTTAAAGTTGCATTAACAGTTGGCACTTCAACCCAGGTATCCATTACTTCTAAGATTTTTGGAACATTTAATTCAATTGTGCTTTTTTCAGTGTGATTAATATCTATATTTTCAAAAAATTTTGTAAGGGAAACATTTTCGTATACTGGTTCATACTCATATTCAGTGGAGTAGGTATCTGCTAATACTTTTATTTCTTTGTTTTCATAAGCTGATGCAATGATAGCAACTTTCATATCTAATGCCAATAAATTCCCATTGCCACTACCGTCAACCTTAACTTGCAAGTCGTGACTTAAAACATCTAATATGATGTGGCAATCAGAATCATCTTCTATACCATCCATATCAATTATTTGGCTAATTGGCACACTATATTGGGAAGCTTTTGTTTGGCCAGACTCAATGTCACTTATGTAAAATATATTTAAAAGTGCTGTAGCGTTTATAATTAGTTTATTAGTAATAGTTCTGTAATCATTCATAAATACAGCTACATTGCTACGAATAATTGATTCTATAGCAGGTGAATCACTTGTTAATTCAATTGTTTCGTTAACGGAAAATTGTTGTTGGCCAAGACCAACTAAGTTACTTATGTTTGCTGTAATTTTCTTCTGTTCTATAGATTCTCCGGAAACACCACAGATAATATTTTTGCTATTTTTTTGCTTTACTTTAACACAAACTGAGAAGGCACCATGAATATCAAGCCGCCTTGGACTAGTTGCTCGGCAATTTATATACTCTACTTTTGTGTTAGTTATAATAATGGCGTTTTCTATGTTTTCTTTGAGATTAAACGATGCTGAAAAAGGACTTGAATGTTCACAATACCTGATGACTTTTTTTTCTGAGTCTAAATACATAAGACTAACAGTAGAAATTCCTTCTACGTTTAATCTATCATTTACTATAGTTCTGGCAGATATTTTGGGGCACACGTGGCACTTTAGTATGCGCTGAATGTCTGGGCAGTAATCTGGCAAATTAAAGTCTAAATCAATACTTTGTTCAGAACAGCCTTCAAAGGCAACTTTGCATACTCCAAGTTCCTCCTTATTAATGTTGTATTCCATAAGCATTAATCTCTCCTTTTACAGTTATATAGCAATTATATTCTTGTCATGTCCTATTTATGCCGAAAATAATAAACCTTAAATTTGCCAGATTTGGCTATAAACGATATTTGATATAGGTAGACTCTTTTAACAAATTATTTGCTATGATATAATTATTTAGAAGTTTTAAAAAAGGAGCTTTTAAATATGCTAAAAGATATTGAAATTTCCCAGAAAACTAAAATGATACATATTAGTGAAATCGCAAAAGAATTAAATGTAGAGGAATCTGATCTTGAATTTTATGGAAAATATAAAGCAAAGTTTAATGAAGAAATTTTTGCAAAGGTTAAAAATAATAAGGATGGTAAACTTATATTAGTTACAGCTATTAACCCAACACCAGCGGGAGAAGGCAAGACTACCACGACTATTGGTTTAGGGCAAGCTATGAAAAAAATAGGCAAAAATGCCATAATTGCATTGAGAGAACCTTCGTTAGGGCCTGTTTTTGGAATGAAAGGTGGAGCTGCTGGTGGCGGCTATTCTCAGGTTGTTCCGATGGAAGATATAAACCTTCATTTTACAGGCGATATGCATGCTATAACTGCTGCTAATAACTTGTTGTGTGCTCTTCTTGACAACCATTTGCAACAAGGTAACCCTTTGAAAATTGATCAGAGAAGAGTTTTAATAAAAAGATGTCTTGATATGAACGACAGATCTTTAAGGGATATAGTAGTTGGTCTTGGCGGAAAAATAAACGGTGTTCCACGAGAAGATGGATTCATAATAACTGTTGCAAGTGAAGTTATGGCAATTTTATGTTTGGCAACTGATATTAATGACTTAAAAAATCGGCTTGGAAAGATTTTAGTGGCTTATTCTGTATCTGGTGAACCTGTTTTTGCTAAAGATTTAAACGTAGACGGCGCTATGACAGCTTTATTAAAAGATGCGTTTAAGCCGAATCTCATACAAACATTAGAGGGAACGCCTGCTGTTATGCATGGAGGGCCATTTGCAAATATTGCTCATGGGTGTAACTCGGTTAGGGCGACGAAACTGTCTTTAAAACTAGCCGAATATTGTATTACTGAAGCAGGATTTGGCTCAGACCTTGGAGCCGAAAAATTTTTCGATATAAAGTGTAGAACTGCTGGGTTAGTTCCATCAGCTGTTGTATTGGTAGCAACTACGCGTGCTTTAAAATACAATGGCGGCGTAAAAAAAGAAGATGTTGGTTTGCCAAATTTAGAAGCTTTAAAATTGGGTATTGTAAATCTTGGTGCACATATTGAAAACATGAAAAAGTTCGGAGTGCCTGTTATTGTTGCTATAAACAAATTTGAAAGTGATGTTGATAAAGAGCTTGACTTTATAAAAAATTACTGCATTGAAAAAAATGCTGATTTTGCATTGTCAGATGTCTTTGTCAATGGAGGAAATGGAGGAATTGAGCTTGCCAATGCTGTTTGCAGAGCAATAGAACAAAAGGAATCTAAATTTGCTCCAATTTATCCGCTTGATATAACAATAAAAGAAAAAATAGAAAGAGTGGGCAAAGAAATTTATGGTGCGGACAAAGTAGTATATACTGATGCAGCAAATAAAGCGATAGATGCCATTAATTTATTGGGTGGAGACAAACTTCCAATTTGCATTGCAAAAACACAATATTCATTTTCTGATGATAAAAACCTTTTAGGGGCGCCCAAAGGGTTCACAATAACAGTTAGAGATGTAAAAATTTCAAATGGAGCAGGTTTTGTGGTGGTGCTTACCGGCGATATCATGACAATGCCTGGATTGCCTAAAATTCCAGCTGCTAACAATATTGATGTAGATGAAGCTGGAACAATTTCAGGTTTATTTTAGTTTAAATACAGAAAGTAATGGCATTAGAAGTGTGCTGCTTACAGATTTTAGTCAAATGGGGGTTAATATTTAACTTAAAATTTCTAGTTTCTGGTGGAGGGGAGAATGTGTAATGTTAAAAATAAAGAGTCATTCGCCTGATGAGACTGAAGATATAGCAAAGCGTTTTGCCAAAAAACTTTACGGAACGGAGATAATTGCTCTTTATGGAGATTTAGGTGCTGGGAAGACTTGTTTTGTTAGGGGTTTGTGTTGTGGACTTGGTATGGATGATAATGTATCCAGCCCAACTTTTGCAATAATAAATGAATATAACGGCATTTTTAATGTGTATCATTTTGATATGTATCGTATAACTAGCGAGGAAGATCTGTATTCTACTGGCTTTTTTGATTATATTAATGATGGAATAATAGTAACCGAGTGGAGTGAAAATATTGAAGAATTTTTACCCCAAGGTACGATTAAGGTGCATATAGGGTATGGAAAAAATGAAAATGAGCGGGAACTGACTTTTGAAGGGATAAACGAATTATGAGAATACTGGCACTAGATTCTTCTGCTAAATCGGCATCAGTTGCAATTTTGGAAGATAAGAAAGTTTTAGGTGAATTTTATATTAACGTAGGGCTAACCCACAGTCAAACGTTATTGCCAATGGTAAAAAGTTTATTGGAAAACACAAAAATAGATTTATATACCATAGATTGTTTTGCAGTATCAGCAGGCCCTGGATCTTTCACAGGTGTTAGAATAGGTGTTTCTGCTGTAAAGGGAATGGCCTTAGCATTAAAAAAACCATGTGTTTCTGTATCTACACTGGAATCTTTAGCTTATAATGTTATAAATGAAAATTGTATAGTTTGCGCAGTTATGGATGCTAGGTGTAATCAAGTTTATAACGCTATATTTAAAATAGAGAATGGAAAAATAACAAGATTGACGCCAGACAGAGCGATTTCAATTGATGAGTTATATATAGAATTGTCAAAATACAATGAAAAGATAATTCTTGTTGGAGATGGAGCGGATTTATGTTATAATAAAAAAGTATGTAATTTAAGTCTATGTGTTGCAAATGAAAGCTTTAAGTGTCAAACAGCTAAAAGCGTAGCTTATGTTGGTAGAGATCTGTTTTTAAATGGCGAAGCTGTTCCTGCAGCTAACTTAGTGCCAACTTATCTTAGACGTCCACAAGCTGAAAGAGTGCTATGTGAAAAGAGAGGTATAAGTTTATGAAAAAAAAGATAATAGCATTAGGTGCTGATCATGGAGGGTATTTACTAAAAGAAGCTATAAAATCTTATTTTAATGCAAATGATATAAGCTTTATTGATTTTGGGACTGCTAGCGAAAGCTCTGTTGATTATCCTGCTTATGCATTGGCAGTTTCAAAAGCTGTTGTAAAGGGCGAATGTTATTGTGGAATTCTTTGCTGTGGAACAGGAATCGGAGTATCAATTGCAGCAAATAAAGTTCATGGAATTAGAGCAGCGGTTTGCACGGACGAATTTTGCACAGAAATGTCAAGGCGCCATAATAATGCCAATGTTTTGTGTCTTGGCGGCAGAGTTATTGATAAGGACAAGGCTGTGTTGCTATCTAAGATATTTTTAGAGACGCCTTTTGATGGCGGGAGGCACCAGAAAAGATTAGAACAAATACAAGAAATAGAGAATAATGAAAAAATCCTGTAATTGCAGGTTTTTATAAACTCAAAATTATTAAAAGGGGTAATAAAAATTATGGAAAATCAAGTGTATATAATGGATCATCCATTAATACAGCATAAGTTATCTTTGTTGCGAGATAAAACCACTGGTTCTAAAGAGTTTCGTGAATTAATATCAGAAGTTGCCATGCTTATGTGCTATGAAGCAACAAGAGATTTGCCATTAAAAGAAATAGAAGTTGAGACTCCTGTTGCAATTGCAAAAACCAAAGTTATTGCTGGCAGAAAACTTGCGTTTGTACCTATTTTAAGAGCCGGTATTGGTATGGTTGATGGAGTTACCACATTAGTGCCAGCTGCCAAGGTTGGACATATTGGTTTATATAGAGACCCTGAAACGCTAAAACCTAAAGAATATTATAGTAAACTACCAAGTGACATTAATGAAAGAGAAGTTATAATTTTAGACCCGATGCTAGCAACGGGTGGCTCAGCAATTGCTGCTGTTTCAACAATAAAAAAACATAACCCCAAAAGTGTTAAATTTATGTGTATCATAGCTTCACCTGAAGGCATGAAAGCTTTGGAAGAAGCTCATCCAGATGTACCAATTTATTGTGCGGCAATGGACGAAAGGCTCAATGAACACGGTTATATAGTTCCAGGTCTTGGTGATGCAGGAGATAGAGTTTTTGGAACAAAATAGAAGATAACATGACTTTATTTTAAAAAAGCTTCTTTTTGGAGGTTTTGCATGAAAAGGTTGCAAAGAAGACCTGATATAGTGGTTAAGCCCAAAAGAAATGGTTTTGCTCAAGAGTTAGGTTTTTATAAACTTTTTTGGGTTTTTTTTATTGGTAGTATAGCAGGTGTTTTAATAGAAACAGCATATTGCCTGATTTGGGGAAATACTTTTGAGATAAGATGGGGAGTTATATACGGTCCATTTAATCCTGTTTATGGATTTGGTGCTGTAGTTATAACGTTTGTGTTAAGTAAATTAACAAAAGTTCGAGATCTTTGGATTTTTTTGATATGTATGTTCGTAGGAGGAACTTATGAATACCTATGTAGTTTAATGCAAGAGCTTGTATTTGGTACAATTTCTTGGGACTATAATAATACGCAGTTTAATTTTTCAGGAAGAACAAATCTTTTATATGCAATGTGCTGGGGGCTATTGGGACTTGCGTGGGTAAGGTATATTTACCCTAAATTATCAGGGCTGATTGAAAAGATTCCTTTAGACATTGGTAAAGTTCTTACTTGGACTTTTTTTGTATTTATGATTTTAAATATGACAATTTCAGGTTTTGCTATTTGGAGACAAGTTGACAGAAAAGCTGGTGTGCCTTCAAGCAATTGGTTAACGCAGTTTTTAGATGAAACATATCCAGATGAATTTTTGAAACATATATATCCGAATATGAAGTGTGTTAAATAAGACTTTTAAATTTAGTTGTGCTTATTAATTAAGTTTAATTTGAAGGAGAATAACTTGATATCTGAAAAAAAGATTTTAGTTATAGGAGCTGGAGCTGCCGGTATGATGGCAGCAATTACGGCTGCAAAAAATAATAGTGAAGTTATATTATTTGAAAAAAATAAAATAGTTGGAAAAAAGATAAGAATCACGGGGAAAGGTCGTTGTAATTTAACTAATAATTGCACAGAGCAAAACTTTATATCTTCTATTCCTTCAAATGGGAAATTTTTATATAGTGCGATAAATGAATTTACTCCGCAAGATACTATGAATTTTTTTAAAGATAATAATTTGGAATTAAAAGTAGAGAGAGGAAATAGGGTTTTTCCTGTTTCGGATAATGCTACTGATGTTGCAGAGACATTAAAAAAAGTGCTTAACTCAAGTAATTGCAAGATAATAAACCAACAGGTAAAAAAGTTATTAATTGAAGACTCAGTTTGCAAAGGAGTAGAAACAGATTCAGGAGAAAAATTTTTATCAGATGCTACTATTATAGCAACGGGCGGGCTGTCTTATCCTGGAACTGGTTCAACAGGTGATGGATATAAATTTGCTAAACAAGCAGGGCATACTTTAAATGAACTTATACCATCGCTTGTGCCGTTAATATCAAATCAAAAATTTTGTAAAAAACTTCAAGGGCTTTCTTTAAAGAATGTTGGCATTCAAGTTTTAGATAAAATAAAAGAAAAGATTATTTATAAAGATTTTGGAGAAATGTTATTCACTCATTTTGGTGTATCAGGTCCTATTATTTTAAGTGCTAGTTCACATATGAAAAATATGATGCCAAATAGGTATTCTATAATAATTGACTTAAAACCAGCTCTTGACGAAATGAAGCTTGATAAGAGACTCCAAAGGGATTTTGAGATGAATATTAATAGAGATTTTATAAATTCATTAAAAGATTTACTGCCTAAAAAACTTATTCCAGTCATTGTTGGCCTTTCAAAAATAGAGTCAAACACGAAGTGCAATCAAATTACTAAGGATATGAGGTATAATTTAGTAAAGCTTTTGAAAAATTTTACTATAGATATTGAAGGATTTAGACCCATTGAAGAGGCAGTTGTGACTTCTGGAGGAGTTTCAGTTTTAGAAATTAACCCTAAAACAATGGAATCAAAAGTAGTAAAATCTTTATATTTTGCAGGTGAAGTTATTGATGTTGATGCTTATACTGGTGGATATAATTTACAAATAGCTTTCTCTACTGGAGTTTTAGCAGGCAAATCTGCCTCAAGCAAGGGAAGTGTTTAATTTATGATTTCCATAGCCATTGATGGCCCAGCAGGGGTTGGTAAGAGTACAGTTTCAAAAGCAATTGCAAAAAAGTTGGGCTTTATTTATGTAGATACAGGTGCATTTTATAGGGCAATTGCTTTGTTTGCAGTAAAAAATAATATAGACGAAGATAACATAAGGCTTTATCTTCAACAAATAAGTATAGAGCCTAAATTTGAAAATAATTTGCAAAGCCTATACTTAAATGGTGAAGATATAACTAATCAATTAAGGTTTGAAAAAATTTCAATTATGGCGTCAAGAATTTCAGCAGTTCCAGAAGTTAGAGATTTTTTGCTGAATTTACAAAGAAATATCGCCTTAACAAATAACGTTGTGATGGATGGACGCGATATTGGTACAGTTGTATTGCCGCATGCAGCTGTCAAAATCTTTTTAACGGCTACTACCGAAAAAAGAGCAAAGCGACGCTACAATGAAATGATTGATAAAGGCGAACCAGCTGATTATAATGAAATTTTACATAATATTATAAAAAGAGATAGCAGTGACTCAATAAGAAAAGTTGCGCCACTCAAGCCAGCCGATGACTCTGTTATTATTGACACCAGTGAATATAATTTAAAAGAATCTATAGAATGTGTGTTAAGTATAATAAATAAAAAGTTAAAAACATCCGCTAAATTTAATTTGTAATTTAATATCGAAGAAAGGAAGACATTTTTGTGAAAAAATCAAGATTATATCACGCAATAGTTTTTATTTTTAAACCAATAATTAAATTAATATACCGTGTAGAAATAACAGGACAAGATAATATTCCCAAAAGTGGACGAGTTATTTTGTGCCCAAATCATACGTCGTTAGCTGATCCCTTAATATTAGCTATATCAGTAAATAGGCAAATTTTTTATATGGGTAAAGAAGAACTTTTTAGAAATAAAATTTTTGCAAGACTTTTAAGTGCGCTTGGAGCTTTTCCAGTAAGTAGGGGAAAAGGAGATAAGGCTGCGATAAATTCAGCTAAAAGCATATTAAGGAAAGGCAATGTTTTAGGACTTTTTTTAGAAGGCACTCGCTCTAAAACTGGTGACTTTTTAAGGCCAAAAACAGGTGCTGCGTTAATAGCTTTTGATACATATACTAAAATTGTTCCAATTTGTATCTGTGGAAAAAAGGAATTTAAAATAAAAGCTTTTAGAAGGAACCTAATTTCAATAGGTAAACCACTTGATATAAAGGACTTAGGAATAAATGAAGGGACAGGAAAAGAATTTAGAGATGCTAGCCGATTAATTATGGAGAAGATAAGAGAGTTAAAGACAGTTTGAAAAATTAAATAAGGTGCATTTTATATGGTCAGTAAACTCAAGTAAATGAAACTTGTTTTTTACTGGCTTTGTTTTATTGTCTTTTATAGTTGTTATTGCTTATGGACAAACTTTTGAGTAAATCTTTTAATGCCTGTCAATACTAATTTTACAGACTATTATGAAATGAGGAATTTATAATGGCTAAAAGAGTTGGAAGATATACAATTCAGATGGAAAAAATGCCATCCATTAATGGATTTGCAGCAGTTTGTGGTAAAAAAGAGGCAGAAGGACCGCTTGGTCAATATTTTGATTATACGTTTGATGATACAACTTTGGGCGAAGATTCCTGGGAAAAAGCAGAAAGTCAGCTTCAGACTGAAAGCGTAAACAAAGCTTTAGAAAAAGCAGGAATTATTGCCTCAGAGGTTGATTATATTTTTGCAGGAGACCTTTTAAACCAATGCATTTCTTCAACATTTGGGCTTAGAAGTTTAGACATACCTTTTCTTGGACAATATGGAGCATGCTCTACGATGGCTCAGACTTTAGCCCTTTCTTCAATTATGGTTGAAACAGGAGTGGCAAATAACTGTATAGCAGTTACATCATCACACTTTTGTTCAGCCGAACGGCAATTTAGATTTCCCCTAGAATATGGTGGTCAAAGGACTCCAACGGCTCAATGGACTGTTACTGGGTCAGGTGCAATTGTAGTTGGCAGTGGAAAAGGACCATTTGTTTCGGCAGTTACCATAGGCAGGATGATTGATCTTGGAATAAAGGACGCTAACAATATGGGTGCTGCAATGGCACCGGCTGCAGCTTCTACTTTGATGGATTTTTTTAATGATACATCAACTGGTCCTGAAAATTATGACCTTATTTTAACTGGTGATTTAGGAGAAGTTGGTAGCAAATTATTATTAGAATTATTAGAAAGAGAAAACATAGATATTGCAGGTAAGCATTCTGATTGCGGCCTTTTAATATACCATCAAAAGGAACAGGATGTTCATGCAGGTGGTTCTGGCTGTGGTTGTTCAGCTTCAGTTTTATGCTCTGTTATATTAAATAAATTAAGACAAGGGGAATTGGAGAATGTGTTGTTTATGGCAACAGGAGCTTTAATGTCACCTACTTCATCGCAGCAAGGAGAAAGTATACCATCAGTTGCCCACCTTATTTATTTAAAACGTAATATGTAGTGTTAGATTTTTAAATTTTACAATCTCAAAAAGGACCTGGTAAGTACAGGTCCTTTTTGAGAATTTTATTAATTTATGATTTTTTATTTTCAGAAAGGTCAGAATGACTAAAGACAACAATTATAGATTTTAAAATTAGATATAGATCCATTTTTAATGAAAGCGAGTGTAAATAAGCAGTGTCGAATTCAACTTTTTTTTCTATATCTAAAAAATCCCTGCCATTAACTTGCGCTAAACCGGTTATTCCTGGTCGAATAAGATAAACTCCATTTTGAAGTCGCTTTTCATGAGCTTTTACTTCATTGAGGATAAGAGGACGAGGACCAATCAAACTCATTTCACCCTTAAAAACATTAAATAATTGAGGGATTTCATCAATACTTGTAATTCTTAAAATTTTTCCAATCTTAGTTATATATGCATGAGGGGATTCTAGATCTCCTGTTGGTACATTTTTAGGAGAATTTTCTACCATCGTTCTAAACTTATATATTTTTATTACTTTTCCATGCAGGCCAACTCGTTCTTGTGAAAACACAACAGGCCCCTTAGATGTAGCTTTAATTAATATTGATACAGTGATTAATAAAGGAGATAACAAACAAATTGTAATAAATGAAATTATAATGTCAAATAAACATTTAATTGGTAAATACATTCTTTGGGATAGTGTAAACTTATAGTTTTTGCCGGAGTATTTATGTGACGTATTAAAAAAATTTTTATTATACGTACGGCTTTTATCTTCCATTAATATTGTCTCCCGAAACAAAATAAAAAATAGACTATGATCTTTAATTTAAAACTGCACTTAATTGTACAGCAAGATACCATAAAAGTCAAGACGTGACACCTTTTGTAAGTACTCAAAAACATAAGATGTAATAAAAAGCATAAAAAATAAAAGTAAGAAAACTAGCCGAATATGATGAAGACACTAAAAAAAAAGTATTTTGAACATATTTTATAATCAAAGTAGTTGAAAAAAGCTGAAAGGGGGCCCAATAAATGAAAAAGATAAATTACGTTTATTTATCTTTATAAAAAACATGTGATTGAAGGACTTTACGATTATTTAAAGGATGCATAGTTAAGACATAAAAACTTGGTGAAATAATTATTACAAGTGAAAAATAAAATATGAAATTGAGGATAGTAATTTAATTTTGTCAAGTATCAGGCTATACCAAGCGGTTGTTATCCTTTAAAAAAATAAAATTATCTCAATTTATCTCGTTTGTATATGATAAAGTGTTGTATAGAAATTTAAATATTGGAAAAGGTGGCGTCCCAACTTTTCTTGTTCTAATAATTTTATTTTGACGAATATAATGTTATATAATAAAAGCATAATTACATATTTTGGAGGATATCTAAAATGAATAAACTTTCTAAATTTCTTTTATTTTGTTTCACTATGGTTTTTATGGCTTTTGGTAGTATCAAATTAAATGTTTTAGCATTCGAAGGGGAGCTTTTGACACCCTCTGCTTTAAAAGCTGGAGATACTATATGCATTTTAGAGCCATCAAGAACAACGGTCTCTCGTAAAGATATACTACAAGAAAGGATTCCTTATGTAATAAAAAAACTAGAAGAACGGGGTTTTAAGGTAATTGTCGCAAATGAAAGTTTTAAACCCACAGAATTAGAACTTGGCGATGGCACAGAACAAATAAGAGCAGATGCTTTTAATAATGCAGTTAGAAAGCCTGAAGTTAAGGCTATATTTGCCTTTTGGGGTGGGTATGGTGCTATGCACATTTTAGACAAAATAGACTACGAAGCCTTTAGAAAAAATAAGCCTATATTTGTAGGATTTAGTGACGAAACTGCTTTATTAATTCCAATTTTTGAAAAGGCTGGGGTTGTAAGTTTTCATGGCCCAATGGTGGGTGCTTCATTTAACTGTCAAGAAACTAAAACATTTGACTGTTTATTTGATATGTTAATGAATCCTAAAGATTTAACTGAGCTTAAAAATATTGATGATGATTCGCCTTTTAAAGTGTATAAAGATGGAACCTGTGAGGGCAATATCATTGGAGGCAATCTATGTTTGACTCAATGCTTAATGGGTACACCATATCAAATTGATTTTAAAGATAAAATTTTATTCTTTGAAGAAGTAGAAGAAAGTGCTTACAGGTTACATCGTTTACTTTGGCAGCTTAAATTATCAGGTAATTTAGAAAAGCTTTCAGGAATAGTAGTAGGTACTTTGACACCAGTCAAAGGGGAATCGGAACAAAAACTATTAAATGCAGCGTTTGATGTACTTAAGGAATTAAATATCCCAATAATTTATAATATACATGCGGGACACTTGAAAAATCCTTTAACTATTCCAGTTGGTGCAAAGGCGAAAATTGAAGGAAATAAATTATTTATTACTCAACAGGTTGTAGAATAGATGAAATACACCTAAAAAGTTAGAAAAAGTATAATATCTAACTTTTTCTTAATTCGTCTGTTTAATGTGATAAAATGCCTATATGAGATGTTTTTTTAGTGGGGGCCAGATATCTAAAAGTTTTTTAGGAGTTTAATTTAGATGTGGTATAAGATAGGGTTTATATTTAAATGTTAATATAAAAAGCCACCGGAATAACCGGTGGCTTTTTTATTAAAATTAATTTTCAGTTACTGCAACTTTTTCATCATTTTCATTCATTTCCTCTACAGCCTTTTCATACTTCGGGCTGAGACGGAATACGGAGGCAATCCAAGCAATAACTGTTACTACAAATATAGCAACGATTGTTACTACGTGATTCATAAGGCCAGGAATGATACCAAACATAATTTGTTGAATAAGAGAAGCACCAGCTTTACCGGCACGTCCGCCAATGACTTCAACGGCGGCTTGTCCCTTGGTTTTAGTGTCTTCGTCAAGTGGAATATATGCCATGCTCTTTGTTGAATCAAACAAGCAATACTTAACACTTTTAACCATAGCATCTTGTATAATTCCAAACCAAATTGCAAGTGTGAGAGCAGAAAAACCAAAGAATGTTGGACTTACAAATTTATTATAAAGTGTAAGAGCAAAGAAAATTGTTCCGAGAATTAAAAATATAGCAGGAGTTACAGCGGCAGAAATCTTCCATTTGCAACGTCTTAAAACATTAGCTGCAAATAAAGTTATAACAATTGTAAAAACACCGGTGAATATTGACAAGTTACCCTGCATGGAGGCATATTCAGTTTTATCGAAAGCTGCCTTCATTTGAGTTTTTAAAACAACTTCAGCAAAATTGACAGCAATACCATAACCCATAACTAAAACAGCAACTAAAAGCAAGTAAGTGTTGGTAAATAGGAATTTGATTCCATCCATAACGCTGACTTTTTCTTTTGATTTTTTCTTCTTTTCTTTAATTTGAGACGGATCAAACAAACTTGCATCCGTTAAGACTTTCTTATTAATATAAGCGTAAGTAGCTAAAACGAAAGCACCACAAAGCAAAACAGATAGCATTAGTATCATAACATTATGAATAGAATAATCTTTTAAGGCATTTTTGATGGTTACACCGGCAATAACAACACCTGCGTTTCCAATTAATGAAAACAAACCAAAAAATCTTTTGGTTTCATCTTTCATTGTGGTAGCATTTGCAAACTGCCAAAACAAAGAAGATATAGCCATTGTTCCCCAAATTTCAGAGAAAATATAAAATAAAGTTATTGGCCAATTGCCAGCACAAGTAACTAAAGTTTTAAAAAAACCTGGAACTCCAGCAACCATGCTAGTAATTTGTTCTGAAGACATCATTAAATGGTCAAGGTTTGGATACAAAAAAAATCCAAATAAAGCATAAAAGACCATAAACGAAGATACTATTATATAAAACGTTTTTTTGGAACCAAATTTATTCATTAAAACAGTAAATAGCATAACGGCTAAGAACGCAAATGGCAAAACATACCAAAGTTTAAGTGCACTTATAAGTTGAGATGAAGCAGAGCTATCGGGAACGCCATCTTTTAACCAAACATGAGTTTGATATTGAACAAATACATCTTTAAGGTCACGAACTAAAGTGTAAACAAAAAGAATAAAAAATAGCAGAAAGCTCATGGGTAAAAATTTCCTAAGCTCAAACTTATGAATAGGAAAAACGATAGCCTGAAATTTGCTAAACTCTTTAGGCTTGGTTGTGGTCATTTTTACATTCTCCTCGATAAAAATTTAAAACTTTTTCTGATCGCGACTAATTAAGAGCTGTAAGTCAAAAATGTATGCCAATTGCTTTTCTGAAAAAAACAATTATTCTCCAGGTGAAAAAGTCTAAGTCCTCCCTTTTGCAATACTAAGTTTCGACAACATTTTCTTAATCGCTTAAACAGAAACAGAGTTATTATACCAGAAAAAAATCTTTTTTACAAGTGTTTTTCTGGTTTATGTAAAAAATTTATAAAGTTGACAATAGATTTTATGCTATAATATAATTTAAAGTAGTTTAAATTATTATGGAGGTTTTTTTATGCAATATTCTTATAAAACGCAAGGAACCTGTTCTAAAGAAATTATAATTAAAACTGATGGAGATAAAATACAGGGGGTTGAATTTGTAGGTGGTTGCAGTGGAAACACTCAGGCAATTTCATCCTTGGTTAATGGTATGAAAATAAAGGATGTAATAGAAAAATGTAAAAATATTGATTGTGGAGGAAGAGGGACTTCTTGCCCAGATCAACTAGCTAAGGCACTTGAGGAG
Organism: Eubacteriales bacterium SKADARSKE-1; assembly: GCA_030920305.1. GTDB lineage: Bacteria > Bacillota > Clostridia > Oscillospirales > Acutalibacteraceae > JARLUB01. The sequence goes on from JARLUB010000002.1 coordinate 52,209, forward strand.
ATAACAAATAAGTAATAAAGTGGCATGATGCCGCTTTTTTGTTATGGTAAAGAGGAGAATAAATAATGAAAAAAAGTAATACAGTGTCTCAAGTTGAAAGTTTAGCCATAAAATTAGCAGGTGATTTAGGACTTTCTATTTGGGATGTAAAATTTTTAAAGGAGGGGTCATCTTGGTATCTTAGGATATTTATAGACAGGCCAAATGGTGTTACAATAGATGACTGTGAAAAAATGAGTCGAGCAATAGACTCACCACTAGATCAATTGGACACAATATCAATTCCATATTGTTTAGAAGTTTGCTCGCCAGGAATAGAAAGGGAGCTTACTAAAAAAGAACACTTTGAAAAATGTTCCGGGAAAAATATTATTATTCACCTAATAAGACCTCAAAGCGATGGACAAAAAGATATAAAAGGTATACTTTTAAGTTTTTGTGATGATATAATTGAAATTGCAAAAGATGATGGATTAAAAATTGGAATAAATAAAAAAGATACGGCGTGGGTTAAATTATATGATTTTTCGCAGGGTATTTAAGTTTTCACGTTTTAAGCAGATGTTAATTGTGGGGGTTAGTTTAAAAAATGGGTTATAGTTATGAGACTTATGAACTAGCAAATAAAATTCTTGAAAGTGTAAGAGCTAAAAACGTACGTGAGAATGAAAAGAAAAAACGATTGTTTTATATGCGTTTTAATAGAGCTCGAGAAATTGAAACGCTTTTATCTCAAACAGCAGTTTCAGTAGCCAAATCAGTTTTGAATGGCAATGATACAAAGGAACAATTAAAAAAGCTAAAGAATTTTAACTTATCTTTGCAAAACGAACTAAATGAAATTTTAACTAATGCAAATTTACCTCTTAATTATCTTGAGGTGAGCTATGATTGCAATAAATGTAAAGATACGGGCTATGTAGATGGTAAGATGTGTGAATGTTTTAAGAAACTTTTGCGATCTGAAACCTATAAAAGATTAAATAATTTATCTCCGCTTTCTCTTTCTACTTTTGATTCTTTTAATCTAGAATATTACTCATCAGAAGAAACAGGAACAGGTGTTTCCAACAGAAGGAAGATGGAAAGAATATTAAACCACTGCATTAATTATGCTGATAAATTTAATCTAGATTCTGAAAATCTTTTTATGAATGGTGCTACTGGCCTTGGAAAAACTCATTTATCTTTAGCTATAGCTAATACTGCTATAAATAAAGGGTTTGGTGTTATTTATGCTTCAACACCAGCTATAGTATCTAAGCTTGAAAAAGAAAGGTTTCGCCGTACTGAAGACAATGAAGATAGTGAAATACATTTAATCAATTGTGACCTTTTGATTTTAGATGATCTGGGTACAGAGTTTCAGACTACTTTTTCCAATTCCACAATATATAACATTATAAATTCCAGAATTCTTTACAATAAACCAACCATAATAAGTACTAATATTCCGCCTAAAAAAATTCAGACCAGTTATTCAGAACGCTTGGTTTCACGTCTTTGGGGGCACTATAAATTACTTAACTTTTGTGGACAAGATGTAAGAACAAAACTAGGTGCACAAAAGGCTAAAAAATCAATGAGTGCTGAGTGCTAACTTTATTCACTTAAATAAAAATAAAAACCTACGTATTATCTAATGTAACAGATAATGTGTAGGTTTTTAATAATTTTACTCATTTGCCATTGTTTCAGGAACACTTATTTTAAACATGGTTAAAATGTTTTTAATAACGGTTTTAACAGCAATACAAAGTGATAACCTTGCCATCATAAGATTTTCATTATCTGTCTTAACACGGCAAATAGTATAAAATTTATGAAAATGTGTTGCAAGGTCTACCACATATCGAGTAATTCGAGCAGGATCATAATTTTTAGCAGCTTCAGTGAGCTCGTTTGTGTAGTTAGAAAGATGTCGGATCAAATCTTTTTCTTCTGGTGTGGTAAGTTTTAAAAGTTTATCAAGCGTGCATTTGCAGGGAGTAATGCTATCATTTTTTAAAGTTCTTAAAATGCTGCATATTCTAGCATGAGCATATTGTACATAATAAACTGGATTTTGCGAGTCCTGTTTTTTTGCAAGATCTAAATCAAAGTCCATTTGCGAGTTAGCTTCTTTCATATTAAAAATGAACCTAGCTGCGTCAACAGGCACTTCATCTAAAAGATCTGAAAGTTGAATAGCTCGTCCAGTTCGCTTGCTCATTTTTACAACTTCATTATTTTTAACAAGCCGTACCAACTGAAATAACAAAACATTTAATCTTGAACCATCAATTCCAAGATCATACATAATGCTTTTCATTCGCTGAACATGCCCATGATGGTCAGCTCCTAAAAGATCTATACACAGGTCAAATTTTCTCGTTACAAATTTGTTATAGTGGTAGGCTACATCTACTATAAAATATGTGTATGTGCCATTTCTTCTAATAATAACTTCATCTTTTTCAAGACTATGACTTTTTGCTTTATACCACAAGGCCCCATCGTTTTCATAAGTTAATCCTTGGTTTTTGAGAATGTCAATCACTTCTTCAATTTCACCACTTTTATGAAGAGAACTTTCATAAAACCATTCATCATACTTAATTCTGTATTTAGTTAAATCTGATTTCATTTTTTCAATGTTTTTGGGTAAAGCAAAATCAACTAAAGCTTTTCTTCTTACTTTTTCATCTACATTTAGGTATTTGTCACCATTAACTAAAGAAAACTTACGAGCCAAATCAATAATGTCTTCACCGTGATAACTATCTTCAGGTAATTCTATATTTGAATCAGAATTAAACAATTGCTGATATCTTATATCAAGAGACATAGCAAATTTGTCGATTTGATTACCAGCGTCATTTACGTAAAATTCCCTATGTACGTTGTACCCGCAAGCTTCTAATACCGAAGCTAAACAGTCACCTAAAGCACCGCCTCTAGCATTTCCCATATGCATTGGGCCGGTAGGGTTGGCAGATACAAACTCTACCATAACACGTTTATTTTTCCCAAAATCGGAGTGGCCGTAATTGTCACTTTTTTCTAAAATGTCGTTTAAAATTTTAGCGTAAAACATATCATTTAAAAAGAAATTAATGAATCCTGCACCAGCTATTTCAACACGGTCAAATAAGGAATTAGTTAAATCAAGGTTTTGTTTGATTATTTCTGCAATTTTTATTGGTGCCATTTTAAAAATTTTTGCGGATATCATAGCAACATTAGTCGAGAAATCGCCATTATCTTTATTTGCAGGCACCTCTATTATAAACTCAGGTAATTCGGTTTCGGGTAATAATTTTTCCGATTTGGCAAAATTTATTGTTGCAATTATTCGCTTTTTTAAGTTTTCTATAGTTTCATTTACAATTTGAGACATTTTTATTTTCTCCTTTTTTAATTCTTATAAGAACCAAATTTGTACTTAAAAATTCCGTATTTACATCAAGCGAATATAAAAGCTCTATAAACCCGCCATTTTCATTTAAATCATAATTTATTTCTTTAGCAAAAGCACCTATCATAATTGTACCAAAATCTGTATTATAACTGCAAAGATGCCTTTTGCCTTTTTCAAGAGTAAGTTTTGATTTTTGAGTGCCATCTCGTATTAAAGTGACCATATTGTTTTCATCTATTTCTAAAGTTGATTTTATTTCACTATTATCATTATTTTTATCAAATTCACTATAGTTTAAATATACCGTGTTTTCTGTTTTACGATAAGAACAAGGCACTAAAAGTTGAACTTCTTCTGCTTGTTCGCCGGTTATTTGAGTTCCTATAATTGAAACAATATAATCTTTTCCCATGTTAATTTAAGCTGCACTCCTTTTATTTTAAAGTAACATCAGTTTCAAAAGTTTGCATATCTATGTTTATCTTTTTTACAGTTTGGTTCAATGTTTTACCAAGAAATAAATTAGCTGTTTTTGAAAATGATTCTATAGTATCACTAACGTAAAATGAGCAGTTTCCTGGGTTTGTTTTGCCATTCAAAAGATTATTTGCTTTTAATTTTTTAAAAGCAAATGAAGCCGTTTCTTTGCCAGAGTCAATAATTTTAACATGCGACCCAACAACTTTTGAAATGGTAGAGCTTATAATTGGGTAGTGTGTACATCCAAGGATAAGTGTATCAATACCTTTCTCTTTGAAAAGAGAAAGGTACCTTTTAGCAACTTCCAAAGTAATAGGGTCATTATCTAAAAATCCGTTTTCAACAAGTGGAACAAATAGAGGACAATCCTGTGAAAATACTTCTATTTTATTGTTTATTCTTTTGATTTCATTCTGATAAGCTGCAGCTTTTATTGTTGCGGTAGTTCCTATAATTCCAATCTTACCATTTTTTGTAGCTACGGCTGCAGCTTTAGCGGTTGGCTTAACTACGCCTGTAAATGGTATGTTAAGGTTTTCCCCAAGATCAGAAACTACAGAGCTTACAGTTCCACATGCAGCAATTATCATTTTAACATCGAACGATAAAAGAAAAGATACATCTTCTTGTGCATATTTAGTTATGGTCTCACGGCTTCTGTTTCCGTATGGGACACGACCGGTATCGCCAAAATAAATAATGTCTTCATGTGGCAAAATTTTTAAAAGTTCTTTAACCGCAGTAAGTCCACCAAGGCCAGAATCAAAAACGCCTATAGGTTTATTTTTCATTCTTTAAAAATCTCTCCAATGCTAAATCGATTAACTTGTCTAACAATTCTGGTGTTGGGATACCAGAGTTTTCAAATAGTTTTGGATACATGCTAATTGATGTAAAGCCAGGTAAAGTGTTTATTTCGTTTAATAAAATTTCTTTTGTACTTTCCCTTACAAAAAAGTCCACTCTTGATAATCCACGGCAGCCCATAGCTAAATAAGCTTTTTTTGCTATTTCTTGCATTAAAGCTGAAGTTTCATCATCTATGTGTGCTGGTATGTAGAGATTTGAATCAGATACATATTTTGCTTCGTAGTCATAAAATTCATTTGCAGGGGCAATTTCTCCTATAATTGAAGCAATTGGTTCAGAGTTACCAAGTACAGCGCACTCAACTTCTTGGCCAACTATGGTTTCTTCTATTAGTATTCTATGGTCATGTTCAGCGGCAATTTTTATGGCCTTTATGAGTTCTTCACGACTTGAAGCTTTGCTAATACCAACTGATGATCCTGCATTTGAAGGTTTAACGAAAACTGGATATGAGCCTAGAGATTTTTCAATGTGATCCAAACTCTTTTCAGGGTCTTTATCAAAATCATAGGTGTAAATAAAGCAAAACCTAGCTTTTTTAACACCGGCAGCAGTTAAAATTATATTAGCAAAAATTTTATCCATACAGGCACTAGAGGCTAATACTCCGCAGCCAACATAAGGCAATTTTGCAAGCTCAAATAAGCCTTGTACAGTTCCGTCTTCACCATTTCTTCCATGGAGTACCGGAAAAACAACGTCTATATTAATAGTTTCACAATTACCGTTATTTACCACTAACATACCGTGAACAGAAGAGTCAGGGGAGATGAAAGCTTCTTTTTTGTTAGCGGTATCGGTTTCCCAAGAGCCGTCAGGAATGTTTTCAATGTTTCCACAGTACCAATACCACTTGCCAAGTTTTGTTATGCCAATAGGGAATATTTCATATTTATCTTTATTCAAGTTATCTATAATTGATACGACAGATCTTCTTGATACTTCATGTTCTGACGAAACTCCACCAAATAAAACTGCGATATTTTTTTTCATAATTATTCCTCCAAACAAAAAATAATACTTGCTATAAAAATTAGTTTATAGTGGTATTTGATTTATCTTTACTTAATTGCAAAGAGTATAAACCACCATAATAATGTATATTATCATATTAAACATAAAAGTTGCAAATTTTATAAAATTTCATTGAAAATAAAAAACAGAGAAGGTTAATTCCTTCTCCATCAAAAAAATAGGCTATTATGCTTCTATTTTTAAAACTTCTCGGCCATTGTAAGTGCCACAAACTTTGCAAACTTTATGAGAAACTTTAAATTCGCCACATTTTGGACATTTAACAAGGGTTGGAGCCTCTAATTTCCAAACTGTAGAACGCCTTTTATCACGTCGAGCTTTTGAAACTTTACGTTTTGGTACTGCCATTTATATAACCTCCTTAAAAAGACAATGCATAAGTAAATTTAAAATTTTGAAAAAGGCTGAACTTAGTTAAGTATACAGTGCCAAATACAACCCTTAACATTACAATAAATAATTATATGTTTTTATTCCTTATTTGTCAATATCTTTTTATAAACCTTGTTTATTACTAATGTAATACATTTTGAAAAATAAGTCAAAGTACATTTTAAGGTCCTAAATTTTTTAGTATTGAGAGTCAGGCAGCATTAGTACTTGAATTTTTTGTTATTCGACAGGCTGTTTGTGTTAAAATTTTCTTATTGTTTTAAATTTAGATTTTTAACGAGAATAATATTATCTGTGGTGCAAAAAATACAAAAAACAGTTGAAAATTTTTTAAATTTTGATATAATTGTAGTTGGTAAATACTTAAAAAATATTAAAGGAGTATTATTGTATGCACTTAAAAAATGATGTAAATTTAGATTTATTTTTTTCTGGAAAAAACTATAAGGCATATGAATATTTTGGTGCACACAATATATGTGTAAAGGGACAAGCATGTACAGTTTTTAGATTATGGGCAAAAAATGCTAAGTTTGTTTCGGTGGTGGGTGACTTTAATTCTTGGAACACTTCACAAAACCCTATGACGAAAATTAATAAGGATGGGATTTGGGAGTGCTTTGTTACACCAGCATTAAAAGAATTTTCTGCATATAAATTTAGCATAACAGGACCAGATGGAAAAACTGTTTTAAAAATAGATCCATATGCTTATCATTTTGAGATGCGTCCTGGAACCGCTTCTAAAATTTTTGATATAGATAAATATAAGTGGAATGATTCAAGCTGGATAAAAAATAAGATTAATCAAGGAGTTTTAAATATTCCAGTAAATGTTTATGAAGTGCACTTAGGTTCTTGGAAAAGATATAAGAATGGAAGTACATTTTCCTATAAAACTTTGGCAGAAGAACTTATACCATATGTTAAAGAGATGGGATATACACATATAGAATTAATGCCAATAACAGAATATCCATACGATGCGTCATGGGGGTATCAGGTCCTAGGGTATTTTGCGCCAACTTCACGTTTTGGAACGCCAACTGATTTTATGTTTTTTGTGGACAAGTGCCATCAAGAAAATGTTGGCGTAATTATAGATTGGGTGCCGGCACATTTTCCGAAGGATATCCATGGCTTAGCTAAGTTTGATGGTACCCCAAGTTATGAATATTCAGACACTAGAAAAGGTGAGCATAAAGATTGGGGTACCTTAATCTTTGATTATGAGAAGAACGAAGTTGTAAGCTTTTTAATTTCAAATGCTATGTTTTGGCTTGACAAATATCACATAGATGGCATAAGAGCTGATGCAGTAGCGTCTATGTTGTATCTTGATTATAGTAGAAAACGAGGAGAATGGCTTCCCAATAAATTTGGTGGAAATGAAAATTTAGAAGCTGTTGAATTTTTGAAAAAGCTTAATCAAGCAATATTTTTTGAGTTTCCTAACACCATGATGATAGCCGAAGAATCTACAGCTTGGCCAATGGTTTCGAGGCCAACTGAAAGTGGGGGTCTTGGGTTTAATTATAAATGGAATATGGGCTGGATGAATGATACGCTAAGGTATATTTCAACAGATCCCTATTTTAGGCCAGATAACCATAAAGATATAACTTTTTCATTTGATTATGCCCTTTCGGAAAATTTTATACTTCCAATATCACATGACGAAGTAGTATATGGAAAAGGCTCTTTAATAAACAAAATGCATGGCGAGTACGAGATGAAGTTTTCAGGAGTTAGGGCTTTCATAGCGTATATGATGGCACATCCGGGTAAAAAACTAATTTTTATGGGTACTGAATTTGGACAATTTAAAGAATGGAATTTTGAGGCCGAATTAGACTGGTTACTTCTTGATTTTCCTAAACATAGACAATTACATGATTTTTTTAAATCAATAAATTATTTTTATATAAAAACACCGCAACTTTGGGAAAAAGATTTTTCCTGTGAAGGGTTTTCTTGGATTGCCAATGATGATTATCGAAAAAGTATAATAAGCTTTAGGCGAATAGATAAAAAAGGTGAGGAATTAATAGCCGTATGTAACTTTCAACCCATGGGGAGAGAAAGCTATAGTGTAGGGGTTCCAAATGAAGGAACCTATACTGAAGTGTTTACAACAGATGCTGTAGAGTGGGGTGGGCATGGCTTAGTTAATGGGAAGGTCCAGTCACAAAAAATTTCTATGCATGGTTTTGAGAATTCAATTTTATTAAAAATAGCTCCTTTGTCTGTAAGTTTTTTTATAAAAGAGCACATAAGTTTGAACAAGAAAGTGAAATGAATCACTGTTTTTTGATAGTTACTAAGACTATTAATTAAGAGGATGTAGCGGAAGGTGGTTCATTATTACTCATAAATTAATATAGGAGGAGGGGCAAGAACTGTATGTATCCGAAACAAAGCGTGGTTGCGATGTTGTTAGCAGGAGGTCAGGGGAGTCGGCTTGGAGTTCTTACAAAAAAACTTGCCAAGCCAGCTATACCATATGGCGGGAGGTATAGAATAATAGATTTTCCATTATCAAACTGTGTAAATTCAGGAATAGAGGCAGTTGGGGTATTAACTCAATATCAACCTTTAGTCCTTAATGAATATATAGGAAATGGGCAGCCATGGGATTTAGATTTAATGAATGGTGGTGTGCAGGTTTTGCCGCCTTATCAAAGAAATCGTGGTGCAGACTGGTATAAGGGAACTGCAAATGCAATATATCAAAATATAGATTATATAGAGAGATATAACCCTGATTTTGTTGTTATATTGTCAGGAGATCATATATACAAAATGGACTATTCTAAGATGGTTGCATTTCACAAAGAAAATAATGCATCATGTACTATAGCGGCTATAAATGTGCCAATAAATGAAGCTTCGCGTTATGGTATATTAAACACAAATCCAGATGGCTCAATTTATGAGTTTGAAGAAAAGCCTAAAAAACCTAAAAGTACAAAAGCTTCTATGGGAATTTATGTGTTTACTTGGCCCAAACTTTTAAAGTACTTAAAAAAAAATGAAGAGGACCCAAAATCCAGTAAAGATTTTGGGAAAAATATTTTACCATCAATGTTAAAGTCTGGAGAAAAACTTTTTGCATATGATTTTAAAGGTTATTGGAAAGATGTTGGAACGATTGAAAGCCTTTGGGGATCAAATATGGATTTATTAAACCCTAATGTAGAGCTAAATCTAAGTGACGAATCATGGAAAATATATTCTAGAAATCCAGTTTTACCTCCGCACTATATTGCAAAAGGCGCAAGGGTTCAAAATTCTTTAATATCTGATGGTTGCAACATACATGGAGAAATAGACTTTTCTGTGTTGTTCCCAGGAGTGCAGGTAGGCCACAAAGCGATTATTAAAGATTCTATTATTATGCCTGGTACAATAATAGGTGATGGGGCTAAAGTTCAATATACAGTGATCTCAGAAGGTGCTGTTATAGGTGACAATGCTGTTATTGGAGCTAGGCCAGAGGAAATGTTAAATAAAAAAGATTGGGGAATAACAGTTATTGGAGATAATATAAGTATAAGTGCGAACACCATAGTTAAGCCAAAATCAATGGTGGAGCATAATATATTTGGAGGATGATGGGATGAGGGGAAATAGTGTTCTAGGGGTTATTTTTTCAAATGTTGGAGATGATTTAATAAGAGAATTTACAGATAAAAGGGCATTTGGGTCTGTTCCTTTTGGTGGAAGGTATAGAATGATAGATTTTCCTCTTTCCAATATGGTCAACTCTGGTATAAATAAAGTTGCTGTTATTACAAAAAGAAATTATGGATCGCTAATGGATCATTTAGGTTCAGGAAAGTCTTGGGATCTATCAAGGCGCAGAGATGGACTTTCTGTGTTTCCACCGTTTGGAAGCAATAAAGGTGATTTTAATAATAGAATGGAAATGATCTATTCTATAGCAAAGTTTATTAAAGATTCAAATAAAGAATATGTCCTTTTATCTGATTGTGATGTGGTTTGTAGCATTAATTACGCAGATGTATTAAATACGCATATACAAAATGAGGCTGATATAACTTTAGTGTACAAAAGAGGAGTTTTCCCCCAAAAAGCGACGAGAATGATGGTGTTTTCCCTTGAGCATGATGGCAGGATACGACAAATTAGAATAGACCCAAAGTTGAAAGGAGAATGTAATTTTGGCATTAACATGACAATTATTAAAAAACAGCTTTTACTGGATTTAGTATATGGGTGCATTAGCAACAGTAAAATTGATTTTGATAAAGATATTCTTCAAAAAAATGTAACAAAATGTAGAGTTTATAGCTACGAGTGCACGGGGTTTAATCAAGTAATAACTTCTATGGATTCTTATTTTGAAGCTAATATGAAAATAATAGATAAAGAATCAAGGAATGAGTTATTTCATAGCAAAGCTCCTATATATACAAAAATTCGTGACGATATGCCAGCTCATTATGGACTTAGTGCAAATGTAAAAAATTCTTTAGTGGGAAATGGCTGCAGAATTGATGGTGAAGTAGAAAGCAGTATTATCTTTAAGGGAGTTAAAATTGGACGAGGTTCTAAGGTTTCGAACTGTGTGATAATGCAGGACACAATTATAGGGAGAAATTGCAATTTAAATTATATTATTACTGATAAAGATGTTACAGTAAAAGACGAACGAGTTTTAATGGGGTTTAGATCTTATCCTGTATACATAAGAAAGTCTAGCTTAGTATAATTTTAGAAAAAGAAGATTTAAATAATGGTCTAATTTCCACACAGGAAATTATTCGGTTACTTCTTTAGTACCACCAAATATTTTTAAAATAGGGTAAGCTATTATAAAAGTTAAAAGGTTTAAAGGAGAGTTTAAAAAGTTTGAAATGTTTATTTTGTGCGAGCGAGGCTTTTCCATTTATGTCATCGGGGGGGTTAGCTGATGTAGCATACTCTTTGCCTTGTGCGCTTAGAAGTAAGGCCATAGATTGCCGCATAGTGATGCCTTTATATGAGGGTATACCAGAAGAGTTTAAAAGCAAAATGAAATTAAGTACATATTTTTATGTACCTGTTTCATGGAGAAGTCAGTATTGCGGATTATTTGAAATTAACTACAAAGGAATTATATATTATTTTATTGATAATGAATATTATTTTAAAAGGCCAGAAATCTATGGGCATTTTGACGATGCTGAAAGGTTTGCTTTTTTTTCAAGGGCAATTCTTGAAATGCTTCCTAAAATAGATTTTAAACCAGATATTATACATGCAAATGATTGGCAGACAGCACTTGTTCCAGTTTATCAAAGGCTTATTTATTCTCATTATGAATATTATTCTAAAATGAAAACAGTTTTTACAATCCATAATATACATTATCAGGGGAAATTTGATAAGTCAGTAATAAAAGATATTGTTGGGGTTGAAGAAAAAGATAGTTTCATTGTTCACTATGATGGTTGCACAAATTTTATGAAGGGAGCTGTAGAGACAGCTGACCAAATTATAACTGTTAGTCCAACATATGCTAAAGAAATATTAAACTCATGGTTTTCTTACGGCCTTCACCATGTGCTGCAAAAAAGTGAGTGGAAAATAGTTGGAATTTTAAATGGGATAGATACATCCATTTATAACCCAGAAACAGATATTGACATATATGAAAATTATTCGGTTGAAGATTTACCTGGAAAAACTATTAACAAAAAGGAACTAAGACTTAGATTAAATTTAGATGATGGCGGGGAAATCCCGCTTATAGGAATGGTTACAAGACTTGTTGAAGATAAGGGCCTTGAGCTTGTTAAAGAAGTGCTTGATAAAGTAATGAAGACTGAAAACATACAGTTTGTTGTACTGGGTTCAGGGCTTAAAGAATATGAGCACTTTTTTGATTATATGCAAGGAAAATACAAAGGTAGATTCAGTTTTTGTCACGGTTTTGTTCCGGAACTTTCACATAAGATTTATGCTGCATCGGACATTTTTTTAATGCCTTCAAAATTTGAACCATGCGGTATTTCCCAAATGATAGCCTTGAAATACGGTTCGATCCCCATAGTAAGAGAAACAGGGGGCCTTTTTGATACGATTAAAGACAGTGGGGATCAAAAAGGAAATGGGTTTACGTTTAAAACTTACGATTCTCTTGACATGATGAATGCTATAAAAAGAGCAGTTGCTGGGTATTGGCAACATAAAGGCTGGGAAATTCTTGTAAAAAGGGCCATGATGTGCGACAATAGCTGGAAAAATTCAGCAAATAAGTATATTGATATTTATAAAAATCTTGTTGATAAATAATTTATATTAATTTTTGTGATATGGATGCATATTTTGTTGTATTTATAAGAAAAAGTTATTAATTTAGGAAAGTTGGTTTGTTTTTCAAAAATATTGTGATAAAATGAATATAATATTTTTAGATTTTTATTAAAAGGAGCAATAATTTTGAAATCACGGAAAACGATCGCAATTTTTTTAATGCTAGCTATGATTCTTGTACAAACCTTACCAATTTGTAGTTATGCAAAAACAAGTGTAGCATCGCCTAATAAAGCCACCACTGTAAAAACTGAAAATTTAAATAAAAGTGTAACATTGCCTAATAAAATAACCACTATTAAAAATGGCCATTTGAATAAACGAGAAAAAACAAAAAAGGTAAATAAAAGGGTCATTACCAAGAAATCAAGCGGCTTTACACAAAAAGTTGCTGATAGGAAAGCAAAACAGCCTACCCGAAAGGCCACCGTTTTAAAAAAAGTAATTAAATCAAAGAAAAAATCAACATTAATTAATAAGATGACGGATTGTCTAACAAAAGTGTTCAAATGGAGTTTTAAAAATGCAATTTTTTATGGCCTATTAACACTGGGAATTGTGTCTTTTGCAGACAAAGTAGGGTTTGTAGATAAAAAAGTTATTTTTAAAGATATAAAAAGTACTAATTTAGAAGATATAGAAAAATACATTGGTAAAGGCATTGAAAATACTTGTAGCATACCTAAATGTATTTTAGAAATAAATGGCGCATTTAAAGGTCAAAATAGTAGTGATTTTTGTGTTAATAAGCCTAATAAAAGTGAAATTGAATCAGTAACTTGTAATTTTACTAATTTTATTAATACTTTAAATCAACAGATGTCCTCGTCTGAGCAGAAAAGTTTCGTTAAAAAGATTTCTGAGGTGTTGCAACAAGCTAGTAATAGTGGAGGAGACAATTTACTAAAGCTTTGGGATGAGACAAGGCATCAACGCAATTTTATGGTTGCTGGTTCCTTTGCAGGGCAAGTTTTAGGAGGAATTGGTAGTCTTTTTGGGTTTACTAATTTTGGTTTTTTATATGGAGCATTAATGGGTTTAACTCTTTACAATTATAAGACTGATAAGGGTGCACTTGAAATAATCGCTAATACTTTTGAGTTTGCGGACGAACAAATAGCTTATTTTAAGAGTTTAACTTCTTCAATAAGCAATCTAATGCCTTGCAATGACAATTTAACTGCAGCATGAAGCAATTAAAATTATTGTTGAAAAAAGAATTTAAATGTTTATGATTATAAATAAGCTTTCTTGAAAGTAGAGTGAATTTATGATCAATAAAAAATTATTAAAAAAGTCACATAGGCAATTAATTTTTATCCTTTGTATAACATTGGTTCTATTATTTAGTGGAATATTACTGATAGTACATAGTTGTTCAAATAATAAGAATGATATTTTGCAAGAAAATCAGCAAAATGAATCGAGTAAAATAAATAATAGTACACCAACAGCGACTGCTACAGTAGGAAGTGTTGGTGATATATTATTGCATAATCCAGTTTTAAGGTCGTGTTATAACAGCACTAATCAAACTTATGACTTTGGGGAGATTTTTTCGTTTTTTTCTCCATATATAAAAAAGCTTGATTATAGTGTCGCAAATCTCGAATGTAGCATTAGCTCATCCCAATGGGGTTATTCGGGGTATCCTCAATTTAAGTCACCGGAAAGCATAGTTGATGCCGTGCAAAAAGCAGGATTTAAAATGTTATTGACAGCCAATAATCATGCAAATGATGGGGGAGCTAGAGGGGTTTTTCATACTATAGACGTTATAAAACAAAAAAATGCTGACTTTATTGGTAGTAAAGATGACGTTAGTGTGCCACCATATTTAGTTAAAGAAGTAAACGGAATTAAATTTGGCATGATTAATTATACTTTCGGCCAATTTATAAAAGATGGTTTATCATCTTTAAATGGGATTCCATTAGATAAAAAGGCGAGTTCTGTTGTGAATGTATTTGATTATAATAAATTAGATTTATTTTATTCGCAGATGGAAACGGCAATTAAGAATATGAAAAATGATGGTGCACAGGCAATAATATTATATATACATTGGGGAAATGAATATGAATTAAAGCCTAATAAATATCAAACAGAAATTGCTAAAAAAATGTGTGATTTAGGTGTGGATGTGATAGTTGGAGGCCACCCACATGTGGTTCAGCCTGTAGATATGTTTACATCAAGTGATGGTTCACACAAGATGTTTTGTATTTATTCTGTTGGAAATATCGTGTCGAATCAGCGAATTGCTTTGATGAATTTAAAAACTGGAAATACTGAAGATGGCGTGCTGTTTACAACAACTTTTACTAAATTTGATGATGGTAAAGTTACACTGACGGATGTAAATGTTTTACCAACCTGGATGCAGCTTTGCAATATTAGCAAAAAACAATATAAAATAATACCGCTTGATAAATCTGTTGACTGGAATAAAGATTTTAATCTTGGACAAGATATGCAAAATGCTCAAAAATCTTATAACCGTACAATGGCATTGGTAAGTGAAGGAATACAAAAGTTTAAAGAAAATAAAGTTGGATGATTAGTCTTCGTTATTTAAGATGTCTTCGTTATCGGGTTCGGTCTCTAAATTTAAGATTGATTTTGCTTCAAGTTCTGGAAACTTAGTAACGTCTTTTAACCTTCTTTGAATTTGTCTAGTGCGAACACCAACCAACTTGTCTAATTCACCGCTTGCTTGATTTAATCTTTCCTGAGTCTTTGCTAACACTTCAGAAAACTTTTGAAACTCAGTTTTTACAGCTCCTAAAACATTCCAAACCTCGCCACTCCTTTTTTGAATAGCAAACGTTCTAAATCCCATCTGAAGGCTATTTAAAAGTGCCGCCATTGTACTTGGTCCAGCAATATTAACATGAAAATCGCGTTGTAAAATTTCAACCATTCCTCGATTAACAACTTCCGCGTAAAGCCCTTCAAAAGGCAAAAACATTATTGCAAAATCGGTTGTATTCGGGACATCTATGTATTTTTCTTTAATATCCTTGGCTTCTCTTTTTATAGTATCTAAAAGTATTTTTAGTTGGCAGTTAATTTCATTTTGGCTACCATTATTGTAGGCATCTCTAAGATGACCATATGTATCCCCTGGAAATTTTGAATCAATAGGCAAATAAATAAAATTACCATCTTCAACTGGCAACTTAACAGCATATTCAACCGCGTTGCGGCTATTTTTCTTTGTGATTACGTTTTTGTCATATTGCTCAGGAGATAAAATTTCTTCTAAAATGGCCCCAAGCTGAACTTCACCAATAATTCCACGTGATTTTACATTACTTAATATTTTCTTTAAATCACCGACACCTTTTGCAAGGCTTTGCATTTCTCCAAGTCCTTTATAAACGTCTTGAAGTCGGTCATTTACAAATTTAAAAGATTCAGTCATTCTTTTGTTAAGTGTTTCTTGAAGTTTATGGTCTACAACTTGCCGCATTTCATCAAGCTTTTTGTTGTTATCTTCTCTGATGTTTTGCAGTTTTTCTGACATTAAACGCCGAATGTTGTCAAGCCTTTGCTCAGTTTCTATAGAGAATGTTTTAAACCGCTCTTCATTTTGTTTTGTGCTTTGAAAGACAATTTTCTGCGTGCTATCAAGCTTTTCTGTTATAAGATTTGTCTGGTTATCTATATTATTTTTTAGGTTTTCAGAAATCATTTTTCCAAGTTTTTCAGTAGTGTCGCTGTTTGAATCTTGTTTTTGCTTATATTTTGAAAACATTATTAATGCATAGATAATAAGGCCGATTAATATCAAATTTAAAGTAATTGATAACTCATTTATATTCATGAAAGTGTTCCTCCACAATGTTAATTATCCAGTATTTTTTATTATATCATGTAAGCGCTTAAAAGAAAAATAATTGGTATTGTTTTATAAAAAATCTAATTATTAGTTGACAACTAATTGTGGTTGTGGTATCTTAATGTTTGTGGTTAGCACTCTGTGCAAACGAGTGCTAATATTTTAAAGCGCTTATTAAGATTATTGGTTTACAAAAATTAGAAATGATATCTTTCTATCAACTACTTTGGGGGTGAATTATAATAGAACTTTCCGATAGGAAACTAAAAATATTGTCGGCTATAGTTAATAGCTATATTAAAAATGGGGAACCGGTAAGCTCAAAAAGTTTGTGCGATATTTTAGAATTTGAATTATCACCTGCAACACTTAGAAATGAAATGGCTGAACTTACTGAACTGGGGCTTTTAGAGCAACCACATACATCAGCAGGAAGAGTACCTTCTTACAAAGGATACAGGTTATACATTAACAAACTTATGAACAAAAAAAATGTATCAAAGAAAACTCGAACACTAGTTGATAATTCACTAAGAGGGAAAATTGATACGCCAGAAAATTTGTTAAACGAAGCATCAGAAATATTAGCTAATATCACAAACTTTGTAGTAGTATCAACAACACTTCCCCCAGGAAAAACCGTTATAGAGAAAATTCAGCTTGTTAAAACTGGTAAATGTACAGCAATGGTAGTGCTTACAACGTCATTAGGTATTGTTAAAAATCGGATATTTCGTTGTAATTTTGAAATAACCCAAGAAATTTTAAATTTGTTTTATAGAGTTTTAAATCAGGTTTTTTCTGGAGTATTTGTTTTATCGGTTACTCCAGAATTTATCAAAAAAGTTTTAATATCTCTTGGAGAGATATCTTGGCTTATGGCAGATGCCTTATTGGCTGTTCTTGAAATTACAAAGTCAATTTCAAAGATGGATGTTCACCTTGGGGGTCAAACAAATCTTTTGTTTATTCCCGAATTTCAATCTCAACAGGCATTAAAAATTATAAAATTTTTAAAACATACAGGCTATATAGAAGACCTTTTAATGCAACTTGAAAATAATACAACAGTTATGATTGGAAGGGAAAATCCATATGAAGAGTTGATAGATTCAAGTTTTATAACAACTAGGTATTGTGTAAATGGAAAGGAATTCGGTTCTATCGGCATAATTGGCCCAACTCGGATGGACTATGGGTCTTTAATAGCAGATGTTGAGTATATTGCTGCAGTTGTTGGGAATTTATTGAGCAACATTTTAGGATTTGATGATTAAAAGGTTTTGAATAAAAACAAAAAGGAGATGTAATTTTGACAAAAGATCAAATGCAAAAAGAGGAAGAAAATCAAGGGATAGAAGAGATTAGAGGTGATTTAGAGGATATAAAACAAGATATAAGTGAAATTGAAAAACTTCAAAAAGAGTTGGTAAGCCAAAAGGACTTATTCTTAAGAGTAGCCGCAGAGTACGACAACTATAGAAAACGTACAGAGCGAGACAAAAGTTTAATATATGCTGATGCTACGGCTAATACGGTTTCAGTCATATTGCCAATTGCCGACAATTTAGAATTAGCAGGAAAAGCTTTTTCTGATGCTCCTTCGGAATATCAAAAAGGATTAGAGCTTGTTATTAATCAATTGCAGGCTTCTTTTGAAAAATTAGGTATAGAAGCGTTTGGTTTTGTTGGCGACCATTTTAATCCAGATATTCATAATGCAATTGCGCATGTTGATGATGAAAATGCTGGAGAAAATACAGTAGTAGAGGTTTTTCAAAAAGGTTATAAATTAAATGATAAAATTATTCGCCATGCAATGGTAAAGGTAGCAAATTAAATTTATTAGAATTATATTTTGGAGGTAATTAATAATGGCAAAAACAATAGGAATTGATTTAGGAACAACAAATTCATGTGTAGCAGTTATAGAAGGCGGAGAACCTGTAGTTATAGCAAATGCAGAAGGTGCAAGGACTACACCATCAATAGTTGCTTTTTCAAAAAATGGTGAAAGATTAGTGGGCCAGGTTGCAAAACGTCAGGCAATAACAAACCCTGAACGCACTGTAACTTCTATTAAAAGAGAGATGGGTTCTAATTATAAAGTCAAAATTGATGATAAAAGTTTCTCACCAGAAGAAATTTCTGCTATGATTCTTCAAAAATTAAAATCTGATGCTGAAAGTTACTTAGGAGACACAGTAACAGAAGCTGTTATTACCGTGCCAGCTTATTTTACTGATGCACAACGCCAAGCTACAAAAGATGCTGGAAAAATAGCAGGTCTTACAGTTAAGCGTATAATAAACGAACCAACAGCAGCTGCACTCTCTTATGGAATAGATAAAGAAAATGATCAAAAAGTAATGGTTTACGACTTGGGTGGAGGAACTTTTGATGTCTCTATAATTGAAATGGGAGACGGAGTACAAGAAGTTTTAGCAACAGCTGGAAACAACAGGTTAGGTGGCGACGATTTTGACCAGAGAGTAATTGACTGGATGGCATCTTCATTTAAGGCAGATAACGGTATTGACTTAAAGAATGATAAAATGGCAATGCAGAGATTAAAAGAAGCGGCAGAAAAAGCTAAGATTGAACTTTCTGGAGTTACTTCAACAGCTATTAACTTGCCCTTTATAACTGCAGATGCTACAGGCCCTAAACACCTTGACTTAACCCTAACTAGAGCAAAATTTAACGAACTTACAAAAGATTTGGTAGAAAAAACGATGGGACCAGTTCGCCAGGCTTTGGCTGACTCTAAACTTGGAATTAACCAAATAGATAAAGTATTAATGGTTGGTGGTTCATCTAGAATCCCAGCGGTTCAAGAAGCGGTTAAAAGCTTAACCGGTAAAGACCCATTTAAAGGGATTAACCCTGACGAATGTGTAGCTATGGGAGCAGCGCTTCAAGCTGGAGTTTTGGGTGGCGAAGTTCAAGGTTTGCTTCTTTTAGATGTTACACCCCTATCCCTTGGCGTTGAGACAATGGGCGGCGTTATGACTAAAATCATTGATAGAAATACAACTATACCAACCAAGAAAAGCCAAATTTTTTCAACTGCGGCTGACGGCCAAACTCAGGTTGAAATTAATGTTCTTCAAGGAGAAAGAGAATTTGCGCGTGACAATAAACAGCTCGGCTTATTTACCTTAGCAGGTATTGCTCCAGCTATGCGTGGTGTACCGCAAATTGAAGTGAGTTTTGATATAGATGCTAATGGAATTGTTAACGTTCATGCTAAAGATTTAGGAACAGGTAAAGAACAAAAAATCACTATAGCTTCCAGCACAAACATGTCAAAAGATGAGATTGAAAATGCTGTTAAAAATGCTGAAAAGTTTGCAGCTGAAGATAAAAAGCACCGTGAAGAAGTTGATACTAAAAACGAAGCGGAAAACTTATGCTATGCGGTTGAAAAGCTTATTACTGAAAATGGTGATAAAATTGATTCTGGCGATAAAGATAAATTAAATGAGAAAGTTACAAAATTAAAAGAGACCATTTCCAGTGGAAACATTGATAACATAAAATCGGGTACAGAGGATCTTCAAAAAACCATGTATGAAGTTTCAACAAAGCTTTATCAAAATGCAGCTGCACAACAACAAGCAGCAGGTGCGGCAGCACCAGGGGCTGAACCAAATGCCCAAGCTGATAGTACCTCAGATGGTGGAAATGTATATGATGCTGATTTTAAAGATGTAGATAATAAATAAGACTATTTAAGTTGTTTGTAACAGGTTTTAATAAAGGGTATTAGGTTAAATAATTTATTAAAAGGTTTAGACCATGAAGAAAGTTATTCCCCCGGTGCATAGCATCGGGGGACCAGCGTGACGCTGGACCCATTTTGCGCTTGGGGCTAGTTTGTGAGCAGAATTCTTAATGCTTGCAAATTTACTATGGCATAAGCTGGATCTAACGCCATGCTTTACTTTTAATTTATGATATAATTGAAACAAAAGGGTGTGTAGTACGGTTTGGCAAATAATAAAAGGGACTTTTATGAGGTACTAGGAGTTCCTAAAACTGCATCTGATGATGAGATAAAAAAAGCTTATAGAAAACAGGCAAAAAAGTACCATCCTGACTTAAATTCAGGAGACAAAGAATCTGAAAAAAACTTTAAAGAAGTTAATGAAGCTTACGAGGTTCTTTCTGACAAAAGTAAACGTGCTAATTACGATCAATTTGGCCATGCGGGAGTTGACCCAAACTATGGTGGTGGAGCTGCCGGGGGATATAGTTGGGGTGGCAGCCCTTTTGGCCAAGATATTGATTTAGGAGATATATTTAGTAGCTTTTTCGGCGGTGATTTTGCGGGGGGATTTGGAGGCTCACAAAGAAGAGCTAATCCAAACGCACCAAGGCGAGGCACAGATATTCAAACAACCATTAATATATCGTTTGAAGAGGCAGCTAAAGGTTGCAAAAAGGATGTATCTTATAAAGTTGTTGATAATTGTAAGGAATGCGGTGGCTCTGGAGCACAAAAAGGAACAAACCCGAAAACGTGCCCAGTTTGTAATGGGGCGGGGCAAACGGTTGTTTCCCATAGGACGGCTTTTGGAGTAATGCAAACCTCTCGAACTTGTGATCGTTGCCATGGCAAGGGAAAGGTTGTAGAATCACCTTGTAAGGCATGTTCTGGAGCAGGACAGGTACAAACAACGAAAAAAATAGAAGTTAATATACCGGCAGGAATTGACGATGGCCAAATTTTAAATGTTGGTGGGCGCGGAAATGCCGGGAAAAATGCAGGGCCAAGTGGTGATTTGCATGTATATATAGATGTAAGACCACACTCGATTTTTAAAAGGCGTGGATTTGATGTTTACTGTGACTTGCCAATAACATTTGTCCAAGCAGCTTTAGGTTCGGAAGTTACCGTACCAACACTTGATGGACGAGTAAGCTACCAAATACATGAAGGGACACAGCCGGGAGATATTTTTAAGCTTAAAGGAAAAGGTATTGAGAGATTGGGTGGTCGTGGTCGCGGTGATCAATTTGTAAAAGTTGTTATTGAGGTTCCAAGAAATTTATCAAAGGAGCAAAAAGAGATTTTAAAAGATTTGGAAGAGCATGCAGATGAAAATAATTATCAAACTCGAAAAGGCTTTTTTGAAAAACTAAAAAATATGTTTGGAGACTGATTTTAATGGACTGGACTGAGATAAAGATAAAAGTAAAATCTGAAGACCTTGAAAAGGCAAGTAGTATATCCCATATGGTAGTACCATATGGGATATATATTGAGGACTATACAAAATTGGAAGAAGAGGTACAACAGATAGCACATATAAATTTAATAGATAAAGAACTGCTAAATAAGGATAGGACACATGGCTTTGTTCATGTTTATATAAGTCCAGAAAAAAATCCAAATGAAGCAGTTTCTTTTATTAAGGAGAGATTTTCTGGTGAAAAAATAGAAAATGAAATTTTTATTTCTAGTTGTAAAATAGAGGACTGGATCAATAATTGGAAAAAGTATTTTAAACCTACAGCTATTGGCGAAAAACTTTTAATTTGTCCTGCTTGGGAAGAAAAATTTAATCCTGGAAATCGAAGGGTTTTAAAAATAGAACCAGGCCTAGCTTTTGGAACAGGTACGCATGAAACTACAAGACTTTGTTTAGAGCTTTTAGAAAGTTATGTTACAAAAGATTCTAAAGTTTTAGATATTGGTTGTGGTAGTGGTATACTTTCTATAGCAGCATTATTGTTAGGTGCAAAGTCTGCTGTTGGGGTGGACATAGACGCTGTGGCAGTAAAAACAGCAGTTGAGAATGCTAGCATTAATAAGTTAGAAAATAAATTTTTAGGTGTTTGCGGTAATTTAACTAATGAGATAAATGACAAATTTGATATAGTTGTTGCCAATATTGTTGCCGATGTTTTAATAAAATTAAATTGTGATATAAAAAAATTTATGAAACCGAATGCGGTTTATATAATTAGCGGAATTATAGATATAAGAGAGACTGACCTGTTAGAAGTTTTGCCAAAAGACCTTGAAGTTATAAAAAGAAAAGTACAAAATAATTGGGTGGCTTTGGTTCTAAAATTAAAAAATTAAAATGATTTTTGAGTTTACTTTACTGAAAATAGTTAAAAAATATAAAAGTGTGAGACTTGTTAGTTTTGAGCTATAATAATGTTTTTTTGATAGATATTCCATTTTGTCGATTAATGTGATAAAATGTTACTATATTATTTACGCAAAGGATATTTATGTTACAAAAATCTTATAAAAAAGAAAGGTAGGTTTAAAACTATGGCAGAGAAAAATTTAAAAAGCTTATTGTCAATTGGGGTAAGTCTATGTATGCTTTTGGGGATGTTTACGGTAGGTACAATGGCGATGGAACCGGGAGATAGTGAGGAGACTCCAATTTTCATTAAGTCAAAATTAGATTTTGAGACTTTTGCACAGGAAGTTAATGAAGGTGAAAGTTTTGAGGGAAAATATGTAAAACTCTCCAATGATATTTACTTAAATGCCAATGATTCTTTAAATGGTAAACCTATAACATGGAATCCTGTAGGATTTTGTTTTCTTAATGAGAATAATGGAAAAATTTCAGATAATTCAAAATCTTTTAAAGGAACTTTTGATGGAAATGGATTTTCAATAATTTGTAATATAGACGAATTTGTAAAAAATGATGGGACGGATAAAACCGGGGCAATTTTTGGATATGTTGGAAAACATGGTGTTTTAAAAAATTTGGGTATTAGGGGTATAATTTCTGGAGAAAAGATTCAAGCTAGCGTATCTGCTCTTTGTGATGTGAATTGTGGAACTTTAGAAAATTGTAAAGCAAGAGCCACTGTTAAAGGAGTTTATGGAGCAAGCGGGTTAGCTTTTATTAACTGTGGAACAATAAGAAAATGTGAGGTTAATGGAAAGATTTTATCTAGGGACTTAAATTGTGCCGGTATTTGTAGTACAAATTACGGGGAAGTAGATTCTTGTAAAGTTCATGCACTTTTAGCAAATTGTCAGAATGGTGGAATAGCTGGAGACAATAATTATTTAACACCAGAGACAGGTGGAATAGCATCATTTAATTATGGTAAAATAACCAATTGCTTTGTAAATTCTTATATTTCAAATAAAAATATAGAAACTCTTAAAAATTATGAGATTTATTTAAAACAAAAAAGCGATGGAAAGAACGCTTACATAGGCTGTGCGGGTGGTATCGTTTCTACAAATAATGGGCTTATAGAAAATTGTAAATTTACCGGTTCTGTAAATTCCTATGAAGTTGGAGGAATTGTTGGAATAAATTATGAAATTGTAAGGTCTTGTGAAACAGACTGTCATATGATGGGTGCTATAATAGGTGGAATAGCCGCACAGAATATCTTGGGCGATAAGGATTATTCAGGTGAGCTGGTGTTAGATCATCAGGGAGGATATATAGCTAACTGCAATTCAAAGTCAGATATTAAATCCTTATTTTTGATGGGGGATATTGTTTGTACTGATTACTGGGAAGATAGCCATGCAACCGTAGAAAATTGTACTGCTTCTTCAAAAGTTGTATATTTGCAAGAAACAAATTAAAATAAAGTTTTAAACTCGTGTTATGTCAAACGTGCAGCTTTATAATAATTTATTTAGCTGCGCGTTTTTTATTTTATCTTTTAGTTTATACAACTAAATTACTTGAAAATAAGCTAAAATAGAGTTGCCAAATAAGCTGCATGTAGAGGTTTTGTGCGTACCGACGGTTATGCTTAAATTTTATTAAAAACTTTTAAAAAGCTGTTTATAATTATTAACTTAAAACATAAAAATCAACACTTATTTCAGTGTTGATTTTTATGTTTTGCAGGCGGTATATTAGTTAATAGAAATCTTATCTAAATTTAAATAAAAACTAACAACGGCATCGTGTTTATTAGTATTTTTGTTTTTTAACTTAAAATTAATTAACTCTGCACACAATTGTTCTAAATATTCATTTACACTACGAGCACCTTTTATTTTTGTGGTACATTGTTTTGCAATTTCTTCTATAGTAGCAGGGGTTATAGTTAGTTTTATTTTGTACTCATCATTGCAGTATTTAATAAATTCATTAAACTTAGTTGTGATTATTGTCCGATAATCTTCATCGGTTAATGGTGAAAATTCAATCAAAGTAAATCTGTTTAATAAAGATTGATCTCTTTTTACTAGTGTTCTTGCCGCAGATTTATCGGATAAGTCAACTTTGTTTTCTTGGCGACCGAGTGCGACTCCGTTTGTTAAGCTTTCTTTACTTTCGTTAGTTGTCATAATAATAACAGTGTTTGAAAAATCTAATTTTTGATCGTCAATTATAGCGTAACCTCTGTCTAAAATTTGACGTAAAAATTCATCAATTGTAGCATGGGGGTCAAAATTTCTCATTTTATCAATTTCTTCTATTAAAAGAACAGTGTTAGGGTTAGTCATTATTTGAGCTGCTAGTGGAGATGTTTTCGTAAGTTTTTCTCCTTTTGTGCCTACAGTTTCAATTTTTCCAAATATTTGTTCTATAGGGGACTTATTATTATCAATTTTTATCATTGAAGGGTTTATGACAATAGGTTCGCTTGTCCCACATAATGATTTTGCAATTATGTTGGCAGATTCAGATTTACCAACACCGGAGTCTCCATATAAACATAAAACACAGTTTGTAGCGGGTTTCTTTCCAGAGATTCTGGCTCGTTTCTTTTCTTCTTGAAATGAAGCGATCTTTTGTATCATAGCTTCTTTAGCCTCTTTTTGGCCCACTATAACTCTTAAGTTGTCATTAAGAATTTCTATTATTTTCTCAGGGTTGTTTTGCATTTTTCTAAAAGAAACATTAAAGTATGAGGACACTTTATTATAAAGCCTATTACCAAAATTGAAAATTGCTCCGAAAATGCCTATGCTTTTAGATGCTATAAGTAAAGAAAATAACGTTAAAAGTATAGTTGCCATTTTATTAGGATCAATTTTTTCAGCAAATTCTGACCATTTTAATCCTGCTGCTTGAGCAGTATGACTTAACACTTCATTAGTTAAACTAAGTAATGCCCTTGAAGACGCATTTGGAAAAATTTTAGGAAAAAGTTCATGTATATCTGAGTATGATAAGCCAAAACCTTTAAGTTTTTGCACCCATTTAAACCGCTCCTCGTTGCAAGTGTCTTCGTCATAATTTTGCTGGACGGCCCCATAGTAACTCTTTGAGGTATATGTTTTTGTAAAATCACAGCTGTCGTAAGCTTTTTCATCAAATACATATTCGGGTTTAAAATTAATTTCTGCGTTTACACTTATTCCTATGGTGCCTTGAAGTAACAAGATTAGTGCTATAAATAATGATAGAATTTTTTTCATTAAAATCCTCCGTAAAAATTATAAGTCTATAATTATTTTAGCATAATAAACCTTTTTTGTAAATATTATTGTAACAATAAAACAAAAGTTTTGTGAATAAGAACATAATATTTTTTAAAAACAGTATTTTTTGTTGAATTTATAATACAAATTCTCTTTAGTAAAAATTTACCTTTGATTTGAAAAAAGTTAGAACAACTTCTGACCTATAATTACACACTTGTTCATTAGAACCCTTTCCAAACTAAGATAATAAATTAAAATTATAAGCACAACAAATTACACCGAAGAGAAAAGTGCTTTTTAACTTTTTATATTTAAAATAAGGTTTGAGATCACATAACTTTATAGTATTAAAATACGTTTTGTATTCACATGAATATTGCAGTGTCAAAAAACATTTATTTAGCCAACAGTTTGTTTTTTCTTTTCTATAGCTATTTTCTTTGCTCAAAAATTTTAAATGATATATAATTATGTAAGGTAAATTATATATGGCAAAAGGAGTTTTATAATAATGCTACAAAGAATATCTAGATTTATTGATACGATGCCATTGGCGGATAATGGTATAAAAATTGATGCAGCACTTATAAGTTCTCAAACGAATAGATTATATTTTTCAGGTTTTAAATCATCGGATGGCTTGGTTTTTATACTTAGAGGACAAGCTTATTTGTTGGTGGATTTTAGGTATTATGAATTAGCGCTTAAAACAGTATCTGGTTTAAAAGTGGTTTTAGTGGATACATTTTCAGAAACTTTAAAAAGTTTAATACGGCATCATAAAATAAATGGTATTTTACTTGAAAATGAATCTTTGACTTTGAAAAAAGCTGATCTTTTTCAAAAGATATTTGAATCGGTTGGAGCTACTGAAATAAGAAACGACACTTTAGATAATATTATTTTAGATATGCGAAAAATAAAAACTCCGGATGAAATAAAAAGAATAGGTAATGCACAGAAAATATCTGAGCTTTCTTTTAATTATATTTTAACAAAAATAAAAAATGGGGCGCGAGAATGTGATTTAGCGCTAGATCTAGAGTTTTTTATGAGGAAAAACGGAGCTACTTGCGTAGCTTTTGATTTGATAGTTATAAGTGGGAAAAACACATCAATGCCACATGGAGTTCCTACCATGAAACAGATAGAAGATGGTGATTTTATAACAATTGATATGGGTGCTGTCTTTGAAGGGTACAATAGCGACATGACAAGAACTGTTGCGTTGGGGCATGTGAGTGATAAGCAAAAAAGTGTTTATAATACAGTACTTCAAGCACAAATGTTAACACTTTCTAATGTTAAGGCAGGGGTTAGCTGCTATGAATTAGATAAAATTGCAAGAGATGTTATTGATAAAAGCCCTTATAAAGGAACTTTTGGTCATGCTTTGGGGCATGGAGTAGGGCTTGAAGTACATGAAATTCCAGTTATATCATTAAAAAATGAAGAACTTTTGGAAGATTCTATGGTTATTACAGTTGAACCTGGTATATACTTGAAAAATGAGTTTGGTGTTAGAATTGAGGACATGGTTGTTGTAGAGAAAAATGGGTGTCATAATTTAACTAATATTTCTAAAGATTTAATAATTCTTTAACCCATAAATGTTTTACTTGAAAAGTTTTTCTATTTAAGATAAAATTGTCTAGTAGATAATTTTATTTGGAGGAAAAATATATGATATCAGCGGGAGACTTTAGAAACGGTGTAACCTTTGAAATGGATGGCAATGTATATTGTATAGTGGAATTTCAACACGTTAAACCTGGAAAAGGCGCTGCTTTTGTTCGAGCAAAAATTAGAAATGTTATAACAGGATCTGTGGTTGAAAGAACTTTTAATCCAAATGATAAATATCCTCCGGCATTTATTGAACGCAGAGATATGCAATATTTGTACAGTGATGGAGATCTTTACTATTTTATGGATCTTGAAAACTATGAACAACTTCCTGTAAATGGCAATATTTTAGGGGATAATTTTAAGTTTGTAAAGGAAAATATGATTTGTAAGGTATTATCATACAAAGGAAATGTCTTTGGGGTTGAACCACCGTTTTTTGTAGAACTTGAGGTAACTGAAACTGACCCAGGCTTTCGTGGAGATACAGCAACTAATGTGACCAAACCAGCAACGCTTGAAACAGGTGCTCAAATAAGAGTTCCTTTATTTATTGATCAGGGTGAAATAATAAAAATTGACACTAGAACTGGTGAATATATGGAGCGAGCGTAGTATTAAATTTAGCTTAGTACTAATTTTATCTGAAAATTTTCAGTCTTTAGGAAAATTAGTATGTATAATTAAAAAATATTTTTAAGGAGGAACAAATTTATGACTATTACAGAAAAAGTATCTTACATCAAAGGACTTTTAGAGGGATTAAATCTTGACGAAAATAAACCAGAGGTTAAAGTTCTTACAGCTGTTGTTGATTTACTTGATGATATATCGCTTGAGGTTACTGATATAGAAGAAGGTTTAGATGAATTTGTAGAACAAGTAGATGAGATTGACGAAGACCTTAGCGTATTGGAAGATGACTTTTATGGCAGTGAAGATGACGAAGAAGATGATGAAGATTTATTTTATGAAGTTACCTGCCCAACTTGCGGGGAGACAGTTTGTCTTTCTGAATCTGTTTTGTTAGATGGAGAAGTAGATTGCCCTAAATGTGGCGAAAATTTAGAGTTTGATTTTGATGAATTATGTGATTGTGACAATGAAGGATGTTCATGCCAAAGCTGTAACTCTTTAGATAGTAAATAAGAAACTCTTTTTGTTGTTTTCTAATGTTTGACCGTCTATGTCATGTTGGCATAGGCGGTTTTGGCTAAGGGCGTTACTTTCATGGCACTAGTGTAAAATTTTATTGCTAACTAATTTTGTTTAAAATGGGGAAAAGTATGAAGAGATATTTAAAAAGAAGTTTATGCTTACTATCTGCAATAACTTTATTATTTAATTTGTCAGCTTGTGTAAATACTTCAAGACCATCATCAGATACATCAAAAACTAAAGTTAACGTAGTAGCACTAAAAGGACCAACAGGAATTGGCATTGTAAACCTTATGAATGACTCAGAACAAGATTTAACTATTAACGATTACAATATATCAATTGTTGGAGATCCATCTGAAGCTGCTGCTAAACTTGCTAGTCATGACGTAGATATTGCACTTTTGCCAACAAACATGTCTTCAATACTTTATAATAAAACTTCAGGTGCTGTAGATATTGCAGCGATCAATACACTAGGGGTCCTTTATTTGCTTTCAAGCGATGGCAAAATAAATAGTATAAATGATTTAAAAGGTAAAACCGTTTATTTAACAGGACAGGGAGCAACACCGGAGTTTGCTTTTAGCTATATATTAAAGCAAAATGGGTTAGAACCCAGCAAAGATGTTAAATTAGAGTATAAAGCAGAACACTCAGAGCTTGCTACCTTAATGATTTCAGGCAAGGTTGATATAGGAATTTTACCAGAACCTTTTGTAACACAGGTAATAAATAAAAATAATGATATAAAAACAGCTCTTGACTTGACCGAAGAGTGGATTAAAGTAACGGATAGTAATAGCGTTTTAACAATGGGCTGCATTGCTGTGAGAAAAGAGCTAGAAGAGCGGCAAAAATCAGCCTTAGATGCATTCTTGAATGAATATAAAAAATCTGCAGAACGTGCAAATAGCGATGTAGCTAAAACAGCTGAGCTATGTGATCAGTATGGGATAATGCAAAAAGAAATTGCAGAAAAGGCTATACCAAAATGTAACGTTGTTTTTATTGATGGAAAAGAAATGAAAGATAAACTTTTTGGGTTTTTAAATATACTGTTTGAGTTTGAGCCAAAATCTGTTGGGGGGAAACTGCCAGATGAGGATTTTTATTATCAAAGATGAAACTTTTTTACCTCTAAGAAACTCAAACAAGCTTAAAGAAGGAAGCTGAATAATGAAAAAAATACTAAAAATATTTGGTGTTTTAGTTTTCTGGCTGATTACTTGGCAACTTGTATATTTTTTAGTGAACCAAGAACTTTTAGTGGCGTCACCTAGTGAGGTTTTTTTTAGATTGCTTGAGTTATTTGGTACAACTAAATTTTGGACGAGTACATTTTTTTCTATTATTAGAATAATGCAAGGTTTTGTTTTGGCGATATTATTTGGTGTGATTTTTGCATGGCTCACAACTCAATATAAATTATTTTCAATTATTTTTAGCCCTGTTTTAACCGTAATAAAAACAACACCGGTTGCATCATTTGTGGTCTTAGCACTGGTGTTTATAAAATCATTTTATGTTCCATCTTTTATTTCTTTTTTAATGGTAGTGCCAATTATTTGGGCTAACACAAAAGAAGGAATAAAGAAAACAGATGTAAAGCTTTTAGAAATGGCAAAAGTTTTTAATTTTAACAAGTTTACTGTTTTAAGAAAAATTTACATACCATCAATTATGCCGCACTTTATGTCAGCTTTTACAGTAGGTTTAGGATTTGCTTGGAAAGCTGGGGTAGCAGCAGAAGTAATTGCTAACACGCAATTATCAATTGGAAGCGAAATATACATCTCAAAAATATATATGGATACGGTTTCACTGTTTTCTTGGACTATAGTTGTAATAATAATAAGTTTACTTTTAGAAAAGGTAATAGTTAAGGTTACAAAGAAGCTGGTATTAAAATATAATTTAGAAAGGTAAAGTGTAATTATGCTTTTATCTTTTAATAAAGTTTCTAAAAATTTTGGGGAAATAAAAGTTCTTGATAACTTTTCAATCAATTTTCCCAAAAAAGGAACAGTATGTCTTTTTGGAAAATCAGGAATTGGAAAGACAACTATTTTAAATTTAATAGCAGGGTTGTTAAAGCCGGATTTTGGGTATATAGAAGGATTAGATACAAAGAAAATTTCCTTTGCATTTCAAGATGAAAGATTGCTTTTATGGAATACTGTAATTGAAAATGTTAGTGTAGTGGTTAACAAGAAAAGTAATATTGATAAAAAAGAAATAGCAAAAGGGTGGCTAAGCAAAGTAGGTCTTTTAGAATTTTGTGACAAAAAGCCGGATGAGCTTAGTGGAGGTATGAAGCAGAGATTAGTTTTAGCACGTGCGTTGGCATTTGATGGTGATATAATTTTACTAGATGAACCATTTAAAGGATTGGATGATGCTTCAAAGAATACTTTAATAGATCTTATAAATGAAATTACAAAAGATAAACTAGTAGTTGTTGTAACCCATAGCACTTATGAAGCTTTAAGCCTCTCAGATACAATATATGTTCTAAAAGGAACTCCAATTGAAGTTGTAGATAAATTGGATATTGATTTGCCTTGCTGTGAAAGTTACAGGTATAATAGTGCGTTTTTAGAATATCAAAAGAAAATAGATGCTTTATATAAATAAAAACCACCAGAATAATTAACTGGTGGTTTTAAAATTTATTATGTACTATAAAGCATTTTTGAATGTTACATAAAGCGTAGCTTTTATTTTGTGATAGTATCAACTACCAAATTGCTCCATAAAACCATGAGCCATATAATCGGCCATTTTTAATGCTTCGTTTTCAATATCATCATATAATTTTATATCTTCTTTAAAATTTCTGTTTAGCCTTTCTTTTGCTTCATTTTCTGTCATTTTCAAGTGGTCATACATAAAAGATTTCCATCTTTCCTCATTCCAGTAAGGATTTATAGTAGCCAGAAACTTTGAAATTTCGTCTGCATTCTTATACCATTTTGTGCGTGAATCAGATGCTTTTTCTGAGTCGCCTTGTTTTGTAGCATTTACTAAATCAGCGCCGATCTGTAAATGTTTTGTTAGTAATTCCTTAAAAATGTCAGCCTTTACATCACCGTAAAATTTCCTAAATACATTTGAAAAATCTATAGGGTTTTGAAGTAAACGATTTGTAACTAATTCTAAATCTCCTAAATTTGCTGCTGTACTGATTATAAAAGATCTAGTCCACATTATATGCTGTTCCCATAATTTTCTTAATTCATTTATTAACATTATTTGGCTTGGCGATTTTGAACGATTTTGATTATACATAGAAACACCCTCCTATAAGTAGTACCTACATTATAATGATATTTATAGAGAATCGTTATTATTACCTTCAATAAGCTGGTATTATAAAATTAAAGAAGCTTTTGGCTTATTGCTTACACACTTTAAGCTTCTAACCTAGTTAGGTTCCTCTATATCAAATAAAAAGGAGGATGCATTATGCATGTGCATCCTCTTTTTTAAAATTTTACTTTTAACGAAAACAACTAGTATCACTGAAAACAATTCCCTTTTCAGCATTTAAAGTAACAGTAGTGCCGCTGTGTAAAAATTTAGTTGCATTTTTGGCGCCAACGATTACTGGTTTATTTAAAGCTAGTCCAACACTTGCGGCATAAGAATCTCTTCCATCAATTTCAGTTATTATTCCACTAGCTTCCTTTATTAACCCAAGACTTTTTTTAGAAACCGCAGGAATTACCAATATGTCTCCAGTTTTTAAATTTTTTCGGGCTTCTTTTTCATCTGCACATACACAAAGGTTTGCACAAATTGATGACTTTGTAATACCAAGGCCAGAAACTAAAATGTTTCCAACAAGGTGAACTTTTAGAAGGTTTGTAGTACCTGAATTTCCAAATGGTACACCGGCAGTTAAAACAACAAGATCTCCATGAGATATAAGACCTTCACTTTGTGCTGAGTTAACAATGTTTTCAATAAGTTCATCAGTATTGTTTTTTTCCTTCATTAATATAGGAGTAACTCCCCATAACAAGTTCATTTGCCTCATTACTGTTTTACTAGTTGTCCCAGCTATAATAGGGCAACTAGGTTTATATTTAGATATAGCTTCAGCAGTTGCCCCTGTTTTAGTAACTGTCAATATAGATGTGGCACCAAGATCATGAGCTGTTGAACATGTAGCGTGAGAAATAGCAGCTGTAACAGTGGTTATAGGTATTGCATCTTTTTTAGTAAACCTTTTTTTATAGTCAATATCACGTTCAGTTCTCTCAGCTATTTTGCTCATAGTTTTAAGTGCTAAGACTGGATATTTGCCAGCAGCGGTTTCAGCTGAAAGCATAATAGCACTAGCACCATCATAAATAGCATTTGCAACATCGGTGGTTTCGGCTCTAGTTGGGCGAGGCTGTTTTACCATAGAATCTAGCATTTGAGTTGCAATAATTACATGTTTTCCAACATCGTATGCTTTTGATATAAGTTTTTTTTGAATTATGGGAATTTCCTCCATGGGAATTTCAACGCCCAGGTCTCCTCTTGCTACCATTATTCCATCAGAATTTCTTAATATTTCATCAATATTATTTAAGCCCTCAGAGTTTTCTATTTTCGAAATAATTTTTATATGATTTCCGTTATACTTTGAAAGTTCTTCTTTTAAAAGTTTAATATCCTCATAAGATCTAGTAAATGAAGCAGCAATAAAATCAAAGCCTTCATCTACTGCAAACTTAATATCTTCTTTATCTTTTTTGTTTATAAAAGGAAGGGGTAAGTTAATTTCAGGAATATTTATCCCTTTATTTGCAGATAAAATGCCACCATTAACAACCACACAAGTTATAGTATTATCATCACATTCTACAACTTTTAGTTCTATGAGGCCATCATCAATTAAAATTTTTATTCCCGGGTAAATATCTTTAGTAAGCTTTTTGTAACTTATGCTAACGCCATTTTCATCACCAATAATATCTTCAGTGTACAAAGTAAACTTTTTTTTGTTTTTAAGATGGATTTTTGGTGTAGAGAATGTACCTATTCGTATTTCTGGACCTTTAGTATCTAGTAAAAGGGCAACCGGTATGTGTAATTCTTTACGTAGCTTTTTTAAACTATTAATACGATTCTTTCTTAAAATTTCGGTTTGATGGGACATATTAAGTCGAGCAACGTTCATTCCATTTAGTATAAGATTTCTTAAAGTGTCTTCATTATCTGTGGCAGGGCCTAAAGTGCAGACGATTTTTGTTTTTCTCATACTATTTCTCTCCCTTTAATATTAGATATCTCACCTCTATTTCACATGTTTTAATTATAGCATAATAAGCTGATTTTGTAAAAGCACATAGCTTGAAATTTTAGTCAAATAGAGTTACACTTGGATTATAGATTTATATTTGGAGTTAAAGGTATATGAAATTTTTATCAGGCATTTTTAAAAATAATAATTTAATAGTTGTAAAAAAATATAGTGATATATCACCGGAACCATTGTTTTTATGCGAAAAGAAAGAAAATTTTTTCAAAAGGTTTTTAGGACGCGAGAATTTTGTTTTTTTAAGGTTTGGAGAAAGAAATAAGAAAAAAAAGAAAAAAATAATAACGTTAATCTTAGTTCCAGTTGTGATAATTGCAATTTTAACCGGCGGGATTTGTGTATCGGTAAATAAAACCGAGAACAAAAATAAAACCTTATTTTCACCAAAGTCTGATATAATTGAATCAAAAGAATCTATTGAGGAAACAAAAAAATTTCTTGTTTTAAATAATTCTCAAAGTAATAATGAAGACCTTAAAGTAGATTTAACGACATTTGGTAAAATAAAATGTGATAAAAAGATGGTTGCTAGCTTAAAAAACTTAATAAGTTCTGCAAGGAAAATAGGATATAATTTAGAAGTTACAGAAGGGTATACCGACTCATCAGTAAGAAAAAAAGTTTATGAAGATGAAATTTTACGCCTTAGAAATGAAGAGAACTATACATTGGCCAGAGCAGAGGCTGCAGCTTTAAAGACGATATCACCATATTATGAACATGAAACAGGTCTTTGTGTTAATATTACAGCACAAGACTTATTGTCATCTGATTTTATAAATACAGATGAGTATGGTTGGCTAATACGAAATTGTATAGATTATGGTTTTGTGATAAGAACACCTCAAAGCAAGGAAAACAAAACAGGGCTTTGCTTTGATTCTACATTATACAGGTATGTTGGAGTCGAAAATGCTAGAAAGATGAGAACACTTAATATGTGCATTGAAGAATATAGAAAATATTTAAAAATTAAAAACTAAGTTTTAATGTGTATTTTAAGGAGAAAAAAGCATATCAAGAAAGATAAAAAATATATGAAAAAAGGAGAATTTTATTATTCTAAATTAATTACAGAATAATAAAATTCTTTTAATTACACTAAATGTTTAGTTAATTATATAGTTATAATTTCAGTGTTTTGTTTGTGCTTTTATCAATTGACATCATAGAAATTTTTAATCTATACTTAAAGCTACCAAAACCAATTTGGAAGTTGATTAAAGGAGAAATTGTATGGAACAAAAAACAGCTTTTTATGATTGTCATGTTAATCATGGCGGGAAAATAGTTCCGTTTGCAGGTTATTTACTACCTGTACAGTATAGTGGTGTTATAGAAGAACACATGGCTGTACGCACTGCCGCTGGACTTTTTGATGTATCACACATGGGAGAAGTGATTTTTAGCGGAAAAGATGCGCTTAAAAACTTAAACTACATATTGACAAATGACTTTACTAATATGCCAAACGGTAAAGTTCGTTATTCAGTTATGTGTGATGAAAATGGTGGAGTAATTGATGATTTGCTTGTCTATAAAATTAATAATGAAAAATATTTGGTTGTCGTCAATGCAAGTAACCGCCATAAAGACGTAAAGTGGATGAAAGAACATATTTTTGGAGAAGTGGAATTTAAAGATATATCTGATGAAATTTCACAACTTGCGCTACAAGGGCCGAATGCTGAGAAAATATTATTAGAAATTACTGATAAAAATAACATTCCAAAAGGATACTATACTTTTATAGAGAATGCTAAAATTGAAGATATTCCATGTATAATTTCTCGCACAGGCTATACTGGCGAAGATGGTTTTGAATTGTATTTTGAAAACAAGCATGCAAATAAATTGTGGGATTTAATAACAAGTGCAGGCAAAAAACATGACTTAATGTTGTGTGGCTTAGGTTCTAGAGATACTCTTCGCCTAGAAGCGGCTATGCCTCTTTATGGGCATGAGATGGATAATACAATTACTCCTCTTGAAACTGGCCTTGATTTTGGTGTAAAGATGAGTAAAGATGATTTTATCGGGAAAAAAGCACTCGTTTTAGCAGGTGAACCTAAAAGAACAAGAGTTGGGCTTAAGGCTATTGGCAGAGGCATCGTTAGAGAACACCAAGATGTTTTCGTTGATGGGGCTAAAATTGGGTTTACAACATCAGGTACATTTTGTCCATTTGTGAAGTCGGCTATAGCTATGGCAATTTTAGATTTGCCTTATGCAAAAATTGGTACTCAAGTTGTGGTGAATGTAAGGGGAAGAGATGTTTTAACACAAGTTGTGCCACTTCCATTTTTATAAGCATAGCTAAAACTGATTTTCTTGTAAAACTTAGTGAGTTTAATAACTTTGATAATATTAAAAAATATTAAATAATTCGGAGGATAAATTATATGAAAATTTTAAAAGATCTAATGTATACCAAAACACACGAGTGGATTAAAATGACTGGAGATAAAAAGGCTAAAATTGGTCTTACTGATTTTGCGCAGGATTCTTTAGGTAGCCTTGTGTTTGTTAATTTGCCAGAAGTCGGAGACGAAGTTTCAAAAGATGATTCGTTTGGCGATGTTGAATCGGTAAAGGCTGTTTCTGATGTGTTTAGCCCAGTAAACGGCAAGGTTTCAGCTATTAATGAAGAGCTGCTAGATAGCCCTGAAAAAATCAATGAATCTGCTTATGATGCCTGGCTGATTGAAGTCGAAGACATTGAAGAAAATAAAGATTTATTAACACCAGAACAGTATGAAAAAGTTTGCAATGAGGAGGCTTAATATTGGGAAGTTATGTTCCGTCAACTATTGACGAAAGAAATGATATGCTAAAGGCAGTTGGACTTGACAATATTGACCAATTATTTTCGTCTATACCCGATGAAGTAAAAGTAAAAAAGTTAAATCTTCCTTTGGGGCAATCTGAATTAGAAGTCCGCCGTTCTATGGAGAATATTGCAGATAAAAACGTTGTATTTAAAAAGATTTTTAGAGGTGCTGGAGCCTATAACCATTACATACCAGCAATAGTTAAAAGTGTTACTTCAAAAGAAGATTTTTTAACTGCCTATACACCATATCAAGCTGAAATAAGTCAAGGTCTTTTACAAGCAATATTTGAATATCAAACCATGATCTGTGAACTTACAGGTATGGATGTTAGCAACGCGTCCGTTTATGACGGTGCAACTGCAGCGGCAGAATCTGTTGCAATGGTAACAGACAAAAAACGAAACAAAATTATTGTATCATCTACAATACATATGCATGTTTTAAAAACAATAAAAACATACTGTGAAGGTTCAGGCGTAGAAGTTATTGTTGCACCAGAAAAAGATGGTGTAACGGACACTGAAGCTTTAAAGACTCTTTTAGATGAAACAGTTGCCGGTGTTTATATGCAGCAACCAAATTTCTATGGAATAATAGAAGATGCAGAAAACCTTTCTGAGCTAACTCATGCAGCAGGTGCTAAATTTATTATGGGCTGTAATCCAATATCTTTGGCAATTTTAAAAACTCCATTTGAATGTGGAGCAGACATAGCTGTAGGCGAAGGCCAACCTTTGGGTATGCCACTATCTTTTGGTGGACCATATTTAGGCTTTATGGCTTGCCGCGAAGCTTTAATGAGAAAACTCCCAGGAAGAATTGTTGGAGAAACGGTTGATCTTGAAGGGAAAAAAGCTTTTGTTTTAACACTTCAGGCAAGAGAGCAACATATAAGACGAGAAAAAGCTTCTTCTAACATTTGTTCAAATCAAGCACTTTGTGCACTTACAGCATCTGTTTATTTATCAGCTATGGGTCACGACGGTTTAATTGATGTGGCAAATCAGTGTATTTCTAAAACTAGATATTTAGCAAATGAACTTTGCAAAATAGAAGGCATTCGTTTAAAATATGCGGATAAAGAATTCTTTAATGAATTTGTAACTACATGTTCAATAAAGCCAAATGAACTTTTACAAAAATTAGAACAAAAAGGCATTTTGGGCGGATATCCCATAGATGATGGGATTTTGTGGTGTGCAACTGAAATGAATTCTAAAGATCAAATAGATGAATTAGTAGCTAGCGTTAAGGAGGCGGTAAAAAGATGAGCTTAATATTTGACAAAAGTAGGGAAGGCATTGGTTGTTCAATATTGTCAGAACTTGATGTTGAACCAGTATTATTTCCTGAGAAATTAAAGAGAACTAAAAGCTTAAATCTACCGCAGTTAGCTGAGGTAGACATTAGCCGACATTACACTGAGCTTTCTAAAAAAGTTCATGGTGTTAATGATGGATTTTATCCGCTTGGTTCTTGCACAATGAAATATAATCCTAAAATAAACGAAGAAATTGCAGCCCTTGCAGGTTTTACAAAAATACATCCATTGCAACCAGAAAATACAATTCAGGGTTGCTTAGAGGTTTTGTCAAAAGCTGAAAAATACCTTTGCGAAATTACCGGCATGGACAATATGAGCTTTCAACCAGCAGCTGGCGCGCACGGTGAATTTGCAGGCTTACTTATTATAAAGGCCTATCATAAATCTAAGGGCGATTTAAAACGCACGAAAATAATAGTTCCTGATTCAGCGCACGGAACCAACCCAGCTAGTGCAACCATGGCAGGGTTTGAAGTGGTTAATATTCCTTCTGGAGATGATGGCTGTGTAGATATTGAAAAGCTAGAAGCTGCA
This sequence comes from Eubacteriales bacterium SKADARSKE-1, assembly GCA_030920305.1. Classification (GTDB taxonomy): domain Bacteria; phylum Bacillota; class Clostridia; order Oscillospirales; family Acutalibacteraceae; genus JARLUB01. The sequence continues at coordinate 90,736 of JARLUB010000002.1, forward strand.
GTAGGAGACGACACTGCTGGGTTTATGCTTACTAATCCAAACACGGTCGGCCTTTTTGAAAAAAATATTTTAAAAATTACTGAAATAGTTCACAATGCCGGTGGCCTCGTTTATTATGACGGTGCTAACTTAAATGCTATCATGGGGATAGCCCGTCCTGGAGATATGGGATTTGATGTGATGCATTTAAATCTTCATAAAACTTTTTCAGCACCACATGGTGGAGGGGGCCCTGGAAGTGGGCCAGTTGGATGCAAAAGCTTTTTATCTAAATTTTTACCTAATCCACAAGTTAAAGAATATAGTGACAAATATGAGTTTAGTAATAGCCCTGATTCAATTGGTATGGTAAAATCCTTTTATGGTAACTTTTTAGTTGTTGTCAAGGCTTTAACTTATATTTTAACTTTAGGCAAAGAAGGAATAAAACAAGCTAGCGAAAATGCAGTTTTAAATGCCAATTATATGAAATGTGAACTATCAAAAATATATGATATGGCTTTTGATGACATTTGTATGCATGAATTTGTGATGACACTTGAAAACTTAAAGAAAGAAAAAGGTGTTAGTGCAATGGATGTTGCAAAAATGCTTCTTGATAACGGTATTCATCCGCCAACTATGTATTTTCCAATGATTGTGCATGAAGCTTTGATGGTTGAGCCGACAGAAACAGAGTCTAAAGCGACCTTAGATAAAGCGATAGAAGTCTTTAGCGACATATACAAAAAGGCTATGGCTGCTTCAGAACTCTTACATGAGGCTCCAGTTAAAACTCCAGTTAGACGTCTTGATGAGGTGCTAGCTGCCAGAAATCCAGTTTTGAAATCAGGGGATAGACATACAGACTGAGAAATAATTATAGATTTGTGTTGTGCGGCGAGCGGCGAAGCGCCGCTGCTAATTCGCACACTAAGCTTAGTTAGAAAATAATATTTATCGCCTGTGAAGCGAGTTAAAGTTTTTTGAAGTGCAGGAACTTTTTTTCAAAAAAGTTCCTGCCGGGGTTTGGGGCAGAGCACCAAGCGGGTTTGGGCGGCAGCCCAACATTAGGAGGATTTTCTTGATTAGATCTTTGAAATATATAATAAGCAAAAATACAGTACCTTACTATAATTTGGCGCTTGAAGAATATTTGCTTTTTAGCACAGAACCTGACGAAATGGTATTTTATTTGTGGCAAAATAAAAATACAGTTGTAATAGGAAGAAATCAAAATCCTTATAGAGAGTGTAAAATATCCGATATTAAAAAAGATGGAAGTCATATTGTTCGCAGGCTTTCCGGTGGAGGAGCGGTTTATCATGACTCAGGCAATTTAAACTTTACTTTTCTTGTAAGGCATGAAAATAATGATGTCAATAAACAATTGAGTGTTATTTTAAAAGCTCTTCAGTTACTTGGAATAAACGCACAAGCATCGGGACGCAATGATATAACTGTTGATGGGAAAAAGTTTTCAGGTAATGCGTTTTATCGGTCGAAAGACTATTGTTATCATCATGGCACTTTGCTGATTGATGTCGATATAGAAAATCTTTCTAAATATTTGAATGTTTCAGCGTCTAAATTAAAATCTAAGGGTGTGAGCTCTGTAAAAAGCAGAGTTGCAAACTTAAAGGATTATAAAAAAGACTTAACAATTGAAACAGTAAAAGATGCTTTGCTTTCTGCTGTGAGCGAGGTCTATGATCTTGCCCCTCAAAGAATATTAGATGAAGAGTTGGATAAAAATAAAATAAGAGAATTAGAGAATAAATTTTCGTCAAATTATTTTATATATCCCAATAAATTTAATTATCAAATAGAAATGCAAGAACGATTTCCATGGGGAGAAATTCAATTATTATTTAATTTAAAGGATAATATTATTGAATCTGTAAGAGCTTATTCTGATGCTTTGGATGAGCAATTTATTTTATATATACCTGAGGTAATGAAAGACTGTTTGTTTTCTGAAACAAGTTTAATTGATGCAATTGATAAAATACCATTAAAAAATGAATTAAGCCATCAAATTGCTACAGATATAAAAGAATTAATAATAAAGAACCTAAATGAAAGCTAAAAAGCATAATAAAGGGGATAGCAGAATGAATAAAAGGTATGATCTCGTTGTCATAGGCTCAGGGCCTGGCGGATACATTGCAGCAGTTAAAGCAGCACAATGTGGAATGAGTGTTGCGCTAGCAGAAAAGGCAGATCTTGGTGGAGTTTGCCTTAATAGAGGATGTATTCCAACAAAAACTTTAATCCATTCTACTGAGCTTTTAGATGAGTTAAAAACTTGTGAATCAATTGGTATTGTAGCAAATAATATTTCATATAATATTAAACAAATTCATGAGCGAAAAGAAAATGTTATGGAAACTCTAAGAAGTGGCTTAGAAGCACTTTTAAAGAAAAATAAAGTTGAAATATTTAAAAAGTGTGCAACAATTTTATCTGATTCAAAAGTGCTACTTAAAGATGAATTTAATAAAGAGGAAGAGGTAATCCTTGAAACAGATAAAGTTTTAGTTGCGACAGGTTCCAAACCTGTTAAGCCAAAAATTTCCGGAATAGACCTTCCTGGAGTCATAACAAGTGACGATCTATTAATGATGAATTATAAAGTACCGTCAAAGTTAGTCATAATTGGCGGTGGCGTTATTGCGGTTGAATTTGCTTCAATATATAGATCTCTCGGATCAGAAATTACTATAATTGAAGCAGTTGATAGAATCTTGCCAGGCATGGATATTGATATTTCAAAAAACCTTTCTATGTTATTTAAAAAAAGAGGAGTTAATATCTATACTTCCTCTAAAGTTAATGAAATAAAGTCTGAAAATGGCTTGAAAGTGTGTTTTGAACAAAAAGGGGAGACGCACGAAGAATTAGCTGAAACAGTTTTAGTTGCTGTTGGAAGAAAAGCAACTACAGAAGGACTTTTTGGCTCCGATTTAAAACCTGAAATATTAAATAGCGCAATTAAAGTAAATGAAAATTTTGAAACGAGTATTCCAAACATATATGCTATTGGGGATGTAATTTATGGAGGAATACAGTTAGCCCACATGGCTTCAGCACAAGGAACAAATGCAGTTTTATTAATGAATAACAAGAAACCACAATATAATTTGGATAATGTCCCATCATGCGTGTATACAAAACCAGAAATAGCTAGTGTTGGTATTACAAAAGAGATGGCTGAGACACAAGGAATTTCTGCAAATGTTGGAAAATATATTATGAATTCTAATGCTAAATCATTGATTTCAATGGAAGACAGAGGCTTTATAAAAATAGTATTTGATGAAAAGACAAGAGTTATTTTAGGCGCCCATATGATGTGTGCTAACGCCACCGACATGATAAGTGAAATGACAGCAGCTGTTTGTTTTGGAAAAACTATAGAAGAAATGGCTAGCATTATAAGACCACATCCGACTTATAACGAAGCTGCTAGCGAGGTTTTTTCAGAACTATTTAAAATAGACTAATAAATTTGCACTAAAAATAAAAATACCATTTAAAAGTGGAAGGGAACGATTTTCATGATTATTAACGCTGATAAAGCCCCAAAGGCAGTTGGACCATATTCTCAAGGTGTTATGTGGCAAAGTTTAATCTATACTTCTGGGCAACTTCCAATAGATCCTAAAACTGGAAATCTAGTTGAGGGTGGAATAGAAGAACAAACAAAGCAAGCACTAACAAATTTGATGGAAATAATAAAAAAAGCAGGATCAGATAGTGAAAAGGTATTGAAAACAACCGTGTTTTTAAGTGATATTAGTAACTTTTCTAAAATGAATGAAGTGTATAAAGATTTTTTTAAAAAGGAAAGTTATCCAGCTCGCTCAGCAATACAGGTAGCCGCTTTACCAATGAATGCTTTAATTGAAATTGAAGCTGTAGCAATGTACTAATTATTGTTTTTGCTTTTAATTAAAGATAGCCAGGCGCTTTAAAATGCCTGGCTATCTTTTGATTATTATAAATAAATATTACGATCTTAGTTTTCCTCTTCTTGTGGTTCAAGTAAGGCTTTCATAGAAAGACCTACTCGATGATTTTCAAGGTCAATATCTATAATTTTAGCCTTTACAATATCACCAATCTTTAAAACATCTTTGGGAGTTTTTATCCTATCATTTGAAATTTGAGATACATGGATTAAGCCATCAATTCCTGGGATAATTTTAGCAAATGCGCCAAAATCAGTTATACCAACAATAGTAACTTCAACAACAGAACCTACAGGATAATCTCTTTCTAAAATGCTCCAAGGATTTTCACCTTTTTCTTTATAGCCAAGAGAAATTCGGCCATTTTCCTTATCTAAGTCTTTTATCACAACAGAAATTTCATCACCTATAGATAAAATTTCTGATGGGTGCCGAGTTTTATTCCAAGAAAGCTCAGAGACGTGAATCATTCCATCGATTCCACCTAAATCTACAAAAGCCCCATAAGATGTAAGAGACCGAACTACACCTTTTATTTCGTCACCAATTTTAATATTTTCCCAAATTTTTTCTCTTTGTTGTTTGCGCTGTACATTCAAAACAGAGCGCCTAGAACCCACAACTCTTTTGCGAGGCTTATTTTTTACTTCTATTATGTTAAACTCTATTTCTTTATTTTTTAAGTCTTCTAAAGTTTCACTTTTTGAAGCTGTAGCAAGCGATGCTGGAATAAATACCTTTACACCATTATAGACAACAATTATTCCGCCTTTTACTATATCTGTTACAATTCCAGATAAAACAGTCTCATCTTTTTCTGCAGCAGTAATTTCATTCCATCCCTTTATGGCATCAATACGCTTTTTTGATAACATAATAGTGCCATCTTGGTCATTTGTACGCATAATTAGTAGATCTAAAGTATCTCCAACTTTTACTAGGTCTTCAACTTTTGCATGAGGATCTGTAGAAAGTTCAGATACAGGAATAAATCCAGCTTGCTTTCGTCCAATGTCTACATATATTTCATTTGGTGTAATTTTAACAACTACCCCTTTAACCTTGTTATCTGTATTCATGTTTTTTAGAGATTCCTCTAACATTTCTTCAAAACTTGAGCCGCCCTCTACTGAAGACTCCCTTTCTAAGATATCTGACATTTTTTGTTTGACCTCCTCAATAATATTAGCAGGTGTAGATGCACCCGCAGTAATTCCAATAAATTTTGCATGTTTTATTTCATCAATCGGCAAATCTTCTGCTGTTTCGATAAGATAAGTTTTACAATTGTTTTCACAAACAGCTTTTAGTTTTAAGGTATTTGAGCTTTTTTTGCCGCCAACCACTATCATTAAGTCAGATTTTTTCGATAGTGTTTCAGCTTCAGTTTGGCGATTTTGTGTTGTACTACATATAGTATCAAATATTTCAATGTGTTGAAAAGTGTTTTTTAATAGTTGTAAACATTTTTCCCAAGTAGATACGCTAAAGGTGGTTTGTACTACAACAGAAATTTTGTGATTTGTAAAATCATTGTTATTTATTATATTTAGTAATTCATGTGAATTATTAAAGACAAAATATGGTCCAGAACAATTTCCAACAATACCTTCAACCTCTGGATGGGTTTTATCACCCGCAACAAATATAATTTTGCCTTGATTAGAGCAAATATTTACTATATTATGTATTTTTTTTACGAATGGGCAAGTTAAGTCTATGTAATCTATGTTCAAACTCAATATTTCTTTCATTTTTTGAGCAGAAATACCATGAGAACGAATAATAAGGACACTTTTTGGATCTACATCCATAGGCTTGGCAACAATAACTACTCCTCTTTTTTTAAAAGAATTAATTATTTGAGGGTTATGAATAATAGAGCCTAAAGTACAGACTTTTTTACCGTCATTTAAGAGCTTATTTATTGTATCTACTGCCCGATTTACTCCAAAACAAAAACCTGCATTTTGCGCAACATTTATTGGCACAAAAATTTCTCCCAACTAAGAATTCTACTTAACCATATAATTATAAAGCCTTTTTTGCCAAAAATCAACTAACTTTTTATTAATATAAAAAAGGAAGATACAATTGCTGCTCTTCCTTTTTAGGGTGTTTGCTATGCTATAATGATTTTTTGATTAAATGCTGGTGTGCCGTATGTCATTTTCTATTTTCCAATTTTCCCATGAAGTATGAAGTTTAGCGCATCTTTCGGCCTCTTTTAATGTGTCAAAAGTTTGATAAAGATGATACTGATTATTATCCCAAACTTCATAAATTGTTTCATACCTTTTTCTTACTATAACTACAATCGCACCCCCTGAAATACCTTCTAGTTCTTCCATGCTAAGTTTTTTAATTTTAGTCATTAGAACACTCCTTGAAAAACATATTGAGCACTTATCAAGACTCAATATATATTTTAACATATTTTATTGTATTTTGTCAATAAAATACAAAAACGCGTATTTATAAAAAAAGGGGGTTGCTTTATAAGCTATCTAATAAGTAGAGGAAATAAAGACCTGAAATCAGGACCCAGTTGTTCTTCCCATCTGGAAAAAAGTGAAGCACATAGTTTAGCTCTTTTTTTTGAAACAAAAGTAAAATATAAATAATCTTTCTCATTTGACCAAACTTCGTACCCATGTTCAGAGCGCACTACCTTTGCACCTCCAGAAATATTTTTTATCTCCTCCATACTAAGTTTTTTTATTTTAGCCATTAGTACTTTCCCTCCTTTAAAAATGTTATTTCTTATTTATCTAACCGTTTATAGGCAGTGAAAAATAGGAAGCACAGTTCATTTTTTCATTGGAGTCTATCATTTATCCAGTTTCGTTAGGTTGTTATTTGTATGAGACTTAGTTGTAACCGTGCTTCCAAAGATAATTTCTATTTCTTCCATGCTAAGTTTTTTAATTTTAGTCATTAGATTCCTCCTTGAAAAACATATTGAGCATTTATAAATACTCAATATATATTTTAACATATTTTATTATATTTTGTCAATAGAGCACAAACAGAGAGAAGGTTTGGTAATATGCAGGAAGGGCTTTTTGTGGCAGCAAGGCTTAATTTATTTAATGATTTTTTAGAAAAGGTCTATACTACCATACCTTTTTCGTATGAAGTATAAATTTTAGCGCATTGTTCAGCAGCTTCCCTTGAATAAAAACAAAAATAAAAAGAGTTTCTATCATTTGACCAAACATCATAAATTACTCTATAATTTTTTCTAACCTCAACCACAATCGCGCCTCCAGAAATGCCCTACATTTCTTCCATACTAAGCTTTTTCAAGTTATTATAAATCCAACCTCCAAAACGCATAAATATGTTTTTGTAAATAAGGTACAATTTTTATTGTAATTTCAAAAAGAGCCTCCTTTTCAGGAGGCTCTTTTTTTTATAATAAATAGCTTATTTAATCATACTTGCGACTTCATTTGCAAAGTTGTCTTCCTTTTTCTCTAATCCTTCACCTTTTTCAAAGCGAACAAAATCAAGAATTTCAATGTCGCCACCAAGTTTGTTAGCTGTTTGTTTTATATATTCGCTTACAGAGATATTATTGTCTTTTACGAAAATTTGATCAATAAGACAATTTTCTTTATAAAATTTGCTAATTCTTCCCATAACAATTTTTTCTGCAATATTAGCAGGTTTTCCATCATTCATTACTTGCTCAGTTAAAATTTTCTTTTCATGTTCTAAAACTTCGGTTGGAACAGTTTTGCTGTTTAAATAGCCTGGATTTGCAGCAGCTATTTGCATAGCAATATCTTTAGCAAAAAGCTTAAATTCTTCTTTTTCAGCAATTTCTGGTGAAGTTTCAAATTTAACTAAAACACCTATTCTACCAGAGGCATGAATATATGTTGCAACGACTCCCTCAAAGCGAGCAAAACGCCTAATTTTAATATTTTCTCCAATTGTTAAGATTTTTTCTCTTACCAACTCTTCAACGGTTAATTCACTACCAGAAGCTTTGCATGCCATAAGGTCTTCAATGGTTTTTGGATTGTTTTTAATAACAGTGTCAGCACAAATTTGTACAAAGTTATTAAATTCAGCGTTTTTAGCAACAAAATCGGTTTCAGCATTAACTTCAATGACAACGCCAATATTTCCTTTTTCATTGACACATGCAAAGGCAACTCCCTCAGCTGCGATTCTACTAGACTTTTTGGTAGCTGCAGCAAGCCCTTTTTCTCTTAAAAAGTCGATAGCTGTGTTCATGTCACCATTTGATTCAGATAGGGCTTTTTTGCAGTCCATCATTCCACAACCAGTTTTTTCTCTTAAATTTTTTACATCCATAGCTGAAAAGGCCATAATTATTCCTCCGATTAATTAAATATTTTTTCAAAAAAATACCCGTGCAACAAGCCGGGTATTTTGAACCTCTTTTTAAAAGTGACTATTTATTCTTCACTTTCACCCGATGTTTCAGCAGTTTCAGCTGCAGCGCCCATACGGCCTTCGCGGCCTTCAATTATAGCATTAGCCATAACTTGAGAAATAAGTTTGACTGCACGAATAGCATCATCGTTTCCCGGTATTACATAGTCAACATCATCAGGGTCACAGTTGGTATCAACTATAGCAACAACCGGAATGCCTAACTTTTTAGCTTCTAAAACTGCAATTCTTTCTTTTCTAGGGTCAACTACAAAAAGCGCTCCAGGCAGTTCAGTCATATCTTTAATGCCGCCAAGAAATTTTTCAAGTTTTTCAATTTCAAGATTTAATTTTATAACTTCTTTTTTAGGCAACAAATCAAAAGTTCCATTTTCATACATCTCTTTTAATTGGTGCAAACGGCTAACTCTATGACGAATGGTTTTAAAATTAGTCATCATGCCGCCAAGCCAACGTGCATTCACATAATAAGAATCAGAACGAATAGCTTCATCTTTAACAGATTCTTGAGCTTGCTTTTTTGTACCAACAAAAAGAACAGATTTACCTTCGGTGGTAAGATCGCGAATGAAATTGTACGCTTCTTCAAGTTTTTTTACAGTTTTTTGCAAATCAATGATATATATACCATTGCGTTCAGTGAAGATGTATTCCGCCATTTTAGGATTCCATCTTCTTGTTTGGTGACCAAAATGGACACCGGCTTCTAATAATTGTTTCATAGATATTACTGACATATAATTTTCCTCCTTGGTTTATACCTCCGCTAGACTAAAAATCTGAAAAACCAAATTTGGCACCAAGAATAAAAGTCATAGCGTGTGTTATCAATATGATATTGTATCATATCTAATTTTATTTTTCAAGATAATTTTAAAAGAGGCTTATTAATTAAATATTTTGCCAATTTAAAGCAAGTAAAAAAATATCGCCCTCCAATATAAAATTAGAGAGACGATACAGAACCACATAAAACAGCAAACGCAAAATTTAATTATGGTTCTTATCTTATTATAATAAATTTAAAGTCTTATATTCACTAAAAAAATTGGTAAATGCATTTTTATGAAGCATCTCCTGCAGTTAAGGCTTTTTCTAACCAAGCTTCTGCAATATCAAGTGCTAGGTAAAGACCATCCTTTTCACTTGACTTAATGATTCTTTTTCTAGGACCCAGTTCTGGGTCAGTGCTAATTAGCTGTACAGATACTTTATTTGCAATATCCATGTCAAAAGTTGGTACAGTCTTTTTTATGTGCAATTTTACAACATAATCATCAGACATATCTCCATAATAAAGTGTATCTTTGCAGCGAACAAGCGGCTTATTTTTATAAGAAAAAAAAGTATTTTTACTAGATATTTCTTTTTTCAAAAAAATTTCCCCTATCGTTAATTAATGTACATCTAGATATGATTTTACAAGAACTCGCAATAGCTCATCACGGTCAATTCTACTAATAAGAGCTCTTGCATTGTTTTGATTGGTAATATATGTTGGGTCCTCGGATAAAATATAGCCTACAATTTGATTAATTGGGTTATATCCTTTTTTATTGAGTTCATCATAAACTACTGTAAGTATCTGCCTAATTTCTTCTTCTTTATTGCTTGTTACAGAAAAAGTCATGGTTTCGTCCAACATAAAAATACCTCCTCTACACCTTAAATACGATGTAAACAAATTTAATCAAATAAAACAATTATCTTGTAAATTAAACTTCATAATAACGATTATATAGTATATTAAATCGGATTGCAATATAAATTAAAACTATGATTATTTAATATAACCATAACTATTAAACTATAGTGTTAGCTCCATCTCTAATGGTGATCCCTTGCTTTTCTAACGAACTAACAATCTTTTTGATTATGGAATTTACCTGTTCTTCTGTTAAAGTAGCAGAAGATGACCTCAGCGTAAGGTTAAACGCCACACTCTTTTTGCTTTCTGGGATTTGTTCACCCTTATAAATATCAAAAATTGAGATATCTTCTAAAAGCTCGGCTGCGTTTAGCTTTATAATCTTTTGCAAAGCTAAAACCGGAACATCGTCATCACAAATTAAAGCAAGATCTCGTTTAACTGACGGAAATTTAGGAATCGCTTTATATTCTATGTCAAACTTAGCATTTTCAAATAGCATGTCAATATCAAGTTCAATTGCATAAACTTTTTTCTTAATATCATAGTTTTCACATACACTTGGGTGTATTTCTCCTACTATACCAACAATATCTTCATTTAAAGTAAACTTTGCACATCTTCCTGGGTGATAGTAAGGCAGCTCAGCATATGCACTCACATCATAATCAAAAACAAAAATATTTGATAGCAATTCTTCAACTATACCTTTAGCGTATAAAAAATCTATGTTTTCACCATAAAATCCAACAATTAGCTTCGTTTTTTCATTCGGCAAACTTGCTCCTTTTTGAGGAATATATTCTTTAGCAATTTCAAAAAGTCTAACGTTCTCATTTTTATTGTTAAAATTTTTAGATAGTAAGTCCAGCATAGATATAACTGCAACAGTTCTCATAACGCTAGTATCTTCGCCGAGTGGGTTTGCGATTTTTACACAGTTTCTAAGGTTATGCTCTTTTGGTAACATGATTTTATCAAAATGACGTGGGCTAATAAACGGATAAGTTATAGCTTCACTCACACCTAAAGCTAACATTGTTTCAGCAACTTTTTTCTCAAATTTTTGTCTTGGTGATAAAATTCCAAAACTACTACCACTTAAGTTAGTTGAAGGAATATTGTTATACCCATAAAACCTTGCAATTTCTTCAGCTATATCATATTTATTTTTAAGATCGCTTCTAAACGTTGGAACTATTATATAATCTTTTTCAAACTCACAGCCAAGCGGTCTTAGAATATCTTGCATTTTATCTTTAGATAAATTTATATTTAAAAATCTATTTGTAAATTCACAGTCAAAGAAAACTTTAGTTCTATCTGAATTTAAATTACCGCAGGAAAAAGTTTTACTTCCTACATCACCAATGTTCAATAATTCAATCAACTCACAAGCTCTATCCAGAGCTAACGGACAATTGTGTTCATCCAATCCTTTTTCATATAAAGAAGAAGACTCTGTTCTCATATTGTGCTCTTTCGCTGTCAATCTAACAGATGAGCCGTTAAAGTTTGCCGATTCAAAAACTATATCTATAGTGTCATTCATGATTCCACTATATTCTCCGCCCATAACCCCGGCTATTGCTATTGGCTTTTTGCTGTCTGCTATAACTAAATTATTATTTGTCAATTCCCTTTCAATTCCGTCAAGAGTTGTAATTTTTTCACCAGGTTTTGCACGTCTTACATTTATTTTGTTATCTTCAATAAGCCTTAAATCAAACGCATGCAGTGGCTGGCCGTATTCAAGCATAACATAATTTGTTATATCAACAATATTATTTATTGGACGAACACCCATAGCTCTAAGTCTTTCGCGTATCCACCTAGGTGATGGCGCAATCTTTACATTTTTTACAATTTTGGCACTATAATATGGACAAAGTTTTGCGTCCTCAACCGTTACATCTAGCTTTTCAGAAAAATTCCCATTTTGCGCTTTAATTCCTGGAACATGAAGGTTTAAATTTTTATTGAAAGTTGCAGCAGCTTCACGCGCTAAACCAATTATTGATAAGCAATCCGGTCTATTAGGTGTAATTTCAAAATCGACTTTAGTATCGTTAAAACCTATAATGTCCTTTATATTTTCGCCCAAATCACATGGTTCATCTAAAACAAAAATTCCGTCTTCACAAGCGTTTGGAAAATCATTTATGCTAAGCCCAAGTTCTGAAAGTGAGCAGAGCATTCCTTCGCTCTTAACTCCACGAAGCTTTCCTTTTTTGATTTTAGTTCCATCAAAAAGTGTTGAACCATCAAGCGCTACCGGAACAATATCGCCTACTTTTAAGTTTTTAGCACCTGTAACTATTTGAAGCGGATTTTCACTACCTACATCTATAATGCCTACTAAAAGCTTATCAGCATCTGGGTGTTTTTCAATTGACAAAGCTTTTCCAGTAACTACTTTATTTATCTTTTCTGCTTCCATTTCAAACTCTTCTACTTTTGAACCCGTCATGGTCATTTTATCACAAAATTCTTTTATATCTTTATCATTTATATCTACAAATTCGTTTAACCAACGAATAGAAAGATTCATAAATATACCACCTTCTTACTAATTTTTAACTTAACACATTGCAAATTAAAATTGCTTTAAAAATCTCATATCGTTTTCATATAATAAACGCATATCGTCAATTTTATAGCGTCTCATAGCAATTCTTTCAAGACCTACGCCAAAAGCAAAGCCACTATAAATTTCGGGATCTATATTACAGTTTTCTAAAACTTTAGGGTGAACCATACCGCAACCCAAAAGTTCTATCCAACCTTCGCCCTTGCAAATTCTGCAACCTTTGCCGTGGCAAGAAAAGCATTGAATATCAAGTTCAGCTGAAGGTTCAGTATATGGGAAATGGTGTGGTCTAAATCTAACAACAGCTTCTTTGCCATAAAGCGCTGCAATAAACGACTCTAATGTCCCTTTAAGATCAGAAAAAGTAATTCCCTTATCCACTACCAACCCTTCAACCTGGTTAAATACCGGTGAATGTGTTGCATCAACTTCGTCCATTCTATAAACTTTTCCTGGAGAAATTATGCGAATTGGCGGTGCTTCTTTTTCCATTGTTCGAATTTGAACCGATGAAGTTTGTGTTCTAAGAAGCGTATTTTCATCAATATAAAATGTGTCTTGAGTATCTCTTGCAGGATGCTCTTTTGGCATATTTAAAGCTTCAAAATTGTAGTAGTCCGTTTCAACTTCAGGGCCGTTAACCACTTTAAAACCTTGCCCAATAAAAATATCTATCACTTCATCAAGAATTTTTGAAAGTGGATGTTTATGGCCTAAATGATGTCTCTTTCCGGGAATTGTAACGTCAATTTTTTCGCTCCCTAGTTTTTGTTGTAGCTCTTCTTTTTTTAGTTCAGTTATTCTTTTTTCAATTGTTCCCGATATAAGATCTCGAACTTCATTTGCCAATTGGCCAAACTTTGGTCTCTCTTCGGCTGATAAAGATCCCATCTGTTTTAATATTGCCGTTAAAGCACCCTTTTTCCCAAGATACTTAATTCTTAAAGTTTCAACATCTTGTTGTGTCTTAGCATTTAAAAAATCGCCAATAGCTAATTCTTTTATGTTTTCTAATTGTTCTTTCACAAAATTCACCTCAGATAAATATAAAAATAAAAAAACGCTATCATCCCCACACAAGGGACGAAAGCGTAACTTCCGCGGTACCACCCTAATTTTTGCTAACAGCAAACACTTCTATTGGAATATAACGGTTCCAACCGGCACACCCTACTTTGATTTTCAAGTGCACAGCTCGAAAGTGAACTTCATCTTTTTGTCTTGCTGGTATGCTCTCAGCCACGGCACGCCTCTCTCATAACAAGACACTTAAAAAGACTACTCTCTTTGTCATCGCTTTTATAGATAAAATATATCACTTTTTTTATAAACTTGCAAGGCTTTTATGTTTTGAGGGAACACAAAAAGTTAAAAGAAGTCTTTAAGATTAAATTGTTAAAAGCACTTATTAAAAGATGGTTAACATATCTTAATTTGTTTTTATAATTCAAATTATTGACTAAAACATTTATTTTTATATTTTAATAACTTTTTGTTTAATTGCATATGAAAAATTATCTAACAGCGTTATTTTTGGAAATTAGATAAATTTGAGTTAAATATAGAACGTAATAATAAAACACAAGTAAAATTATTTACCTTTTATGTTAATATACACTTTATTTGTTTTCAAAAAGTTTGTGGTAGTCATATTTTTCTTTAGGTAATTCAATTAAATCACCAAGAATTTTATTGTATTCGGGCGGATCGAATTTACAGCTTCCAGAAGCACTTGTAAAGGTAATTTCTCCAAATTTCAACGTACCATCATTTAGCCGATAAAAATCAACTCTTGCATGAGCAAACCCTTCTGAAAGTTTTGTGGCAAGGTCTAAAATTTTATTCAAATTAGCAGGTTTAGGAAGTAGGTTTTCATGTTGTGGGTAAGTATATGTAAACGGCATTAAGTTCCATTTTGTGTCGTAAAATGACATTTTGAGGCCATTTTTTCTATTGGATAGGTACATTATAAAATCAGCTCTGCCATTGTTACACCAAACTTTATAGTCATACAAATCGCCACCGTCATTTTCCATGTATTCTTCAGCAATGATTTTTGGTTTCATGTTTTTATATTGAAGTTCTAAACCGGCACGAAAAGCATAGTTTGTGTTTATCCATGTATCAAATTTTTTCTTAGCTTCGGCTTTATTAAAGTTACTTTTATCAGTAACAACAATATTCCACCCTGAACCGTGGTTACATTTCAAGACAAACTTATCTGGCAACTTGTCAAAATTTATATCATCAAACTTATCCCACACACCTAAAAGTGGTACCAAGTATTCTTCACCAATTTTTTCTTTCACCCAATCTCGAACTAAATATTTATCAGCGAGTTTAGTTTTTATAGGGGTGCTATCATAAAGTTTAAGCCATTGAATTTTTTCATTATACGTTGTCGGGTTTTCTAAGTTTAGTTCAGATTTTGTTAACCTTTTATACCAAGCTTTTAATTCTTCTGAGTATTTATCTGGAGGTAAATTTTTATAGTATTCATATCGGGTTTGATTAATATCTTTAGCTTGAACTTTTAAATTTGAAAATGTACCGTTTTGAAATAAAACAAATATAAAAAGGAAACAAATGACTTTTTTAGCCAAACATCTAAAATTCATTTTTATATCATTCCTTTAACATATTATCCGTAAGATAAATTTTTTCTATTCCCATTCCTTTTAAAATATTTTTAACTTTTATTAAATTAAGGTGATCTTTACCTAATGCCCGTTTACCTTTTGTATTAGTATTTATGCTAGTTAATGTTGGAATATCAGAGAACCCATACTTTTGCATGCTATTTTCATAAATAAAATTGTACCTGTCCTTTATATCACAAGTCTTTACTATTTTTGTTCCATTAATTATTGCACAAAATGTGAGCCAAATATCATCAGTTGTCGTGAATTCGGACATAAATAAATCTTTATCAAACACTTTATTATTAAAACTATGCGGTGGATATAAAACTCCACCAACTCCGTATAATACTACGCTTTGAGTTGGCGTATGTTTTTTTATCGCTTCATCACGCCACCCGCCCCAAGATAAATAACAGTCATTTCTAAGGGGTGAACATAAATTGCTGATTATGTAGTTGGGAAATTGTTGATTTTCTTTAAGCAAATTTTCAACAAAGTTTGGCAAATATTCCATATCATCATCTATTGTAATAATTGTACTTTCAGGAAAAAGTTTTAAAGCTGGGATTAGTTTTCCGTATGGACCTATTTTTTCGTTGATCCAATTTATTTTTACCTTGTCCTGTAAATTATTATGAATTAATATTTGATTTATAACATTTTTATCTTCATCTGTATTTTCTTGGTTGCAAAGATTCAATAAAATAATATCAGGAGCAACTGTTTGTTTAGAAAGAGATTTTAAGGTATAGGTTAAAATTTCATATCTTTTAGGATATGAAGTAAGTGAAACTATAGTGTGTGGTGTACCAAAATCTTTATCTTTTTCGTCTGAAAAGACAAGAGGTTCTTGGATACAAAGCATAAACATTAAACTTGCCAATAAAGTCAATAATATCTTATTTTTCCTCATAAAATACTTTCTCCTTTAAACTACAGTATAATTTTGAATAGCCTGTACTTTTTTTTGTAAGTAATTTGGTAATTGTTTTAGCGTTTTTTCACTATAAACATCATTACCTAAAATGTCAAAAAATCTTTTACAATAAGAACATTTAAGATCTGGATCTAATTTATTTACAAGCAGGTCATATAATCTCCATGTGGCCCACCTGAGTAAATCAACTTCGTTATCTTTTATGAATCCAGAACTTCTCCAATCGTCCAAAAAATATTGAAGTTGATCTAGTTTTTTTTGAGTATGCGTGTTTATATTGCTCCATGTTGTAGAGCTAGCACTGTTTCCCACTTGTTTTCTCCAGTGATATAATTTATTTGATAAAAAGGAAATGTTTTTTGCAAATGGAAAAACTTTAAAACAAAAAACGGTATCCATTCCATAACGTTCTTCTCTAAACCAAATGTTATTATCTAAAAGCATATCCCTTTTATAAATTTTATTCCAAATAACAAGTAGTGCTTTGGAATATTCTTTAAAGCACTTTTGATTTTTAAAGCTTGCATCTATTGAATCTATTGGTTTAACAAAATTGTCTGAGAACGATTCTCCACCAAAAACAACAATGTCTGCATTATCCTTTTTTGCTCTTACATAACTCATTTCATATGTATTTGGTTCAATGTAGTCATCTGGATCGACAAACCCTATGTACTCTCCAGTTGCTATTTTTAATCCCAAGTTTCTCGCAACGTATGCACCTTGATTTTTTGTTTGTTTTATTAACTTGATACGGTTATCACTTTTTGCGTATTCATTTAAAATATTAAATGAATTATCTGTAGAACAGTCGTCAATGCAAATGATTTCAATATCTTTTAAAGTTTGATTTACTATACTGTCCATGCATTCCTGAAGATATGGTTCTACATTGTATACCGGTATAATTATTGAAACTTTAGGCTGATTTGAATCTGCTAAAACGTTTATACCCAAAGAAAAAAGAAAGATCATAAACAATAAAAAAATTGAAGTAATTCTTTTTGTCATTATTGTCACTCCTTTTTTTAATTACCCTTATGACATCGTTGAGTAATATTCTTACAAGTCACTTTAAAACAAGGCTGAGAGACGCTGAGAACGTCAAACAGGTTTTTGTAAAAACCCCTTTCTTATTGTCTTTTTAAATTAAAAGTTAAAACATATTCAAACAATTAAAATTTAGATAAATAATATATTTGTCATCAATGCTTTTTCAACAAAGTATAAAAAATTAATAAATATAATATCACAAATCACAATATTTTACAATATATTTTCTAAAGATGTTTAATTCAAGTTAATTTACACGATAAAATGATAAATTTTAAACTTAATGTTGAAAAATTTATTTTTTGTTTGGCGAATATTACAATTTTTTGTTTTTTTAAAAAAAAAACTTTAAGTTTTTTAAAAAATATGTTATACTAAATTTATTTTGTTGGAGGTGAAGATGTGTGAAAATAAAAAAGTTTTTGTTAAAATGCGCAGCGATGATTTTCTCTTTAGCAATGTTGCTGGGTTTATTTTCTAACAATATTGCTTTGGCAGACAACTCACAAGGTTTATCTACAAAGGAAATGGCTGAAAAAGAAAATGCTTTAGCTGGGTTTATGGGTTTTGAACAATGGATAGATGTTAATTTAAATGGAAAATTGATCAAAGTTGGTATTTGTTCACTTGATAGAATAATTGAAGATGGTTCTAAGTTACATGGAAACTTTCTTGACAAAGGCACACGAGAATATAATAAGCTGTATAGAAAGCTTGATGCTCAGGATAAAATTGAAGATGTACAATTTTTAAATTTAGAGGTTCTTAAACCTGATGGAAAAACAAAGTATGGTAATTTGAAAGGTCATTTTACTTTTTTTGTAGAAATTCCTGATGACTGGGATCAAGAAAAACTTGAAATTAGACACGTTTCTTCTTGTATAGACGAAAAATTTAAGAAAAGTTTTATTACTATTGATGGTAGGCGGTATTTATATTGGGAAACAAGAAATTTTAATACGTATGCTATTATTAATAAATCGAATGTATCTGATATAGAGAGAATAGAAGTTCCTACTACTTTTAGCTTGACACGCTGGCTTATTCTGTCTTCGGCAAAAGCTAGTTCAGCCATTTTTGGAAAAAATGTTACCACTGGGCTAAAATTTTCATACAAGTTTCCAATTATAGAAAAGGTAGAAATTAATAGTGATGAGGCTACATTTTACCTTAAAAAAGTTCCTAAGTTATGGAAAGGTAAGTTAGCTTTATGTACTATTGGGCAGAAAGATATTATGGAAACTATATCTAATTATGATCCTTTAACTGGATTTACTGTTTCAGGTTTGCAATTTGATACTGATTATGCTGCGATACTTTTTGATAGTGCAGGAATATGCTCTGTTTATACTTTTGTATCTGATACATATTAACTTTTACCAATATATTTTACACTTCGTTGTACTAGGGATACAATGAAGTGTTTTTTCTGTATTAATAATAAGTGTTACGCAAAATTTTATTTTTTGGGGTTAATCATGAACGGTAAAATTAAAGCAATTATATTTTTATGCATAATAATTTGTACAAGCTTAATTAAGCTGCCTACAGTTGCAAACAGCAATGAACCCAAAGTTTCTGTTATAATTCCAATATATAATACAGCGTCTTATCTTAGAGAATGCCTGGATAGTGTCACAAATCAGACTTTAAAGGATATAGAAATAATTTGTGTTAACGACGGGTCAACTGATGATTCTTTGAGGATCATATTAGAATATGCCCAAAAGGACGCTAGAATAAAAGTTTTAAATACGAAGAACAAAGGTGCCTCTGCTGCTCGAAACAGTGGGCTAAAAATTTCAAGCGGTGAGTATATAGCATTTATTGATTCTGATGATTGGCTAGATTTAAATACGTATGAAGTAAGTTATGAAAAGGCCAAACAAAAAGATGCTGATATTTTAATTTTTGGGGAAGACAAATTTTCGGTTGTAGATAAGTCTTATAAAAATCCATTTTATGCATTGGAATCTTCAGGCTCTATGCTGATTTGGAATAAACTGTATAAGCGTTCATTTTTAGTGCGAAATAACCTTTTCTTTTATGAAAAAGCAAAGTGTTATAATGACGAATGTTTTAACAGCGTGGTATTCCCTAAAGCCTTTAATATAGAGAGTATTTCAAATAAATTTTATCATTATAGAAGAGGAAGAAAAGGGTCACTACAGACTTTGACCAGCTCAAAAGGAAAAATTGAAAATGCTATAATTTATGCAGAATATGTGTGCAATAATTGGCGGGAAAACAATTATATAGATAAATATGGAGTGTATTTGTTAAAAAAAGTTAGTTTCATGATTAATAGAAGCATTAAAAAATTAGAAAACTACAATGAAAAAGTTTTTTACACAACTAAATTAATAAAAATTTTAGGGAGTGATATATATAATCAGAAAAATATAAATAAATTGGACGAATTTACACAATCACTATTGGAAAATTGGATTCAATATGTATAAAAGAGGAGAGGATATTTTTATGAACAATAGAACAAAATTGTTAAGTTTTTTGGTGATGATTTTTCTTATAATTTCATCATTAACGGTACCATCTTTAAATGTCTTGGCAGAAACGGATGATACAAAACATCCAACAAAAATAGCAGTTGCGGGTATGGGTTATGTGGGTATTTCAAATGCTGTACTGTTGGCTCAAAATAACGATGTTTATGCTGTAGATATAGTTAAAGATAAAGTAGATATGATTAATAATAAAAAGTCACCTATTGCTGACAAAGAAATTGAGGAATATCTTTTTAATAAGGATTTAAAGCTTACAGCAACAACAGATGCAGAACTTGCATATAAAGATGCTGATTATGTTATTATTGCAACACCAACTGACTATGATACAGAACGAAATTATTTTAATACGGCTTCGGTTGATGCTGTGATAAAATCTGTTATGAAAGTTAATCCGAAAGCTATTATAGTTATAAAGTCAACCGTACCGGTTGGTTTTACTGAATCTGTAAGAAAAAAATATAATTGTGATAATATAATATTTTCCCCAGAATTTTTAAGAGAGGGTAGAGCCTTATTTGACAATTTGTATCCATCACGTATAATTGTTGGAACAATAATTGATAATCCGCGATTAACAAAAGCAGCAGAAGGGTTTGCAAAACTTTTAGCACAAGGGGCGAAAAAAGAAAATATTCCTATTCTTTTGACTAATTTAACGGAAGCTGAAGCAATAAAACTTTTTTCAAATGCATATCTTGCATGCCGGGTTGCTTTTTTTAATGAACTTGATACATATGCCCAAGTAAATAACTTGGATGCAAAACAAATTATAGATGGGGTAGGGCTTGATCAAAGAATTGGTAGTCATTACAATAATCCTTCATTTGGGTATGGTGGTTATTGTTTTCCAAAAGATACAAAACAATTGCTTGCTAATTTTAAAGGTATACCCAATAATATTATTGAAGCTATTGTGAAATCCAATGATACACGAAAAGATTTCATTAGCAACCGTATTGCAAACAAAAGTCCTCAAGCAGTCGGAATTTATAGGTTAATAATGAAGTCAAACTCTGATAATTTTCGTCAGAGTGCTATTCAAGGTATAATGGAGAGGCTGAAAAGCAAGGGGATAGAACTTGTAATTTATGAACCGACATTAAATACAGATACTTTTTTAGGGTATAAGGTTATAAACAAATTAGATGAGTTTAAAAAGTTATCGGATGTTATTCTTGCAAATAGGTATAATGATGACCTTATCGATGTAATTGATAAAGTATATACAAGGGATTTATATTTTAGAGATTAACAAGTTTGAACTGCAATGTGAATGTGCCTAATAAAAATCTTAATTGTAAGGGAACCGCTTTCTTTTAACTTAAGTGTGTGAAAAATTAGCTATCAGGGCCTAGACTTACAATTATTTTAACTTCAGAACCATAGTCTAGAGTTTCTCCAGCAGAGTGATCTTCATAACCAATTACAATATCTTTAGAAACAGTATTGCTATGTTGCTGAGTTTTTATTGGTATAAATCCTTCAATATTGAGGTTAAGGCAAGCTTCAGATAGGTTTAAACCGCTAACAACTGGTTGAGATCTACTTTTTGGGCCTAAGCTTACAGTGGAAGCGATGATTACTCCTCTTTGTACCAAAGAGCCTTTTTCTGGTTTATGTGAGAGTATATAACCTTTTTCTACTGTATCACTAAACTGTTTGTCTAGTAACAAAAGCTTGAACTCTCCTGTTTCGTTAAAAGTTTGTTTCATCTTTTCAAAATTTAAGTTTATCAAGTTTGGCACGATAATTTCTGCTGGGCTTTTTTCAGATTCACTTTTGAGATGGGGATCTAATGTGTTAGTAAAATTACCAAATGAAGTAAGAGTAAAGTATGAGAAACAGATCAAAATTAAAGTAACTACTGCAGGTGTTACTAACCAAAAAGAATTTTTATAACTAAGCTTAATATCTTTTTTATACTTTTGACATGATTTTTTTTGATTTTTCATTTTAGTTTAACCTCCATAAAAAGCCAATGGAAATATTATTTATTTAAAAATTTTTAAATATTCATTTACAAAAAAAAAACAACCCGTTAATAGGGGTTGTTTTTTTTGTTTTGTACTTTTTTTGACAAGATATTTAAACAAATACAGTTTAAACATATTTTAATTTTATCTTTTTCTGAAACACCTTTAATTTTTGGATTATATAAGTTTATTGAGAGGGTAACAATTGAATTTTCAAATGAATCGTCATCATTGCAACTTGTAACATTAATTATAGTTGGGGGTTCTTCTTTTGACAGACCTGAAGCATTTGTTAATAAAATTTTATTATGGTTTGTATTAATAAAAATAGAAATGGAATCGGGCGAAGGGTTGATTTTAAAAATTTTTTGAGTTTGATCAAAGCAAAATATAGATGCGCAAACCCCAAAATTTAAAAGATATTTAAAAAACTCATTAGAAGCTTCAAGTAATTCTTTTGAAGAATAAACATTTATATATTTGGCGTTTAGGATGAAATTAGACGCTTTGCTTATAAAGCGAGAATGTAAACAGCTAATAGCATCATATATTGCTTGTTTATTGCATTTAGTAGGCATTGAACTATACGTTGGAAATTGATCAATACAAATGGTGTATTGATCATGTAAGGACTGGTGATGTAGTTTTTTTATCTGTGATGAATCAAAATTTATATTTTTATTAATAATTTTATTCAGTGGTGCTTTTACGGCATTATTTTCAATGGTTTGTTTTTTAAAATCATCTTTATTAGAAGTTTTTTTTTCAGTACTTGGGACTTGTTTGAAAGGTTGGCAGGAAACTTTTTTGACGTCCAGCTTTGTCACATTACATTTATTTTTAAGAGTTTTTAACATTGACGGTGTTTCCCTCATAACGTCCCCCTGCTTAGCTTAAAAATTTTAACGACATGTTATTTTTACATTAAAATTATATCTTGATTAAGAATAAAATGTCAAGGAGATAAACTATTTGGAATTGCTCAAAAATAAAACCCATTTAAGATAACAAGGGGATAAACTTCAAGGAAATGACATTGTAGCACAATATATTTATATCTTTCTACGAATTAAAGTGTAAATTTCGTTTATCCCAATAACCTCTTTTTTGTTTTATCATGGTAGGCTATTCTTTTTTTTTAACTTTGTTGGCTTACTTACTATGAATTTTATTTTGAGCAATTCCAGTATTTTAATAAAATTTTAAAGGTTAAAAGGTCGAATTCAATATTATTTTTATTATTTCGAAAAAATTCGTTTATTTTATGTTGAAAAATGTTCACATAAATTTTATAATAAAAAATGACAAAGATTGTCGTAATATGATCTTTCAATAATTTAGGAGGTATTTAAAGTTGACTGATATAACTAATATTTATAAAAAAGGGTTTTCTAAAATAGAAAATATTCAGTCTCAAGAAGTTGTATTTTATAATTTAAGTGGGATGAAGTGTGATGATATTGTTGTCTATGGCATTGAACTTGCTTCCCAAAGGGATGGTAAACTGACAAAATTAAGCATAGATAATATATCTGATTCAAAGATGTGGGTAATAGATATTATTACATATTTATATGAAAACGCAATAAAACCAGAAATATCTCTTGGTGTAATAGATGATATAATAAATTCTACTTTTTTATAATTTTAATTTTGCAAGTGAGATCTTCGAAATGCTAATTTTTTGTTGTGTATAAAGAAGGTGAAAATGTTAGAAAATGGAACTGCAATCTATGAAAGTTCTTATTGCTGATGATAATTTAGATGTATGTAATTCTTTATTGGGATTTTTTGAAAGTATAAAAGATATTGATGTTTGTGCAGTAGCTAATAATGGTATAGATGCAATCAAAGAAATATATAAATCAAAACCCAATATAGTACTTTTAGATGTAGCTATGCCAAAATCTGATGGTATCGAAGTTCTAAAAGAGCTTAAAAAAAATAAAGATAAATTCATGCCTCAAATTATAATGATGTCTGCTATAGGGCAAGAAAGTATATTGAAAGAAGCTTTTTCTTTGGGTGCTAGTTATTATATGGTTAAACCATTTAAGTTAAGTGCATTAGAAGATAGAATAAGACTTATTTCTAATAATAAAATTAAAACCAAAGAAGGAAATGTTATTGAGGGTTTTGATTCTAAAATAGCAAAGAATGTAATGAATATCGGTGTTCCCACGAACATTTTGGGATATAAATACATTGTTGATGTATTAAAAATTATGCTAAATAACACGAAACATTGTTTATTGTCAAATATTTATTGTACGGTTGCTGATAAAAATTTTACTACCGTACAATGTGTAGAAAGTGCAATTAGAAATGCTATTTTTCAAGCCTTTAAACAAAACAATGCAAATTACAATTTATTATTTTCCCAGGAAGCATTAAATGGGGATAAAAAACCGACTAATTCTCAATTTTTGACTAAATTATCTGAACACATAAAGGTAAACTTTTTTTAAAAGTGAAGCCTTTGTGTTTATTTGTAACCTGATTTGTGTTCTTAAGGTTTGGATTTATGATTATTAAATATCTAGCATTTTATTTTGTTTTAGTGCTCGTTTTAAAGTTATCGAAAGGGGAACAGCAATAATAACTGCCATTAGAGAGTTTAAAAAAAATACTATAAGGCTTTTCCCAATAAATAAAGTTGTAGCCTCTAAAGTCATACCAATTAAAAATTTGTTTACTATAAATGTTTTTATAATATAAAGGGTAGTATATACAAAAAGGCCAACTGTTGAAGCTATTCTATAAAGCCATACTGTATTGATTTTATATTTATTTTGACGAGATATAGTTCCACAAATAAAAACCATTATAAACTTAAAGATTAGTGTAGTTGGAGCTGACATGATAAACATAGGATTAAGCAAGTCAAAAAGCAAAGATCCTATTCCTGCAGCAAGCCCCCCATAAACAGGACCTAAAAGCAACCCTGATAAAATGCAAAAAGCATTACCAAGATGTATCATGGTATGTGAGCTTCCAAGTGGGATTTGAATTTTTATAAAAGTTGAAGTCATTACAAGTGCTGCCATTAATGCTGTAATAACCATTTTATTTGTTGTTTTTATATGATTTGGTTTCACGGTTGTAGAAAATCCCTTCAATATAATATTTTTAAAATTTATTAACAATACTATTATACATATATGTTTATTATTTTTAAAGTTTAATTTGTAAGTTAATTTTTTCATGTGTATTAACAACTAGAAATAAAAATTATTTATTTGATTTTTAAAGTTTATTTTGAAAAAGTTATGTCAGGATTGAAATCTATATTACATGGTTATATAATTGTTTTATAAAAACTTTAGGAGGATAAATTATGTTCTGTACAAACTGTGGAAAAAAAGTGCCATTTAAAACAAAGACTTGTCCTTTTTGTGATTCAGAAATAATTATTGAGAACGAAAGTGAACAAGATGATGAAGAAAATCAAGCCTTAGAATCTAATAATGTAGAAACAGATGAAGAAAAAGAAAATGATGACAAAAGTCTTAATGATCAAGAGCAGGCTGTAATTGAAGAGACTGACGATAATTTATCAAAAGAAAATGTAAAAACTTTTTTCCCTCATTACAGTAAATATGATGTGCCCTTATCAACGGCATCGTTTTTTTTCATGCAGTTAGTTTTTTTTATTCCAGTCATAAATATATTTCTGCTTTTAATTTGGTCATTTAAAAAGAATACAAACAGAAACCGAAAAGCTTATTCAAGATCAATATTGATATGGTTTCTTTCAATATCAGTAATTCTATCATTTTTGCTTATAATTATGATAATTATGAGATATCCAATAGGTTTAGGTTTTTGGTTCCAGGAATTTAAAAAGTTTATAAATACTATACCTGAATTTTAAAATATTTAGTAAATAAAAAATTAGAGCAGCTGTAATGGCCTTTTGGCTTCTGCATTTTGTAATAAAGATTTGATTGAAATAAATTAGGTGTTTTGCTATAATGAAATTTGATTTGTCTTTATTTTAGGAGCTGATAAAATGTCAAAAGTTGCATTGATTTCATATACTAAAGAGCCAGAGTTTTTAGTAGCAGCAGCTGCGAAACTTTGCTATTCGGATGTTTCAATCGAACAAATTCAAGATAATCTCACAAAGGAAAACACAAAAAAGTTTATAGATATGTTAATGGATTTAGGACACGAAAGTCCTATTGAACATATAAGTTTTACATTTGGAATAGAAGGCGTATCACGGTCTTTATTGGCACAACTTACGCGACATAGAATAGCATCATACAGCGTGCAGAGTCAACGTTATGTTAAAGAAAATAAGTTTGAATTTGTTATACCGCCACAAATTGAATCAAACCAGAAAGCTAAAGAAGAATTTTTAAAGGCAATGGATGAAGATATAAAACACTATGAAAAAATAACAAATATTTTAAAAACACAATATAAAGAGGAACTTAAAAATTCCGGTATAGAAGAAAAAAGGGCTGATAGCATTTCTGAAAAAAAAGCTATTGAAGATGCAAGGTTTGTGCTTCCAAATGCTTGTGCTACACAGATTATATGTACATTTAATGCCAGAAGTTTGCTTAACTTTTTTAGTCACAGGTGCTGCAGCCGAGCTCAATGGGAAATTCGGGAGGTTGCAACCGAAATGTTATCTCAAGTTTTAAAAGTTGCCCCGGAAATATTTAGAAAAGCTGGTCCTCCATGTGTTAGAGGAGATTGCCCCGAAGGCAAAATGTCTTGCGGTAAAACTATAGAAATTCGAGAAAAATTTTTAAATCTGAGAGGAAATTAAAATGAGTATTGGAAAACTTATTGTAATGGAAGGCCTTGATGGTAGCGGGAAAGCAACCCAAACAGGTATACTTTGCAGCAAACTTAGGCAATATAACAAAAGGCTTTGCAGAATTAGTTTTCCAAATTACGAGGAGCCTTCGTCAGCTTTAGTCAAAATGTATTTAAATTCAGAGTTTGGAAAATCTCCTGAATCCATAAATGCATATGCCGCATCCTCTTTTTATGCAGTTGATAGATATGCTAGCTATATTAAATTTTGGAAAGAACGATATGAAAGAGGTCAGGTTGTTATTGCAGATAGGTATACAACGTCAAACGCTGTATATCAATTGCCTAGGCTAAAAAAAGATGAGTGGGATTTATATCTTAATTGGCTTGAAGATTATGAATATGCTAAATTAAGTCTCCCTAGACCAAGTCTTGTAATTTACCTTGACATGCCGGTTGAAATTTCTCAAAAATTTATGACTCAACGCTACAAAGGAGAAGAAACCAAAAAAGACCTTTTTGAGAAAAATGTTGAATATTTAAACAAGTGCCGGAAATCGGCTTTATATACTGCCAAAAAACTTAATTGGAAAATTGTAACGTGTAATGAAGGAGATAATCCAAAAACTGTAGATGAGATACATAACAAGGTGTTTAATTTAGTTAAGGAAGTGGTTTTTTAGTCATGTTAGATTTTAAATCACCGAGTTTGAATGATAGTGAATGGGTAAAGCAGATACTTTCTTTATGTGGAGGGCCAGGAAGTGAGGACACTTTTAGTTCCATTTTTGTTTGGCAAGATGCTTTTAATACTAAAATTTTAAAGTATGGTGATTTTTTATTAAAATTTTATGAGGATTTTGAAGAAAAAATCTATGGATTCCCAGTTGGTAGAGGAGATTTAGCCGAAATTGTAAACATTTTAATAAAAGATGCAGGAGAGAGAAATATTCCTTTTGTTTTTGGCGGAATAACTGAAAACAAAGTGAAGTTTTTAAATGAAATAATGCCTGACAAATTTAATTTTATTGAAGAAAGAGATAGGGAAGACTATATTTATAATTCAGAAAATTTAATTAATTTAAAAGGGAAAAAGTATCACAGCAAAAGAAATCATATTTCTAAGTTTAATCGTCTTTATAAATGGTCTTATGAAGATATATCAGATAATAACACTAGTGCTTGTAAAGAATTTATAGAAAAGTGGTTTTCTGAAAACTTAGCTTTGAAGAGATCTGATATGTCCTTGGAAAAAAAAGCTCTTGAGAGGGCATTTTCTAATTATAATGAGTTGGAGCTCGTTGGCGGTGTAATTTATATTGATGGACAAATAGTAGCACTTACTATGGGTGAAAAAATAAATGATGAAATTTTTGATGTTCATTTTGAAAAGGCTTTGCTTGAATACAATGGGCTCTATGCCGCTATAAATAATGAATTTGCCAAAAGGCGACTTTATTCTTATCATTACATTAATCGCGAGGAAGATATGGGAATACCAGGGCTTAGAAAGGTAAAAAGTTCGTATCATCCAGTTGTATTATTAAAAAGATATAGAGCAGAATATAAAAATTAATTGGTTTGAACCATTTTAAGGGGAATAATTTTGGAGTTTAAATTAGCTAATATAAATATGGAAAAGGATTTAAAAGAACTTTGTAGAATAAGCTTTTTTATGCAACAAGAGGAAGTTAATTTTCTTTTTGCAAATAAAATTCATATAGATAATTGTGCTGTTTGTTTAGTAGGTGGACAAGTAGTATCGGCACTTTACATGTTTGACACCTATATTTTAAAAAATGGACAAGTTGTTCCTATTTATTATTTGTATGGAGCGTCTACTTTCCCAGAGTTTAGAAACAGGGGTTATATGAGTTCTCTTATAAATTTTGCAAATGAAGTCGCTCAAAAAAAAGGACAATTATATTCAGTTTTACTTCCAGCTACAGATAAATTACATATTTTTTATAAGAAATTAGGGTATGAAAATTTTTTCAAAACTAGATTTGTAAGACTTAATTGGGAAGAGTTAAAAAATTTTTTTCATAGTGGTGAAAGTTTTAACAAAAAACTTTCATTTGAACAAATGAGTGAGATTAGAAAAAGAATTTACTGTCGTGATGGAGATGTTTTTAGAGACAGCAATGCAATTAGATTTGCAGTAAAACAAAATGATTTTTGTGGTGGGAAAACCATTTTTAGCAAAAATGGTTACGCTATTTGCAAACTGCAGGAAGATAACGTTTTGGTAAGTGAATTTGCAGTAGACGAAATAGATTTTAAAAATCTCATTTTTAATATTTATAAAGAATTTGGCAATATTAAGTATATTTTTAGGTTAGCAGATGATGAAATGTATTTTAAGGGGCTTGGCAAGTCTATACCTTTTGGGGTGATAAAAGGTTTAGGTGAAAATTTTTCAAAACATCATTTTAATTGTTCACGTGCACCTTATTTAGGGCTAACTCTTGATTAATAGACATTTAAAACAGGAGGAAAAGTTAATGATTTATGTTTTTTTAGCAAACGGCTTTGAAGAGATTGAAGCCGTAACAACTATTGATGTTTTAAGAAGAGCCGGTTATGATGTGAGAACAGTTGGAATAGATAATAAATTTATTGTTGGGGCTAATAAAATAAAATTAGAAGCAGATGCTCGAGAAGAAGAAATAAACTTATCACAGACACAAGCAATAGTTTTACCCGGTGGCATGCCAGGAGCTTTAAATTTAAAAAATTCAGCAACCGTTTTAAATGCAATAAATTATTGTGTGAAAAATCAAAAAATTATAGCTGCTATTTGTGCTGCGCCCTTAGTGCTAGGGGAAGTTGGTATTCTAAATGGGAAAAATGCTGTTTGCTATCCGGGTTTTGAAAATAAATTAACCGGTGCTAATATTTTAAATCAGTCTGTTTGTGTAGACAAAAATATAATTACAGCTAAAGGACCAGGTGTAGCGCTTTCGTTTGCACTTAGACTAGTTGAAATGCTAAGCGATAAAACAAAATCGGATAAAATAAAAGATGTAATGCAATGTTTATAAGAATAAAAAATAGCTTTTAATATTTATGGGAGGAAAAGTAGTGAAGGATGACTTGAAAAAAGATGAGGAACTTGAAGATGAAGTTCATGAAAATTTATTTCCCTCAAAAGGAAAACAAACAAGGCGTGAAAAGGTTGATAATTTTAAGCTAGAAATTCAAAAGCTTGACTCTGATATTGAAAATGATGTTAATGTCGAAGATCGTGAAATTAAAAGCTTTAGCAATTTAAAAACACCTTCAGACAGAGATGAAACCTTAAATAAAAATATAGAGACTAAAAAGTTTATTCCCAAAAAATCAGCGGATAGAAAAAAGCTATTTAAATTGGTTTGGATTTTTATGGTGGTTTCTATATCGTTAATGCTTGGTCAATATTTTGTTTTTGGGTTTTGTGACATGTTAGCTATGAACAGGGATGAGCAAGTTGTTGTAGTTGAAATACCTAAAAATTCAAGTAAAAGTGATATTGCTGATTTGCTTTATGAAAAGGGTGTAATAAAAAACAAAAGCTTTTTTAAAGCATATATTACATTAACAAAGTCCTCTAGTAAGTTCATTCCAGGAACATTTGAAATAAAAACTAATATGGACTATGAAGGCATTGTAAGTTACTTGAAAACTAATTCTAACCGACTTGAAACTGATATTGTTAACGTAACAGTACCAGAAGGCAAGAATGTTATGGAAGTAGCTGCTATTCTTGAAAAAAATGAAATTTGTTCTCAAGATGAATTTTTAAAGGCGTGTAAATCTAAAGAATTTGAAACGGATTATAATTTTTTAGCTTCATTAAAAAATGCAGATAAATTGTGTTATAAAGTAGAAGGCTACTTGTTTCCTGACACCTATAAGTTTTATAAAAATGTAGATCCGACAACTGTTGTGAAAAAAATGTTAGGAAATTACAAGAAGCGAATAACTACAACGGACGGAACAGATGGTGCAGGTAATTCAGTAAATATAGCAACTCGAGCTCAAAAAGCTGGCATTTCTATGGAAGATTTAATAAATCTTGCTTCATTAATACAAGCAGAAGCTGCCAATGAGGCAGATATGTATATTATTTCATCGGTGATTTATAACCGTTTAGCAACAGCTTCTAAAAACGGAGTAAGCCAATTTGGTGAACCAGGGCTAGATTACCTCGGAATAGATTCAACAGTGTGGTATCCTTATAGATCACGAGATAAGGTTCCATCTGAGCTGTTGGGTTCTTACGAAAGACCCTACGACACATATAAAAACAAAGGTTTAACCATAGGACCAATTTGTAATCCGGGAATTGCGGCTATTGATGCAGCACTTAGCCCGAAAAACACTCAATATTATTATTTCTGTCATAGTAAAGATGGTAAGGCTTTTTATTCAAAAACAATGGGTGAGCATCAAAACAACCTAAAAAAAGCAGGGTTATCTTAGGTGAGCTTTCAGTATTTTGAAAATTATATTATGAGAATTTTTTATTTTTAGATAAAACTACTTGAAAAGTAGAGTGTTAATGTAATATAATAATGAGGAGGCTGTAAACTTTTAGAAGGAAGGTTTATGGGTGTGTATGTTTTAAAAAAGAAAAAAATAAAGTTTATCCCGTTGATATTAAAAGCTGCTGTGGTTTTGTTTGTTTTTTATATAATTTTTATGTTAGTTAATCAGCAAGCGCAAATTAATAGTAAGAAAAGAGATTTAGAGGAATTAACTGCAAAATTACAATTGCAGACAATGAAAAATGAAGAGCTAAAAGAGTTTTCAAAATCAACTGAAGACAAAAATGAGGAATATATAGAGCGAATAGCAAGAGAAAGCCTTGATTTGTCTAAAAAAGGCGAAAGAGTCTTTATTAATATATCGGGTAATTAGTTTTAAGGAGGAAAATATTTTTATATGCAACTTAAAGTTGGAGAAATAGTAGAGGGAAAAGTTACAAAAATAACAAACTTTGGAGCATTTGTTGAGATTATGCCGGGAAAATCCGGCATGATTTATATTTCTGAAATTTCTACAAATTTTGTTAAAAATATAAATGATTATTTAAAAGAAGGCCAAATTGTTAAAACCAAGATTATAAACATTTCCGAAAAAGGGGAAGTAGCACTTTCAATTCGTAGGCTTGAAAATAATAACAAACAAAGGCCTGATTTTAAGGGAGCGCCCAGGGCAAACAATAGACATGGTTGGCAAAACACTAAAAAAGAACCAACAAAATCTAGTTTTGAAGATATGTTATCTATGTTTAAAACTCGTAGTGAAGAAAAAATGTCGGATTTAAAACGAGTAACAGAATCTAAACGTGGGGGATATTCAAGAAGAGGGTCGCAAAATAAAGCTAAATAAAAAACAAAAATAAAAGTCTGAATTTTTCAGGCCTTTTTTGTTATACGTAGTTTTTAATATTTTAATTAAGAGGTGCAATAGTTGTGTTAATAAAAAACGCAAAAATATATACAATGGAAGGATACATAATAGAGAATGGTTATGTATTAGTAAAAGAAGGAAAAATAATTTCAATTGGTGAGATGAAAAATATAAATTGCTTTGATGATGAAGTTATTAATTTAGAGGGAAAAAGTTTGTATCCGGGCTTTATTGATGCGCACACTCACCTTGGTATGATTGAAAATGCTTTAACTTTTGAAGGTGATGATGGAAACGAAGAAAATGATCCAATAATGCCTAATTTAAGGGCAATTGACGCTGTAAACACTTTTGATAAAGGTTTTTTAGAAGCCTTGGAATTTGGAATCACTACAGTTGTAACAGGGCCTGGAAGTGCAAACCCAATTGGAGGACAATTGATAGCTTTAAAAACATATGGGACTAGAATTGATGATATGGTAATCAAGAGTCCGGTTGCGATAAAGTTTGCATTGGGGGAAAACCCAAAGGCTGTATATAGTGATAAGAACCAACTACCAATGACAAGAATGGCAACAACGGCATTAATAAGAGAGCATCTGTATAAAGCGAAACAATATCTTGAAAACAAGAGGAGGTCAGAAAAGAAGGAAGATACTGATTTCCCTGATTATGACGCTAAATGTGAAGCATTAATTCCAGTATTAGAAAAAAAGATAAAAGTGCATTTTCATGCTCATAGGGCAGATGATATATTTACTGCTATTAGAATAGCTAAGGAATTTAATCTAGATTACGTAATAGTTCACGGTACTGAAGGGCATTTAATAAAAGAACATTTAAAAAAAGAAAATTCAGTGATTTTATCAGGGCCAATATTGTGCCATAGATCAAAACCGGAACTTATCAACTTAACAACTATGGCACCAGGCATTTTATCAAAAGAAGGAATTTTAACAACACTTATAACTGACCACCCTGAAGTACCAATACAATATTTAACACTGTGTGGCGCACTTGCAATTAGAGACGGAATGGACAAAGAGAAAGCATTAGAAGCAATTACGATTAATCCTGCTAAAATTTGCGCAATAGATAATAGGGTAGGGTCAATTGCTGTAGGTAAAGATGCTGATTTTGTGGTTTATGATGGTGATCCGTTTGATATTTATATAAAACCGGCATTAGTTATAGCGGGTGGAGTACCAATTTCATTAAAATAAGTGAGGAAGAGATTTAAAAAATTAAGACGCCACTTTTGCGCTAACTTTTGTTAGCACTTTTGCGGCGTCTTAGAGTTTATTTTTAAGCGATTATCTTATAAAAAATATATGGAGTGGAATTTAGATAATTTTTTAAAGAGGAAAATTTAATAAAGAACTATCTACGATCTGTACAGCCTCTGTAATAGAACTTTCATATATATCAAAAAAGCTATCTGTACGAATTTTGTTAGAGTCAATGGGCCAAGCCCATTGACTTTTTTGAAAATTTGCATAGTCATAATCATCATTTTCCGTAATATCTCTGATGACACCAGAAATGCTATTATCTTTTTTAAAATATGCTTCTAATTTTTTTATAAATTTTTTTTTCAAACCTGTTCTATCTATCATAAGGGATACAAATAATTTAAAATC
Organism: Eubacteriales bacterium SKADARSKE-1; assembly: GCA_030920305.1. GTDB lineage: Bacteria > Bacillota > Clostridia > Oscillospirales > Acutalibacteraceae > JARLUB01. Next base: position 124,301 of record JARLUB010000002.1, read on the forward strand.
TTTTAAAGCTTCAGCTATTTCCCTGCTTGTTATAGTTTTATCGTAATTTTCTATTAAAATGTTTAAGTAAAAATCTTTAATAAAATTTTCTAAATTACGGTCATTTGGGATAAGCTTTTTTAAATTTATTTCAGTTGGTAATTTTTGTTCTTCATATCTTAACAGAATAATATCAAGTGCCGATTTCTGTTCATTTCTTGAACCTTTTGTGCTGCTACGAGGAATTATTTCACTTAATTTTTTAGCATTAAAGCTCACAAAATCATATGCGTTTTTATCAAGGATAAGATGACTTAAAAAGCTAATAATATAAGAAAGTTCAAGAGAATTAATAGTTTTATCTTTAAAATAATTTTTTATCATATTGATGATATCTTCTATAGACCCTTTTTGCAAAAATGCCCCACTTCTTTTAATACTTCTGTGATTTTTTTGCCATGGTAAAAATTTATGGGAGAAAAGAAAATCAGGTCCTTGTGCACCCCACAAATATGCATTATCATTTATTGAAAATTTTGGATAAGCTTGAGAAATTTTTGTAAGAACCCTTTTAGAAAAAAGGTAGTGGCTTATCATAGCAGGCATAGTTTAAATTCTCCTCTATAGAAAATTTTTTAATTAAAAATTACGAAGGCAAAAAAATCAAATTGTTTTTAATCAGAATAAAAATAATGATATAGTAAATAATATTATTGCAAGCCTTTTAAGCAAGGTGAGCCGGGCACTTTAGTGCTCTGATTATTTTAATATTGAGCAAATGAGGGGGTGGATCTGATGGCAAACGACCAAAACAGACAAAACGATCAGAATAAACAAAACAATCAGAACAAACAGAACAACCAAAATAAAAAACCTTCAACTAATAAACCAGAAGAAAGAGAACAGAACTGCAGATAACTAAATCTTCTCATAAAATACCATCTTCTATTATATATAGAAGGTGGTATTTTAAAGATGAAAGTACTTACAAACAGGTTTTAGCTAACTTATAATAGAAAATAATTCTCGCAACCTCTTTATGTCGGTTTTTAAATAAAGATAACCCAATAGGGCCTCAAATCCTGTCGCATTATGATAATCTGATTCAGATGCATTTTTTGGTGTGTTTTTTGTATGTGCGTTTCGGCCTCTTTTGTAAATAGCTAATTCTTCTTCAGATAAAACAGGTAAAAGTTTTTCTATAAATAACGACTGAGACGTACAACAGACTTTTTCAACACTTTTTTTGTGAAGCTTATTCACAGGGCAATTTCCTATACATAATAATTGCTCTCTGACAAAAAGTTCAAAAACACAGTCACCCACAAATGCAAGAGATAACGGACTTAAATTTTTATAGTCGCAATTTTCATTATATAATCTTTCCAAATTTTTACTCCTACTCTATAAAATCAAATTCAAAGCCGTGGATTTTGACAGTGTCTCCGTTTTTTATCCCAGAATCAAGAAGGGCTTGATTTATACCAGATGAGATTAATATTTTTTGGAAATATTGTAAAGACTCATAGTCATCAAAGTTAATAGAATTTATAAGGCGAATTAACCATTTCCCTTCAACTGTGTAGATGCCATTTTCTTTTATAATTTTAAAAGACTGATCACTATCATTTTCTAAAGTGCTAATAGAAGGTTTTTCAGCTTCATATATTTTAATAGGAGGAAGTTTAGACAGGGACTCCTCAATAGCATTTAAAAGAGGTTCAGTTCCATAATTTATAGCAGCCATTATAGGGAAAAATTTAAAACCGAGATCATTTATATATTTTCTAAAATTTTCAATTTGGTCTTCACTGGCAAGATCACACTTGTTACCAACAACTAACATTGGGCGATTTGCAAGTTCTGGATTGAATTTTTTTAACTCATTATTGATAATTTTAAAATCGGAAATAGGATCACGGCCTTCACTTCCAGAAACATCCACAACATGGACCAAAAGCCTACATCTTTCTATGTGTCGCAAAAACTGATGCCCAAGACCAACGCCTTGCTCAGCTCCCTCTATAAGACCTGGAATATCTGCCATAACAAATGAGCGACCATCTGCACGCCTTACAACACCTAATACGGGTGTGATTGTAGTGAAATGATAGTTAGAAATAACAGGTTTAGCTTCACTGACAACAGAAATCAGAGTGGACTTTCCAACATTCGGATACCCTATAAGAGCAACATCTGCTAAAAGTTTTAATTCAAGCTGAACTTCAAGTTCTTCACCATCCATACCAGGTTTTGCAAAACGGGGGGCTTGCCTTGTGGGGGTGGCAAAATGCATGTTACCAAAACCGCCTTTTCCACCGTGGGCCACTATATTTTCTTCATCTGTCGAGATATCAGCAATAATTTGTCCAGTTTCAATATCTTTAATAAGAGTTCCTCTTGGAACCTTTATAACAAGATCAGGTGCACTTTTTCCCGAAGATCTAGCAGCTTTTCCGTTTTGCCCATTTTGTGCTATATATTTTCGTTTGTAACGAAAGTCTGCTAGGGTAGATAAATTATCATCAGCTTTAAACATAATGTTTCCACCACGGCCACCATCGCCACCGTCAGGGCCGCCGGCGGCAACATATTTTTCTCTGTGAAAAGAAACAGCACCATTTCCACCATTTCCTGCTTTTATTTTAATTTTTGCAATGTCTACAAACATAATAGGTCTCCTTTCTTTGTTAAAATGTTACTAAATTTATTTAAACCAATATTTTGAAAAATATTTGTCATATTGTTATATAAAGGATTAACTAATAAAAAAGCCTTAGGCAAGAGGTTTACCTAAGACTTAAAATTTGACCTTTAAAACAAAGGCTATTGTTCAGTAGAATAAACGCATACACATTTTCTGTCGCGGCCAAGGCGTTCAAACTTTACTTTACCATCAATTAATGAAAATAAAGTATCATCAGAACCACGTCCAACGTTTTCTCCGGGATGAATGTGAGTTCCTCTTTGTTTTACAAGAATGTTTCCAGCAAGAACAAATTGACCATCAGCACGTTTAACACCTAAACGCTTTGACTCAGAATCGCGACCGTTTTTTGTTGAACCCATTCCTTTTTTGTGAGCGAACAGTTGAATATTTATCTTAAGCATTATCTTGCACCTCCGTATAATTTACAATAATATTTTCAGGGTATTGTTCTTCAAGAGCTATCATATGAAGTTTAAAGCCTAGTAAAATATCACGGCAAAAATTAATATCTTTTGTGTTTATTTTTAAATACATTTCGCCAGAATCAAAAACAGAAACATCAGCATCGGCTTTTATAATTTCAGACATTGTATTAGCTGTCATATATGCAGCTGAAGAAACAGCGGCACAAATTATGTCCTTACCGGATTCTTCTGTTTTTGCATGACCTTTAATGTGAAACCCTAATATTGTACCCTGAGCAGTAATAAAAAAATTTACTTTTATCATGATTTATGCATTAATTTCTTCAATTTGCACTTTGGAATATGGCTGCCTATGACCGAGTTTGCGCTTTTGACCTTTTTTCGGTTTGTAGGTAAATACAATAATTTTTTTCCCTTTACCATTTTTAAGAATTTTTGCAGAAACTTTAGCAGAATCGACATATGGTGATCCTAATGTTAAATTACCTTCATTTGATAAAGCAATAACCTTAAACTCAACATTTGAGCCTTCGTCGTTATTAAGCTTTTCAACAAAGATAACGTCACCTTTTTCAACTTTGTATTGCTTGCCACCAGCTTCAATAATTGCAAACATAATAGATTGGCACCTGCCCTTTTTTATTAAGACTCGCTATTTTAGGTGAGAAATATAATCTCTTAAAAAACCTAAAACATGCGGCAAAGTTAATAATAACATATGCCAAAGGGTTTGTCAATATAGATGGACGTAGGTTTTCATTGGCAAAATGTTGACAGAAAATTTAAAAAGCTGGTAAAATAAAATTTAAACATGTGGACAATAGTTTAATAAGTTGTAAAAGGAGGGAATTTATTATCAAATTTATCAATATTGGATTTGGCAACATGATATCTGCTACCAGAATTGTTGCAATTGTAAGCCCAGATGCAGCACCAATTAAACGAATTGTAAGTGATGCAAAGGAAAAAAATGAAGCAATAGATGCAACATGTGGAAGAAGAACTAGGGCAGTCATTATAACAGATAGTGAGCATGTTATACTTTCTGCGCTGCAGCCAGAAACAATAGCTAATAGACTACGTAATGAAGAAGTAGTTGAAGGGGATGACATTAATATAAATGGGTAAAAGAGGCTTATTGATTGTTTTTTCTGGCCCTTCTGGAGTTGGCAAAGGCACAGTTTTAAAAGAACTTCTAAAAATAAATAAAAATATTAAACTTTCAATTTCAGCTACAACGAGACCAAAAAGGGATTTTGAAGAAAACGGGAAAGACTATTATTTTTTAAGTGAAAAAGAGTTTTTAGATGTTGCACTAAACGGTGGTATGTTGGAATATGCAAAATATTGTGGTAACTATTATGGATCGCCAAAACAGCAAATTAAAAAATGGCTAAATAGCGGGTTTGATGTAGTTCTTGAAATTGAAGTGGAAGGCGGAAAGAAAGTAAGAAAAAATTGTTCTGATGCTGTTGGTATTTTTATTTTACCACCATCTATTAAGGCCTTAGAGAAAAGGCTAAAAGGAAGAGGAACAGAATCAAAAGATGTTATAATTAACCGATTAGATAGGGCTAGAAAAGAAATACAAGTGGCTTTTGAATATGACTATGCTGTTGTTAATGACGAGATTGAAAAATGTGCGCAAAACATGAATGCCATTATAATTGCGGAAAAGATGAAAATAAAAAATATTAAAAATTTTATAGAAGAGGTGCTAATATAATGTTTAAACCTTCAATAGATGATATGATGTCAGGGAAAAAAAGTAGATATGCCTTAGTTATTGGTGTGGCAAAAAGAGCACGAGAAATAGCTGATGACATGGTTAAGACAAGCTCTACAGAAACAGAAAAGTCAGTAAATTTAGCAATAAAAGACTTTAAGGAACATAAATATGAAATTTTAGAGCAGCAAATCAACGAATAATAAAGAACATAAAAAATTACTTACTAGATTGAATTTTTTATAATGGTTTTGGTCTCTTCAACTGCTAAAGGAGATATAAATGGATCTTAAAGTTGTAGCTAAAATAGCTGTTGACAAATTAGTTTACTCTGTAGACAAGCTTTATGATTATATAGTTTTAGATGAGCAGCTTAATAAAGTTAAAATTGGAAGTCGGGTTTTGGTGCCTTTTGGAAACGGCAATAAAAAAAGACAAGCTATAATTTTTGAACTTATTAAAGTTCAAGAGGAAGACACAAAAAAGTTAAAGGTTATTTCCGATGTTCTTGACGAAGAATTACTTCTTGATGATGAAATGCTGCAACTTGCGGTTTACATGAAAGATAAATATTATTGTACTCTTTTTGATGCAATAAAATGTATGGTACCATCCGGGTCTAACATAAAAACTATAGATTCATATTATCTGGAAAATAATTTTGAAATATCAAATTGTAATTTGAATGAAGATCAAAAGAAAATTATAAATTACTTGAAATTAGCTGAAAAACCAGTTGCAAGTAAAAAAATAATAAAAGATTGTAATTTATGCGATGATATTCAACTAAAAAAAATGTTAAAGATAGATGTTATTAAAAAAATAGAGACTGCTTTGCAAAAAGTTTTAGATGCAAAAGTAAAAATGATAAAACTTAGACCTAATGTAATTATCACTGATTTTAAATTAACAGAAAAACAAAAATCAGTTTTTGGGGCACTTTTAAATGTTGATGACGGGTTATCGATAAAAGAAATACAATATCTCACCGGGATTAGCCAAAGTGTGGTTGAATCACTATTAAAGAAAAAAATAGTGCAAAGTTTTGACAACACGGTTTACAGGGATCCATATAAAAATATATCTTTTAATCTTGATGATAAAAAAATAAATTTAACCGAGGAACAGCAGCTAGCCTATCGAGCTCTTTATGAAAAATATAAGGCTAACAAATATGAGGTTTCTTTATTATATGGAGTGACTGGAAGCGGGAAAACCTCTGTCTTTATGAAATTGATTGATGACGTTCACAAAGAAGGTCGTGGAGTTATTGTTATGGTGCCTGAAATAGCTTTGACTCCTCAAATGGTAGCTATTTTCAAATCAAGGTTTCAAGATAAAGTTGCGGTAATTCATAGCGGTTTGTCAGCTGGTGAGCGTTTTGATGAATTTAAAAGGATAAGGGCTAGCACAGCAAATATAGTCGTTGGAACGAGATCTGCTGTGTTTTGCCCGCTTAAAAATATAGGTCTTATTATAATGGACGAAGAGCAAGAATATACATACAAATCTGATGCTAGCCCACGCTACCACGCTAGAGAAATTGCAAAGTTTAGGTGCTCTTATCACAAAAGTTTACTTTTATTATCTTCAGCAACACCTTCAATTGAAAGCTTTTATTTGGCCAAAAACCAAAAGTATTCATTAAATAAATTAGAAAACCGTTATGGAAATGCTAAGTTACCCAAAGTTACAATTGTGGATATGAATTTAGAAACTCAAAATGGAAATTTTTCAAGTTTTAGCTCCACATTAACAGAACAATTAGATGAAAATTTGCAAAAGGGGCATCAGTCAATTTTGTTGTTAAATAGGCGGGGATATAATACATTTGTTTCTTGCAGAAGTTGTGGTGAAGTCGTAACTTGCCCTAACTGTAGCATCTCCATGACCTACCACAGTGCGAATAGTAGGCTAATGTGTCATTACTGTGGCTATTCTTTAAAAACTACAGACGACTGCCCTAATTGCCATGAAAAAGGAATTAAATATTCAGGTGTTGGTACACAAAAAGTTGAAGAAGATTTAAAAAGACTTTTTCCAAAAGCTGGAGTTTTGCGAATGGATACCGATACTACAATGGCTAAATTTTCTTATGAGCAAAAGCTGAAAGATTTTTCTAGTGGCAATTATGACATTATGTTGGGAACACAGATGGTCGCAAAAGGCCTAGATTTCCCAAATGTTACCCTGGTTGGCGTTTTGTCGGTTGATCAAACACTATACAATGATGACTTTAGAAGCTATGAGAGAGCTTTTTCTCTTTTAACTCAAGTGGTTGGTCGCTCTGGCAGGGCTGATAAAGAAGGTAAAGCCGTAATTCAAACTTTCACTCCAGAAAATTCAATTATAAGATTTGCAGCAAAACAAAATTATGAGCCTTTTTTTAGTAGCGAAATAGAACTAAGAAAAGCAATGCTTTACCCACCGTTTTCAAATATATGCGTTGTAGGGTTTGTTGGAGCTAATGAAAAAAAAGTAGTGCTGGCGGCAAAAGACTTTTTTGGCCAATTGAAGCAAGCCTCCCAAAAAGATTATAGTTCAATGCCTCTTCGAGTTTTGGGGCCTTCACCTGCTAAAGTTTTAAAAGTTAGCAACAAATATAGATACAAAATAATTATAAAATATAAGAATGAAAAAAATTTTAGAGAGTTTATGAAAACTTTACTTAGTGAATTCAATAATAATGGCACCTATTTTGGTGTAAATTTATTTGTAGATATAAATCCTGATATGATAATTTAGAAGCAGGATATTAAGACAAGAAAGGAAAAAATTATGGCAATAAGAAACATTTTGTTAGAGGGAGAGCCGACTCTTAGTAAGAAGTCAAGAGTAGTAGAAAAGTTTGATGAGCGTTTGGCTATACTTATTGATGATATGAAAGAAATTTTATTAAAAGAGAATGGGGTTGGCCTTGCAGCGCCTCAGGTTGGGGTTTTAAAAAGAGTAATAATTGTAGATATTGGCGAAGAAATGGTTGAACTTGTAAACCCTGAAATTACAAAAAGGCTTGGAAAACAAGAAGATGTTGAAGGTTGTCTTTCTTGCCCTGGAGAATATGGGATAACAGCTCGTCCAATGAAAGTTACAATAAAGGGCAAAAATAGGTTTGGAAAAGATGTTATGTATGAAGGTGAAGCATTAACAGCAAGGGCCTTTTGCCATGAAGTTGACCATTTAGATGGAGTTTTGTTTAAAAGGCACGTAATTAGAATGTTGACTAAAGAAGAATTGGAATAGAAAAATACCAGTATGACTTGATATTTGTTAAATTTTAGTATATAGTTTATCGGGGTATCTGCGTTTATAAAGATCTTTTTATAAAAGTATTAAAAGTTTTTGGAGATCCAAGCCCTTTTTTTAAAAAGGGTTTGGCCAAGGTGCAGGGATGGAATCCCTGCTGGGGTTTGGGGTGAAACACCAAGCGGGTTTGGGCGGCAGCCCAACAGGAGGGATGTTAGTGAAAATAGTTTTTATGGGGACACCAGATTTTGCGGTGCCGAGCTTGGAGGCTCTAATAAATTCAGATTACAAGGTTGTTGGAGTCTTTACTCAACCTGATAAAAAAAGGGGGAGAGGCTATGAGCTTTCTTTACCACCAGTAAAAAAGACTGCAGATAAATATCATATTGCGGTTTTCCAGCCTCAAACTTTAAAAAATGATGAAGCCTATGAAAAACTTTTAGAATTACAACCTGATCTTATAATAGTTGTAGCATATGGAAAAATATTGCCTGAGAATGTTTTGAAGTTACCAAAACTCGGTTGTATAAATGTGCATGGTTCGCTTTTGCCAGAATATAGAGGAGCTGCGCCAATACAGTGGGCAGTTATTGATGGGAAAGAAAAAACAGGTATTACCACAATGTATATGGACAAGGGCCTTGATACTGGAGACATGCTTCTGAAAGAAGAAGTAACGATAGATCCGAATGAAACATCAGGTGAACTTTATGATAGACTTTCAAAAATTGGAGCCAATCTTTTAATAAAAACACTAAATGGCCTTGACAGTGGAACAATAAAACGAGAAAAACAAGACGATGCAAAAGCAACATATGCTAAAATATTAACGAAAGATCTATCATTAATTGATTGGAATAAAAACGCTTTTGATATTCATAATTTAGTGAGAGGACTTAACCCTTGGCCAGTTGCTTCAACTGTTCTTGACAGCAAGACTTTAAAGATATATAAAACCAAATTAGCAAACGCAATTGCTTCTAAGCCCGGAATTGTTTTAAATGAATCACCATTTGTTGTTTCTTGCGGCAACAATACTGCTATAGAAATTTTAGAACTTCAGATGGAAAACAAAAAACGAATGCAATCGGATGCCTTTTTAAGAGGTTATAAAATAAAAAATATAAACTTAAGTTAGGATGTTGATTTATTATGTACAGGTATGGTCTTTATGGTTTTGATTATACTTATTTTATATTTATGATCCCGGCAATAATTATTTCGCTTTGGGCACAAATAAAAGTAAAAACTACGTTTAGCAAATACTCAAAAGTACCGAACTCAAGAGGGATGACTGGCGCTGATGCTGCACACAGGGTTTTAAGTTATAACGAAGTGACGGATGTTACTTTGCAGCATGTATCTGGAGAACTAACAGATAATTTTAATCCTAAAGATAAGACTTTAAATCTTTCTGATCCTGTATATTCTAAAACTTCAGTTGCAGCAGTTGGTGTAGCAGCACATGAAGCAGGTCATGCGGTGCAACACGCACAAGGGTATGCACCAATGAAATTAAGGTCGTTTTTAGTTCCAGCAGCCAATATTGGTTCTACTTTATCATTTCCGCTGATATTAGTTGGCCTTATTTTACCAGTTCAATATATCTATGTTGTATATTTTGGAATAGCACTTTTTAGTTTAGCTGTTTTATTTCAGCTTGTGACATTACCAGTTGAAATTGATGCTAGTCGTCGTGCGTTAAAAACACTGGAAAACTCTGGCGATTTATATGATGAAGAATTAGATGGAGCTAAAAAGGTTTTAAAAGCTGCAGCTATGACGTATCTTGCAGCGACATTTGTAGCGCTTTTGAATTTACTCAGAATTTTATTGCTGGTAAGTGGCAGAAGAGGAAATGACTAATGTCCAATGCAAGAGAAACAGCATTTGAGGCCCTTTTAAAGGTTGAAAAGGAAGAAGCTTATTCAAATATAGTTTTGAACAATATAATAAAAATTTCTGATTTAAGTTCTAAAGACATATCTCTTTGCTCAGCCATTTTTTACGGGGTTTTAGAGAAAAAATTAACATTAAATTATATTATTTCAAAGTATTCTAAAATGCCAATAAAAAAGTTATCGATTGAAGTTTTATTAATATTTTATATTGGAATTTATCAACTTTTCTATATGAATAAGATCCCAAAAAGTGCTGCAGTTAATGAATCAGTAAAACTTTCTAAGTGTAAAAAACTGTATAGCGCAGCTGGTTTTATAAATGGAATTTTAAGATCTATTGTGAGAGATGGAACAAAGCTTTCTCTAGATGATCTAGAAGAAAATTCTTTGAAGTATTTGAGTATAAAATATTCTTGTCCTGAATGGATAATTAGTATGTGGCAAAGCTCTTATGGCGATCAGTGCACTATTGGCATTTTAAAGTCGCTCGAAATTAAAGTGCCAATAAACATAAGAGTTAATACTTTAAAAACCACTAAAAAAGAACTTATGAATATTTTAGTAAACGAGGGATTAAAAGTTTGTGACATTAATCTCTTGGAAAATTCATTAGAAATCAGTGGGACAGGTTCTATTGAAAGTCTTAAAAGTTTTAAAGATGGACTTTTTCATGTTCAGGACATATCTTCTCAAATTTGCTGTAAAATTTTAGACCCAAAGCCAGGCTATAAAGTTGCAGATGTTTGTGCTGCACCGGGAGGCAAATCTTTTACAATTGCTGAGCTTATGAAAAACAATGGCGAAATTTTATCTTTTGATCTGTATGAACAAAAGGTTAATTTGATTAAAAACGGTGCCAAACGTCTTGGGATAGAAATAATAAAATCTAAAGTAAAAGACGCTAAGCTACCAATGGAAAGTGGCACTTTAGTGGACCGAGTTTTATGCGATGCTCCATGCTCTGGTTTTGGTATAATTCGACGAAAGCCGGAAATTCGCTATAAAGATAAAGATCTTTTTAAAGATCTGCCAAAATTGCAGTATGAGATTTTGTCGGCATCTGAAAAAAAGCTAAAACCAAGTGGAACTTTAGTTTATTCGACTTGTACATTAAACCAAAAAGAAAATGGTGAAGTAGCAGACAAATTTTTAATTGAACACAAGAATTATGAGCCATTACCCATTTTATTAGAAGGAGTAGACAAAGCTATTGACGAGCCGAAGAATCAGCTGACTTTAATGCCGCATATACATAATACGGATGGATTTTTTATAGCATGTTTCAGAAAGTTGAGTGATTAATTGCCAAGCGTTGACATAAAGTCTATGTTTTTAGATGAAATTATAACTGATTTTGAAAAGCTTTCTTTGCCACCATATAAAGCTAAACAAGTTTTTAGGTGGCTTTCAAAAGGTGCGCAAAATTTTGATGAAATGTCAGATTTATCTATTGAATTGCGAAATACCTTAAAGACTAAATATTATATCTCAAAAGTGAATATTGAAAAAAAATTAATTTCAGCTTATGATGGAACTATAAAATATTTATTTAAATTAGATGATGGAGAGTATATTGAGTCTGTTATTATGAAGTACCATCATGGCTACTCAATTTGCATTTCAACTCAAGTTGGGTGTAAGATGGGATGTAAATTTTGTGCTACTGGCAAGAGCGGATTTTCAAGAAATCTTACTCCCGCTGAAATGCTTTCACAAGTTCAAACTGCCGAGCTAGACAACAATATTAGAATTTCCAATATTGTTTTAATGGGAATGGGTGAACCACTTGATAATTATGATAATGTTGTAAGATTTTTAAAACTGGTTTCAAGCCCTGATGGTATGAATATTGGTATGCGGCATATTTCGCTTTCAACTTGTGGTATAATAGACAAGATTTATGATTTGGCAAAAGAAAAGTTTCAGCTTACTTTGTCGGTGTCTCTTCATGCGCCAAACAATGTAATAAGAAATAAAATAATGCCTATTAACAATGGGTTTGATATAGATGAATTATTAAAAGCTTGTAGATTTTATATTGAAAAAACAAATAGGAGGATTTCTTTTGAATATGCTATGATATCCGGGCTAAATGATAGCACTGAATGTGCTCTTGAGCTATCTAAAAAGCTAAGATCAATGCTGTGTCATGTGAATTTAATTCCAGTAAATAGCAGTGGGGATAATGATGGATATAAAAAAAGTGATTGGAAAGCTCTTGAAAATTTTAGTGGAGTTCTACTAAAAACTGGAATACCGGTTACAGTAAGAAGAACGCTGGGTTCTGATATAAATGCATCTTGTGGGCAGCTAAGACGCAATATTGGGCAAAAGAGAGGTAGATTTAGTGAAAATATACGGAAAAACTGATACGGGTGTTGTAAGAAAAACAAATCAAGACAGTTTTAATTTTGGTGTTATAAATGAGTCTTTTGTGTGGGCAGTAGTTTGTGATGGAGTCGGAGGAAATAATTCTGGAGACGTTGCAAGCCATTTAGCAACAGAAGTTGTTCAGAAAAAGATAAACGATGTTTATAGAGAAAATATGACAGATGATGAAATAAAATCATTACTTAGCAGTTGTATTGAGTTTGCTAGTTCTGAGATTTTTAATAAATCAAATGAAAAGCAAGAATATTTTGGAATGCGCACAACAATAGTTTTAGTAGCTGTTCGAAATGATATAATCCATGTAGCACACGTAGGGGACAGTCGTGCATATTTAATTTCAGAAAACAGTATAAAACAATTAACGGTTGATCATTCAATAGTACAAGAGTTAGTAAAAAAGGGTGAAATAACAACAGAAGAAGCAAAAAATCATCCAAAGAAAAATATTATTACTAGGTCTTTGGGAGCACAAAGTGATGTAGAGGTTGATTATGTTCAGCAAAATTTTCCCAAAGATAGTGCCATTTTAGTTTGTACAGATGGTTTGTCAAATTACATGGAAAAACAAGAATTACTTAATTATTTTAAGGATTTAGAAGGACAGCAGCTAGTTGATTCTTTGATTAACTATGCTAATGATATGGGTGGAAACGATAATATTACAGCGCTTGTAATTACAAGATAAAAATATTGCGCTAATTTTGATCAATATTTAGAAATTCGGAGGTTGGGTTAGTGGTAGATAGATATACCGGAAAAAAACTTGATGATCGCTATGAAATTCATGAATTATTAGGCTGTGGTGGAATGGCCATGGTTTATAGCGCTTATGATACTGTAAACAAAAGAACTGTAGCTATAAAAATATTAAAGGATGAATTTTCAGGTAATGAAGATTTTATAAGAAGATTTAAAAATGAGTCTAAAACCATAGCGATGTTATCTCATAATAATATTGTTAAAGTGTACGATGTTAGCTTTGGTGATAAAATTCAATATATAGTTATGGAGTATATAGACGGGATTACTTTAAAGGAATATATAGATAAACAACATACGATAAAATGGAAAGAAGCTGTACATTTCACTACTCAGATTTTACAAGCATTGTCACATGCTCATGAAAAGGGCGTAATTCATAGAGATATAAAACCACAAAACATAATGCTTCTTCGCGATGGAACAATTAAGGTAACTGATTTTGGAATAGCAAAGTTTTCAAAGTATGAAACAAGAACAATGACAGATAAGGCTATTGGATCTGTACATTACATTTCTCCTGAACAGGCCAGAGGCGATTTAACAGATGAAAAGACAGATGTTTATTCTGTTGGGGTATTACTTTACGAAATGTTAACAGGAACACTGCCTTTTGAAGCTGAAAATGCTGTATCTGTAGCTATTATGCAACTTCAATCAAATCCAAAACCCCTACGCGAAGTAAACCCTGATATTCCAGAGGGCCTTGAGGAAATTACATTAAAAGCTATGCAAAAAAATCCTAAGTATAGATATGATTCTGCTGAAGATATGTTGTTTGCAATAGGTCAATTTCAGAAAAATCTTAGTGTAAGGTTTGAATACAAATATTTTAATGATGACAATCCAACTAAGTATATTGATGCTGTAAATAGTGTAAAAGACGCTAGACACAAATTAAATTACGGAGATGAATACTTAGACGAGGATGATAAAGAAAAGTCTTCAAAAGCTATAAATATAGTTATTGGTGTAGGTATTGCTATTGTTATTCTTTCTGTTATTTTAATATCTGGACTTCTTACAGGCTGGTTTGGACTAGGTGCAAAAGATGTTGATGTTCCTAATTTTGTTGGTATGAAGGTTACTGAAGTTGCTGACAATAAAGATTATAAGTTTACCTGGGAAATAAAATATGCATATGACTCTAGCAAAGAGGAGGGAATAATAATTGATCAGGATCCCAAAGCTGGATCCAAAAGAGTTAAAGAAAATTCTAAAATTGTTTTGGTTGTTAACAGTTCAGGCACCAAGGTAGCAGTACCAGCAGTTAAAGGAAAGACCGCGGAAGTAGCTATGGCTGAGCTAAAGGATGTTGGACTGCTATATGAGATATTAAAAGTTGAAGACAGTGAAACAGCTGAAGGTATAGTTGTTGGAACAGATCCGCAAGAAGGCAAAGAGATTACAGTAAATAGCATTGTAAAAGTATTTGTAAGCCGAGGAGCTGGAGATAAAAAAGTTACGATTCCAAATGTTATAAATAAAACATTAAGCGAAGCGACTGCCGAGCTTGTTTCAAAAGGGCTTAAAGTTTCAGAAAATATAATTAAAGAAAACAGTTCAAAAGCAAAAGATGTAGTTCTTTCAACAAATCCTTTGCCAGGAATAGAGGTAGAAGAAGGCTCAACTATTACATTAACGGTAAGCTCAGGCGAGGTGGCGAAAAAAACAATTTCTATATACGTAGATCTACCAGCAAGTGTTACAAAGGAAGTAAGCCTTAAGGTATATATTGATGGAGTGTTAGACACTGATCATTCAAAAACACTTGTACCTGCTTATAATACAACATATACTTTACCTGTTACTGGAGCAAGTGGCAAAAAATCTGTTGTAGTTAATTTAGACGGAAAGCAGTATAGAGCTTATGAGGTTGATTTTGACCAAGGAACAGTTAAAACTATAGCAGCATATGCATATACTTCAGTTTCCAACAAAAATACTTCATCAAACTCCACACCATCATTTTCTTCAAATTCTTCTACTTTTTCCGATGCGAGGGAAAGAAATGAAGTAAAAACCAAGGTTGTAAAAAAGGGCAATACTCGCACAAACAATAGGGGTTATTGAGGATAAATATGGAGGAGTATAAGGGAACTATATTAAAGGGTATAGGCGGTTTTTATTATGTGAATACAACCGCTGGTGTTTTTGAATGCAAAGCTGCTGGAAAATTTAGAAAAGATAAATTGATTCCGCTTGTTGGAGACACAGTGTTTATTGAAACCTATGACAATGAAACAGGTGGTTATGCGGCCATTAAATCAATAAAAAAAAGAAAAAATCAACTGATAAGACCACCAATTGCCAATATAGATAAGCTTTTAATAGTTTTATCTGTTTGTGATCCAGCCCCTAATACTATAATTATAGACAAATTAATAGCAATGGCCATTTCCAATAATATTGAGCCTGTACTTATAATATCAAAAATAGATCTTTCATCTGCTGAAAAAATTTTGGATATATATAAATTATCAGGAATAAAATCAATTTTGTTTTCTAGGGTTGATGGTTCAGGTGAGGATTTAGAAGAAATAAAAAGCGTTTTAAAAGGGAATATAAGTGCTTTTACAGGTAATTCTGGTGTTGGAAAATCTACTATATTAAATTGTTTAGATAAAACTTTGGGTTTGCAAACTGGAGATATTAGTAAAAAGTTGGGTAGAGGTCGGCACACAACTAGACATGTGGAATTATTTTTGTTGCCTTTTGGAGGTTATGTCGCAGATACTCCTGGATTTTCAAGTATAGATATTGGTAAGTTTAATATTATAAAAAAAAGTGAATTGGCCTACTGTTTTAAAGAATTTAGGTCATTCATAAATTTTTGTAAATTTACTTCTTGCAGTCATACAGGAGAAGTAGGGTGTGCAGTTGTTGAAGCTGTTAATAAAGGTGAAATTAACCTTTATAGGTATAAAAGTTATATTTCAATATATAATGAAATAAAAAGTAACAAAGAGTGGGAAAAATCATAAAAGTTTGCTGCGGTTAAGCAGCAAACTTTTTTTTGAATAGATATGTAAATTATATTGCTAAAATAAGTAAAACAATGCAAACAGGTTTTTTATTAAGAAAGTATTGCAACAAATCCAGGGATTAGTAAAGCAAATCCACTTATTAAAGCTTCAAAAGATGAAGCACCGGAGATGCGGTTACAATCTGCAGATATTGGAGGTTCGCCTTTTACTAATAGGTTTCCTGTAAAATTTTCAGATTCCCCAACATCATTGGTAACTGTAAAGTAGCATGGATTTAAATTATCAGCGGTAAAATTAAGTTCACCTTTACCAGTAAATCGAGGACTAATAATTGAATCTTTTGAATCGCACGTAACTGCAGCTAAATTAAAAATTGTAGAATTATCAAAAGCCACAACAGAAAAAGTTCCGCTATCGATATTCACTAATGAGCATTCATATGGAAATATTCCAACATCGTATGGTGCGACCTCAACAGTACCCAAGGGAAACCCCGCACTACTATCGGCAAAAACAGGTATTGACAACATACTTGACATCATCAAAATAGATAACATAATTGGCAAAGTTGCACCCCAAGAGCATAATTTTTTTACATGATTTTTCATGAAACTTACGTCCTTTCTGAGTAAATATTAGATTTAAGTTGCTTTTTGCATTGTTTCTTACAAATTATACCATGCGATTAAATGAATAATTTGAAGATTTTTGTATTTTATGAAGCAATTTAATGGCTAATATAAATGGAGATAAATTTCATTTTTAATAAAGTTCGTTGGCGGTATAAAAACATGCAAATTTTTTTAATTTAAAAATTATTTTATTTATCATCATCAATTATTTTTTTTACTAAAACTTTTAAAATGCGTCTATCTTTTACGCCACATACTGTGAATTGGTAGTCTTCAAATTTAATTGAAGGATGTTCATTATCATTTGGAATTTTACCAAGATGCTCCACTATAAATCCAGCTAAAGTTTCATAATCATTGTCGGGTAATTTAATATTTAGCAATTCTGAAACTTCGTCAAGAGGGGTGTTTCCTTGAATTTCAAAAGTACTATTGCCCGTTTTATGAATTTCTTCATTATCGTTGTCATATTCATCTCTAATATCTCCAACAATAGATTCAACCAAATCTTCTATAGTAACAAGGCCTTCTGTACCACCGTATTCATCTACAACTATCGCAATTTGAGTTTTGCACTCAACCATTTCACTAAAAAGTTCACTGCAACGTTTTGTTTCTGGAATATAAATAGCCTTTCTCATAATATCGGTAATTTTAATAGCCGATGGATCTTCACGGCTTATATATTTAAGTAAATCTTTTACATAAACAATACCAATGATGTCGTCAAGGTCTTCATGGAACACCGGTATTCTAGAGCAGCCAAAAGAAAGTGAGATTTCAACAGCCTCTTCAATCGTTTTAGTATCTTCAATGACAAACATATTAGTCCTATGTGTCATTATTTCACTTGCAGTTTTATCGTCAAATTCAAACACATTTTTAATCATATCTTTGGTGGTACCTTCAATAACTCCTTTTTCTTCACCAACGTCAACCATCATCAATATTTCTTCTTCGCTTACAGCGTTATTTATGCGGTTTGGATCAAAACCTAACAATTTTAAAACAAGATTTGTAGAGGAAGATAAAAGTTTTATAAAAGGGTTAAAAATGGTTTCAATACCTTTTAATATACTTACTATTTTAAAGGAAATTTCTTCTGCGTTTTGCATTGCAATTTTTTTAGGTACCAATTCGCCAAGAACTAATGAAAAATAAGATAAAACAATAGTTACTATAATCATAGAAATTACTTGAACTATATTTTGGGGTATTGGCAAAAATGATAAACTATTTACTACTTTATCTGCAAATAGGCTTGAAGCTGAAGCAGAAGTTAAAAATCCAGACAGGGTAACACCAACTTGAATGGTTGCTAAAAACTTGCTAGAGTTTTTTGTAAGATTTAAAATTTTTATAGCACCTTTATGACCATTGTTGGCCATTCTTTTTATTTTATTGTCATTTAATGTGATAATTGAAATTTCAGCTAAGGCAAAAAACGCATTTAACAAAATCAGTAAAAAAATAATTAAAATTTGTAAAAGAAGGTTGCCCCAAGATTCGTTTGTTTCAATATTACTGGTATCAAGAAAAAATTTGCAAGGATTAATATTTATTTGATCTAAACCTAACATCATTATTTCTCCTTTTTTGAAACTATCTATGGGAAAGACAGTTTCTAACATTTATGTGTTTACATGATATCATAAAAGTGATAAAATTTATAGTATACAATGTTAATATGTTGTCAATGTTAATTTGTATACTATTGCTATAGGGGGAAAATGAATGACTAGAAAAATGAAAACCATGGATGGAAATACGGCAGCGGCACATGTTTCATATGCTTTTACTGAGGTTGCAGCAATTTATCCAATTACACCTTCATCTGTTATGGCAGACGAAACTGATAAATATGCAGTTGCAGGTAGAAAAAACCTTTTTGGAAAAGAGGTTAAAGTGGCAGAAATGCAGTCAGAAGCTGGTGCAGCTGGAGCTGTTCATGGAGCACTTGCTGCAGGTGCTTTAACTACAACGTATACAGCATCACAAGGTTTACTTTTAATGATACCAAACATGTACAAAATGGCAGGAGAACTCTTGCCAAGTGTTATACATGTTTCAGCAAGAGCACTTACAACACACGCACTTTCTATTTTTGGAGATCATTCCGATATATATGCATGCCGTCAAACCGGCTATGCTATGTTATGCTCAAACAGTCCTCAAGAAGCTATGGATTTAGGTGCAGTTGGACACCTTTCTGCTATAAAAGGCAAGGTGCCGTTTTTGCATTTTTTCGATGGGTTTAGAACTTCGCATGAGATTCAAAAAGTTGCAATGTGGGACTACGAAGATTTAAGCGAAATGCTTAATTGGGATGCGGTTGAAAAATTTCGTCGTCATGCTTTAAGCCCTGAACACCCGGTTCTTCGCGGTTCAGCTCAAAACGATGATATTTTCTTTCAAGCTAGGGAAGCTTGCAATAAGTATTATGATGCTCTTCCTGAAATAGTAGTTGATTATATGGATAAAGTTAATAATAAAATAGGTACTGACTATAAGCCTTTTAATTATTATGGTGCACCTGATGCCGAAAGAATAATTGTGGCTATGGGCTCTGTTTGTGAGACAATCGAAGAGGTTGCTGATTATTTAAATGCTTCTGGTGAAAAAGTAGGGCTTATTAAAGTTAGACTTTATAGACCATTTGTATCAAAATATTTAACCGATGTTATGCCAAAAACAGTGAAGACTATTTCGGTATTAGATAGAACAAAAGAGCCAGGTTCAATTGGTGAACCTCTGTATCTTGATGTTTTAGCAGCTCTTTCAAATACTGAATATAGTTCTGTTCCGGTTTATACTGGTCGTTATGGCTTAGCATCAAAAGATACCACTCCGGGTGATATAATTGCAGTGTATCGCAACATGCACAGTGCGGTACCTAAAAAAAGATTTACAATTTGCATAGTTGATGATGTAACCAATACATCATTAGAAGTAACAGAAAGTCCAGACACTACACCAGAAGGAACAAGCTCTTGCAAATTTTGGGGTTTGGGAGCAGATGGAACAGTTGGTGCAAATAAAAATTCCATTAAAATTATTGGAGATTATACTTCGATGTATGCGCAAGGGTACTTTGCATATGATTCCAAAAAATCCGGAGGGTTGACAGTTTCGCACCTTCGTTTTGGAAATAACCCTATAAAATCAACTTACTATATTAATAAGGCTGATTTTGTTGCATGTCACAATCCATCATATGTAACTAAATATGATATGGTGGAAGACTTAAAGCCGGGCGGAAAGTTTTTACTTAACTGTTCATGGGATGACTCTGAACTTGATAAGAGATTGCCAGCAAAAATGAAGAGATATATTGCTGAAAACAATATAAAGCTTTACACAATTGATGGAATTAAAATTGGTAAAGAAATAGGTCTTGGTGGTAGAATTAATACTATTTTGCAATCTGCTTTCTTTAAAATTGCAAATATTATTCCAATTGAAGATGCTATTAAATATATGAAAGATGCAGCTACTAAATCATACTCTAAAAAGGGTGAAAAGATAGTTGCAATGAATCATTTAGCTATTGAACGCGGCACAACCGATTTAAAAGAAGTAAAAGTTCCGGAATATTGGAAAGATGCAATAGATAATACTGAAAAAATTATGGCAAACGGCGATCGACCTGAACTTGTTAAATATGTAAACAATATTTTAAAGCCGGTTAACGAATATAAGGGTAATGACTTGCCAGTGTCAGCCTTTGTTGATTATGTGGATGGTACAGTTCCTCAAGGGTCTGCTGCATATGAAAAGCGTGGTATAGCTGTAGATGTACCAGAATGGAAACCAGAAAATTGTATAGAGTGTAACTTCTGCTCATATGTTTGCCCTCATGCTGTTATTCGGCCAGTTGTAATGACAGAGGAGGAATTAAAAAATGCTCCAGCACAAACAAAATCAAAGGATATGGCAGGAATTCCAGGTAAAAAGTTCGCAATGGCAATTTCAACTTTAGATTGTACTGGCTGTGGTATATGTGCTAATGTGTGTCCAGGCAAAAAAGGTGAAAAAGCTCTTGTTATGAAACCAATAGATTCTCAAAGACCTGAACAAGCGGTGTTTGATTATTCAATTAAATTGCCAAAAAAAGAAGATGTTTTAGAAAAATTCAAAGAAACAACTGTTAAGGGAAGTCAGTTTAAACAACCACTTTTAGAGTTTTCGGGTGCTTGTGCTGGTTGTGGAGAAACTCCTTATGCCAAACTTGCAACTCAGCTTTTTGGAGATAGAATGTTTATAGCAAATGCTACCGGTTGTTCTTCAATTTGGGGTGGTTCTGCTCCTGCAACGCCTTATACCGTAAATGATAGAGGCCAAGGACCTGCATGGCAAAATTCTTTATTTGAAGATAATGCTGAATTTGGCTTTGGTATGGCACTGGCTCAAAATGCAATTAGAGACAGGTTAAAAGACTATATTGAAGATATTCAAAAATTATCAAATAACAAGGCGTTAACAAATGCTTGCCAAGACTTTTTAGATACATTTAGTGATAGTAATAAAAACAGGTTGGCTACAGGTGTTCTTATTAATGAGTTGAAAAAAACAGAAAATGAAAACACACCAATTGGAGATTTAGCTAAAAAAGTTTTGCAAGATAAAGACTACCTTGTTAAGAAATCAATGTGGATTTTAGGTGGAGACGGTTGGGCTTATGATATTGGTTTTGGAGGACTTGATCATGTTATAGCTTCTGGTGAAAATGTAAATATTTTAGTGTTTGACACTGAGGTATATTCAAATACCGGAGGGCAAGCATCAAAAGCAACGCCAATGGGTTCAATAGCGCAGTTTGCAGCAGGTGGTAAATCCACAAAGAAAAAGGATTTAGCTGCGATTGCTATGAGTTATGGTTATGTATATGTGGCACAAATAGCTATGGGTGCCGATTATAATCAATGCATAAAAGCTTTTGTTGAAGCTGAAAGTTATAATGGCCCATCAATTATAATTGCATATGCTCCTTGTATCAATCATGGAATAAAAGGCAACTTGGGTGTTGCTCAGCAGGAAGAGAAAAAGGCAGTCTTATCTGGATACTGGAATCTTTTCCATTACGATCCACGTCGGGCAGTGGGGGGCGAAAATCCGTTCGTTTTAGATAGTAAAAAGCCAACTGAAAGTTACCGCAATTTTATAATGAATGAAGTTCGTTACAATGCCTTAGCAAGATCATTTCCAGAAAAGGCTGAGAGACTATTTTCCAAAGCTGAAAAACAAGCAGCGGATAAGTATGAACATTTGTTGAAACTTTCAGAAAAAATGTAATATTAAAAGCAAAAAACCGCAGTTTTATACTGTGGTTTTGCTTTTTGGACATATAAGCTAACGAATGCCTGTTTTTATTTGTAAGAATATACAAAAAACGCTTTATTTCTTTTTAGGAATAAAAATGTTGAAATATGTGTTAAAATAAAATAGTGTAAGTTAGGTTGATTGTCAAATAAATATTTTTATTTATAAAATATGTTAGGAATGATCGGCTTTTAATTTAAAAACACAACTTAGTTTTAAAAAGGAGAGTGTTTTTATGAAGATGAGAAAATTTATTGCAATACCACTGGTTTTTGCTCTTTTTTCTTGTTCTATCTCTCAAGGAGCAATGGCAGCAGGAAGGGCAGATGCTGCTTTGCAGATACAATATGATGGAGCAGATGTGAATCTTGGAAATTATGCAGATTGTGTAATACCGGCTTTTCACGGCATACCAGAGCACAGCAGAAGTATGGATGTTTTTTATTCGGATAAAGGTACTTTGAAATTAAAGTTTGCTAATCCTGCAATTGAAAGAAGAATGTTTGAAAATGGTGCTAAAGTTGAAGTGTGGCTTGCACCTAAAACAGCGCCAAGGTGGCATTTTAATCCATTTCATTGGGATAGCTTTTTGTCATATTCTAAAGATGGCGGTGACGTTAATAGGTTTTCTATTAAAGGGCCACAAAGTAATAGTAATTCTATTTTATCGTTACTAGGAAAATTTTATGATAAGATACCTAGAGGAGTAAAGTTTATTTTAGCCGCCTTACCTGCTTATTTAAGTTATAATTTATCAAATGCAGCATATAATTTTGTGGAAAATTTGCTAACATATAAAACTTGCTTACCAATAAATGATTCAGAAGCAAAGAAATCAAGTGACAAAGCAGCCGCAATAGAAGCTGCACAAAGCTTAATAGATGATTTTAAACAAAAACTGTCTAAAGCCAAGGCTTCAGATAAATTCAATTTAAATTCACAGTTGGAAACTGCAAGATTAAAATTAGCAAAAGTAAATCTTCTTCCAGATGCAATAGAAAAGTGTAGTTGGGATCCAGATATGTCGTGGAAAATGTATGCTACCCTTTTAGGCCTTTCATGGGTTCCAGTAGCTTCATCAATATATACATATATTAATTTTTTAGTTAGTGGAGGAACGATTTCCAATTTTATTAAAGCAAAGTTTGCTCCAGCGTTTAATCTTTTTGATGCTTTTGATTTAATCAAAAAATCAGCAAGTGCTGATTTTAAATACGGAATAGTTCTAACCGACAGGGATGATGAAAAAGGCCTTTCAAATGACCCACTTCCAAGAGAAGGAGATTTAGATCCAGACTTTGCAACTAGTGAAGAACAACGTAAAAAAGCAAACGTATTGCTAAAGGAAAGATTGTCGAAAATACAAGACCCAGCAGAGGCTGCACAACTTAGAGCCAGATATCCTAGAATTTTTGATGATTTGGAAGTAAAACTTTTAAGTAAAGAGAAGGCCCAAAAAATATCAGAAGATTATAAATCAGCAAGAGAAAGATCATTACAAAAGTTGGCTAAAGCTAAACCAATTACCGAAGGATTGGTTTGCGTATTGGATGCTGAACACCCAGAACAAACATTTAGGCTTGCCATGAATAACAATATTGATGGACATGATGCAGATTTGTTTTCAATGGCTCTTAATGCGGGTGTAAATTTAAATACATGCGGTAAGGCAGATACATTGCACTTTATCTTTAAGCATGTAGTACCATCAAGCACCGGAGCAGAGGCATTATGTAATGATGCAGCATTTAATGGCACCTTTATTTCTGAAGAGAACCGAAAGTTAAAAGAAAAGGTTGATATTATAACTGGAAATGGCAAATCAGATGGTATAGGTTTCAATATAATTAATTGGATTAATCAACGGCTAGCACCACCACAACCACAGCCGCCACATGCAGGAGGGGGCGCAGGTCAACCACAGCCACAACCAGCAGGTGGAGTTCAACCACAACAACCAGGTGGAGTTCAACCACAACAACCAGGTGGAGTTCAACCACAACAACCAGGTGGAGTTCAACCACAACAACCAGGTGGAGTTCAACCACAACAACCAGGTGGAGGTCAACCACAGCAGTTACCACTACCAGGTCAGCTGCTTCTGCAGCAACTAGGTGGAGGCCAGCCGCAAATACTAGGCCAACCAGGGGTAGGCCAGCCACAAATAATTGTATTACCTATTCAAATGCCGCAAGCAGGAGTTCAACCACAGCCGGGGGGAATACCGCTTCAGCAACCATAAGGACTTGTATTACAACAGCAAAATCCATAAAAAACAATCCGCCAAATTGGCGGATTGTTTTTTATACAAATTTAGAAAGTGTACTTCGAGCTAACGAACTTTAGATAAAAATTCTTTTACCCGAGAGTGCTTTGGGTTATAAAAAAATTGTTCGGGCGGGGCATCTTCTACAATTTTTCCCTCATGCACAAATAACATTCTAGTTGCAACCTCTTTCGCAAAAGACATTTCATGTGTTACAATAAGCATGGTTAGGCCACTGCTAGCAAGTTCTTTCATAACAGCCAAAACTTCACCTACCATTTCAGGGTCAAGTGCAGAAGTTGGTTCGTCAAACAGCATAACTTCAGGTTCCATAGCTAGTGCTCTAACAATTGCAATTCTCTGCTGTTGACCGCCAGACAATTGAGTTGGGTAAGCATCTTTTTTATTTTCCAAACCAACTCTTTTTAATAAGTTTAGTGCAATTGAATCAGCTTCAATTTGTGTTTTTAATTTAAGAAGAACGGGAGCTAAAGTAATGTTTTGCATCACTGTAAGGTGTGGAAATAAATTAAAGCGTTGAAAAACCATGCCCATTTTTTGGCGTATTAAATTAATATCGCAATCTTTATCTGTTATATTTTTTCCTTCAAATATAATTTCTCCAGAACTGGGTGCTTCTAATAAGTTAAGGCAACGCAGAAAGGTGCTTTTGCCAGAACCTGAGGGACCTACAATAACTACTTTTTCACCTTTGCTTATATTACAAGTAATACCGTTTAAAACTTCAGTTTTTTTGCCATTATGATAAAATGTTTTATGTAAATGATTAATGCGTATCATTATTGTGTATTCTCCTTTCGTATTTTGAAAGTAGGCTAGTAAAACCAACTACAAGTATTAGGTATATACCGGCAACAATAGCTAAAGGCAGTAATGGTTCATAAGAAAGGCTTCTAATTTTATCTCCAGCACGTGATAAATCCATGACGCCAATAAACCCAGCAACTGAAGTTTCTTTCAATAAGGTTATAGCTTCACTTGCTAGTGACGGTAAAATATTTTTTAATGCTTGTGGAATTATTATCTTTATCATAGTATAATTTTGCGAAAGACCTAACGACAGCCCTGCTTCCATTTGACCTTTATCTACTGATAAAATTCCGCCTCTTATGTGTTCGGCAACATAAGCGCCAGAATTAATTCCAAATGCCAAAATGGCAGCTATAATTTTACTGGTTCCAAAAGCACTTAAAATTACATAGTACATAATAAAAAGTTGAATTAACGCAGGAGTTCCACGTATTACGGTGGTATAAATATTTGCTACCCACCCTAAAAATTTTAACTTTTTGTTGCTATTTGATAAAACTTTTATGCTAGCTATAAAAAGACCAATAACAATGCCAATAACGGCTGCCGATAAAGTCATTATAATGGTATTTTTAAAACCATCTAATATATAATAGCTATACTCTGAAAATTTATTTGATGAAGCTTTTTCTGTTGTATAGTAATTATTTATTATATTATTGAGTTCTCCGGAACTTTTAAGTTCAGATAAAACATCATTTATTACGCCTAGCAATTCAGTTTCGCCTTTTAAAACTGCAAAGCTATAATTTTCGTCTGTAAGTTTTTTATCTAATTTATAAATCTTATCAGAGTTTGCAGCAACTAATTTATCTGCTGTAAAGTCATCAATAACAACAGCGTCTATTTGATTATTTATAAGATCAACAACAGCATCAATTGGTTTACTAAGTCGGACCACGGTACCAATAGCTTTACTACTGGTACAAAAAGTATCTCCTGTGGTACCAAGCTGCACGCCAACTTTTTTACCAGCTAAATCTTCAAATGACTTTATATTGCTACCCTTTAAAACAAGCATAACTTGTGATGCACTAAAATATGGGTTAGAAAAGTCAACGTTTTTAGCTCGTTCTTCATCATAACTCATACCAGCAGCTATAAAATCGCAAGAATGATTTTTCAATTCGAATATTAAAGAGTCAAGTGATACATCATTTACTTTAAGTTGAACTCCCAATTTATTTGCTATTTTTTTTGCTATATCTATATCAATTCCGACAACGTGATTTGATTCTAAATAATCAAACGGCTCAAAGTCTGCACTGGTACTCATTGTAATGTTACCTTGACGCTTAATTTTATCAATAGTGTTTTCTTGGGTATTGGCAAAGGTACCGAAACTATTTGTTATAAATATTACAAAAACAGCAAAAAAATAGCCTGCTGTTCTGAAAAAGCACTTCATATTATCCCTCCAAAAGTAGCATAAATATGCCCATAAAAATAATTATAATGCAAATTTTGCAAGGAACGCAAGGACTATTTTGTTTAAACATGCAATTGGTGTAAATAAAGTAAAAAAATAGAGTAGAATTTATTCTACTCTACTTTTTTGGGTGGCTGTTTTTTGTCTATACTTAATGCTAAATAAGATAATAAGTAGTAGTGTTACAGCACATAAAAGAACAATTATAGGATTTTTAACAAAACCTGCAATAACGTAACCCACAGCACTAATACTTGCAACAAGTAGTGCATAAGGAAACTGCGTTGTAACATGGTTTATTAAATTGCATTTTGTGCCAGCAGATGACATGATCATAGTGTCAGAAATAGGGGACACATGGTCGCCACAAGTTGAACCTGCTAAAACAGCAGCAATTGTTATTACAAGAAGTTCGTTGTTAACTGCAAATAACGGGAATGAAATTGGAATAAGCATTGCAAAAGTTCCCCAAGAAGTGCCAGTTGAAAATGATAAAACCACAGAAAGAACAAACATGATAACAGGAATGAATATAATGGACGAAGTATTATTTCCAATAAGACTTGAGATAAATTCTCCGGCTTTCATATATTTTTCTGTAATATTTCCTAAAGTCCAAGCCATAGAAAGAACAATAATTGCAGAAGACATTTCTTTAAAACCAGAGGGGAGTGAGGCAATAAATTCTTTGAAAGAAATGACTTTTCTTGGAATGTAGAGAATAAAAGTGACAATAAGTGCAATAAAAGCACCAATTAAAAGGCCACGAGAGGATTCACAATGAGAAAACGCCTCAAACACGCTGGCACCACTTAAGATACCTCCGGTATATAAAAGTCCAAATATACAACCGCCTATAAGAGTTATAATTGGGATTATAAGGTCAATAACCTTGCCTTTTGAATTTATTATAGGTTCTTCTTCAAAATTATCTTCACCTTTTGACGTAAAAAGGTCACCATTTTGTGCGTTGTTTTCGTGTTTTAACATTGAGGAAAAGTCTATATTAAACATAGATGTTGTAAAGACCATCAGAATAGTTAAAATGGCATATAGGTTGTAGGGGATGGTTTTTATAAAAAATTGAAATCCATCGGTTGCGCCGCTTTCAGATAGAGAGCTGGCAACTGCAGCTGCCCAACTTGATAAAGGAGCTAAAATGCAAATGGGTACAGCCGTTGAGTCAACTATGTAAGCTAATTTTGCCCTAGATACTCGATTACGATCTGTTATAGGGCGCATGACATTACCTGTTGTTAAGCAAATAAAGTAGTCATCAATAAAAAGCATAAGAGCAAACGCGAGCGTAGAAAGCTTTGCGGAGCGTTCAGTTTTTATTTTATTTCCAGCCCAGTGGCCAAAAGCCATTGAACCTCCAGACTTGTTTACAAGAGAAACAATTGTTCCTAAAAGAACAAGAAAAATGATAATTCTTATATTAGTTCCTTTACCATAAACACTTTCTGTCATTGCAAAAAAGGTTGTATCTATAGTTTTAAGTATATCAAATCCCGAATAAAAGAGAGCTCCGGTTAATATTCCAATAAATAAAGATACATACACTTCTTTTGTAATAAGGGCCAAAACTATAGCCGCTAAAGGCGGCAGTAGTGCCCAAAAAGTTCCTTGCATTTAATATACCTCCTAAAAAAACAAACACCTAAAGTATTCACATTAAAACTGGAGATACTTTAGGTGTTAAAAAACATATTTAACAAAAAATAATAAAAATATAAATGTGTTTTGAAAAACCTATGGTAGCGCTCCACATTAAATGTGACAGTACGTTACATGTTTTGCAACGTCCCAGCATTGTAATAATTATGTGTTATCACAATGCTTCGGCAGCAATCCCTTTTAAGTCAGTTAGTCACATAACCATAAAATTCTGACTTTACTATTAATTACTGCACCTCTAACATAGCTAATTTTTATAAAATTATTTAAAATAATAGCATAAAATTTTATCTATGTCAAGAATTTTTTATATAAAATTAAAAAGAAAAAAATACAATTGTTTGAAAAAGCAAGTACCCCTAAAATAAATAGCATAAAATATATTTTTGATTTTGTGATTATAATATTGAGCTAAAATCAAATGACACTTTAACCTTTTTATTGACTTTTTTTTTCTTTGCATATATATTGTTAAAGTGTCTGTTAAAATAAATCATTAAATGCTAAAATGGATTTATTAATAAAACTTAATTTTATAGGGGGTAGAGAGTTGACAAAAAGCTCAATAATTTCACTAAAAAATATAACAGTTTCATTTAATAATCAAATAATTTTAAAAAATTTTAATTTGGATATAAAAAATGGCGATTTCGTAACGCTACTTGGACCATCTGGTTGTGGAAAAACAACTACTTTAAGAATAATAGCTGGCTTTGTAAGGCCCGACGTTGGTGACATCTTTTTTGATGGTAAACGAGTAAATGATGTTCCTGCACACAAAAGAGAAGTTAACACTATATTTCAAAGCTATGCATTGTTTCCCCATCTGAACGTTTATGATAATGTTGCTTTTGGATTAAGACTTATTAAAAAGAGCGAATCTTTCATAAAAGATCAGGTTATTAAGATGTTAAGATTAGTGGGTCTTTCAGATTTTTCAAATAGGGATATAGTTTCGCTTTCTGGCGGCCAGCAGCAAAGAGTTGCAATAGCTAGGGCACTTGTAAACAAACCAAAAGTTTTGTTGCTTGATGAACCACTTGGGGCGCTTGATTTAAAGTTGCGAAAAGATATGCAAACAGAACTAAAAAATATTCAGCAGCAAACAGGAATAACATTTATATTTGTTACCCATGACCAGGAAGAGGCACTTTCAATGTCCGATACTGTTATTGTAATGGATAAAGGCAGAATTCAGCAAATAGGCTCTCCTCAAGATATTTACAATGAGCCTCAAAATGCTTTTGTTGCAGATTTTATTGGAGAAAGTAACATAATAGATGGTATAATGAAAAAGGATTATTTAGTTGAATTTGCAGGACGTGAATTTGAATGTTTAGATTCAGGTTTTTCACCAAAAGAAAAAGTTGATATTGTTATAAGACCTGAAGATATAGAAGTTACAGCACCACTTTTAGGACATATTTCAGGTAAAGTTACCTCGGTAACGTTTAAGGGTGTTCACTATGAAATAATTGTTGATATTGATGGTTTTAAGTGGATGATTCAATCAACTGAGATACAATTGCCAGGAGATACCATTGGCTTATTACTTCAGCCTGATGATATACACATAATGAAAAAATCAGAACACTCTGGTGAATATGGCGATTATAGGGCGTTTAGTGACGAAATGTATGAGGTATATGAAGAACAAGGTCAAAAAGAAAATTAGGAGGGATATATTTGAAATCAAAATATTTATCAGTCCCTTACCTTTTATGGATGTTAATATTTACAATTGTCCCGCTATTTTTAGTAGTTTTCTTTGCATTAACCGATAAAAACGGCAACTTTACTTTAGATAATTTAATTAGTGTTGGAAAGTATTCAAATGTTTTTATACGTTCAATTTATTTAGGTGGATTATCAACCTTGCTTTGCTTAATTTTGGGTTACCCACTGGCATACATAATATCGAAAACACCGGCAAAAAATCAAAATATAATTATACTTTTAATAATGCTTCCTATGTGGATGAACTTTTTACTTAGAACATATGCATGGATGACAATTTTAGAAAACAACGGTATTGTAAATCATCTCTTGTCGTTTTTAGGTTTTGGACCAATCAATTTAATTAATACTCAAGGTGCAGTTGTTTTTGGAATGGTATATAATTTTTTACCATATATGATTTTACCAATTTATTCTGTTATTGTAAAAATAGATCACCGAATAATTGAAGCAGCACAAGACTTAGGTGCAGGAAAAAGAAAAGTATTTTCAAAAATTTTATTACCACTTAGTATTTCGGGGATAATTTCAGGTGTAACTATGGTTTTTGTTCCGGCAGTTAGCACATTTATAATATCGAAAATGTTGGGTGGGGGGTCAAGCATCTTAATTGGAGATTTAATAGAGATGCAATTTTTAGGATCATCTTATAATCCCCATTTAGGTTCCGCTATTTCATTTGTTTTGATGATTCTAATTTTAATATGCATTGGGATTATGAACCAGTTTGACGATATTGAAATTGAGGATTCGCCACAGAAACTAATGTAATGATGTGTAACAAGTTTGTTTAGCTTAAATTAGTATAAGCTTCATAAATTATGGTATTGTAGAGAGGATTTAAATGAACAAAATACAAATGATTTCTTTACTTGAAAACTTAGATTTACCCGAAGATGATTATTATATATTGTCGGGAGGCTGTCTTTTGCTTTATGGGATAAGAGAAGAAGCCCAAGATCTAGATTTATGTGTCTCATCAAAATTATTTAATCAGCTAAAAAAAGAATATAATATTGATGAAAAAAGCAAAAATCCAGTTGGATTTTATAAGCTTATGGATGATGTGGAAATAGTTGTCCAACCGAAAAAAATTTTCAAAGAGAATATAAAGATGGTTATCCCGTTGAAAAGCTGGAAACTATACTAGCATTTAAAACAAAAAGGAAAAGTTCAAAAGATATGGTTGATATTGATAACATACGAAACTTTTTATTGAAAAAACAAATCCAATAATAGGTTAGCGGTATTCGGAAAGGAGAAAAAATGAAACAAATAACTAAAATATATTCAGCGATTATTTTTGCATTTTTATATTTGCCAATTTTAGTTCTTGTAGTATTCTCTTTCAATGAATCAAAAAGCCGTGTTTCATGGACAGGATTTACATTAAAATGGTACATTAAGCTTTTTAATGACAATGAAATATTGAAAGCTCTTTTTAATACTTTTATTATAGCGGTAGCCTCGGCACTTTTGGCAACATTATTAGGTTCATTAGCTGCAGTTGGCATTAAATCAATGAAAAAATTTCCGAGGAAATTTTTAATGACGATAACAGATTTTCCCATCATAAATCCTGAAATAGTTACGGGAGTATCTCTAATGTTGCTGTTTGTATTTGCTTTTACTACTATAGGCTTTTTGAAACCTGGGATAGCCACGCTAATACTTGCACATACAACTTTTTGTACGCCATATGTTATTTTATCTGTACTTCCAAAACTAAGACAAATAAGTCCTCATTTATACGAAGCTGCCCAAGACCTAGGTTGTCCACCAATTAAAGCCTTTTTAAAAGTAGTTTTACCAGATATAATACCTGGAATTATAACGGGTATGGTTATGGCATTTACCCTATCTTTGGATGATTTTGTTATAAGTTATTTTAATAGTGGGACCACTCAAACACTTCCAATTGCTATTTATTCTATGACAAGAAAAATAGTAAGCCCTGAAATAAATGCATTATCAACACTTTTATTCGTGGTTATATTGGTTTTGCTTGTTATGATAAACATAAGACAAAACAAAGAGATTAAATTAAAGAAGGTGGGTGAGACGTACAGTTGAAAAAAAAGATATTATTTAGTTCACTGTGCTTGGGATTAATAATACTGGCTAGCTTTATGATATTTAAAAAAGGAAATCAAATATCAGCTGTTACAATAAATGTTTATAACTGGGGAGAATTCATATCTGATGGATCAGATGGAGCAATAGATACTAATAAAGAATTTACCAAAAAAACAGGCATAAAGGTAAATTACACTACATTTCAAAGTAATGAATCACTTTTTGCAAAATTGCAAGGGGGAGCTGCAAAATATGATGTTATCATTCCGTCTGATTATATGGTATCTAAATTGATACAAAATAACATGTTGCAAAAGGTAAATTTTTCTCAAATTCCTAATAGTTCCTTAGTATCAGATAACTTTAAAAATTCAACATATGATCCAACCAATGAATATTCTATTCCTTATGTTTGGGGTACGGTTGGCTTGTTTTACAATAAAACTATGGTTGATGAAGCAGAAGAAAGTATAGATTGGGATATACTTTGGAATGAGAAATATGCTGGTAAAATTTTAATGTTTGATAACCCACGCGATGCTTTTGCAATAGCTCAATTTAAATTGGGGTTATCTGTTAACAGTACGAACAAACAAGATTGGAGTAATGCTGCTCTTGAATTAAAAAAACAACGTCCACTTGTACAAGCATATGTTATGGACCAAATCTTTGATAAGATGGGAAATAATGAGGCAGCACTTGCACCGTATTATGTCGGAGATGCTGCAGTATTAATTAAGAGAAACCCTGACATTGGTGTGGTAGTCCCCAAAAGTGGCACAAATAAATTTATAGATGCTATGTGTATTCCGGTTGGTGCTGAGCATCCTAATGAAGCACAAGCATATATAAACTTTATGTGTGAACCTGATATTGCTTTAGCTAATGTACAAGCTACCGGATATTCTTCACCTTTAGATTTTGAAAAATGTGGGATTTTTTCTGAAGAGGCAAAAGAAAAATTTTATGATAAACATAGTGACAATTTAAGAAATACACAGGTTTTTGCAAACCTACAAGAAACTTTCGCAGAAGACTTAGAAAATCTATGGGTTATGATAAAAATTGGAGGGCCCGGGAAACCACTTAATCTTATAGCCACTTTGGCAATTTTTTTCTTGGCTTATGTATTAGTAGTTATATATAAAAAATCAAAAAGCAGATAAAAATCGCCGAAAGACTTTTATTTTAGTCTTTCGGCATTTTTGTTTTAAAAACCAAAAATTTACATCGTTATATTAGTGTAATTTTATAATTATAGTGAAATAATAACATTTAAAAAAGAAATATTGACAAATTTAAATTAAGTTTGTACTATAATGTTAGCTTGTTTTCAAGTAAATTAAAAGGGGTGTTTTTATGTCTGACGCTAAAATAAGAGAATTTTATGGGAGGATGGAGGAAAATAAAGACTTTTACAAAAAGCTTGTAGAGACAAAAGACAATATAAAAGATGATGAGGAAAAACTCAGTAAAATAATCAAAGAAGCAGTTATTCCCTTTGCTAAAAAAAGTGGTTATGACTTTACGTTAGAAGAGTTATTAAAATATGAAGAAAAAAAGGAACCAAATATAAAAAAGTTAACCATTTCCAATCTTGAAATGGTTAGTGGAGGTATTGGGCGTCGTACTGCAGGGACACTTTTATCACTTTTAACAATTGCCTCAGGCATTGGTACAGCAGGTGCGGCATTTGCTGGTGCAGAGGACAATCCTTCAACAATAGTGGCTTCCGAGCCTGATGTAGTGGAGACAACTAGTGTAAAAGATAGAATGAGATCTATGAAGGGAACGTTAGAAAAAACTATAAGGCCAGGAGTAAGCCCTGAAGACATATTTAGAGAAAGGGTAGCTGCGAAGCGTGCAGCAAAATCAAAAAGTCCTGGCACAAGTGCACCAACAACAGAAGGAAGCTCTTTTGCGGGCATTAAGCTTTTGGGTACAGTAATGAATGCAATGACGGGCAAAACACAACCAGCATTTACATTGGTTAATTGGTATAACACATATGTTTCGCAATTTAACTTGATGGTTTTACAATCAGATAATGACCAAGCGGCGTTAGCATATAGTTATGCACAAGAAGTAGCCCTGGTTTTAAATCAAAGCAATCCAAATGATAAACAAACAAAATCAATAAATGTTGGTTATGAATTATTCAAAGTAGCTTATGAAAAGTGGAAGGACAATTTAGATGGAAAACTGCCAGAAGGTTGTGAAACTGAACCAACTGACCCATTTAATGTTCAAGCAATTAAGGCAGTTGCTGCAGTTTCTATTAGTGCTAAGCAGGAAACAGGAGTTCCAACACCCCCACCAGCACCACCAATGCCACCAACTTCTCCATCAAGTTCACCGGGCCCTTCTGATAAAGCTGGCTTATTTGCTGATATTCAACGAGGTGTTAAATTAAGGAAGCCTGGCTCCAGTGTACAACAAGCAACCCCACAAGAGAAAAAGCAAGAACCGAGTGCTCCTAAACAAGATATAACACCTCAAAAAAAGACTGCAGGTGAAGAGGTAAGGACTTCAAAAGCTGAAGAAGTAAGAAAAAGCGGTTCAATAATCACGTATGAGAAAAAGTTAAAAAATGGAGAAACCACAATTTTGGTATACAATTCTCAATCGCATGTCTTAGATGGTGATGTTTCAGAATTGACTTCAAGTGATCTTGATAAAATGGGTGTTAAGTATGATTTTGAATGTCGTGATGCAGTACCATTAGGAAAAGATTTAGTCTCTAAAGGCTGGGAGAAAGTAACAAAAATTTCAGGTTTATTTAAGAGTAATTATAGATATGCAAAAGTAGTGTCTGAAAAAGCTTCTACTAATGGAGTTTTATTGATGAAAAAAAATGATGGCAATGTTTATGTAGAGGATCATAGGTCTGACAAAACTTCTCCTGTGAAATTAACAAAAGAAGACCTTGAAAAGGTAAAAAAATTGGGGGCAAATGCAGTTTGGTGTGCGGATAAGTTTGAATTGTCTGAAGATGTACAAAGCTCTTGGGAACAAAAAAATGGATGGGTATATTATGGTTATCATATGAAATAAGGATAAAATTTTATAAAATTGTAGAGTATTAACCTCTGCCTTTTTGCCAATAATTATATTGGTATAGAAAAAGGGCGGAGGTTAATTTTATGCATTACAATAAGGTAGAAATTTGTGGGGTTAATACAGCAAAATTAAAAGTTTTAACAGAAGCCCAAAAACGCGAACTTTTTAAAAAAATAAATGATGGTAAATTAAATGAAAAAAAGGCAGCAAGAGAAGAATTAATAAATGGAAATTTGAGGCTTGTTTTAAGTGTTATACAAAGATTTACAAATAGAGGAGAGAATTTAGATGATCTTTTTCAAGTGGGTTGTATAGGCTTAATGAAAGCAATTGACAATTTTAATATTAATTTAAATGTAAAATTTTCTACTTATGGTGTACCCATGATAATAGGTGAAATAAGGAGGCACTTAAGAGATAATAATGCAATTAGAGTGAGCAGATCCATGAGAGATATAGCTTACAGGGCCATGCATATAAAAGAACAAATGATTTATGAAAATGACAAAGAGCCAACTTTAGATGAGTTGGCAAAAGCTTTAGAAATTTCACGTGAAAGCTTAGTTTTAGCATTAGAGGCTATTGTTGAGCCGATATCTCTTTATGAACCAGTGTTTTCAGATGGTAATGACACTGTGTATGTTATGGATCAAATCGGAGACAAAAATGAAGATACGAATTGGCTTGATGAGATTGTTTTAAAGGAATCAATAAAGAATTTAACTGATCGAGAAAAAAAAATACTTGGGTTACGCTTTTTTCAAGGGAAAACACAAATGGAAGTAGCTGCGCAAATAGGTATAAGCCAAGCACAAGTTTCAAGACTTGAAAAAAATGCACTTGAACGAATAAAAGGTCAAATGTAACAAGGGAGGGATTGTTTTGTTTTACTTAATAAAAAATATTTTAGAAAGAAAGATTTTACCGGGAACAGAAAAAAAATTGATAAAAAAGATAATGCCTGTGTCAGGTTCACTTGAAGAAAACCTAACGTATTTTGAAAGTTCCTTTGAAAATTGTATTGATTTAAGAGTTAGAAAATTTAAAATAAAGTCGAACAATGCTGCTATAATAACGCTTGATGGAATGGTAGATAAAGAGACTTTAGCTATAAGCGTTTTAAATCCTATTTTGAAATCTAATTTACCTGAAAATGAACAGATATTAAAACAGTATGAATATATGAAAGATGAAGTGTTGTCAACTTCAGAGCAAATGGAATGTTTTAACTA
This sequence comes from Eubacteriales bacterium SKADARSKE-1, assembly GCA_030920305.1. Lineage (GTDB taxonomy): Bacteria > Bacillota > Clostridia > Oscillospirales > Acutalibacteraceae > JARLUB01. Next base: position 160,684 of record JARLUB010000002.1, read on the forward strand.
TGAAGATGCAATGTCTTCTTTAATGGCTGGATGCACACTTTTTTTAATAGAGGGAGTTCCTAGAATACTATCCATAGAAGTTCAGGGGTTTGAATCTCGCCCTATTTCAGAACCGGTAACAGAAGTTACTCAAAAAGGATCAAGAGAGGGTTTTGTAGAAAAAATAAAAGTTAATATTACACTTATTAGAAGACGCATTAAAAATCCAAATTTAAAATTTGAACGTATGGTTATAGGATCGGTTAGTAAGACTCCAATATGTTTATTTTATTTGGATGATATGGTATCTCCTAAAATTTTAGATGATGTAAAAAAAAGATTAAAAGAAGTTAATCTTAAATATGTTCTATCGGCAGAATATCTTATACCATATCTTGAAGAAAAAAATAGCTTTTCATTGTTTAATGCAGTTTGGGTGTCAGAAAGACCTGATAGTGTATGTGGAAAAATTTCAGAAGGTAGAATAGGAATTTTAGTAGATGGAGCTCCAAATGCTGTAATTTTGCCATACCTATTTGCTGAATATTTTCAAACAATGGATGATTATAATCAAAGACCATACTTTGCCTCATTAATAAGAATTTTAAAATACATGTCTTTTTTTATATCAATGCTTTTACCAGGAATATATGTAGCGCTGGGCACTTTTAATCCAGAGGTTTTTCCAACCGAAGTTATAAATAAGCTCGCAGCTTCAATTGGGGATACGCCTTTTCCCTTACTTTTTGAAACACTAATCATTCTTTTCATATATGAAATAATGAGAGAAGCGGGGCTTAGATTGCCAAGAGCACTAGGGCATGCTGTAAGTATTGTAGGAGCTTTGGTAATTGGCGAAACCGCAGTAACTTCTGGGCTAATCGGCGCACCAACATTAATGGTGGTAGCGTTAACGGCAATATCATCTTATGTTATACCAAACTTATATGAACCGGTAGCATTGTTGAGACTTGTTTTTGCAGTTGTAGGTGGAGTAATGGGAGTTTTGGGAATAACACTATTGTTTACTATGACTTTGATTGGTGTTTGTGCAAAAAATAATTATGGTGTACCGTTTACAACATCAATATCACCATTTAAATTTGGTGAAATGCGTGATGTGTTTATTAGAGCGGGATGGAAAGTGCTTTCAAGAAATTATAAAAAAGTACAAAATACAACAAAAAATAAATAGTAAGAGATAGAGGGAGTTTTAATTGGGAAAAGAATATAAAATATCACCTTATCAAATTTTTTCTATGTTTTTTTTAATCCACATATTTACAGCACTAACATATAGTCCAAAGCTGTCCTTTAGTAAAGGCCTTTGGGATCTTATGTTGTCAGCAATTATATCTCTTTTACTAAGCTTTGTTTTAGAAACTCCTTCATATGTGTTATATAAAAAATACCAGAGTTGTAATATGTTTTCAGGTAAATTGGGTGTAGTATATATGATTATATATGCTATATATTTTATTTGGGTAGCATGCTATGTTTTTTCATTAATGAGAGTTTTTATTATAAGTGTTATGTCGCCTGAAACACCTGTAATTTTATTATCTATATTCGCTTTTATGGGTGCAATGTATTCTGCTCATAAAGGTGTGCATGCAATAGCTAGAACTTCTGTGATGATTGTTTTTTTTGTTTTTTTATCTTTAATATTTATTGCTCTTTCGCTTCTACCAAAAATTAAAACAGAAAATTACTTACCATTTATGAGCTCCGGAGCAGAAGAAACTATAAATGGGGTCATTTACATGATGTCTAGAAATTTTTCGTTGCCTGCCATAGCAGTGATTTTACCACTAATAGAGGGAAATAAAAAAGCAACATTAACTATTTGGAATGTAGTTACACATTTTTTTTCATTAATTATTATCTTTTTAACTGTTGGAAGTTTAGGGAAGTATTTAGAAACACAGATATTTCAAATATATTCTGTTACCCGTATTGCTGAGGTGGGAGTTTTTAGGCGGCTTGATGCAGTATATGTAGCAACTCTTGCAATGGGAAGCTTTATTACATTTTCTGAGTTTTGTTATTTTTTTTCTTTTGTATGTTCAAATATAAAAAAACAGACTGTGAAAGAAATATCCGTATTATTAGGTGCAATTGCAATATTTGTGTTTGGTCTTTGTATTCCACAATCAAAAGAATTTTATTATTTTATATTTAATAGATATATTCTTTTAATTTATAACATTATTGCAGCTTTTATTTTACCTCTAATATTTTTGGTTAAAAAGTTAATCATTGAAAACAGGAGTAAAAGAAAATGAAAAAGGTATCGATTATTATAATTAGTTTTTTATTACTTGTTTTTATTTCAGGCTGTATGCAGGTTGCACAAGTTAATGAAAAATTAATAATTCAAGCAATGGGTGTGGATCTATCTGATGAAGAGTATATTATTACAGTACAGGCTTTAGATGTTGAAAGTGCAGGGGGAAAAGATCTTGTTGCAGCGAAAAAAGTTAAAATTTTTAAAGCTCGTGGATATTCAATCCAAGATGCGATGGTTAATATAAAAAGTCAATCAGGGGGGAAACCCATATATTCGCAAGCTATATTGCTAATAATGGGTGAAGAAATTGCAAAGTCTGGTGTGGGAGTATTTATAGATTTTTTCATAAGAAATTATGATTTTAGCCCGGGTGTTAATGTTTTAGTAGCACGTGGAAAAGCTTGTGATATTTTAACTACTAAAATAGATGAAAAAATAATAACTGCTGAAAAATTAGCGTCCATTTCAAAAGAGGGAATGGATGCCAATAACAGCGTGAATTCTAATATGGGGCAATTTATTGGAGATGTAAAGTGTGAAAACAGGGGAGCAATTGCCGGTTATATAATGTCTGAAGAGTTGGATGAAAAAAATGCTCTTGTGGTAGATAAAATAGCATTTTTTAATGGAGATAAACTGGTAGGGGTTTTGGACCCAGAAGAAAGTAAGGGATATTTATTTATAAAAGGAAAAAGTTTTGGAATTAGCGACCTTGTTTACTCACCAGACTTTTTAGATATAACGTATACTGCTTCAAATTCAAAATCTAAAATAAAAGTATATTTACAAGAAGACAAGTTATCAGTTTCAATAGACATGAATGTTAGTTTATATGTGAGCGAGTCTAATGTTGGTGTAAATTGTGAAAGTGATTCAAGCAATATAGAGAGTTTAGTGTCGGATAGAATTAAAGATTTAGCAAAAAAAGCGATAAAAAAATCTATTATAGATAATAAAACTGATATATTTGGGTTTTCGTGCAGATTTCTAAAGTTTAATTTTCAGTATGTAAAAGAGAATGACTTGGATTTAGTAGAAATGCTGCAAGATGCTGAGTATAACATAAAAGTAAAAACAAAACTTGTTTCTGCTAAGTCTTATTAATCAAACTACCAGTAAAATTTATTTTAGAAACTGTTTGATAAAATAGCTTTTGAAGATGATTCATCATTAAATACTGTTTTAATATTTCTTTCGGCATTTATTGGTGAATATAAAAATTCATTTATATGATTTTCGGTGTAAAAATAGACCGGTTTTGTTGGTTTATAATCATAATTAAAAGTATCAATTATAATAAGTTTAATTTTCATTCTAGATGGAATAATGTTTTTTATATAAACACTTGCTTGTTGGCCAGAAGCTATACCTTCTCTAATTTCAGCCAGGCCGGCAAGGTTAGGTGAAAGTTCTACAAATGCACCATAGTCTTCAACGGAACGAATTATTCCAGCTACGGTTTCGCCAACTGAAAAGAATTTAGCGTTTTCTTCCCAAGTCCCTAAAAGCTCTTTATGAGAAAGGCTAATTCTATCATTTTCAATTGCCTTAATAACAACTCTTATATCCATACCAACGCTAAATCTTTCTCGTGGATGATCTATTCTTGAAACAGAAATAGTATCTATTGGTAACAGCGAAACTATGCCACAGCCTACGTCACAAAAGGCACCAAAAGGTTCTAGGTGTGTAACTCTAGCATTTATTATATCTCCAGAAACACAATTTCTTAAATATTCTTCCATGCAAATTTCTTGTGCTTGGCGTCTTGAAAGAATAGCATAGGTGTGACCATCTTTATCCTTTTGAAAGTTGTTTATAATAAAGCATACAGGCCGGTTAACCTTTGATATAACAGCAATATCACGAACAGTGCCTTCACGTATACCAATTGCTCCTTCAATGCGGGGAATAATTCCTTTCATACAGCCTAAGTTAACTACCAAATTGTGTTGGCCGTCGCATACAATTGCTCTAGATTCCAATATTTTTTTTTCATGGCAAGCTTCTGCTAAAGTTGCAGCACTTTGAAGTGCTAATTTATTTTCTATAGTATCAATTAACCATCCTTCAGGATAAAAATCTGTCATTTCATTTCCTCCTATTTTTGTATATGTGTATTTATATGCTGAATTTAATCTTTAATATAACCTGGACTTTGAAAACTATAGCTTGAAATATTAGCATAAATGTAATAAAATGACTTGAGACAGTTTATAAAAGGAGGTAAAATTTAAATGAAAAAGGGAATTTTGAAATCTATTTTTTTAACTTCTTTAGTGCCACTTGTAACTCTTTGTGGTTGCACAGGTGGAGATAGTGCAGAAAATAACTCTTCACAAAATTCAGAGGTAAAGCCAACATCTGCACTTACATCAGAGGATAATCTACATGTTGGGGTTCAGCTTGAAAAACCTAATAAAGGTGAGGAAATTGCTACTATAAATACAAACATGGGAATTATAAAGTTGAGGTTTTTTCCATCTGCAGCGCCAAAAGCTTGTGAAAATTTTAAAGAACATGCAAAGCAAGGCTATTATAACGGTTTAATTTTTCATAGAGTAATAAATAATTTTATGATTCAGGGTGGAGCCCCTAATGGAAACGGAACTGGGGGCCAAAGCATTTGGGGTCAGCCGTTTGAAGATGAGTTTAGTAAAAACTTATTTAATATAACAGGTGCTGTTTCTATGGCAAACAGTGGGAAAGACACTAATGGTAGCCAGTTTTTTATAAATCAAGTAAATCCTGAAAATTTTATCGGATTTGATAGGTTTGAGGCAGCTTATAAAGATTACAAACAAAATCCAGAATCATTTACTGAGCAATATGATTCAACTATTGATATGTCAAAGGTAACAGATGAAATTAAGAGTCTTTACTCTAAAAACGGTGGAAACCCATTTTTAGATGGATCACTTAGTACGATACAAAAAGGGCACACTGTTTTTGCTCAAGTCTTTGAAGGTCTTGATGTAGTAAACAAAATTTCTGAAGTTAAAACGGACGCTTTGAATAAGCCGCTTAAAGATGTAGTTATTAAAAATATTGAAATTATAAATTATGAGGGTTAAGCTCATGAAAGAATCGGACATATTAAATATTAAAATATTATCTGCATTGTCATATGTAGGTCCACTTTTTATAATAGGAAAATTTGCAGTTGAAAAAAATTCACCTGAAGTTAAATTCCATTCAGATCAAGGGAAAGTTTTATTTTCTTTAATGTTGATTGTTTTACTAGTTATTATATCGTTAGATATATTTTTAACTTCATTTTCAGAATCAATCTCAGTGATATTTTTTTTAATTTATATTGGTGCAGGTGTTGCATGGGCTATTTTAGCTTCTATGGGGATTTTTGGTGTAATTAAAAACAAACAAATTCAATTGCCATTAGTTTATGATATTGCTAAAAAATTCAATTAAAAGAGGATGCTTTATGAGTAAAAAGCAAAAACCTAAAAAAGAAGACTTTCAAGGTCAAAATGGTTATAAAAAACAGGAATTTTCAATTAGTTCAGAAAAGCAAATTAAATTGTATTGCCTTTTATCATATATATACATATTATGGATAGTTGGCCTTCTTGCTGAAAATAAAAATCCGAAGGTTAGGTTTCATGTTAACCAGGGGATTATTTTATCTATATTCTCCTTTTCGTCTTTATTTGTAATACAATTATTATCAGCTATTTTATTTTTTATAGCGCCAATACTAACTTTTTTTTCAGCGTTCTTCCAAATAGCATGGATTATTATATTTGTTACTTTTGTTGTTATTGGTATAAAAAATGCAATTAAAGGTTGCGAGGAGCCCCTGCCTTTTATAGGGGATTTGTTTATTATTTTACGGTAATTTTTTTACTTAGTTGTGATAATAAAACTTTTTTATAGAAAGTGTGTTAGTTTATGAAGGCACGCAAAAGGATTTTATCTATATTAATCAGTCTAATCTCATTAATAAGTATGATAAAGTTACCGTGCTATGCAGATTCTTTTTCTTTGACACTAAGTTATCCTACTAAGTCAGAGATCAAAAAGCAAATTTTGCTTTTTGAAGACATGAGTAAACAAGAATATTCTGAAGATTTGTTAAGCTTGCTTCAAATTTCCCAACTTAACAAAATAAGGGTATTTACAACAACACTCGCGTATCATAATAATTATGGTACTGAACTAATATGGGATAGTATTAATGTTGTTGGTGGCATTGATGAAATAAGTGATGATATAAGAGACTTTTTGTCATTTTTTGTAATAATAAATGATTATAATAAATCATATGATAAAGTCTTAAGTGCGGTTGAAAAACTAGAAATGATAAATGTGCCAAATAATCCACAAGCCGTATGTAATTTTTATCATGCAAACAATAGCCAATATAGACATGCAGTAATAGATGTGTTAAAGGCATTTGGATTCTAAATATTATTACCACAACAGCTAGCCTTAATTAGGCTAGCTTTTTACTTTCACTATATTAAAATGATCTTTACATAGTTGCAAGCTTATTGTAAAATAAAATAAAGCTAATCTTAGGGAGTTGTTTTTTTGAAACCAAAGTATAAAAGAGTATTATTAAAACTTAGTGGAGAGTCACTTTCAGGCCCAAGCAAACATGGCATAGACTTTGATACGGTTTTGTCTATTTGTAAGCCAATTAAAGAATGTATTGATATGGGTGTACAAGTAGGAATAGTTGTTGGAGGCGGAAACTTTTGGAGAGGAAGATCTAGTGGGAAAATGGATAGAACAAGAGCTGACCACATGGGAATGCTTGCAACTGTTATAAACGCTTTAGGTGTTGCTGATGCCCTTGAACAATATGGTGTTGATGTAAGGGTACAAACGGCTATTTCAATGCAAGAAGTTGCAGAACCTTACATAAGAAATCGAGCTGTTCGTCATCTCCAAAAAGGAAGAGTTGTTGTTTTTGGTTGCGGAACTGGTAACCCATTTTTTTCAACAGATACAGCCGCAGCATTGAGAGCTGCAGAAGTTGATGCCGATATAATATTAAAAGCTACTATGGTTGATGGTGTTTATGACAGTGATCCTAAGGTAAATAAAAATGCAAAAAAATATGACACACTTAATTTTATTGACGTATTAAACAAGGACCTTAAAGTTATGGATAGTACAGCGGCTTCACTTTGTAAGGATAATAATATACCGCTTTTAGTGTTTAGTATATTAAAACCACAAAATATAGTAGATGCAATAATAGGAAAACCTATTGGAACAATAGTTTGCTAAATAGATTAAAGGAGGAACTTATATATGGAACAAATTTTTTCAAAAACACAGGAGAACATGAATAAATCTTTAGATGTGTTATCATCTGATTATTTAGCGATTAGGGCAGGACGAGCAAACCCAGCTGTTCTTGATAAAATAATGGTTGATTATTATGGTACACCAACGCCTATTAATCAATTAGCCGCTGTATCTGTTTCTGAGGCAAGAGTTTTAGTTATACAGCCTTGGGACGCTTCAGCTGTAAAAGAAGTTGAGAAAGCAATCCAAACATCAAGTTTGGGAATAAATCCGCAAAGTGATGGGAAAATCATTCGCCTAATATTTCCCCAAATTACAGAAGATCATCGTCGCAATTTAGTAAAAGATATAGCTAAAATGTCTGAAGAAACTAAAATCGCTATTAGATCAATTAGGCGTGATTCGATTGATAAGATAAAAAAGATGAAAAAAGACTCAAAAATAACAGAAGACGATATGAAACAAGCAGAAAAACATATTCAAGATTTGACAGACAAATTTTGCAAAAAAGCTGATGAGATGTCTGTTAAAAAGCAAAAGGAAATAATGGAAATTTAATGGTTTTTAGTTGTGCGCAATTAAAAATTAGGCTAAATTTTGCTTTATGTAGTTGTTAGTATTGGTTGTGATAAAGTGGCTTTTTGGAAAAAACAAAAAACACAAAAAAATAAGGTTTTACCTGTACACATTGGTATTATAATGGATGGAAATGGTAGATGGGCAAAAAAAAGAGGTCTTCCTAGGTCAGCTGGGCATAAGGCAGGTGCTGACAACTTTAGAAAAATAGCAAAATATTGCAGTAAGATAGGCATTAAATATCTTACCGTATATGCTTTTTCAACAGAAAATTGGCGACGTCCATCAGATGAAGTTGATTTTTTGATGCGCCTATTTAAGCAATATCTTGAAGAGTCATTGAGAGATTTTAAAGAAGAAAATATACGAGTTATATTTATTGGAGACAGGAACGCTTTTTCAGAAGATCTTCAAACTCGTATAAATGAAGTTGAGGCATCATCTAAAATATGCACAGGTATGGTTTTAAATATTGCTATGAATTATGGTGGTCGTAGTGAGATATTAAAAGCCGTAAAATCCATTTCAGAGGATGTAAAAGAAAGTAAACTTTCTATAGAAGATATAACTGAACAAACTTTATCAGACAAAATGTATACGTACAATCAACCTGACCCAGATTTAATTATTAGACCTAGCGGTGAATTTAGAACTTCAAACTTTTTAATTTGGCAGTCTGCTTATTCAGAGTATTTATTTTTAGATACACTTTGGCCAGACTTTAAACCTGTTGATTTAGAAAAAGCTTTAGATAAATATGCTCTAAGAAATCGGCGCTTTGGGGGGATATGAGTGGTTACAAGAACAGTATCTGGAATTATCGGTGGGCTTCTTATTTTAATGATACTTATTTTTAATCAGAGTATTCCTATTTTAATCAATCTCTTTGTTGCGTTGATTTGTATTCTTACAATATATGAAATTTGTATAGCCATGGGGATCAATAAAATATTTAAAATCATGTTGCCCAGCGTGGTATTCTCAGCAATTCTTCCTATATTTGGGCACGGAGCAGTTTGGAAAGCATCATGGTACATATATACTTTAGTCATGGTTGTTATAATGATTTTTTTTAGAAAGTCATTGAGTTTTAAAAATATTGCAGTTATATATTGCATGACAATTTTAATATCTCTTTCATTAAGTGCTATTATAGACCTTAGAAATTGGGGAGGAAATTATAGTAATTTCTATGTTTTGTTTGCGCTTTGTATTCCTTGGATGGCCGATACAGGTGCATATTTTTGTGGGAATCTTTTTGGAAAAACAAAACTTTGTCCTGATGTTAGCCCCAAAAAAACTGTAGAGGGAGCAGTGGGGGGTATATTTTTCTGCATAACAACTAACATAATAATCGCGTTTGTTTTTGAAACTTGGTTGTTTAAGCCACCCGCTAACATAAATTACTTTTACCTTGTGTTAATAGTAGTCATTGGTTCTATAATTTCTATTATTGGGGACTTGTGTTTTTCTTTAGTGAAAAGAAGTTATAGGGTGAAAGACTTCGGGAATGTAATACCAGGGCATGGGGGAGTACTTGACCGATTTGATAGTGTTATTTTCGTAGTGCCTTTTGTTTATTTTATTGTTAAGCATTTGGATCTGTTAAGCTAATGTTTGCTTATGGGATACTAAAAATAGCGGGCGTTTGTTTATTAAAGGAGTTTTTATGACTAAAAATTTAGCAATATTGGGGTCAACTGGTTCTATTGGAAAACAAAGTTTGGAAGTTGCTAAAGAACTTAATATAAATGTTGTGGCACTTTCAGCCGGGAAAAATATAAAACTTTTAGAAGAGCAGATAAGAGAATTCCATCCAAAAATTGTAGCTGTATATGAAAAAGAAGCTGCAACTGTGCTTTCAAAAAACATTAAAGATACCTCTACTAAAGTTTTATCTGGCACGGAAGGTCTGTGTGAAGTTGCTACGGCAAATGATGCTGATACAATTTTAAATTCTGTTGTTGGAATGGTTGGATTAGAACCAACACTTGCTGCGATTAATGCAAAAAAACGTATTGCATTAGCAAATAAAGAAACACTTGTAGCTGGTGGCAAGCTTGTTATGGAAGAAGCTAAAAAAAATGGTGTTGAAATTTTGCCGGTTGATAGTGAACATTCTGCAATTTTTCAGTGCCTTAGAGGTTGCCCAGAAAAGAAAGCATTAAAAAAAGTTATACTTACGGCGTCAGGTGGACCTTTTTGGGGGAAAAATATTAATGATTTAAAAAATGTAAAAAAAGAAGATGCGCTAAAACATCCAAATTGGAGTATGGGCGCAAAAATTACTATAGATTCAGCAACAATGATGAATAAAGGGCTTGAAATTATTGAAGCAGTTTGGCTGTTTGATGTTTCTCCAAGCAAAATTGAAGTCGTTGTTCATAGAGAAAGCGTAGTTCACTCATTAATAGAATACCAAGACAACTCAGTAATTGCACAGCTAGGAATACCAAGCATGAAAATTCCAATTCAATATTCTTTAACTTACCCTGAAAGGTTTCAATCAAAGGTAGATGAACTAAATTTAACGGCTATTAGAAACTTGACTTTTTTTGAGCCAGATTATAAAACTTTTGATTGTTTAAATATCTGCAAAGAAGCAATAGCTTTGGGAGGCACAGTTCCGGCTGTAGTAAATGCAGCAAATGAAGAAGCCGTTAAACTGTTTTTAGAAGATAAAATTTCTTTTTTAGATATACCTAAAATTGTAAGAAAAGTTATGGTTAGCCATAAAAAAGAAGAGATAAATTCACTGGAAGATATTTTAAAGGCAGATAAGTGGGCACGAGCTTACATAGCGGGCAAAAGCGGCGGAAGTACCGCAGCTAATTCGCACACGAAGCTTGGTTGGAAAGCATAGTTATCGTTCCTGCAAGGTTAACTAAAAGTTTTTTAAAGTGCAGAACCTTTTTTGAAAAAAAGATTCTGCCGGGGTTCGGGGCTGGCCCCGAGTAGGTTTGGGCGACAGCCCAACAGAAGGAGAGGATAATTATTACTGGGATATTTTTATTTATTATAGCTGTACTGCTATTTCTATTCATCGTGTTGTTTCATGAGTTTGGTCATTTTATTACTGCAAAACTTTCAGGAGTTCAAGTAAATGAGTTTGCTATTGGAATGGGTCCTACGCTATTTAAAATTCAAAAAGGCGAAACTAAATATTCTTTACGACTGTTTCCAATTGGAGGCTTTTGTTCGATGGAAGGTGAAGATGAAAAAAGCACAAATGAAAAGGCTTTTTCAAATAAACCTGTTGGAAAAAGAATAATAATCATTGTAGCTGGGGCCATTATGAATATCATCTTGGCATTTATTTTAATGATGATCGTTTTATCACAGCAAAGCCAGTTTGCTTCTACACAGATTTCAAAATTTATGGACAACTCAGTTACAAATCACTATGGACTAAAAATTGGAGACACAATTAAAAAAATAAATGGATATAGCATTTTAACGTATACTGATATTGCTTTTATATTAGCAACAGATAAAGATTTTACAGCCGATGTTGTGGTTGAAAGAAACAGCGAAATTAAAAAAATTGAAGGTGTACATTTTGCAACCACACAAGACAGTAATGGAAAAGAAGTTTTAGTTCGTGACTTTTATGTTGCACCAATAGAAAAAAACTTCTTTACATTTTTCCAGCAGACATTTAATGAGGTAGTATCTAATGTTAGACTAACTTATATGAGCTTTTGGAAAATAATAACAGGTGAATTTGGTTTAAATGCGGTATCAGGGCCTGTTGGAATTGCATCTGCTGTTACAGACGCTGCAACTTCTGGTCTTGAGGTAAACTTCTTGCAAGCGGTTAACAATATAATCACCATTATGATGGTTTTATCTGTTAGCCTTGGCGTTATGAATCTTTTGCCGTTTCCAGCCTTAGATGGTGGACGATTAATATTTTTATTTATAGAGGCGATTATAAAAAGACCGGTTAGCCCTAAATATGAAGGTTTAATTCATACTATAGGCTTTGTGATATTGATGGCTTTGGCTTTATTTGTAACTTTTAATGATGTTTTTAAGTTAATTATGGGAAAGAGTTTGGGCGGCTAGTATGAGAAGAGTATCGAGAACTGTAAAAGTCGGCAATATAAAAATTGGCGGTAACGAAAAAATATCTATTCAATCCATGCTAAACGTGCCGTCTGAAGATATAGAAGGTAATATTCTTCAGGCAATAAGGCTAGAAAATGCCGGGTGCGATATAATAAGGGTAGCTATACCTGACATGAACGCTATAAAATTAATTTCTGCTATAAAAAACAAAGTTGATATACCGCTTGTTGCAGATATACATTTTGATTATAAATTAGCAATTGAATCAGTTGCGGCAGGAATAGACAAAATAAGGATTAATCCTGGCAATATTGGCAATGAATCTAGAATTAAAGCAGTTGTTGATGCTTGCAAAGAAAGCAACATACCAATTAGAATTGGTGTTAATTCTGGCTCCTTAGAAAAGAAAATATTGAAAAAATATGAACAACCAACTGCCGAGGCACTTTATGAAAGTGCTATGTATCATGCATCACTTTTAGAAAAATTTGATTTTTGCGATATAGTTTTATCGATGAAATCTTCAAATGTTGCTACAATGGTAAAGGCGTATGAATTAGCAGCCGCTAATTGTAACTATCCACTTCATTTGGGGGTTACAGAAACGGGCACAGAACAACTTGGCATTATAAAATCTTCAATTGGGATAGGTTCATTACTTCTTTCTGGAATAGGTGATACTATTAGGGTATCACTTACAGCTGAACCTGAAAAAGAAATTTATTGTGCAAAGGATATATTGAAAGCTGTCGGATTAAGACAAGAAGGAATAGAAATGATTTCGTGCCCCACTTGTGGAAGAACAAAAATTAATTTAATAAAAATTGTAAAAGAAGTAGAAAAAAAGCTTAAAGGCTGCAATAAAAATTTAAAAGTGGCTATTATGGGTTGCTGTGTAAACGGACCGGGTGAAGCGCGAGAAGCTGATATTGGCATTGCTGGAGGCAACGGAGTTGGTATAATTTTTAAAAAAGGAGAAATTGTCAGAAAAGTTAAAGAAACAGAGCTAGTTGATGAGCTTTGTTTAGAGATTGAAAAAATGTAATTTTGAGAGGTTTTTTATTTGTGGAAAAATTAGTAAGCTTTTTAAATAATTATATTGACCCTAAATTTGTGACGGCTATTGATGAAGCAAAATTTAAGGCAATTAATATAAACCCTGAAAAAAGGGATCTGTCAATGAATATTTTTTTCCCTCAACCGATTGAGAGAGAAGTTCTCTTTGATATAGAAAAAAGCCTTGAGAGTTCTGAATTAAATTTAAACAAAGCCACTATTATTCCTCAATTTCCTAAAGAAACCTTTACAGATAAATATTATAATGAATTAATAAAGGAAATAAGCCGCAGCAACGCTACTATAACTAGTATGGTACAAGATTCTAGTGCAAAACTTGAAAATGATAATTTGATAGTGTCACTAAAACACGGTGGCTGCGACATATTACTCAAAAAAAAGTTTGATAAAGCGCTGCAAGCTTTAATAAGACAGGAATTTAACTTCTCAGTTAACGTTTCATTTGATGGAAATTTATCTATAACACAAGAAAACAAGTCATACATAAATAAAGAGATAATTCGAGAAGAAAAGGCTAAACGTGAAGCATTAGTTCAAGAAATGGAGCATTATGAAAGCTCAAACAAGTTGCAAAATTCATCTGTTCAAATAAACATTAGAAATAAAGAAAACTTATATCCTTCTATAGTTCCAGCTAGTGCGAAATCTCTTTTAGGCGGAGTTATAAAAGGAACCCCAACTGCAATAAAAGGGCTCAATTCAGAAAGCGGAATAGTTACAGTTTGGGGAGATGTGTTTTCAGTTGATGATAGAATAACAAAAGATGGTTCTAAAAAGATATATAGTATAAATATTACTGATTATACAGGTTCCATAACTTTAAAAATAATAGCAGACAAAGATAGATGGCGCACTTTTGACACAATAAATAAAGATGCTACGTTGCTTGTTCGTGGCGAAGTCAGCTATGATAAGTACGATCATGACATAACTTTAAGGCCAAAAAGCATATCGACTGTAGAAAAGGTAAAAGTGGCTGACACGGCTTTAGAAAAGAGAGTTGAACTTCATTTACATACAAATATGTCAGCTATGGATGGAATAAATACGACAGCTGATTTAATTAATCGGGCATGTAGTTGGGGACACAAAGCCATAGCTATCACTGACCATGGCATAGCACAAGCTTTTCCTGAGGCTATGAACACGGTAAATAAGCTTAAAAAAGAGGGCAAAGACATAAAAGTCATTTATGGAGTAGAAGCTTATTTTGTTAATGATGAAAATTATGATGGGGAAGACGCTTTTAAAAAATTAAAGTCATACCATCAAGTAATTTTAGTAAAAAACAAAATTGGGCTTAAAAATTTATATAAATTAATTTCTAAAGCTCATTTAAATTATTTTTATAAAAAACCAAGAATTTTAAAAAGTGAGCTTATAAAACATAGAGATGGTTTACTAATAGGAAGTGCTTGCGAAGCAGGTGAACTGTTTCGAGCTATTGTGCAAAATGAAAGCCATGAAAGGCTTTGCGCCATTGCAAAGTTTTATGATTACCTTGAAATACAACCGCTTGGAAACAACAATTTTATGATACGAGATTTAATTGTCAATGATGAGGAGGCACTCAAGAATTTTAATCGCACTGTAGTTAAGTTGGGAGAAGAACTCAACATCCCTGTAGTTGCAACGTGTGATGTGCATTTTTTAGATCCTAAAGATTCGCAGCTTAGAAAGATTTTAATGGCTGGTCAAGGTTATGCTGATGCTGATTGTCAAGCTCCACTGTTTTTTAGAACTACAGATGAAATGTTAGAAGAATTTTCATACCTTGGAAAAGATAAGGCTTTTGAAATAGTTGTAGAAAATACTAATAAAATTTCAGATATGATAGATCTTATAAAGCCAATTCCAGATGGAGTTTATCCGCCATTTATAGATGGTGCAGAAGAAGAGCTTGTAAAAATAACTTGGGAAAGAACTAAAAAAAAGTATGGAGACCCTCTACCACAAATAGTAAAAGAAAGACTTGACCGAGAGCTTTCATCGATTACTAAGCACGGATTTTCTGTGCTTTATATGACTGCGCAAAAATTAGTGGCCGATTCTGAAGCACATGGGTATTTGGTTGGATCCAGAGGTTCCGTTGGTTCATCATTTGTGGCAACCATGTCCGGAATTTCTGAAGTTAATCCTCTATATCCACACTATGTTTGCCCTAAGTGTCAAAACAGCGAATTTATAACAGATGGAGGTTATGGTTCTGGTTTTGATTTACCCGAAAAAGAGTGTCCAAACTGCGGGACAATGTATGACAGAGATGGGCACAATATTCCATTTGAAACTTTTCTTGGCTTTGATGGCGACAAGACACCCGATATAGACCTTAATTTTTCCGGTGAATATCAAAGTGACGCGCACAGATATACAGAAGAACTTTTCGGAAAAGATAAAGTCTTTAAAGCGGGAACCATTGCAACAATTGCTGATAAAACAGGTATTGGTTTTGTAAAAAAATATGCTGAAGAAAAGGGGATAACTCTACACAAAGCTGAAGAAGTAAGACTTGCAAAGGGCTGTACGGGTATAAAAAGAACCACTGGTCAGCATCCCGGTGGAATGGTTGTTGTGCCAAAAGGTATGGAAATATATGATTTTTGCCCAGTGCAAAGACCGGCAAATGACCAAAAGTCTGACAATATAACAACGCACTTTGACTTTCACTCAATACACGATACCATTTGCAAATTAGATGAGTTAGGGCATGATGTCCCGTCAATTTATCGCTATCTAGAAGATTATACTGGAATTCCAGTTATGAATGTGCCAATGAGCGATGAAAAGGTTATGTCATTGTTTACTTCCACAAAGGCCTTAGGAGTAACTCCAGAGGCAATAAATTCCCAAACGGGAACATTTTCCTTACCAGAAGTTGGAACAAGTTTTGTTCGACAAATGATGATAGAAGCAAAACCTAAAACATTTTCTGATTTATTGCAAATTTCAGGGCTTTCTCACGGAACCGATGTCTGGCTTGGCAACGCCCGTGATTTAATAAAAGATAATGTCTGTACAATTTCTGAGGTTATTGGAACAAGAGACAGTATTATGACCTACCTTTTGCAAAAGGGTTTGGATCCTAAGATGTCATTTAAAATAATGGAAATTGTAAGAAAAGGCAAGGCTAAAAAGCTTTTAACTGCGGAACATATAAATGCAATGAAAGAGCATGGGGTACCAGACTGGTATATAGACTCTTGCATGAAAATAAAATATATGTTTCCAAAGGCGCATGCTACAGCTTATATGATCTCAACTTTAAGGCTTGGCTGGTATAAAGTTTATAAGCCACTTGAATATTATGCTGCTTATTTTACAGTTAGAGGAGAAGACTTTGATGGTTCTATAGCTATTAAGGGCAAAGACGCTGTCAAACAAAAAATGCGGGAAATAGAAGAAAAGGGTAAAGAGGCTACCGCAAAAGATTATGCAGCTTTTTCAACCTTTCAAATTGTAAACGAAATGATGGAACGTGGAATTGATGTTCTACCAGTTAATATTTATAAATCGAATGCCTATAAGTATGTAGTTGAAGACGGTAAGATAAGACTGCCCTTTTCTTCTTTAGCTGGAATAGGTGAAAATGCAGCTAAAGGTTTAGAATCAGAAGGTAAGTTAGGAAAATACATTTCAGTTGATGATCTTCAAGCGAGAACAGGGGTTACTAAAAGTGTTGTTGAAGCATTAGATGAAATAGGTGCTTTAAAAGAAATACCTAGAAGTAGTCAAATAAGTTTCTTTTAGCAAAATTTTGGAATCAGAAAATTTTCCAATTTAAATTATACTGTTTAAAATTTTTTAGAAGCACCTTTCCCTGCGTTTCTTTTTGCATTGAGCACTTCGACCACAATGGTAACAAATTTCATTTTTTATGATACCATCCTCAAAGAAATTTTTAATATTATTTATAGTTGTTTTAGCAATATTATTCAACGCCTCTTCTGTTAAAAATGCTTGGTGAGAAGTTATTAAAACATTTGGCATAGATAGTAATCTTGCGAGTGTATCATCTTGTAAAATATGGTTCGATTTATCTTCAAAGAAAATATCAGATTCTTCTTCGTAAACATCAAGGCACGTTGCGCCAACTTTTTTATTTTTAATTTCTTCTAAAAGGTCTTCTGTATCAACTAAAGAACCACGTGAAGTATTAATTAATATGACGCCGTCCTTCATTTTTGCGATACTTTTACTATTTATAAAATGATAATTTTCAGGGGTAAGCGGGCAATGCAATGATATAATATCGCTGTGTTTGAAAAGATTTTCAAGAGAGACATATTCGACATTAATTGATGTATCGGGGCACAAATCATAAGCTAAAACATGCATTCCAAATCCATTACAAATGTTTGCAAATACCTTCCCAATTCTTCCTGTTCCAATAATTCCAACTGTTTTACCATGCAAATCAAAACCTTTAAGTCCGTTAAGGCTAAAGTTGTAGTCTCTTGTGCGGTTATATGCTTTATGAATGTGGCGTATTGAAGTTAAAAGTAACGCCATTGTATGTTCTGCGACGGCATATGGTGAATAGTTAGGTACATTTACAACATGAATTTTTCCAAAAGCCTCTTTAACATCTACATTATTGAAGCCAGAACATCTAAGAGCGATTAATTTTACGCCATACTTGTAAAGTTGATTTATTACATTGGAATTCAAAGTATCATTTACAAATACTACAACACAATCAAATCCATTGGATAAGCTAACAGTATCTTCATTTAACTTAGTTTCGTAAAATGTAAATGACATTTCATTTTTATAGCTGTTATGTTTTTCAAAAACTTCTTTGTCATAAGGTTTCGTATCAAATAAAGCTATTTTCATTTTATCATTTCTCCCTTTAAATTATTTTTGCTTAATATTACCTAGGTTTTACTTTTGACAAGGGGTTAGAAGAGACTGCTTGTTCAATTTGTTTACTTGAAAGATGGGTATATATTTCGGTGGTACCTAAGTTTGCATGACCTAAAATATCTTTTAAAATTCTTATATCTACATTTCCATGCTGATACATAAGTGTGGCAGCCGTGTGCCTAAGTTTATGAACAGAATAACCCTGACCGTCAAGTTCAATGCAATTTAAGTATTTATATACTAAAGCTTGAACGGTTTTAGGGCTTATTCTTTTTTTTCGCTTACTAATAAAAAGGGCATTTTTATCACTCGTTCCAGCATTGGGGTTAGACCTAACTTTTAAATAGTTTTGGAGTGCATTAACACATGCATCGTTTAGGTAAACTATTCTTTCTTTGTTTCCTTTACCTATAACTTTTAAGGTATTATTGTTTCTGATATCATTTAGATTTATTCCTACAAGCTCTGACAAGCGCATGCCACAATTGAGGAATAAAGTTAAAATGCAGTAATCTCTTTCGTGGTAAATACCATTAACACAATTTAACAAATCAAGGCTTTGCTCAAGGGTCAAAAACTTTGGAAGAGATTTTTTTTTCTTTGGCATATCAAGTTCTTTTGTTGGATCAATTTCTAAAAGATCGGTTTTGTTTGTAAGGTATTTAAAAAAAGACTTTAAACTAGAAATTTTTCTAGAACGGGTTGAAGCATTGTTATTTCGTTCAGTTAAAACATAGTTGAGGTAATCATATAAATCAGTTAAATTAATTTGCTTTATTAAATCAATAGTAATATCTTCAATAGTAATTTCATTAAAAGGAGTATTGGGGCAAACTAAGTTTTTAGAAATCTTAATAAATCTAAAAAATGTTCGAAGATCTAAATAGTACTCATCTACAGTTTTGGGAGACTTTCCTTTTATAGTTTGCAAATAACCTAAAAAATCTTTTATTACTTTAGGAGCGTTTGCCATTATTTTTTGATTCATTTTTTTTACTCCTTAAAAAGAAGTTTATTTTCTTAATTAAATTTAATTATATCTCTTTTTAGTATTATTTTAAAGTATTAATTATACAAAATATTTATTTTGTATAATTAATATAGAAATAAAAAAAGAAAAGTGCATTTTTTCATTATTAAAACACTTTTCCCTTTTTAATCCTCACAAATTTTAATAAAACTTAATTTTTAAAGCTTAATGCATCTACAGGTTTCATTTTTGAAGCTTTATATGCTGGATAAATTCCAAAAGCTACAGCACTTACTACAGAAAATGCAATAGTAATAAAAATAATATCTGGTCTAATGTTTAAAGGTACACCAACACAAACAGCTCCAATATAAGAAATTACCATTCCCAAAAACAAGCCCAATAAATTTCCTATTGCTGTTAATAACAAAGACTCAAATAAAAATTCTAACATTATATGGATTTTTTTTGCACCAATAGATTTTTTTATACCAATTTCTCTTTTTCGCTCGTTTACAGAAACTAACATAATAGTAATAATATTTAAGCTGGCCACAAGAAGCGATATTGCGCCAACTGCTGAAAGTATAATTGTTATATTATCCATTAATTTCATAAGACCATCTTTTTGCTTTACTAAATTACTAGCTTTATATGATGAACCAGCTTCACTTTCTCTATTTAAAACATTAACTATATTTTTGCTAACAGCTTCAACGTCTGCCTTTTCATTAATTTTTACAGCAATTTGATCAAATTGCTGCGCACCTGTAATGTTTTGCATGGTAGTATAAGGTATATAAATAAAATTTGGTATATAATCCCCCATCATATTTTGAAGAATACCAGAACCCGTTTTTATAATGCCAACAATTTCATACTTATCAGTACAAGAGTTTATAACTAAAGAAATTTTTTTCCCAACAGCATTGTCTCGCTTATACATTGCTTTTGATAAGTTTTGATCTATTAAGCAGATATTAGAACAATTATTAATGTCTTTATTATTAATCATACGTCCATATAAAACTTTTAAAGAAATTATTTGATTTGCCTTTGAGTCTATTCCCCAAATTAAGGCTGTATTAGAAAAATTCTGAGTAAATATTTCGGCGTTTTTCATCATAACAGGCATAGCACTTTTTACACTAGAAATCTTTTCTATTGAACTTAGCTCTTTATTAGATAAGTTCCCTGGTACTCCACCTGTAATATCAGAACTTATGGAAATACCCCCAAGCCCCAAGCTATTTATTTCGTTTCCAATAACACAAGTTCCGCAGTTGCTTATATTACTAATTATTATAACAGAAGCTGTACCAATTGCTATTCCAATTATCGTTAGAAAATTTCTCCCTCTTTTTCTGAAGATGTTTTTGACAGCGCATTTTACAATATCAATTACCATTATTGTTGCACTCTTCTCTTAAAAGTTTTACAAATGACTTATCTTTAATCGAATCTGGCAAAGTGATTATTTTATCGGTGTTCTCAATTCCAGATAAAACTTCAAGTCCCGACTCGAATTCCTTCCCAGTAGTAATATAATTTTTAATAGCCTTACCTTTTTCGTATTTATATACATATTCTTGTCCATTTTCATCAGCTTTTACTGATTCATATGGAACTATAAGCATATCACTTTTTTCATCAGTGATGATCTTACACTTAGCAGTAAATCCTGGTTTTATATCATTATTGTCTTTTTGAGAGTTTATCCCAACAATTACTTCGATAACAGTTTCAGATCCAGTCGGATTAATTACCTGTTTTGCTTCATTAGATATACTTTTTACATACCCACTCTTTTCGCCATTTTTCAAGCCCACTCCAGAAATAATAACCTTTTGCCCAACGTTTATATCAGATATTCTTGATTCATTAACACAAAGTTTAACCTGAAAAGCATCTTTTTCAGATATAGTTAGCGCTGGAGTACTTGTATCTGTTACAGAATTTTTTTTTATATTAATTGAAGAAACCCAACCAGTAAATGGTGACTTTAAAGTAGATACAGCACTGTTTTTGCTGTTTACTGTTGAATTGTTTTTTATAGCTTTATTTGTGCTGTTATTTATAAAATTGTTATAAACATCTTCAGCCGCATTTTCGCCTATTAAATTTGGAATATTACCTTTTATGCTTTCCAATTTATCTGGTTCAATATTTTGAGTACCACTAATATACGCTAACGTATCCCCCTTTTTTATCTTGTCTCCTACATTAACACAAACATCTTGTACAATAGATGTTTGCTGAACAAATATGTTGTGCGCATCACTATACTCTATTTTTCCAGAACAGGTTATAAAGTTTTCAGCTTTAGTAGGTTTTAAGCAAATGGTTTCTACTGTTTTTATAGAGGATTTTTTATAATTGCCTGTAAGAATAATTGAAACCACAGTTATTACCGTAATAAAAAATAATATCCCATACTTTTTCATTAGCAACACCTCATTGGTAGTTGATTTGTATAACTTTTCATAGGGTTATTATTTGAAATAATGGTTTTATTATACAAGTATACTGTAGCTAATCTATGAATAATTTTAAAAAAACATAGAACGATATTATAAAATAGGGGTGATAAAAGTGTCTTTAATACCATGTGATGATGATTGTTTATATCAAAAAGAGGGTTACTGTATGTTAGAAGTACCCTCAATAATAACAAACCACACGAAAAAAGGTTGTGCACATTATATTAAATTAGAAAATAATACCAATGAAAAACAATATTCTATTGACAAAGAGCCAAAAGAATTTTTTTAATTGCTTTAGTACAAAATAATCAGCCCTTATTTCTCTCGAAAGTGTACTGCTAACATTAGGGATTTAGTCAGTTTTTGTAATTTTACAGTTTAAAATTCCGCAATATATTGAAAAAGCCAGTTTTTTGCGATATTCTTCATTTGTAAGTTTTTCAAGTTCAGAGTCATTTGAAATAAAGCCACATTCTACAATTACAGCGGGAATCTTTGAATTATGTAAAATATAAATATTTTTATCTGCAGGTTTTGTTTCTCTTTTATTTTCAGGCTGAATTAATTCTGAAAAAGACAATTTAATGCTTTCTGCTAACTCTTTACTTGCTGGGTGATTTTTTGAGTAAAAAATTTGAGTGCCACAATATTGTTTCTCAGTAAACTTATTTTGATGTATACTTATTAAAATATTGTTGGGATTAGAATTAATTATATTGAGCCGATTTTTCATGTCTGAAGCTTTTTTTTCGCGCAGAGTTTTACTATCCCTTTCATGTATGGAAACATCGTGTTCCCTTGTCATTATGGTGTTGAAACCTGAAGCTACCAACATATTGTTAAGCCTTTGAGCAATGTCAAGATTTATGTCTTTTTCAAGAGTGCCATTGTCGGCCACTGCACCGCTATCTTCTCCACCATGGCCTGCATCTATAACAATAGTAGCTGGAGCTTTACAGGTTAAAGCCAAGACTGTTTTTTCCATGTTAATGCAAAGGTTTCCTATAAGCACTACAAAAATAACACATCCCACTAATAAAACAAAGTAAAAAAGTAGATCTCTAGTAGAATTTTTCAAAACAAATCACCCGTTAGTATTGTTTACTGTTTCGTGCCCAATTCCAATAGTTTTTTTAACCTATGATTTACCCCAGACCGGCTAAGTGGTTTGGAGAGCGTTTTGCCTAAATCACGTAATGACATATCGGGGTTTAAAAGGCGTAAATTTGCAATTTCCTTTAAGTCTTCAGATAAGTTTTCAAACTCTTTATTCTTTTTTATTTCCTCTATTGCACGAACTTGCTTAACAGCTGCACAGGCAGTTTTACTAATGTTAGCTGCCTCAAAGTTTGTAGTTCTATTTATGTCATTTCTAACTTCTTTGATCATTTTTATCTGAATTATTTCCATTGCACAAATGGGTGCTCCAATTAATGTAAGTATATCACTTATGTTTTCAGAACCTTTTATATATACAACATACGCATTTTTCCTTTGCGTTATTCCAACATTAATATTTAATTTTGAAATACTTAAAATAAGTTGTTTCAAGTATTCTGCTAAAATTTTATTCTGTACACACCATTCTAAATGATAATCAGAGTTTGGATCAGTTATGGTTCCACTAAAAAGAAAAACGCCCCTTAAAAATGCGGCTATAATTTTTATATTTTGTGATAATTTTTCTCCGAAGGAGATCAAAAAATCTTTTGAAAAATTTTTATGTTGTTCTAAAAGAGTAATCCGATCAGATTTATAAGGAACTAGCAGTGTAAATTTACTTTTTTTTAAGTTTTTATGTGTAACAATATCGCTTGTTACTTTAAATTCTTCTGCAAGTAAATAAGATAATTTTTTACAAATATTTTTATTTTCTGTTATAAATGAAATATTGTCTGCATTAAATTTTTTCGCACATAATAACATTCCATAGAGCTCAGAATTACTGCAAAAAAAAGAAGGTTCGTTTTGTATTTTACATAACTCGTTTTTCACTTTTGATGAAAACGTCACAAAATCACCTCCTGAAAGTATAAGTTTCTATTTTTTTTGAATATCCCTATGCGTTACATTAACATATAAATTCTGTTTTTTTAAGTGATCACATAGTAAGTTGGTAAGTGTAACAGAACGATGTCTACCGCCTGTACAACCGATTGCTATAACAAGCTGGGATTTCCCTTCTGCACAGTAAAGAGGAACCATATAATCTATTAGAAGAAAAAGTCTTTTTATAAAACCTATAGTTTGTTCCCATTTTAATACATAATTCTTAACCATTTCGTCATTACCAGTGAGGTCTCGTAATTCATTTATATAATACGGATTTGGAAGACACCTTACATCAAAAACTAAATCCGCTTCTGTGGGGAGAGAATATTTAAAGCCAAACGACATACAAGTTATTGAAAGAGATAATGAGGAATTTTTTAAGAATATAGACGAAATTCTCTCCTTTAATTGTGATGGCAAAAGAAATGAGGTATCAATAACATAATCGGATCGATCCTTTAATGGTTTTAAAATATTGCGTTCAAATTCAATAGACCGGCAAATAGATCCCTTGTGATTTTCAAGAAGCGGATGTTTTCGACGACTTTCGTGAAATCGTCGGATTAAAATATCGTCTGTTGCATCCAAAAATAAAACTTTATATTCTTTTTCAGAGGCCTTTAGCTTGTCAATTGATTCAATTAAGCTGTCAAACAGACTGTCAGCTCTTACATCGGCAACAACAGCCACCCGTTTTGTTAGTTTATCTTCAGTTTTTTTGCATAGCTCATAAAATGTAGAAATAAGTTGAGGAGGAATGTTATCAACACAATAAAAACCGATATCCTCAAATATATGCATAGCTCTTGTTTTACCAGCACCGGATAATCCAGTAATAATTATAAATTCCATGGATTTTATGCCCTCTTATTTTTTATTTAAAAAACTTACAGTACTTTTATCTCAGGCTCTAATAGAATGCCTGTTTTTTCAAAAACTGTAGATTTAATAAGTTCTATTAAATCTAAAACATTTTGGCAAGTAGCATTACCAAGATTAACTATAAAACCTCCATGCTTTTCACTTACCTTAGCATCTCCTATTGTTTTCCCTTTAAGGCCACACTCCTCTATTAAGGTACCTACAAAATTTCCACTAGGGCGCTTAAATACACTTCCTGCACTTGGATAATCAAGCGGTTGTTTACTTTTTCGCTGTTTTATTAAGTTATCCATAATTTCTCTAATATGTAACTGATTTGACTCAACAAGTTCAAACTCAACTGATGTTATTATATCTTTGGTTTTTGAATATATGCTGTGCCTATAAGATAAGTCCATTTGATTTTTATTTAATTCTACTTTTTCACCTTGTTTTGTAATATGTACACTAGAAACGATAATATCTTTTATTTCTCTTCCATAAGCCCCTGCATTCATAAAAACAGCTCCGCCAACAGTCCCGGGAATTCCCCACAAAAATTCAGCACCAGACAAGGCATTATTTTCTGCAAAAAGGCATAATTTAGATAAAGAAATGCCTGCTCCACAAATTATTTTTTTTCTTTCAGTTAACCTTATATTTTTAAAATTTTTACTAAGCTTAAGTACAGCTCCTTTAAAACCTACGTCTCTTACCAATAAATTTGATCCATTACCAAGTAAAAAAAATAGGATACTAAATTCATTTAATATTTTTATTGTCTCTAAAAGAGCTGCTTCTGTGTTAATCTCTATAAATAAGTCAGCAGGTCCTCCAATTTTAAATGAGGTATGGTTTGACATTGGTTCATCTTTTAATACTATACAATCCAGCTTTTCAAATAAATTTAATGCTTTTTTATAATTATACATAAGTTCCCCCAAAATGTTTATCCATTTAAAGCCACTGGATATCTGCTATTAAATAATTAATTTTTGTTATGAATCAATGCTGTTTTTGGTCTAGATTTTAAGTATGATTTAAACCTATCAATGTCAGAGTTAACAACTAAATCTTCAGGAAAATCTATTTCCTTTAATAAAGAAATTGCATTATCAAAAATACCAACCTGAGAAGAAAAGTGTGCATCTGAATTAACTACAATGCGAACTCCATGCTTTTTACAAATTTGAGCTATCTTTTTACAGTTTTCAATACCACTTTTTCTAATTATAAAAGAATTGTTATTTATTTCAACAAGCTTACCATAACGCCCAAATTCAGGTATAACTTTTTCGTAGTCAAATTTAAAAGCTTTAACTCCACTATGCCCAATGACATCCACATACGGATTTTTTGCTACATTTAACCAGGCCGCCGTACAAGCATCTATATCACAAATCGGCTCTAAAGTAATTTCATGCATTGATGCAATAACCCACTCCAGATAACCAAGACTTGAATCTTCTACATCTAAATTTCCATCATAATCACAAACATTAGCTTCAATTCCTTTAATTACTCTAACACCATCTATTTTCTTTGGAATTATCCTTAAGTTTTCAAAATACCATTGTCCAGGTGCACCAGGCATTAATCTGCCATGATCAGTAATTGCTATAGCATACAAATTTTTTTTTTGTGCTGCCTTTACCATTTCCTCTAGAGAACTATAGGCATGTGTTGAAGCAGTTGTATGGCAATGAGTATCGGCAATTATTTTCATTTGTTTTTTCGTCCTTTCTTTCTAAATTACAAAAATTTAATGGTTTTATAATGCGGGTTTATATTTCTAAAGTTGTCTGATAGGAGCTTGTGGTATCGTCACCAGAATAATCCAACCCAAGATTTTCAAGCAATTCTTTAGCAGCATTATAACCCATTTTTTTCTGGCGATTGTTCATAGCTGCAACTTCTATAATTACAGCAAGGTTTCTTCCAGGCTTTACAGGTATTGTAACGATTGGAATATCAACATCTAATATTTTTGTATATTCATTGTCCATTCCCATTCTATCATATACTTTAGAATTATCCCAAATCTCGAGATTTATAACAATATCTATATCTTTTGTCATTTTAACAGAACCCATACCAAAAATGCTCCTGGCATTTATAATTCCTATTCCACGAAGCTCTATAAAATGACGTATGTTTTTAGGGGAAGACCCAATAATACAATGTTCATTAACTTTTCTTATTTGGACGGCATCGTCAGCTACCAATCTATGCCCCCTTTTGATAAGTTCAATTGCAGTTTCGCTTTTTCCAACCCCACTATCTCCAACAATAAATACTCCTTGGCCATAAACCTCCATTAAAACACCGTGCCTTACTATTCTTTGTGCTAACTGAACATTCATATACGAAACAAGGCTTGCAATAAAACTTGAAGTAGGTTCAGAGGTTCTCAAAATAGGGACATTATTTTTTTTAGCCGTTTTCATTATTTCAGGGTAAGGCTCTCTATTTCTAGTTACAATAATGGCAGGAGGATTATGTAGAAAAACATTTTTCATTATTGTATGCCGTTCTTCTTTTGTAAATTTTGATAAAAATGAAAACTCAGTGTTACCCATTATTAAAAGACGTGTACTATCAAAGTGCTCAAAAAAGCCTGTTAATTCAAGGCCTAATCGGTTAACATCTTTTGAAGATATTAATATATTATTTGGATCATCAGGCATGAACATTATTTGCAGTGAGAGTTCTTTTATTATATTTGCAAGAGATACGGTAAATTTATTTTTCATTTGAGAAAACCTCTTATAATATTAAAATTTTAGTTACCATTTTACTTGAGAGGCCTGCTTTAAAGAGACGGATCGATTAAATACTAAATTTCCAGGCTTTGAGTCTTTGTTATCAACACAAAAATACCCAAGCCTCATAAATTGATAGGATTCAGGAGCTGTGACGTCTTTTAAACTATTCTCAACTTTACAGCTTCTTAAAACTTCTAAAGAATCAGGATTTATATACTCAAAAAATTCCTTATCTTCACTTTCAGGGTCTGCAACAGTAAATAAATTATCATAAAGTCGAACTTCAGCATTAAGTGCTGTTTTAGAGTCAACCCAATGAATTGTTCCTTTGACTTTTTGTCCATCTGGTGTATTACCGCCGCGAGTAGCAGGATCGTATTCAGCGTAAACCTCTAAAATGTTTCCATTTTCGTCCGTTTTACAACCTGTGCACTTTACAATATATGTCGATTTAAGTCTGACTTCATTGCCCGGGAAAAGTCTAAAATAACCCTTTTTAGGCTCTTTCATAAAGTCATCAGACTCAATGAATAATTCTCTTGAAAATGTTATTGTGCGGGTTCCGTCTTCCGGTTTATTAGGGTTATTTTCAATTTCAAAGGTTTCAGTTTTATTTTCAGGGTAATTTGTTATTATTAATTTAATTGGTCGAAGCACAGCCATAACGCGTTTTGCGTTTAAATTTAAATCTTCTCTCAAGCAATGTTCTAAAAAGCTATAATCAACAGTGCTATTAACTTTTGAAACGCCAATTCTGTCGCAAAAATTGCGAATAGAGTTTGGTGTATAGCCTCGTCTTCTTAAACCACAAAGCGTTGGCATCCTAGGATCATCCCAGCTGCTTACAACTCCTTTTTCAACTAAAGCTCTAAGTTTTCTTTTACTCATAACGGTATGATTTATTCCAAGCCTTGCAAACTCAATTTGTCTTGGTTTGCTTGGCAAGTCAAGGTTATTAATCACCCAATTATAAAGTGGCCTATGATCTTCAAACTCTAAAGAGCACAATGAATGAGTAATGCATTCCATGGCATCTTCAATAGGGTGGGCATAATCGTACATAGGATATATACACCATTTATCGCCTGTTCTATGATGACTTGAATGACTAATTCTATATATTACAGGGTCCCTCATATTAAAATTGCCCGAAGCTAAGTCTATTTTTGCACGAAGGGTCATTTTGCCATCAGGAAACTCTCCATTTTTCATTCTTTCAAAAAGATCTAAACTTTCAGCAATCGGTCTGTCTCTATAAGGGCTTACGGCAGGTTTTATTAAGTCTCCCCTATTTTGTTTTACTTCTTCAGCTGACATTTGACAAACATATGCAAGATCCTTTTTTATAAGGTCCTTTGCAAATTCATACATATCGTCAAAATAATCAGAAGCATAGTAAAATCTATCCGCCCAGTCAAATCCAAGCCATTTAACGTCTTCTTTTATAGAATCAACATATTCAATATCTTCTTTGCAGGGGTTAGTATCGTCCATTCTGAGGTTACAGACTCCACCAAATTTTTCAGCCATGCCAAAATCTATACAAATAGCCTTTGCATGACCAATATGCAAATAACCGTTTGGCTCTGGCGGAAACCGTGTATGAACTTTTTGGCCATAATATTGGCCCCCTGGCGCAATATCTTCCACAATGAAATCTTTTATGAAATTATTATTCTCATCAACTTGTTCATTATTTTTTAGTTCTTCACTCATATATTTCTTCCTTTCTGTTGGCTGACACTAATATGTGTTTAAGTTAGTTGGAACTCAGTTTGTCTAATCCAATTTCAAGTCTTTTTAATGATTCTTCTTTCCCTAATATTTCTAAAATTTCTATGGCGCCCCCAGGCGTCACACTAAGACTCGAAACAGCAATTCTAACCGGCCACATAACAGTTCCATTTTTCAAACTAAGCTTTTCTGCAAGACTAACTAAGCGGTTATAGATATTATCATGATCCCACACGGTTAAAGATTTTAATTCTGGGATTACATTCTGCAACACTAAACAAGAGTTTTCTAGATTTGTTTTACTTTTTTTATTTATAAATATTTCATTATCATAATCTGGCAATACATTGAAGAATTTTATCATATCGGGTATTTGATTTAATGTCGTTACTCTCTGCTGAAGTATTGCAGCTAACTTAGAATAGTCTAAAATTTTTTCTTTTAAAATTTCTTTGAAATATGGCGTAGCAAGAATAGTAAATTCTGAAAGTGTTTTTGAACGTATATATTCTGCATTAAACCAATTTAATTTATCGTAATCAAATATGGCAGGCGATTTAGATATTCCATCAATTGAAAAAACTTTTACAAGTTCATCCAGTGTAAAAACTTCTCTGTTTTCTTTTGGACACCAACCAAGAAGCGCAATATAATTTATTATAGCTTCAGGTAAATAACCAGCTGTAACCAAATCATCAAAACTTGTCGCGCCATGTCTTTTTGACAGCTTAGAAGTAGTACCATCAGGATTTTTCCCAACAATTAAAGGTAAATGAACATATGTTGGCGTTTCCCAGTTAAAAGCTTCATATAATAAATTATATTTTGGAGTTGATGAAAGATATTCAGAACCCCTAACAACATGCGTAATATTCATCATATGATCATCGATTACATTTGCAAAATTATATGTTGGAAATCCATCAGCCTTTATCAATACTTGGTCTTCGATTTCATTGTTTTGAACTGTTATTTTGCCATAAACAGAGTCATTAAAAGTGGTTTCTCCAGTTAACGGAGCTTTTTGTCTTATAACATAAGGAGTATTTTCTTTAAGTAGCCGATCTACTTCGTCTTTGGACAAATCTCTACAATGACGATCATAACCTATAAAAGCATTTACATTAGAGTCTTTATTATCTTTTAAAGATTCAAGCCGTTCCTTAGGGCAAAAGCAATAGTAGGCTTTTCCTTCACGCACTAGCCTTTCAGCAAATTCTTTGTAAGAATTACACCTCTCGCTCTGAACATATGGGCCAAACGGTCCTCCTATATCTGGGCCCTCGTCGTATTTTAAGCCAACGGTTTTAAGAGTATTATAAATTATGTCAACAGCACCTTCAACATATCTTTCTCTATCAGTATCTTCAATTCTTAAAACAAAAGCGCCATTATTAGACTTTGCGATTAAATATTCATAAAGTGCTGTTCGCAAATTTCCAATATGCATAAATCCGGTTGGGCTTGGCGCAAATCTTGTTCTAACAGCTTTATTAGTCATTTTATATCATTTCTCCAAATAAAATTTATTTATCAGATGGTTGTTCTTTTATTAATCCACCGCGGTAGGCTGCAAGTAATTTTTCTAAATCCTTTATTGTTGCAAGTATTTGTTTGCCTTTATCGGTTTCCCCTACCCTAATTCTAGTAGTTACTCGTTCTGAAACTACTGAAGTTGAACAAATATCAGTATTGTTTTTTATTGCATCAAGTGTTCCCTCAAACTTTTCATGAGAGCAAAGTCTCATTCCATACGAATTATATATAAGCGTATATCCGGCAATACCTGTTGTTGCTTGATAAGCTCTACAAAATCCACCATCTATAAATATTAGCCGTCCGTTTGCCCTAGTAGGCTTTTCGCCATCTTTTGATTTAACAGGAATATGCCCATTTATTATGTGAGAATATGATTTATTAATTCCAAAAGATTTTAAAAGAAAAGAGCAAACTCTTTCTTTTTTTGAAAAAGTGTAATAAGAATTTTTTTCTTCTTCCCAGGTTGACTTATCTTCAATGAATAATCTTTCGAAAGTGGTCATTTTATTCTTACCAAATAGCGGTGAATCTTTTCCACACCACAAAAACCACAACATATCTTGACCAAACTCTTTTTCAGGTGATGCCTCTTTGGCAAAATAGCCATCTCGTGCAACTTTTTCAGCATAGTCAAGAAATTCTTTTCCACTTAGTTTTTTACCGCCAATATTAAATTCTAAAAGCGAACCATCTTTATTAAGTGGAATACAACCATGCAATAGAAGGTTTTCATTGAAGCATTTATATAAGTTACCCTTATCATATAAAAATTTTATATGCTTTTGAAGTTTTTCGCTATGTAAAAAGGCTGAACGCAACTGATTCATTAATTTTTTTTCTTCAGGGCATAGTTCATAAGGGTTATTTTTATCAACTGTCGGAAAATCAACATCTTTTGTAGAATAAATCTTGCCTTCTACTTCTATAGTTTTATCTTCATAATTTATTTTATCAAGAAACAATCGTTTTTCCATTTTAAAGTGAGGGTTTCTTTTTATTATTTGTCCACCCAACTTAAAGCGCATTATTGCAATAGCCTTATACATTTTTGCAGTAAGTAGCAAATCTTGTTCTGTGCTGTTTTGATAGGTTGAATTCAAAGTTCTTGGTATAAAACAAGATAAGTCTGAATTTTTATAAGTTTCAGCTGCAAATATTGCAAGTGGTCTTAAGTTTATACCATAACCTTCTTCTAAAAACTCTAAATTATTGTATAAAATTGAATTATTAAGTACAACAGCAATACAAGCATCGCTTCCTGATGCCGCACCCATCCAAATAACATCGTGGTTTCCCCATTGTATATCTAAAGAATGATAATTAACAATTGAATCCATTATTTCATCCGGCCTTTGTCCTCTATCAAAAATGTCACCCAAAATGTGTAGATGATCTACTATTAATTTCTTTATGGTATTACAAACAGCCACAATAAATGCATATGCTCGCTGAGTTTTTATTATAGTGTCTACAATATTGGTGTAATAGAAGGCTTTGTTTGGATCAGAGTAGCTATTATGCAAAAGTTCTTCAATTATGTATGCAAAATCTTTAGGTAATGCTTTTCTAACTTTACTTCTAGTGTATTTAGAAGCTACAAGTCGGCACACCATTATAAGTCTATTTAAAGTTATCTTGTAGCATTCTTTAGTATTAAGTTCAGGGTTTGATAACACTTCATTTAATTTTTCTTCTGGATAATATATAAGCGTAGAAAGTTTTGCCCTTTCGCTACTATCTAAAATATTAGAAAATAATAAATCTACCTTTTCTTTTATTGCGCCAGACGCACTGTTTATAATATGCCTGAAAGTTTCATATTCGCCATGTAAGTCGGATATAAAATGCTCTGTACCTTTTGGTAAATTTGATATAGCCTGCAAATTTATTAATTCAGTAGATGCCGACTGAATGTTTGGATACTTTTCAGCAAGCCAGCTAAGTCTACCTAAATCTTTTACTATTTTTAAATCTTTTTCTGCCATATCGATTATTTCCTCCATTATTGATATATTTGGATAAAAATTTTTATACTGTTTAAAAATCACCTTAATTATTGGTATTACTTTTCTTATAAAATAAAAATTCTTTTATAAGTGTAATGCGCCATATTATCATATTTTTAACATTAGAATGAGTAATTGCTGTTGCGGTATTATTATGCCTTCTATATTTTATTAGTTTTTTGCTTAAAAAGCTTACTTTTCCATACTTTTCTGCTATTAACCCGATCCATTGGTCGTGCATTGGAATTGATCTTGGAAAAGGTAAGAATTTTTTCCTAAGATCTTTTTTAAATGCCATACAACAGCCTATGTATGAATTTTTAATAATGTTATTTAAAATGCCTGGTTTTGAATTTCTTTTTTTAAAAAATGAGCCATGAAGTTCTTGTAAGTTTTCATCCACAATAATAGCATCGTGCAAAATCAAATCAGCATTGGTTTTTTGAAATTCTTTTAAAACACAATTTACTTTATTAGGCAACCAACTATCATCTTGGTCACTTAAAAATATATACTCATTATTGCAGTTTAAAATGGCATTTTCAAAGTTTTTTACTGCACCTTGACCTGGACCTTCAATTAAATTGACACGACCATCAACAAAAGCTATATTCTTTATAATTTCAAGTGTATTGTCAGAACTTTTATCACAAGAAACAATAAGTTCATCTTCTGGAGAAAGCTGGGGTAAGATTGAGTGTATTTGCTCTTTTATATACTTTTCTCCATTAAAAACAGCCATTGCAACTGAAATACTCAAATTTATCTCCCCTTATAATATTAACAGACGTGCAAAATTTATCCTAATTTATCACCATTTTTTACTTTTTTCCCGGGTTGTATTAAGACGACTCCTGGGTCTGAATATATACCTAATATTAAAACCTCTGAAATAAAATTAGTTATTTGTCGTGGCGAAAAATTTACTATACCTAAAACTTGTTTGCCAATTAATTCTTCTAGAGTATAACATTGCGTGATTTGAGCGGATGATTTTTTTATTCCTATCTCTTCACCGAAATCCACAAGTAATTTATACGCTGGTTTTTTTGCTTGTTTCAAAACTTCTGCGCTTAAAATTTCGCCAACTCTAATATCTAATTTTAAAAAATCTTCAAATGTCGCCATACTGAGTTTTATTTCCTTCACCTCTTATATTTTATTAGTGTTATACTAATTCGACACAAATAAAAATTTCTCTAATCAGCCGCTACTTAATTAAGCTCACAATACCCTTTAAATGAGTTATGCTTTTTATCTTTATCAGAAAGTAAAATTTTCATACCATCGTCTATTGGCCACTCAATAGATATATCTTCATCATTCCACATGATTCCCGATTCCGATTTTGGATCATAAAAGTTTGTACATTTATAAACAAATTCAGCCTCATCAGACAAAACTAAAAAACCATGAGCAAACCCTTCAGGGATATAAAATTGACGCTTATTTTCAGCGCTTAAAATAATCCCAAACCATTTACCAAAAGTTTTGCTACCTTTTCTAATATCGACAGCTACATCAAAAACTTCGCCTTTTATAACCCTCACAAGTTTTTCTTGAGGATTATTTTTCTGAAAATGAAGACCTCTTAAGACACCTTTTGTTGACTTAGATTGATTATCTTGAACAAACTGCACATCAAGACCAGCTTCTTTAAAATCGTTGTAATTATAAGTTTCCATAAAATACCCACGATTGTCACCAAAGACAGTTGGCTCAATAACAAAAAGACCCTCTATTTCCGTTTTTATAAACTTAAACTTTGGCATACAAAACCTTCTTCCAAGTAATTAATAAAATAGATGATTGTGAATTGCCTTTACTCCAATAGTGCTCATATTTTACGCATAGAATAAATTTTAAGGCAAAAAGGCTTAGTTTTTACAAATTAGGCTTTGGTTTGATATTGCCCGCTAGTTACATTTTTCATCCAAGTTTTATTGTCTAGGTACCATTGTATAGTCTTTTTTATACCCACTTCAAAAGTAGTTTCCGGGTACCAACCTAAATCTTTTTTTATTTTTTCAGGATCTATTCCGTAGCGCCTATCATGGCCTTTTCGATCCTCAACATATTTTATTAAATTTTCACTAACTGTATTGTCAACGTTTTCTTTAATATAATTTATTATAGTTTTTACTATTTTAATATTAGTTCTCTCGTTATGTCCTCCAACATTGTAAACTTCACCTAATTTACCTGAATTTATTACCATATCAATAGCTTTGCAATGATCTTCTACAAATAGCCAATCGCGAACATTAAGCCCATCTCCATAAACAGGTAAAGATTTATGTTCAAGTGTATTATTTATAATTAACGGAATTAACTTTTCAGGAAACTGATATGGTCCATAATTATTAGAACATCTGGTTATATTAACAGGCATTTTAAATGTATCAAAGTAAGCTAAAACCAACATATCAGCGGACGCTTTACTAGCTGAATATGGGCTG
The DNA here is from genome assembly GCA_030920305.1 of Eubacteriales bacterium SKADARSKE-1. Classification (GTDB taxonomy): domain Bacteria; phylum Bacillota; class Clostridia; order Oscillospirales; family Acutalibacteraceae; genus JARLUB01. The sequence continues at coordinate 195,689 of JARLUB010000002.1, forward strand.
TGCGGATTAACAGGAGTAGTCTCCATAAAATAGCCAGTTTGACCTAAGGAACCATAAACTTCGTCAGTTGAAACCTGTAAAAATTTGCAACCATTTTTATATTTATCATTTCCTAATGACCAAAACTTTTTAGCAACATCTAATAAATTAACAGTGCCTTTAACATTTGTCTCAACAAATATTTCAGGGCACTGAATACTCCTATCAACATGGCTTTCTGCTGCAAAATTTACAACATAGTCAATATTATTTTTTGAGAATATTTCTGTTATAGCATCTCTATCACAAATATTTGCATGAACAAACTCATAACTTTTGTTGTTTTCAACTTCTTTTAGATTCTCAAGATTTCCAGCATAAGTTAAGCTGTCTACATTTATTATTTTAATGTCGCTGTATTTTTTTAACATATAAATAATAAAATTAGATCCTATAAATCCAGCACCACCTGTTACTAAATAAGTTTTCATTCTAAGATATTCCCCTTTTAATTACCATTTTATTGCAGCAAATCGCCGCTGATATTTCACACTTTAATATTTTTTACAAATCTTCGGCATCGTCAATTTTAAATTTTCTCAATATAAGGTTTTTTGTTTCTACCTTTTCAGTTCCCACGTGCCTTAACATAATTTCACCTTCAGCTTAATTTACGAAGATATTCTTCTAGCGCAACTTCCCAATTTCTCATCTCATCACCGACTGTAGCTCTTAGCATTAAATTGTCAAGAGATGAAAACCCAGGACGTTTTGCAAGTCGAGGGAATTCATCAGTTGTGCACGGCAAAACTTTACAAGAAAGACCTTCTAAACTCATTATCTTTTTAGCAAAATCAAACCACGTACATTCACCTTGACCTGTACAATGATAAATTCCATATTCTTCGCTGAGTGCAATTTTTAATATGTGGTAGGCCAAATCGTTTGCATTAGTAGGGTTTCCTCTTTGATCATTTACTACTTTTATTTGATCTTTTTCTTGACCTAATTTAAGCATTGTTTTTACAAAATTATTGCCCGTATATCCATAAAGCCAAGAAGTTCTAACTATAAAATATTTGGACATTTGCTCTTTAATATAAACTTCACCTAAAAGTTTTGATTTCCCATATATACTCTGGGGATTTGGTAAGTCCCATTCACGGTAGGGTTTTGTTGCTGCACCATCAAAAACATAGTCTGTAGATATATGTACAAGCTTTGCCCCACACTTATTACAAGCTATAGCTAAATTTCTAGGGCCTATTGCATTTACTTTCAAAGCTAAATCAATATTAGTTTCACAGCCATCAACATCTGTTAAAGCAGCACAATTTATTAATATATCCGGCTTTTGAGCTAGAATAAAATCATTTACCGCCGTGCAATTAGTAATGTCAAGTTCATCTATGCTAGCCTCAACACAGATGTTTTTTTCATATTCAAAAGGGATTTTACCTATCTCACTTTTTTGGGAGTTTAAAACACCTACAATTTCACTAGCTAATTGCCCCTTTGCTCCAGTGACTACTATTTTCATATATTCCTCCGTGAATAAAAGCATTATTTAATTCTCCGCTGCAACTTTGTAAAGATATTGACCATACTCTGTTTTTTTAAGTTTATCAGCCAATTTAATAAGGCTATCTCTATTAATAAATCCTTTCCTATATGCAATTTCTTCTATGCAAGAAACGTAAAGACCTTGCCTTGTTTGAACAGTTTCAACAAAGTTAGCAGCGGCCAACATTGCTCTGTGAGTTCCTGTATCAAGCCATGCCATGCCTCTACCAAATAGTTCAACTTTAAGTTGTCTATTTTTCAAATACTCATTATTAACAGAAGTAATTTCTAATTCTCCTCTTTCAGATGGTTTCACATTTTTTGCAATTTCTACAACATTGTTATCATAAAAATAAAGGCCTGGTATAGCATAATCAGATTTTGGAACATCCGGCTTTTCTTCTATAGATAAAACGTTCCAATCATCATCAAACTCTACCACTCCAAATTCGGTTGGGTTACTTACATGGTACCCAAAAATAGTTGCACCATTTTTTCGTTTTGATACATTTTCAAGCCTTTCGCTAAATCCATATCCATGGAAAATATTGTCACCCAATACTAAGCAAACGCTATCATTGCCTATAAAATCAGAACCTAAAATAAAAGCTTCTGCAAGGCCTCTGGGTTCAGTTTGAATTATGTAGCTAAAATTCATGCCTAATTTCGAACCATCACCAAAAAGCTCTTTATATGTTGGTAAATCTCTAGGTGTAGATATAATAAGAACATCTTGAATTCCTGCTAACATTAATGTTGATAGCGGATAATATATCATAGGTTTGTCAAAAACTGTCAAAATTTGCTTTGAAACCGCAAGAGTCGATGGATACAATCTTGTTCCAGCTCCACCTGCTAAAATTATACCTTTCATTTATTAAAAACCTCTCAATTTGTTCCACTTTATTAAATATTTTATCATTGATGATATATGTATAAATAAAAATTTTATTTTTTTAGAGCTTGCCCGCTCCCAAGAGTGAGTTACATAAATTTTAGGGAAAAAAATAACCCTACCAAATTTTTTAGCTCGCTTTGACAAATCCGCATCCTCAAAATACATAAAAAATCTATCATCGAAACCATTTAATTTTTTAAAAATTTCGGTCCTTATCATCATAAAGCATCCTGTACAAAAGTCTATATCAACGGGTTCTTCTAAACATTCATTTTCCATAGTATATTTAGAACGCAACTTTGAAAGTGAATTAGAAAATCTTTCTAACTTTCCCGCCATTAAATATTTAATTTTAGGCTCTCTTTTAGGTAAGTACTGTTCAGAGCCGTTTGGATGCAAAATTTTAGGGGTCACTATTATAACATCATTATTTTCACTCAAATAATCTGACAATTGTTTCAAAACGTTAACGTTAAAAGAAATATCAGGATTTATAATTATATGAAAATCAGAATCTATTTTATCTATAACTAAATTGTGTGCATACCCAAAACCCTTATTACAATTTGTCTTTATTATTTCAACATTTGGATAATATTTTGATATAAGATTTACCGTATTGTCGCTTGAATTGTTATCAACAACGAACACACTAAAGTTTACCTCAACAGTATTTTCATAAATGCTTTTTAATAAATTTAAAATTTCATTACAATTGTTATGCGTTACAACACAAATGGATACCCTATTCACTTAAAACCATAACACCTCTTTTCTATAAAAGAAAACATGGTATGGAAAAATTTTATCACATTGCTTTTAATACTGTCAAGTTCACTATTATTACCATACTATGCTAAACTTAAAAAGTTCTATATTCTAACAATTGTATCTAAATTGTTTTCACTGTTAACAGAATCTACACATTTTTTTATTAATTCAATTATATCCTTTTCCTTATTTTTTAAAATATCAGGTAAAAGTAAATCCATTACAACGTTAGTTGTCTGTGCATCTTCAATTATTCGAAAATTGCTTACCTTTATTTCTTTATCAACTTCGCTTAAAACTAACTGCACTTTTTCTTTTATAGTGTCTAATACTTCGCTTTCAAGAATTATTGGATCAACATGAATAATTACATCGCAATGAAACTCTTGTTTCAAGTCATGTTCAATTTTATCCACTAATTTATGTAATGTAGATATGAGCTCAGTGGACATTACTTCTACGTGAAGTGAAACAAGGCTATAATTCGGACCATAATTGTGAACTGCTATACCGTGAACCCCATAAATGCCACTATAAGATAACACCTTGTTTTTTATTTCATCAACATATTCTTTATCTGCACTCTCACCTAAAAGTGGATCAAGTGTATCTTTGGCTGTTCTTACTCCTGTATATATAACAAATATTGCAACTACCACTCCACAATAACTGTCCACAGAAAAACCAGTTAACTTGGTAATAAGAGAACCAATAAGTACCGTGGAGGTTGCAATGACATCAGCTAAACTGTCAACCGAAACTGTTTTCAACGCAGCTGACTTTATAATTTTACTAAGCTTTCGATTAAAAAAACCCATCCATAATTTTAAAACAATTGAAAAAAATAATATAATTATAGAAAACTTATTTAAGAATACTTCTTCAGGATTAAAAATTTTTTCTATTGAAGATTTTATAAGTTCTATTCCCATAAAAATTATAGTCATAGATATAATAAGTCCAGAAATGTATTCAAATCTCCCATGTCCAAATGGATGTTGTTTGTCGGCAGGTTTATGTGACATTTTAAAGCCAGCAAAAGTAACAATTGAAGAGACTCCATCAGAAAGATTATTAAATGCATCTGCAATTATAGCTATGGACGATACTAAAAAACCAGCAATAAACTTTAAAAGGCAAAGAATTAAGTTGCATATTATTCCAACGCAACCACTCAGTAATCCGTAATGTTTTCTTACATTTGAATCCTTTATATTTTCATAGTCTTTAATAAAGTGTTTTATTAAAAAATCTGTCATTTATACCTCCATTTAAAAAAATACAGATTAACCACTATCAATCATAACCACTTAATTGGTTGTTAATAACATTTCCTTTACTTTCATTAATCTTACAGCGGTACTTCGCTCGTTTTCATCTATTTTCATGGTTATATACTTTATTAATTGTAAAGTATCGGGAATGACCGTATATTCAAGAGCATTTACCCTCCTGTTAGTCTTTTCAATTTCATCTGCTAAAAGCCAACATGCTTTTTCGCATTCAGCTAAATGCAACATATCGGGTAAAATGTTAAAAAGTGATTTTATAGAATCGTCCAAAAAACTAGATGTGGTGGCAAAACTGTATGGATATATATCACCAGGTTCGTGTGTCCTTGTTTTTACCTTAAACTTTGGAACATTTACACTCATTATATTTTTATAATACACATCGAGTGACACTTCTTGTTTTGGTACCATAAGAGAAACATTTAAAAATTCGCTTCGAGTTTCAGCTTTTGCTAAAGAAAATCCTTGATTAGCAAAAATTATAGCAGTTTCTACTTTTTTTCTAAGTGCTTTGTTTTCTTCTATTAATGTTAAAAATTGCCTCATCATTTCATCGCGTTTATCTTTTAAAAGCTTATGACCACGTCTTGCAGTAACTAATTTCTTTTTAAGCCTCGTAAGTTCCATTCGTGTCGGTGTTATCATTATGTTTGCCAAAACCTATCACCGCCCTTTGTCATAATACTTATCAATAAACTCATCGCTTATTCTTTTAAGCTCGGATTTTGGCAATATTGAGAGTAGCTTCCAGCCTAAATCTAAAGTTTTTTCTATTGGTCTGTTCACATCATACCGTTGAGACACATATTCTTTTTCAAATTCATCTGCAAATTTTGCATACAACTTATCCATATCAGTTAAAGCCGATTCACCCAAAATAACCATCAGCTCTTTAGCATCTTTTCCTCGTGCATATGCTGAAAAAAGCTGATTCATTGTGCTTGCATGATCTTCACGAGTTTTATTTTCTCCAATACCTTTGTCCTTCAGCCTAGACAATGAAGGAAGAACATCAATTGGAGGAGTTATCCCTTTTCTATAAAGCTCTCGACTTAAGATAATTTGGCCTTCAGTTATATATCCTGTAAGATCTGGTATTGGATGTGTTTTATCGTCCTCTGGCATAGTTAAAATTGGAATTAACGTAATGCTGCCAGGTTTTCCTTTTTGTCTACCGGCTCTTTCGTAAATCGATGCTAAGTCCGTGTACATATATCCAGGGTAACCACGTCTGCCGGGAACTTCCTTTCTAGCAGCAGAAACTTCCCTCAATGCATCTGCATAATTAGTAATGTCTGTTAAAATAACCAAAACATGCATATCTTTATCAAAAGCCAAATATTCAGCCGCAGTTAATGCCATTCTGGGCGTAGCTATTCGTTCAATTGCCGGATCATTTGCTAAATTTATAAACATAACGGTACGATCAATAGCACCTGTACTTTTAAAACTCTCAACAAAGAAATTTGCTTCTTCAAAGGTTATGCCGATTGCAGCAAACACAACCGCAAAAGGCTGATTTTGACCAATTACTTTAGCTTGACGTGCTATTTGTGCTGCCAGATTAGCATGCGGCAATCCGCTAGCTGAAAATATCGGTAATTTTTGGCCACGAACTAAAGTGTTAAGCCCGTCAATTGCTGATACACCTGTTTGTATAAATTCGCTAGGATAATTTCTGGCAACGGGATTCATAGGAAGGCCATTTATATCAACTCTTTTTTGAGGAATAATTTCAGGGCCATTATCTATTGGTCGTCCAAGCCCATCAAATACCCTACTAAGCATATCTTGTGACACGCCAAACTGCAAACTTTTCCCCAAAAATCTTACCTTACTGTTTGATAGGTTTATTCCAGCAGAGCTTTCAAAAAGTTGTACAAGCGCATTTTCTCCATCTATTTCTAACACTTTGCAACGTCGTTTTTCACCATTTTCAAGCTCTATTTCACCCAAATCATCATAATTTACATCGTTAACCTCACGAACCAGCATTAAGGGTCCTGCAACTTCTTCTATAGTCCTATATTCTCTAGGCATCAAATTCCCCCTCACTTGCTGCTAATTCCACTTGTTTTGTCAATTCTCTCAAAATTAATTTAAATTCTGAACCCACATCTTCAATTTTAGTATATTTAAAACGTCCAATTTTTTCTCTTGATGGTATTTTTAAAAGTTTTTCAATCTTTGTCCCCTTAGAAATTTTTTCACTTGCCATATCATGAAAATTTAGTATAAGTTCTAACATCAAAAATTGCTTATTTAGTGGAGTGAATGTATCAATTTCATGAAAAGCGTTTTGATGCAAAAAATCTTCACGAATTGATCTTGCAGTTTCCAGTTTTAATCTATCAGAAGGAGACAAAGAGTCCATTCCAACTAATTTAACTATTTCTTGAAGTTCTGCCTCCTCGCTTAAAATTCTTATTATTCTAGATCTATAGTCCATCCAATTGGAATTTACATTATCTTTAAACCATTTTGAAACGGAATCTACATATAAAGAATAACTATTAAGCCAATTTATCGCTGGAAAATGTCGGCTATAAGCAAGTGCTGAATCAAGCCCCCAAAAAACTTTTACGATTCTTAAAGTTGCTTGTGACACAGGTTCTGAAATGTCTCCACCTGGAGGTGAAACTGCACCAATAACAGATAATAACCCTTCTCTGTTATCTGAGCCACTTGTTATAACTCTTCCAGCTCTTTCATAAAATTGTGCTAAGCGGCTTCCTAAATACGCAGGATATCCTTCTTCACCTGGCATTTCTTGAAGTCTACCTGACATCTCGCGCAAGGCTTCAGCCCAACGAGATGTAGAATCTGCCATTAATGCTACTGAATATCCCATGTCACGAAAATATTCCGCAATAGTAATACCAGTATAAATAGATGCTTCCCTCGCGGCAACTGGCATATCCGAAGTATTAGCAATTAAAACTGTTCTCTCCATTAATGACCTTCCTGTTTTAGGATCAATTAATTCAGGAAACTCATTTAAAACATCGGTCATTTCATTCCCACGCTCACCGCAACCAATATAAACAATAATATCAGCATCTGCCCACTTGGCAAGCTGATGTTGTACAACAGTTTTACCACTGCCAAAGGGACCAGGAACAGCAGCAACGCCTCCCTTAGCTATTGGGAAAAGGGTATCAATTACGCGCTGACCAGTTACTAAGGGTTCTGTAGGCGGTAACTTTTTTTTGTATGGCCTTCCAACCCTGACCGGCCACTTTTGCATAAGGCTAACTTCTTCATCTTTATTATTTGTCCCTATTACAGCAACTATTTGATCAACGGTAAAGTCACCAGATTTAATTGATTTTATTGTACCATTTATTCCGTTTGGAACCATTATTTTATGAGTAAAAAGTTCTGTTTCTTGAATTGTTCCTATAATGTCACCACTATTGACCTTAGCACCGACATCAATAGTAGGGGTAAACGTCCACTTAATCTCGCGATTTAATGGTAAAACTTCTATTCCCCTTTTTAAATTGTTACCTGATCTTTTCATTATTAAGTCAAGTGGTCTTTCAATTCCGTCAAAAATCCCACCAATTAAACCAGGTCCTAACTCTACGCTCAGTGGTTCTCCAGTTGATTCAACAGGCGCACCAGGTCCTAATCCAGCTGTTTCTTCATAAATTTGAATTGAAGCCCTATCAGAACGCATTTCTATTATTTCACCGATTAATCTTTCTTGGCCTACTCTTACAACATCAAACATATTGGCGTTTCCCATTCCGGATGCCACCACCAAAGGACCCGCTACTTTTTTAATAGTGCCTTTATTAATCAACATTTTCACCTACTATACATTATTTAGGTTTATATCACATAGCTTAATTGTTAGCGTTTAAATCCAGTTCTGTTCCAACGGCCTTTTTTACAAAACCCACCACATTTTTCATTCCAATACCATTGTTTCCAAATAGCCCCGGTATTGGTACAATAGAAACTTCATTTTCCTTTTGAAATATATCTATATGACCTTTTAAATTCTGTGCTAAAGCTTCTGTTATATAAATAACAGCATAACTATTTTTTAATATAATTTTTTTTAATTCTCGTTCGCCTTCTAAATTATTAGAAATAGGGTAAATATCAAGGCCAAGTGCAGAAAAACCGTAAATGCTATCCTTGTCTCCGATTACTGCAACCCTACGCATATAAGTACCTTAGCCTTTCTTTTATAATATCATCATTAATCTTATTTAATTTCCCAGAAAATATAATTCTAACAACTTTTATTTCATTTTCTCTAGCTAAAACATACGCAAGAATAGGGGCAATTGTAAAATAGTTGCTTTTTTCAAGTTGAATACATTCCACAACCTTATTGTCATACCATTTTTCAAACTCAGCTACTGACTTTTTTAAAAACGGTATAGCTTCAGAATATTTAGTTGTCTGTAAATACTCAAAAATTGCATCGCTGCTTTTAGTTGCAGCCTTAATTAAAGCATCAATATCCAAACTGTCGCATTCTGACATTGCCTTTTTAAAAAAGGTTATATCTTTAGCAACCATTTGCCCTCTAATGGCTATCTTTATGTTAGCGCTAGCAACAAATAGCTCTGCATACTTTTTTATAAGATCTATGCTAGATTCTTTTTTCAAACCCATCATGGCATCTAGCAAAGCTTTATCAATAACGGAGTCACTAGCTTGGCTGTCGCTTGTATGCAAAAGAATATTAAAAGCTTTTTGGGCAACATTTTTCATATGTTCTGGTAAAACATTAAAGTTTCCTTCTTTTACAGCTTTTAGCATAACTTGATAATCTATACTACCACCACTAAGAAAAAGGTTTGAGGTATTATTCATTATAACAGTAGACTTGATAGCAGCTTTTAAATTATTATAATCAATTGGATATAAAATTACATTAAAAGAGTTAATATCACTAACCATTGGATATATAAAATTTTTTGTCTTTTGCATTTCAAAAGCTAGAATTTTATCAATATCATTAGCGTTATCAGAAGCCCCCCAACCTTTGTTTTTTATAAATTTTAAACATTCATTATAATCACGGCAAGCCAATAGGTTGTTTATATCTTGATTATTAAGTAAAAGAAGTTCTTTAGCTTTTATTCGTGCAACAGCATAAGCATATGATTCGTTAATAAAACATCCCTCTTTTCAAATTAAGAAAATAAAGCCTTATTTACTTTATCTTTAATAGTTTCATAGTGGCTATTAAACAAAGCATCAAAAGAACAGTTTTCCTCAATATTTCCACATACTAAAACAAACCCGCCAGAAATATTTCTTGTATCTGCAGATACCTTAATCTCTGCGCCTTTTTCTTTACTAAATTTTGAAACGGCAGTTTTAAAACCTCTTGGTATTCTTTCTAAATCTTTTTTAGAAAACACTAATTCGCCCTTTTCTTTTATAGTTTGTTTCTCAAAGATTTTAAAGATTATATCGAAATATTCCTTATCAGATAATTCCAAAAGATACTCTTTAGTTTGGTTTATAATGCTATCTATAAGTTCGTTTTTTACTTTTAGAATTTTACTTTTTTTCTCAATTTCTGCCTGAGCCTTTGCTCTTTTTACAATTTCTAAAGAACTAACTTCTGATTTATCAATTATATCAAGCATTTCTTTTGTTGCTTTAAGCCGAGCCTCTTTTAGAATTTTGTCAACTTCTTTTTTAGCGTCATCTATTATTTTTTTAGCTAGAATTTCGGCATCATCATCTATACTTTTAAGTATTTTTTCAAGTCCACTCATAAGCATCCTCCCAAAATAGTTGTTAAAAAACAGTTGCTAGCAGTAAAATTTTATATAATTGTAAACGCTAGCTTCTATTTCGTATTAAAGGCTTATTTTGGGAATATTTAATACTGCAAGAACAGATGTTAAAAGTGCTAAAAGTGCATAAGTTTCTACCATTGCAGGAAAAATCATAGCTTTTCCCATTTGATCTGGCCTTTTAGCAACGATTCCAATTCCTGCAACTGAGGCTCTAGCCTGACGAAGTGCTGACCAATACCCCACCACACCCATCGGTAAACATGCAGCAAAATATAAAAGTCCTTGTATAAAACTAACTTCAGCCGAACCTCCTAAGATTCCTATTTGAATAAGCGTAAGTACAGCAACCAAAAGTCCATATATACCTTGAGTTCCTGGCAAAAGCTGCAATAATAAAACCTTACCAAATTTTGAAGGATCTTCAGTCACAACACCTGCTGCAGCTTCACCACATAAACCAACACCCATAGCAGACCCAATTCCTGCAAGAAGCACCGAAATAACTGCACCAAATAATGCTAAAACAATTCCGTACTTATCCATCAACAACATCCTCCGTAATCTTATAATATTTTGTATTTACAAAAAACGGGGAAAATTTTCTTCCTCCGCCCTCATAAAACTTACTAAAAAACTCAACAAAGTGTAGCCTATTTGTATGGACATAAGCGCCTAAAAGGTTTATCCCTATGTTCATTGTATGCCCTATCAAAAAGACTATAGTAAAAACAATGGCACCTAAAACCCCACCACCTGCCATACAACCCATTTTATTGAAAACCTGAGCGATAACTCCTGTAGCAAGCCCTAAAGCCAAAAGTCTTGAGTACGAAAAAATATCACTCAAATAGCCTGTTATACCATAAAGGCTATAAAGGCCTTTTAAAAGCCTTTTAAATGGATTTTTTGAACCTCTGCCAGCCGTAAAAATTATAATAGCTGCTCCAATAAGTGCACATACTGCTCCAATTTTTCCAACTGAACTTGATAATTTAAAGTTTAAAGTTAAAAGTTCAGACATTGTAGGAATTGATAGTAAATATATTATAGCTCCACCAACTAAAAGATACCAAGATATGACATCAAAAACTACATCTTTATAATTTTTGATCTTAAGTAATTGATAGAGTTTTAAAAAAAGGCCTGTAAATAAATGTATTATTCCTATTCCAAAGGAAAAAGCCAGCATCCTCATTGGTTCATTTAAGGGAACAAACCAAAGTGCTGGAATAACAATTTTGGTTCCAAAAAATGTTTCAGAAATCACTTCTATGGCATCACCAAAGTAACTTCCAAACATAATACCCCAAAATGTAGTTGAAATACCACAAAACAAAAACATCTTAACAGCTTTTTTAAAACCACTTTCTATATTTTTAAATTTTAATAAAATTAATCCACAAACAATGGTGGTTATGGCTCCATAAGCTGCATCTGATAGCATAATACCAAATAAAATATAATAAAAAATTGCTATAATAGGGCTTGGGTCAATCTCATTTTTTCCTGGCAAACTATAGCTTTCCAAAACAGGTTCAACTGGCGACACAAAACCGTTATTTTCAAGTGAAATTGGTACATCATCACCTTTCGCCTCAAGTAACTCAACCGCTACGTCAAATTTTGAAGTAAGTATAGACTCTAATTTTTTTGAATCTTTTTCTTTAATATAACCAGTTAACATAAAAACATTTTTGGTGTGTATAAGCTTTGATACAATGTCATACTTTTGAGACCTTAAACTATAGTAATCAACAATAAATTTTAAAGCATTTTTTATTCCAACATAACTTTTTATAAGTTCTTTTTTTTGTTTTATTTTTTTCTCTATTTCTTTAACTTGTTCTGTTATTCTATCAATTTTATCTTTTGGTATGCTTTTTGTAGGTTGGGCTAAAAAAGCAAAACCCATGTTTTTTAAAGTTTCTTCGACAACGTCACTGTCCTCTTTTTTACACAAAACAAAAACACATGTTTGGTCGCTAGCAGAGCTTATGATTTCAAAGATTATATTTTCAACATCAGATAAATTTGAAAATTTTTTTAAAAGTTCGTCGAGAGTATGTTCACCTGGAAGTGTACCAATAAAAGCATTTGTGGTTTTAGTTCCTTTGAAATTTTCGCTTATATCAAGATTAACCCAAGATTTTAAAGCTTCTTTTTTCAAAGTAAGCCTTGTTATTTCTGATTTTTCCTCAAATATATCCTCAGATGAATTAACAACACTATAAGCAACTCTCATTATTTCCTGGGTTTCATTAACAAATGTATAGTAATTATCTTTGGATATAGACTTTCGGCCCTTTAAAAATAAAAGACTTTCTTTTTTTCGTTGTGTGTACATATCAATTATTTCTATTGCATCATTTGCAACCTTTGCATTCTTTGCAAAGGTTTGTTTTGAATTTTCTGTATCAATTTTTTCAAAACTTTCATTATTTAAATCTAGATCAGAAATTTCAACAACACCCAGCCGTTGCATTGTTTCAAGTATAGGTTTTCTATCTTTTCTTAAAGCATAGATAGAAATTTTTTGCATTGAAGCTATCGACATATTATCAATACCACCTTACAAAACATTTTTACTCTCCGACTATTTCTTTAATAATTAGGTCTCTAACAAAGAGCTCTTTTTCTTTTACACTAGCTTTTAAGGCTAAAATTTCATTAGCTGTTTCATTTGATATTTTTTTCATATGTTCTTTTGCTTCATTTTTTGCAAAGTTTATTCTTAAATTAGATTTAGTCAAAGCTTCTTTAATTTTCGACTCTATTATACCTTCTGATTCACGTTTTGCTTTTTCTATAATTAATGATGCAGTATCTCGAGCGTTTTTTTCAGTGTTTTCTGCTTTAAGTTCAGCTTCCTTAATCAAATTAATTGATTCCATAGCCAAAAAAATCGCCACCTCTTTAAAAATTTGAGATTAAGACTAAAAAACACTATGTGTTACTCATAAAATAATATGACCTTCCGGATTCAAAGTTTATAAGTGTGCTTCCCAAAACATCACTTTCAAAAAATTTGCCACAAATTTGAGTTCCATCATTTTTATATATAATGCCACTACCTTTAGAAACTCCTTCAATAAAATCTCCGGTATATCGATGATCAGAATATAAAATAGTACCTTTGCCCTGTGGTTTATCCTCTTTTAAAAGACCAGAGTATATTCCACCTAAAAAATCTTTTTCAATAACATATAAAGGACCAAACCTAAAGCTTTCATATTCCGTGTTTTGCAAATTGGTACATTCAGGCAGTGGTAAAAGGTTCTTTAAAAATATCCTCATTCTAGTTACTATTTCATCATTTGCAAAAATACCTTCTGCTTCTTTTTCACCATATTCAGTAAACAAACAACCCATACCGCATCTTTTACCATTGTGAATGTTACCGTCGAAAACAATATTCATATTAGGATATGCATATTCTCGAGCATAAACCAAATCATCACTTTCAAAAATGCACTCTTTTATAACTTTTCCTTGGTATATTTCATTTATCCGTCCTTCTTTTTTCCCTTTTAAAAAGCTCCCAGCATACTTAGGTTTTGATTGTTCATAAATCATTCCAATTCCGTCATATCTATCCTCGCGCCAATTTCCAACATATTGTATCTCGTCATCTCTAAAGCTTGTCCCAAACCCTGACCTTGCACCATTTTCAAATTGCCCCTCATACACACAAATAGCATTTTCATACATACATCCAAAACCATTGTATGTATTATTTTCAAAGCTACCCTCATAAATTTTTTCACCATTTACATAAAGAGACCCCTCACCATAATACGCATCTTCATTAAAGTTTCCTTTATATATTACATCTCCATTGGCATTAAACTCTAGAAGTACACCTTGAGCAAGCCCCGCTTCAAAAAGTCCTTTTAAGTAATTCCCATTATTTAAAAACTTTGTTCCTTCTTCATTATATAAGTTATCTTTCCAATTTCCCTCATATATTTTTTTAAGACGCCCATCATATTCACAGGCAAAGCCTTCAACTTTTCCATCTTCAAAGTTACCCTCAATTTTACGGCCATCTTCAAAGTACAGAACCCCTTGACCCTCATACTTATCATTTTTCCAATTGCCTTTATACCGCAAAGTCCCATCAGCATTATACTCTATACCAAAACCGCTTTTGAAATCACCGTCAAAGTCACCACTATATAGCAATTTCCCTGATTCATCAAATTGTGTCTTTTTGCCTGTAGGCTTACCATTATCAAAGCTTTCTATAGATACTTTTTTATCTTTTAAATGACATACAAACCCTGTTCTTTTTGTTGTATCGTCGTTATCTTTTTCAGTAAATAAAAGATTTACGTCATCTTTAAATACTGATATCAAATTTTGAGGTTTATCCTTTTCGAAGGCCCCAATATTTATTGTCTTCCCGTCTTGACTAAATAATATTCCAAATCCATGTTTTGTATTTTCTTTAAACTCTCCAATATAATAAGGCTTACCTGATTTATAATAAAAAGATCCAAATCCATCTTTTTTGTCATTTTTATAAAACCCTTCATAAGCAGGTAGTCCACTTTCTGTAACTGTACGGCCTTGTCCGTTTCTTAAGTTATCGTGCATATCCCCAAAATAAAAATATGTATTGCCATTTTCGGTTTGTATGGTTTTTCCATATGTTTTACTGTAAGGGCAGCTAGAATCCTGTGAGTAACATACAAATTGGCTCTTTCCCGACACTTGAAAACAGTTGTTTCCCAAATTATCCACCTCTAATTGTGTATTTTGTTCTACATCTTCATTTTTTAATGTTATATTGTTTTCACAATTGCCAAGAATTCTATTTTCAGTACAGTTTGTTTTGTTTTCAGTAATATTATTATTTTCGGTAACTTTTTTTAGTCCATTAAGAATCTCAATTTGCTGTTTTGTAAAATAGTTGACATCCCCAAAATTTGTTTTGCAAAAAAGAGAAGTTAAGCTGCTGTCAAGTGCTTCTAGTTTATATTCATTTTCGTTTAATTCAAATGGAAAAAGTTCATATGATGCCACGTCGACATCATTATTTTTGTATTCAGATACTAAAATTTTTTCATTATTTTTAGATTTTGAAAAACTTATTTTTGCTTTATTTCGAAAATATTCTGATTTTTGCCAGTTGTGCTCGCTGTCAAAATATAAGATTTTATTTAAATTTTTATTTTCGTCTTGAATTAATATACTATAACTATTATCTTGATTTGTGCGACTTCTTTCAATCAGTTTATCATTGAGCATTTTTTTCCATTTTGCAGGTTTCCCATCTTCAAGCAGGTAGGAATAACGATATGTTTTTCCACCTAACTCCTTTACTATTTTATTTTTTTGCCTCTTTTTATTTTTTAAAAAATTATAACGTATTTCTTCTAACAAATTTAAATCATTAGTATTAGCATCGTAAATTGGGCAAAAAACAGAATAATAATCTACGTGTTTACCAATATCAATCATCACATCAATCTCCCGTCATTCTGTATTGCTTTCACCACTTATGTTATATTAAAAATAAAAGTTTTTCAAGAAATTTTTAACTAAACTTATCTTTATGATATAATATTTTTATTATAACTATTTTAAAAAAGAAAAAGGTGAGATTCGGTAATGATTTTTAAAAATATTTTTACTAACTATAATGTTCAATTCCAAAATTTTTTTCCTAAATTACTTGTGGCAATTCTTGTTTTAATTATTGGTTGGTGGTTTGCTGGGAAATTTGCAAAAATTATAAACAAAGCTATGAAAAAAGCCAAAATAGATGGTGGGATAATTTCTTTTTCAAACTCAATTTTAAAGGTTCTTTTTAGATTATTTGTAATTTTAGCTGCAGTTTCTACTCTAGGGGTAAATGTAACATCAATTATTGCAACTTTAGGTGCAGCCTTTGTAACAATTGGTATTGCTTTAAAAGATAGCTTGTCAAATGTCGCAAGTGGTACAGTTATCATAATAAATAAACCTTTTAGAGTTGGAGATTATTTAGAATTGGCTGAATTATCAGGTACAGTAAAAAGCATCGAGATAATGTTTACAACTCTTGTTACCCCAGATAATCGAGAACTTATTGTTCCAAACTCAAAATTAACATCTGAATATATAATTAATTGCAGTAAACAAAAAAACCGTAGACTTGACTTAGTTTATTCAATAAGCAATTTTTCAGATCTTTCGAAAATAAAGGCTATTTTTGAAGGAGTTATCTCTAAAAACGACAAAATTCTTCAAAATCCAAGTAGTAAAATAATAGTGAATAAATATAATAGTAAAGGTGTAGAGCTGAATATAAGACTTTGGTGCCTTGGAACCAACTATAATGAATTAAAGTCTGAATTTCAAGAAAGCATACAATATGAACTTGAAAAAAATGGTGTATCCATGTAAAGGTGCTAAATCAAATGACATGTAACTTATTAAAAATCAAGAAACGGGGGCAGATATTAAATGGAATTCGATGTGCTTACAGCTGGTATAGAACCTGGCGGCTTAAGAAGTAAAAATGATATAAAACTATTGATATGTTATATACTTTCAAATATTAAATGTAGCCTTTCAAAGGAGGATGTTGTTTCTATTTTGCAAGAAAACAATTTTGCAAATTATTTTGAAGCAAATAGCGCTTTTTCAGAATTAATAGAAAACGAAAATATTTGTAAGGATCCAGAAAACTCATCCCTTTATAAGGTTACGGAGATCGGAAGATTGGTTTCGGCTCAAC
This sequence comes from Eubacteriales bacterium SKADARSKE-1, assembly GCA_030920305.1. Lineage (GTDB taxonomy): Bacteria > Bacillota > Clostridia > Oscillospirales > Acutalibacteraceae > JARLUB01. Next base: position 212,693 of record JARLUB010000002.1, read on the forward strand.
TTGATACTGCGTTACCAATATCAATAAGAGAAAAAGCTTTATGTGCCACTATAAATTTATTGGCAAAATTAAAAAGAGAGACTGAAAACAAAGTAACGGTAACTGAAAATGCTGATGGATACTATGTAAATTGCAACATTTCAGGTGGAAATATAGATCTTTTATCAATATCACTTTATGTACCTGATTGCCTACAAGCTGATCTTGTAAAACATAATTTCCAAGAAAGACCGGAGCTTATTTATGAATGTACATTAGCCCTTTTAACAAAAGACAATGATCTTATAAATAATATTCTTAAAAGCTTAAATTGACGGTTTTTATCAAAAATACATATCATTAGATACTCTTTATAAAACCTTATAAAAAAGGAAGCCAAATGGCTTCCTTTTTTACTGTGCATTCTTTGCTTCTATAATTTTTATTTTATCAAGAGCTATAGCACCTTGCCCATAAACTATATCTTTAATTGATATTGTTGAACTTTCATCTAAACCCTCACTGCTTACAACTACACTACATTCATCATTTTGAATAAATGCAAGGCATTCTGAAAAGCCCTTAGCCCTAATTAAATTTTCTATATTTGCTTCTTGTTCTATTCTTTTTGCAATCACGGCGGCTTGCTTTATTGCCTCTGTTTTTGTCTCTTCTGACGATTTTGTATCCTCAAGTATTTCTTTTATCATATCAATAGCTTCATCCCTGGCTTTTTGTCTTTCTGTTTTGGCTTTTGAAAAATATTCAGATGAATTTTTTGGGGGTTCACTACTACCCTCTTTGTTTTCCTCCGAATTAGTCTGTTGATCTACTGTATTATTTACAAACTGAGCTTGCCCCAACTCTTTGGTCGATGTTACTATATCAGTGGTTGAAAAACCTTTGTCTGATGAAAATTGCCAGTTTAAATATACCGCGCTTCCTAAAGCTAACACCAACACTGCTAATATTAACTGCCTTTTTTTAAAAACCATCTTACATTTCCCCTTTTGTACCTATAATAAGGTTATAACTATTTTGTTACAAAAACTCTTTTTGAAGTAATATTTAAAGCTGTTTTCACAGCATCTGCAATTTTTTTTTGTACATCAGGATCATCTCCCCCCTTACAAACCACCACTACTCCTTTTACAGTTGGCTGAAGTTGAGTGACGGAAAGGGCCTTTTCTGCTCCATTTTCATCTTTTATCTTTATATATTTTGTTTCCAAGTCGTTACTTTCTCGTTTTTTACTAGTTTCCCCATCAGACTTATCTTCTGTTGCTTCATTATTCTTTTTTTGCTCAGTTGCATATACTGTTTGTAACGAACTTTCAAGTGTAACTAAAACCTTGGCTTCGCCAGCACCGGAAATTGTACAAACTATGTTTTTGAGATTATCTTCAAGTCTCCTTGCATAAGTTTCTGTGTCAACCTGGACCGTTGGTAATTCTTGCACACTCTTAACATCTGGCTTAAAAAGGCTAGATGCAAATATAAGAGCTATTCCTAGAAGACCTGCAAGTATTATAATTTTCTTATATTTATCATTTGAAAGAAAATTTTTAATTTTGTCTCTTAATACTACGATTTTTTCTTTTTCCAGCTCGATTTTAACCACTTCCTAACGACACAACAGTTTTTATTCCGAATGTTTTTTCGATTAACTTTATTACCTCCTCCTTCTTTTCTTTATCATTTTCATTTAAATGAATCTCTACCTTATTAATGGATATGCAGTTGTCCTCTTTCATATCCATAAATACATTAATTTTTTTTACTTCAATATTTTTTTCCTTCAGAGTTTTAACTATCATTTTTTTTACATTTTCTTCTGCGTTTACCTGAGTTTCGTCATTAATTTTATTTTTTAAATTGTTCTTTGTAGAATCAATAGAGCTGTTATTTTTATCTAAGTTAAAATTAATACTTCTGATGGTAGTTTTTAGGGGAAACAATACTGCGCAAAGCATAAAAGCTCCTAAAACAAGTCTTATTATTTTTTCAAATTTGCCGTTTGGCGATAAAGTTTCTAAAATTGTACATGCTATAGCAGAAAAAGTAACTGCTAATGTCCATTGTTTTATTGCCATCATTAAGAACTACCTCCAACAGTTAAAACCACTACAGTAGATATTATAAGAACAACCGCTGAGCATAAAAGTATAACTAAGATAGTACTTATAACTTCACCGGTTCTTTTAAGTAATTTTGATATTTCTGACAATTCAAATAATTCACCAATAGATGCACAAAAATTTACAGAAAAAAGCCATAGTAAGCACTGCATAACTACTGGTAAGAAAACAAATCCTAGTGCCAAAATAAAAAAGGCACCAACTCCTGACTTTAAAAGCTTTACAGAACTTTGAACCGTTAAAAAAGCATCACTTAAAGCACTTCCAACTACTGGTACACACCCACTCAGCACAAATTTAGCCGCTTTAGTCCCAATATTATCAGCTGCCGTTCCCACTATGCTTTGAATAGTTAAAAGCCCCGTAAAAACAGCCATTGCAAAGCCTAATATCCATTTTATGGTTTTTGAAAAGAGATTACATATTCCTGAAAAGTTAAGTCTTGGAGATATTGAAGAAACTATACTTAAAACCAAAAATACATTCAAAAGAGGGACTAAAAGTATTGATGATACCTGTGCCATAACTTCACCAACTGTTAACATAAGCGCGCTATATGATGCTCCTAATATGCCTTGTCCGCTAACTATCATGACCCCTACCATAATAGGAATATAGCAGAGCAAAAATTTGCTAGCACCAGATATAACATTTGAAGCATAACTTATTGTACTAATTATAGGGTTTATGGCTATCATACATATACAAAGTGTACTTACAATTGCCCATACGTTTTGAAGAGATTCTTTTGCAATTGAAGTTTTCATGCTAGAAAACAATGCGCTTAACAATACAATTGCTAATATTGAAGCAACCGCTTTAAAAATGCTTGGAGACTTGTCTTTTGCTATAGATAATACTTTTTCTAATATACTTTTTGGTGTTAATTTAATTAAATCGTTCCAGTCTATTTTATTTATGCCAATATCTTCAAGAGCATCTTTAGCTTCTTCTGGCACGTTGTCACAAAGCTCATTTGCAGCACTTGTTTTAATTTGTTCATTGTATATTTCTTCAAAATTATCTGTTGCAAAAACTGCTATTGCTTGAGTAAAAAAAAATAGTAAAAAAATGAAGCAAATTATTTTTTTCATTCTTACCCTCCAAAAAGTTTCGTTACCATCTTTATAACTTCTTCAAATAAGGGTAAAGAAAGTATTATTATTATTATTTTAGCAACAAACTCGATTTTAGAGGCTAGCGCTGTCTCACCTGCGTCATTACAAGAATCTGCAGAAAACTGTGCTAAAAAGCAAATTCCAAGTGCTTTAAATAAAATCATAGCATATTCCATGGGCATTCCAGCTAGCGTTATTAAATTTTTCACTTTATCTATTGCCAATGTCACGTTTGATAAAATTATGCCAAATAGGAATATGCTAGTAAGTATACTTAAAACTATTGCATATTCGGGAGTGTATTTTTTAAGCATTACTGAAAGTATTGCAGCAACTAAAGCAATGCCTATTAATCCAATTATATTCATTTTCTATAGTCCAAAAATTGATTTAACTGTTCTAAACAGCATGTCAATTTCTTTTACAAGCATCATTAAAACAACAATAAGCCCCGCTAACGTTGTCATCATGGCTTGTTCTTCTCTTCCCGAACGAATTAAAACTTGGCTGAGTACAGCAACAATAATACCAATTGCCGCTATCTTAAAAATTAAATCTACATCCATATTTTTATCCCTCCGCCTTAATGTTGGGCTGCCGCCCAAACCCGCTCGGGGCCAGCCCCGAACCCCGGTAGAAACTTTTTTGAAAAAAAGTTTCTACACTTCAAAAAACTCTAGCTCGCTTCGCAGGCAATAATTATTATTTTCTAGCTAAGTTTCGTGTGCGAATTAGCAGCGGCGCTTCGCCGCTCGCTGCTTATAGAAAAAGCAATATTATACATAATCCAGAAAACAAGCACAACATAAAATAAAGTTTACTTTTTCTGGATTTATTATCTTTTGCGCAAATCAAACACGAACCAATTAATTCGCTTGTTAAATTACAATGTGCTATTTGACCTTCTATATCGTTCTTGCCAAGATTTTCTCCAAAACTATGTATAATTTCAATATCATCTGAATACAAACCACTATCTGCAGATATTTTTTTTAGCGCTAAATTCCAGGCACTACTAACAGGAATACCTTTTTCCATGTTACAGCAACACTCATCAACAAACTTTTTCATAATACCTGTTGCCTTATATTTTTTTACAAGGTCATAAATCAAGTCTGCCGAATATCTTATTTCTGTTTCTATATATTTAATAAAATTTAAATATTTTCTCAAAAACTCTACTCTTAAACTTAACCTATGCGAAATGTAAATGCCCGTAAAAACTGAAGAAATCAAAAGTACTGTTATTCCTGCTGCTCTCAGCAAAATACTCACCACCATTTAATTTAAGTTATAGCGCTTAAACTTTTTTTATTTATTGCTGAATTTAGAAAATCATTATTAGGCAATGAAAAAATTCTCTCTATTTCGCCAGGCGCATTTTTGCCTTTTAGCATAACCACTTTGTCAAATGCTCCTGTGTTTAAAACTCTTTTTGCCGGTGGCCGTCTTAATAGTTCATAAATGTTTCCAGCATGCATGCTGGCAATAAATTTAACACCCGAATTAATTCCAGATTCAATTGCTTTTATATCACTATCTCCACCTATTTCATCACAAATAATTATCTCAGGTGATAAAGTTCGCAGTGCTTGCATTATTCCAATAGGTTTAGGGTAATCATTTAAAATATCACAAAACCCCATATCGTTTTGAGCTATGCCATTACTAGTTCCACTAAATTCTCCTCTTTCATCAATAACTACAACCTTTTTCATATCTTTAAAAAATCCGATAGAAAGTTTTTTTGCAATGTCTCTTAAAAATGTGGTTTTACCACTAGCTGGCTCTCCCACTATTAAAATTCCAGAAAACTTATCAATTAAGTTCTTTATGACTTCAGTTTGTACACAATTCACATTGCGAGCAATTCTTATGTTTATTGAAGAGATGTCCTTTATATTAGTAAAAGTGTCATTATTAAAAACTGCTGTTCCACAAACGCCTACTCTATGGCCTCCTTTTAGCGTTATATATCCATTTTTCAGTTCATTTTGATAGCTATAAATTGAGTAACTGCACATTTTGTTAAGGCTATTTGTTATATCAGATTGTGTCGCAACAATAGCGTCTTGGCCAACTTCCTGCAAAAGTTCCCCATTTTTACTTAAAAAATAGCTTTCATTTTTAAAATGCAATATCACTGGTTTAAAAGCTCTGAGCCTTATCTCTTGAATTTGTTGTTTTAATTCATCTGAAAGATTATTTAAAACACTATACAAATTGTCACAAAGGCTAGAAATTGCTTCGTCAAACTTTTTATCCATACCGTCTTGTCCCCCCTCTAATAAAGAATATGGACAAAGCTTTTAACTTAGAACAAAAAATAAAATAAAAAATAAGCCTTCATTTTTGAAGGCTTATTAAAGGCTAGTCAATATTTAATTTTAATTTGCCTAACTAATACTTTGCATAAAAATTTTTATTTTGGCCCTTTTTTCCACTTCATAAATTCGTCAAATTCCGCTTTTGGGACTTCTCTTCTACCATTCTTTCACCTGCGGACCAAAATCTCTACCTCTCCTTGAGTTAAAGGTTGACCATCAAGGTCACAATATCGATCTTTGCCAAACCAATAGTGCCTCCAAACAACTCCAGCTTTTTAATAATCTTCAAATGTATAAGCGTCTTTAAATATAGGCCATCCCCCAGCAATTTCGCGTAACTCTTCTACATTCATAGAATCTATTTTTTTCTTTATTCCGTCTTTATCCATTTTAAAACATCCCCTATTTATATTTTTATTATAGCCTTTTATTTGTTAAAGTCAACTATTTTTAATAATATTTATGAAATATATTATTAAAATTGACTTTTTATAAATACCCAAAAATTTTTGATAGATTTAAAATCAGGAAAATAAGGCGGCGAAAAAAATTAGAGTACGTACAGTTTTTTTAACAGAAAAAAAGCCTGTGCTCCTTGATTGAAAGACAACCCTAAAACAATTATTGGACAAACCGAGTGAAATAATACTATCTCATGTAACCGCATTACAATAGACCCACAAATATAAAAAAACTGCTAAAAAAGTTTTTTGATTTTTCAGCAGGCTTTTATAAACTTTTTGAGGCTAAAAATTAGAATTAAAAAATTAGCACTCGCGCTTAAAGAATAATGATAGTGAAATATAAAAATTAAGAATTTCAGTCTCTTTTGTGTCTTTTCTTCTAGATTTTAAACTATTGTAAGTACCCATAATAATAGTATCCGGCAACATTTAAAAATCTATAGGTTGCGATTTAATGGCATTATCTTTACAAAGTATCCCATTTAAATGATCATATTCATGACAGATACATTTTGCCCAAAACCCTTTGGCTTCAAACTTAAAAGGATTTCCATGTACATCTAAAGCCTCTACAACCACACTCATCGGCCTTACGAGTTGATACGCAAATCCCTTAAGAGAAAAACAAGCTTCCCAACCAGTTTGTACTCCTTCTGTTTTTATTATTCGAGGATTAATAAAAACTAATGGTTGATCATCCTTAATTTGAAAGTCTTTATTGTAATATTCTCTTATCCCATCTGCTTGTGACGAAATAGTAAAAAACCTTTCAGTATATCCCACTTGGTTTGCTGCCAACCCTGCTCCTTGTAGTTTTTCTAAAGTGTCTGTTACATTTTGGACTTTTTTAGAAGTCTCTTCATCAAATTTTTGAACTTCAATGCATACACTCCTTAAAGTTGGGTGCTCATCAGTTAAAACATCTAATACCTGTGCATTTGCAACTAAACAAACATTAGAAAAAAGAAAGCTAAAAAAAATTATACACATAAATTTTTTCATATCAAATTTCACCTTATTCAACAGTTTAAAATATAAGTAATAATAAATTATATATAATAAAATTTAAAATACTATTCATCAGAGTGGTGTGAGTAATTAAAATTAATTGAAAATTATAAGCGCGAGCAATTAATTTTTTTAAAAAAAGCCCGAACGCAATTTGCGCTCAGTGCTACCTGGTGCGGGTATCCATAAGTGGCATGAAAAAATCCAGCATTAATGAGGGTTTTAGCCAACCTCAATGTTTACAAATATTTATAATTTAGTAAAGACATTTTTATTCTAGTTCATTTTTCAGTATAGAATAAATTGCCATATCACACCATTCACCGTTATTTTTTACACCATACTGTCTTAAAGTGCCTTCATACTTCATTCTGCACTTAACCATAACTCTAGCCGAAGCAGGATTTTCTGTCATATGCCTTAGTTGTATACGATTAAAACCTACTTCACTAAATAAATATTTCATAACAGCTCTTAATGCTTCTGTCATTATGCCCTTGTTCCAATAATTTTTAGAAAGGACATATCCGATTTCACACGTAGACCTAAGCTCTATTATTTCATTAACATCAATGCCTCCGATTACCTGAGCTGTATCTTTAAAAGTAATACACCAATTGTAGTAATTTTGATTTTTATATTTATTGATCCATCGCTCAAGAATTTCATATGTATCAGAAATATTCTTGTGCGACTGCCAAGAGAGATATTTAACATTTTCTGAATCTTTTGCCCAATTATCAAACATCTGTTGTGCATCATCTATATTAAACTCTCTAAGAATAAGCCTTTCTGTTTCTATTATCTGTGTTCCAATATGATTTAACATTATAATTACACCTCCAAATTAATTATATAAATAACTGATAATCATATACATATATACATAACAAAAAGCCATCAAACGACAGCTTTCGACATTGGTGCGAGTGACGGGACTTGAACCCGTACGTCAAAGACACACGCCCCTCAAACGTGCCTGTCTGCCAGTTCCAGCACACTCGCAATTAATTATTTTTAAGAAGTATCTTTAAATATGTTACAATGTTTCATATAAAAAGTCAACCATATTTTTAAATTAAAATTTATCCGCAATCCTTATAGAATCTATATTATAGAATATTTATCGGCAGAATTTTTTAATTTATGTTAAGCAGTTTTGATAGAAAAATTTTTACTTTTCAATTATAATAAAACAAGTTTTAAAATAATTTAAAAAGGTGTTTTATGACAAATTGTTGGAATTTATGGCACGGCTGCCATAAAATAAGCCCTGGCTGCAAAAATTGTTACGTTTATAGGCAAGATGCCTTATTTGATAAAGATAGCTCTATTGTTAATAAAACAAAAAGTTTTGAATTACCAATAAAACGTAAACGAAATGGAGAATATACTATTCCATCAGGTGAAACTATTTACACTTGCTTTACTTCTGATTTTTTCGTTGAAGAGGCCGACCTTTGGCGAGCAGACGCCTGGAAAATGATTAAAGAAAGATCAGATTTAAATTTTTTAATAATAACCAAAAGAATAGATAGATTTAAAAATCATATTCCTGCTGATTGGAATAAAGGATATGATAACGTTGCCATTGCCTGTACTGTTGAAAATCAAGATAGAGCTGATTTTCGCTTGCCAATTTATTTAAAGCTTCCTATTAAACACAAAATTATTATATGTGAACCTTTATTAGAAAAAATAAACCTGTCTTCCTATCTAAATGATTCTATAGAAATGGTTGTTGTAGGTGGTGAATCTGGAAACAGCGCACGAATTTGCAATTATGACTGGATCCTTGATATAAGACAACAATGTATTAACTTCAATGTTAATTTCCACTTTAAGCAAACTGGTGCTAATTTTAAAAAGGATGGTAAGACCTATAGAATATTAAGAAAGTTCCAACACCAACAAGCTAAGAAAGCTAACATTAATTATAAAAATGGTGTTAACTTAAAATCAACACCATTTAATCTTTAGTCTAAAATTAACCTTTCATAAAATAAAAAAAAATTGAATGAAGTTTATAAAAAATGGCTAACACATTTTAACTGATCTAAAGCAACTTAGATCACCCTGATAAAGCGTGAAGATATTTTATTAAATCTTATCGTTTATTTTTGGGCAATGCCATCTTCTTTTAAATAAAATAAAGCATTATCCATTGTGCTGTGTTATTATAAATGCCAACATATGTTTTTTGTTAGACTTAAAAATAATCATTCTTTTAACACAATATAAAACAGACTCTACTGTCAACATAATAAGTATAGGTGAAGCCGATATATTCACTGCATCGTTTGTAAAATTTATTATTTTATCATTCTACATTTTTAAAATTCAAGTTGGGTAAAGATATAAAAAGCTAACTTTAAAGGCTTGATGTCTGTTCAAAACAGATCTCAAGCCTTTAAAGTTAATTAGTTTAATTAGACAAATTGAGAATAAATAATTGCTTAGCGGTAGTAATAGTAAGAATTTAAGGTTTTTATTTCATTTTGGGAAGGTTGTGACATGGTTCCTCCAGAGTATGAAGGAGCATGATTACTAATTGTTGGTATCTCCCAAAAGATTGTTTTAGTTGGTTGGTTAGATTTAGGTTCTAGTTGAGCCGCTATTTCACTGTCAGTTCGAGTTGTAGTTGTTAGTATTAACTGCGAAGATCCTTTTTTCATAAGGGTGGCCCAGCTAATATCTGAATTCTCATCTTTTAAACCATTGTTAGACGTATCACTGACTTCTGATCTTATAGTAGCTTCCGGTTGAGTTTCTATTTTGTCTGCTTCTTTTCCAGCCAAAAACACATTAGCTTTAATGTTTAATGCCTGTTCATCGTTCCCTGTTGCAGCAATTGCCGATGCATTTTTTGCATTGGTTTCTACGTTGCTAATTTCATCATATTTAAGACTCGGTGCAGATATATCTGGTTGAGATTGACTAAGATCAATGCCATCATTATAATCTTTATCAATAGGGAAGCAAATATTTTCTTCTCCAGGTAAACACACATCAACTTCAGTGCTTAGTTCCTGTTCATCTTTCCCTGTTGCAGCAATTGCTGTTTTATCTGTTGTACCACTTACCGAAACTTCTGCTCCATCTTTTGAACTTTCTACATCTAAAGCGTTGTTCGACCCTTTACAATAATACATAGCAGCTACTGCAGCGGCAGCAGACAAAATAGCTCCACCTGCTATTATTGCATATTTACTTTTGTTTTCGCTTACTTCTTTTATTGCAGACTTTGCCTTGCTAACAACATAGTCTTTCGCTAAACCTACATAACTTTTTGTAGATGCCACGCTTGAATCATTAGATTCTGAGCCATCAGCAAAAACTGAAGCTGGCCCTATAGTACTAATTAACATTGTTATAGTGAGAACACTTGATAATACCTTTTTCATTTATTTTTCTCCTTTTAAATTTTAATAGAGTAAACATTAATTGAAAACCATATACTTAATATCATAATTAAATTGTATCACAAGGTATAGGGTTTATAATTCTAAATTAGAACAATAAATAAAATTCTACTACCAATACTGATCTTTACAGAAATTTAGGATTTATTTGTTGTATTTTGACAAATTATTATCACAACCAAATCAAACAGCTCTCCTTGAGACTTTTTGTAAAAATGATAAGTTTTTAAGAAAGCATTGATTATTTTTTTAAGGGAATTAAAATTAATATTTCAAAAACCATAAATTTTGATTGTATTTTTAACCACTTGATTTTTTTTGATATATTTTATATAATTAAAATAAGCGGGTGTGGCGGAATTGGCAGACGCGCTAGATTTAGGTTCTAGTGGGAAATCCGTGCAGGTTCAAGTCCTGTCACCCGTACCAAGTAAAAACTCAATTAAAAGATAACCCTCAGTGTTACTGGGGGTTATCGCTACTTTTATCTATTTTTAAAAAATCCATTCAAAAAGCATTTTTTAAATTTTATGCGTCCAATGTGTAATTTTATACCCATATTCATTTCTATTGCGTGAAAAGTTATATTGTCCTAGTCTAAACTTTTACCTAGGTTATTATTTCACTAAGTCTTTTCCCAGCTATTGATATATCCAAGAGCGTTATCAGCGGTATCATAATTCTTCTGCTTTTAAATATTATTTATTGCCTTCACAAATGCCAATTAACTCATCTGGATGAGTTATAGAATAGTTTTTACCGCTGCACTCAAATTCTCTACTTCACTATTGCTTTTCCAATTTCATCATATTTAGTACCTCTGTCGTATCCAACTTTCGCTATTAGTTCCTTAACTAATTTACAAAAATCTTCTTTATAAAAATATCCTAACATATAATTAATAAAAGCTTTAAATACTTGCAAAACATTATTCTATAAAAGAATCTATACTTCTTAAAAAAGCTATTCAAAAAATCTCTATGCCAGCATAAAGGAATGTAAACTTCAAATAATATGCAAAATAAACTGATTTACAATTATTAGATAATCGTGTAAAATATATTAATAAATGCTGAAAAATGGTGTAATTTAAATTGGTACCTGTCAAAAATTATATAAATATAACCTTATATTTATAGCGAGGGTTGAGTGTTCAAAAATTTAAATACTAACGATGTTTAATAACAAAATCAGCTATAAGTCCTGGTTTAAATAAAAGTTTAATCAATAATTCATAATCTTGTCATGCTAAATTCATTCGATCAAACTAATAGGGCCAAGTTGCAACTATTAAATTCTACTGCTTAAATTAATAAAATAAATTTGTAGGTGAATAAAATGATCAAGTTCAAAAATCTAATTCTTAGCATAATGATAAGTCTTGGTGTGGGTGCACTATCTGGATTTTTTTCTATGGGTTCTATGGAAAATTACAAAATTTTAAATCTTCCTAAATTAGCACCTCCACCAATTTTATTCCCAATTGTTTGGTCAATTCTTTTTATTTTAATGGGAATATCTTCTTATTTAGTATATGAATCTAATTCATTACAAAAACAAAAAGCATTGAAAGTATATGCGGCACAATTGCTAGTAAATTTTATTTGGCCACTTATATTTTTTAATGCAAATTTGTATTTATTAGCATTTTTTTGGCTTATAATTTTATGGGTATTAGTCTTCTGGATGATAAAATTGTTTTATAAGAATGATTCAATTGCAGCATATCTTCAAATTCTTTATTTGCTGTGGCTTACTTTTGCAGGTTATTTAAATTTAATGATCTTTTTATTAAATTAAACTATATATTCAATTTTTGTATTTGGAAAATATTTATTAATTTCATTCCTCAAAAATTTTGCTCCTTCATTTTTTAAAAGGTTTTTATAAGAATACTTTCCTCGCCCACGACCTGTCATTAAATCTTTATCATAAAGCTCGATTGCTTTTGGAAAAGCTTCCTTATTTATAGCTTTGTGAATAAAACTATACGTCATAAAAATAACTTCTATAAACATTTCCCTCTTCACTTTTGAAGATAAGTTTTCATAAAGGGTTTGTAGAAGTTTTTCATAGTGTTCTTTCCAATTTTCAATCATAACAATTGGAGCAATTAAAATTCCGACTGGATAATTTGCATCACATAATTTATTAATAGCATCTATTCTTTTTAAAAGTGTAGAGGTCCCAAACTCGATTTTTTTAATAATTTCTTCAGGGTTCACACTCATTCTTATAATGGTTTTAGACTTATGATCAATATCTAAAAGGGGCTCGATCATGTCAAATTTAGTAGGGAATGTTAGAAAACCTCTCCCTTCTTTAGCAAAAGTTTTAATAGTCCACGGTAAATTTTCTGTAACAGTGTTCTCTAAAATTAAATCACTATTGCTTCCTATCTCAAAGGTAAGCTCTTTTTCACTTTTATAAGAAGTTTTAATAATTTTTTCTAGCATTTCTTCTCGGTTAACAAATACTCTAAGATATGAACATTTATTGTAGTGGCAAACTAAGTAGCAGTAAAGGCAAGAGGCGGCACAGCCTGATGAAGTGTACGGTACTAAAAAGTCTGACGTTTTATAGTTGGGAACGAATTTATGAGTCTTTCTTACTCCAATAATTAGATTTTTCTTCAATTTAGAAAAATCGCTGTTTGAACTTTTTCTAAATTTAGAAATATTATTGTGGTTTTCTATTTCAATCCACGATATGTCTTTATATTTTTCATATAAACGTTTTCCTAATTTATATGAGAAAATATTTTTTTCGTAGTAGATTTTTTCAGGCTCAAAAATGATCATTTTTATGCTCCAAATTTCCTTGAATTTTTCATATTTTCACTTAGAATTTAGTATCTGCAAAATGAGGATTTAAAATTCTAAATAGTTTGTATAAAAAGGTTTATTAAAACAAATCATACTTTTCACATAAGCAAAACCAAAATTTTAAGATAAATAAAAATATTGTGTTCCAAAGTTTTAATTAAAAATTCTTAACAAAATCAAAAGTATTTTACGATACTTTGCCCAGCAACAACAGCAAATAAGCACAATAAAACACTTAATAAAACATAAACTACTGATGTTATTATTTCGCCCCTATTAATTAAGTTTACTGTTTCTAAGGAAAAAGCAGAAAATGTAGTAAATCCACCGCATACGCCAACCTTAAGTAAAAGTATTAAATTTTGATCAATATTGCTATTTTTAATTGAAAGCCCTGTAATTACTCCTATAGCCAATGCCCCTAAGAAATTTATAATAAGTGTGTTACTTGGAAAACTACTAGAATTTGAAATTGGAATTTGGCTTAATAAATACCTGCAAACTGAGCCAATAAGGCCGCCTATTCCTACAATTAAACATTTGATCAAATATATCACTCCTTAAAAAATGAAGCTGATGACTCTGTAAAAACAGAAGTCATCAGCCGTTTAGGCAATTCGGAAATTATCCTGGGAGAACTTCATTCCCTTATTTATTTTAATAATAATATATTTTATACTACTTTTCAATATTAGACTTCTTTCCAAACTAAAGCAATAAATCAAAATTACAAATGTCACAATTAAATTAAACCTAAGAAAAAAGCATTTTCTAGGTTTCTATATTTATCAACTAAGATTAAAAAAGTTCTCAATGATGAATTCAATTAAAAATCCTTATATTAGATAATAGTTTACAAATTGTAAACTGCGAGCACTTATGTACATGTCTTTTTAAATCCAGATTTCAATAATTAAAATTGAAAATTTTCTATTAATGCACACAATTACACGACCTCCTTATTGAATTCATAAATGGTTACAAAGCCGAAATAAAACATGCAACCCACTTTTGCTTAAAAAGTACAGACGCAGATTGTAAAATAAAAAACCTTGCATTTTATTTAAAACTCTGATATCATAGAAATGTTACATTACAGGCACTTAAGGAGGTGCAGGCACATGGCAAAATGTGATGTTTGTGGAAAAAGTATTTCTTTTGGGATAAAATTATCTCATTCGCACAGGCGTTCTAATAGGACTTTTAAGCCCAACGTAAGGCGAGTTAAAGCTATAGTTAATGGTACACCAGTGCGAGTCTATGCATGTACTCGTTGTTTGAGGTCAGGAAAAGTACAAAGGGCTATGTAGGTTCTTTAAAAGTAAATATTAGCAAGTTTGCGTCTTTTTTTAATATGACATATCTTTTAAGTTATGTTTTATTAAAAAGGGGCGCTTTTTTATTATATTGGGTTAATTCGACAAAAATCTTTTCTGAAATTTAGAATTATTTTATTATAAATTGAGAATGCTATAATAAAATATATTACTATGAATATATTATGCTATTTTTAAATAAAAAACTTGACGGCTTTTGATTTATAATATATAATATAACCAAACAGTTTTTAGAAGGGAGAAAGGTATGACTATACAAGAATTTTTTAAAAAAAGACCAGAATTATTAGAAAGTTTAAAAAGGTGTAAGTCAGAAGACGAGTTTTCCGAAATGGCAGAAAAAAACGGGATTAAATTTGGAAATGATCGGTTAAATGATGTTTATAATTTTGTGCATAGTGCAAATCAGGATTCTCAAGAAATTTCAGACAATGCATTAAATGCGGTTGCAGGAGGAAACGAAAATCTTTCTGTAAAATCATTAAATTTTGGAGATAAAGAAATAAATTTGATTGTTTAATTTGTATGATTAGGGGTTGGTTTTTGTGAGTGATAAAAATCTGGAGTTTAAAGATAGAGAAATTGAAGAAGTTAATTTAGAAAATGTGTCTGGAGGAAAAAATGAAACGCTAACCAGAGTAGATAGTCCAAATGAAAGAAGAGCCTTACAAGAGTTGGGGTATGTAGTAGTAAAAGATTTGTATACAGGGCACTACTTTGTGAAAGATTGGAAAGGGAGATAGTCAAATGAAAGCAATAGATTTTGTTAAAAATAATCCAGATCTTTTGAAAAAAGCCAAAGCATGTTCAACAAAAGAAGAATTTATATCTTTAGCAAAGTTAAATAATGTACATTTTGAAGATATGAGTCTTGAAACTGCCTATGATTTTTTAAATGAAGGAACAGACGAACTTAGGGAAGATGCACTAGAAGTTGTAGCAGGAGGGTCAGGAAAAATAGAAAACAAATTGAGAAGTAGTATAAAAGAAGCAGCCGATCCTTCTAAAAAAACAGGAAATTTTCAAGAAGTTTCTCCAACTGAAGCAGAAAACCTTCTAGGTTCTGGCTCCAAAGGTGTCTTTTTGGATGACAAAACGCTTAAGTGGTATAAACTTACATAAGATGTTTTGTGTAGAAAGGTTGTGAACAAAGTGAAGTCTAGTGAGTTTGTAAAAAACAATCCAGAATTAGTAAAAAAGGCGAAGGAATGTAAGTCGAAAGAAGATTTTATAACCCTTGCTAAGAAAAATGGCATTGAATTTGAAGATGTATCTTTAGAAACAGCATATAGTTTTTTGCATGGAGATGAAGGGCTATCTGAAGATGATTTGGAGTCGGTTGCAGGTGGGAAAAAAAGTAAGGAAAAAATTATAATTCCAGAAATTAAACCTCTAAATTCTAATGAGGCACTTAGCTCATCATTAACAAATTTAAAGGGAATTTAAAGGGGGATGAAAGTTATATGAAAGAAATTAATAAAAAAAACATAGAGCTTTCTGATGATACACTCGGATCTATAGCCGGAGGAAATGATGTTGTAGGTAACACCTTTACTTCCGTTAGTTCACAAGATGCTCTAAAGGCAAGTAAAGACGGAAAACCTATTGTTTATCTGGACCCAGGATATTATGAAGTGAATGGATCAATTAGAAAGTTTCAAGGTGGATATTATCTTGTAAGTAAATAGGGTAACTATTGAATTAAAAATAAAGTAGCAATTAAAAGGCTATATAAGTAGAATATCAAAAATTACGCAGCCATACACTTTTTAAAATAGTGTATGGCTGCGTTTTTCTGTAAATAAGGGAAAATTATAAAAGAGATAGGAATAAAAATCTATTATTGCAAAAAAATCTGGATAATGTTAGAATCACTATTCGCATCTTTATTATTAACAATAATAAGCTGTAAAGTTTTATTATGAAAAAGTGATGAAAAAAGAGTACAAAGGAGAGCATCTTTTGTTGCCACTGCCGCACTGATTTCATCAGCACTTTCGCAATGTTACACAAGACCCTATAATTTATTTTCTATTAACTCTCATCAAACAAATCAAAAAGTTGCTGTTTTCAAGATCTTTTTAATATTTTTTTGCGAATTGGTTTTTCTAGAAAACGCCTCAAATTAACGGTTATTTTTTCACTCTCTTTAATTACTGGTTCAAGCAAAACCGATTTAATGTGAGATAAATTAGCACCCAAAATATCAGTAAATATTTGATCCCCTACTAATAAAACTTCGGATTGTTTTCTATTAATTCCTTTATAGACTTTTCTTATTTTAAAAGGAAGAGGCTTCATTGCAAAACATATAAACGGCAAATCCAAACTATTCGCAAACGGTTCTACTCTTTTTCTATAATTGTTTGAAATAACTATGAGCTTAATATTTGCCTTTTTTAACGTATTTATCCAGTTTAAAACTCCATCGAAAAGTTCCATAGACTCCGGTGCTGCAAGAGTATTGTCAACATCAAGCAACACTGTATTTATTGAAATATCTTTCAATAAATCTAAGGTTATATCTGTTACCCTTTTTAAACATAAAGTTGGAAATAATATTGGCATATAAATAAAACTCCAAATATAAATTTTATAAATAAAAATAAAAAGCCTACCGCCCACGCAGACAATCTGCGCAAAAGGCTATAGGCTTTGTATTTCAAATTAAAACTTACGCTTTCTAGCTGCTTCTGATTTTTTCCTGCGTTTAACAGATGGCTTTTCATAAGCTTCTCTTTTACGAATTTCAGCAATAACACCAGACCTTGAGCATTGTTTTTTAAATCTTCTCAAAGCGCTATCTAAAGACTCATTGTCCTTTATTCTAATTTCAGACATTCATTTCCCTCCCATCCGCCATAGGCAGGGTACTATAAACACTTGCAGGAGTATTATACACTATAATAAACTTTATTGTCAAGATCCACATTAAAAAATTAAACTAAAAGCAAAAAATTTTATTATTTAACTACAATATTTATTAATTTATTTTTTACATAAATCTCTTTGATGATATTGTAGTTCCTTATTACATCTGCAATTTTATTATCCCTTTTAGCGACTAAAATAGCCTCGCTCTTTTCTATATTTACTGGTACTGTAATTTTAGAACGAACTTTACCGTTTATTTGAATTGCAATCTCTACCATATCGTCATGACATTTGCTCTCGTCAAAAGATGGCCAAGCTTGCTCACAAACAAGCCTACTGCCTAATTTAAGATTTTCCCAAATTTCTTCTGTAACATGTGGTGCAAATGGGTTTAAAAGAATAGTAAAAATTTTCAGCTCAGCTTTTGTTATGCTCCCAATATTATATATTTCATTAATAAGGCTCATTAAAGAAGCTATTGCAGTATTAAATTTTAGCTGTTCAATATCTTCTGTTACTTTCTTTATAGTCTTGTGCAAAATAGATTCAATTTTAGATCTTATTTCATTGCTTTCAATAACTATTTCTTTTAAACTCCAATAGCGTTCAATAAAGCGCCTGCAACCTTTTATGCCAGATGTGCTCCAAGGTGCTGCTTTTTCAAAATCACCAATAAACATTTCATAAAGCCGCAAAGTGTCTGCACCATACTCTTCTACAATATCATCTGGGTTTACAACATTGCCACGCGATTTGCTCATTTTTTCGCCATTTTCACCCAATATCATTCCATGGCTTGTGCGCTTTTTGTATGGCTCAACTGTTGGTACCACACCTATATCATATAAAAATTTATGCCAAAACCTGCTATATAAAAGGTGAAGTGTCGTATGTTCCATTCCACCGTTATACCAATCTACCGGTGTCCAATAATCAAGAGCATTTTTACTTGCTAACTCATTTTTATTATCTGGATCTGTATATCTTAAATAATACCAAGACGACCCAGCCCATTGCGGCATTGTATCTGTCTCTCTCTTTGCCTTACCACCGCAATGAGGGCAAGTTGTACTTACCCAGTCTTCCAGCTTTGAGAGCGGTGATTCACCTGTTGTTGTAGGTTCATAAGAATCAATGTCTGGAAGCTTTAAAGGCAAATCGCTTTCTGAAAGCGGAACATACCCACACTTTTCACAATAAACAATAGGAATCGGCTCTCCCCAATACCTCTGTCTAGAAAATACCCAATCACGTAATTTGAAATTAATCTTACGGCGACCTGTTTTATTTTCAACAAGATAATTAATCACTTTTTCTTTAGCGTCAGGTGCACTTAACCCATTAAGAAAATCTGAATTTACCATTATGCCATCATTACAATTTGTAAATGCTTCTTTTTCTATGTTGCCACCTTTTACTACTTCAATAATAGGCACACCAAATTTGTTTGCAAAAGCAAAATCCCTGTCATCATGCGCAGGAACAGCCATAATAGCGCCCGTTCCATATGTCATTAGCACATAATCAGAAATAAATATTGGTATTTTTTTATTATTTACTGGGTTCATTGCAAAAATCCCAGAAAGTTTTACTCCTGTTTTGTCTTTTGTGAGTTCTGCTCTTTCAAATTCCGACTTTTTAGATGCTATTTCTTTGTAAGAATTAACTTCATCAATATTAGAAATCTTATCGGCCCATTTTTCTAAAACTGGGTGCTCTGGTGATAAAACCATATAAGTAGCGCCAAAAAGCGTATCTGGCCTTGTAGTATAAACTGTTATTTTATCTCCCATAGTTGTGCCAAAATCGATTTCAGCACCTTCAGATCTTCCTATCCAGTTTATCTGCTGTGCTTTTACCCGTTCTGGGTAATCAACTAATTCAAGATCATCAATTAACCGCTGAGCATATTCTGTAATCTTCAGCGTCCACTGAGATTTTACTTTATGTACAACTTCGCTGCCACATCTTTCGCAAACACCCGCTACAACCTCTTCGTTTGCAAGTACACATTTACAGGATGTGCAAAAGTTTACTGACATCTCTTTTTTATATGCTAAGCCCTTTTTAAAAAGCTGCAAAAATATCCATTGGGTCCATTTATAATAATCCGGATCTGTCGTATTTATTTCTCGAGACCAATCAAAAGAAATTCCAAGTGCTTTTACTTGCTTTGTAAAATGTTCTATATTCTGTTTAGTAACTATTTGAGGGTGTATGTGGTTTTTAATAGCATAATTTTCTGTAGGCAGTCCAAATGCATCCCACCCCATAGGGTAAAGTACATTAAAGCCCTGCATCCTTCTTTTCCTAGAAACTACATCAAGCGCTGTATATGGCCTTGGATGGCCAACATGAAGTCCTTTGCCTGATGGGTAAGGAAATTCAATTAAAGCATAAAATTTAGGTTTCTTACTTGTATTCTCCACATTAAATACTTTTTTTTCATCCCAAACTTTTTGCCATTTAGGTTCAACTTGTTTATGAAAATATTTCACTTAACTTAGAAACACATTTTTAATATGTCTCTCGCCCCACCTTTCTTTTTAATTTTCTAACAGCCCATCAAGATCATAAAATTTTCTAGCTTCATTTGAAAAAACATGGACAATGACGCTACCGTAATCCAGCAATATCCAAGTATTAGATCTATGTCCTTCTATATGCTTTACAGTAACACCTATTTCTTTTAATTTAAATTCAATCTCATCAGCCAAAGCTTTAACATGTGTACTGCTTGTACCAGTAGCAATAACAATATAATCAGATATGATTGATTTATCATCTGTTTTTATCACTCTTATATCTATTCCCTTTTTGCTATCTAAAACACTAGAAATTCTGTCTGCAAGTTCTAACGGGGTCAAAACAACACGCTCCTTTTATTTTTTTTATCAAATAAATTTCATCATTATTTCATTATAAGCGAAAATAGTATCTGGCGCTATTAAATATTTTTTATTTGTAAGCTCATTTAACGTAAAATTAATTCCTATTAACATTGCTTCTTCAAGACTTACATAGGCTTTTTTTCGCAATTTTTCAACACCAGAATACTTACGATCTTCTGAAATAGAATCTGCAACAAAAATTATTTTTTCAAGTTTTGACATACAAGCCCTACCAGTAGTATGATATCTAACTGCATTTAATATATCTCTATCCTTTATACCAAATATTTTTTCTAAATAAACAGGCGCTGTAATTGCATGCCATAATTTAGCTGAACGAAACTCAATGTCAGTCATAATTATACCAAAGCACCGCACGATTTGCAACTGATCATCTTTTGACATATCTTTCGTAACATCATGTAAAAGTCCTGATATTTCTGCCTTATTAGAATCCACACCATAAATTTTTGCTAACTTCACAGCTTCTCTAGCAACCGATACAGAATGAACAAACCTTTTTTCACTCATTAGTTTTTTTATTTGTAATTTGTATTGTTCTATCAAGGCAGTTTCGCTCCCAACTTTATAAAGTTTATTTGTTTTTATATCCAAAACCTCAAACGGTAAAAAGGCGAAAACATATTCATTTTCTAAAATTTATTAGGTAAATTCAGAATAAGCTTATCAGGTGAAATAAATTTTAAACTTTTAAGTGCTGCATTTGCATGACCTTTGTAACTGGATTAAAGCTCTTTTCTAATACTCCCACCTTCATACTATTTACTTTTAGCCTATGGTAAAATTATTTTTGGTGTTTTAGAATTTTTCTTATACAAAATAAATTTCGAACCAATAACCGAAACAACTTCAGAACTTGTTTGCTGTGCTATAATGGTAGCAAATTTTTTTGCCTCTTCTCCTGCTGTTTCAAGTACTTTACCCTTTACTAACTCACGAGCTAATAAAGCATCGCTTGCTTGCTTTATTAACTCCGTGCTAATCCCACCTTTGCCAACTATTAAAATAGTATCTATTGAATTGGCTAATGACCTTAAATATGCTCTTTGCTTACTCGTTATCATTCATTTTCTCCTATTAATTTTTTATTCGTTAATTTTCTGTTTCTTGACTAAAAAGTGCTTCTACAAATGAATCAGCATCAAACGGCTGCAAATCATCAATCTGCTCACCCACACCTATAAATTTGACTGGTATATCTAGTTCATCTTTAATAGATAGAACAACGCCACCTTTAGCTGTTCCATCAAGTTTTGTTAAAGCTATACCTGTAATACCAGTAGCTTTTTTAAACTCTTTTGCCTGATTAATCGCATTTTGTCCGGTAGTAGCATCAAGCACAAGCAAGATTTCAACAGCCGCATCAGGTAATTCTCTATTTATTATTCTAATTATTTTCGAAAGCTCATCCATTAAGTTTTTTTTGTTGTGAAGTCTTCCTGCTGTATCACAAATTATAACATTACAGTTTCTTGATTTTGCTGCTGAAATAGTATCAAATACAACAGCCGCTGGGTCTGAGCCCTCTTCTTGCCTTATTAAGTCTACTCTAGCTCTATCTGCCCAAATCTGTAGCTGGTCAATAGCTGCTGCTCTAAATGTATCAGCAGCACCTAAAATAACATTTTTGCCTTCATTTTTTAGTTTTAAGGAAAGTTTGCCTATTGTTGTTGTTTTTCCAACTCCATTAACGCCTATAACCAATATTACAGATGGGTTTGTTGATAAGTTTAGTTCGGCATTACCTTTAAGCATCTCTTTCAAGGTATCTTTTAAAAGGTCTCTTACCTCTAAAGGATCTTTTATACCAAATTTTTTTGCCTTATCTTTTAATTCATCACAAATTTTTTGAGCCGAATTTATCCCAATATCACTTAAAACTAAAATTTCTAATAGTTCATCGAAAAGTTCGTCATCTATCTTAGTAAAGTTCTTCAATATTGAATCAAACTGTCCTACAACATTTTCCCTTGTTTTCCTAAGCCCTTTTCTTATTTTTTCAAATAACGCCAATTAATTCACCTCCTATACATATTCTTTTGCCATTTCGCTGGCTTTAAGTTCTAATAACTTTGATATTCCTTCATTTTGCATAGTCACCCCATAAAGAACATCCGCCTCTTCCATAGTTCCACGCCTATGGCTAATAACTATAAACTGAGTGTTTCCATTCATTTTTCTAAGGTATGAAGCAAATCTATCAACATTTGCTTCATCAAGAGCTGCCTCAATTTCATCAAGCACACAAAAAGGCGCTGGGTTAACTTTCATTATAGCAAAATATAAAGCAATTGAAACAAACGCTTTTTCGCCGCCTGAAAGTGCTTCCAGATGCGTTACTATTTTACCCGGTGGCTGTACAAATATCTCTATTCCTGAGTTTAAAACATCAGAAGGATCTGTCATTCTTAATTTAGCACTGCCTCCAGCAAAAAGTTCACGAAAAATTAAATTAAAATTCTCATTTATTTTTTCAAAGCGCTCAGAAAATAAACTTTTCATTTGAGAAGTTAAATCTGTAATTAGCCTATAAAGCTCCTTTTTAGATTTCTCTACATCGTCAATTTGTCCTTTTAAAAATTCATATCTGCTTGATACTTCTTTATATTCATCTATTGCTGCAACATTTACTGTGCCAAGATTGCGAATTTTAAGCCGCAATTCATTTAATTGTCTCAGCACTTTTGGAGTATTCTCAATTTTTTCAAATGCACCCATGGCCTCTCGGCGGGTGAGCTCATATTCATCCCACAGTTTGCCTATTATTTCATCATATTCGCTTTGAAGATTATCTCTCTTATCTTGAAGTCTTGCAATTTCAAGCGAAACCTTCTCTTTCTCATTAGATTTTTCTCGTTCCAAAACCCTAAGTTCAGTTGTTTTCTTTTCAAGATTCATTCGCTCACTATTAATTGTAACTATTTTTTGTTTTGATACCTCAACAGATTCTTTTAACAAAGTTATGTCATTGTTAATTGATTCAATTTTCCCTTCTATTTCTTCATTTTTAGACTGCAGCGATTTCATTTCGTTTTGAAGTGAAATAACTTGATTTGTTTTATCAACCTTTTTATCTTCTATATCACTTAAACTTTGTTCTAAAACTTCAATCTCCTTTTTCACAGAAAAAACATTTAAATTTGCCTCATAGATTTTTTTGTTTATCTCTTCCTTTTTAATATCAATATCTGCACGTTTAGTATCTAATTGCGCCATTTTTTCTTCTTCAAATTTTATAGCACTTAGAGCATCATTAAACTTTACCTCGTCTGCATTTTTTTGCTTATTTAGCTCTATAATTTTTTTTTCTATAGAACCTTTTTCACTAAACATTTTAGCTATAGCATTTTTTATAGAATCAACTCTAAACAGATAGTTCTTACATACAGCTTCAAGTTCTGCTTTATTCTGCCTTTTTTTTGCTATCTCTTCATTTAACTGTAATAACTTTTCCTTTAATATTCTCTCTTCTGAAACTGAAGACTCAAAATTAGAAGTACATCCTTTTAACTTTAAATTTAAGTTTCCTGCCAACTTTTTTGCTTCTTCAATGTCAGAAGCGCGACTTAAAAGCCCCGAATTTTTCCCTTTAGAGCCGCCAGTTAATGATCCCCCAGCGTTTACAACTTGACCGTCTATCGTAACAACTTTAAACCTGTAAGAAAACTTTTTAGAAATTAAGACTGCATTATCTAGATTATCAACTACAACCACACGGCCTAAAAGATAATCTAAAATGCCCTTATATTTTTTGTCACTACTACAAAGTTCACTTGCAATTCCAACAAAGCCTGCACAATTTTTAAGCCCATTTTCATTTAATTCTCTTCCACAAATTGTAGATACCGGTAAAAAAGTAGCCCTGCCTATATTTTTGTTTTTAAGAGCAAATATGGCTTTTTTAGCATCATCATCTGTTTCTACAACTATGTTTTGCATTGCAGATAAAAGTGCTGTTTCAATCGCCATAGAATATTTCTTAGGAACTTCTATAATTCTTGAAACTGGACCGCATATTCCAGAAAGTTTACCGTTTTCACTTTCTTTCATTATGAATTTTACACCTTGAGCAAACCCTTCCAGGTTTTGTTCAAGGTTTTCTAAAAGCCTTATCTTTCGCACTTGATCTTCATAATCAAATTTTAATTTTTCAATTTCTTTTTTTTGAGTTTCATTTTTTTCTTGTTGTAATTTAAGCTTTTCTTCAAAATTTTTAGCAATATTTATTTTTTCATCTAAATCTGTTTTTTGGTTTTCAATTTCTTTTTCAGCACTTAAAAAAAGTTTTTCTGTACTTTTTAGCTCTTCTTCTTTTTCGGTAAGTTCTTCACTAAAATTCAAAACTCTACTTTCAAAATCTTTAACCGCAGCGTTTTTTGTAAGCACACCTATATTCAAGCTGGAGGCTTTATTATTAAGTTCCGATAAATTTTTTGTCGTTTTTTCTATTTCAAAAGAAAACTCACCTAAATTGCGGATCAAGCTATCAAGAGCCTTTCTATATTCATCAGCTTCAGTTTTTCTCTCAAGTTCAAGCCTTTTTAAAGCCTCTATATTTTCTTTATTTTTTTCTAGCTCGCCAGTTATATCAGAAAACGAAAAATTTATTTTTTCAATATCACCTTTTATTCTTTCAATATTTTCTTCATTATGTAAAATATCATTTTTAAAAACCGAAATTTCTCCCGCTTTTCGAATAGAGGTTTCTTCGCATTCAGATATAGACCTGCGTTTTTCATCAACTTGTAAATTATAATCTTTTATTTTTTCTAATATATGGTCAGTTTCATCAACTATATTTTGCGCGGCTATTTCTATTTCGTTATATTGATTTTTTGATATTTCTAATTTAGAATCTTGGCCTTTTAACAAGTCACCCGACTGTTCCAAAATAGATAACCAAACTCCAATTTGCATTGACTTGTGCTTATTTGAAAGATCTAAATACTCCTGCGCCTTTTGTGACTGCTCAAGAAGTGGCCCAATTCTGCCTTCAAGCTCACTTAAAATATCATTTAAGCGCAATAAATTTTCTTCAGCTTTAGCTAATTTTTTCTCAGCTTCACTTTTTTTATAGCGATATTTTGAAATTCCTGCTGCCTCCTCAAAAATTTCGCGTCTATCTTCGCTTTTAGCAGATACAATACTGTCAATTTTCCCTTGGCTTATAATAGAATAGCCATCTCTTCCAAGCCCAGTATCCATAAAAAGCTCATGTATATCTTTAAGCCTAACATCCTCGTTATTAATAAAATATTCACTTTCCCCAGAGCGATAATATCGCCTTCTTATAGCAACTTCATCAGAATCAAAGGGCAACTTTTTATCTGCGTTTTCAATAGTTAAAGTGATTTGTGCAAATCCCTTTGGATTTTTATTAGGGGTTCCACAAAAAATAATATCTTCCATTTTTGTACATCTTAATGTTTTAATCGATTGTTCCCCTAAAACCCAACGAATAGCATCACTTATATTGCTTTTCCCACTGCCGTTAGGGCCTACAATTGCTGTGATACCATTATTAAATGAAAGTGTTGTCTTTTCCGGAAAAGTTTTAAACCCCTGTAACTCTAAAGATTTTAGCAGCACATTCTCACCTACATTTTAAATTTCAATCAAAAATTCATTTTCCTTAACTGATTTATCTTGCTTTAATTTTATACTATATCCAAGCTCACAAAATCTGCTTAAATTAGCCCTTCTTTGCCCTATAAATTTAGAAACATCAGAAGGATTTATCTTAATTATAATATTTCCTGATAAAATATTAAGATTTTTAAGCCGATTTAAAACTTTATTAAATAACACACGGCTTTGACAGATCTCACTAAACGCCGGATGGAACACACCTGCTACCATATTGTCTCTCAAGATTTTCTCATCATGCAAACCCAACCGTATAACAGGAATATTATTTTCCTGTTCAAATAAAACAATTAATTTGGCACAAAGGCTTACAGTATCTTCAAATGAAGGTGGTAAATATTCGCCACCATTATAAAGCTTTTCAAGTTCTGTATCTTTCATAACAACTGTTGGATAAATTCTAATTGTATCGGGTTTGAGCTTTACAACCTCATTGGCTGTATAATAGTCGTTTTCAATAGAACTTTTATAAAGTCCTGTCATCATTTGAAGGCCTAATTCAAACTCAGCATCTTTTATTAATTTTGAAGCGAACTTCACATCAAAACTTGTATGGCCTCGCTGATTAGCTTTTAGAACA
Source organism: Eubacteriales bacterium SKADARSKE-1 (assembly GCA_030920305.1). GTDB lineage: Bacteria > Bacillota > Clostridia > Oscillospirales > Acutalibacteraceae > JARLUB01. The sequence continues at coordinate 239,323 of JARLUB010000002.1, forward strand.
TCATCACACATGCTTTGAGCACCAAGTTCAATAGCTTTTACATTATAGCCTTTTAAAATATCTAAAATTCGAGAATTTATTGCATCTGGTCTTGTTGATATTCTAATGCCATTAAACTTTTTATCAGTTACAAATTTAGATGCGACTTTTAAAAGGCTTACCATATAGTTTTCATCAATTGCCGTAAAGCTCCCGCCAAAAAATGCTATTTGTGCATTTTGAGGGTTTGTATTAAGATTTTTCGAAGCATTTTCTAATATATCAAACACTTGATTAGCTGTTGGCGCCACATTTTGTCCAGTTATTTTTTTTTGGTTGCAAAAAGAACATTGATTAGGACATCCTTCATGGGGTATAAAAATAGCTATATTTGCATGTTTCAATATCCCATCAACCTCAACGCTTCTCTGGCTGCCTGCTGTTCTGCTTCTTTTTTGCTTCTGCCTCCACCTTTGCCAACAACATTTGTATTAAACCTTACCTCAACCTCAAAGTGTTTATCGTGGTCAGGCCCAGCTTCTTTTACTAAGGCATAAGAAATAGTCTCTTCTTTATTTTGTTGCACTATTTCCTGGAGAATAGTTTTATAATCTTTAAATGCACTTGTCTTTTTTTTACTTAAACATGGTTTAATAAATCCTAGAATAAATTCTCTAGCATTTTCCATTCCACCATCTAAGTAAATAGCTGCAATTATAGCTTCAAATGCATCCGCCAAAATGGAAGGTCTTTCATTACCTTTTGAGTTCATTTCACCATGGGATAATCGTAAAAAGTCTCCCACATTCAATGATTTTGAAAAGCCACATAAACTTTTTTCACATACCAAAGAAGCTCTCATCTTTGAAAGTTCACCTTCCGGTAAGTTTGGACAATTTAAAAAAATATATTCCGCTACAACAATTCCTAAAATAGAGTCGCCCAAAAACTCAAGTCTTTCATTACTTTTTATTTTATTTTTTGACTCATTTGCAAAAGATGAATGAGTTAGTGCCATTTTTAAATAATTTATATTTTTAAATTTATATTCTAAGTTATCTTCTAGCTGCTTTATATTGGTGTTTATCATATATTCCCCTTATTTCTCCAGATCTGCAGTACCTTTTTTATCTACTATCTTTTCTGCGGCTTCCTTTGTTTCAACAACCTCATCAACTTTTCCAGTGCTTGAAACCGCATTAAAAATTTCTTTTATAACATCACCATTTACATAGTCAATTGTAAGTCTAATAGCATTTTTAAATGTTTTTGCTGTGGAATTTCCATGTGCCTTAAAAACTGGCTTAGATAAACCCATAATAGGTGCTCCACCGTACTCATTATAATCTATTTCTCTTTTTAAGGCTTTCATATCCGGCAATAATAAAGCTGCTGCAACTTTATTTTTTATATTTTTAGTTAAAACACCTTTAATTTTGCTCATAAGTATAGTGGCAACGCCTTCATAAGTCTTTAAAATTATATTGCCTGTAAATCCATCTGCCACAACAACTTCTGCTGCATCAATTGGTATCTCACGAGCTTCTATATTACCAACAAAATTTAAACCACTGTCTTTTAATTTTAAATAGGCTTCCCTTTGAAGTTCTCCACCCTTATGCTCTTCGGTTCCAATATTTGCAATTCCAACTCTAGGCTTACCAAACCCCATAACTCGGCTCATATAAATTGAACCCATAATACCAAATTGCTCTAACATTTCAGGTCGGCACTCAACATTGGCTCCACTATCTATTAACATAAAGCAACCATTGTCTTTAGGGATAACAGGCGCAAACGCACATCTTTTTATGCCTTTTATTCTTTTTACAATAAATGTTGCCCCCATAACCAGAGCACCACTATTGCCTGCAGAAATAAAGGCGTCGCCTTTGCCTTCTGCTAAAAGGCTTAGCCCAACTGCCATAGAAGAATTGCTCTTAGATTTCATTATCTCAGCAGAATCATCGCTCATCTCCATCACATCAGGCGCATCAACAATTTCCATATGATAAAGCAAAATATTATTGCTATTAGCAATACCTTCTATTTTTTCTTTAGAACCAACCAATAAAACATTAATACCATACTCGGAAACAGCCATAGCACAGCCCTTTAAAATTTCTAGAGGAGCATTATCTCCACCAAAAGCATCAACTATAATTTTCATACTTGTCCACTTCTTTCGTCTAAAATTTTAATAGATCTTTTTGCAAAAGCTTCGTATCGTAATTTCTTGTCTCTAATATGAGGCTCTATTTGAGGCAATATTCCAAAATTTGCACCCATTGGCTGAAAGTTCTTTGATATTGAAGTTGTTACATAATTTATCAATGCTCCTATCATTGTTTCATTTGGCAAAATAAGCGGCTTTTGGTTTGCTAATTTTTTAACAGCATTTATTCCAGCAATTATTCCAGATGCAGCCGATTCCATATAACCTTCGACTCCTGTAATTTGTCCGGCAAAAAACAACTTTTCATTAGTCTTTAAACTAAGATCAGAATTTAAAACAGTTGGTGAATTTAAAAATGTGTTTCTATGCATAACCCCAAAACGTACAAATTCAGCGTTTTTAAGCGCTGGTATTAGGCCAAAAACTCTTTTTTGTTCTGAAAATTTCAAGTTTGTTTGAAAACCAACCATATTATAAAGTGTTTTTTCTACGTTTTCACACCGCAGCTGTAAGTTTGCCCAAGGCCTATGTCCTGTTTTAGGATCAATTAAACCAACCGGCTTCATTGGTCCAAACCTCAAAGTATCTTTCCCTCGCTGCGCCATAATCTCAACTGGCATACATCCTTCATAAACTTTAGGATCTCTCACATCAAAATCATGCATCGGTGCCCTTTGAGCTAAAACCAAAGCTTCATAAAATTTCTCATATTCCTCTTTGTTTAAAGGGCAGTTTATATAATCTGAATCCTCACCCCTGTTGTATCTAGACGCTGTAAAGGCTGTGTCCATATCAATGCTTTCGGATGTAATAATCGGTGCTGCAGCATCATAAAAACTCAAAAGTCCATTACATATTTTTTCTATATCTTGGGCCAGTGATTTTGAAGTCAGTGGCCCTGTTGCAACTATAGTTATGCCATCTTCTGGTACTTCTAACTTTTCAGTTTCTATGACTTCTATTAAAGGATTAGACTTTATTTTTTCTGTAACTAACTCTGAAAACTTGTCCCTGTCAACAGCTATTGCTCCACCAGCCGGAACCCTACATTTGTCAGCACAAAAAAGCAATAACGAATCAAGGTGTCGCATTTCTTCTTTCAAAAGTCCTGCAGCACTTTCCAGTCTCTCAGCTTTTAGCGAATTAGAGCAAACTAATTCGGCAAAATTATTACATTTGTGTGCTGCAGATTTCTTTTTTGGCTTCATTTCAAACAGTCTAGCATTTATTCCCATTGATGCTACTTTCCATGCTGCTTCGCAGCCGGAAAGGCCCGCACCTATAATATTTATACTCATTTATTTAACATTTCCTCATAACCACATTTTTCGTCCATACAATAAGCCTTTCCTGATTTCCCTTTTTTCTTAAACAGAGGCTTTCCACACTTTGGACATTTTGTATCGGTTGGCTCATCCCATGAAACAAAATCACAATCTGGATAGTTACTGCAACCAAAAAAAACTCTTCCCCGTTTAGACCTCTTTTTTAATATTTCACCATCGCAATTAGGACATTTTATTCCAGTTTTTTCGTCTATTCCTTTTATGTTTTTACATTCAGGGTACCCAGGGCACGCCATAAACTTACCATACCTACCATGTTTTATTACCATTTTTCTGCCACATTTTTCACAAACCACATCAGTTTCTTCAACTTCATCCGAAACAGCTTCGCCATTTTCTGCACCCATTTTTTTTGTGTTTTTACATTCCGGATACCCTGAGCAAGCTATAAATTTTCCATATCGACTAACCTTAATAACCATCTTGCGCCCGCATTTTTCGCAAACTATGTCAGTTTCATCTTCCTTAAGCTTTATTTTAACATCCTTCATATCTTTGCGAGCTTGTTTTAGAGTTTCACTAAAGTTATCATAAAATTCCTCTAAAACTCCCGTCCAATCTTCTTTACCTTCTTCTATAGTGTCAAGATCAGTTTCCATTTTCGCCGTAAATTTTACATTTACAATGTCAGGAAATTTTTCTTTCAAAAGTTTTGTTATAACTTCTCCAAGTTCTGTAGGTTTGAGACTTTTCCCTTCGCGCACAACATACTCGCGTGCTGTTATAGTAGATATTGTAGCCGCATAAGTTGATGGCCGGCCTATACCATCCTCTTCAAGAGCCTTAATTAGTGAAGCCTCCGTATACCTAGCCGGTGGTTCTGTAAAGTGTTGGTTCGGTATGATTTCTTTCTTCTTAAGCAACATACCTTTTTCAAGCTGCGGCAATTCTTTAGCTTTCTCCTCATCATCCTTAACATCTTGATAAAGGGTAGTAAATCCATCAAATTTTATAGTGTAGCCAGACGCCCTAAATATATAACCATTAGCACCAATATCTACGCTTGTTGTATTTAATATACACTCAGCCATTTGGCTTGCTGTGAATCTTTCCCAAATAAGCTTATAGAGCTTGTATTGGTCATTGCTAAGCGATGATTTGACTTTTTCTGGTGATAAATCAATCATTGTTGGTCTAATAGCTTCATGTCCATCTTGAGAACTTGACTTTGATTTAAAATATCTTGTTTTAGATGGTAAATATTTATTTCCAAATTTTTTCTCGATGTAATTTGATAAGTCCTTTAATGCTTCTTCAGAAACTCTAAGCGAATCTGTTCTCATGTAAGTAATTAAACCAATCGCACCCATTCCTTTAATCTCTACACCCTCATAAAGCTCCTGAGCTACCTTCATAGTTCTTTTTGCTTGAAACCCTAATCTCTTTGAAGCTTCTTGCTGCAATGTTGATGTAATAAAAGGTGGAGATGGCAAACGACGCCTGGTACCCTTTTTAACATTGTCAACGATATATGGCCCGTTTTCTATAGATTTTAATATTCCATTTGCCATCTTTTCGTCTGTAATTTTTATCTTTTTACTAGTTGTTCCATAAAAAGAAGCACCAAAAATTTTTTTAGAATTTTCCGGCATAAATTTTGCATCTATTGTCCAATATTCTTCAGGAATAAATTTTCTAATTTCTTCTTCTCTATCAACAATTATTCTAACTGCAACACTCTGTACACGTCCTGCCGACATGCCCTTTCTAATTTTCTGAGACAAAAATGGACTCAGTTTGTAACCTACTATCCTATCTAAAATTCTTCTTGCTTGTTGGGCGTTTACAAGATTCAAATCAATATTTCTTGGATGAGCCATTCCAAAAGTAACACCGGATTTTGTTATTTCATTAAAAGTAACTCTGTTTTTTTGTTTAAGATTAAGGCCTAAAATATATGCTAAGTGCCAAGAAATAGCTTCTCCTTCACGATCAGGGTCAGTTGCTAAAAAAATTTCATCATTCCTTTTTGATACTTTCACAAGCTCATTAACTAATTTTTCTTTTCCAGCAATAATTTCATAATTAGGTTTAAAATTATCAGCTATATCAACACTTAGTTTGCTTTTGGGTAAATCACGCACGTGACCCATAGAAGCTATAACTTCACAGCCGCTTCCTAAATACTTCTTTATTGTCTTTGCCTTTGCAGGTGATTCAACTATTAATAATTTTGACAAAAAAATCCCACCCTAACACATCTACATACTTTTATCTTGAATACCTTTTTCCTGGGTTACTTTTTATTAAATTTTTTAATTCAAGCTCCGTTACAGCTTGTAATGCTTCTGAAGTTTTCATATGACAACTTTGTGCCAACTCATCTATATGCAAAGGTCTATCTGTTAAATTACTATAAAAAACTTTCGCCCTCTCTGATAAACTTTTAATCTTATCATCTAACACCCTTCCAGATAAATCTATACTATCTTTTTTACTTTCCTTAATATTGTTTAAAATCTCTTTATTTATTTCTTCCTTGGTTGAAATCTTTTCCTGTGGACAAACACAATAATATTCTTCTAAAATGTCCTCTACACTAGTTACAAGCTTTGCGCACTCCTTTATTAGCCTGTTAGTACCAACAGATTTTGCACTTTTTATATCACCAGGTACTGCAAATAGATCTTTATTTTGTTCAAGTGTCAAGTTTGCAGTAATTAAAGAGCCACTTTTCGAACCCGCTTCTACAATTAAAGTTCCTAAGGAAAGACCTGAAATAATTCTATTTCTCATTGGAAAATTTTGAGGTAAAGCGGTTTTATCGGGTAAATATTCAGAAACTAAAGCCCCATTTTTAGAAATAACATCTCGTAAAAGTTTGTTTTTCATAAGGTAGTTAGTGTTCAAACCACAACCTAAAACAGAAACCACCTTTCCCCCTGCTAACACTGCACCTTTTTGAGCTGCGCTATCTATTCCTAAGGCTCCCCCACTAATTACAACAACACCGGCTTTTGAAAGTTTATATCCAAAATCAAAAGCCACATTCAATCCATATTGTGTAGCACTTCTAGTCCCAACTATAGATATACAAACACAGTCATCAATATAGTCTAAATTTCCCTTAACGTAAAGTACAGCCGGAGGATTATAGATATTTTTTAACCGTTCTGGATACAGATTGTCCTCAAATGTTACAATCTTATATCCGCAATTATCACATTCACTTACTATTTTTTCAGCCCATTTTAAATCAATTTTTTTTAAATCGTTCAACTCTTTGGACGTAAAAATATTGCTAAACCGCCATTCATCTTTACTAGCTTTAAATAAATTTTCTATTGTGCCAAAATTTTCTATAATATCCTTTATCTTATGATTTCCAATCCCCAATGCTTGTTGTAAACATACCCAGTATACCTTCTTATTGTACATATAGGCTATCCTCCACGAATAAGTTCCCACATAATGATACTAGTTGCCACTGCAGCATTTAATGATTCGGCTCTCCCTTTCATAGGAATAGTTAATTTTTTTGAACATAAATTTATAGTTTTTTCTTTTAAACCGTTTCCTTCATTTCCTATAAATACAGCACACGGTCCATCGTTAAAGTCCACATTAGTAATTATCACAGAATTATTATCCGGTACCGCAGCATAAGTCTTAATTTCATTATCATTAAAATAATGTATTAAAGCCTGCAAATCACATGTTATATGAATAAGTAATCTAAAAACTGCACCCATACTACCTCTTAAAACCTTTGGATTATAGATATCACAACAGTCTTGTGTTAAAATAATTTCATTTATTCCTAGAGCTTCAGCAGTTCTTAACATAGTTCCCAAATTTGATGGATCTTGAATACTTTCAAAAACAACTATCTTGTCTACATTACTTATTTTATCCAGGCAAAGTTGTTTGTCAAGCATAGAACACAAGCATAAGATGCCCTGTGAGTTTTTCACATCAGAAATGCTTTCCATAATACCTTCAGAAACAGAGTACGATTTTTCTGCAAATTTTAAAATTAACTCCACTGTACTTTTATATCTTTCTAATGCTTTTTCAGTGTAAAAAAAATTTTTAATTTTTACACAGCTCATAACAGCATTTTCGCACAACCTGGCCCCTTCAATTACAAATTCTTTTTCCCTTTTTCTAAAACTTTTTGAATTAATAAGTTTTAAAACATGTTTTATTATAGGGTTTTCATGACTTTTTAGCTGAACAACCATATTAAGGTTCCTTCCCTTTTACTTACCTAACACAATTAACACTATTGTGTCTACAAACTAATACAATGGGTTTATTCCAAAAGTATAAACAAAAAACACAAGCGAACAAACTGGTTAAACACAGTTGGTTCGCTTGAAATTTAAAAAGGATACCCGCTTAACCGTAATGTGTACCAAATAACCTGCCTACTAAATAAACAGGTGGGTGCCAGCCCATAGATTTCTCACTCCCATCGTCCAGCTTGCGCTAGGAGGTCTGCAATCCATCTATAGAGCAAAGCTCCCTAAAAAAAGGTTGTAGGGTTATATAACACAGTCCGCGAGTTAAGCAGGAAGCTTTTTGTTAATAAAACAATTATAACATAAAAATATCGTATAGTAAAGCCCATTTATAAAAAATCACTAAAAATTATTATCCATTTCATTTTCGTCATAAAGTTCTTCAAAATGAGCCTCAAACATTCTTTCCAAACTTTCAAGCAACTTGCTGTCTTCAACTTCAGCTAAAAGCGGCTCATCGTCTCCATCAATAACTTCAAATATATAATAATTTGCACTTTCCAATATGTTATCTTCCTCAACATTGCTTTTGGGAAGCAATGCATAAAAGCAACCTTTTTCATTTTCTATAACATCAAGAATTTCAAACAAATGCTCCTGACCTTCATCATCAATGAGAGTCATAAGATCTGGTGAAAACTCATTACTCATAAAAACACAACCCATCTTTAAAATAGTGGTTCAACTTAATTTTACAGCGATAAAATTTCCAAGTCAACCAGAAAAAACTCTAAATTTGTCGATTTTATTTAAAGTTGAGTTTTAAATAAAACATCTCCCATAATAATTAATTTTACTTATTAATTATTGCCCTTCATAACTTCCATGCCTTTACAAATATTTTCTATGTTTATATTTGAAAAATCACCTGCGTATTCTCCGTCTAAAATCCATGGCATTTCTGTGTGCGAATTTATAAAAACATTTTTTGCTTGTCGAAAAATTATATTTTCTGCATTATATTTACGTTTTCTAAGATTCAATAATATTTTTATTAGTTGCATTGGGTTTTCAGGCTTTCGTATTAATATAATCTCAAATTCTCCATCATCCATTTTTGTGTTTTGTCCAGTGAAGTCAATAAGTCCTGCAACTGATTTAGAATTTGTAATAGCTCCAAAAATAAAACTTCCTTCAAATTGCTCTTCATTACATTTAACATTTAAGTAATAAGACCTTATTTTTTTCTTTTGCAAAAAACGAAACCCTTCAAATATATATGCAACATATCCGAAGATATTTTTTAACTTTTGAGACGTCTTATAAGCTACTTCACAAAAAGCACCAAAGGATGCAACATAAGAAAAATATTCTTCTTTATTAAAGCACCCTACATCTAAATTTATTATTTTATGACAAGATATTGACTTGGAAATATGATCTAACGACGAAGAAGCGCCCAAACTCTTGGCCAAGTCGTTAGTAGTTCCAAAAGGAACACAAAGAATCGGTAAATGTTCTTTTGATTTCATTACCCCATTTACAACTTCATGAAATGTGCCATCACCCCCGCAACAAATAATAAACTTATAATCCTTTCCTTCTTCTAAAATAACATTAGTAGCATCTTTTTTTGCTTTGGTGTAATAAACTTTAAATTTGTAATCTAATTTTTTTAATATCTCAGTCAATTTCAATATATTATCACAAGAAATCTTTTTTCCTGCTATAGGATTAACTATTATAATAGCCGACTTAATTGTATTGGTCACATCGAAATTCTTATTAATTTTTTCCTCCATGTTCATTTCTTCAACTTTTTTAATCTGTTTCATATTTTTCTCCTTATTTGCTGCATAATTCCTTCATAGAAAAAATTAATTTAGTGCATTTACAGAGCCCACATTTCTTTTTAATTTAGAGTTAGTAAACAAATTTTGAATTTCTAAGGTATTTCACATGATAACATATTTTTTAATTTTTTTAAACCTTATAAATAAAATAAATCCTAGATAAATTTTGCAATTCTAATGCATTGCATATAATCTATCTAGGATTTATATACTAACCTATCTTAACCTTTTTAATTAATTTAATAATTTATAGTATATGGCTGCATCACACTTACATGGACCTTTACAGTCAATACACTTATAACTTTTATCTTTTTCCCACATATTTGAGACCGTTTTAAAATATTTAAAACCACTCTTCAGTAAAACCTTTTCAGCCGGAATAAAATCCCCTCTTTTCCAGGCCGGGCACCAAGCTATTTTATAACCCATTTTTTTAGCTTTATTAAGAGTTTTTTCAAATAAGTTATATCCAATACCTTTACTTTCACAATTTTTTCTTACAGCTATAGATTTAGCATGACATATATTGCTATTTGAACCTGTAATTGAAATTAGCTCTTCTTTAGGAATTTTAAAATCCTTTTGAGCGCTATCCATATTTTCTTCAAAAAACAGGCAATAACCTAAAACTTCATTAGTATCTGCATCTATTGCTAATGTGCACATTTCGTTGTCTTCTTTTATATGCTTTAATATTTCTTCTCTGGTAATATAGTTCTCACCAAAACTTTGAGTACCTATATCAATAATATCATCAATATATTTACTTGAAAAGTCAGAATAGAAAACCGTACTACCGTTTGTACTGCTCGCTTCCAATTAAATTCTCACTCCTTTAAATTTTAATACAAAAACATAAACATACTATGTATAATATTTTCAGAATATTTCCTTTCCGCCTCACTTAATTAGTGAAGCGGAAAGAATAATATAAGACCTTTTTGACTAAACCGCAAAACTTTTTAGTTATAACTTTGCTTGAAAAAACTTTGCCCCTTTTTCTCTGATCTAACCAAACAACTTCTGAGTGTCACATTAATAACTTTTATATTATTTTCTATGCTCGAGGAATTTCTGTCCTTTTTTCTTTGCCCAAGCCAAAGAAACTACCAGGTGCCACTTTAATAACTTTTATTTTGTCAATTAAAGCTTGTCTCTGCTCTTCGCTCATAACTCTTAATTTTTCACCAACTGCTGCTCTAAGTTCTCCGTTATAAGAATTCCATGTCAAAGCACGATTAACACAAGCCTTTGCAAACTCAGCTCCCGGTATTCCTTCTGTGTTCCCTTTCCATCTTACAGCACCATCTGTATAGGAAAATGCGTAACCATCAGTCTCTTTTAAAACAATCTCATGTTCTTTTGTTGTTTCATTCCAGACTATATCACGGTGATTAACATCTGGTATAGCAACTTTTTTTGAACCTTCTTGAGCATCATTCTGAGCTTTTGTAAGGAACACTACAGTAGCTTTATTTACATCAACACCCTTATAATCCGAGCTAACAAGCCGCATCATTTCTTTTCTAAAGTGGGGTTCTTCATTTCTCACTGCACTATCGATTTCCGCAGCAATTTTAATTTTATTATCAGTCCCCATTTCATACGATTCTGCTCCTAAACCTTTTAAAGTATCTGCTGCTGCTCTCCTTACTAACTTATTGCCTTGTTGTTCAAAGAAAATACCAAACAGGTGGTCTAGTGTTACTTTTTCATCGCTCAATAAAGCAATTTCAGTTATATTATAAAGATCATTACCAGCTGCTTTCGCTAGAGCCTTCATTTCCAAAGTGCTGCCTTCTTCAGGTGCTGTACATTCAACAACAGTGCTGCCAGCTCTATACGTAAGGTAACCGCCACCTGTTAACTTAACAGCTTGCATCATGCCTCCGGAAACTCTGTTTTCTGCCTGGTCTTCGCTAGATACAGAAACTGGACAAATTGGACCATCTTCCGGCAAATTAACTTGACGTCCCTTCGCCAAAACAGCTACTACGTTTAAATGTTCGTTAATGAATTCTAAAATATCATCATTTGAAGCATGAACAGCTAAACTTGAATCCTTCAATGCACCTTTTTTTACTTTAAACAGCTCTGCACGAACAAGCGCAATTAGATTTTCTTCGCTTAGGTCCAAATCTGAGTCTTTAAGGTGTGTTAACTCACACACAAATCCTGATTCATCTTGGCTGCTAAATTCAAAACCATTATAACCAGTCATTTCAAGTTTATTGCTTATCTCTTCTGCCAGCGTATCTGTTCCAGGCTGTACTTTTTCCATGTAGTAATTATATCCTGCAAGCCCCAAAGTCATTCCACGGCTCCAAGTGTCATGCCAGCCTAATCTCTGTAGCTCAGCATCAGCTGTAACTTTTGTAGTTTCATCATGATAAACATACAGTAGAGTCCCTAAATCATCACCCTGCATAATGCCTTTTAGCATAGTTGCTGTTACTACTATTTTTTCTGATTTGTCGACTCTTTCATCTTTAATAGTAACATAGTGTTTACCTTTATTATATTGTAAAGAGACATCTCTATACTCAGCAAGGTTACCTGCTATCACATTTCCTTTTTGTTCAGAGACATTAAACACTTCACCTTGTGCCGCCTTACCATCTTCGCCAACTGTCCAGCCATCGTGTTTTAAAGCTTCATCTAGCTGAGGTACCATTGCTTTTCTATTCTTATCTGCAAAATCAATTGCAGTTATTTCAAGCCCAGAAAGTTCTTCTAGTTTTTCAAGATCACCTTTTGTAAATTTAAAAGCTGCACCTCCCCCCGTGGTTACCATTATTTTGCCTTTATTTAATAAGTAATAAAAGCTTACATCCCCTTCGGTCGTAGATGCAAAGTCTATTGATATAATTTTATCATTTGCATCTTTGTATACAACAGTATTTTTTAAGTTATCACCTAAATCAATGCTATCAATACCTATAATGTTAACAATTACTCCGGAAATATCCTCGTTTTCGCCTTGCTCAAATTTTGAATCTGAAAGATTTTCTAAAATGACTCTTAAGGCCTCTGGAGTTAGCTCAGCATCAGTCTCTGCTTTAAAATTAATAGTCAGTTGAGTACTATCGCCAGTAATGCTAATAGAATCTATAGCATCTCTAAATGGTATGGCTTCATACTTTTCTTTGGTTAATAAACAAACACCACTAATACTTCTATAAATTCTTAAATTTGGTCCAACAACACACCAAACATTTTGTCCGTCGCTCACATCATCAAGCATTTCTTGTGTAATCTCAACAACATCTTCTTGGTCCTCACGGTTATCAACAAAACGCACCACACTATTAGCATATTGTAGCTCATATTTAGTTTTATCAGCCTCTTGCAGCTCAGCTAGTTTAGCTTCAGCTAGTTTTACTAATTCTCGCTTACCGCCCCATTCTTTTAGAGCTCTTAATTCTTCTAGTTTTGCTTGGCAAGCTGCTACTGGTTTGTTTGCTGCAGTTTCGTCGCTAATGGCCTCAATGGCTTCGCGCTGTTGTTGCTCTAGTGCTGCCAACCGGGCTTGTGTTTCCTGCCTAAGCGCTACAGCAATTTGTTCTTTAAATTTTGCACCTAATCCGTAATCCTGTGCCTGTACCTGTGCTACACTTTCAATGTCTTTAAGCACATCAATGCATCTATTTATACCATATCTAGCGGCAGTTTCTTTAGCATCTTTCTTTGCTAATACAGGGAAAACTGCACTAGTTGCATCAAGACGAGATTGCAACACTTCTTGAAAAACCTTATCTTTGTTTGCTTTTGCTTGGGCAAGCGTTGTTTCTATTTCCTTAATTCTAGCTGCACATTCTTGTACGTTTTCTAATTTTGCCGCCTCAGCAGGTGCCTCGGCTTTTGCCCGCTCTATTTTATTAGCATCGCTTCTTTGAGCTGCCTTTGCTGGATCTTTTCTATATTTCCAGTTACCAAAAATCAATCCACTTTCATCTTTCCAGCCTTTATCTTCCATTGTTTTATCTAAGTTTATTTTCTGTTTGTTTGCAACTTCAAAATCATTTAATGGTTTACCTGTTTTTTCTTCTATTGCACTAATATCTGCAGCCGTTATAGTTGGAGTTTCTGATTTTTTATCGGTAAATTCCAATGAACCATCAGCTATTTTAATTTTTAGTGTATCTCCACCTTGAGTTGTTATAGTGACAAATTCAAGCTGTTGTGCTGGTTCAGCCTTTTCTCCTTCACTTTCTTCAGAAGGTTGAACTTCAGCCTTTACTTCTGTTCCGCGAAGATCAGTACCCGGAGTTGTTGTAGCTTGCACTACATCTTCTGCTTCTCCTTCTTCTACCTCTTCTTCTCCTTCTGTTCCGCGAAGATCAGTACCCGGAGTTGTTGTAGCTTGCACTACATCTTCTTCCTCTTCCTCGTCTTCCTCTTCTTCCTCGTCTTCTCCTTCGTCGCCTTCGTCTTCTGCTTCAGCTGCTACTTGTGTTCCCTTTGTGGGAAGTGCAGGGGTCTCTTGCTTTGGTAGTGCTGCTAATTTAGCGTTAACTAGTTCTATCAGTTGTTTTTGGCCAGGTAATTCTGGGTGTCTATTTAAAAATTCCAACTTTTCTCCATAAAAAATGGCTGTCTGGTCATGCTCACTAGCGCCTTCAACCTCATTGCGAAATAGCTCTTCTGCCATGTTTTGTGCTGCGGTTACTTGAGCTTGAAGAATAATTTTTTTATTTCCATCTTCCTCACCTTTTAACTCATCCTGGTTTATTCCTGCCATAACAAGACAAAGCCCGATATCATTGTAATCGCTTCTAGCCTTTTCGCTAGCTTCCTTATTTGCTATTGAAGGTAAGGCTGCTTCTATTGCATCAAGATGAATTTGAAACACTTTTTGAGCAACACCATCATTTTTTTCTTTTGCTTGGGTAAGCTGCGCTTTTATTTCATCAATCTTGCTTAAACATTTTCCAGTAGTATCTAGCTTTGCCACCTCAGCAGATGCATCAATTTTTGCCTGCGCTATGCGTGCAGCCTCTCTTCCAAGAATAACATCTTTATCCGAAACATAAGGTATGACCGCCAACTTTTTGGCATTTTGTTCTTCTTGCACTAAACGTGCAGCTTGCTGTTCATCTAAAGTTCTTCGTGCAGCGTCGGTTAATTCTACTTTCACAACTGGGTTATCTGTCTCCTTTGTAGCCTGTAAGAGTTCTGATTGCTGTTTTTTTTGTTCCACTGTAGGTTTAGCTGCTGCAACAGCTTCTTTTTGTGGTATTTGGGGTAGGGGTCTTGTTGGTTCAGTTTCTTTTCCATGCAACACAATACCTGGTGCCATTGTAACTTGTACAGCTTCTTCTTTTTCTCGTGCTGTGCGTGCCGCCTTTGCTTTTTCTTGTGCTTGGCGTTCTTCATCTGCTTTTTTGCGTGCAGCTTCCGCATCCGCTTTTGCTTTTTCTTGTGCTTGGCGTTCTTCATCTGCTTTTTTGCGTGCAGCTTCCGCATCCGCTTTTGCTTTTTCTTGTGCTTGGCGTTCTTCATCTGCTTTTTTGCGTGCAGCTTCTTCTTTTTCCTTTGCTACGCGTGCAGCTTCTTCTTTTTTGCGTGCTTCTTGAAGCGCGGCCCTTTCGCGTTCAACTGCGTTTGCTATACGTCCTGCTTCAGTTAGTGATTTTTCCCTTTCCCCACCTGCTGTTGCTTTAGTTGCAGATGGTTGCTGTTGCACGGCTTCCTTTCGAGCTCCCACTGTTGATCCTGTACTTTGTTCAGCTTTTGTAAATTCGAGGGAACCCCTGCCAAGGCTAACCTGGTAATCTATTCCAGATATAGAGGCAGATGTTCCAGAAGGAATTATAATCTTTTTTACATTATTAACATTATCTTTTCCTACAATATTACTTAAAGTCTCTCTTGTTATTTGTATGTCTGCTTTCTTGTCGGTTCTAACATCTTGCATAGTAACCGTGCCATGTCTATCATAGCTCCATGTTACACCCTTATTTACAGTATCTAACCATCTTCTTGCTACTGTTTGTGCTGCAGGTAAGGTTACAACTTCAGCAGTGTGGGTTACAGAAGCTGGTTTTCTGCGTGCTTCTGCTGCTTTTTGAGCTGCCGTAGTTGTTTTAGTTTCTTCTTGTTTCTGTTGCTCTGCTGCTTTTTGAGCTGCCGCCGTTGATCCTGTACTTTGTTCAATTTTTTCAAATATTTTAAAGCCTTCGACGACATTCTCCTTCCAATTTCTGATGTTCTTCACCTCACCATGATCCATAACAGCAACTGTTCCCCAAGGTACTTTTATCCTCTTTATACTCTCAATTTTACCTTCCCCTACAATGTTGCCTAGTAAATCGTCCGTTATAACAATCAATGGATTTTTATCGGATCTACTATCTTGTAATGTAACTGTGCCCTGTCCATCGTAGAGCCACTTTACCCCTGCATTTTCAGTATCTGCCCATTCCCTTGCTCCTGTTTGTGCTGCAGCGTGGGTTGCAGCTTCTTGTTTTTTGGGTGCAGTTTGCTGTTTTTCTGCTGCTCGTCTTTGGCGCGCAACCTCTTCTGTCTGGCGTTCAGCTTCTGTTCTCTCATCTTCCATACCACCTGCTACCCATTCGTCAGGAGAAATAGTAGTATCTACAACCTCTCCCTCAGGCACAACACCGCTTGGTGTAGCATGTAAAAGCGCTGAAGAGGGGCCCCTTCCAGTAGATGTAAGAGTAGGACCACCACCTCTACTCATCATACCTTTATTGGTAATAGCATCAGGTCTTTTAAGCAGGTTAGGCGTCTTACTAGATTCTCTTAACCCTCTTGCATCTAATGTAGGTTCATCTTCTTTATCTTCAGCTCTTTTTTGTTCGTTTTTAAGCGTAGCCGAAGAGTTTTGCTGTTGCATTGGTTGAGAGCTTTGACTTCCTAATAATTGGGTTACTCCACCAACTCCAAATGATAAAAGAAGTACCCCAGAAAGCCCTAAAGCTGCTTTTCTAGGTGAAAGTCCCCCGCTTACCCCTAACAAATCCTCTTCCGCTAGGACACTTCTTTTTTCCTCTAAGTATTCCATAAACTCTTCAGTTGAAAAATCAAGCCCTCTATTTTTTGCGATAGGCACTATTTCCTTTTCAATTAAAGTTGGAAGCATAACCCTTTTTATATCCTTTTGCTGATACCTTTTATCCATTTCCAAAAGTTCTTTTTTTAATACTTCATCTTTCTCTGCCATTAAATAAAACTTTTTAACATTCGCCTTAGACATATTAATTTCCTCCTCTATTTTTCACCTTTTCTATGATTTTCAAAGCCGTCTCTGCCTTCCTGCCTATTTTCTCTTTCTTCATGCATTTTAAGGTTGTCTCTGCCTTCACCTTGATTTTCTCCTTCTCGATGCTTTTTGAAACTATCTCTTTCCTTGCCCTTATTTTCTCCCTCTAGACCTTTTCCCCTGTTATGTCCTTCTGTTTTTTTCTCTCTGCCTATTCGCTGCTCCATTCTTTGCTCCGGTTGATTATCAATACTCCTAACAATAAGTTGAGTTCCAATTCCTGCCCCAATCGATAACAAAAGTACCCCTGAAAGCCCAATTGCCGCCTGCCTTGGTGAAAGTCCTCCACTTACATCTAGTAAATCTTCTTCTGTGAGGATATTTCTTTTTTCCTCTAAATATTCCATAAACTCTTCAGTTGAAAAGTTAAGCCGTCTCTTTTTTGCAATAGGTATTATTTCCTTTTCAATTAAAGCTGGCAACATGACTCTTTTTATATCCTTTTGCTGATATCTTTTATCCATTTCCAAAAGTTCTTTTCTTAATACCTCATCTTTCTCTACCATTAAATAGAACTTTTTAACATCCTCCTTAGGCATATTATTTCCTCCGTAAATTAAATTTTACATCCCAAGTTTTTATACCCACTTAATATTTGGATTGCTTTTTTTATTTTTAAAATTCCCCTCGCTTTCACCTTTCTTTTCACCTTCTTGTCCTTCTAAAACTTTTTCCTTTTTTTCTTTTGTATATAATTTATGTCTTTGTGACTTTTTTTCTATATCTACCTTTTGCTCTATTCTTTGTTGCTGGTACTTATCAATTGCTCTGGCAATAAACTGAGATCCAATTCCTGCCCCAACTGATAACAAAAGCACTCCTGAAAGTCCAAGTGCTGCTTGCTTTGGTGAAAGTCCTCCACTTACCTCCAATAGGTCTTCTTTTCCAAGCTTACTTTTTTTCTCCTCTAAACACTCTATAAACTCCTCAACTGAAAAAACAAGTCCTCTTTTTTTTGCAATAGGAATTACCTCTTTCTTAATCAAGCTCGGTAATGTCGCCCTTGTAATATCATTTTTTCCATATTTCTTATCCATATCCAAAAGTTCTGCTTTTAAACCCAGATCTTTTTCTGATAAAGCATAAAATTTTTTAACAGCTTCTTTTGACATTGGCTCTCACCTCTTTACCATTTTTTAAACTTGTCATTTCGCTTAGTTTAAAATCTATTTTCGCTCGATTTTTGTTCAAGGTACAATTTTTCTGCTTTGATGATAGCATAAATATATTAATTTGTAAATAGTTTTTTAAAAAAAGTATAATAAATACCTAAATGTAAGTTTTAAAATATAATAACATCATAAAAACTTAGTAAAAATAAAATTTTACTCAGTATTTTGTGCCTAAATAAAAAAACTCTCATAAAAAATATTTTTTATGAGAGTTTTTTTAGAGCAAACAATTAATAATTTTTAAAAAGTAGACAAACAACAACAGAAGAAAATAGAAAACCCGAAATATCTGCTGCTAATGCTGCTGGGATCGCATGCCTTGTATTTTTTATGCCAACTGCTCCAAAGTACACAGCTATTGCATAGAATGTGGTCTCCGTTGAACCCATCATTACAGAAGCAACACGCCCTGGAAAGCTGTCTGGCCCAACACTTCCTAGAATTGAGTCGATAAGTGCTAACGAACCACTCCCAGAAATAGGTCTTAGGAGCATTAGAGGTATTGTTTGTGTTGGTATTTTTAACAACTGTGCAAAAGGCTCCATAAATGAAGTAAAAATATCAAGCGCCCCGGAAGCTTTGAGCATAGACACAGCAGTTATAAGCCCTATAATTGATGGTGCTATTGATACTGTACCTAAAAATCCTTCCTTTGCTCCTTTTAAAAATAAATCAAAAATATGTATTTTTTTATAAAGACCAATTCCAACAATAATAAATATTATTGTTGGAATTATATAAAAGCTAAACTTTTCCAATGCTTCTTCCTCACTTTTCTAACAATTTAGCCGTAAGTATTCCAACTGTTAGCGCCACACACGAAGTCAACCAAATAGCCGGCATAACATCAAAGGGAAAAGCCGCTCCATGTTTTTGCCTTAATATTGATATCATCGTCGGAACTAGCTGTATAGATGCTGTATTTATAACAACAAACATAACCATGCTATTATTTGCAATAAATTTATTCTTATTACTTCTACTCATTTCTTTCATTGCAGCTATTCCCATAGGAGTTGCTGCATTTCCAAGCCCTAAAACATTCGCTGTAACATTCATACATATTGCTTTTATTGCAGGGCTACCCTTTTCATAGTCCGGAAAAAGCTTTGTCATAATTGGTGAAAATAAATTTGCCAAAAATTTTGTAACACCAATGGCATCTGCAATTTTCATAATACCCGTCCAAAGAGCCATCACACCTACCATAGAAATTAAAAGTTCAACGGCTGAAGTTGCTCCTGATAAAACAGCGTTTGAAACTGCCTCCATTCTGCCTGTAAGAGCAGCACAGAGTACACTTATAATTATCATAAAACCCCAAACAACACCTAACATAAAATCCCTACTTCGTCCTCATATAAGTAAAATATATTGAGAAATAAATCACAAATATTACTAATTACCAAATTTTTCATCTCGTTCTCGATTGACAAATTTATCTGTAAATAGTATTATTACCCTATATTATGATTACATAATATAAAGATCGAATAATTATATACAGAGAGGCTGCGAAGTAACTATGAAAGCTACAGGAGTTATACGTCCAATTGATGACTTGGGAAGAATAGTCTTACCCATTGAACTAAGAAAGGTAATGAATTTAAATAGCAAAGATCTTCTTGAAATTTTTGTTGACGGACCACAAATAATTTTAAAAAAATACCATAAATCATGCATTTTCTGTGGAGAAAACGAAGATTTAATAGACTTTAAAGGACAATGTATTTGCGAAAAATGCAAAAACGATCTAAAAAAATCCAACTAATGTAGAAATTAGTTGGATTTTGTTTTGTTGTGAAAAAAAACCACCGCAAAACAAAAATTAATTAGCATTTCATTTCTATGACATTATTTTTTAAGTGAATAATATCTAAATTCTTATCTTCTTGTAAAATAAGAATAATAAATAATAAAACATAACAAAAACAGTAAACGAAAACAAAGGTTTACTGCTTTTGTTTATTATTTTTAATTTCACTTAATAAAAACTAAATTTATAAAAAAGCTTGTTTTTAACCTTTTAAAATTGGTACAAGCTTTTTTTGTTTTTTATCGTACCTACACTTTATTTTTTAACTTATAATCACTAAATGATACATTTGAGAGTGTTATTGTACTTAAAAAGCATAAACTGAGTAAGATCAATGCAAAACTTGACCATGACACACTAAAAAACATATCTCCGGCGGCATAAATTTTAATATTGCATACCTGCGTAGTGCTTGTAAAAAAGCAAACTAATATATGGGCTATTATTCCCGAAATTACACCTTGCAAAAGCCTAAATAGCATGAATTTGCATTTTGAAAATTTAAGGCCTTTTAAGCAATAAAATATTTGAAGATGTACACAAATACCAGCCCAAGCCATAGCAAACGACAATAAAAATATTGGTATATGGCATGAAACCCCTTTAACCATACCATTCGTTACTTCTAAAAGCATAGATAATATTAATTGAAAAGTTTCTTTTTGTATTCCAAAACTTAAAAAAAAATGTTCTAAAAAAATATTTATCTTACTGTTTTTTATTACTTCTAAAAGTGAAGAAAATAAAACAACAAAGGCACACATATTTATAGTACTATACACTGAATCAGAAGTAGATATAATTAATCCCTGTGAAAAGCTATAATTAGTTTCTTTATTGCTTGACCTTCTATCAATTGTTTCTTTGTTTGAAAATATTGCAATACCTATTCCAATTAAGATAGATGATATAACTTGAGATACAAACAAAATTACACCTAAATGTTCGTTATGCAAAAGTTGGCTTCCTACAAAAGTAATAACAAAAGACGGTCCAGCTCCAACAACAAAATAAGCCATTTGTTCAGCTTGCTGATTTGTAATTAAATTGTTTTTTAAAAGAGTCATTATGCCGTTGGCTCCTGTTGGATAGCCGCCTATAAAACCAAGCAAAATTGTAGCTCCCGTTACCCCCGGAAGTTTAAATAAAAACTTTGTAATAGGTCCTAAAATAAAACTTAGTCTTTTACAAAAACCTAAATTTACAATTAATGAGGATAAAACCATAAATGGAAAAAGTGATGGAACTAAAGTGCTAAGGCAAAGCTTTAATCCAAATTTAGCGCCTACTGATACAAACTTAGTAGAGAAGAAAAACCATATAATGAAAGATATAGTTATGGTAAAAACCAAAAAACTTTTTACACTATTTTTATTTAGTTTTTTTATACTTTTAAACATTTTTGTATCCACCCCGTTTTAATGTATATGCTATCTTGTTATTTTTATTGATATATTTGCATATTTTAGTATATAAACGAGGTGAAAAAATGGGGTTATGGAGAAAAAATAAAAAAAACAATATAGAAAAAAGCTTGCAAAAAATTGTAAGCTCCACACAGCTTCCTCTTGGCTCTTCATTGGACTCTGCCCATTTTGAGGTCAACTCAAATAGCGAAGTTATAATAGAGGGTTGCAAAGGAATTCTTCAATATGATGAAAATATAATAAAAGTAAATATGGGAAAAATGATAACTGCCTTTTGCGGAAGAAAACTATCTGTTAAATGCCTAAATACAGATTCATTAATAGTAACAGGTTTTATTACATCAATAGAGTTTATTACATAAGGAGTTCATAATTTATGCTCAGAATTATAAGATTTATTTTTGGATATGTAATATTTTCTGCTACAGGTTGTTTTCCTGAGCGTTTTATGAATTTGACTGCAAGATATGGAATATGCCTATGGAATGTAAAAAAAAACAAAAACACATTTACAGCATCAGCTATGGCTTCAGAGTATAAAACTCTTAGAAAAATAGCAAAAAAATCTTCAATGAAAATAAAATTATCTGAAAAAAGGGGGCTTATATTTATAACAAAAAAGTATAAGAGCCGAAAAGGCATTCCTATTGGTATTCTTTGTTTTTTTGTTATTATTTATTTTTTATCTTTACATATTTGGAATATTGATATTAAAGGTAATAATAGTATAGAAGAAAATGAGATTTGCTCACTTTTATCTGAACTTTCAATTGAAAGCGGAACATTAAAAAACAAAATAGATACATCATCCATAGAACGTATGGCCATGAATCGATTTAGTAACATATCTTGGTTTTCTGTAAACATAAGGGGTTGTAACCTTGAAATTGAACTAAAAGAAAAAATCACGCCACCTGAACTTGTTGAAAAAGAAACTCCCTGCAATATAAAATCTACAAGTGATGCACATATAACCAGAATGGAAGTATACAGTGGAACTGCAGAGGTAAAAAATGGAGATGCTGTAGTTAAGGGTCAACTTTTAGTAAATGGCATTGTTGAAGACAGTTTTGGCAAAAACATCTTACAACATGCTGATGCTAAAATATTTGCAACAACTATAAAAACACTTAAAGAAAGTACTGACTTAAATTCTACCGAAGAAGTAGCCACCGGAAAAGTTATAAAAAGAAAATATATAAAAATTTTAAGTCTTAAATTTCCACTAACACTAACACCAATACCTAAAGGAAATTTTAAGCGTAAAATTAAAAAAAATAATATAAAAGTTGCAAAAGCATCTCTTCCTATAACAATGTATAAAGAGTATTGGGAAGAATTCGCTAAAAAGAAAAAAATTTTTACGAAAGACGAAGCCTGTAGCATAACAAAAGAAAATTTAAAAAAAAGAGAAGAATTAGAACTTAAAAATATAAAAATACAAAAAAAAGATACCTTGGAAAAAATAATAGATAATAAGTACTATATCATAGCTACATATAATTGTGAGGAAAATATAGCAACAAAAGAGCCGATTTTGCTAGAATAAATATTCAATATTACTATAGTTATCTAATCGTGCACGACAATTTAGTTAGAACTTATTGTAATATTTTACAAAAGTAAAAAAAATATAAATTTTTAATGACTTTTGTTGTTCGATATGTTATAATGTTTTAGAAAAGCTTAAATAATTTGTAGCTTATTCATGTTTTATTTTATAAGTTTAGTATGGTATAAAAAACTATTAATTAAGCTTTGTAAATCAAAATTTAGTATATAGAGAGGTAATCAAAGTTATAGTTATGGAAAAAATAAAAGTAATTATTAATGATAACCAAAAAGATATAAAAATTCCAACTGGTCTTAGAATGATCGTAAGACGAGCTTGCACTGCTGTCTTAAGATCTGAACACTTTAAAGGTTCTGTAAAAATTGGTGTAACTTTTGTCAACAACGATGAAATTAAGGAATTAAATAAAAAATATCGCAAAAAAGATATGCCTACCGATGTTCTTTCATTTCAAACCATGGAAAAAGGTAAATATCCAATCGAACCCGATACTGGAGTCCAATTAATTGGCGATGTTGTTATTTCAATAGAAAAAGCTTGTGAACAAGCTAAAAAGTATGGCCACACACTTCAACAAGAAGTTAGCTTTTTAACCACTCATTCTGTTCTTCACCTGCTTGGTTATGAGCATGAAAATGTCGGTGTTGATAGAATTAAGATGAGAGAAAAAGAAGAAGTTATTATGCGTGAGCTTGGTTACTTTGGAGCTTCCGGCTATGATATGTATGAGGGTAATTAATGCATATTAAATAATTAAAAAATCAATACGTACTTCCTATGTGTTGTACGTATTGATTTTTTATAAGCTAATAATCATTTAAATAAAGGAAGTATTTTTATGAAAAACGAGAACTCTAGGTGTGGTTTTATTGCTATTGTCGGCGTTCCAAATGTAGGAAAATCATCACTTTTAAATGCATTACTTGGACAAAAAATTTCAATAGTATCCTCTAAACCTCAAACCACTAGAACTAGGATTATGGGAATTCTGACCATTGACGATACTCAACTTATTTTTATAGACACTCCTGGCATTCACACTCCTAAAAATCATTTGGGCGAATACATGAAAAAATCAATTAAAGAATCTATAGCCTCCGTTGACATAGGTTTATTGGTAGTAGAACCTGGGAAAAATATAAAGGCAGATGAAATACGATTAATTGAAAAGTTTAAAAGTCTATCTATTCCTGTAATCCTTGCTATAAACAAAATTGATCTAATAAAAAACAAATCTGATTTATTAAACATTATAAGCAAATATTCCAAATTAATTGATTTTAAAGCTATTGTTCCTATTTCAGTAAAAGAAAAAAACGGTTTACCTGAGCTCATTCTTGAACTTAAAAAGCTTTGTGTAGCTGGACCCCATCTTTTTGATGAAGACTCATTAACTGATCAACCCGAAAAAGTTTTAGTTTCTGAAATTATACGTGAAAAGATTCTAAAGGTTACAGATAAAGAAATTCCTCACGGGGTTTTTGTTGATATTGAAACGATGAAAGAGCGTCCTAGTGGAAACATTACTGATATAGATGCCACTATATATTGCGAAAAAGAAAGTCACAAAGGCATTATAATTGGAAAAAATGGTGACATGCTTAAAAAAATTGGTACAATGGCTAGATTTGATATAGAAAAGTTCTTTGGAAATAAAATAAATCTTAAGATTTGGGTAAAAGTTAAAGAAGACTGGAGAAATCGTATGAATCTTCTTAAGACTTTTGGATACGATGAAAAAAATTTTAAATAAAAAATAAGCTGGACTTTCTAAAACAGAAAATCCAGCTATTTTTATGCCTTTTTAGTAAACCTCATGCCATTAAGAAACAACTCATCCGTTCCAACGCTATATTTTACAACATTTTCTTGATTTTTACCGTTTACACTTTGCTTAAATGTAATGTTTGTATCATCCACAGTATAAGTAAGTTTAATTGTTGTATTGTCCTTTCTAAATATAGCTATACCCTTATTAGTTAACTCATATTCAAATTTAACTGATTTATTTTCCCAAGTACCTAAAACTTCTTTTACCGGAGTAAAATTGTCACTTCCCTTAATTTCCTTTGGCTTGGATTGAGTATAAGTAACTTTTTTTCCTTGTGAACTAGTAAGGCTTAAAGATCTTGATGTAAGACCAGATTTAACTTCATATTTATATTCATCGTTTATCTGATTTTGTGAGTCAGTTTTTATATTAATTTTAACAGCATCTCCTCCACTTAACTCATAGGTTCCATCAACTTTAATTGAATCTACTTGAATTGATGCTGTTCCATCATTTTTTAAAGTTAAAATAGTTTCTGCTTGTCCCTCATTAAGTTTCCAGGTCCCTACAGGACTATTATTAAAAAATATTAAAAAACAACCAAAAACTGCTATAATCACAACCGCTAGCATAGCTCCAACTTTCAAAATCATTTTTTTATTTTCCTTAATTCTTTCAAGTATCACCATAATCAAACCCTCCAATTTTATTTTTCAACACATAATTGTATTTTTAACCGACCACTATTTTTCCCTCTGGCAAAATTTTTTCATACCCTCTTTTATGTTGCTTCATAGTAACTGATAAAATAAGTGAAATTGGCCCAACTCTTCCAGTAAACATAGCAAGTGATAAAAGTGCTTTAGAAGCAGTAGATAAAAATGGGGTTATTCCTGTTGTCAAGCCTGTTGTAGAAAAGGCCGAAACAACTTCATATAAAATGCTTAAAAAGGATTTATCCAGTTCAAAAAAGAATATCATTATTGTTAATATTGTAACCAAAAAAAACGACAGACTCACTATTGTAAGGGCCTTATAAATTGTTGATTTAGATATTTTATGTTTTAGAACAACCGGATCTTCTTGGCCTTTTAATATACCAACAACTGCAATGATTATAACTGCAAGTGTCGTTGTTTTTATACCTCCACCTGTAGATGCTGGTGATGCGCCAATAAACATCCAAAATATTGACATGATTTTAGTAATATCGAATTGAGTATCTATAGGAGCAGAAAAAAATCCTGCTGTTCTCATACTTGTTGTTTGAAAAAATGACACATCCAACTTGTCAAAAAAAGTCATATCTTTTAATGTATTGTTCTGTTCACACAACATAAATAACGTTGTTCCTACTACAATTAAAGATGCAGTAGTTATAAGCACTAATATTGTATGAACATTTAATCTTTTATGACTTCTAATTTTTTTAAACTTACGATAGATACACGAACCTATATCGCTTATAACAATAAAACCTAAGCCACCAAAAATTATTAGAACTGAAATTGTAATACTAACTAAAGCATCTTTTGAATAATACATGAAACTTGTGCCGGGGGCTAAAAATCCCATAACATCAAACCCAGCATTACAGTAAGCAGAAATCGCGGTAAATATTGCCGGCCAAATTCCCTGTACACCAAATTGAGGGACAAATCTGATGGCAAGAAGAATTGACCCTATGGTTTCACAAGTAAACGTCCATATTAAAATTGTTTTTATAAGATTTGAAATGTCTATAACTCTACCACTTGTATGCTCACTTGCTATTTGTAAATCGCGAAATCCTAATTTTCCTCTTAAAAAAAGGGTACCTGCCGTAGTAAAAGTTATTATTCCTAAACCACCTAATTGTATTAACAAAAGTATTACAAATTGTCCAGCGAAAGTCCATTTAGTAAACGTGTCAAATACAGCAAGACCTGTAACACAAGTTGCGGAAGTTGCTGTAAAAAGAGCGTCTATAAATTTTGTTTTTTCGTGAATCTTAGAACAAAAAGGCATATATAAAAGTGATGCTCCAGAAAGTACAACAAGTAAAAAACTTAAGACAATCAGCCTTACAGCCGGTACATCCTTTATTGTTTTTGGTGCTTTGTCCCCCATCTCTTTTAACATTTTTTTCTCCTTTTAAAAAAAATTATAAAGTTGTTTTTTATCTATTATAATTAAAAGTGGTAACCCCAAACCATAACAAACTATAAATTGTCCTAATCCTACACTAAAAGCTGTGCTACAAAAAACCGGAAAACTAAAACCTTTTGGCATAGAAAATGAAATTAAAGCCCCAATAAAAATAGATCCCAAAACAACTGGTGGTAATGGAGCCAAAATTGGAATATTAGCAATTTTAAAATTTCTTAAAAATCTTGTTAAAACAGCAGCTATAAATGTCGAAAGTGTTCCGAAAAGCATGTCCAATACGCCAAGAGGACTTGCCATATTTGATATAAAACAGCCACAAGTTAAAGCTGGTATTGCATATGGTGAAAACACTGGTAATACAGTCAATGCTTCGGAAATACGCAACTGAACTCCGTAATATGCTACACCAAATGAAGCAGAAACAAAAGTTAAAACAACATATAAAGAGGCTATCATAGCTGCACCAACGATTTTTTTTACCTTTTTAATTTCAAATTTTGGCTGCATCTTTTTCCTCCAAAATTTTTAATACACACCATACATACATAGAATAACTCATTACATAATAAAAATCAAGAAATTAGACATATTAAATTTCAATACTTATAAAAAATATTCATCTCTTACATTGTTTTTCCACAAACTATGTGGGACAATAAAATTAACAAGCAAGGTGGCACAAGTTTTTGCCTTGAATTAAAACTTATAATTTAAGCTTTTTACTTTACATTTTATAGTTAGTCTTATTTTATACTATATCGCAAAATCTACCTTTAAAATAGTTATATAATAAACCTTCACTTAAATAATTCGTGATTTTATATAAAAAATCTCCTACAGCGAAAACTGCAGGAGATTTCTTTATATGTAATAAAACTTTTTCATATCATTTGAAATAGCTGAGTCTTTACCATCATTACCATTTTTGCCCTTTGACCCAGACCATACCCAATAATGTGGATTAGGACGACTTCCTTGCCCACCTTTTCCACCAATGCCTCCAGAAAGTGTGCTATATCTATCTACAAAGACTTTAACCTGATCGTGGTCTAAATAAATTGCATACGCACCATTACCACCATTGCCGCCATTGCCCCCGTTTCCTCCTCCGAAAGGCACATGCCACAGGCTTTCATAACCACCTTTGCCACCTTTGCCACCATTAGCAGCCTTTATATTCATACTAAGTAAGCTTATATTACCAGAAATAATACTTATTGGAGCATTTTTTGTATCACCATTTTGTCCGGTAGCATCGTTTTCTCCATTTATGCCATTTGCTCCGTCAGTACCTGGTGTTTGATTAATAAATCCATTTTTAAATACAATATTGATATTGTCAAAATAGTTATACACATCTTTGGAACAAGTTTCATTCCAACCGGGTTTCCATACATTAGAATAAGTTGTAATCCAACGTCCACATTCATATTGCCTTAACCCAAAACCATCAACATACCAATGCCCTGGGCTCCAAGTTTCATGTGATTCTGCAACATAATTTCCCGGATGTTCAACCGTGTAATAATCCGTATGATCAAATTCACGTTTTCCACAAATGATTCCATTGTCACGACTCATAATTGTTATTGTATGTCCATTCAAATCAACTGTAAGAGATGATTTTATCTCTATTGGGTTAGTAATTATAATGTCATTATAAAGAACTATATTGTCCCCATCTTTTGCATTAGTAGCTGCTAATGCAAACTCCCCTGCACTTTTAACACTTTTAATTGTTTCATCAATCACTGCTGATGCTAGACAAAAAGATGTGCTCAATGAACATAAAACTACTGCAGTTATTGATGCTATTAAAGCTTTAAAACTTTTCTTCATTATTTCTCCTCCATCTGAAAATGTTTTCCATTCTCAATTTAATTTAGCACATAAAAACACAATAAGGTAATGGTAGCTTGAAATAGCATGTTTTCGCTTTCCATTAACCTAATTAATTATTATTTTAGCCTTTATCAATGTTCTTGTCAAGGTAAAACAAAAGATTTTAATAAATTTGTGTGAATAATACATAAAACTTTATATTTGTGTTGTTTTTTGTAAAAAATTCAGATGCTAAAATTCAAAAGTACTCCACTTTAATATTTAATTCTTATTAAAAATTTTAACCTACTTTAAAAAGGCAAATGAAGCATCACTTGGCATTTTAAAATTGCTTCTTGGAGATAATGATATTTCCCCTATTTTAGGCCCATCAGGTAAACACGAACGTTTAAACTGATTTGCAAAAAAACGATCTACAAAGGTATCTAAACATTTTTTTATTTTATCATCATTGTATTTGCCTTTAAATGCAGTACTTGCTAATCTTAAAATTTTGTCCAATGAAAATCCAAATCGTAAAAAATAATATAAAAAAAAGTCGTGCAACTCATATGGGCCCACTATATCTTCGGTTATCTGCTGTATTTTTTCGTCCTTTAATGGCAAAAGTTCTGGGCTAATAGGAGTATTTATTACATTACGAATTATATCACACAATTCTTTGCCTAATCGATCAGCCTCATAAGACAACAAAGTTTTAACTAAGGTCTTAGGTATAGCGCAATTAACATTGTACATTGACATATGGTCACCGTTATAAGTCACAAAACCTAAAGCCAATTCTGACAAGTCACCTGTACCCACAACTATAGCAGACTCCTTATTGGCTATATCCATTAAAATTTGTGTTCTTTCTCTAGCCTGAGCATTTTCAAAAACAATATCATGTGTATTTTTATCATGACCTATATCTTCAAAATGTTGAATTACAGCCTTTTCTATTGATATTTCCCTTAAAGTTACACCCAATTTTTCTGCCAATAAAATAGCGTTATTTTTAGTTTGATAACTTGTTCCAAAACAAGGCAATGTTACTGCCATTATATTTTTTCTATCAACATTTAAACTATCCAGGGCCCTAACGATTACACAAAGTGCAAGCGTAGAATCTAGCCCCCCAGATATGCCCAAAACAACTTTTTGATTAGCCATGACTTTTAATTTTGTCTTTAAGGCTTCTGTTTGAAACAATAAAGCATCCTCACAAAGCTCATCAAGATTGTTATAGCTATCTAATGGAATAAACGGACATTTTGAAAATTTTCGGGTAAGTTCAATATCTTTTGACGGTAAATCAAAATATATAATATGTTCTGGTTCTTGTGACTGAAATTTTCTGTGTAATCGTTCTGCTTCTAAAAGTTGCAAATCTATTTCAGCTATAGTAAGTCCAGTTTTAAATTTTTCAGATTCACTAAGAATTACACCATTTTCACAAATCATGCTATGCCCAGAATAGACAACATCCGTTGATGATTCACCGGTTCCAGCACTTGAATAAATATAAGCACAGTTAAGCCTTGCTGACTGCGCTTTCACCAATAATAACCTATATTGTGGCTTACCCAAAGATTCATCACTTGCCGATAAATTAGCAATAACAGATGCACCTGCTTTTGCAAGTTGCCCAGATGGTGGTGTAGCAACCCATAGATCTTCGCAAATTTCAAGACCAAGTTTAAGTTCAGGAATATTTCTGCATGCAAAGATTAAATTCGGGCCAAAAGGTATTTCTTTGCCATTTAACAGAACTGTTTTATAACTTTTAGCTGTTGAAAAATACCTTTGCTCATAATACTGCAAGTAATTTGGTAAATTTGTTTTTGGTACTAACCCTAAAACTTCTCCATGATATATAACTGCTCCACAATTATAAATATTAAAACCATCAACAAAGGGCAAACCTACTAATATCAGCATGTCTAACTTAAAGGTCTCTTTTGCTATATACAAAAGTGACTCCTTTGCCTTATCTAATAAGCTCTTGTGCAAAAATAAATCCCCACAAGTATATGCCGTAATAGAAAGTTCTGGGAAAACAATAAGAGACACATTTTGCTCATTTGCCTGAAAAATCAAAGAAAGAATATTATCAACATTATATTTGCAGTCTGCAACATTTATACCTGGAACCGCACAGCAAACTTTCAAAAAACCATCTTTCATTAAAGACTCCTCCACTTACAAAATTACAATTAGTAATTAATAATAGCTAATAACAGTATCTTCTGTTTTTTGCAAATCTATGTAGTTTATATTTCACATAAATTTTTATTAAATTCAGAAATTATAATTTGTAAATGTTAGGACTTTAAAATATTGATCAGCTTATTGGGGTTAAAATTCATATACTCTTAATCGTTTTTGATTTACTATTTTCATTAAATAAGTAGGTTGAAGCATAACCTAGCATTAACCAAAAGAAAACACCCATAAAATTTATCTCTGATATAATGGTTTTTTCAAAAAGGCTAAATACACTATAAGCTAAAATAGCTGAAAGTAAATTTGGAAAAATATTTTGGCTTATCCTATTATTAAATAAAAATCTAAAAAATTGAAAAAGTAATATTAGAAAAAAGCTCATAAAAAATAAAAATCCAATTGCACCATAACAAACCAATATAGTAACATATCCATTGTGAAAATTTGGAAAAGCTATGCCTGAATCAAAATACATTTGACCATATTTTTTAATATTAGCAATACCAATTCCCATAACTGGATTATGCTTAAATATGATAGAAGCTTGTTTTAAAAGTCTTCTTCTTCCATTTCCCCCTTCCAGGTCATAATGACCTCTTCCAAAAATTATATCATTTTGACCGTTAATAGCCTCATCATTGCCTGACACTATCGAATACACATCATTAATAAAGTCAGATGCTTCATTTTGAAAACTATATCTAATTCCTATAGAGCCTAATATTAAGGATATTCCTAATATAATAAATACTATAAGACTTGCAAATTTGCTTTTTTTAAAGAGCCTACTTTTATTAGATACTACTAATCTATAAAACATCAAAAAAATAATATATATTATCATTAGCAAAAATGATGCTATAGAATCGCTCAATATGAGGGCTGCTAAATTAATAAGTATACAAACAAAAAAGGTTGTTATTTGTATCCACCTTTTTTGTTCTTTTAGAAATTCCTTTTCTCTTGCCAGCATAGTACAAAAAATTATTGAAACCACCGAACAAAAAGCTAAAATGTTAGGGTTTATATAAAGTCCGGTAAACCTTTCTATTCCAGCAGTTTCATACATGCCTATTACATATTTAAAATTTCCAAAAGTTTGAGTACTTCCTTCTATGACAATTTTATTTTTAAATAAAACTACTATAAAACTAATAAATGTTAATATTGTTGTTAAAAAAACAATATATTTAAATAATTTTATCATCTCACCATATATTTTTTCTTTATTTTCAATATGCATACCATAAAAAATAAAAAAGCAAACAGCAAAATGAAATATCATTATTAAATCAAAACCAAAATTTATAGGAAAGGATACTCTTAGTTGAATAAGCGCAGTTAATATTGCAGACGCAATAAAACATAGTAATATTTTGCTGTGTTTTATTTTTAAAATATTTTTATTTTTAGTAAGATTATTTTTAAAAATAAAAATTGCCCATATCATTAAAAAGCCATCCATTATTCCTGACACTACATCCAAAGTGACTATTGATCCTAAAAGCAAGTTAATAAAATATATTGTTCTAAATAAGTGTGTATCCTCTAACATATTAATAAAAGAATTTTTTCTTATTTCTTCCAATTAAAAGTCAACCCCAATTTTCTTTCCCATATTTATTTTCTGTAACTTCTTGGAGCGGCAGCGCCAGCTTAGCTGACAGGAGCCAGAAATTAGGTTTTTAAAATCAATTTTTATACTTAAAAGCCTACCCTAATTTCTGGCTCCTGCTTTTTAAAAAAAAGCCTGCCGCTCTCCACTTCTTTATTTTAAATCGCTAAGAAACTTTTTAAAAGTATTTATAATATAATCTACTTGATCATCCGAAAGCAATGTATGTAGCGGTAAAGTTATCTCATTTTTATACATATTAAATGCATTTTCAAAATCCTTAATATTAAATTCTAAATTTTTATATGCTGTAAGCAGCGGAAGCGGTTTATAATGCACATTTGTACTTATCCCTTTTTGTGCCATCAATTTTATCAGTTCATTTCTAAAACTTTCATCTTTACCATTTAATCTAACAGGAAAAAGATGTCCACTAGAGATTTTATTCCCCTCATAATGAGTCAAAACTGATACAGGCTCTCCCTCTAATTCTTTACTATACTTTTCTATTATTTCCCGCCTATGACTTAATAAGCGATCATATCTTTTCAATTGAGCAAGCCCAATTGCGGCCATTATATCTGTCATATTACATTTATAACCCAGTATTTTTATGTCATACTCCCAGCTACCTGCTTGAGTTTTAGAAAGCGCATCTTTAGTTTGCCCATGAAGCGACAAAAGCATAAACTCATTATATAAGTCTTCGTCGGAAACTCCCGGTATGCTTTTCCAAGTTAATGCCCCGCCTTCTGCAGTAGTAAGATTTTTAACTGCATGAAACGAAAAACTCGAAAAATCAGCAACCGATCCACACTTTGCATCGCCAACGCTAGCACCAAAAGCATGAGCTGAATCTGCCATAACTATAATACGGCCAAATTGTTTTTGAATGTCATTGTTTGGTACAAATAAATTTTTTTTCTTATTTACAATTCCAAGTATTCTATCATAGTCACACATTATGCCAAACAAGTCAACCGGAATAATAACTTTTGTTTTATTGGTTATTGCTTTTTCAAGCTTATCATAATCCATAAAAAAGGAGTCTTTAGCAGTATCTACTAAAACTGGCGTTGCGCCTGTGTGGCAAATAACACTAGCCGATGCCGTATATGTATAAGCACTGGTAATAACTTCGTCCCCAGGTCCTACACCTAAAACTCGTAAAATAAGTTCCATACATGCTGTTGCCGAATTTAAACATACAGCCATATTAGTTCCGCAATAACTTGCAATTTCTTTTTCAAAAAGTTTAGTTTTGGGTCCTGTAGTTATCCAACCAGATTTTAAAGTATCAACCACTTCATCTATTTCCGCTTGAGTTATATCTGGCGGCGAAAATTTTATAGTATCCAAATTTATTCCCTTCTCACTTTGCAATTTATAATTTTGTTAATTTATGAATTTACTGCAAAAACTGTTTTTATCATTATTTTTAAATCATAAAACAAATTAAATTTTTCCATATATTCAATATTATACTTCATTTTTTGTGGTAATACATCTTTTACATATACTTCATCGACATTTTTTGCATCTTTTAGAAGCTTTTCTTCATCTTTAAAGGCAATACTCGCAAGCGACGTAACTCCAGCTGGCATAAGCAGGGTTGCCAGCATATAATCTTGATAATGATCAACATATTTTAAAACTTCCGGTCTTGTTCCCACAAAACTCATATCGCCCATTAAAATATTTATAAGTTGAGGAATCTCATCTAGTCTTAATTTTCTAAGCTTTTTCCCAACTTTCGTGACCCTTATATCGTTATCTGTTGTTACAAGGCTTCCGGTTTTATCGGCGTTTACTACCATTGTTCTAAATTTTATTATTTTAAAAGTGCGGCCAAACGTTGTTACTCTTTCCTGCAAGTAAAAAATTGGCCCTTTAGAAGTGGACTTAACCATTATTGCAACTACAAAAAATAGTGGTAACAGTAAAATCAACAAAACCAATGAAAAAATTATATCAAATGCTCTCTTTAAAAATAAAGTAACCTTTTTTTCTTTTAATTTATCATAATAATACCTGACTTCATCATTTCTCAAACTCTCCGGTAAGTTTTCCCATTTTTTTAAAAATAACATTAAATAGAGCCCCTTAAAATTATAAAAATCTAATTTTTCCCTTCTCATTATATATTAAGCAACTTGATTTTTCAATATTATTAACCTCTTACCAAAAAACATTTAATTTATTTTATAAACATAGAGTCACCAAAACTAAAAAACCTATATTTTTCACGAATTGCTTCAGAATATGCATTCAAAGCAGTTTCTCTCCCACAAAATGCCGAAACCAACATAATTAATGTGCTTTCTGGTAAGTGAAAATTCGTAATCAAAGCATCTATAACATTAAATTTATACCCAGGATAAATAAATATGTCAGTCCATCCGCTGCTTTCTTTTATTTCTCCTTCATTTTTAAACATAGACTCTAAAGTTCTGCAGCTAGTTGTGCCAACTGAAATTACCCTGCCGCCATTTTGTTTTGTTGCTTTTATAAGATCTGCTGTTTCCCTTGAAACCTCATAGTGCTCACTGTGCATTTTATGGTCTAGTATATTATCTACTTTTACCGGTCTAAAGGTTCCAAGCCCAACATGAAGAGTAACAAAACCTATATTTATTCCTTTTTCTTTTGCTTTTGCAAGAAGTTCTTTAGTAAAATGTAGCCCAGCAGTTGGAGCTGCCGCCGAACCTAATTCTTTTGAATAAACAGTCTGATACCTTTCTTTATCAGCTAGTTTTTTAGTTATGTAATGTGGCAATGGCATACTTCCGATTTTATCTAAAATGTTATAAAAATTTCCAGTATAAGAAAACTCAATTATTCTATTTCCATCTGGTAAAACTTCAAGCACTTTACCTTTTAGCAATCCATCTCCAAAAACAAAAGTTGTTCCCTCTTTTGCTTTTTTCCCTGGACCCGCTATGGTTTCCCAAATATTTTCTGCCCTCTTATTAAGTAATAAAAATTCAACGACTGCACCTGTATCTTCACGGGTTCCGTAAATTCTAGCTGGTAAAACTCTTGAATCATTTAATATAAGACAATCGTTTGGCATAAGCTCATCTATTATGTCATAAAAATGTTTATGTGAAATTTTCCCCGTATCTTTATCTAAAACCAAAAGACGAGAGTTGTCTCTTTTTTCAATTGGTGTTTGAGCGATCAATTCTGGTGGCAAATCATAATAAAAGTCTTTTTTATTCATAAAAACAATCCTTTTTTGTGCTAATTATGTAAATAGCGTCTAGTCTTTAATTGTTTAGAGGTGCGCCGCGAAAGTGCAAGCATTGCGAGCGCAGAAGTGGCGCACCTCTAAGTTGCTAAAATAGCTTGAAAATGTTATACTGTGATCTGGATTTTTAAATCCAATATTACCATTATATTAAATTGTTTGACAAGTATCAACATTTAATCAAAAAGAAGAAAGGTGGGAAAATGACGATACAATTTAAAATATCGTCTTTTTTATGAAAAAGTACAGCGTAGGCATACTTGGTGCAACCGGAATGGTTGGCCAAAGGTTCGTTACTTTACTTGAAAATCACCCATGGTTTCAAATTAAAGTATTAGCAGCTAGTAAAAATTCTGCTGGGATGGCTTACAAAGATGCCGTAAATGGGCGCTGGTTTATGCCAATTGCAATTCCGGAAAACATTGAAAATATGATCGTTCTTGATGCTGAAAATGATATTGACAAAATTGTGTCCATGGTTGATTTTGTTTTTTGTGCTGTAAATATGAAAAAGGAACAGATAGTAGCTCTTGAAGAAAAGTATGCTAAACTTGAATGTCCCGTTATATCAAATAATAGCGCCTGCAGATATTTCTCTGATGTTCCTATGATATTACCAGAAATAAATCCTGAACATATAGAAATTATACCGTCACAGAAAAAACGATTAGGAACAAAACGTGGCTTTATTGCTGTAAAACCAAACTGCTCGCTTCAAAGTTTTGTTCCAGCAATTAATCCTTTACTTGATTTAGAAGTTGAAAAAGTTTTAGCATGTACATACCAAGCAATTTCAGGTGCGGGAAAGACTTTTGAAACCTGGCCAAAAATGATTGATAATTTGATACCATACATTGGCGGAGAAGAAGAAAAATCTGAACTTGAACCATTAAAAATCTGGGGTCACATTGAAAATAATAAAATAATAAATGCAATTCATCCTAAAATAACTACACAATGTTTCAGAGTGCCTGTTAGCAATGGACATACAGCAGCTGTATTTGTATCGTTTAACAAAAAAACCTCTCTTGACGAAATAAAATTTAGATGGCAAAATTATAAAAGTACTGTGCAAGAACTAAATTTGCCATCAGCGCCAAAACAATTTTTAACCTATTTTGAAGATAATGCAAGACCTCAAATTAAACTTGATAGAAACATAGAAAATGGTATGGGGATTTCTATCGGTCGCCTTAGAGAAGACTCTCAATACGACATAAAATTTGTCTGTATGTCTCACAATACTATAAGAGGCGCAGCCGGTGGCGCTATTTTAATGGCCGAGCTGCTTTGCGCTAAGAAATATATCTAAATATAAACTAGAAGATGAGACGCCATTTTCATGGCACCCTCAGACCTGTCTTAATTTGTAATTTATTTTTGGAGGTTTTTTATATGAAAAAAATAGTTTTTAAAGGTTCCGGTGTTGCTATTGTTACCCCTATGAACGAAGATGGCTCAGTAAATTATGACACATTCGAAAAACTCATAGAATTTCAGATAAAAAATAAAACCGATGCAATTATTGTCTGTGGAACTACCGGTGAATCTGCAACTTTAAGCGAAGATGAACACACAAACTTAATAAAATTCGCTGTAGAAAAAGTGGCAGGCAGAATCCCTGTAATTGCAGGTACTGGCAGCAACAACACCGAAACCGCGTTAAAGCGTTCATTAAAAGCGCAAGAGCTCGGCTGTGATGCACTTTTAATTGTAACACCATATTACAACAAAACATCTCAAGCGGGTCTAGTTGAACACTACACGTATATAGCCAACGGGGTATCTCTTCCTATTATTCTGTACACTGTCCCGTCAAGAACAGGTGTCTCCATAAAACCAGAAACTTGTTTAGAGCTTTCAAAACACAAAAATATTGTTGCTATTAAAGAAGCTTCTGGAAATATTTCAGATATTGCCAAGATAATTTCACTTTGTGGCGACAATCTTAATGTTTATTCTGGGAACGATGACCAAACCCTTCCAATAATGTCTCTTGGTGGTCTTGGAGTTATTTCTGTTTTTGCAAATATTTGCCCGTTAGAAAGCCACAATATAACTAAAAGTTTCATTTCTGGTAACCTTGAAAAATGTCGCGATATGTTTTTAAAAGCTTTAGACCTTATGAACATGCTGTTTTGTGACGTAAATCCAATTCCAGTTAAAGAAGCTCTAAAAATAATAGGGTTTAACTGTGGAAAATGTAGATTACCACTTGTCTCTATGAATATAGATTTAATAGAAAAATTAAAGATGTCTATAAAAAATTATGAGAATATAAAATAAATATATAAAAAGGATGTCTAAAAATGACAAAAGTAATTCTCAGTGGTGCATGCGGAAAAATGGGGCAGGTTTTAAATAAACTAATACTGCAAAAGGAAAGTTTAAAAGTGGTTGCGGGAATTGGCTCTAAAAATATTTGTGAAGTCGAATACGAAATTTTTAAAGATCCTCTTTCAATAAATGAAGATGCTGATATTATAATTGACTTTTCACATCCCGAGCGATTAGATTCGTTATTAAAGTTTTCTATAAATAAAAAATTGCCTATTGTTATATGTACAACCGGATTTTCTTGTGAACAAATAGAAAAAATTAAGCGTGCATCAAAAATTGTTCCGATATTTTATTCTGGGAACATGTCTCTTGGAGTAAACTTACTAATAGAACTTGCTAAAAAGGCTGCAAAGGTTTTAGGAAGTAATTTTGATATTGAAATAGTTGAAAAGCATCATAATCAAAAAATTGACGCACCCAGTGGAACTGCACTAATGCTAGCAAATGCTATATCTGATTCTTTAAAATCATGTCCAAAGTATGTTTATGACAGGCATTTAAAGAAAGAAAAAAGATCATCCAACGAAATAGGTATTCATTCCGTTCGAGGGGGAACAATTGTTGGTGAACATGATGTAATTTTTGCAGGAAATAATGAAACTGTAACGCTTTCACATTCAGCACAATCAAAGGAGATTTTTGCTGCTGGCGCATTAAATGCTGCTTTATTTTTACTCAGCAAGGCCCCTGGGCTTTACAATATGTCAGATCTTTTAGGCTAATCAAAAAATTTAAAATTTTATCCCCTCCGGCGTAATATTAGGCAACTTTAAAAACTAAAAATTAAAGCTACAACCTCTTAACTTTTAATGACTTTTGCTTTAGCATGCACTTTAGAGTTAGGTTGTTTGAAACTATACTTGAAAATAAGTTGTAAAATTTTTTAAAAGGGCTACTTGCAAAATTATGATTTGTATGTTAAAGTAATCTTGTAGGGTATTTGCTTGGGGGTATAGCTCAGCTGGGAGAGCGCTTGAATGGCATTCAAGAGGTCAGCGGTTCGATCCCGCTTATCTCCACCATCTATAAACCTCATGAATACTGAATTTTCAGTGCTTGTGCGGTTTTTGTTTTTACCCTAAAATCTAAAGTGCTACGAATTCTGCTACGAATTTTTCGCAAAACGTGCTTTGCCATGCCGTTTTATGGGTTACAAAGAAAATGTATTTTCAATGTTTTTCGCCATATTATTTTTTCTCGTGTTGCTGATGTGCGTATAAACATTCGCAGTTGTTTCTATGTCAGCGTGTCCTAACCAGGTTTGAACGTCTTTTAATTCCCAGCCCTTATCATATAAAATGCTTGCGCAGCTATGTCTTAAATCGTGAAATCGCATTTCTGGAAAATTATTTTTTGCCAACACTTTCTGAAATTCTTTTGTTATGTAATCAGGCCTGTATAATCTTCCATCAGGCCAAGTAAAGACATAATCTGTTGCTGTGTAAGTGTTGCCAAATGTGTTTCGATTATCAGAGATCTTTTTACGAAGATCAATCAAAACATTTTTAATTTCCGGAAGCAATGCGTATTTTCGTTTGCCTGCTGCGGTTTTAGTTTTGTCTTTAGCTACTATGGTAAGGTTTTTAACAACCGTATGCCTTATTTCGACAATATCATTTTCAAAATCTATAGCGGACCATTTAAGCCCCAACACTTCGCTACGACGCAACCCATAATATAATGTCATGTAAATTAGCGGTTGTAAGTGATGATCACGAAATAATTTTAAAACATCATTTGCTTCTTTCGCGTCAAGAAAAACCCCCTTACTTTCCTCGTCTTCTTTTTTCGGTAAGGGTACTTTCGCTGCAGGATTTCTCAGTATTAGCTCATAGAAAGCTGCTTCTTCTAAAACAGACTTAATTATAAAGCTCTGCATTTTTATTGTACGAATTGATAGACCGCCCTTTTTGCCATCGAGACGACCACTTCTAAATTTATTTTCGTAATAATCCGCAATATGAGATGGTTTTATTTCAGACAAATTAAGCTTCTTTTTTTGAAAATAGGGGAAAATATGCTTTTCCGCTTGTGTTTTATACCCCTCAAAAGTTATTATTTCAACTTTATCTTTTTTCTTTTCCAACCACTGCATTAAATAATCTGAAAACAAAATATCATTATTAGCTACAGGCTCTTCCATTTCATATTCAGCTATTAATTCATTTAAAATTTCATTTGCGCGTCTTTTATTACCCTTTGTATTTAATTTTGTAGAAACCCACTTTTGTTTATATTTGCCTCCTTCTTTTAAATTTAAAACTGCATAATAAGTATCATTTTTTACTTGAATACTTCCTGTCATAATGTATCCTCCTTAATAATTGAATGAATACATCTCACTGACATACTTCCATTATACCACGTCTGTCAAGGAGCGAGTGTTATCCGCAATTTAAATATTCTATGATATAACGCTTAGGAATCCTATATTGCTTGCCAATCTTTATGTTTTTAATTTTTTCTTCACGCAATAGGGAATAAGCAGTATTCTTTCCAATCTTAAGCATATCCATGAGTTCATTTATAGAAACAACATCTGGATATTGCGAAAACATTCTTTTCATAATCATTACCTCTTAATAGTTTATAAAAACTTTCAACCTCTCAACCTACCGCTGGTTAACGGTAACACAGGAATTTAACCTTTCCCTCATTGGAACCGCGCTCTGGAACTTAATCTCGACTGCGTGCGGGAGTATCATTATGGGCTGCTGGATTCTTGGCGGACTAATAACCAATTAGTTTTATATCTAAGTGTTTGTCGCTCAAGGCGCACTTGATAAGACGCTTGTCCAACAGCTTAACGTAGCTGAGTGTTGATTATTTAATTTTCAAGGTTCGCGCATTTTGTTAAATAGAGGATTGAATGTGTTTAAGTTTTTTAACCTCTAAAAAACCCTCTATATATATAAAGGAAATTAGAGGTATTTTTTATATCGTGTTGCAAGGGGAAATTCAAAAAAATCTTAAAATTCTACGTTTAAGACAAATTTCTTTTTATTATTTGTGTTATTGAATTAAGGCGTCTTGCTATATTTGGCTGTGAGGTTTTATAAACTTTAGACAAATCCTCTTGTGTTTTCCCCTCTTTAACTATGTAGCTGATAAATATCTGGTCTTCTACCGGTAAGTCTTTGATTGCTTTATAAAGTTTTGGGCTTTCTATCATCTCAATCCAACCTGTTAAACTTCTGTCAAAATAGGTCTCTTTGAAGTGCCCACTATGTTTGTCCTCATCAAATAAATACTCATGTTTTTCTATCTTCGTTTGGTTGTTAAAGTCCCTGATATCCATCCTTTCAACAACCTTATAGTAGTAAGCATTACTTTTTTCCATTTTACGCACGCTCCAAATCATTAATTTTGAAATGATCTAGAGCGGCTCTATGGGAACCGTGCGTAATATAAAATCCAGCGTTTCACAATTTGCTTCCCTCGCGCCAAAGCAAAAAAGGCAAGGCCTACTCAAATGAGTAAGTCTCACCTTAATAATTAATTGATGACACGAACATGCATATTATCCTACGACCTTTGCTTTGGCATCTTTCATATGTTTTCCAAACGGTTAGAATGATCTTGCAAAGTTAAGTTGGATATTTTCTAAGACGCAAATCTGCAATATTTTTTAAAATCAGCAGTGTTAATTTAAAAGACAAAAATAAGTTTGTATTTTTCCTTTTTTAAATAAACAATTTCCGAGAATTAATTAACAGTTTTCTTTTATTTCATAAGATGATTTAAAATAGTTAAAAATAATGAAATCGAGAAAATTGCATACAATGCCATCTCCCATTTTTTGTGTTTTTTTATGCTTTCCCATAAATAAAATAAATTTAAAATAAGAACAAGGGCCAATAAAATCAAATTTACCATAATTTGTCTCCTAGTTGTGCCTGTTTGCAAATTTCTTTTAACTGTTTTAGACCGCCATCCTTTGTGTAAAAAGTTTCCAAAGGAATTTTAAAATGCATTGCTAATTTTATTAAATGAAATGCGTTCGGCTGTACTTTTCCCGTTTCATAGTACGCATGAGTAGAGCGCTCTACCACCAGAATTTCAGCTACTTCCTCTTGAGTTAATCTAAAACTTACCCGAATGTTTCTTATATTTTCTGCTAAATCAGCTTTATCAGTGATGTAAGTGGATATAGTAAGACCTCCTTTTTAATTAATTTAAAGGACTAACAGTCCGATTATAACATTTTTTATTTTATATAATCAATAAAAAAAGGAAAAATTTTAATTATGCATAAAGGCAGAAATATTATAGGGCCTAGAATGAGAGAAGCTCGACTTTTAGAGAAACCTAAAGCAACTCAAAAAGATATAAGTGCTCGCCTAGAATTAGATGGGATCTATCTTAGTGAAAGTTCTATTGGAAAAATCGAATTATGTATTAGGCCAGTTACTGATATACAATTAGTAGCTATAGCTAAAGTGCTAAAAACGAGTGCAGCTTGGCTTTTAGGAGAAACAAATGATTTATATACAACTTCAAAGCTATAAAGTAGAATGACCAGGTCCAAAAAACAGACAATAGACAACCCCCTACTGTAGAAAATAACTACAATAGGGGGCTGCTATATATAGCAGGGAATATAAGGTTTTTTGCCACAGATTAAGTAAATTAAAGATTAGTATTGACAAGAACAAAGACTTATATTAAAATATATTTGATTTAGACAACTTTTTCAATTAAAACATTTTTATGGACAAATAATAAGAGGTGCTAGCTTAAAGCTTTGCACCTCTTATTATTTATATTATATTTTTGAAATATTCAGATTTATCTTTATCGTATGGAATTTGAAAACCACTCATATCAAAAGCTACTTTAGCACCGGGGCTTGTTGGATCTGTGTCTACCGTCACAACTATTATATCTTTGTGCTCCCACTGCTTTTCTTTAACCATTTTAGAAAAGTCTTCCACTACCTGCTTAAATGGTTTTGCAATTTCCTCTTTAGGTATAACTTTTTCTATTTTGTCGCCAAATAACCTAAATCGAAGTGATTCAATATAACCAGCGTCTTTGCTTTCCTTAGATTTATCTCCGCACAATAAATCCCAAAACTCCCCAACAACTCCCTTGTCTGGATTATTTAAACCTTCGGTTTTTGCAAACCAACTCTTAACCCACCCGGCTGCACGTCCAGGAAAACCGAATACCCCAGTTGCAGTCTCTTCCATAGGGGCTATAATGCCGTTTCGAGCAGCGCAAATGCCGGCTGAGCCCAACGCCATTATGGAAGCTGGAATTGCTGCAAATGGGCTAAAATATATTACAGCGCCCGTTCCTAGCAATCCAGCAAGTCCGCCTACAGCTAGGGCCAGCTCTTGTTTAATAGACCCATCTTCAACAACAAAATCTTCAGCCTTATTAGCTAATTTTGTAAAGTAATCTATTATTTTTTCAGCATCATCATAACGAATTAAATACTTTTTGCAGGTCGGCTTATGATTTTTGCATGGTCCCTCATGCCAAGTGCTATCCAATAGAAAGTCTTCTTCTTTCCAGTTGTGACTCATATCTAAATCAGATTGATTAGCCATTACACTTACATTTCCGGTAGCTAAAATTAAAGCTAACATTAGAATAATTGGTATTATTCTTTTCATTTATAAAGTTCCCCTTAATTATTAGATTTATTTAAAATTTGACTTATATTTTCGCCCAGTGTTATCATGTCCTTTTCATGCTGTTCTTTTTCTGCGTCAGTGTAGTTTTTTCCGGATTTTATAAAGCTAACTAAAGAATAATAATCTTGAGGATCAGAACACATTTCTACAAAAATTGTATCTCTTCCGTCTTGCCAAGAACCTTTATTTATGCAAGTCGAAATTTGTTCTAGCGTAGATTGATAATTAAAACCATCGATTCTTCTTAAATGAGTTTGTTCATATTTTTTATTTGAAAAAAAAGAATCAATACAAACTTTTACACTAGACATAACAATTAGTCCAGTTGAGCTTATAATGCCAAAGATACCTAAAGGAGAAAGAAGGTTTTGTTTTTCAAGCTCGGTTTTTTTATTATGTAAGTATGCTATTAACTCGGCACCTTCAATGCCAGTCGTAACTAAGCCAGAAAGTTGTTTTTGAATTCCTTGTTCAGCTTTTTTGTTATAAAAAAATACACCTAGACTTGCAATTGCCGTCGCAAAAACTCCGGACATAATGGGGACAATATTGCTTTCCCAAGTACCTATTTTATCAATTTCTTTTAACGAGATCGCTTGCGACTCTGGGTTTAACTTAGAAATCACTTCATTTAGTTTGCTGTAATCAAAAACATGCAAAGTGTATTCACCGGTAAGTCCTATATTGCTCATTTTTACGTAAGATTGTCCATTTTTTACTTGTGCTATTGCTTCATCGTTTGCACAATCAAGCATTTTGGAAACAATTCCATTACTTTCCTGCATGCATTCTTCATAAATTGATGCAAAACTTGTAATTGACACACTAGCCATCAAAAATGACAAACATAAAATAATTGAAACAATTTTTTTTACAATATTCACAATATCACTCTCCTTACCTATACTGATTCAAAATTTCAGGTAGCTCGGATTTCAAAGATTCAAATTTTTCAGAATATTTTTCATAATTCGTACTTTCTGGGACATTAAGCTTTCTAAAATTTACAAGTGAATAGTAATCTTTTGGATCAAAACAAAATTCTATATACACAGTATTTTTGTCTTTCCAGCAATCTTTTTTTATGCAAGCTAAAATATGCTCTATCGCAGATATATAATTAAAAACATCAATTCTTCTGCCGCGCGCTTGCTCAAAAAGATCATTCGCTTTTGACGAAGATGAAAATATACTTCCAGCACTACCCCCAATAACAGTTCCTCCTAGGATAATTCCAGTTTTTGCTGCAGCAGTAGCCGC
Source organism: Eubacteriales bacterium SKADARSKE-1 (assembly GCA_030920305.1). GTDB lineage: Bacteria > Bacillota > Clostridia > Oscillospirales > Acutalibacteraceae > JARLUB01. The sequence goes on from JARLUB010000002.1 coordinate 284,210, forward strand.
CACTGCTGCGATTGGTGGGAACACAAATGATAAGGCTCCAGCACCTAATCCTACTGCAGCTCCAATAAAACTCCATTTTTTTACATAATTTGAGTCATTACCTATACCCTTTACGACCTCACTGATAAGTTCCTCTTTTTTATGATCACTCATATTAAGTTTTTTAAATAACCCATTAACAATTTCTTGTGCATCGGTTAGAGAAATCCCGAAAGTATACATTACTCCTTGAACAGCCTTTTGCCTTGTAGATTCTATTTCCTTTTCTGTTTCAGCCGCAAATAAAGCTCTATTAAAAACTGAAGCGAACTCATCAAGAGTATTGTATGGCCAAAAATGCAAAGTATATTCAGCATTTGGTCCCACATTTTTTATCTTTTGAGATTTATCAGGATATTTTTGAATTTCTCTTATTCCTTTGGACTCAGCACAGCCTAAATCAAAATAGCCCCCAGCTTCATTTCTCTGATCACAAATATCGATATCAACTTTTTCTTTCTCACTCCACGGTAAACTCAATGCTGAGGCACCCATACTTCCGATTCCAGAAAGCATAATTAAACTTAACACTAAACTAATACATTTTTTTAGCATTTTTACAAACTCCTTCGAAATTAAATTTATAGACAAAAATATAATTGTGTAAGATTTAACATACCTTTTTATTTGCTCATAGGGAAAATTTTCCGCCAGATAATAGTATCATTTTACAGTTTCTAAAAGCAAGAGGATAAGAAAAATTCTACCTTTCCGACAAAATATACTTAATTTACCAAAAAAATTATTTATCTTCCCGATGTTTAAACCCGAAAAACCTCCCTGAACCGCAGCGTAGCAGCTCAGGAAAATAAAAATTTATTATTACAAAAAGAAAAAAAGAGAACAACGCATGCGCTGCTCTCGATAAAACCTTAAGATTTTAGTTTACTTTTGTATTTCAGTTTTTAACAATTAAAGCTAACAAACTGTAGCTGTTCCTTTTTTAGAACAACTCTGTCAAATCGATATCATAGACTTTGTACCATGCTATAGCTGGATAATTTAGTACGCTGGAGTAGTTCAAAACAAAAATTTTAAGTGTTTCAACTTTTATCTCAAACTACTTTTCTAATGTTAGTATTTTTATAAGTGAAAGTTTTTGTTGTCAATATTTCATAAATTAATTGTAAGTTCCTGTTAAAAGTATTGCTAACAACCGAATTTTCATTATATTTCTAAAATAGAATTATAAATCATTCCCCTTGTGATAAAATAGTTAAGTCTTTGTAAATCTTTACATTGTATGGACTTAATTTTTACATTTAATAAGGGGGGAACCAAAAATGAAAAAGGTATTATCAAGCATTTTGATTTTAACTATGTCAATTAGTTCAATAGGAACTATTTCAACTTTTGCTGATGAGTCTGAAGCAAAAACTTCAGCCACTACAGAAACACTTTCTGAAGTTGGCAATGTTAAAGTAGAAATAGACGAAGCCATAGATAAGCTTAAAGATAACATAACAAAATTAGAGGTAAAATCTTTTTGGCAAAGAAATAAGAGTGCGATTTTAAAAGTTGCATATGTAGCTTTGGCAGCTGCCGCAACTGCGACAGCCTTTTATTTTGGAAACAAATATTTAGTAGCTAATCCTAAAGATATCAAAAGCAGCTCAGAGGACATCCAAGGCTCTATTGATTCAGTCAGTTCGGGGGAAAGCAAATCTGAACTTGTAGAAGGTTCAGAAAGCAATACAAAAAGCGAAAACCTGCTTGAATTTACTGTAGACAAGTCGGGTGAAATTGTTGAATTCCCAATTAACCAAATGGATAATGAGAACGCTACCCACCCTACAGACACACTCGAGGGGAAACAAGTTGAGGATGCAGAAAGTGATGTATGTTTCTCTGAGCAAAAAGATGTAGACAATTCATCTGAAAGCGAATCTCCATTTTCTGTTGAGATTGAAGAAGAAGGCCAATGCCCAATAGATGATGAAAATCTAAATTCAGAAAATCAAATAACAATCCTCTCAACCCCAACTCAAGAAGACGGTGAAAATACAACCTCTACTAATTTAAAAAAGTCTGAAGAAACCCCTGCAGAGCCGGTTAAAACCGAAGGCCAAACTTCAGAGGAAGAACACACTCCAGAGCAAGTTGAAACCAAAAACCAAGATTCGGAGGGTAATTCGAAAGAAACTGAAAAAACACCGGTAAATGCAGAAGAGTCAACTGGTTTTTTTGCAGGAATCAAGAACAAGATTCTCGCAGCACTAGGACTAGGAGGAGGAACCACCGGTGGAGTAGTAGCTGCGAAGAAGTGCCTCAATTCAAGACGCCCAAATCGTAGCAGAGATAATAACCCAGGCAAAGAAAAAAGTGTAACAGAAGACGACCTCCAAAGATGGGGAAAACAACAAAAAGGAGGAACAGAAGGAACATCACCAAATCAAGACAATTTGGTAGCCAGTTTAAGTGCTGCGGCGCCGCCAGATGCATCAAAGTTCGAGTCGGTAACTTTACCAGGAGCTAGACCAACGCTGCCTCATCCCCCCCAAAGCCCACTCATAGGGCTGGTAGACGCAACAAATATTCCACATGGCACACCGTTAGTAAGACAACCACCACCACACCCATATACAGCAGCACCTCCTCCGATTGCCAACCCACTAACTCTAAATATGTTTCCTACGCCTAACATCTTAAGTGGCCAATCTCCTCCACCTCCTCCAGGATACAAACCACCGCAACCACCAGTGGTACAATCAACTGCAGGAAGAATCCCACCACCAATGTTGCCACAGCAGCAACTTATGCCTAATGGAAGACCGATTCCCCAAAGGCAACCACAATTATATTGTCCTGAATACCAACAACCTGTAGCAAATACTGCAGCCGTTACAACTGCTACAACAACTACAACTTCATCTGAACCACCTGTAACGCCACCAGTTGAAGCAGCAATTAGAATAACACCTACTGCGCTTGTTTTTCCAGCCATTACAGCAACAGCAGCTTTAGCAGCTACTTATGACGAACCCACAGAATCAGATCATACTGATCTCGATGCTGCACCTACAATTCCTACTGAACCTACTGAACCATCTCCATGTTTAGATGTGGTACTTAATGCAATAAATGCTGAATTTGCTGAAAATGAAGAGGCGCAATTATTCGTTAGAAATATTCTAGAAGATAAAGAAATTCAGGATTTGTTAACAATTCAAATCGTAAGACCAGGTGTTCCGCTTATAACTATTAGAAAAGTTTTGGTTGATATACTCATCACTCTTAGACGATTTAATGAACCTAAAACAGCTAAAGATAACTTGATAAAACTTCTTAATAAGCTTTTTACAGTTACAAGTGTAGAAAGTTTAGAAGACGTAGCACATACTATTGCAACTGACCCCAACATTAATAGTGTGGATGAAATTATGGCGTATATAATAAGTAGTGGCCTTGATAAGGAGCTTAATACTGCTGCAGCGCCTGTAACGCCACCAATTGAAGCAGCAATTAGAATAATAACACCATCTACTGCTGCGCTTGTTTTTACAGCAGCAGAAGCAGCTATAGTAGCAACAGCACCTGCACCTGCTGAAACGGAAGACTTAAGAAATTTAATTGCTATGGTAGATACTATGGTTTTTGAAGAACGTATTTTAGAAAAAGTTGATTGGGCAGAACAATCAAATGCTAAACACAAACGCATAAAAGAAATTTTTCTAAATAACCCACAGATTAGACAGGCATTAATTAAAATTATGAAAAATAATTCTATTCAGAGTGTTGCAAAAGTTTGTGATTATATAATCATCTTTTTTCTACATGTTACAGATAGGAATCAAGTAACCGAAGAAAATATGATAAAAATTATTAACATTTTTGAAGAAATTCCCAGTAAACATTTAATGGACACTGCAACAGAGCTCGGTATGTACCAATATGATATGAGCCTTGCTTTACAATATCTAAATGACTCCTGCGCTCCCCCCCTTTCTAAATCATAAAAAAATAATAACCTCCAGCAGTTTTTGCTGGGGGTTATTGTAATTTATAATGTAAAGTCTTTTATTAATTAAACATTTTCCGTATTTATAATAATAACTACTGCTATCCGGCATTCCAGGTTGTACCACACTCCATCTGCTTTAGCGCTGGGTTTTGTTGGATCTTAGTCTATTGAGACAACTATTATATCTTTATGCTCCCACTGCCTTTATTTGACCATTTTAGAAAAGTCTTCCACTACCTGTTTAAATGGTTTTGCAATTTCCTCTTTAGGTATAACTTTTTCTATTTTGTCGCCAAGTAACATAAGTCGGAGTGATTCAATATAACCAGCGTCTTTGCTTTCCTTAGATTTATCTCCGCACAACAAGTCCCAAAACTCCCCAACAACTCCCTCGTCCGGATTATTCAAACCTTCGGTTTTTGCAAACCAACTCTTAATCCACCCGGCTGCACGTCCAGGAAAACCGAATACACCAGCTGCGGTCTCTTCCATAGGTGCTATAATGCCGTTTCGAGCAGCGCAAATGCCGGCTGAACCCAACGCCATTATGGAAGCTGGAATTACTGCGAATGGGCTAAAATATATTATAGCACCCGTTCCCGGCAATCCAGCAAGCCCGCCTCCAGCTAGAGCCAGCTCTTGTTTAATAGACCCTTCTTCAACAACAAAATCTTCAGCCCTAGTAGCTAAATTTGTAAAATAATCTATTACTTTTTCAGCATCATCATAACGAATTAAATATTTTTTGCAGGTCGGCTTTTTGTTATCACATGTTGTCTCATACCAACTATTGTCCAATAAAGGCATCTCTTCTCGTCTTGTGTGTGAAATATCAGTGTCAGCAAAAACTTCCATTGAAAAACTTCCAGTATAATAAAGGCTTTGGCAAACATGTTTGCACTAGATTTGGCTAGCTAAAGGCGTGTCCTTTCAGTGATAAGTATTACAAAAAAGTTCTCTTGGACTTTTCAAATGGCTATATAATATCCATAGCCCAAATGCAAATACAAAATTACAGCTATTGTTGTAAGTTTACAATAAAACTAAAAACCTGCTAAAAGAAGTTTCTTACTCTTCTTAGCAGGTTTTTTATATTATAAATTAGTAAGCTTATTAATTAAATCGAAGGTATAATTAGCCCCGCGCGACAGCAAAATTCCAGTCAAAATGTTACCAACATAGGGGAGATTTGATTTTAAATTAAAATATTCCGGCAAATCTAGCTTGTATGCTACAGCCACTAAAATTCCTAAAATTATACTGGCTAGCATTTTCCATGAAAAGCTGCCGTCTACGAAAAACTGGTTCCAATATGTAATTACGGCTTCGATGATAACAGCAAAGCAAATAAATCCGAATGTTTTTTTCTCCATAAAAAACTCCTTCCTTAAATTTTTTTGCTTATTAGGTTTAATTTAGCAACGAGGCGGGTAAAATTTTTAAAACTCATCTAAAAACTTAAAG
>JARLUB010000020.1 GCA_030920305.1 Eubacteriales bacterium SKADARSKE-1
ATGGCGCAAATTTATTATGACTTGATAAAAAAAGGCTTGAAAACAATTGATGATGTGCCGGAGCAGTGGAGAGCCGCCGTTCAAGCTTTATTAGATGCTGATAATTAGGGCTGCTAAAAAAGCAGCCTTTTTTGTGCGACAAAATAAGTTTTTCAATTATTTATAGGGAAATCTTTAGAAAGAATTTTTTGCCACTAAAAGGGGGGCTCCAAAGGGCTTAGCCCTTTGTGTCGCTTAGGGTGAGTTTTTGAGGGAATCGAAATCCCTCTCAAAACGCTTTTTGGTTCGTTTTTGTCGTTCACAAAAATGAACAAATAAAGAAAAGCTTTTAGGAGGAATTATTATGAAAGTATTTTTAGGCGTAGGACACGGAGGAAAAGATCCAGGCGCTAGCGGCTACTTGGTTGAGAAAGATGTGAATTTGACAATGGCAACAGCTTGTTGTGAAATTATCACTAAATGGTGTTGAGATAAAGATTCAGAAAAAGAAAGAAGTACAAGCACTGCAACTTCTAATTTATCAAACGCTACATATTATGTACAAGTGGGGGGTGCGACGCGTTCCTAAGTGAAAAGCTTAGGCACTAAAACGCATGTTTTAGTGAACTGATAATCCGATGAGTGGAATGAAGGGGTAACGCCCGGAAACGCTCACACTGATACTCCGACTGGCGGGGAACTGTCAGAAGCTCGGTGAAGTCGGCTGAAGTCTACCGAAGTGTGTTAAAACATAACCGAAAGCAATCCAGCGGTGGAATGTGTAGATGACAGGCCGGGTGTCTATAAAATACCTATGACTAGAATTGTAGAAATGCATGACGAACTTGCGAATGTACGGGTCTAAACTTGATATACGTATAAATGCGTATATCTGCGAAAGCAGAAGTATGTGCGGTTAAGTATGATTCTCCGATAAGAAAAACCGTGTACCGTTACAGGCGGTATCAAGCATACAGGCTCAGAGTAAGGGTCTAAGGGCATATGAACAGATAGGATTATTGGAACGTGGAAAGCCACACGGCGAACAGCTTGGTGACGAAGAACAATAAGCACCTTAACGTGTGGTGAGAGTAGTGGCACGACTAATGAAGCTCCGGTAATAGGAGTGGAGGAACAGCCACGAGTCAAATTAAGAATCAAATATAGGCAAGTAAGTAAACGTAGCTTCGAGTAAGACAGAGAAAATTAAATCCGAGAGGAGATGATACCTATGTTGGTTCAGAAGCAACGAAAAAAAGCATTAAAGCATAATAAAATAAGACATCTTGAATATTACGGAATGCAGGAAACATTTGATGAACTATATGCGCAAAGTAAAGACAATAAAAATTTCACAAACCTTATGGAAATAATTACAAGTGAAGAAAATATTAAACTGGCATATAGAAACGTCAAGAGTAACGCAGGAAGTAATACCAGCGGAGTAGACAAACTCACTATTAAGGATATTAAACGTTTATCCGAAAATGACTATGTCGAAAAAGTTAGAAAAAAGATATCATGGTACAAACCAAAAGCAGTAAGACGTAAAGAAATTCCAAAACCAAATGGTAAACTAAGACCGCTAGGGATTCCTAGTATATGGGATAGAATGGTGCAGCAAAGCATACTGCAAGTGCTTGAACCTATATGTGAAGCAAAATTCAGCAAACATTCCTATGGGTTCAGGCCAAACAAATCGGCAGAAAATGCGATGGTAGAAGCCTATAGCAGGATACAGAAAGGCAATCTGCATTTTGCTGTAGATATAGACATAAAAGGATTCTTTGATAATGTAAATCATACAAAACTGATAAAACAAATATGGGAACTTGGAATCAGAGATAAAACTTTAATCTGTATCATTAAAGAAATGCTAAGAGCACCAATATTTATGTCTAATGGGAACACTGTTTACCCAACAAATGGAACACCACAAGGCGGTATATTGTCGCCACTATTAGCAAATATCGTGCTAAATGAACTGGACTGGTGGATTTCATCACAATGGGAAAATATGCACCAACACATGAGGAAACCTACGAAAATACAACATAATAAAAGTGGTAACAGAATTTTAAGTAACGGATACAAAACCCTCAGGAAATCCATGCTCAAAGAAGTATATATCGTACGATATGCAGATGACTTTAAACTCTTTTGCCGAAAAAGAAGCGATGCAAATAAAATATTTATTGCCGCAAAACAATGGCTAAAAGAAAGATTGCATTTAGAGGTGAACGAAGAGAAGTCTAGAGTGGTAAACCTTAAAAGAAATTATTCGGAATTTCTAGGGATTAAAATAAAAGCTATTCCCAGGAGAAATAAATATGTCGTAAAGTCGCACATGTGCGACAAAACCATGGAAAGAATGAAACGAAACTTAGTTGAACAGGTCAAGAAAATTCAGAAATCACCAGACCGCAATAAAGAATGGAAATCTATACATCAATATAACCTAGTGGTAATAGGTGTCCATAATTACTATGAAATGGCTACAAACATAAATCTTGATATGGGTAAAATAGCAAAAGACGTCAAAACTGTAATGAAAAATAGGTTAAAAGGCAGGCTAAAGCGAGAGGGTAATTTTGAAAAGTACAAATTCATTAAAGATAAATATGGAAAAAGCAAACAAATGAGATTTCTTAGCGGTATGCCGATAATCCCACTTGGATAT
>JARLUB010000021.1 GCA_030920305.1 Eubacteriales bacterium SKADARSKE-1
TAATCCTGGAGTTTTAAATAAAAAGATTGAAATAATTAAATACACCCTCACAAAAGATTCAGATGGTTTTGTGGTTAAGACCGAAACAAGCATTTTAGAAACATGGGCGCAAGTTACAAATACCAGCGGGACTGAAATCTTGCGCTCTAATTCCAGTTTTTCAGATGTTAAAACGAGGTTTTTCTTGCGAACACCAAAAGCCGCACTTGACAAAGATATGGTGATTAAATTCTCTGGAAACATTTATAACATCACATATATTAATGATTACAGTTATGATAAAAATTACACTGAAATCATGGGAGAGTTGGTGACTAAGTAGTGGCAGATTTTGAATTTTCAATGGATATGAATAAAATTTTTCCAAAAGGCATTCAGGATGAGGACTTGGCATTAAAAATGATTGATGCCGGGCAAGATGTTATGCTAAAAGCCATAAAAGCTGGTGCTTCAAGGCATAAAGTAACAGGGCACATGGCAAATTCTCTGGTGAAAACCAAACCAATGATAAATAAAAATGGTGATGCTGTTGGTAGGATTAAATTTTCAGGAAGTGACGGCGTCTCTAAAAGCAAAGGCGGCCAGAGATTTGATAGAACCAACTGGATAAAGGCTTTTAGAATTGAGTTTGGAACTTCAAAACAAAATGCACAACCTTTTGTGCGCCCGGCAATACAGTCTTCTGAAAACGGCGTAAGATCGGCAATGGAAAAGGCTTTTAATCAAAAGGCCAATTAAAGGTGGGAAAGGTTTTGATTTTTATGAAAAAACGCGTGAGGGAAAATTTCAAATTTTATCAGGTTAAAGGCGCGAAATACGAGCGCGGGTTCCGCGCATGAATATAAATCCGATAATCGAAACAATTTTTTCTAACTTTACAGTTGGTACAAAAAATATACCGATTTCGTATTTGAATTATTCTGGCAGCGAAACAACATACCTTACCTACTATGCGTGGCTAGATTCGCCCGATAATTACTTTGATGATGAGCACCACGCGGAAATTACATACGGCACGATTGATATTTTTTCAAAAGGGAATTTTAAAAATATTGTAAAAGCAGTTAAAAAGAAATTAAAGGAAAATGGGTTCACGTGGACAGAAAATGGTCCGGAAGACTACGAAACAGATACGGGCTATTATCACGTTCCGGTGAGCTTTTATTATGAAGCAGGAGCGGAGGATCTCCGCTGATATTACGCGCCCAATATTTTCGCGGGTCTGAGCTTTTCTGCCCACGATCCAACTTGGTGCGCAAATAAACTAAATTAAAGAAGAGGTAAAAAAATGGCAAGTGTGGGATTGAAAAATTTTAAATATGCAATTTTAAACAGCGACGGGGAAACTTATGGGACAGTAAAAACCCTAGCCGGCGCGATCGAATGCAAGGTTTCTATTGATTCATCAACAGAATCGCTTTATGCAGACGACAAACTCAAGGAAGAAGTTACAGCTTTTAAAAGCGGGAAATTGACTTTAGGAATTGACAATGACGATGATACAGTTTTTGCGGAACTTTTAGGAAAAACAGTTGACGCACAAACAGGCATAGTAACTTCAAATACAAATGACAGCCCGATTTATGTGGGCTTTGGACATGTAATACCTAAGGTGGTTAACAATGTTAGAAAATATAAGGCGGAATTTTTCCCGAAAGTAAAATTCGTGCCGTTTATGGCAGATGCAAAAACAAAAGATTCTGGTGTAGCATTTTCCACCCCATCTGTTGAAGCAACAGCTTTTGAAAATGATGCCGGGGACTGGGAAAAACATGGCGAATACTCTTCAGAAGCCGCTGCAAATGCCGCTCTTGAAGCAATGTTCGTGCAAAGTGCAGTGACACTTGCAATAACCGC
>JARLUB010000022.1 GCA_030920305.1 Eubacteriales bacterium SKADARSKE-1
GTTTTATTGTAAACAATAATATCTTTTATCTACTAGCTTTTTGATTGTAAAGTAAAATTGACTTTAAGTTTTTAAAGCTTGCAACTCGGTGAACACATTTTCTACACCATTTGCTTTAATATTATTAAGAACGGCTTGAAGAAACTCGGTCAGCTTATCCTCAGGTGTTTTTTTTACTTGCTCTTCAAAAAAGTCTATCACTTGTTGGGCTGTAGACATAAAATTACAACCGGCGAAATTACATATTTTAAATTTAATTTCATTTTGTAGCTCATAAGCAGATCTTAAGACGCAAGGTGCTTTACTAGCAGCTGCTGCTGTGGTTGCTATTCCTGCTGCTCCGCCTCTTCTAAGTGCATTCATAAATTTAGTAGGAGTGAGTCCCATGCGTTTACCTCCAAGTATTGTTAGTAAACTACCAACAACTAAAGCAGTTGCTTTCACTGGGCCCACGTATGTATATTCTGCAGCAGCATCATCAAAATCCCACATAGCTTTCCATCCTTTTGAAGCGGTGCTGGAAATACCACCCCATACTTTCGAAGTAGCATCTTCTAGGGCATTCTCTTTACAAAAAATCGTTTCGGTTTTAGGAATAGTAGATGAATGATCAGCTTCTGTATCTTTATTGTCTATTAAGCACATGCCTTCTTTTCCAGATAAATGTATAGGATTGCATTTACCTACTTTATTACTTGCAGATATATATCTTTCATCAGCTTTTTGATATTGATTTTTTGCCGTAGGGTCAATTGGATTTTTGAGACGTTCGAGGTAAGCGCTTTTTAAATCTTCAAGAGCAGCTTCTGCCTCTTTAGACGCGATGTCACAACTCATTTGATTTTCAGGAGTAGCATCAGCTTGTTTTCCAATTGGTGTTTCAGCTTGGCTTGCAGATGGGTTTACAGCTGGGTTTGTGGATGGGTCTGCAGATACATCTGCAGTGTTTATTATATCTTTATCAACCGGTAAGCAGATGTTTTCTTCTTCTTGTAAACATACATCAGTGTTTACTGGAGCTTCTTTAGATTGTATACCTTCAACTTGTGGGGTTGGGGTTTGATCTGAGTTTGCAGCTGGATCTACAGCCGGGTTTGCAGATGTGCCTGCAGCCGTAGCAGTAGGGTCTTGGCTTTGGACTGATTTTACAGCTGGGTCTTCAGTAGGGTTTCCTATTTGGTCTCCAGCTGGGTTTACTAGAGGTGTTCCATTAGCCCATAAATAATTGTATCCCAAATATAAGGCTGCTCCAGTTGCGGCGGCCGCTAACGCGCCACCAGTAACTTTTAAAATTGTGCCTTTATTTCTTTCCCAGAAAGATTTTACTTCTAATTTTTTTATGTTTTCTTTAAGCTTTCCTATAGCTTCACCTAATTCTGTTTCGGTAGAGCTAGCTTCGGAACTTGCTTTTTCAGTAGCTGAAACACTTGTTTCTGTTCCATCAGCAAAAATTGAGATGGCTCCCATGGAGCTAATTAACATGCTACCAA
>JARLUB010000023.1 GCA_030920305.1 Eubacteriales bacterium SKADARSKE-1
ACTACAAATTCAAATGCTGGCGGTTCTGCAATTACTAGTGCTACAACGGCTAGCTACACCATTCCAACTACGCTCACAGCAAGCGATAGTCCAAAATATTATTATTGTGTTGTGGGCTCTGCTAGTGCCCCAAGCATTGTAAGCAACGTCGCCAAAGTAACAATAAGTGCTTAATAATGGAGGATTTTTATGGTTGACAAAATTATTTATTTAGAAGTCGAAGACGGAAAATTTCCTATGGCTTGCACGATTAACACAATGGAAAAAATCCAGAATGAATATGGTAGCATGGGCAAGTGGAATGATCTAGTTATGAAGCCTAAGAATGGCGAACCAGATATAAGGGCGCTTAAATTCTTTTTTACAGCATCAATTAACGAGGGAATCGATATTGAAAATAAAAAGTTAAATAAACAGCGCGAGCATATATCCGCTGATGAAGCCGGAAGGATAATAACTGAAGTTGGATTTTCTGATGCATATAAAAATATGGGAACAATAATTTCAGATAGCTTACCTGCAGAGACAAAAGGAAAAAACGTGAAGACCACGAAGAGTCAGATGGCACAATAGACTTTTCGTGGATTTTATTTGTAGGTGTAAAAATGCTCGGCTTTTCTGAACGCGAAGTCGAGCATATGACTTTAAAAAAGTGGTCAGAACTCTATAAACATTTTAGAGTTTATCACAACTTTTGTAC
>JARLUB010000003.1 GCA_030920305.1 Eubacteriales bacterium SKADARSKE-1
TTGTGATAAGAGAAACGATGCGAAGGGCTACTTTGATTTAGGATGTGCTGAGTCAAAAGGAATTCTCGAAATAAGGTCAAACCCAGAAAGAGATTGGGTGGAAGCGAATGTCGGAAAAGGTGCTGAATATACTTTGCATTTTTGGCCATATAAAAAGCTTTCTGAATTTGTCCCTTTTTTTAAAAGAGGTTTGTTTAATGCAGACAAAACTAAAGAATCTGAGATGATAAAGCAAAAGGCCGTGGAGGAAATTATGTATAGCTTTGGGATACGTAAAGAAACTGCTGAAAAAGTGGTGGAGAGGCTAGTTTCTGATGCAAAAGCCCAAAAAGTTTCACTTACCACTACGTCAACTGTGGTGAATGATGATTCATCTTATGTGATAAAGTGGGCGTCTATAGGCGCTGCTGCCCTGGGGTTTACAGCTCTTGGTGTATCGGCTTTTTGCCCTCCTGTTGCAGCAACAATTGGTATTTCCATTGCCGCAAAATCTGTTTTTACTGTTGCAGCTACTCTTGTTGGGGGTGAACTTGGAGGGGTGGCTTCCTCTTCGAAAAAGGCTTCTGAGCATAGTAAACAGGCATTAAAGCAAGAAATTGAAATTGATAATTGCGTTTCTGCTATAGAGCAGATTTTGTCTTGTATAAAACTTAATTGCTGGAAAAGTGCCAATACCCTGTATGTGAAATCTTGTTCAAACCCTGAAAAATATTATTCATCTGTAAGCTTTTTGAAATTAGACATGAAGAATAGTAATAACTATGATGAATACTCCAAGTCCTTTGATAAAATGAGAGATGAACTTCCAGATATTTTAAATGAATATAAATGAGGAGAATTGTGCTATGAGAATAATAAATAAGACTATATCAATGAGTTTGGCTTTAATAATATTTATTTTAGCAAGTTCAGCAACAACTTTTGCTTGGCCTTGGTCACAAGGTGAGAAGCCCGATATTTGTGAGAAACAAAATGATATTGGCGGATTATATGACCTTGGTTGCATATATAAAAAAGCTGATAATCTGGTAAGAAATGGAGAGCCGTACGTGTTTTTTGACAAAGTCGGACGTAAAGGTAATCAAGCTGTACATGTTTTTGAGCTTAGCAAAGCAGCTGAGATAATTAGTAATTTAAAACCAATATCGAACATAAAGGAAAACTATGCGGCTGACGGTATAATTCCAGGTGCTGCGGCGGCAGTTGCCGCAGGCATAGGAGCTGGATTTGCGGGTATATTGACAAAATATTATAACAAAAATGGTGCAGAATGGCTGAGTTCAAAGGCTGGACAAGAATATAAACCTCTCTCCTTTTTGGGAGTAGCTGGGATTATAGCCGCCACAGCTGTTACATTTGCAACACTTACCTGGACATCTATAAGCGCTCATTTATCAAGAATAAAAAGTGACAGTGTATCATTGAAAGAAATTAAAATTGATAATTACGATTCTTCACTAGACCAAATTTTAGCTTTTCTAAGGTTTGATACCTGGAAGGATATAGATTCTGTATCTATAGAGTTCGATAACGACCCTCAACATTATTCTGCTTCACCTAGCTTTTTGAACCTTGGTCGCAATTATACTGATTCCGAAAAGCAGCAATACATTGCAGATTTGAAGGCCAGCGTTGAAGCCGCAAAAATAGACTTACTTAATAGGAGAAATCAATGGGAAGAATAAAGAAAGTAATATCTAGTACTTTATGCCTTATGCTTTTGGCTGGAAGTTTTTCAATGGAAGTTTTTGCTGACACTGATATTTCACACACAAGACGAGAAGAGATGCTTTTATTGGACAATAGTTGGTATGAGACAACATGCGATAACAAAAAGCCGACCTGCAAAAAGTATTTAATTCGTTATGATGATGCTGAAAAAATAATAGATTACTTTACAAAATTAGCTAATAAGGCTGAAGATTTTGTTGTTGAAGATGGGTCTATTAAACAAGAGCTGGCCCTAGCTGTAGGCGGACTTGCTGGATTGCTAGGAACGGGCGCTGTAATATATTTTAGCCCATTTGCAGCAATTCCAGCTTCCATAATGGCGTTGGGCTCAGCCGGCATTTGCGCTGCTCGAAACGGCATTATAGCCCCTATGGAAGAGACTGCAACTGGGGTATTCGGTTTTCCTGGACGTGCAGCCGGGTGGGTTAAGAGTTGGTTTGCAAAAACCGAAGGTTTAAATAATCCAGACAAGGGAGTTGTTGGGGAGTTTTGGGATTTATTGTGCGGAGATAAATCTAAGGAAAGCAAAGACGCTGGTTATATTGAATCACTTCGATTTAGGTTATTTGGCGACAAAATAGAAAAAGTTATACCTAAAGAGGAAATTGCAAAACCATTTAAGCAGGTAGTGGAAGACTTTTCTAAAATGGTTAAAGAAAAGCAGTGGGAGCACAAAGATATAATAGTTGTGACGGTAGACACAGATCCAACAAGCCCCGGTGCTAAAGTAGCTTTTGATATGAGTGGTTTTCAAATTCCATACGATAAAGATAAATCTGAATATTTCAAAAATATAATATAAATAATAAGAGGTGCAAAGCTTTAAGCTAGCACCTCTTATTATTTGTCCATAAAAATGTTTTAATTGAAAAAGTTGTCTAAATCAAATATATTTTAATATAAGTCTTTGTTCTTGTCAATACTAATCTTTAATTTACTTAATCTGTGGCAAAAAACCTTATATTCCCTGCTATATATAGCAGCCCCCTATTGTAGTTATTTTCTACAGTAGGGGGTTGTCTATTGTCTGTTTTTTGGACCTGGTCATTCTACTTTATAGCTTTGAAGTTGTATATAAATCATTTGTTTCTCCTAAAAGCCAAGCTGCACTCGTTTTTAGCACTTTAGCTATAGCTACTAATTGTATATCAGTAACTGGCCTAATACATAATTCGATTTTTCCAATAGAACTTTCACTAAGATAGATCCCATCTAATTCTAGGCGAGCACTTATATCTTTTTGAGTTGCTTTAGGTTTCTCTAAAAGTCGAGCTTCTCTCATTCTAGGCCCTATAATATTTCTGCCTTTATGCATAATTAAAATTTTTCCTTTTTTTATTGATTATATAAAATAAAAAATGTTATAATCGGACTGTTAGTCCTTTAAATTAATTAAAAAGGAGGTCTTACTATATCCACTTACATCACTGATAAAGCTGATTTAGCAGAAAATATAAGAAACATTCGGGTAAGTTTTAGATTAACTCAAGAGGAAGTAGCTGAAATTCTGGTGGTAGAGCGCTCTACTCATGCGTACTATGAAACGGGAAAAGTACAGCCGAACGCATTTCATTTAATAAAATTAGCAATGCATTTTAAAATTCCTTTGGAAACTTTTTACACAAAGGATGGCGGTCTAAAACAGTTAAAAGAAATTTGCAAACAGGCACAACTAGGAGACAAATTATGGTAAATTTGATTTTATTGGCCCTTGTTCTTATTTTAAATTTATTTTATTTATGGGAAAGCATAAAAAAACACAAAAAATGGGAGATGGCATTGTATGCAATTTTCTCGATTTCATTATTTTTAACTATTTTAAATCATCTTATGAAATAAAAGAAAACTGTTAATTAATTCTCGGAAATTGTTTATTTAAAAAAGGAAAAATACAAACTTATTTTTGTCTTTTAAATTAACACTGCTGATTTTAAAAAATATTGCAGATTTGCGTCTTAGAAAATATCCAACTTAACTTTGCAAGATCATTCTAACCGTTTGGAAAACATATGAAAGATGCCAAAGCAAAGGTCGTAGGATAATATGCATGTTCGTGTCATCAATTAATTATTAAGGTGAGACTTACTCATTTGAGTAGGCCTTGCCTTTTTTGCTTTGGCGCGAGGGAAGCAAATTGTGAAACGCTGGATTTTATATTACGCACGGTTCCCATAGAGCCGCTCTAGATCATTTCAAAATTAATGATTTGGAGCGTGCGTAAAATGGAAAAAAGTAATGCTTACTACTATAAGGTTGTTGAAAGGATGGATATCAGGGACTTTAACAACCAAACGAAGATAGAAAAACATGAGTATTTATTTGATGAGGACAAACATAGTGGGCACTTCAAAGAGACCTATTTTGACAGAAGTTTAACAGGTTGGATTGAGATGATAGAAAGCCCAAAACTTTATAAAGCAATCAAAGACTTACCGGTAGAAGACCAGATATTTATCAGCTACATAGTTAAAGAGGGGAAAACACAAGAGGATTTGTCTAAAGTTTATAAAACCTCACAGCCAAATATAGCAAGACGCCTTAATTCAATAACACAAATAATAAAAAGAAATTTGTCTTAAACGTAGAATTTTAAGATTTTTTTGAATTTCCCCTTGCAACACGATATAAAAAATACCTCTAATTTCCTTTATATATATAGAGGGTTTTTTAGAGGTTAAAAAACTTAAACACATTCAATCCTCTATTTAACAAAATGCGCGAACCTTGAAAATTAAATAATCAACACTCAGCTACGTTAAGCTGTTGGACAAGCGTCTTATCAAGTGCGCCTTGAGCGACAAACACTTAGATATAAAACTAATTGGTTATTAGTCCGCCAAGAATCCAGCAGCCCATAATGATACTCCCGCACGCAGTCGAGATTAAGTTCCAGAGCGCGGTTCCAATGAGGGAAAGGTTAAATTCCTGTGTTACCGTTAACCAGCGGTAGGTTGAGAGGTTGAAAGTTTTTATAAACTATTAAGAGGTAATGATTATGAAAAGAATGTTTTCGCAATATCCAGATGTTGTTTCTATAAATGAACTCATGGATATGCTTAAGATTGGAAAGAATACTGCTTATTCCCTATTGCGTGAAGAAAAAATTAAAAACATAAAGATTGGCAAGCAATATAGGATTCCTAAGCGTTATATCATAGAATATTTAAATTGCGGCTGACACCTATTCCTCGACAGACGTGGTATAATTAAATATGTCAACAATAGGTGTTTGTCTATTAAGGAGGATATAAATTAAAATGACAGGCACTTTACAAATTAAAAGAGATAAATACTATTGTGTATTAGATTTTAAAAATGAGGAGGGTGAAAGAAAATTAAAGTGGGTTAGCACTGGCTTAGATGTTAAAGGAAACAAGAGAAAAGCAACAGAATTTTTGAATGACCTTCTTGTTCAACAAAGTGTAAAAATCCAACAGGGGACTAATGATAATGATATCTTCTTCTCTGATTATCTAATGCACTGGCTTGAGAAAAAGAAAAATAAGGTTGAGCTAACAACTTACGATGGGTATAGAATGCAGATAGAAAAGCATATCCTTCCATATTTTGAAAAGAGAAAGCTCAAATTGTCAGAGATAAAGCCCTTTCATATTGGAGAATTTTACGAATTTGAATTTGAATCCGGAAAGCGAATTGGAGAAGGAGGACTTTCAACCCGTACGATAAAGTTACAGAGATTTGTTATTAAAGCTTGTTTAGATGAAGCAGTTTTTTATGAATTTATAAACAGAAACCCTGCAACTAACATACCATTGCCTAAAAAAGATACTAAGGTTCAAAAGGTGACTTTTTTAGATGCAGAAAGCGCCAATAAAGTACTACGACTATTCAAAGGTCATCCTTTGCAGCCTTTAATATATGTGACTTTATACTATGGTTTACGCCGCAGTGAAGTATTAGGACTTAAATGGTCAGCTATAGACTTTAAAAACAATACTATTGAAATAAGTCATACAGTTGTACAAAATCTTTCTATTGTAGCAAAAGATAAAACAAAAACAAACTCAAGTCAAAGAAAATATGTGCTATTACCAGAAATCAAAGAAATATTATTGGATCTATTTAAAAGGTCTAAAGAAAATAAAAAGTTGTTTGGAAACACTTATATAAGTACTGACTATGTCTTTACTTGGCAAGATGGAAGACCTTACAGGCCAGATTATATAACACAAGAATTTCAAAAAGTGTTGGCAAAAAATAGTTTTCCTAAAATGAGGTTTCATGATTTACGTCACAGCTGTGCAAGCATATTATACGACAAAGGCTGGGAATTAAAAGATATTCAAACTTGGTTAGGTCATGCAGATATTCAAACTACAGCAAATATCTATACTCATATTACTGAGTCGCGAAAAAAGGCAATGGCTAAGAATATTGAAAACACTTTTTCTTTATAAATGAAATGTTAGACATTTGTTAGACATGAGCCCTTTTAGCTAAAAAACAAAACCCCACACAAACACTGAAACTTCAGTATTTATGCGGGTTTTAAGATGGAGCTGGAGAAGAGACTTGAACTCTCGACTTCATCATTACGAGTGATGTACTCTACCAACTGAGTTACTCCAGCAAGGTTATAAATAATCTTTATTTAATTATATCAAAGTCTAATTTATAGTCAATAGGCTCTTAGAAATAGCAAAGCACAACACCCGACATAAAAATTTCTGAGTGTTGTACTACTAACTTTTTGTTAATATTGGGGCATTATACATTCAATTGCTGACGTTCAACTAATTCAGAAAAATATCCGCCCTGTGCAATTAAGTCATCATAGGTACCATCTTCTATAATATGGCCTTCATCAATAACTAAAACTCTATCACAGTTTTTAATTGTAGAAAGTCTATGAGCTATAACTATTCTAGTGTTTTTTAAAGAGTCAAGCGACTCAGATATTTGTTTTTGAGTAATATTATCAAGCGCAGACGTTGCCTCATCAAACATTAAAATACTGGGTTCTGGGGCTATTGCTCTCGCTATCATAATGCGTTGCTTTTGGCCACCTGAAATTCCGCCGCCGCCTTCTGTAATTATTGTGTTCATACCCATTGGCATATCTTCGATATCTTTATCAATTCCTGCAAGCTTAGCAGCTTTCCAAGCATCATCTAAACTTAACCAAGGAGCAGAAATTACTATATTAGAATAAATATCACTTTGAAACAATTTCCCGTTTTGCATAACGGCACCAATGTGTTGGCGCATAGACCTTAAGTCTATTTTGTTAGTATCAATGCCGTCGTAATATATTGCACCTTTTTCAGCTTTTTCAAAGCCTAAAAGTAATCTCATAAGAGTAGATTTTCCGCAGCCAGTTTTTCCAACAATTGCAACATATTGACCAGGTTGAATTCTTAGACTTAAGTCATCTAAAATTAGTGGAGCACCTTCACCATATCTGAACGAAATATTATTAATTTCAATTTCACCAGTTAATTTTGTTACAATTTTTTTGTTTTCGGTAATTTCTGGAGAAGTATCTAAAACCGGTTTAACTAACTCAACTAAAGGTTTAATTTCTGAAAAACTAGTAGCAAATGATGATAATGCCATAATTGCGCCACTGACGGCTGCAAAAGCCGTATTAAAAGCAAAATAGTTTGCTTGTGTTACTCCGGTAGACCCTGCAATGTAGTAAAGAAATAAGTTCCCAATCATTGCAATTATTGTAGAAAATATAGGAATTATTTTTATAATCATTGGAGGATCATAAGAAAGTTTAGCTTTTTCTTTATAAACGCTTTCCCATTTTGCAAAAGCACGTTTTTCAGCACCACCAAGCTTTATTTTTTGAATTCCTGAAAACAAGGCTATAACAAGCCCTTGAAGCTTTGCTGAAATTAACATTTTTTTCCGCGAAATTTTAAGTAAGACAAAAGTACTCATTATTGTAAATCCCAGTTGAATAAAGACAAAAATTAGTCCTGGAATAACTAATTGCGGTGCATACTGGTTCATTTGAAATAAATATACAAAAGAACAAAGAGCTACCAAGCCATTTCCAAAAATCAAACTGCTAATCATCGCGCATATACGCTGAATTCCGCCAATCCTAGCAGCCATTTCACCAGAACTGTACTGCTTAAAAAAAGTTGCCGGCAAAAGCATTAAGCGGCTCATAGAAGCACTTTCAATTGATAAGTTCATCTTAGTTCCAATTTTAGAACCAATCAAGCCACTGCCGATTGATATTAGTTTAGTAGAAAAAGTCATTCCGACAAGTAAACAAGTAAACGGCAAGAGTAGTCCAACATTCCCGGTCGGAACTACTTTGCTGAACAATAAATTATTTACATATGGTAAAATCATTCCAATAACTTGTACTAACAAAGTAATTAAAATAATTACCACAAAGTCACTTTTTTCCAATGTACTTAAAGTGTATTTTGCTAAATCACTTACTTTAAGTGATTTCAAAGGAAAAGGTCTATAGAAACAAAATGCTTCTTTTTCTAATAGATTACTTGTCTTATTATTTACTTTTACAACTTTACCTGTTTCATAATCCAAAAAGGTATACCCGCTAAAATGATGTGGCAATAATGCTACCGTATCTCCTGATTTTGTCTGGCCTATCATCGGGCCTATTGCACTTTTCCACCATTTTTCATCTAAATTAACAATGCGACGCATAATGCCGGTTGGTCGAAGTAAATATTCCATTTGTTTATTCATATCAACTATTTCATCGGGTACACTTATTATTTTTGCCTTATAATATTTTAATATTTCTTCTATAGCACTTTTGGTTTTTTGCCTATCGTTATTTATAGCTCTAACAATAAAAGATCTTCCTAAAACTACAGAAGATAAATCCAAAAACGAGTTCTCAAAAGTTTCTTTATCACTTTTTATACGGGTTTTAAGTTGTTCATTAAACCATCCCATAATCGCTTCACCTTTCTTTATTCTGTAGCAATAAGTTGTGCATATCTTCCATTTTTAGAATATAACTCGTCGTGTGTTCCACGTTCAATAACTTTCCCTTTATCCAAAACTATAATCTCATCACAATCTCGAACAGTTGAGAGCCTGTGAGCAATTATAATACAGGTAATCCCTCGGTCAGTTATGGATTTAATTACTTCATATTCTGTTTTTGCGTCAAGTGCCGATGTAGCTTCGTCCAATATAATTATAGTAGGGTCTTGAGCTAGAGTTCTTGCAATTTCAAGGCGTTGCCGCTGACCACCTGAAAAATCTTTCCCGCCTTCTAAAAGCCTGTGTTCGTAGCCGCCTGGTCTTCTTACAATATCTTCATGAATTTGAGCATCTCTTGCTGCAAGGATCATTTCAAAATCTTCAATAGAGTTGTCCCACATTTTTATGTTATCACAAATTGTATCTTCAAAGACGGTTATGTCTTGATTAACAACAGCTAAAGAACCGGTAAAGATCTCCCTTTGTATGTTGTTTATAGGTTTGTCATCAAATAAAATCTGTCCGGACCAAGGCTCATAAAGTCCTGAAATAAGATTTGCTAAAGTAGATTTGCCGCAACCAGATGCACCAATAAATGCAACCTTTGAGCCAGGTTTTAAAGATAAATTAAAATTTTCAATTAGTGGCTCAGAGAGTTTTTTATAACCGAATGTAACATCTTTCATTTCAAGTTTTCCTGAAAGTTTTGTATACACCTTTTCACTATCAATAATTTCTCCCTCATCTTTGTAATCAACATCAGGGCTATAGTTCATGACATCTTCAATTCGTTCCATTAAAGTTCGCATCTCTTGAACTTGCTGCCCAGTTCCACGAAGTCTATCAATAGGTCCAATAAACATGCCTAAAAGGGATTTAAATTGTGTCAATAATCCTATGGTAAAATATCCGCTCATAATCAACATTGTTCCCACCATTAAGACCCCAATATCAGAAAGCCCCCCTAAAATTGATGGAACAGTGCCTAAATATTGATTTAACTTTTCACCTTTAACGCGAGAACTATTAACAGACGCTTGATAACCTGACCAGCGCTCAAAAAATCCATTTTCAGCCCCAGAAGCTTTAATTGTTTCTATCATCTCGATACCGGATATAGTGGTTGATGCTAATTTACCGGCATCTCTCATTTGTGCTCTTGATATGTTTACACGTTTATTTGAAATATATCGCCCTATGAAAATATTTAGTAGGGAAGAAGACACGCCTATTATCGTTAAAAGCAAACTAATTTTTATTATTACTAATAAATAAAAGACTAACATTACAATATCTAAAAGAATAGGTGCAAAACTTTGAATTAGGGTTTCTGCAATGCCTTCGTTTGAACCCTGCCGCTCGGCGATATCTCCGATATTTCGTTGAGAAAAAAATTCCATAGGTAACCTTAAAACATGCCACATAAACATAGAGTTTGCAACAATTGCTAATTTACCTCGAATTTTCAACATATATATTTCTTTTATACTTCTAACAATTAGTTGAAATACAACTAAAGTTGCCATCATAAAGATAATAGCATATAGCCATTCCGGGTTTTCGGCAGTAGTTGCACCTGGTTTTATCAAAATCCTATCCATAAATACACGAGACAGTCCTGGATTTATAATATCTGTAGCAGTTATTAAAAGCCCTGTTAAAACAACAAAAACAAAAGGCACTAATGTCCCTCTAAGTCTAGTTTTTGCAAATGATATTACGCTTTTTGGTTTACCGCCTTTTTTAAAGTTTTTGCCTTTTTCTAAACATAAAATAACACCAGTAAATGCTTTGTCAAATTCATCCATAGATACAGTAACAGTACCTCGTGCAGGATCATTTATTATTGCTTTGTCTCTTTTAAATGCGTTTAAAACCACAAAGTGATTAAAATTCCAGTGAATAATTGCCGGCAATGGCAAAGTTTTTATATCTTCAAGTCCACATTTATAGGCTTCGGTCTCAAGGCCATAAGCGTTAGCTGCGTTAACCATGTCACGAAGGTTACTTCCATCTCTTGAAACAGCACAATCTGCCCGAACTTTTTCAAGTGGTATCCATTTACCATGATAAGCTATAATCATAGCAAGGCAGGCAGCGCCACACTCCAATGCTTCCATTTGCATAACAACGGGTACTTTTGTTTTTTTAAAAAACATAAACTATACCCCCTTGCCGAGTAAAAAGTCAATCGGAGTGATTGATTCAGTTATTATTTCAACACGGCACAAATCGTTAACTTCAATAGAGCTTTCACTAGAGTGATTGCTATTTGACCACTTAAGACCATCGGGTGAAGAAGAGTCTTGCTCAACAGATACTAAAACTGCAACTCCATATCCAGTTTCTAATATACTTTTAGCTATAAATTCATTTGAAAAGTCAGATAAGATATCTTCTTGTTTTACAGGAACTTGTGAAATTTTGCTTACTTTACCTATTATATAATCATTTAAGGGTTTATATTTGTTATAAAGACGGACTTCCATATCTTTTGTTAATTTTTGAGAGTCATCAACACCTACAAAGCAAACAACAGTTTCAATCCCGGGTTTTCCGTCTATATCTTGAAAAACACCAGTTGCGTCAACTTTTGATGTAATGTTTCCACTTATGGACCAAATAAATGCCGCAATTAACATGATGCCTAAAGCCCCTAATACTAACCAAATGCTAGGGTTTGAAACTTTTATATAGTCATTTAATTGTTCAGGAGAAGAGATCCGCTTTAGGCTTTTTTCTCTAAAAACACTGTTTTTCATATTAATCTCCTCAATTTATGTTTTATACTATTTTAATAAATTCTAAAAAACCTGTTATTTGAAAAATCTCCATAATGGTCTCATTTACATTTTTCACAAGCATTTTTCCGTTTATAGAATCAATTGTTTTTTGTGCTCCTAAAAATACGCGTAAACCCGCACTGCTTAAATAAATTAAATCTTTTAAATCTATTAGTATATTTTTTTCGCCTTTATTAAAAAGTTCTATTAAAGCATTTTCAAATTCACCTGATGTATTAGTATCAAGCCTTCCAGATAAACTTAAAATGACTTGTCCATTTTCTTTTTGAATTTCTATTTCCATAAAATTCCATTCCTTTCTAACTTATCTTTTTCTTTATAGTTAATATATTTTCTCCATTTTGTCTAGCGTATTGCATATCGTCAACAATGTTTTTAACTATTAAAAGACCAAGACCACCAATTGACCTATCTTCAATGGGGATTGTAATATCGGGCACTTTAGCTTTAATTGGATTAAAGGAAAAACCGCTATCTTTAAAAGTAAGAATGATCTCATTTAGTGGTTTATTATAGTCACAAATAAGAGTGATATTACTTTCGGTATTTTTATAAGCATAATTAGAAATATTAGAAAGTATTTCTTCAATTACTATATCAAATTTGTCGACCTGACCAATATTATTTTCAGATAAAAACTTATTAACAAAATTAACGGCCAGCGGAATATTACTACAGCTTGCTATAAAAGTAAGTTCCTTCATTAAGATAATTCCCCTTTTATTTTCAAAGGATACATATTCAACAAATTAGATAAATTAATTCGAGTGTATCAATTTATTTTATCACCATTTTTATAAAAATGTCAAGTAATTAAATATTAATTCATTAAAATCAGTAAAACGGCAACAAAAAGCACCCTTAATTTCAGTTTGTTTCTGAAATTAAGGGTGACGCCTTATTTAATAAAAACTTTTGATGTAATAGTAACTTATAATATTAATGTTCTGCTGAAGGTGGTATGTTTTTTGTTTCTATATTACTGACTATTGTTTAGATCGGCAATTAACAATTTTGCTTAAATAAGTAGCTTTCTGACTTTTGAGTGAGCTGCTTTATATACTCTCAAAAAGCTTTTCAAAAGTCGCAACATCTACTAAAAATTTGTGCCCCACATAAAAGGTGCTTCCAGCGGTGGCAATGGTTAACACGTTAAAAGTTAATGCTAAAATTGTGTATTTGTTTCTTTGCCAGAAAGATTTTACTTCTAGTTTTTCTATGTTTTCTTTAAGCTTTCCTATAGCTTCATTTAGATCTTTTTTAGCAAGTTCAATCTCAGAACTTACTTCTGCAGTAGCGGAAAATTTTGCTTCTGTCTCACCTGCAAAAATTGAAATAGCTCCCATGGAACTAATTAACATAATTCCAACTAAAACACTTGACAATACCTTTTTCATCATATTTCTCCTTTTACAATATTATTAATAATTTTATCATAAAGATGGCTAAAAGTATTTCCAAACTAGAATTATTAGGATAAATCTCCTTGTGTTACCTTTTTTAAAAGGAAAAGTAATTATTTTTTGTAGATTATAACCAAAAGCTAGGTGCAAAAATAACGTACCGCGTCCATTAAGCAATAAAAAAATCTGGGATTAAACTTAATCCCAGATCGAAGTGCGTTTTATATGAGGCGCATGTATTTTACTAAGGTATTACTTGCCTTTTTACAAATTTGTAGTGTTTTGAATATGCTTTATTTGTTTATTCAAATACTTTAGATAGAATCCTTCTACCTTCAAATTAACCAAGAGGTTCTTCAAGTAGAGGTTTTTCTGCATTAGAATCCTAATGCAAATTAATATCTGTTAATGAGCCTTAATAAAGTCAAAAATCATAAAAAAGTGTAAAATACTGCCGGCCAACACAAACAAGTGCCAGACTGAGTGCATGTATTTAACTTTTTTGCCAATTTTATATATAACGGCACCAATAGTATAAGCTACTCCACCTAAAAAGAAAAAGATTAGCTGTTTAGATGACACCGACATAAGAAGAGGCTTTATAGCGAATATTACAACCCAACTCATTGCCAGGTAGCAAATCATTGAAAATTTAGAATATTTTTTTAAATCTATAGAATTAAATACTATACCAACAATAGCTGCCAATAGAACAGTTGAAAACAGTACCCAACCAACGGTGCTATTTAACATTAAAAGGCAAACAGGCGTATAAGTTCCAAGGATAAGTATAAAAATTGAGCAGTGGTCAAGAACCCTAAAAACCGTTTTTGCCTTATTTATTGCAAGTGCATGGTATAATGTTGAAACAATGTATAGAAGAAATAGAGTAGCAGAATAAATTGTAACGCAGGCAATTGTTTTTGGATTGAAGTCTGAGAAGACTATAAGTAAAACTATTGCGGCAATAGATAAAAGTGCGCCAATACCGTGAGTTACAGCGTTAAGAACTTCTTCAAGTGTAGAGTATATCGGCAAATTTAATTTTTTTCTTTTCTCAAGGCTAAGTAATTTTTTTGAGGTTAAAATTTCTTGTGCCATATTTTATGCACTTCCTTTTAAATAAAATATTATGCTAGCTAAAGTTCATTTTTGAGCTGCTTTATTTTATGTATGGTGCCCGATTTAACTTTATTGTTGCAGTGTACTGGCATTGACCGTGTTTTTCATTAACATAGCTATGGTCATAGGTCCAACGCCACCTGGAACCGGTGTAATATAGGAGGCAATTGGTTCTACATTTTCAAAGTCTACATCGCCGCAAAGTTTACCATTTTTATCACGGTTCATGCCAACGTCAATGACAATCGTGCCAGGTGATACCATATCTTTTGTTATAAACTTTTCTTTGCCGACCGCCGATACTATAATGTCAGCAGTTTTGCAAATGTCCTTGAGGTTTTTGGTTTTACTGTGGCAAATAGTAACAGTAGCATTTTTGTGCAACATAAGCATTGCCATTGGTTTGCCAACAATATTACTTCGCCCCACAACAACACAGTGCTTTCCAGAAACATCAATTTCTTCAAATGTTAGCAGTTCCATAATTCCAGCCGGAGTACATGGCAAAAAGTTATAATTACCTATCATTATTTTACCAACATTTATTTCACTAAAAGCGTCAACATCTTTTTTAGGATCAATACTTTCAATAATCTTTTTTTCACTTAAGTGTTTAGGTAATGGCAACTGAACTAAAATTCCAGTTACATCATTGCGCCTGTTTAGATTGTAAATAAGATTTAGAAGCTCTGTTTCTTTAACATTCTCATCAAATGCATATTCCTCTGAAATTATACCAATTTCAGAACATGCCTTCTTTTTGTTGTTTACATACGTTCTAGAAGCAGGGTCATTACCGACAATAATAACAGCAAGTGTTACTGAAATGCTTTTTTCTTTTAATTTACAGACTTCTTCTTTTAAATCTTGGCGAATTTTACTTGAAACCACTTTACCATCAATAATTTTAGCCATTAATAAAACCCCCTATAAGATTATTATGGAAATGAAAAATCATTTGCTGTTAATTATATTATTAAAAATAAATTTTCTCAATCTAAATTTTTAAGATTCAAAAACAAATTTTTATCTACGTTTCATCTTTTTCATACGTTGCTCTTTATTTAAAGTAATCTTTCTAAGACGTATACTTTGGGGGGTAACTTCAACTAGTTCATCGTCAGCTATAAATTCTATAGACTGCTCAAGGCTGAGTATGGATGGCGGAGTGAGTTTTAAAGCCTCATCAGACCCAGCAGCTCTGGTATTTGTTACATGCTTTTTCTTGCACACATTTACAACAATGTCTTCACTTTTTGGGCTAGCTCCAACTATCATGCCTTCGTAAACCGGGGTACCAGGGCCAACAAAGAGCCGGCCCCTATCTTGTGCTGCAAATAAGCCATAGGCAGTGGTGTCTCCAGCTTCAAAAGCAAGCAAAGAACCTTGGCTTCTTTGCACTATATCACCTTTATATGGCTCATATCCATCAAAAACGTGGTTCATAATACCGTTGCCATTTGTATCAGTTAAAAATTCAGACCGGTATCCCATTAAACAGCGAGCTGGAATTTTAAACTCGAGGTGAGTTGTACCGTCGCCCTTCGTTGACATATCAATAAGGTTAGCCTTGCGCCCACCAAGCTTTTCCATAACGGCTCCAACATAATTGTCAGGAACTTCAATCATTAATAATTCCATAGGTTCACAAACTTGTCCATCAATATTTTTCATAATAACTTTTGGACGAGAAACTTGAAATTCAAAGTTTTGGCGTCGCATAGTTTCTATAAGTATTGAAAGGTGGAGTTCGCCACGACCTGAAACTTTAAAAGTATCAGCAGAATCTGTTTCTTCAACTTTCATTGCAACGTTGGTTTCAACTTCTTTAAATAACCTGTCGCGAATGTTTCTTGATGTGACAAATTTTCCTTCACGACCCGCAAAAGGGCTGTTATTGACCATAAATAACATAGAAACAGTAGGTTCATCTATCTTAACAAACGGCAAAGCTTCGATTTTCTCGGGAGAGCAAGCAGTTTCACCAATATTTAAATCAGTGATACCAGAAACACTGATTATATCGCCAAGTGCGGCTTTATCTGTTTCAACTCGCTTTAAACCTTCAAATTCATAAATTTTTGTGAGCTTAACGTTTTTAGTGCTTCCATCAAGGCAGCAAAGAACTGCATTTTGCCCAGCAGTTACAGTTCCTCTTTCAACTCGCCCAATGCCAATTCTTCCAACATATTCGTCATAATCAATGTTGGAAAAAAGAATTTGAAATGGTTCATTAATTTCACCTTGAGGGCATGGGACTTCACTGATTATTTTTTCAAAAAGTGGGGTCATATTATTGCCTTTTTTATTGGGGTCAAGTGTTGCATACCCATCTTTGGCTGATGTATAAATAACCGGAAAATCAAGCTGGTCTTCATGTGCACCAAGTTCAATAAATAAATCCAAAACTTCATCAACAACTGCAGCTGGTCTAGCACCAGGTCGGTCAATCTTGTTAAGAACGACAATTGGTTTTTTACCAAGATTTAAAGCTTTTTTTAAAACGAATCTTGTTTGTGGCATGCAGCCTTCAAAAGCATCAACCAACAGCAAAACTCCATCTACCATCATTAAAATTCGTTCAACTTCACCACCAAAGTCAGCGTGGCCCGGGGTATCTACAATGTTTATTTTTACATCTTTATACATAATAGAAGTATTTTTTGAAAGTATCGTTATACCACGTTCCCGCTCTAAATCGTTTGAGTCCATTACCCTTTCAGCAACAGCCTCATTTGCTCTAAATATTCCGCTTTGCTTTAACATTTTGTCTACTAATGTTGTTTTCCCATGATCAACATGTGCAATAATTGCAATGTTTCTTATATCTTTCCTAAAGCCCATAAATAAATTACTTTCTCCTTCCTGTTGGGTAAAAACCCAAACGCACTCGAAGTTGTTCTCCGAGTTTTGGTAGCATTTTTTGCTGCCTTCTTGGCAAAAATTTAATTTACCAAGAAAAGTTTTTAATGTTTCATTATAAATAAATTATTTCACTGTTGAGCCCTTTGCTTTTAATGTGAGAAAATATTTAATATAATTTCATTATTATGAATTTAGAATAATTCTTTATCAATATGATGTTCTTGCTGCTTCTTGATTTCGAAGTGGAGCGACAGCTTTTGTTTTTTCTAGATTTACAAGTAAAGTATCAATGCAAAGAGAAATGCAGACACATAAAAGTTCTTTATCTTCCTCATTTATCTTAAGTTCATAATTGCTTCCAAATTGACTCCATTTCATGCAGTGTGTCATCACAATTGATTTATCAACATTTATTATATCAAAATTGTGCCAAGGTGCGCAACCATTTAAATACCAGTTAATCCCATTTATATAAAAACCAGGATCTTCTCCTGTTAACTTTCCAATAACTTTTATTTTGCCTTTTTTGCAGGATACGGTATAAGTGGTAAAGGACATAATATCTCTTTTTCGAATTTTGGCAATTCTTTTATTATTAGTGTCGTAAACATCTAATTTTGCCGCCAAAGAAGTATATTCTATTGAAACTCTATACCTTATGTTACCAAGTTCATCAAAAATTAAAAATCTTGAAAAGTTAATATCTTTTGAATCTTTTATATATAATTTCACAATTTCACCACTCTCTTTTTTGGCTCTATGTATGAACTGTTATGGTTTCTTTTCAATTGTTATAATATAGTTTTTTATACATTTTTTGATTACTTAAAACATTTTCTACATAATTTTCAGTTTCAGAATATGGAATACTTTTAAGAGTTTTCCCGTCAAGAGAATAAGTAGGATCTTTGAGCCATTTGTCAGTGGCCCCCATTCCGGCGTTATACGCACTTAAAATAACCTTTTCATCGCTATACTTCTTTTTTAATATAGATAAGAAATATGTACCGTATTCAATATTGATTTTTGGGTTTTTTAAATTATTTTCGTCTAAATATACTTTTTTACCAGACTGCCTTTGAAGCCACTCAAAAGTTTCAGGGGTTATTTGCATAAGACCGATAGCGCCGGCCTTTGAGTTTGCATTTTCCTGAAACTTACTCTCGGCCTTTATAACTGCAAGTACGAGCGGTTCTTCGACATTATGAGTTTTACAAGCTTCTTCAATAAAGTTTTGATATTTAACCGGGTAAGCTTTTTTTAAGTAAAACTTATATCCCGCAAAAAGCGAAATGCCAACGAGCAACAGTAAAAGTATAGATATTATTACTGATAAAATTTTAGGTCTAGGTTTCATAGCAGGACTCCTTTAGATGAGAAAAGAGCTTTTTTGTTTCATTTTCGAGCTCTTTTATACTTGAGTTGTTGTCTAATATATAATCAGAATTTTCAATATAAAAATTATTAGATTTTTGAGATAACATAATTTTGGATGCTAGACTAAGCCCGATGCTATCGCGGGATACAATTCTGGCCTGTCGCTTTTCTTCATTTGACACAACAGATACTATTATATCACATAATTTATCGCAGTGGCATTCAAATAAAAGTGGTACATCAAGAATAATTGCATAAGTGTCTGAGTTAGCCTTGAAATCAGATATGAGTTTTTTTAATTCTTCTAAAATAAATGGATGGGTTATTTCGTTTAATTTTCTTGTTTTATCTTTTGAAGAAAAAGCCAGCTTTGCAAGTTCATGTCGAATTATTTCTCCAGAAGGTTCAACAATGCTCTTACCAAATTCAGCAATTAGTTTTGTTTTGCAGTCGGGATTGGTTTTAAGGATTTTGTGAGCAACTTTATCAGCATCTATAATTTTATAGTTGCTTTTTTCAAGAAAGTGGCATACAGTACTTTTCCCAGCACCTGTTGGGCCTGTGAGCCCAATTACAATTGGCTTAGTCAATTTTTTGCACCTCAAACCCCGCTGCGCGAATTAATCTATTATATAAAGCTAAGCCAACACCTTGTGGGTTGGGACATCTAGCATACACTGTTTTTATGTTTTTCATAGTATCGATTTTTCTAAGTGCATCAAAAAACAGTTTTGCCATTATTTCATATTCATATTCTTTGCCGTAAGTGATAGCTAAAACGTTTAAATCTTTTTCGTCACCCTCATAACAAAGAGCTGCAACTTCTGCAGATGCTTTAGAATTTACATAATTAATATATTTATTTCTATTACAATCTAATATTATGATTTTAGCGTTTGGAGCATAGTGCTTATATTTCATCCCAGGCGATGAAGCTATTTGCCCAGCTTTAACCCCTTCTAAAACAGCTTTGTCAACCTCTATTTTTCCGATAACTTTTTCAATTTGTTCAACTGTTATTTTGCCAGGGCGAAAAAGCTTTGGGGTGTCTAGAGCAAAGGTAATTACGGTTGATTCAAGGCCAACTGAGCAATCTCCACCGTCTAATATAGCATCGATTTTTCCATTCATATCGTTAAAAACATGAGAAAATTTAGTGGGGCTGGGTTTCCCGGAAATATTAGCAGAAGGAGCTGCTATAGGGACTTTAGAAAGTTTTATTACTTCTCTCATGATAGGATGAGATGGCAGACGGATCGCGACAGTATCAAGATTTGCAGTTACAATGTTAGGCACGATTGCGGTTCTTGGTAATATGATAGTTAATGGTCCCGGCCAAAAAACGTCTACTAGTTTTTTGGCGTTTGTAGGGATTTCTTTAACAAGACTATATATTTCATCAAATTCTGAAATGTGTACGATTAATGGGTTGTCGCTAGGTCTGCCTTTAGCTTTAAATATTTTTTCTACAGCGCTAGGATCTAATGCGTTAGCGCCAAGACCATACACTGTTTCTGTTGGGAGGGCAACAATTCCACCGGATTTAATTATATCTGCTGCTACATTAGTTTGACGTTTTGTTAGTATTTGAGTTTTCATTTAATTTTCACCGTCAATTGACTTTTGAAGTTTAGCTGCCCTATCTGCCGTAATTAGTGCATCTATAACTTCATCGAAGTTCCCATTTAAAATACTTTCAAGTTTATATAAAGTAAGCCCGATCCTGTGATCAGTCATTCGACCTTGTGGATAGTTATATGTTCTTATTCTCTCGGATCTATCTCCAGTTCCAACTTGTGTACGGCGTTCTTCCGCCATAGCATCGTTTTGTTCACGCGTTTTAGCTTCTAAAAGGCGTGACTTTAAAACCTTCATTGCTTTATCTTTGTTTTTATATTGACTTCTTTCGTCTTGACATTCAACAACTAATCCAGTTGGCAAATGTGTTATTCTAATTGCCGATTCTGTTTTGTTTATGTGTTGCCCACCTGCACCACTAGCTCTAAAAGTGTCAATTTGTAAGTCTGCTGGATTAACTTCAATTTCAACATCCTCAGCTTCTGGCAAAACCGCTACAGTTACAGTTGATGTGTGTATTCTTCCTTGAGCTTCAGTTTCAGGGACTCTTTGAACACGATGAACGCCGCTTTCATATTTAAAACGAGAATAGGCGCCTTTACCTTTTATCATAAAACTTATTTCCTTATAGCCACCAAGTTCAGTTTCATTAGCATTTATAATTTCAGTTTTAAAGCCTTTCATTTCAGCATACATGCTATACATTCTAAACAATACGCCGGAAAATAAAGCTGCTTCTTCGCCGCCAGCGCCGCCACGAATTTCAACAATAACGTTTCTATCATCGTTAGGATCCTGCGGTAAAAGTAAGATTTTAAGTTCATCAGAGGCTCTATCTATATTTTCACGTGATTCTTCAATTTCGGCTTCAATCATTTCACGAAATTCTTTATCGTGGCCACTTTCATTTAAAAGTTGCTTTGCTTCTTCAAGGTTAGTTTTATATTTTTTATATTCATCGTATTTTTCAACAATAGGTGATAAATTTTTTTGTTCTATCATTATGGATTTATATTGATCTTGATCGGATACGATGTTAGGGTCATAAAGTTGCTCATTTAACTCATCATACCGTTTTTTAAAAATTTCTAATTTATCAAACAAAACAAACACTTCTTTCATCAACATTATAGGCAATGCTTAAAGCCTTTATAATAACAAGCCCGGCTTAATTTAAATAATTATATCATTTTAGATAATATGGAGCAAATAATTAATTTGACATTTGGTGAATTTAGGCTGGAGAATATTATGTTGTTAGATGTTAATAATTTGTGAACATGTTACTAAATATTAAAAATAAATATGTGCGGCCTTAAACTTAAGATAAAGAATCACTTAGTGTAATAAGGAGTAAAGAGTTGTAGGCATTTTTTATAATTATAGATACCCAAAGTGAAATATTAACAAATTGTAAAAAGAGTATCTTTTGGCTTAAAATTTCTTTTTTAGAATAATAAACGGGAAAAGCTATGCTACAATAAAAATAACATAAAAAAAGGAGAGATATTTTATGAAAATGAAAAAGCTTTTATCATCTATTTTAGCAATATCTTTTGTTGGAAGCATGGTTGGAAGTTCTGCTTGCTTTGCGCATTCAACAACAGCTGCTGAATTAGAGGCACAACAGACTGGAGCGAGAATCACTGAGTATACCAATGTTGATCCATATGCAAATGCAAGTGCACCGACTATGGAAGTTGCTCAATTAAATCCACCTATCTATGAAGAAGCTTTTCCTGAACCAAGTGCGCCGCCCATGGAAGAATTTGTTGAACCACAAGTGGGGCTTCCAAAATGGACTGGAGAAGGACAACCTCGATACCCTGATTTATATGATATGACTGAAACAGAACAAGTCAAATCAGAAACTTATAAAAGTTCTACAACACCGCAAGAACAAATAGTTGTTGAGGAAAAATTAGAAGTCCAACAAAAACAAAGTGACACTAAAAGTGAAGAAGTAATACCAAATTGTACCGTAGATGCACCTGAAGTAAAAGAAGAACCAAGCTTTTTTTCTAGAATTAAAAGTGGGTGCATATCAGTTGCAAAAACAGTAAAAAATGTGGCAACAGGTGTTGCTAGTGCTACAAAAACCACAGTAAATGCAGTTTCAAGTGCTGCAAATACAACATTAAATGTAGCGGCAATTGGATCCGCTGTAGTAGGAGTTTATGGCCTTTACGGAATAGGCAATGCAATAAGTTCTCACCCTAATGCAGCTATGGCTGCTGGAGTTATAGCAGCAAGTACAGCCGTAATGGGAAGTGTAGGAAGTTTTGTAGAAAACGTGCAAAACGAATGGCATCAGTTTAAAACTGGTTCTGATTTGCCAGAAGTGGCGCAGAAAAAACGCTACCAAAGATTTAAAAGCAATATAATTGCTCCAGCTATTAAGCTTGCAGGAGCGCTAGCATTCGCTACTGGATTGTATGTTGCACCTGTCGCTACACTTAAATTTGCATCTCCGGTAATTGCAAGGGCAGTTGTAAAAAATAGACTTGACAAGCATTGTGGAAAAGGAAATATAAATTCAGTTATAGCTACAGCATTAGGTTTAGGCGTCGGAATTGTTGTTGGGCCAATCTCTACATGTATAGCAGTTATAGAAAGATTAAAATGAGTGCTTGCTGATTCAGTAGTTTATAAATTATTTGGCATATAAAAAGTTATTAGAGTCAAGGTTGGGTTAATTTTAAACAAAAAATGTAGGTAGATTAGATTTATCCTCAATCTTTTTACAAAAATATCAGTTTTTTCTATAAAAGAAAAATTATTTATTATTAAAGTGATAAAATATATATTGTTGATATTTGTTTGACAGAAAGAGGTACTTATTATGAAAAAATTTATAGCGATCATTTTGGCAGTTATCATGGTTTTACCTTTTGGAGCAATGTCTTGTTTTGCAGCAGGGTCAAATGATACTCAATGTCAAGTACAAACTGATAAAAATGGAGTTTTTTACATTAATGTTTATACTGATGAAAAAAAGCAAAAACCCAGTGAGGTAAATTTATATAGTGAGTTTAGGTTTTTGCTATGTGTAGCTCTATTGGGGGCTACAGCATATTACGTAAGTGGTCCTTTAATTCGGCTGAAAAACGCCACAGAATCAGGTTGGCATGCAGCTGGAAATGGTAGCAGAAATATCATTGATCTTGTCACAAAAGTTTCTAATTCCTTTAAGCTCGGTGGTGCTTATGTTTCAGACTTTATTAATAGAAATTCGTTGCCTCCAGGTGAAAAAACACAGGTAGAATTTGTTCAGGAGAAAATTGCTAATATTAATCCGCAAGATTTGACAGATACTGAAGCTATAAAAGAAGTTGTAAGCCCCTTTGCAGATGTAGGAGCTGGTGCAGGGGCAGTAATAGCAGGAGGAGGATCAATTGTCGCTCTTAAAAATGGGCAATTGGCCAAAACTGGAATTTTGGCTACAGTGGCTACAGGACTAGGACTATATACATTGGTGCAGAATCAAGCAATAGGGTTTGTAACAACAGCAGGTACGTTTTTACTTATGACAGCGCCGAAAATATTGGGGGCATTGCGAGGAGGAGCGCCGGCAGCAGTGACGGGAACGCCATGATGAGCGCAATCGTGTTACACATAAAAACTGTTAGGCGGGCATTGTGAGTGATAGTAAAACGCGGGAATAACATCTAATATATAGTTTTAATTAAAATAAAAATTGCAGTCAATTAGATTGACTGCAATTTTTTAGTGTAAAGAAAAGCTTTACATTTTTGATCCCACATTTTACATTATATATATTCCCCTTATTTGAAAAAACTTATTTTATAAGTATATAATATGGGGGATTTTTATGAATAAACAAACTGCATGGAAAAGGTTCAAAAATACTGGAAAAGTTTTGGACTATTTAAATTATATAAAGTTAAAAAATGATTGTTCCGTAGAATTTGGAGAGGATAAAGCCTATGAAATTGGATGTAGACGGCATAATAATAATGGAGAAAAACATTTCTGATAGTGATAAATTAATAACCATTCTTACAAGAAAAAAAGGTGTTATTAGAGCTTTTGTAAAAAACGCAAAAAATATAAAAAATAAAAATTTTTCAGCAATTCAGCTTTTTGCTTATTCCGACTTTAGTATATATAAAGGCCGGGATAAATACATAATAAATGAAGCAAGTTTAAAAAATTGTTTTTGGGATTTGCGAACTGATATAAAGAAGGTTGCTTTGGCGCAATACTTTTGCGAGATCATTTTAAATTTAGTTGAAGAAAATTGTGAGTCTGAAAATATATTGCGTCTTATGTTAAATTCTCTTTATTATCTTGCTAATGGCCATTTAGATAATAGACTTATAAAATCTGTTTTTGAGCTGAGAATACTTTCTATGTCTGGATATATGCCAGATTTAATGTGTTGTAGAACTTGTAAAAGGTATAATAATTTCAAAATGTATTTTGATATGATTAGAGGTCAATTGGTGTGTGAAGATTGCCTGGAAGACATGCAGAATAAATATGAATTGCAAGGTGGAGTTTTATCGGCACTTAGATATATTGTGTATTCTGATTTTAATAAAATGTTTTCATTTGATTTGGAGGATAAGTACAAAAATGCTTTGGCTTTGATTACAGAGAAATATTTACTTAGGCACGTTGACCGAAAAATATGTACTCTAGACTTTTATAAGAAAGTTATGTAATATTTAGTAAAAAGTTAAATTAGTTTACAAAGGATGTATATCTTCATGGATAAGAAATATATAAAAGCTCTAGGGTTTGATAAAATATTAGAAATGCTGATAAAAAGGGTGAGTTGTGAAGACACAAAAAAACTTATTTTAAATTTAATGCCAAAAACGCAGATTGATGAAGTTAAAAAACAAATAAGCGAAACTCTTGATGCACATATGTTAATAGCAAGATACAAGTCACCTTCTTTTAACGGGCTTAAGAATGTTACTAATGCAATAAAAAGAGCAGAAAGTGGTGGAATGCTTACTGCTTTGGAAATTTTAAAAGTAGCTGATGTGCTACAAGCTTTTTTGAATTTATATGAATTTAAAAAATCTTTTGAAAATAAAGAGACATTGCTGGACAGACGCTTTAATTTAATTTTTTTAAATAAGGATTTAAAAGATAGAATAAGAGATGCTATAATTTCTGAAGAGGAAATAGCTGATACTGCATCGGATGAATTATTTAAAATACGACAAAATGTTAGAGAACTTTCTAGCAAAATCCGTGAACAGCTAGACAAAATGATAAAATCTGAATCCACTCAAAAATATTTACAAGATGCCATAGTTACAATTCGTGAGGGCAGATTTGTGGTACCTGTTAAGGCAGAATACAGAAAAGAAGTATCTGGACTTGTTCATGATACGTCTTCAAGTGGAGCTACTGTTTTTATAGAACCAATGACAGTTGTTCAAGCAAACAATGAGATTAAAGTTTTAATATCTAAAGAGAAAAAAGAAATAGAAAGAATTTTACTTGATTTTTCAGCTGAAGTTGGAAGTTTTGCAAACGAAATATTGCAAAGCTATGATATAGCAGTGGAACTAGATATGATTTTTGCTAAGGCTGATTTAGCATATAAAATGAAAGCCTGTGTGCCAAAAATCAATGATAAAGGCCAAATAGATATAAAAAAAGCTCGGCATCCGCTGATTGATCAAGACAAAGTTGTGCCGACAGATATTAAATTAGGGCTTGATTTTGATACACTGATAATAACTGGGCCTAATACAGGAGGGAAAACCGTAGCACTAAAGACAATGGGACTTTTCACTATTATGATTATGTGCGGGTTATTGGTTCCAGTTTCAGAAAATAGCACGCTTTCTGTTTTTAAAAACGTGCTCTGCGATATTGGTGATGAGCAAAGCATTGAGCAATCATTGTCAACGTTTTCTGCACATATTACAAATATTATTAAAATATTAAAGTTGGCAGATAATAATAGTTTGGTGCTTCTTGATGAGCTTGGCGCCGGAACAGACCCAATTGAAGGAGCAGCTTTAGCCAGGGCTATTTTAGAAGAATTACAAAATAAAGGGGCAAAAACAATAGCAACAACTCATTATGCTGAATTAAAAGCCTATGCAATCTCAAAACCTGGTGTTGAAAATGGATGCTGCGAGTTTGATGTGACAACGTTAAGGCCAACATACAGACTACTAATTGGGGTTCCGGGCAGCTCAAATGCGTTTGCAATTTCTGAAAAGCTAGGAATGGAAAAAACTCTTGTAAACCGTGCTAAAGGCTTAATTTCATCAGAAGATACTTATTTTGATGACGTTATTAAAAGTCTTGAAAAAAGTAGGGAAGATTTAGAACAAGAAATGCTAAAGGCAAAAGAATTATCTAAAAAAATAGAAAATGATAGAGCCTTGATTGAAGAAGATAAAAAGAGGATTCAAAAACAGTGTGATATGGAAATAAAAAAAGCCCATGAAAAGGCTTTGAAAATAGTATCACAAACAAATGCAAAGGCGGATGATATTTTAAGAGAGATAGATAAGTTAAAAAAAGAAAAGACTTTTTCTAAAAAATCAATAAACAAACTTCAATCCGACATTGATTTAATGGAGAAGTATGCTGATCCTGTTATAAATAAATCAAATGATGAATACATTTTACCAAGGAAACTAAGAGTTGGTGATGAAGTGTTAATTTTTAATATAGATAAAAAGGGCACAGTTGCAGAATTATTTGAAGATTTGAAGGAAGCGCTTGTGAAATCAGGTGCAATAAAAACAAGGGTTCCAATAAAAGATTTAAAGCTCCTTAAAGAAAAGCCAAAGCAAATTGTTGCAAGAAAAACTACAAAAGATATTAAAAACAAATTTACATCACCAACTGTTAGAGAATTAGACCTAAGAGGAAAAACTGCCCTAGAAGCGGTGATGGAGCTGGATGGCTTTATTGATACAGCGATTTGCATGGGTGTAAATCAGTTAACAATAATTCACGGCAAGGGTACAGGAGTTTTAAGATCTGAAATTCAAAAACATTTAAAAAATCACCCAGCAATTAAGAGCTTTAGATTGGGCTCTTTTGGAGAGGGTGAGTCAGGGGTTACAATTGCGGAATTAAAATAACTTTACAGGTTAATTTATGTACTGGATTTCTCTAAGTTTTCCAACGCAAAATCTATGCATTGGCTTATTATTTTGTTGCGACTCATATTATTTTCAATCGCTATTTTATCAATCATTTCCAACTTGTCTGAGTCTATTCTAATACAGATTGCCTTGTTTGAATTGACCTTGGGCTCAAAACGTAACATGGGATATAGCTCCTTTTATTATAAGTTTTGCTCGATATCTGTCATTTCTGAGTGTTTGAGAGCAAACTCTATAAATTGAATAATAAGTTTATTTCGGCTAATTTTTTTATTTTTAGAAATATTTCCTATAATTTCAATTTTATTTTTATTAATTCGTATGGTTATAATTTGACTTTTAGAAGATTTTGGAATATTTTTCGACACTTTTATACCAACTCCTATTGTAAAATTATATTGTATATTGTATATTAAACAAGTATTCAAAAAATGATATTAAAAGATTTGTGGGAGTGAGAATTATAAAGGAGTATAATATTAAACTGGATGATAAGGTATCAGATTTTTATGAAGATTTTTCTAAGATATTAAAATGCCCAATTGAAAATGTTTTGGAAGATATTTTAAAAAAAAATATAGAAACAATGATTAAACTTTTAGAAGTTACAGAATAATGGAGAAGTTTTATGCTAAGTACTAAACAAAAAGACAGCAGAAAAGGATCTAGAACATTAAAAATATTTTTAGGATTAATTTTGACTTTTTTGTTGGTAGGGCTTTTTGTTATTGCTTTTCTTGCTCTTCAAGATGAAAATAAGGGTAGGAGATCCATTTATCCTTCAAATGAATTGATAACAAAACTAGCATACTCTGTTTTACTTGAAAAAGAAGTAACAGTACAAAGTGATGAAGTGAATGAATTGATAGCAAAACAAATTGAGCAAAAAAATCTTAAAGAAAACATAAAAGCTATTAATGTAAAAACACAAACAGATAGCTCAATTGCAAATATTTATATGTGTTTTGAATTTTGCGGCATTGAGTTAGGTTCTGTTGTTGATACAGAAATATTTTTACAACCCAATAATAAAATTGAGTTTAATATTATTAAGGCTCAAATAGGTAAGCTTCCAATACCGAGATATGTTGCAGCTAATATTTTAAATAAGATATTGGGCAACAAAGTTGAGGCACAAGATACAAAAATATTTACTAATTCAAAATTTCAGTTAAATGAATTTAATACCCAAATAACTCTTACACTTAATAAATTTGAAATTAAAGATGGAAAGTTTATTTTAAAATTTTCCGGTGGTGCTGATGCATTGAAAAAAGTTTTAGGGGAGAAATTAATTGGACTTTTATCTTTTGCGAAAAGGTAAAAATGAAAAAATTTTAAAAGTTTATGTTTGTCTAAGTTTTGTCAATTTGATTATTGACAAAACTTATTTTTTGTTTTATACTCAAAAAATAGAGTAAAGTAAAAAACTTTACTCACGAGAAGGAAACATTTTTATGTCGAAAGATTTTTATTATTCTGGTCTTTTGGACTTTTATGGGGAACTTTTGAACGATAGGCAAAGAGAAGCTATGGAATATTACTACAATGAAGATTTGTCCTTATCCGAAATTGCTGATAATTTTGAAATCAGTAAACAAGGGGTTCGGGATTTAATAAAAAGAGCAGAGGTACAACTCAAAAAAACAGAAGAAAAGTTGAACTTGCTGGAGAAGTCTATTAAAACAAGAAAAAAAATAAATGATATGTTAGACACAATAAATGAAATAGAAAAACAAATACAAAAAGATAGTGACTTTAAAAATGTAAAAAAATTGATATATAAAATTAAAAATATAGCGACAATTCTTTATGAAGGAAATTAGATAAAAGGAGTAATGGCATGGCATTTGAAGGGCTTTCGGAAAAATTATCAGCAGCATTTAAAAAGCTTAAATCTAAAGGCAAATTGTCTGAAAAAGATGTAAAAGACGCTATGAGAGAAGTGCGTTTAGCACTTTTGGAAGCTGATGTAAATTATAAAGTTGCAAAGGACTTTACCAATAAAGTGGCCGAACGCGCTATTGGTGAAGCTGTTATGCAAAGCCTAACTCCTGCTCAAATGGTAATAAAGATAGTAAATGAAGAGCTTGTAAAGTTAATGGGCGAGACAGAGGCTAGAATAAATCTTTCTTCTAAAGGACCAACTGTAATAATGCTATGTGGACTTCAAGGCTCTGGTAAAACAACGCATGCAGGAAAACTTGCTTTAAAACAGAAAAAAATGGGGCATAGGCCGCTACTTGTTGCTTGTGACGTCTATCGACCAGCGGCTATAAAGCAACTTCAGGTTATAGGCTCAAAGGCAGGAGTACCTGTATTTGAAATGGGCAGTGAAAATCCTGTTAAAATAGCAAAAGCTGCATATTCTCACGCTAGAGATCATGGTAATGATATTGTTATTTTAGATACGGCTGGAAGACTTCACATAGATGAAGAGCTAATGGCGGAACTTGCAAAAATTAAGGCTGAGACAGAACCTAATGAAGTTTTGTTGGTAGTTGATTCAATGACAGGACAAGATGCCGTTAATGTTGCAAAATTCTTTAATGATCTGTTGGATATTACCGGAGTTATACTTACAAAATTAGATGGTGATACAAGGGGAGGAGCGGCACTTTCAGTTCGCGAAGTTACAGGTAAGCCTATTAAATTTGTGGGTTCGGGCGAAAAATTAGAGGATTTAGAAGAGTTTTATCCAGAAAGAATGGCTAGCCGCATTTTGGGCATGGGTGATGTTTTAAGCCTTATAGAACAGGCAGAAACTACGCTTGACGAGAAAAAGGCAGAACAATTAGCGGGGAAAATGCTAAAAAATAAGTTTGATTTAAGTGACTTTTTAGAGCAGCTAAACCAAATAAAAAAGATGGGGCCTCTAAAGTCAATTATTTCAAAGTTTCCCGGAATGTCGTCTATTACAAGCAAAATGGATGAAATGGACATAGATGGCGATAAACAAATGGATAGGACTATGGCAATTATTTTGTCAATGACCCCTGAAGAAAGAAAAAAACCAGAATTTTTAAATGCCTCTCGCAAAAAGCGTATTGCTGTAGGGTGCGGTTTAAAGGTTGAAGACGTAAATAAACTTTTAAAAAACTTTGAACAGATGCAAAAAATGATGAAACAGTTCAAAGGTATGAAAGGGAAAGGCTCTCTACTTCGGGGGTTGAGGTAACCGATTTCAGAGGACTTTAATATTACTTGAAAATTTTATATGGAGGTGAAATAAATGGCAGTTAAAATAAGACTTCGTCGTATGGGTGCAAAGAAAGCTCCTTTTTATCGAATAGTTGTAGCGGATTCAAAGTTTCCCCGTGATGGGCGCTTTATAGAAGAAATAGGCTATTACAATCCTTTACTTAATCCAGCTGAAGTTAAAGTTGATGCAGAAAAAGCTAAGACATGGATAAAAAATGGTGCGCAACCAACCGATACAGTCAAAGCATTATTTAAAAAACATGAAATACTTTAATAACTGGAGGAATAACTCTTGAAAGCGTTGTTGTTATCTATGGCGAAAGGGCTTGTTGAAAATCCTAATGAAATAACTGTTGATGTTGATGACATTAATGAAGACGGAATAGTGGTATACCATTTACACGTTTCGCCTAGTGATATGGGAAGAGTTATTGGTAAGCAAGGTCGTATAGCCAAAGCTATGCGTATGGTTATGAGATCTGCAGCTTTAAAAAACAAGTTAAAATACAAGATAGCTGTTGAGATTGATTAAATAACTAGAAGCTAAATTTAAAAATAGGGCGTGTTTTTTAAATGCGCTCTTTTCTATTCTTTTAAGGGAGAAAAGATGAAAAAAAAGTATTTAGAAGTTGGGAAAATTGTTGCAACACACGGTTTGAATGGTGAAATAAAGGTTGCACCTTGGTGCGACTCAGGAGAATTTTTATGTTCGTTTTCTAATATTTACTTTAAAAATGGGCAAGAAAAAATAAAGGTTTTATCAGGAAAAGTTCATAAAAACGTTGTAATATTAAAATTTGAAGGAATAAATACAATAGATACGGCAAAAACTCTTTGTGGCCAAATTATATATATAGATAGAGATGATGCAGAACTTAATGAGGGTGAATATTTTATTCAGGATATTATAGGTATTGATGTATTTGACAACAACACTGGAAGGTATTATGGGAAAGTAACAGATGTTTTAAAAACTGGTGCAAATGATGTTTATGAGATAACATCTGAAAATTATAAAAAGTATCTTATTCCTGTTATAGATGATGTTATTGTTGATATGGATATGGATGGAGGCACACTAAAAATAGTTCCGCTTAAGGGGATATTTGATGATGAGAATTGATATAATGACGCTTTTTCCAGATATGTGTGATACGGTTATGAATGAAAGTATAATAGGAAGAGCTCAAAAATCAGGTGCTTTAGAAGTCAAATGTCATTGTATACGTGATTATACTTATGATAAACATAATAGGGTAGATGATACAGTATGTGGCCCTGGAATGGGAATGCTTATGATGGCAGAACCTATTGCTGCCTGTTTTGAAGGTATTTGCCAAGAATTAAATAAAAAACCTAAATTAATATATATGTCGCCACAAGGAAAGGTGTTAACTCAGCAAAAGGTGAAAGAATTAGCAGTACTTGAAAATATTGTGATACTTTGTGGTCACTATGAAGGAATAGATGAAAGGGTAATAGAAGAACTGGTGGATGAAGAGATCTCTATTGGTGATTATGTTTTAACAGGTGGGGAATTACCCGCTTT
The DNA here is from genome assembly GCA_030920305.1 of Eubacteriales bacterium SKADARSKE-1. GTDB lineage: Bacteria > Bacillota > Clostridia > Oscillospirales > Acutalibacteraceae > JARLUB01. The sequence continues at coordinate 31,691 of JARLUB010000003.1, forward strand.
GGTTTTAGCGGACGCAGTTTCTAGATTAGTTCCTGGGGTACTATCGAGTGCTGAATGTTTTGAACAAGAGAGCCATTTTGATGGCATTTTAGAATACCCCCAATACACAAAACCTGCAGTTTGGAGAGGCAAAGAGGTTCCAAGTATTCTTTTATCAGGTAATCATGCAAAGATTGAAAAATGGCGAAGGGAAAAAGCTTTGATAAAGACTTTTGAAAAGAGGCCGGATCTTTTGGAAAAGGCAAACCTTCAAAAAGTGGATAAAGAGTTTATTTGTAAAATAATAGAGAAAAACCAAAATAAGTAAACAAAAAATAAACTTTTAAATATATAACCATATTATATGCTATATTGCGGGGAAAAGCAGAGAGCTTTATATGAATATATACAATATTTTCACCTGTCATTGCTGAGAAAGATATTTATAAATATAAATTTTTATATTTGTTGTTGACTGTTCTTTGAGTCGTGTTATAATATTAATGAGTTAATATTTTAAAAATTAAATATCTGTTTATAAATAAGTTTAGAGGTAAGGAGTGGTGCTGTCGTGTACGTGAAAGATGTTATGGTTCAAAACCAAGTTGGGTTACATGCTAGACCTGCTACGTTTTTTATTCAAAAAGCAAATGAGTATGGGTGTTCTATTTGGATAGAAAAAGAAGAGCGTAGAGTTAACGCAAAAAGTTTATTGGGTGTTTTATCTTTGGGAATAGTTGGAGGAACAACTATAAAAATTATAGCAGAAGGACAAGATGAAGAAGAGGCGGTTGATGGCCTCACTAAGTTAATTCAATCAGGCTTTATGGAATAGTTAGTGAAATTATAGGAAAGCACTTTTTTAATTTTATGTAGCTAAATTTAGTGAACATTAATGAACACCGCCTTTGACGGTGTTTTTTTATTTAAGTGAGGTGATTATCTTGGATGCTCAAATATTAAATTTACGAAAAAAAGCAATGCAACTTCCGGAATCTTCTGGTGTATATATTATGAAAGATAAAAATGAAAAGATAATATATATTGGGAAAGCCAAGGTTTTAAAAAATAGAGTAAGCCAATACTTTGGCTCGCAAAATAATCACCAAGAAAAAGTTAGAAAAATGGTTTCTAATGTAGCCACATTTGAATATATAATGACAGATAGTGAATTTGAGGCTTTAATCTTAGAATGCAGTCTTATAAAGCAATATAGCCCTAAATATAACATTTTGTTAAAAGATGATAAGGGCTATCACTATATAAAGATTACTAATGAAATGTGGCCTAGAATAAGCGAAACAAAACAAGTTTTAGATGATGGTGCTAGGTATTTAGGGCCTTACACAAGCTCTAGTATGGTTTCAAAGGCGGTGGATGAAGCTTTAAAGATCTTCAAGTTGCCAAGTTGTAAAAGGAACTTTTCTAAAGAAGCAAAAAACGTAAGGCCTTGCTTAGATTATTATATTAAACAGTGTAGTGCACCCTGCATAGGAAAGATAACTCATCAATCATACATGGAAAATATAAACGAAGCAATTGACTTTTTAAAGGGTGGTAATCTTTTATCTATAAAAAATTTAACCGCTAAAATGAATAAGGCTGCAGAAAACTTGCAATTTGAAAAAGCTGCAGTAATAAGAGACAAAATATCTGCATTGAATAAGTTAGGAGTTAGTAAACAAAAAGTTATACTGCCAGATAAACGGGAATTCGATGTAATTGCACTGGTGCAGAGTAAAACTCTTTCTTGTATTGAAGTATTTAGGTTTTTTAATGGAAAGCTCTACGACAGTGAAGATTTTATGTTTAATGATGTGGGGGATTCAAAAACAGCTAGGATGGAATTTTTAGAGCAATATTACTCTCGTGTTGAAAAGGTTCCACCAGTTATACTCTTAGATGGAGAGACTGATAGCCGGGGTGTCATTTCCGAGTGGTTATCAAAAAAGTTAAAAAGAAAGGTTAAAATAATAATTCCTAAAAAAGGAAAAAATTTAGAAATAGTAGAAATGTGCAAAAACAATGCATCATCAAAATTATCTCAAAAATTAGGGAGAACACTTCGAGAAACTTCTGCGCTTGAGGAATTGGCTCAATTACTTTCATTAAACTTTATACCCGAGTATATAGAAGCTTATGATATATCAAACCTTTATGGTAGTGAAAATGTTGCTGGCATGGTTGCGTTTTTTAACGGCAGACCATTAAAATCAGCATATAGAAAGTTTAAAATAAAAGGTTTTGAAGGACAAGATGACTATGGGTCTATGCTCGAAGTTATAACAAGGCGGCTTTGCGAATATGAAAAATTAAAAAATACTAAAGAGGGTTTCGGAAAGTTGCCTGATCTCATTCTTTTGGATGGTGGAAAAGGCCATGTTTCAGTGGTTAAAGCTCTTTTAGAAGAAAAAGGATATAACATACCGGTTTTTGGCATGGTAAAAGATGATAAACATAGAACTAGAGCTATATCTACACAGGGTGAAGAAGTTGTAATTAATCGAAACCGTTCAGTTTTTACGCTTATTTCAAGTATACAAGAAGAGGTTCATCGCTTTGCTATTGGGTACCATAAAAAACTGCGACAAAAGAATACTATATCATCTGAGCTAAATGAAATTCCAGGTGTTGGGCCTAAAAGGACAAGTGTATTGCTTACTTATTTTAAATCTATGGCGAAAATAAAAGAGTCACAGATAGATGAACTTTGTAAAGTTCCTGGGATAACAAAACCAATTGCAACAAATATTTATAATAATTTTCATTAGACTAAGATACTAAACAAAACAACATTTTAAACTGATTTTTCATGTATATTGACAAAAAAATAAAAATATAACATAATAAAAATATGATAATTTTATTATGAGTAAGTTAAAGTAATATGAATTATTTGGTAAATAAATTACTTACCGCCAAAAGAGTAGGAGTTATAGCTTTATGCGAGTTATCACAGGAACTGCAAAGGGCAAAAGGTTAGAAACCTTAAATGGAGACGCTGTCAGGCCAACAACAGAAAGAGTAAAAGAAGCTATTTTCAGTGCAATACAATTTGAAATTGAGGGAAGAAGTTTTTTGGATCTTTTTGCAGGCTCAGGGCAAATGGGAATAGAAGCTTTAAGTCGTGGTGCTGCTTCTTCGCTTTTTATTGATTCAAGAAAAGAATCACTTGAAGTTATAAAAAGAAACCTTAAAGCAACTAACCTTTTAGAAAAAGCAGTGGTTGTAAATACAGACTCACTTACATTTTTAAATAAAAATATAGAAAAGTTTGATATAGCGTTTTTAGATCCACCATATAGAACGGGAATCTTAGAAAAAGCTTTAATACAACTAGAGTCTTCAATGAATTCTAGCGGAACTATTATTTGTGAGAATCCAATTGACGAAAAACTTCCAAGCAATATTGGAAAATTTATTTTAAAAAAAGCCTATAAACATGGTAAAATAATGATAAGTATATATTGTAAAAAAGGAAGTGATTAAAGAGTGAGAATTGCAATATATCCCGGAAGTTTTGATCCTGTAACATTAGGCCATATGGATATAATAGTTAGAGCTTCTAAAATTTTTGATAGGGTTATTGTTGCAACACTTATAAATAAAGATAAAAATGCGGTTTTTACAGCAGATGAGAGAGTAAATCTTTTAGAAAAGTCTTTAATTGGCTTAAAAAATGTAGAAGTGGTTAAGTTTGAAGGTTTGCTTGTGGACTATGCTAAAAAAGTAAATGCCACAACAATTATTCGAGGGCTTAGAGCAGTTACAGATTTTGAATATGAGTTACAGCTAGCCTTAGTAAACAAAAAACTTTGTAAAGATATAGAGACTGTTTTTTTAACAACAAGCCCTGAAAATATATATATTAGTTCCAGCGTGGTAAAACAAATTGCAAGTTTTAATGGTGACATATCAAATTTTGTTCCAAAGAGTATTTTAAATGATTTAATGGGAAAATTTAAGTAAAGGAAGATGAATTATGAAAGTTGAAGAATGTCTTTTAGCGTTAGAAGAGGTTTTAGAAGATTCATGGAGTTTGCCTCTTACAAAAGGAAAAGCTTTTGTTGATGTTGAAAAAATTCGTGAATTATCTGAAGACCTTAAAGAAGCACTGCCAGACGAGCTTAGTCAAGCCAAGGCAATTGTTGCTGATAGAACTCAAATAATAAGTGATGCAAAAGAGGAGGCAGCTTCTATTATTGAGAAGGCTGAGGATAAGGCTAGAATTATAATTGGCCGAGATGAACTTGTAAAACAGGCTGAGATAAAGTCAGAAAATATTTTATTAGAAGCACAGGTTAAGGCACGTGACATAAAAAAGGCGGCCAATGATTATGTAGACGATATTATGAAAAGAGCAGACGAAGTTTTAATGTCAAACATTTCTGAATTAAGAGAAGCTAGAAAGGATTTACGTGGTGCACAAAGAAGTTAATTTAACTTTTTTAATATTTAAAAATTGGAGGAGAAAAAATGAAAACTGTGATTATGGCAAAAAAGGTTAATTTAAATGAAGATTTTAAGGCTATGGTTGAAAAAAAACTTTCAAAGTTTGATAAGATGTTCGATAATAATGCAGTAGCCAATGTTACGGTTACGGTTGAAAAAAATCACCATACAGTTGAAATTACAATTACCCAAAGTGGATTGTTTTATCGTGCTGAGTATACTTCAAATGATATAAAAGAATCTTTAGATAAAGCTATTGATATACTTTTTAGCCAATTTAGAAAAAATAAAACTAAACTTGAAAAAAGACTTAGAAAAGATAGTTTGGAAAATTATTTACCTTTAGATGTTTTTGACATAGAAGATGAAAAAGAGTATGATCTTGTAAGGAAAAAACGTTTTCCAGTTAAACCGATGAGTGTAGATGAGGCAATCTTAGAAATGAATATGGTAGGTCACAATTTTTATATGTTCCGAAATGAAGATACAAATGAAATTAATGTTGTTTATGTAAGAAATGACGGAAGGTATGGTTTGTTGGTACCAGACTCTATGTAATTACTGATTTTTGAATGGGCCCGCAGTTTTTACGGGCTCTGTTTTTATTTGACGAAGAAATTTTATTTAGTAGGAGAACTTAATGAGAAAAATGGATTTTGTATGTCCGTGCCTTTTAGGAATCGAAGGCCTGCTTTCTAATGAACTGAAACGAATGTGTGCTGAAAATGTTTTATCACAGAATGGAAGAGTTACATTTTCAGGTGACTATAATATTTTAGCAAGAGCTAATATTTGCTCAAGGTATGCTGAGCGGGTACTTATTTTAATGGGGTCGTTTAGGGCAGAAAATTTTGAGGAACTATTTCAAGGCGTAAAGAAGCTTGCCTGGGAAGACCTGATTGGAAAAAATGATGCATTCCCAGTTAAGGGTAGCTCGCTAAACTCAAAATTATTTAGTGTTCCAGATTGCCAGTCTATCATAAAAAAGGCTATAGTTGAAAGATTAAAAGAGAGATATAATGTTCCGTGGTTTGAAGAGACAGGTGCACTGTTTAGTGTACAATTTTTAATAATGAAAGACATTGTGAGTGTGATGGTAGATACATCTGGTGCAGGCCTTCACAAAAGGGGATACAGAAAAAACTCTACTGAGGCGCCAATAAAAGAAACTTTAGCTGCTGCAATGGTAAATTTAGCACATGTTAGAAGTAGTTCCACAGTATACGACCCGTTTTGCGGTTCAGGCACTATTTTAATAGAGGCGGCGCTTTATGCAATGAATATTGCACCTGGCATAAATAGAAGATTTATAGCGGAAAGCTGGCCATGGATCCAGCCAAGTATTTGGAACAATGAAAGGCAAAGGGCTCTTGAAGGTATAAGAAGAAATGTGGAGTTTCAAGCTTTTGGCTATGATATAGATAAAAATGCGATAGAGTTGACTAAAGAAAACGCTAAAAAAGCTGGTGTTGAAGCGAAGATAAAAGTAGAAAAGCAAGATATAAAAGACTTTAAAGCTTTGTCTGAACGTGGAATTATAATTTGTAATCCACCATATGGAGAGCGCCTTCTTGATGTAAAAAGAGTAAGAGAACTCTATGAAACTATGGGGAAAGTTTTTAAAAAGCAAGAAGGAATGAACTATTATATAATTAGTCCGGATGAGGATTTTGAAAGCTATTTTTTAAGAAAATCTCAGAAAAGGCGAAAACTTTATAATGGAATGATAAAATGCCAATATCATATGTACTTTAATGAGGGTGATATGAAACAGGAGCTAACTTAAAGTTAGCTCCTTATAGGTTGCTAAAGCACTTTATTGTAAAATTATAATTTGATTTGCTAAAAACTTATTCTTCGTTCATTAGTTTTTCTGCACACTTTTTTAACTCTTCTTCTGAGCCTATTGTTATTCCACTTTGTTTAATGGTTTCTTGAACATATGAAGGGAGAGACTTGAAATATTGATTGTTCTCAAGATCTTCTTTAAAATTGTTGCTCATATAATATCACCTCATTCGTAGATTCTCCAAAACTATAACTAATATACGAAAATTTAATTAAATGAAAAATAATATTAAAAATGGCAAAATTAGTATTGACAAAGGGGTACAGTTTTTAATAACATTATGTATAGGTCTTTTTTAGAATAAAAGTACCTTTTAGAGCATAGCATGATAAAAACATTTTTGTTAATAATACAAATGTTATATATATACGTTTCTTTATTGAAATTTGGCATGGTGCTCTTGAAAAACATAATTTGAGGAGATTTGATGATTTATGGTTTTAGAAAAAATAAAAAAAATTTTAAGTGAACAATTTTCAGTTTCGGAGGATAAGATAAATTTAGAAACAGACATAGCTCAAGATTTAGGTGCAGATTCTTTGGATGTAGTTGATATTTTAATGTCACTTGAAGATGAGTTTGAAATAGAAATCCCTGATGAGGACGTTGAAAGTGTTAAGACAGTTGGCCAACTTGTAGATTATATAAAGGCCAACCAATAAAATTCACAACGCAAAAAAAGCACAAAATTTATTTTTGTGCCTTTTTTGCTAACCCATCTCCTTGTTAAAAATACAAAAGATATAAATCATTAATAAAAAATTTGACAAATTTAAAGATATGATGTATAATATTAAACATTAATATGAAAGGGTGGTTCAAAAATGTTATGTAATACTTCAATGAGAAAACTTACCAAAACTGAACAAGAGGGCATTTTTGGAGGCGTAGTTATAATTCAGACTTTACCAGGAGGCAAAGGGTTTCTTGAAAGCTATAGGGTTACAGATGATATAACAGGGGAAAGCTTTGGCCCATACAAGGATTATAAAATGGCCGAAAGTATAAATAGAAAGATAAATAAACAACAAGATTAGATTTCCTTGTTAGAAGACTAAGATTATAAAAAGCTAGCTAAATAAATTATTGGGCTACCCTAGATATATTGGATAGCCAACAAAAGTACATATCAAAAAATTAGCCGTATACCGCTTAAAAACGGTATACGGCTAATTTTTGTCTGAACAATTCATTTTTGTTAAAGTCTATGTATTTGTTGATAAGCTGGCAGGCTTCTGTAAAAGTAACGGTTTTGTGTTGGTAGATACATTCAGTTCAAAGTATGCTTGTGATGTGTAGAGAAATCCTTGATCGCTGTGTAGGTGAAACCTTTCAGTTTCTGTTTTTTTAGATCAACATGGATTACCTTGTATAATTTGCTATATTCTTGTGCTAAATACCTTTGTGTTGCTCCATAATTTCAACTATTATGTGCTGGGACACTGGGTGTTCCTTTTTTCTAAATATAGCACCTCCCACCATAGTTTTTATTCTATAATAAGAGGCAATTTTTGTCACTGCAAGTTATTGTGGGAAAACTAAATTTATAGGGTAAGTTTTTTTATTAAAAGGTTCATTTATAGAAACAGTTTATCTATGTTTGTTTTAATAAGTAAAAATCATTAGCATATTACTGCAACAATATGGCAACAATATATTTGGAGGTGCAGTTAATATGAACAATATTAAGTTAGATGATCTAAACAACAAAAGACAACCCGTCAAGAAGAAACGATTCTATATAGCCTTGGGGATATGTATTATTGCTATTGGAATTGCAGCATTTACTACTTATGATAGTGTTAGAAAGTTTATCGAACAGGATACAACTAATTATTCAACCGAGAAAGTAAAATTTTCACAACCAAGTTTAAATGAAGAAAAACCACAACAAGAAGACCAAAGCTTTTTTAATAAAGATAACACAAAACCTTCTTATGATTTAGAAAAGTCCAAGCCACATGAAGAAGTAGAAAGTGTTGAAACAAAAGCTGAAGCAAGTGGTGTCATAGTTTATCCTGCAGGAAAAGACATTATAAAAAAATATAGTGGTGAAAATCCAGCTTTTTCAAATACCTTTAATGACTGGCGAATTCATAATGGAATAGATTTTGCTCTTCCACAAGGTGAGAAAGTTAAATCTATAACAGACGGTGTTGTAAAAGAAACTTTTGATGATCCTCTTTTGGGAATGACTATAGTAATTGATCATGCTGGAGATTTTACAGGTTTTTATTCAGGTCTTGGGAATACAACGATGGTAAATGTGGGGGATACAGTTGAAGCAGGACAAGAAATAGGTTCTATTAATGATATTCCAAGCGAAGTAGCCGACGGTCACCACCTACATCTCTCAATAAAAAAAGACGGTAAATTTATCGACCCTAGAGAAGTTTTAGGAGATGTACAATAACTTCAAAAAATTTAAAGTACAATGTTTAAATAATAAAAAAGGCGTTACAAAAAACTGTAGTAGTAGGTTTGTAACGCCTTAACTATATGATTAGTCTTTTAATTTTACCGTAAAATTTGCTGTGATATATCGGCCGGTTACTAAAGTAAAATCATTGATTTTATCTTGTGAGCCTTTTAATATCCTAGGGCTGGTTTCATTGCTAATACAAGTATTAAAATTATAAAAATAAGTTTTTTCCATGAAATAGTCATCAATATATACAAGAAAAACACTACAATTTATTATTGTTAGTTTTTTATTACCTGATATAACAAACTCTTTTACACTTAAAATAAACGGAGTTAAAGATACAACGCGATGGATTCTTTCCATGTTTCTTGGAATGTAAATGTGAAATTTTATTGTTAAGGAACTCGGCTCTTTAATAACCGAAGCTTCATTTAACGTCAATTGATTAAAAGCTGTGTCCTTTTTAAAGTAGTTTAATAGTTTTTTTTTCACACAAAAACCTTTACGCATAAAAAATCTCCTTTATATTAGATAAAACTTCTTCTATTGATATTAATATTAAATTTTTATTGCTAATATAAACGTTTTACAAAAAATTTCGGCTACTTTGAACTTTAATATAAAGTTAAATTCGAATGAGTCTATAAAAAATAAACCCACAGAATAATTCTGTGGGTTTATTGAAATATTTATTTTTTATTGATTTTACGGGAAGTTTTTGTAATTACAACGTTTTCATCATTACAATGGCATTTGCCATCGCCTAAATCAATGTTTTCTGGGCAGTGACAAGTTTTGTCGTCTGAATCAATGTTATCTACACAATTGCATACATCACTACTTGCAGATGTTTCACTTGCCATAGGTTCTTCATTGTCTAAAAGATCTCGAAAATTTGAGCAATTTTCTTCGCTATTTACTTCGCTAAGCTTTTCTTTTAACTTTTTAATTTCATTTTTAGAAACATCAATAGATTCACATAACCCTTGCATATCTTTGTTTGGAACGTCTCTAAGTTCAGAATAATAGTATTTACCTAGGTTTATATAAGACCTTATTATAGAGTCTGTCTCTTTCTTTATAAGTCTCTTTATCTTAGTGATTTTGGTAAACTTCCTGTTTTTTTCAACAATAAAGTCCACCGCATCATTAACTGTTTCCCCTAAACTTTTTAAAAAATCCATGATATAACCTCCAATATTTTATTTTTTAATATAATTATACATCAAAATTAAAAGATTTCAACTTACTAATTTTCATTCGTCTGTTTGATTATTTTTTTGAGAAGGATTTAACTTTTTACTAAGTTTTATTGAATTTGTAAAGACAACAATAGATGAAATGATTACAACAAAGGTAAAAAAAATCAAGATAATTTGACACCAAATATCGCGAAAATTTTGCTCTAACATTTCCTTTATAAAGAATGAATCTGATGAAATTGGTGGATTTCTAAATACTAACTCTGTTACTAAAGAAATAGATTTTGGAAGCCTAACACAAGTTGATGTAAAAAAAGTACTCGATAAAACAAATGTAGCTATACATAAAAATATATTTATATATTTATTTTTAGATATAACAATATTATAGGCTATTTCTTTTAAAAAATTTATTTCTCCTGTAATATCTAAATATTTATTCCAATTGTTGGGCTTGTAAGTGATTTTATTTTGTTTTTTTATAACTTTAGTGCCACATTTGTAACAGAAATTTGAGTTACTATTATTTTTAGTTCCACACTTGTAGCAGTACAAATTATCACTCCTTTTAATAGCGATATTAAAATAAAAATTTAATTATTAATTTTTAAAACAGATGGAATTTGCTCTATAATTTTTTCAGATATTTTTTGAGATTCATCTAAATCTTTTCCAACTGAGGTAATATATACTTTTATTTTAGGTTCAGTGCCAGATGGCCGAACGATTACTTTGTTTCCATTTTTAAGGAAGTAGGAAATAACATTTGATTTAGGTAGTGTAATGTCAAAACTTTTGCCAGTTTTTATATTTGTTTTTTTAGATAAAAAATAATCAGCAATTTTTTCAACATTATAGTTACATATTTTCTCGGGTGGATTTTGTCTCAATGAATCCATAATTTTTTCCATTTTTGTCATCCCTTCGGCACCTTTAAAGCCATAATTTAAAATGGAACTTTTATGATGGCCAAAGTCATTATAAAGTTCAGTCATAACATTAGCAAGGCTTTTTTTTTGATTTTTATAGTAAGCCGCCATTTCACAAACTAACATTGCAGCAACAACACCGTCTTTATCACGAACATAGCTGCCGGCAAGATATCCATAACTCTCTTCAAAACCAAATATGAACCGGTGTTCTTCATTATTTTTTTCAAGCTCTAAAATTTGCTCACCAATATACTTAAAACCAGTTAAAACATTTCGCACTTCGCAATTATACTTTTTTGCAATTTTATCTGCTAAGTCAGTTGAAACAATAGTTTTAACTATAACAGGATTTTGCGGCAAGTTATGTTTTTTGCTTCTTTGTGAAAGTATATAGTAAAGCAGCAACACACCAACTTCATTTCCTGTCATTAAGCGGTATTCGTTGTTATTTAAAACTGCGATACCAATTCTATCGCTGTCTGGGTCGGTTGCGATTACAAGATCGGCATTTTTTTGCTTGGCAAGATCTATTGCTAAAGTTAAGGCTTTAGGGTCTTCTGGATTTGGATAAGTACAGGTTGGAAAATTACCATCAGGGTTTTCTTGTTCCTTTACAACACTTATGTTTTCAATTCCAGTATCATTTAAAATTTTTTTTACAAGCTTATTTCCAGAGCCATTTAGTGGCGTATACACAACTTTCAAATCAGAGCCTTCACATATGCCGGGGTTTACGCTTTGTTCTTTTACTTTTTCTAAATATTTTATGGTAATAGAATCATCGATATAATTTATAATTTTATCAGCTAATGCAGCTTCAAAATCACAGGTTTTTATATCTGTAAATGGATTTAGCTTTTCAATGAAGTTAAAAACATCATTGCTAGCTTTGTCTGTCATTTGGCAACCATCTGGTCCATAGCACTTGTATCCATTGTAAATTGATGGGTTATGGCTAGCAGTGATCATTATACCGGCATTGCATTTAAGTTCTCTAGTAGCAAAAGACAAAAATGGCACAGGGTTTAATTCACGTACAATATGTACCTTTATTTTATTTGCAGCAAGCACTTGAGCCGCTTCTTTTGCAAAAAGGTCTGACTTTATTCTAGAATCAAACGAGATACAAACGCTTGCATTTTTATGTTTTGAATTTAAGTAATTAGCAAGGCCTTGTGTTGCTTTTCTAATGGTATAAATATTTATCCTATTTGTTCCGGCTCCAATAATACCGCGAAGCCCGGCAGTGCCAAATTTCAAGTCCATATAAAATCTATCACATATCTCGGCATCATTATTTTTAATACTTTTTAGTTCCTCAATTAAATCAGCGTCATCGTTTGCATTTTTAAGCCAAAGCTCATAAAGGTTTTTTTCATTCATTTAAAAGATGCCCCTTTTTTATTTTATTGATTAACCATGTTTAGACTTTTTGTGTCTTACATAAAGAATAACACATATAACGCTAAGTAATACAACTAAAGTGAGCAAAAAAGCCAATATGGCATTAATTTGATTTACAGATCTTCCATTACATATAAGATCAAAGTCGGATCTTGGTAGACTTATATTTATATTTCCATTAGAATCAAGTTTTGTATTTGCTCTAATTTTTCTTTTATTTATCATATATTCTAAAGAACTAACAGTGCATATATTGTTGGGGCTTACTATATAAGTTATAGGGGTTGTTTTATTGCCACCTGTCAAAATTTTAGATAAGCGTACATTATCTTTTATTTTTGTGCTGTTATGAATGTTAAAATTATAGTTTTCAAATGTATAAGAAACGCTATTGCCATCTCCAAAAACATCTTTACCAAGCTGAGAAATTTCAGAAGGATTCCCAATCTTTAAAATTTTGTAAATATTATTACTGCCGGCTTCATAGGTTTCTTGTTCAGCATCTATATTTTTTTCATTTAAATACCACTGAGTGTAGGAAATAGGCTCTTTATCATCTTTGTTATACTTTAAGTAAATGGATTTTTCAAAATTGTTGTTTTCAAGGTAATTAAGCTTAAAATCAATTCCCTCAATTTTATAATCAGTTGAATTTGGAATGTAAAGGCGAAGGCCGGAAGTTTTTGTGTTAAGGCAAAAACTATTATCACAGAGCTCGCCTATATCTTGCAATTGACCGTCTAAGTATTGTTTAGCCTTTTCTGTTGCTGTATCATACTTATACTCTAAATTGACATTTTTTTCATCTGACGAAAAAGCTGAAAGATCAAGGCTATCTTGAAAAACATCGACTTTTTTGAAAAGAGTAGATTGATTTATATCTGTCTGATAGCAAATTTTATGGCAAGAATCTGTATTAAAAATTGAATTTGTATATTGGGATAATTCATCTAAGTTTAAATTAGTGTATGAAATAATATATTCACGAGCGCCGTCTAAATATATCCAACCGCATGAGCCAATATTTTCGGGTGTTTTTTCAGCCATGTATTCTGTTAATTTGTTTCCAAGGCTATTAACAGTTTCTTTTGAAAACGAAAACTTTATAGTTCTATTAAAAGTTCCGTCAAAGTTATTTTTTGTATATATACTTATTTTTTCTACGGGCTGAAAATTTACATTACTTACTGAAATCTTATTGCTTGTCCAAAATTCTTTTCCATTGGCTACTAGTTTTGTGCCGGCACATTTTAAGTTTATATCTAGACTTGATAAGTTTGAGCCATTTTTACACGCGTTATAAAGCCAAGAAAAGAGTTCTTTGCTGTCAAAGTCTTCTTCACAACGAAGACCATTTGTAAGCGGAGTATTGCCGCAGAAGAAGTTCACTGTAACGGGCCGGCTAGTAAGAGTTTCTATTTTAGAAATATAATCAGTTGCAGAATCAAAATTTAATGTAAAAGTATAGATAGTAGTATTAGTGTTTTGATTTTTTTCAAAGGTTAAAATATTAGGACAGCTTTTGAAAATAGTTTCTTCTAAATTTATTGCTTGCGCGGAATTAGGATCAACAAGGTCTTTTGGGAATTCTAAGCTAATTGTTCTGTTTCCGCAAAAGGATGAATCTATATTTAATGCAGTATTTACAATAATGCTTTTTGAGTTGCATCCGGATATAAAAAATAAACCTGTTAAGATTATAAAAAAGGAAATAATACTTATTGGCTTTTTCGTAAGTATCCCTCCGTAAAGCAATTTTTATAGGTACATTCTACCATATAATTTGACAGATGTGAATAAAAAGTTATGTGTAAAGTAAGATCAAGAAAAGTCTTAAATATCAAGTAAACTTATAAGGGCAGGAGGAAAGAAAGTTTAATTTTACTATTAACAAATCATTTGACAATGTTAGTATTAAAAATTATAATTTATATAGTATTACTTTTGGAGAGGTATCGAAGTGGTCATAACGGGGCTGACTCGAAATCAGTTTGGGAGCAATCCTACGCGGGTTCGAATCCCGCTCTCTCCGCCATCATATAAAAATTAAACAGAAGAAAGCATTTCAAAAAGGCAAAAAATAAAAATATTTTGTAAGTTGTCTGGGTGAAAAAATACAGATAAAAAACCGAACCTATCAATAATAGGTTCGGTTTTTTTATCTATAACTACAGTAAATACTTTCAAATTTGTTTCCAGATGTAAAATTGCTAAGCTGACGACAACCACCCGCGCACTGTTTAGCTCTATCACAACCTTTGCATTTACCATTTAGCATTGATGTATTAAAATTTCTGTTATAGGCAAATGCACCATCACGATTCCAAATTTCATAAAGACTGTCTTTGCGTAAGTTTCCTTCTATAAATTCATCTGAGTATAAAGATTCACAACCTTTAACATTACCTACGCTATCAACCCCAACAACAAGTTTTCCAGCCTGACAGCCATTAAATTCAGTACAAGTTTTTGGTAAATCGCCTCTTATGTAGTGTTCATTATTATCATAGTAGCCAACATTATCACCTGCAACAAGAAGGATTTTTCCTTCTTTATTTTTTTCTCTTATAAATTTTGTAACACTAGGAACTTTACCAGGATCAATTAAAAGCTCAAGATGCTCTGACGCATTGCCCATGGGGGAAGCTAGCTGTAACTGCCAAATTCTAACGCTCTTGTCAAGAAACAGCTGATACATTTTTTCAAGGTCATCAAAATTAAGATCCGTAAGTGTTGTTACAACAGAAATGTAATAACCATCATCATTAAGTCTTTTCATGACTTTTAATATATGTTCAAAAGAATGAGGATTTCTTCGAATGGTATTGTGGGTGTTTTCCATACCATCAATAGATATAGCCACTTGCTTAACCCCGGAATCTTTAAGCTGCCTAAACTGCTCATCACCTAAATTATAAGCGTTAGTTATTATATTTACATGCACACCGCTGTCAACAAGTTTTCGACTTACCTTTTCCCAATCCTTTTTAAAGAAAATTTCACCCCCGATAAGTGTAATGTACTCAAGGCCCATATCAATTAATTGCTGTGCTACAGCTAAGCATTCGTCTAAAGTGAGTTCATTATCTCTTTGTTTGCCGGCTCTAGAACCACAATGCATGCAATTCATGTTGCATTTAAGGGTCATTTCCCAGACCGCTTGCCTTGGATAATATTTCACGACTTTGACACTTCCTCCATAGATTTTTAATGAAAAGAAAGGAGCACCAAAAAAGTAAGGTGCTCCTGGTAGAATAAATTCTTAAGCGTTAGTTGGCAAAACAAAATGCATGTGTTCAGGTGTAGATTCAAAGACGGATACTTTTACATTATCGCCAAAATCAACACCGATTTTTTTCAATGCGGACGTAGCATCTTTTAAAAGTTCCTCTTTAAACTTTGGATCAGAAGAAGCTTTTTCCATCATTTGATTATAAATTTTTTCCATATTCATAATAAGTTACCTCCTACTTCTTGTGACATCTAGTTATAAATAAAAGTCAGTGTTTTCGTTTGTAGCGGTTCTTGGTAGTGGTACCAAAAATCCTGGAGCGTAGCAGCCATAAGCGCAAACAGATCTTTGTAGTTCTTTTGGGTCTATTTTAAGGCTCGAAACACCACCGCTAACATTTTCCAATTTGTCTTCATCAAGTTCTTGGTCGTCCTCTTTATTAGCTGGTAAAACGAAAATTAAGTGGTTAGGAGAGTTCTCATGAAAAGTAACCTTAAATGGCAATTCTACGTCATATTCCTTTTTTATCTCGAAGTTGGCATCAATTAAAAGTTTTGCTTTAAAATTTGTATCGCTTAAGGCTTTTAATGTTGCATCATCAAGTGCATTTGTAATTTTCTTGTCATACATAAAATATCCTCCCTATTTAAGATGTTATTTAATTCACATTATATAGTTACAATAATACAAAGTCAACAATTTTAAAAAAATATTTAATTATTATTTATAAAAGTGCAATAATTTGTTTTTTATGGTTAAATTAATTTTGTCATTCAATTTATAATATTAGCTGTTGGTTTATAATTTTTGTTATTAAATAAATTAAAGGCACATATTTTAGAATTAGAAAACCAGGTTTTACTAGTACCTTTTAAGCCTTTTAAGCGCTGCAAAATGGTTGTTGGTTATAAGGATAAGAAAAATCAGCTAATAATTCAAAAAAACTAATTTTTTATTACAATAAATGTTAATTATGGACTAATTTAATGTGCTTGAAAATAAAGTATTATAGTAGGTTTGATCATAAATCATGGTATTTTTTGTTGTAAATAAAGAGAATTTTTAGAAAAACCTTGCGTTTTAAAAAAAAATGTTGTATAATACACAGTATAAAATGAAAATTTAAAAATTATTTTGTGGGAGGTGTTGCTATTATGAGGCTACGCGAACAAGCGTTGGGTAATAAAAATGTGGTTGGAGTTCGGATAGAAAAAAAGAGAAGAAAAATGAGGTTAAAACAAAAAGAGTTTCTTGTAAAACTCCAGGTTAATGGTGTGGATATTAATCCGTCCGCGTTGTCTAAAATAGAAGGTCAACACCGAACAGTTACAGATAAAGAACTTATAGCAATAGCCGATGTGCTAAATGTTAGTATAGATGAATTAACGGGAAGGAAAAAATCTAGGAGATAATTTTATTTGAATATAAGGGCCTGTAAGAGTTTAGATCTTGCAGGTTTTTGTTTGTTTATTATGAATTTTAGCAGGATTAATTTTTAATAAAAGACATTTTTAATGAATAAGCAAGAAAGACTGTACAGATGAAGCCAAAGGTAGTATAATTCCATATTAGTTGACTATTGATTGGAAGTGTTTTGTTGAAAGAAAAGAAAGCAAGTTTTGGTCAATCTTTTATGACGGGGACTTTGATTTTAAGCTCTAGTATTTTTATTGTTAAAGTATTAGGAATATTTTTTAGATTTTTTGTAACAAATATGATAGGACCTACTGGGGCTGCTTATTTTTCAGTAGCGTATGAAATATATAACCCTTTGTTTGCGTTATCTACAGCAGGATTACCTATAGCAATATCACGGCTTGTGTCTGAAAATGTGGCAAAAGGTAGATTTAAGGATGTAAGGCAAGTACATAAAGTATCAATACCAATATTCTTGTTAACAGGTTCTGTAGGCTTTGTTTTAATGTTATTAGGTGCTTTTTTTGTTCCACGCCTTGTAAATGTACCAGGTGCAGTTTATTCGGTTATAGCTTTATCTCCGACTATCCTTTTTGCTTGCCTTATGTCAATCTACAGGGGATATCACCAAGGGTTAAGGGATG
This sequence comes from Eubacteriales bacterium SKADARSKE-1, assembly GCA_030920305.1. Lineage (GTDB taxonomy): Bacteria > Bacillota > Clostridia > Oscillospirales > Acutalibacteraceae > JARLUB01. The sequence continues at coordinate 49,226 of JARLUB010000003.1, forward strand.
TTATTCCAACTGCAGTTTCAGAGATTATTGAGGCGAGCTGTAAAGTTGTTATAGGTTCGGTAATATCTTATTTAGTGATAATAAAAGGGGTACAAGAGTTTAACACTTTTGGCACGGTGTTTGGAAAGGCTTATGAAAGCCAAGAAATGGCATTAAACGCAATTATGCCATTTGCTTCAGCAGGAGCTATAATTGGTATATCAATTGGTGCAGGTGTAGGATTTTTATATCTTTTATTTTCTCATAAAAAGCGAGGCGATGGGATTTCTGAAAACGATGTTAATTTATCCCCAAAACCTTATAATCGTTCTTATATTATAAAAAGGTTAATAAGAACAGCAATTCCTATTGGAATAGGTGCAATAATAATGAATATTGCAGGTTTTATTGATACAACATTAATTTTAAATAGGATTCAATATGTTATGAGCAAAAATCCAGATGACCTTTTAATGTGTTATTCAAGAGTAATAGGGCCTGAAATAATAAATAGCGGAGATGGAGTACATGGATTTTTGTTAGGGTGCTATTCCTTTACGTTACCTCTTATGATGTTAATACCAGCAATAACTAGCACTTTTGGAGTGGTTTCGCTTCCAGCAGTTACAAGAGCATTTACAAAAAAAAACAAAAACGAACTACAAAAAAGTGTAGAATCAGTAATAAAAATGACTGCAATAGTATCAGTGCCTTCTGGAATAGGAATTGCTGTTTTGGGTTCATCTCTTTTAAGTATAATATATTCACATAGAGCAGGCGCCGTAAGCATAGCTTCAAATATAGTCCCTATTTTAGGTGTTGCTACAATTTTTATGGCAGCTAGTACACCGATTTGTAGTATGCTTCAAGCGGTTGGGAGAGTGGATCTGCCAGTAAAAATTATAACTGTTGGCCTTGCCATTAAAATAATGGTAAATTATCTTTTGGTAGGTATACCAACAATTAATATTCAAGGTGCAGGAATTGGTACTTTGGTTGGTTATGTTTTTATACTTATAACTTCAATGTATTTTCTTTTTAAGGAAACAAGAGTAAAATTAAAATTGACAAAGACAATTTTAAAACCCGTATTTGCATCAATAATTTGTGGGATTACAGCTTTTGTTTCAAATGCGTTTTTATCTAAAATAATTCCTTTAATAATATCCGTGGGTTTGTCAGTTGTCATTGCAATAATTGTATACTTTTTTTCATTGACTTTATTAAAATCAATTGAAGAAGATGATATTAAATCATTGCCCAAAGGTGAAGAACTTGCTAAAATATTTAAAAAATTAATCATTTATAAATGAAGTATTATTAAATTAAAAAAAGAATGAAAGGATAATTTTATTATATTTTTGGCCTTGTCTTACGGGTTTTCACTGTATTTTGTAAAAAAAAATAATAAATAATAATTTTTATTAAAAAACTATTGAATTGTTTTAAATAATAGTGTAGAATAATGATGTTTTAAACGATACATAGAAATAAAGCCAAGTTTAAGCCTTTTTTGGGTAATAATTTAAGTTAATATAAAAGAATACCTATAAATTAAGTTTTTTGTTTAATTGTTTTCTACAGATGTATTTATATACGCTGTTGAATAAAAGTATATTTTGGAGGTAGTTTAAATGAATAAGACAGAATTGGTAGCATCAGTAGCAGAAAAGAGTGGACTTTCTAAGAAGGATTCAGAAAAAGCAGTAGCAGCAGTCATTGATTCGATTGTAGGAGCAGTCAAAAAGAGTGAAAAAGTTCAGCTCATTGGATTTGGAACCTTTGAACTTCGCTCTCGTGCAGCCAGAACTGGACGTGACCCAAGAACAAACAAACCAATAAGTATTCCAGCATGTAAGGTGCCAGCCTTTAAAGTGGGAAAAGCTTTTAAAGATGCGGTTTCAGGTAAATAAGTATTAAATAAAAGACCGGCTTCAATAAAGGAGCCGGTTTTTTTAATGAAAGGAAAAATTTTATGAGGTTAGATAAATTTTTAAAAGTTTCCCGCATAATAAAACGACGGACACTTGCAAATGAGGCTTGTGATGCTGGAAAAGTTAGTGTTAATGGAAAAATTGCTAGAGCTTCATTAGACGTTAAAGTTGGTGACATTTTGAATATTAGTATGGGAGCTAAAAGTTTAAAAGCTGAGGTTACTAATGTTAGCGAGTACTGTAAAAAAGAAGATGCAAGTAATATGTATAAAATATTAAATTGATTGCGTAATAATATCTTCTAACTGTTCATAAAATTTATGAGTGTGACTATTTAGGAGGTATTTTTTATGCCTGAAGAAACAAAAAAAGCAAAGGTTCCGCATGGTTTAATATTAAAAGATAGGCAGGCGCTTTCAATTACTGGGGTTTTAGATGTGGACAGTTTTGATGAGCAGACAGTTGTTGCTTACACTGACCAAGGTGAGTTAACAATAAAGGGTGCAGGGCTTCATATAATCAAAATAAATCTTGATAATGGTGATTTATCTTTAGATGGACAAATATCTAGTTTGGCATATTCTGAAGGCAAGCACGTTAATAAAAGTTTATTTTCAAAATTATTTAAATAGGGGAGAGCACAGTTTTGGAGGTAACTTTAATAGATCAAATTAGCAATTTCTTTTTTTCAGTAATTTTTGGAGCGATTTTAGGAATCATTTTAGACATATTTAAAATTATTGGTGTTATTTTTAGATTTAGTGAAAAGAAAATTTTTTGGAGAGACATAATTTATTTTAGCCTTATTGGGGTATTATCCTTTTTATTTATTGTTGCAGTTAATATGGGTGAACTTAGAGTTTATATTATTGCAGGAGAATTAGTAGGTTGGATAATTTACCATTTTACTTTAGGTAACAAAGTGGTAAAAAAAGCTACGCTCATAATCAATTTTTTTAAAAAATCTTTTTTAAAGATATTATTAATGTTACCAAAACCTAAAAAGCCTGAATTTTATAAAATAAAAAAATGTCATAAAAAATGCAGTACTTTTTTATTTTCAACCTTAAAAAAAATTAAGATACATTAATTTTAAGTGCTTTTTTTATAGATGCAATGAACTTGCCTGTTTTAATGTCAGTTCCATCCATCATGTATATATTCATGTCTTTTGCTCGTTTATATACATAGGAATTTTTTTTATTTACGGTGTTTAAGACCACTAAAATGGATTTCGAACTTTTACCGCCAAAATACGATTGATACATACTAAGTTCTTGCAACGCTTCTGACGAAGGCTCAGACAATTTGCAAGACAAAAAACAAGGACGAGTTTTATAAAAGAAAGTAATGTCAATTTCATTTATTATTTCTACAAAGTGATCTTTGCCGTTATTATTCCAGTCAATTTTTACGCTAATTCTTACGTCATGGAATAAATTACATTGTTTTAGTTCTATGTAGCAATAAAGTTCTAGCCAAACACCAAAATCGGTTAAATACCTTTTAACCTTTTCATTTTTAAAATAAAAAGAGACACTGCTTTGGCTTATATCAAGATTATAAATTAATGAAGCTCTTTCAGCTTTTTTTAAAAGATCTGCTGACGAAAACTTAATCTTTGCCTTTGAAGTATTTATTAGCTTTGGTGCCCAGAAAAAATTTTTTTTAAGAATTTGAGGAAACTTTGCATTTCCGGTTTGCAAGTAATAGCATAGATCTTTCCAATTTGCTGGATTTTCAAATATAAAGTTGCAAAATTCCAAGATGCTATTAAATAATTCAGGGGGAGGTGCCGGGTGATTATACCCGGTAATAGTGGTTCCATGTGATGCAAATATAGTATCCATGGTAAGGTTAGGAAGGTTAAACTTTTTTTCTAATGAATTACAGCCGTATATATTTACGAGTTTGCCTGAAGGTATATTTAACTTAAAAATGGGAGTAAAGGTTTTTTTGCATGCAAGATAAGCTCCGATTACGCCTAATTCACCTGCGCCGGTTATATCAAAAAAGCAATGAGGGTTTTTGTGAATAATAGAAGTGCAAATTTCTGTAGCTTCATCTATATCAGAATTGTCAAAACTTCTATATTCAAATTTTATGTTTGGGATTTTTGCAGAACATGCAAGGCGTAAATAATCCATACCAGTCTTATCCATATTATTCATATCATATAGCAAAACAACCTTTTTAGGCATAAATGAAAATATAACAGTTAAATTGGATATTTGATCATCATTATATAGTTCAACCAGACAATCCACGTTTAACCCCTCCCCAAAAATACTAAAACAAGGTAACTTTTAAAAGCTATATTTAAGAGTTTAAGTTTTTATACATTATAAGCAAATCAATAGTATTTACTTTACCATCACCGTTTATATCTGCAGCAGTTAAGTATTCATCAACTAGTGAGGTTTTACCAAAAAGATAATTATACATGTAATCCTCATCTCGGCTATTTTCATTGCCTTCACCTGTTATATCGCCGTTGATTATAATTTTAAAGGCTGTTATATCACCACTGCTATTTGAAAAAGAAACTGTAGACCCAGTTCCTAAAGTACCGCTTGAAAAACTTTTGCCTAAATAATTGGTAAAGGAAATAGAGTAGTTGTTAGGATTTTCAATATTATCTTTAAATACTGCAATAGTTGTTGATAAAGGTACATTTGATATGGTTTTGCTATTAAAATTAATTGTATATGATGTGCTGCTAATATTTAAAGCTGGTTCTTCATTGCCACCGGAAGGGTTTGTGCTAATATCTGTTAAGTCAGAAGTATTTATTACCTGTAGGCTCTTATTGCTATCTTTTTTTAAAATAGCAATAGTCACATTGCCAGAAGTTGATAATGCTAAAAGAGTTCCATCTATAGTTATTTTTTTAGTTGCTGTTTTACTTGGTATATCATAGCAGTAAATAGTATTATCAGAAACTTCTCCTAACAAATAGTCTCCAAACAAACATGAAGAGTTATAAGATCCAGAATTGTTAATAGAAAAAAGGTTTGATACGTTTGTGCTATCTAAATTATATACTGCGTTTGTGGAGGAAATAAGTAAGTTATCACTTAAAAATGAGCAGTGGTCATCGGGCGAGCTAGATAAAGAACATTGATTAAAAGAATTTTCTAAATCAAAACTAACAAAAGTTTTGTCAGTTGTTATTGTGTAAAGTTTTGTTCCAGAAAAATTAGATGAAATTGAAGCAAATTGTTTAGTGCCAACGGTTAATGTTTGTGTAGCATCGTTTAAAGTATTATAAGCTATTATTTGGTTTCGGTTATTTTCATTTATAAAAAATATAAAATTATTTTCTGTAGCAGCTAGACTATGGAAATTTTCAACTTTTGTTGAGGAAAGGGAATATTGACCACAAAAAGTAAATGAACCATTATAAAAAGAGTATTTAGTTATAATGGTAGTGTAATTGCTGTTATTATTCACACATTTGGCTATATAAAGATATCCACCAAAAATTGCAGCCGCTGAGATTTTATAGTTTAATTCCAAAGAAGAGCCGCTAATAGTTTGAGTGTTCCCATCAAAATATATAATATGGCTTGTGGTTTCGGTTGAGCTTAATATAAGGAAATTACCGTCATGATCAGATAAAACTTCTATATTATCACTTAAAACAGCACCGTCGGTTAAAACAAGTGATTCAACTTTTTCTGAGGAGCTGTCTGTAAACAAGAAAATGCTTAAACTTAATACAACTATAAAAAATGAAATAAAATTTTTCCTTTTAAAAATAGCTTTCAAAAGTTTAGCACCTCCAATATTTACATATATAATATTTTAACACAAATGCATAAAATTTTCAATGCGCAAAAATCATTTATATAAAGTTTAACTTTAGCAAATTAACCGCTAACATAAAAATTTTTATGTTAGCGGTTAATTTAAAAATGAGGATCTTTTGTTCTTTAGTGATAATATTGATGGCTATTTTAAAGCCGAAAGATTTTCACAACGAATAAGAGAAAAACTTTCACTAAAAATGATTGCTTTGTTAGAATCTAGGTATCCATTTCCCAAGAGCCACTTAAAATTTGTGAAGCCGCTTTGCAAAGGAACTTCAAGTGATTTTTGATTAAGATTAAAAATGCAAATAAGTGCATCATTTTTAGATTTTCGTATATAAGCTAAAGTTCCTAAGTTTTCTAAAATAGGAGTAAAGTCTCCAGATTTTAAAGAGGGGCTACTTAGGCGAATGTTACCTATTTGCCTATAAAATTCAATAAGCTCTGTGTTTTCATGACCCCATGGGTAACACCGCCTACAAAATGGATCTCGACCACCTTCAAGACCGGCTTCATCACCATAATATATGCAAGGAACACCTGGAAGAGTATATTGAATAGCAATAGCCACCCTTAATAAATTTTGGTAGTGTTTTTCAGAGTTAATGTTTATTTTATCGCAGCCATTTGAAATGATTGTAAAAATGCGGTCAGTGTCGTGGGTACCAAGCATATTCATAAGATTTCTTATAACACAACTAGGATAATTTTCTAATACGCTACCAACAATATTTAAAAAACTTCTAGCATTGCCGGTTGTTATAAAATTTATTATTGAATCTCTAAACGGATAATTCATTACACTATCCAGTTCGTTACCCAAAAGATATTGCCGGCGTATGTGATAACTTTCTTTATTTGAGGCGTCTTCCCAAACTTCACCCAGAAGTATTGCATCATGATCTTCTTCTTTTATGCTCATTCGGATTTTCTTTATGAAAGAATCCGGTAATTCGTCTGCAACATCTAGTCTCCATCCACGAATACCAGTTTTTAACCACTTTTTAAGAATACCCTCATTGCCAGTTATAAATTCACAATAATCAGGGTCAGTTTCATCAACTTCAGGCAAAGTTGTAATTCCCCACCATGATTTATACTCTTTTGGCCAATTTGAAAATTGGTACCAAGAAAAGTAAGGAGAATTTTTATCATTGTAGGCTCCGATTGAATTGTATCGATTTTCTCGATTAAAGTATATGCTATCGCTTCCGGTATGGCTGAATACACCATCTAAAATAATACTTATACCAAGTTTTTTTGCAGATGCACAAAGAGTTTTTAAATCTTGCTCAGTTCCAAGGAGTGGGTCTATTTGAGCATAATCAGCGGTATTATAACGATGGTTTGAATGTGCTAAGAATATAGGATTTAAGTAGATACAACTAACTCCAAGTGTTTTTAAGTAAGGAAGCTTTTCAACTATTCCAGCTAAGTCGCCTCCAAAATAGTCAGAATTAGTAATTTTTCCATATTTATCTGGTTGGTAAAGGGGCTCACCATACCAATCGGTACGAATGGTTCTATCATTTGGAACATTTTCTTTTATTTTTCCAGAATTAAAAAATCTATCTGGAAATATTTGATACATAATTCCACCAGAGAGCCAATCTGGTGTTTTAAAGTCTTTACTATAAATTGTGATTTGCCAAGTTGTAGGGGTTTTGCTAGGTGGTGTTAATTTACCTAATCCAAGTTCAGTTTTTACTATGTTTTTGGGTCCGCTATCTGTGTTTATTTCAAAATAGTACCAAAACAAACCGATATGGGATGGAACAAAATCACATTCCCACAATTCATAATTATCTTCTAAATCGCCACACCAAAACATAGAGTATTTCAAATTTTCACCAGTGTTGTCATCCTTTAAAATTAGCGTCGCTTCATTACACTTAAGAGTCTTTTTTAAAAATATCTTAAAGTGTACAGAGGTGTTTTCTGAAATAGCACCTATAGGTTTTTTATAATTTGAATCAAGAGAATTAAAAATATGATACATTTTAAAATTCCTTATGTTTATTTTAAAGGAGTATTATGCCAAATTTTATCTGAGTAATTTTTTACAGAAATATCTGCAGAAAACCTTCCTGCGTTTGCAATGTTAATAAGTGACATCTTATTCCACTTAGTAGAATCAGAATATAGCCTGGAGGCCTTTTTTTGAGCACTGTCATAATCAGAAAAGTCAGCAAGAACCATATAAGGGTCTCGAGTGATGAGATAACTTGCAATTTCTTCAAATCGAGTAGAGCCAATTCCTGTAGCTATTTTATTAATTGCAGATTTAGCGCAGTTATTGTTGTAATATGTCATAGGATTATAGCCACTCTTTTTTAAATCATTCACTTCTTTTGCATTCATTCCAAAAGCAATTATATTGTCGCTACCAACTGCTTCGTAAATCTCAATGTTAGCTCCGTCCATTGTTCCAAGTGTAATAGCTCCGTTTAGCATAAACTTCATGTTACTAGTACCAGAAGCTTCAGTTCCTGCAAGAGATATTTGTTCACTTATTTCTGTTGCGGGAATTAAAATTTCAGCTAGCGTAACACGATAATCTTCAAGAAACACAGACTTTAATTTGTCATTTACGGTAGGATCATTGTTTATAAGGTCATTTACAGCTACAATAAGTTTTATAATTTTTTTTGCAAAATAATAACCTGAAGCTGCTTTTGCACTAAAAATGTAGGTTTTAGGTATAAAAGGTATTTTGGGATTTTCTTTTAAAGAAATGTAAGTTGATAATATATCTAAAGCATTCATAAGCTGACGTTTGTATTCATGAAGACGTTTGACTTGAGAATCAAATATTGAGGTTGGGTCAACAGAGATGCCAGTATGATCTTTAATATATTTGACCAATCTTATTTTATTTTGGAGCTTTATTTCCTTTAATTTTTTTAAAACAGATTCATCGTCTTTGAAGTTTAACAAAGTTTGAAGATGTGTAGGTTCAGTTATATATTTGTCACCAATTAATTCAGTTATTAGTTCACTAAGCTTTGGATTTGATTGATTTAACCAACGCCTATGGGCTATACCATTTGTAACATTTAAAAATTTATCAGGGATGATTTTATAAAAATCTTTAAATACTTTATCCTTTAGTATTTGGCTATGAAGTTCAGATACCCCATTTATACTGTGTGAGCCAACAATTGCCAAGTTTGGCATATAAATAGTTCCGCAATTTATAGGTACCATTCGTTCAATTTGTTCAAGTGGCAAACCAAGATCAGTCAAACTATTAAAGTATCTTTTATTTATTTCTTCGACAATTTGGTATATTCTAGGTAATCTTCTTTTAAAGAGCTCTTCATTCCAAATTTCAAGAGCTTCACTCATTACTGTGTGATTTGTATATGCAAAGGTTTGAGTAATTATGCTCCAAGCTTTTTCCCAGGTGTAACCGCAGTCATCTAACATAATGCGCATAAGTTCAGGAATTGCTAAAACTGGATGAGTATCATTTAAGTGTATAGCTGCTTTTTGAGACAGGTTGTCAAGCGTATTATATATTCTAAGATGTCTTCTTACTATATCTTGAATTGTAGCCGAAACCAAAAAATATTGCTGAGAGAGTCGAAGACTTTTTCCGTCCGGATGATTATCTGCTGGATACAATACCTTTGTAATAGCTGAGGCCATGGCGTCTTGTTCCATAGCTTTAGCATAGTCACCTCGGTTAAAAAGGTCCATGTTAAAACCACGAGATTCAGCTGCCCAAAGCCTAAGTTTGCTAACTCCATTGCAGTTATAACCAGAAATCATCATATCATATGGAACAGCAACAACCTCATTTGCTTTTTCAATAGTTACTTGATGGTAAGGTCCATTCCAGTTTTCTTTAACCTTTCCATCCAGCAAAACTTTAACAGATTCTTCAGGGCGAGGTGTTAACCATAAAGAACCGCTTGGAAGCCAAAAATCTGGTAATTCAGTTTGCCACCCATCAACTAACTTTTGTCGAAATACTCCATATTCATATCTTAAAGAGTAACCGGTAGATGGGTATTTACCAGAAGCTAAAGCATCCAAAAAGCAGGCGGCAAGACGCCCCAAACCACCGTTACCAAGTGCTGCATCGGCCTCTTGTTCGTAAATATCATCAATAGATATGCCAATAATTTTAAGTGCCTGTGTAAAAGTATCTTCCATTTTTAAGTTGAAGAGATTATTTTTTAAAGATCTACCAAGTAAAAATTCCATGCAAATATAGTAAACCTGTTTTGCTTTTTGTTTTTGTACCTTGTCCATAAATTTGTTTCGGCAGTTATACATTAAATCCTCTACAACTAAAACTACCGCCCTATAAATATGTTCATTAGAAGCTTTGCATGCTGGAACGCCAACATAGTGAGATAACTTTGCTAATATAAGTTGGTGAACTTTTTCAACACTAAGTTTAGTTATCATGGCATGATCTCCTTAAACTTTGATGGACATTTTTAAATAATTATAACATCATTATATATATTTTCAATGCGAAAATTGGAGATTTATTGTTCAAGTATAATTGAAAGCATTTTATTTATGCATATTTGCTTTTCTTTTTAACCAATAAACCACTTGGACTTGAGTTGGTATAGTTGCCTTGATAGTTTAGAAATGTTGCATGATGAGAGCCTTTTACCGGCTTTTCTTCATATCTGTGTTCAGCAATGGCACACGTCGTAATAAATAGTTTGACTAGTATGCTATAGAATGTAAATTAAAGCAGAGGAGGTGCAATGAAAAATTTTTAAGTTTTTATGAAATAATTTTTAAAAATAAGATGTTAAAATTTATAAAAAAAATTGACAAATGGATACAAAAATGTTAAAATATTATTATTATTATACTTTTTGTGGTAAAATTTTAATATATATAGAAAGTTTTTGTTAAGCATATTTTGATTTTAAAATTAATTATTTTTGCCATAAGAAGTATAGTTTTTAAAAGTTTGGATTCAGGCCAATATTTTTAAACAGAAAGGAAGGTTGTTGTATGAAAAAATCAATAAAGAAAAGCCTAGTAAGTTTTTTGATTTTTGCTATGTGTCTAAGTAACGCAACTTTAAGTGCAGGAGCTTTTTCTTCGGATACGCACGAATATACAACAAAAAGGGGATCTATTATTGTAGAGGAGACCTTTGGAAGTGAACTTGCAAGTTTTTATAATGCTGAGGTAAAGGCTCAATTAAAAATTTATTGCACTAAACCAGACGAAGATGAAGCTCAAGGAAGTTACAAAGTGCATTTTTATAATCCTGCGACAGAAAAAAATTTTATAGGTGAAGATGATTCTGCATTAAGTCGGTTTACAGATCATTATAATCAAGCTGTTGACCTTTATAAAAAGGGGCGAAAAAATGAAGCTTTTGAACAACTTGCAAGATCAGTTCACTTTTTGGAAGATATGAATACGCCAGTTCATACAAATAACCAAAGTTTTCTTGACTCGGCAATTGATGTTTTATTACACGTTACTTTTGAAAAAAAATGTGTAAAGTTACAATCAAGAGTTGAATCTATTATGTTAAAAAGAGAGTTTGATTATTATAAAAATAATACTATTAAGCAAATAGGAAAATCTAGTGCATTTTTAGCAAACGATAATTTTTATGCAATGTATCAAAAAATAGAAACTCAAGAAAGAATCGCGTTAAATTCAATTGAAAATGCGCAAAAAGCCGTGGCAGGAGTGTTTTATAGATTTTATCTAGATGTTAGAGGTATTTAATAAGAGATTCTTTAGGTAAGAGGAAGTTGTTTATGAAAAGGGAGTGTAAAGAATGAAAAAAACTTTAAGTTTTATTTTTGTGATATTGATTGCATTTACTATGCAACCTAGCCAGCGAGTATTTGCTGATGGAGAAGATGTTTGGCAAGACAGTGAGATCCGAAGCATTTATATTAGTGAAGGGGTAAGTTTTGAGGGTGCATTTAATATAGGGCAAGAAGCAAAAACAGTTTTACCAAATGGTGAGTCTGAATATACTAAGAAAGCTAATATAAAAGGAGAATTTATTAAAAATCCTGGCAATGAAATTATTTTAAGTGAAAATTTAGATGTAACCTTTAAGTATAATAATGTTGAAGCTTGGATTGAGGATCCAAAAGTTGATATAGTAAAAAGTAATCATTCGGTTAGTGGACCTAAGTGGAAAGTTACAAGTAATGATGAGGTTTATGTTTCTCCTGGTCAATGTATAGTTTCAGAACAATTGGCCCTTAGTAGGAAGGCTCGTTGGTTTAATATAAGAAAGTCATGGGATAATGTAGGAAATTTTCATGCAGATGTAGTCTGTTCTGCTAATGGAGAAATAAAATTTAATACAGAATCATTAGGCAGGTCAATTAGTGGTAATTTTATTTTAAAAAATGTGTCCGATGAAGAAAGGTTTTTGCAAGATGTCATGTCAAGGAAAACAAGTATAGTTGATGAGGTATGTGCTTTAAATCCAGAAGATCAAAACGATAAGGATAAATATAATTATGTAACTAGACGAATAGAAATTACCTATTTAGATCCTATGAAAAATCATATTGCTACAGCGCTAATTCAAGTAAATTTTAGATATAATACCAAAACAAAGGAAGTAGAATGCATAAGTACATCCCATAAAGAAGGTTCTGTAAGTAATAAAAATAGTATAGAAGTTTATTTGAGAACAGGGGATAAAACAAGAAATTATGGTGGAGCTTATGGTGAAATAAAAGTTAATTATAATAATATTGATATAGAAGAAGGTTTTACTGCAAGTTGTAATTATAATGGAAACATAACCAATCAGATAACAACAAAATAATAAGTATTAAAAAAACAAAGCTCTAAAATGAAAGAGCTTTGTTTTTTTATGTTAATATAACTTAACTTTTATCATTCCCTTTCTAGTTCTAAGTTAGCTTCTTTAAAATCATATTTTCTATAAAATTGTTTTGTTTCAGGAATTCTTATAACTTCAGATTGATTTTTAGAAAGAAGTCTTGTAATGTCATATAAATCTATCCAAATTTCGTTAGTGCATTCTTTTTGCGATTCATCAAAAATAAGTTCCAGCCCAACGTGAAGGTGACTTGTTTTTATGTTATTAATATTTTCACTAGAGCTGTATCCAGTTCTGCCAACATATCCAATAACGTCGCCAGCCTTTATAATTTTACCTTCACTTAAACATTCATGAAATGGCTTATCTTTTCTTAGGTGAGCATAATAATAATATCTTTTTTTGTCAAAACTCCGAATCCCAACTCGCCATCCTCCATATTGATTCCAACCCATAACCTCAACAATCCCAGATTCTATAGCAATAACAGGAGTGCCAGTGGCTGTCATCATATCATGGCCTAAATGTGGGCGAGAATAGCCGTAAGTTCTGCTAACTCCAAAATCAGAATAATGTTGATAAGGAAAAGTTTTGGCAATTGGGGAAAAAACTTTTAGCCCATATTTTTCTTCAAAAATAGTTTCATCATTTTCATCTTTTTTTTCAGTTTGTATTCTATAATTACCAATAAATTCACCCAAAACAGCGTTATAAACTTCATTAAAATAATTATAATACTTTAATTTTTCACTAAGTTCTTCTATGTTTTTTCCACTGTTTATTTCTGATACGACCTTATCCATGTCACAAGATGTGTAGTGCTTTTTAAAATCTCCACCGTATTTTGCTGCTAAATAAGAAAGAATATCTATCCAATTTATTTTTATTTCTTTTTCATGTGATGATATATCTATATTCATTGCTTTTTCTAAAGCTTCATATGGAACATTAAATTCAGCATATTTTATATAACTTTCTTTATTTTCACCTTCATTCATAATAGTAAGCGCTTTACTTTTATGCCCAGAGATAGAAATAATACCTATAATTCCTATTGATATAATTAATAAAAAAATAGCTACAAATTTTTTACCCAATATTTTAAATAGCACCATATCACCCACTAGCCATTAAATTAATTAAAAGTTTTTTATAAAATCAATTATGGCGAAAAAATTTCATTTTACTATTTAACATTTATATGTTTTTATTAGATGTTCTTATGCAAAACGTTTTAAATAAAGAAATAAAAAGTGAACTGCCACAAATTATATGGGCGGTTCACTTTTTATTTCTAGTGCAATTACATGATATAGCTTAAAGCGTCTACGATTAAAAAGTCGGTTTCAATGCAAAAATCAATTCTACAAGTCCGATATAAACAGGTTGCTTAATTAATCTTAATAAGGTTTAAGCAACTATCCAGCGATTGAACATCGGTTTTAGCGCAGCATCTATTGCGGGTCTTAAAAAGGGTATAGAGTAACAAATCTTTAAAGTGTAATAGATAATTACGATTGATCCTAATGCTAAAAACTCTTGAAGACCTCTTGTAAAATTTTGCAGTTTCGTTTCTGGTTGAATTTGTTTATCTATTTTTTCAAAATATTTCTCTGTTGTGGACGCATCTATCTTTTGATCAATAACTAGTTCTGCTTTCACTTCTTGGGTTTTAGGTTCTGAACCATCTGCAAAACAAGAGGTTGCACAAAAAAAACAAAGTGACAAGGCCAAAACTAAAGTGATTGATATTAATTTTTTCACAATAATATAAACTCCTTTTTATTTAAATTTAACAATATTATAACATAGTTAGATTCAAAGATAATTCTGATATAGAAATATGTACAAATTCTCTATATTGTTGTGGTACTTATCATTCTTAATGCAAAAAAATGTGTAAATTTACCATAGACAAGTGGACATAAAAGCAACCTTAAAAAGATATTTTATCCTTTGAGAAGGAAAACTCTGAACTCTAATGTAATTGCACTTTGCCACTAACTAAAAAGCTGAACCGGTCCATTTTTACTGGACCGGTTCAGCTTTTTAGTTAGTCAGCTTGCATTTTTTATTTGGAGTCGTAATTTATCTGATATCATGGCAATAAATTCACTGTTTGTTGGTTTTCCTCGGCTGTTGTGAATTGTATATCCAAAATATGAATTTAAAATATCAACGTCTCCACGGTCCCAAGCAACCTCAATAGCGTGTCTAATTGCTCTTTCTACTCTTGACGAAGTTGTTAAAAATCTTTTTGCTACAGATGGATAGAGTTGTTTTGTTATAGCATTAATTATATCTGGTTTTTCAACCGCCATGATTATAGAATCTCTTAAATAATGATAACCCTTTATGTGTGCAGGTACGCCTATTTGATGTAAAATCTCAGTAACTTTGCACTCTAAACTTTTATCAAGTGTGCAAAATGATTGAATCTCACGAAAGGGGCTTCTATTATCAGATATAATATTATAAATTCTTTCAGCTAAATTTTTTGAATTAAATGGTTTTAGCGCAAAGTATGAAGCACCTACTGCCATTACTTCTCTTTCTAATGAAGGATTATCAAAATTAGATAAAACAACAAAGACAGGAGTTATGGAGTTTTCCTTCTTAGTAGTTTTTATAACTCCTATAGCGTCAATATTCGGCATAAACAAATCCATTAGTACAACATTTGGTTTATATTCACCAATTAATTCTAATAACCTGGCCCCGTCTTTTAGACAAAATTTAACATTAAATCCAATTCTCTCAAAATCACCTACAGCTTCCTGGTTAAATTTTTCATAATCCTCTGCAATTAGTAGTTTTAAATGATTTCCCATATTTTTTCCTCCTATTGTTATTATTTGGTACTGACATGTTACCATATATTGGAATAAATGGCAATACGATCCAAACGTTTTTTTAAAAATTGGGAGGAAGTACAAAGTGCAGATATTTTTAGGAGGCTTTTTTGTGTTCTGTGTATGCTGAGCTTGTCAAATACGGGAGCATATTTTCAGCAAATATTGCATAACCCTTTTGTGGGTCATTTATAAAAACATGAGTTACAGCGCCAACTAACATACCGTTTTGGATGATAGGACTTCCACTCATACCTTGAATTATTCCACCTGTTTGAGAAAGTAAATTTTCGTCTGTAATTTTTATGATCATGTTTTTAGTTTGTAATGCTTCATTATAATTTATGCTTTGAATATCTATATCATAATGTTGAGGAGACATCCCATCTATAGTTGTAACCATTTGAGCTTTTCCTTTTTGTACTTGCTGCTTCATAGCTAAAACAATAGGCTCATTGCTGTTTTGAGTATTAGTTAGAGTTCCGTAAACACCTAAGTTAGTGTTTTGAGAAAGTTCACCAATAGGTTCTGAATCTAAAAAATAGCCCTTAAGCTCCCCTGGTATACCTTTGGTTCCTTTAACAATACCATTTATACTAGCCTTAACAATATCTCCGTGAGATAAGGGTAAAAGTTCTCCGGTGTCTATATCACATATTCCATGGCCCAGCCCTCCGAAAACATGGCTTTCCGGGTCCAAAAATGTTAAAGTGCCAATTCCGGCAGAGCTGTCTCTTACCCAAATACCAATTCTATATGCATTATCGATACAACATTTTACTGGTTGAATTTGTAGATCGAATCTCATATTGTTTCGCATAACTTCAATTTTTAAAGATTCGCCACCACAATTTTCTACTATTTTTATTAGTTCTTCATTGCTCTTTATTTCATTTTCATTTACCGTTAAAATCACATCTCCTTTTTTTAGCCCTGTAAGTTTTGCGGGGTTTTCTAATCCATTTTCTGTTTCTATATCAGATATTCCAACAATTAATACACCTTGAGTGAAAATTTTTACTCCAAAAGGTATACCAGCTGGAATGATCTTTTTTTCCTCGACAATTTCTACATTTACAGTTTTTATAGGGATTAAATCCATTAGTAACAAATTGGTATTGTACTGCTTTTTTGCAAAGTGTTTGTGATTAAATAAAGTCAAACATTCATTGGTTTGTTGTGTTTTAATTTTTACCGGTACATAAGTTTTTATGTCTGTGCTACAATTTTGTGTCACTTTGAAGTTATCGGGTAAACTATATGAAGCATAACTTCCGGCAGCAAATAAGAAGCTAAATATTATAGTCATGCAAATAGATAAAATTTTAAAAAATTTTTTCATTTTTTTCACCTCATGTTTTATCAGTAAAATTAATTTGTCCATAATTCAACCGTAATATTTCGTTAGATTTATTTACTAAAAGAGGCAGTTAAATTTTTTAAAATTTTATTGGTAAAAATCTTTTAATTAAAAATAAAAAGTCCTTCAGCTAACCCGAAGGACATCTCGCACTTAGACTTTAAAGTTTAATCCGAACGAAGGCATAAATTCTTTTATGAAAAAATTTACCTCATCGCTTTTTAATGCTTGGATTGACTTAATAATAGACTTTTCAGCTATAGCAAAGTCAGTGTTTCCAGAATTTTTTTCTTCCAGACATTTTATTAGTGCGCAAAGGGTATCTGCTGCTTTTACTATGTTCCAAAGTTCCTTGTCTTCATCGCTAGGCTTTAGTAAAGGTATATAAGAGTTTCTCATTTTGTCAGGTAACAAACCTAAGAGCTCATTTATTGCATCGCTTTCTATTTTATCATATATTTTTTTCATATCAAGGCTGTGATATTTTATAGGTGTTGGCATGTCATCAGTTATAATTTCTGGAGCATCGTGAAATAGTGCCAAAATTGCTACTCGTTCAGTATTAATATTTCCGTTAAAATATTGATTTTTTATAGTAGCTAAAGCATGTGCAATTATTGCAACTTCAAAACTATGTTCCTCTAAATTTTCATTTTTGATTTTTTTTAAAACATTCCACCGGTTGACGTACTTCATTCTAAAAAGAAATGATAAAAAACAAGATCCTGATTTAGAATTGTTTGAGTCTATATAATTTTGTAAAAGATTTTCATTTAGGTATGTTCCTTTTGATGGGTCAATGCAAGTAACATTTTCATCTGCCAAACACAAGGATGTAGTGCACAAAGTCGATGAAAAAACACATGCAAAAACACAGGATAATATTTTGATAAAAAAATTTGATATTTTATTGATTTGAGTAAGTTTAACTTCTTTATTTGTGTTCATTTTTTACCTCTTTTTAATACAGAATTTCCTTTATAGTATAAAATGTAATGGGATAAAAAACAAGATTAATTGTTTATAAAAAAAGCTTTCTTGCTAGTAACAGTCTAAAATGTTATAATCATGATGTATGATTTACTTTATACTATGCAAACTAATCTTTGGGAGCGTGATAGTATGGGTGAAGAAACGTTTAATTTAAAAGAAGAACAAGATACGTCAGATAATAATGATAATTCAGCTTCAAATAAGGCTGATCCTGTTAGTGAACGACAGACAAATCAAATAAAAGCCACTGGTTCAATTATAGTTGAGGGTGGAAGATTTCCAGTTTATTGTATTACTATATCGGGTGAGATTGAGGGTCACTTTATTTCATCACCTAAAACTAAGACCACAAAATATGAACACGTTATTCCTCAGCTTGTGTCAATTGAAGAAAGTCCTCAAATTGAGGGGCTATTAGTTCTTTTAAATACAGTTGGTGGAGATATTGAAGCGGGGCTTGCTTTAGCAGAATTAATATCTGGAATGAAGAAACCTTCAGTTTCTTTGGTGTTAGGTGGCGGGCATTCAATTGGGGTACCATTAGCAGTTGCTGCAAAAAAGTCATTTATAGCAAAATCAGCTTCCATGACGTTACACCCTGTAAGAACTACAGGTGTAACGCTTGGAGTTCCGCAAAGTTTTGAACATTTCCAACGGATGCAGGAAAGGATCACCACCTTTGTTGTAGATAACTCAAACATATCAAGGGAAAAATTTCTGGAGCTATCTATGAATACTAGCGAGCTTGTTATGGATATTGGTACAATATTAGATGGCCAAGATGCAGTTAATGAAGGGCTAATTGATAAAGTTGGTAACTTATCTGATGCTTTTACTTGCCTTTATGATATGATAGAAGAGTCTAAAAAAAATAAGTAGTTATTTTAGGCTTGTTTATAAAAGTATAACTTAAAAACAAGAGCTTATAAATTTTGCAGGAAAATACAATTCTATCCTGCTTTTTATATTATGAATTTTTATAGAGGTGATAAATTTTGGTCCCAAAAAATTCAACTCTGCCTAAGAAAACCAAATCAAATAAACGAAAAACAGTGCCCCCAAAAAACATACATATAGAAAAAAGAGGATACTCAAACAAAGTAACAGCTAAAAGTATGGAGGTTACCAAATCTCGCAATCAAGCCGCGGCTATTCTGATCTTTGCGTTGGCTTTATTTTTAGCTTGCATAGTCTTAATAAAAGGAGAAAACCTTTGGACACTTTTGCACCAATTTATTTTAGGCCTTTTTGGTACTAGTGCAATTCTTTGGCCTATTTTACTTCTTTATGTATCAATTACTACAGCCCTTGAAAAACCTTCACTTAAGGTCAGTCGTAAGGTGATGTATGCTGTTTCAGTGATTCTTCTTTTTGGTACGACTGTATATATTTTTGGAAATGAAAGTAAAACCATAACTGGCAACTACTTTCAAAGTCTTACTACATTATATAAAAATGGTGTAAATAACAAAGGTGCTGGCTTTTTTAGTGGAATTATAGGAATTCCCTCAGTTCTAGCCTTTGGGGCAATAGGCGCTAAAATTGTTATATTTTTGCTACTTTTTATTTCAGTTATGTTTTTGACAGGAACTGGACTTATTCAGCTTTTTAGAGCTTTTGCTAAACCGGCATCTGTTGTAAAAGACAACCTATCTCAAGTTAATGAAAACAAACAAAAAAGTCGAAGTTTAACAAATATTGATATTGACTTAGGAAACGATCGGTTGCCGTCGTATTCTGATAACTTTGATAATACTTTGGATACAAGTCAAGCGGGAAGAGCTAAATTAAATAAGCTCAAGGCTGCATCTTTAACAATGAATATTGAAGAAGATTCTGCTTTAGCTGCAGCAACAACTTTTGTAGAGAGAAATAAGGCACAAAATAGTTTTGTGCAAGAAAATTCTGTTGCGGAAATAAGAATGGATGGGCAATATAAATACCCAAATGAAATATTGCTTGATAAATCATTAGAGCAAAATTCGGCCGATATTGCAAAAGAGCTTCAAGCAAACGGGAAAATGTTAGTTGACACTTTGGAAAATTTTGCTGTTCGAACTAAAATTGTTGATATAAGCCGTGGTCCTGCAGTTACTAGATATGAACTTCAGCCAGCAGCTGGTATTAAAATTAGCAAAATTACAAATTTGGCAGACGATATAGCGCTTAATTTAGCAGCATCGGGAGTTAGAATAGAGGCTCCAATTCCGGGAAAAGCGGCTGTTGGAATTGAAATTCCAAACAAAATTGTAAATATAGTAAAAATGAGGGAACTTATCGTATCTGATGAATTTATAAAGTCTAAAGGCAAACTAACTGTAATTTTAGGACGAGATATAGCGGGCAAAGTGAAAGTTGCAGATCTTGCAAAAATGCCACACCTTTTAATCGCAGGGTCTACGGGCTCTGGTAAGTCGGTTTGCATAAATTCGTTTATAATGAGTCTTTTATATAAAGCTACCCCGAATGAAGTAAAGCTTTTGATGGTAGACCCTAAAGTTGTAGAACTGGGAATATATAATGGAATCCCACATCTTTTAGTGCCTGTTGTAACTGACCCTAGAAAAGCTGCTGGTGTGCTCAACTGGGCTGTAACAGAAATGCTTAAAAGATATAAGATCTTTGCTGAAAATAATGTTCGAGACTTAACTGCTTATAACAATATGGTGAGAAGTAAAACATTTAAAAAGGATAATATTAGTGGCGAAGAAATAAAGACATTGCCTCAAATTGTTATAATAATTGATGAGTTGGCTGACTTAATGATGGTGGCACCAAATGAGGTGGAAGATGCTATTTGCCGCTTAGCACAAATGGCAAGAGCTGCTGGAATGCATCTTGTTATTGCTACGCAGCGGCCATCTGTTGATGTTATAACGGGGACAATAAAAGCTAATATTCCAAGCCGTATTGCACTTGCGGTTTCATCTCAAATAGATTCTCGTACAATTTTAGATTCAAGTGGCGCTGAAAAACTTTTAGGCCGAGGCGATATGTTATTTTCTCCAATTGGTGTGCAAAAACCCATTCGTGTTCAAGGCTGCTTTGTGACAGATAAAGAAATTGAATCGGTCATTGACTTTATTAAAAATTCTAACACCAATGAGTATGACCAAGATGTTATTGAAGAGATAGAAAAAAATGCTGTTTTAGATGATAAAGAAAAAAAACGTGGCTTTGATGATGAGGATAATGATCCTTTGTTACATGAAGCGATTCAATGTGTTGTTGAACTTGGGCAAGCATCAACCTCACTTTTGCAAAGAAAACTAAGGCTTGGGTATGCTAGGGCCGGAAGGATTATAGATCAAATGGAGCAAAGGGGAATTGTTGGTCCACATGAAGGATCGCGGCCAAGGCAGGTTTTAATATCGCATCAAAGGTGGCTTGAGATGAATAATAGTGACTTTGAATAATTTAAAAGTTTAAGGGAGTAATAATTAAATTAAGATGATAGAAAAATTTAATAAACAGAAAAAATGGTTTTTATTTTCGGGGGTCTTTCTTTTTATTCTTTTTTCGCTTTTAATTACTATAGGTGAAAGTTTTGGCCTTATCAGCTGGAAAAGCGTTTATAATGGCGTTGGTGTTTCAGATTTTTCACAAAGTGCTGATGATTATGATATGTCGGTGCATTTTATTGATGTTGGAAAAGCTGATAGCATATACATAAAATGTCTTGGTAAAAATGTTTTAATAGATGCTGGCGAAAAAGCTACATATGATGTTGTTGGTGAATATTTAAAGAAAAATGGAGTAAAAAAGCTTGATCTAGTAATAGCAACTCATCCCCATAGTGATCATATAGGTGGCATGCCGGATGTTTTAAATGATTTTAGCGTAGAAAGATTTTTAATGCCAGAACTAAAGGCTGAGTATGTACCAACTTCTAAATGCTATGAAAAGCTTTTATTAGCTCTTAAAAATAATAATATAACACCAGAAAACCCAGAGCCGGGCAGCAGCTTTGAAATAGGTGAAATGGAATTTGATATTTTTGCGCCAAATAGCCAATATGAAGAGCTAAATAATGACTCAATTGTTGCTAAGGTGTCATTTAGAAATCAAAGTTTTCTTTTTACTGGCGATGCACAGATTGAGTCAGAAAATGAAATGTTAGCTCGAAACTTTAATTTGAGCTCAACAGTTTTAAAGGTTGGACACCATGGCAGCAAAACTTCTACTTCGGACAAATTTTTGAAGAAAGTAAACCCTAAATATGCGGTTATTTCTGTTAATAGTGACATGTACAATTTACCTAATAAAAAAATTGTAAAGAAATTAAAAAATTGGGGCATTGAAACTTATCGCACTGATCTTAATGGTACGGTGATTTTAGCAACAAATGGTGAAAATATTACAGTGATAAAAGAAAAGTAAATGAGATGAAATTAACTTTTAAAGGAGAGCCACTGTATGAAAAAAGTTTCAATAGATTATTTTGAAGATGGTTTTGCTAGGTGCGAGGATCTTGACACTGAGATGATGTGCAATATAAAAAAAGAAAGAATTCCTAAAGAGGCAAAAGAAGGAGACATTTTAGTTATTTGCGATGACGGAACAACTTTTATTGATAAAAAAGAAACTAAAGCTAGACGAAAAAAAATTGTAGAACTTCAAAATGAGGTTTTTCATAAGAATAAATATAAATAGGAGATATAATATGGGATTTAAAGAAGAGTTTATTGAGATTTATAACAGCAATATTGAAAGGCACGGAAGCGAGGAGCTTTTAAAATGGATATTAACTACGGATTTTTTTGTAGCACCTGCCAGTACAAAGTTTCACTGCGCGTGTGAGGGAGGGCTTGCGCAACATAGCATTAGCGTTTATAACACACTAATGGAAAAGCACTTTGATAAAGAAACAGATAATAAAGAAAGCTTTGCTATTTGCGCGCTTTTACATGATTTATGTAAGGCACAGTTTTACAAAATGTCTACTAGGAATGTGAAAAACGAAGTAACCGGAGCCTGGGAAAAGCAGCCATTTTATAGTGTGGAAGATATCTTTCCATTTGGGCATGGGGAAAAGTCTGTTTATTTAATAGAACGCTTTATGCGCTTAAAACCTGCTGAAGCTATGGCTATTAGATGGCATATGGGTGGGTTTGATGATTCTGCTAAAGCTGGCAGCTTTTCAATAAGTGTTGCATATGAGAAATATTCTTTTGCGGTAAAACTGCATTTGGCAGATTTAGAATCTACATATTTAAGAGAAAAACATACTTCAGCTGTTAGATTATAATTAAGGAGCAAAAAACATGTATGAGTCTTGGGACAAGTTAAAGGAAGATTGCTTAAAATGTCAAAACTGTTCGCTTTGCAAAACTAGAACCAATGTTGTTTTTGGGGTGGGCAATAAAAATGCTGAGGTTTTATTTATTGGTGAAGGGCCAGGTGAAAATGAGGACTTGCAAGGCGAACCCTTTGTAGGCAGAGCTGGTCAGCTTCTCGATAAAATGCTAAAGGTAATAGATTTAGACAGAAATAAAAATATTTATATAGCCAATATTGTAAAGTGCAGGCCACCGCAAAATAGAGATCCAAAGCTAGAGGAACAAGAAGCCTGCATTGATTGGCTTAGAGCACAAGTAAATTTAATGAAACCTAAAATAATAGTTTGTTTAGGGCGAATTGCAGCTATGAAAATAATAAAACCCGATATTAAAATAACAAAAGAGCACGGTTTGTTTTTTAAGAAAAAAGATTTAATTATGATGGCAACTTTGCATCCGGCGGCGTTACTTCGAAACCCTCTTCAAAAGCCCGGTGCATTTGATGATTTTTTAAAGCTTCGTGAAAAAATAGAAGAGACTTGCGATCATACTTATATAAGAAATTAAGAGGCCAAAAATAGAAGCGCACTGACAAACGTTCCTATTTTTGGCCTTTCTTGGTATTAAAAACCGGCACCGCTTTAAGTGATGCCAGTTCAATAAATATTAATAAGTTTTGGATAAAAGGTATTCGTTGATTTTTATGTGTTATTAGCAAAATTACCCTGATTATAATATTCTTTAAGCTCTTCTAAACTATTAATTCCTTTTTCTTCATATTGTTTCTGAAACAGCTTCCAATCATACTTAACTGCCGCTAAAAAACGAAATTCAAAATCAAACAGCACTCTTCTTCCATTATCGGTTTTTCCACATACCAAATATGAACCATCTAGACCTCGTTTTAAATCTCCTCCTGAAACCATCTCGATTTCTTTGTTATTTAACTTCTTTTTTACAATAATCTTCTCCTTTTATGTTTTATAATTTAGCCTATTTAAAATACTTGTAATAACAGTTGGATATATACTACGGCGTCTTAAATTATCATATAAAAGCAATCAGCGATTAATCAAAGTAGTTTATTTTCATAGCTTTTTTTACATCAGATAAAGTAGCGGCAGCTATTTCTCTAGCGTTTTTACTGCCGCACTTTAAAATTTCGTAAATTGAGTCTAGATCTTTTTCTAATTCTTTTCTTCTTTGATAAATTGGGTTTAGCTCTTCTTGCAAAACTGAGTTTAAAAAATTTTTAACCTTTATGTCTCCCAGTCCGCCTTTAGTGTAGTGGCTTTTAAGTTCATCAAGATTGCTGTATTCTGGTAGATAAAGTGAGAAATGCTCATCTTTGCAAAAAGCATCCAAATAAATAAACACAGGGTTGTTTTCAACATGGCCTGGGTCTGACACTTTTAGGTGTGTTGGGTCTGTGAACATCTCCATTACCTTTTGTTTTATTGTATCGCTGGAGTCAGATAAGTATATGCAATTATTAAGAGACTTGCTCATTTTGGCTTTCCCATCAGTTCCCGGAAGCCTTAAACAGGCCTTGTTGTTAGGCAAAAGAATTTCTGGCTCAACCAAGGTCTCTCCATATGTAGAATTAAACTTTCTAACTATTTCCTTGGTTTGTTCTAACATCGGAATTTGATCTTCGCCAACTGGAACGGTTGTTGCTTTAAATGCAGTTATGTCCGCTGCCTGGCTTATAGGGTAAGTGAAAAATCCAACAGGGATGCTAGCTTCAAAACCACGCATTTGAATTTCTGATTTGACGGTTGGATTTCGTTTAAGCCTTGCAACAGTAACTAAATTCATATAATAAAACGATAATTCGCAAAGTTCAGGTATTTGGGATTGTATAAAAATAGTAGATTTATTAGGGTCAATTCCGCAAGCCAAATAATCAAGAGCTACTTCAAAAATGCTTTTTCGTATTTTTTCAGGGTTATCGGCATTATCAGTAAGAGCCTGAGCATCAGCTATCATTATAAGAACTTTTTCATAAGCGCCAGAATTTTGAAGAGCTACCCTTCCTTTTAATGAACCCACGTAATGCCCTATGTGCAATTTACCTGTTGGTCTGTCTCCGGTTAAAATAATTTTTTTCATTTTGGAACCTCCTTTGATGGTAAACGCTAATATGTTTAAAATATTTACAAAAATGTATATTTTTTAGAAATGCTGTTGTCTTTTTAAAGGTTTAAAATAGGGCTTTTAACTTGACAAAAAATGCACAAGATTTAATAATTAGTATGTAAGAAATTCGCTTACCAATTTCTTTATTATAATAATTATACCATGATAAAAATTAGAAAAACAAGAGCTAGACTTTAATTGATTAGAGATGAGGCATTTATGGGAAAAATAAACGTATTAGATAAACATATAGCAGAATTAATTGCAGCAGGTGAAGTAGTTGAAAGGCCTAGCTCTGTTATTAAAGAGCTTATAGAAAACTCGATTGATGCTGGTGCAACATCGGTTACGGTAGAAATCAAAAATGGTGGCACTACTTTTATGAGAGTTACAGATAATGGTTCTGGTATAGAAAAAAGTGACATAAAAAAAGCATTTTTAAAAAATGCTACAAGTAAATTAAAAAATGCAGACGACCTTGAAAGAATTTCAACTTTGGGTTTTAGAGGAGAAGCTTTATCTTCAGTTAGTGCTGTTTCAAAAGTGGAAGTTATTACAAAAACAAAAGAAGAAACCAATGGAACTCACTATGAAATAAATGGTGGAGAAGAGGCTTTATTAGAAGACTTTGGATGTCCTCTTGGAACTACTGTTATTGTAAGAGATTTATTTTATAATGTCCCGGCCAGAATGAAGTTTTTAAAAAAAGATGTATCTGAAGCTAACGCCATAGCTAAATTAATGGATAGAATAGCTCTGTCGCACCCGGAAGTAAGTTTTAAATTTATTCGGGATAATAAAGAAAATTTAAATGCTCCAGGTGATGGTAAAAAAGATTCGGCTATTTATGCGGTGTATGGAAAGGAATTTATGTCCTCTTTAATTGCAATGGACTATGCTTTAAGAGGACTAAAAGTCAGTGGCTTTATTAGCAAGCCGGCTGAAGCTAGGCCGAACCGAAATATGCAACACTTTTTTATTAATGGAAGGTATGTAAAAACAAGAACTGCGATGGCGGCTATAGAAGAAGCTTTCAAAGGCTCTATTATGGTACAAAAATTCCCATCTTGTGTTTTATATATTGAGGTTCCGTTTGAAACGGTAGATGTTAATGTTCACCCGGCAAAAGTAGAAGTGCGCTTTATTGATGAAAAACCTATTTTTGAATTGATTTATCATGGAGTAAAAACAGCTTTATTAAAAGGCGACAGACCGGTTAATTTGAAATTTAGGGAAGAGCAAAAGCCTTCTGATGCTGTACCTTTAATTGATGATATAAAGCCTAAGAACTTTAAGCCCATGAAATTTGCCCCTATAAATAAAAATGAAGAGCCAGAGATTTTTATTCCACAAAAATGTTTAAATTATAAAGAAAATATAGATTCATTTGTTAAAAAAGAAAGTGCTTTACCAGATCCTAAAGCTTTGCCTCTAATTATTGAAGAAGAAAATTTACCGGAGTTTGAAAAATTTAATTTAAAACCATCGCCAGAGGTAATTATAGAGGAATGTATTTTACCACAGGCTATAAATACTGAAAATTTTTCTAAAAAGGCAAAAGAAAAAAATCAGGTATTAAATGAGCAAACAAAAATCATAAATAATGATACTAAATTGCCTTTTAACTTAATAGGTGAGGTTTTTAGTACATATGTAGTAGTGCAGACAAGCCCAGATGAAATAACTTTTATAGATAAACATGCTGCGCATGAAAGACTGATATATGAAGATTTAAAGGCAAAAAGGGGAAAAGATTATTCACAACTTCTTTTGGATCCAATTGCAGTTACTTTAAGTAAAGACGAGTATGATGCTGTAATTAACAACTTGAATTTATTTAAAGATGTAGGATTTGAAATAGACGATTTTGGCCTTGGCAATGTAATTATAAGGTCAGTGCCGATATCTCTTGATAAGATTGATATAAAAAATATAGTCATAGAAATGGCAGGCCATATTTTAGAAAGTAAAAAAGAAATTTCATCAGCTTATTCTGAGTGGCTTTATCAAAATGTAGCGTGTAGGGCAGCGATTAAAGCAGGGTCCTCCATTAGCACTCTAGAAATGTTTTCTTTATTAAACAAGTTGGAAGAAAAAAAGGTAAAACATTGTCCACACGGCAGGCCAATTTCAGTTGTTATAAAAAAACATGAGATAGAAAAACAGTTTGGGAGAATATGATGGCCAAAGAAAATAAAAAAATAAATATTCTGGTAATGGTTGGACCAACAGCGTCAGGCAAAACAAAGGTTTCTATTGAACTTGCTAAACAGTTTAACGGTGAAATTATTTCGGCTGATTCTATGCAAATTTATAAAGACATGGATATTGGCACGGCTAAACCTACTAAAGAAGAAATGCAAGGGGTATCTCATCACCTTTTAGATTTTTTAAGTGTTGATGAAGATTTTAGTGTAGCCGAGTACGTAAAACTTGCTAAAGAAAAAATAAAAGATATTAACAATAGAGGTAAGCTACCGATAATTTGTGGTGGCACGGGGCTTTATATAAATTCATTAATTGACAATGTAACTTTTACAGAACAAGAATCAGATCCTGCCATAAAAGAAGAATTGATTAAAAGATTTGAAAAGTATGGAGTAGAACCCCTTATTGCAGAACTTTCAACTTTTGACGAAGAATCAGCAAAAAAAATTCACCCCAATAATACTCTAAGAATTATTAGAGCAATTGAGATTTATAGAACTACTGGAACTACAATGTCAGAACAACTAAGAAATTCTAAGTTGAAAAAGTCCCCATATAACCCTATAATTATTGGTCTTAATTTTAAAAACCGAGACATTTTATATGACAGAATAGATAAACGTGTTGACTTAATGATTAATACTGGTTTAATTGAAGAAACAAAAAAAATAATATTAAAAAATCCAAGCAAAACTGCCATGAATGCTATTTGTTATAAAGAAATTTTGCCATATTTACAAAGTAAATGTACTAAAGAAGTGGCTATAGAAAACTTGAAACGAGCTACTAGAAGGTATGCAAAACGCCAGCTTACTTGGCTTAGGAAAGATAAACGAATTAAATGGGTTTATATTGACAAATATGAGAATTTTGGAGAAATTTTGGAAAAATGCACAAAATATATAGATTTTCAAAAAAATATATGATATAATGCTTACGGATAAAATTAAATTTGCAAATTTAATTCGTTTTTTGCATTTTAAAAGGGGTTTTTATGCACAAGATGTTAAAAAAATTAATTTTAATAGCTGTTGGATTAATAGCTATATGCCTTGTTTTATCTAAGGTTTATAATATCAGTTGTACCGGAGTGAAAACAGAACTTGCCTTGTGCGATACTGTATATGACTCAATAAATGCGACAGGTTTTGTGTTAAGGAAAGAGACTGAAATTTTTAATGAGTCAAAAGGTATTTTTAATTTTGTTTTAAATGATGGTGAAAAAGTTCAAAAAGGGGGCGTTATTGCTGAGGTTTATGAAGATGAACAAGCTGGAATATGTCAAAAGGAAATAAAAAGTTTAGATAAAGAAATAAATACCCTTGAAACTTTTGAAGCAGCTTCTAAGACAATTTCAACTAATCCTAATTACTTAGAAAAGCAAACATACCAAACTTTAAAAACTTTTTTGTCTTATATTAATCAAGAAGATTACTCAGAATTGAAAGATAGCCGAGAACAATTAATGTACTTGTTAAATGAGCGTCAAGTAATATTTGGAGACTCGCAAGACTTTTCTGAAAGAATATCGGAATTAAAAAAAAAGAGGGAAGATTTAATACAGTCAAAAAGTAAAAAAGTTGGTAATATGATTGCAAGTGAATCGGGGTATTTTGTTGGAGACACGGATGGGTTTGAAAATGCATTTAATATTAAAGATATTTTGTCTGTGACACCAGATAAAGTTAATACTCTTGTAAATGCTAAAACAACACAGACTAATGCTATTGCAAAAATCATAAATTTATCACATTGGTATATTGCATGTAATATATCAAATGATGATGCGATAAAGTTAAAAATAGGAGACTTTGTTGATCTAGCTTTACCTTTTACGGACCTAGATAAGGTGTCGGCTAAAGTTGAAGCTATAAATCAAGAAAGCAAAAGTTCAGAGGCAAGTTTAATTTTAAGATGTAATTACATAAATAAAGATATTTTAAAGCTTAGAAAAGAGAATATAAGAATTGATTTTGGAACATATAGCGGAATTAGGATAGACAAAACGGCAATACACGAAAAGCTATGTAAAAAGACCATTATTGATGATGACGGAAATAAAAGTACAGTCGAAAAGAATGTAACAGGTGTTTATATTTTAAGCGGAAAACAGTTGGCATTTAGAGAGATAGTTATGCTGTATGCAGGGCCTAATTATGCGATCTGTGCTAAAAATCCAAATAAAGAGTCACTCTTTTTAGATGATACAGTACATGTATACGATGAGATAGTTGTTGGAGGTTCGGATTTATATGATGGAAAGGTTATCAAGTGAGATTGACAAAAAACTTTCGGAACGCTTGAATTTAGTAAATTATAATATTGAAGTAGCAGCTAGAAAGTCGGGGCGCAATTTTGCAGATATTACGCTTGTTTGTGCAACTAAAACAGTGGATACTGATATTATAAACAGGGTGATTGATTTTGGTGTTAAAAATATTGGCGAAAACCGTGTGCAGGAGCTTTTAAGAAAATATGATGGTATTAATAAAGAAACTTGCAACATTCATTTTATTGGACACCTTCAAACCAATAAAGTTAAGGATATAGTTGGAAAAGTAAGGATGATTCAATCGGTTGACAGTTTGGGTTTAGCTAATATGATGTCAAAATTTTCGCAAAAGAAAGACGTTCTAACAGATGTATTAATTGAAGTTAATATCGGAAACGATAAAAATAAGTTTGGCATTTTAACAAAAGGCTTGCAAGAGCTTATTTATAATATTTCAAAACTTAAAAATATAAAAGTTAGAGGTCTTATGACAATTCCACCAATTAGTAAAAAACCAGATGATGCTAGGTTTTATTTTAACAATATGTACAATCTGTTTATTGACATAGCAAATAAAAAAATAGATAATGTTAGTATGGATTTTTTATCTATGGGTATGTCACAAGATTATGTGAGTGCTATTGAATGCGGAGCTAATATGATAAGATTAGGGGAATGCATTTTTGGGAAAAGGGATTAATACAAAAATTTTAGGAGGAAGATAAAATGGCAGGTTTAGTACAGAAATTCAAAGAAATTTGGACACCACCAGAGGATGAGTTTGAATATGACTATCCGCAGGAAAACTATGATGTTATTTCAAAAGATACTGGGGAAGCGAGAGAAAAACCAATAAAAAAACAGCAAAGTCAAGTAGAAAATAAGGTTGTAAACATTCATGCAACAGCACAACTGCAAGTTGTTTTGTTTAAACCAGAAAGATTTGGTGAAGACACTAGAGTTATTGCAGATGAACTTATAAAAATGCATACGGTAGTTTTAAATTTGGAAAACACCAATAAAGACGTTTCACGCCGTATTATAGATTTTTTAAGTGGGGTTGCATATGCTAACAGTGGAAAAATAAAAAGAGTTGCAACTAGTACATATATTATTACTCCATACAATGTGGATTTAACTGGTGACGATCTTTTAGATGAACTTGAAAATAATGGGGTCTACTTTTAAAACAATAACATAATAAATTTAGGGGTGACAATTGAAACTAGTTTGGCTGAATGAACACCTCTTATAAAGTTTTCTTAAAAAAATTAGGGGGCTGAAATTATGTTAACAATTAAAGATATGGAAAATATAAAGTTTAGAAAAGCTAATCTTGGTGGTTATAAAGCAGAAGATGTTGATAATTTTATAAGTAATATTAAAACGTCTTTTGGAAAATTGCAAAGTGAGAATATTGAACTTTTAAGTAAAATTAAGGTTTTAGCTCAAAAGGTTAGTGAATATAAGGATGAAGAAGAAAGCGTTAAAATAGCTTTGGTTAAAGCACAAAAGTTAGCTGATACTTCTATTAAAGAGGCAAAACATATAGCTGATGAAATAATTTTAAAGGCTAAAAATGAAGCAGATAAGATTTTAGTTGATTCTAAAAAAGAAATTGTGTATCAACAAGAGATGCTTTCTGGGCTAAAGAAAAGCGTGAAGGAATTTAGATCAAATATTTTATCTATGTATAAAGACCATCTAAAATTAGTAAACGATCTTACCGCCGATGATAGAGTTTCAGAAAAAATGCTAGAAAAAATGGAGAAAAAGCCTGAAGAAAGAGTAGAAGAAAAGTCAGAAGAAAAAAAAGAACAAGAAGATATAAAAAAACAAGAACCAATAGTTGAACATAAAAGTAAATTTACTGATTTAAAATTTGGTGAAAATTATGATGTATCAACTGATACCAATGAATCACCAGTTGGGTTATTTAATAAGGTTCATTAAAAGGTAAGGCTTAAACTAAAGGAGAATATTAGAAAATGGCAAAAGATTATAACAACACACTAAACTTACCAAAAACTGAATTTCCAATGAGAGCAGGGCTTCCTAAAAGTGAGCCTTTAATGCTAAAAAATTGGGAAGATAATAATATACATAAAAAGCTCATGAAGAAAAATGAAGGAAAACCTTTGTATGTTCTGCATGATGGCCCCCCATACGCTAATGGCAGTATACATATGGGTCATGCTTTAAACAAAGTATTAAAGGATATCATTGTAAGATATAAAAATATGTCAGGATTCAAGTCTCCTTTTGTGCCTGGATGGGATACGCATGGATTACCAACAGAACTAAAAGCTAGAGCTAAAGAGGGAGTTAAAAATTCTGAGTCTGTTAATGATGTTGAACTACGAGAGCTTTGTGAAGAATTTGTTAAAGGCTATATAGACGAACAAAGAGAAGGCTTTAAAAGGCTTGGAGTAATAGGTGATTGGGACAATCCTTATATTACAATGCAAAAAGCTTTTGAAGCTACTCAAATAGAAGTTTTTGCTGATATGGCAGATAAAGGGTATATATATAGAGGGCTCAAACCAGTTTATTGGTGCCCTGAATGCAAAACTGCACTAGCTGAAGCAGAGATAGAATATTCACAAGATAAGTGCCACTCTATTTATGTTAAATTTCGTGTAACTGACGATAAGGGAAGACTTGAAAGCTTGGGAGCTGACATTAATAAAACATATTTTGTTATTTGGACAACTACAACTTGGACATTACCCGGTAATGTTGCTATTTGTGTTGGATCTTCATTTAATTATGCTTTAATTAAATGCAACGATGAATATTATGTTATGGCAGAAGAACTATATAAAAAAGCTATGGAAATAGCCGGGCTAGAAGATTATGAGGTTTTAGGAACTATTAAAGGTGCAGATCTTGAATACATGAAAACGCAGCATCCATTTTTAGACCGAGAATCTTTAGTAATTGTAGGAAATCACGTAACTTTGGAGTCAGGCACGGGTTGCGTCCACACAGCGCCAGGACATGGTATTGAAGATTTTGGCGTATGTCAAAATTACCCAGAGCTTTCAATGGTGGTGCCAGTTGATGCAAGTGGCTACCTCACAGAAGAGGCCGGGCAATTTTCAGGGCTTTCCATTGAAAAAGCAGGAAAGCCAATAGCCGACTATTTAGACAGCATAGGAGCTTTGTTTGCACTACAAAAAATAGAGCACCAATATCCACACTGCTGGAGATGCAAAGAGCCAGTGTTGTTTAGAGCTACTGAGCAATGGTTTTGTTCAGTTGATGCTTTTAAAGACAAGGCTATAGAAGAAATTAAAAAAGTTCGATGGATCCCCGACTGGGGCGAAGATAGAATTATTTCTATGGTAAAAGAGAGAAAAGATTGGTGCATTTCAAGGCAAAGAAAATGGGGCGTACCAATTCCTATATTTTTCTGTAGCCAATGCGGCGAACCTTTGATAGACAAGTCAGTGATGCTATCGGTTGCTGATGTTTTTAGAGAAGAAGGCTCAAATGCTTGGTTTTTAAAAGAAGCTAGCGAGTTTTTACCTAAAAATATAACATGTAAAAAATGTGGAGGTCATAAGTTTATAAAAGAAAAAGATATAATGGATGTGTGGTTTGATTCTGGCGTTTCGCATACAGCAGTGTGCAAAAATAGACCAGAATTACATTGGCCAGCAGATTTATATCTTGAAGGATCAGATCAATACAGGGGCTGGTTCCAGTCTTCACTGTTAACGTCCGTTGCAACAACAGGAAAGGCACCATATAAAGCGGTTGTTACACACGGCTGGGTAGTTGACGGAGAAGGTAAAAAGCAATCAAAATCTGAGGGCAACGGAATAGAACCACAAACAATAATTGATCAGTATGGTGCAGATATTTTAAGACTTTGGGTAGCATCAGCCGATTACCATGCGGATGTGAGGATTTCACAAGAAATATTAAAACAACTTTCAGAGTCTTACAGGAAAATAAGAAACACGGCAAGGTACATTTTAGGAAATCTCTATGACTTTGATCCCAATGAAAACATGGTATCACTTGATGATTTATTGCCACTTGATAAGTGGGCTATAGACAAATTAAATAATGTTATAGCAAAAGCCCATAGTGGTTACGAAAATTTTGAGTTTCATCAGGTCTATCATAGTATTCATAATTTTTGTGTTGTAGATCTCTCAAACTTTTATTTGGATGTTTTAAAAGATAGGCTTTATGTTGAGAAAAAAGATAGCACTTCAAGGCGTGCTGCACAAACAGCTATTTATATAATTTTAGATTCTCTTGTGCGTCTTTTAGGCCCAATCTTAGCATTTACATCAGATGAAATTTGGCACTACATGCCTCACAAAAAAACGGATAATACCGAGTATGTTTTGTTTAATGAGATACCAAAAGGTATAGATTTAAAAGTTGACGATAAATTTATAAAAATGTGGGATCAACTTGAAAATGTAAGAGAAGATGTAAAAAAGGCTTTAGAAATAGCAAGAAAAGAAAAAGTTATAGGTTCTTCGCTAGACGCTAAAGTTGAACTTCATTGTGAAGATGAACTTTATGATTTTATAAAACCTTTGATTAACAGTTTAAAAGAGATATTTATAGTTTCACAGGTTGAAGTTATAAATGACAATAATGGAGAGTTTAAGGGCGAAATGATTAAAGGGCTTTCTGTTAATGTTTTGCATGCTAGTGGTGAAAAATGCGAAAGATGTTGGACTTATAGCGAAACTGTATTAAAAAATGAAGAAAAAATCTGCGAGCGTTGTGCAAAGATAGTATCTAGTAAGTAGTAACTTAATTGGGGAAATCACGTCGTCTTGCAATATATACTTTACAAAATTTGCGGCGTGTCAATTTGATGCGCTGCTTTTTATTGAACATTGGCTATAAAAAACTTGGAAGAGGTTTGTTTTTATGCTATTAGGGTTTGTTTTTGTTGGTCTAATTATATTGGCAGATCAGTTAATTAAAATGCAGGTTGTTAACTATATTAAAACTGTTGGTGAAATAACAATTATTCCAGGTTTTTTAAATATTAGTTATGTTGAAAATAGAGGAGCTGCATTTGGATTTTTACAAGGGTTTAAATACTTTTTTATAATAGTTTCGCTTATTATGATATTGGCATTTATTTATTTTATATTTTTGAAGAAGATAAATAATAAATTATTCCTTGCTGCCTCAATTCTTATTATAGGCGGAGGGATAGGAAATCTTATAGATAGATTTACTTTGGGTTATGTTATAGATTATATAAAAGTTTCATTTTTTCCTCCAGTATGTAACCTAGCTGATTATTGTATAAGTGTTGGCGCGGGTTTACTGCTTTTATACTTTTTATTTTTTTCACAAGAAAAAGAGAATTTAAATTCTGAAACGATTTAGTAAGGTAAGGGGAGGGAAAAGCTTGGATACAATTTTAGAAATATTAATTGATGAAAAACAAAAGGGAGAGCGAATTGATAAAGTTGTATCAAGATCTTTCCCAGAATTAACCCGCTCTCGTGTGCAAAATTTAATTGAAGAGAAAAATATAACTCTAAACAATGAAGCGCCTATAACTAAAAACTACAAGGCAAGGCTAGGAGACAAAATAAAAATAATCATAAAAGAACCACAAGAAATAGAAGCTGAGCCTGAAAATATACCACTAGATATTGTTTATGAAGATGATGATTTACTAGTTGTAAATAAGCCTAAAGGTATGGTGGTACATCCGGCGGTAGGAAATTATACTAAAACATTAGTAAATGCGCTACTTTTTCATTGCCAAGAATCCCTTTCGGGGATTAATGGAGCCAAACGACCAGGGATAGTTCATAGAATAGACAAAGATACTAGTGGACTTTTAATAGTAGCTAAAAATGACTTTTCGCATAAAGGTTTAGCAGAACAAATAAAAGAGCACTCGTTTAAAAGAGAATATGAAGCCATGGTTTACGGAAATTTAAAAAATGATAAGGGAACAATAGATGCCCCAATTGGTAGACATAAATTGAACCGAAAGAAAATGGCAGTAAGAAAAGATAATTCAAAACATGCTATTACACATTACGAAGTTATTAAAAGATATGACAAATTTACGCATGTTAGGTTAATTTTAGAAACAGGACGTACTCACCAAATAAGAGTACATATGTCATATATTGGCCATCCAGTCGCGGGTGATCCTTTTTATGGGCCGAAAAAAGTTATAACAGAATTAAAAGGACAATGCCTTCATGCAAGAACGATTGGTTTTGTTCACCCAAGAACAAAAAAGTATATGGAATTTAAAAGTGATTTGCCGGAATATTTTAAAGAGTTTTGCAAAAAACAAGAATCCTAAAAAAGTGGTAAGAGTAGTGGTCGGTTACTAAAAACTAACGATTATTTCTTAAACGTATAGGAGGCTATAATGTGAACAAGAAGAAAAATGCAGATACAAATATAGCGGCAGTTATAAGTATTGGTCCAGATTTGATAAAAATGAGAATATCTACAATTCAAAACGGAAGAATTCATGATTTGGATAAACTTGAATCTTCGACTAATTTAGGGCATGAAATTTTTAACACTAACAAGATAAGTTTTGAATGCTTACGTGCGATCTCTGTTATTTTACGAGGATATTCAACAGTACTGAAGGAATATGGAGTTATAAATTATAGGGTAATTTCATCTACTTTTTTTAGAGAAGCTAAAAACGCAGCTTATGTAATAGATCAGCTTAAAATACAAAATGATATGACACTTGAAGTTTTAGAAGATGGACAAGAAAAAAGCCTCATTTATTCTGAAATAATTAAAAATATAAAGAATGATAAAAATAAAAAGACTACATTAATTGCATATATTGGAGCTAGCAGTATAGGGGTTGCTCTTTTTTGCAAAGAGAGTATAATCTTTTATCAAAATGTAAGAATAGGTTCTTTAAAATTACATGATTTATTAGGAGAAATTCAAGATCAAACCAATGACTTTCATGTAGTTTTAGAAGAATACCTTGACCGAATGATTGGCAGGATAAATATTCCGATTGAAAAAGAAAATATAGATAACCTAATAATTGCAGGAAGTCAAATAAAACTTATAGAAAAGTTTTGCGGGACTAAACTTGGAAATAAAACGTATAATATCGAGTCAGAATGCATTTATAATTTTTATAAAACGATAAATACTATGACCGCCGAAACGATGGGAGATAAATATATTTTATCTCAAAGTGAAGCAGAGCTTTTGTTTACGAGCATTGCTATTTATGGAAAAATAATTAATATGACAAATTTAAGGTCTATAAGTTCTTCGCAAGTAGAACTTTGGGATGCTGTTATGCATCAACTATTAATTCCAAGAAACAAGCTGGATTTTAATAAACATGTTAAAGAAAGTGTAATAAATTGTGCTAAGGTTATGGCAGACCATTATTATTGTAGTAAAGTTCATCAAGGAGCGACCTATGATTACGCTACATTAATTTTTGATAAAATGGAAAAAATACACGGTCTAAATGAACGAAAAAGATTATTATTAGAATTGGCTATCATTCTTCATGAAACTGGTTATTATGTAAACTCTAAGTACCCTAGGATTAGCAGTTTTGATATAATTAAAAACTTAGAATTATATGGACTCACCAAAGAAGAAGTTTTGTTAGTTGCAAATATTGCTCGGTATGATGAGCTTAATGAACCAAATGATGGGGTTTTGGAATATTCAAAATTATCTGAAAAGAATAAATTGGCAGTTTCAAAAATGGTAGCTATATTTAGATTGGCTAATGCTCTTGATAAATCTAAAAAACAAAAGTTTAAATCAATAAAAATTAAACTTTTCGAAGAAAAACTTATTATTACAGTTGAAAGTGATGAAAACGTTTATTTAGAAAAATGGGCATTTAATAAATGTGTTCCTTTTTTTGAAGAGGTTTTTGGAGTTAATCCTCAATTGGTTGTTAAAACTTTACTTTTTTAAAAATAAAAATAATTGCTAAATTTAAGTTTGTTTATACTAAGAATAGATCTTGCATATTTTCTCTGTTTTGATTATATAGTGATTTTTCTGATTTTTATTAGCATATCAGGGAGGAGTTAAGACAATGAAAGAAGATGCCAAGAAAGTTCTTTACAATAACCGGGAACTTAGTTGGATTGATTTTAATACTAGGGTTCTTGAAGAGGCTTTTAAAAAAGAAAATCCGGTTATGGAAAGAGTAAAGTTTTTATCTATTTGCGCCTCAAATCTTGATGAGTTTTTTATGATAAGAGTTGCTGGAATTATGGACCAAGTTAGTTCTAACTATAAAAAGCCAGATCCATCGGGGCTTACACCAAAGCAACAATTATCAAAAGTTAATAAAGGTATACATCAGTTTTTAAAACGACAGTACTTTTGCTGGGAAAGTTCTATAAAGAATGCACTAAAAAAAGAAAATATAGTGTTTTTAAAAATTTCTGATTTAAACGACTTGCAGTTAAACAAAGTTTGTAAATATTTTGATAAAATAATTTTCCCTGTTTTAACTCCACTTGCAATTGATAGAAGCCGTCCATTTCCGCTTCTTTTAAATAGAAGCTTAAATATTGCAGTAAGTCTTGAAAAGGATAGGAGCACAAGTTTCGCGGTAGTTCAAGTGCCCTCAATACTTTCAAGGGTTTTAGAAGTTCCAGCTGAAAAAGGGCGGAGCTTTGTTTTGCTTGAAGATATTATAATGAGCAAAATAGAACGTTTATTTGAGCCTTATGAAATCAAAGCTTGTTTCCCTTTTAGAGTTACTAGAAATGCTGATTTAGATATAGATGATGAAAGGGAAGATCTAATAATAGCGGTACAAAAATCTATAAAAAAGAGAAAAAGAGGTAAACCAGTAAGACTTGAAATACCAAAAAAGTGCGACTCACAAACCAGAAAGTTTTTAATTGATACGTTAGATGTTGAAAAACCGGATGTTTATGAAGTTCCTGGGCCTATAGATCTTACCTTTCTTGCTAAATTTACAGAACTTGAAGGGTTTGAGCATTTGTGTTTTGCCCCCCTTCCTCCGGTTAACCCACCGGGAGATTTTTATGGGTATGATGACTTTTTTGAAGCGATAAGACAAAAAGATAGAATGGTTCATCACCCGTATGAAAGTTTTGACGCTGTATTAAATTTTGTAAAACAAGCAGCAGCTGATAAAGATGTTTTGGCAATAAAACAAACACTTTATAGAGTTAGTGGTGAGTCACCCATTATTGATGCTCTAATGACAGCTGCAGAAAATGGTAAGCAAGTAACGGTTTTAGTTGAGCTCAAAGCAAGATTTGATGAGGAAAATAATATAATATGGGCAAAAAAATTAGAACAAGCCGGATGCCATGTTATATATGGATTATCGGGGCTTAAGACGCACTGTAAAATATTACTTGTAGTAAGGCGCGAGGAAGAGGGAATTCGCAGGTATGTTCACATGGCAACGGGAAACTATAACAATTCTACAGCAAAGCTTTATACGGATATAGGCCTTTTTACTTGCAGAGAAACCTTTGGTATTGATGCATCATCTTTATTTAATTTTCTTACTGGATATTCAGGTCCGCCAGAGTATAGTAAAATGATTGTTGCACCATTTGGTATGAGAAAATTTTTTGAAAAAATGATAGAAAATGAAATAGAAAATGCTAAAAATTCATTACCAAGTGGAATAACAATTAAAGTGAATTCATTGGTAGATGTTGAGATAGTAAAACTTTTATATAAAGCGTCAAAGGCCGGAGTGAATGTGCAACTTATTGTACGGGGCATTTGCTGCCTTGTCCCGGGTGTTGATAATATTAGCGAAAACATTAGCGTTATAAGTATAGTAGGAAGGTTTTTAGAACATAGCAGAATTTATAAATTTGAATGTGGTGGTATGCCAAAAATTTTTATTGGTAGTGCCGATTTAATGCCAAGAAATTTAGATTGGCGAGTGGAACTTGCTTTTCCAATTGATGAGGAAGACTTAAAAGAGAGAGTTAGTTTTATGTTGGATTTAATGTTGTCTGACACAACTAATGCAAGAATGCAGCTATCTGATACAACATACAGAGATGTCCCGAAGAGTAGAAAAAGCCATATAAATAGTCACTTATTGTTTTACAAAGTGGCAAAAGGTTTTAAAGATAGGACACAAACTTAAAAAGTGAACTGCCCTGGAAAGTAAGTGATATTTTAAACTAATCAACCTAAAAGACTTGATACCTGTTTTGAACAGATATCAAGCCTTTTTTGAAATATACGCAGGGTCAAATAAAAGCTTGGCTGCATCTAAAATTGCTATTTGCCTTAAGTAAAATTGTTGTATTAGTGTTAATACCCACAGAGTATAATGGTTGATGCACTCCATGAAACTATACAATTTCAACTAATGCTCATTAAACTAATTAAGTGGGTTTTAATTAGTTTTCTTTCCAACTAATTAAAACAAAAGATAATTTTTAGAAGTTTCTTTTTAAAAAGCAAAAAAGAGGCTTTTTGGTTTATATATTGAAAAAATATAAAGGAGGGTTATAGTGAGCAAAAAATTAAAAACAAAGGAAAAGCAGTTCTGTTTTAATTATGTTAATACGGGTAATGTAGAAGAATCGGCAATTAAAGCCGGTTACAAAAGTGCTCCATTATTAACAGGAAACAAGTTTTTTGATAGAGACGACATAAATTTAGAAATTGAAAGACTTTATAACATGAAAAAGAAAAATTTTTTATATCGTGCATGCAGTGGGTATGAAAGATTAGCCTTTGGAAGTATTGCAGACGCTATTAGGCTTATATATTCAGAAGATTTTGACACAAAAACAATAGACGAAATGGATTTATTTAATGTTTTGGAAATAAAAAAACTTAAAGATGGGGCAATTGAAATCAAATTTTTTGACAGAATACGTGCACTTGAAAAGTTGCAGCAAATGGATTTTGCGCAGCAAAAACAAAGTTTCTCTTTTTATGATGCAATAGGCAAGGGAGCAGGGGCCTTTAACAGAGAGATAGAATAAAGGCAAGGTGAATAACTTTTGGAGTTTAAGAAATTTTCTAACAAGCAAACAAAAGCTCTTTCATGGTGGCATAAAGATAGCCCTTATGAAAACTATGATGCTTTGATTTGTG
This sequence comes from Eubacteriales bacterium SKADARSKE-1, assembly GCA_030920305.1. Classification (GTDB taxonomy): domain Bacteria; phylum Bacillota; class Clostridia; order Oscillospirales; family Acutalibacteraceae; genus JARLUB01. The sequence goes on from JARLUB010000003.1 coordinate 89,959, forward strand.
ACGGCGCCATTAGAAGTGGAAAAACACTTTGTATGGGAATTTCATTTGTTGCATGGGCTTTTTATAGGTTTAATAAGTCAAATTTTGCTATTTGCGGAAAAACTATAAGATCAATAAAGAGAAACTTTATAACCCCAATTTTGCCTGTTTTATCAGAACTTGGATTTAATTGCAACTATAAAATTTCAGAAAATCTTATAGAAATAAGTAGTTGTGGGAGGATAAATAAGTTTTATTTGTTTGGAGGACGCGATGAATCATCAGCTTCTTTAATTCAAGGAATGACTTTATCTGGAGTTTTGTTTGATGAAGTCGCGCTAATGCCAAAGTCATTTGTAGAACAGGCTCTTGCAAGATGTTCTGTAGAAGGATCTAAATTTTGGTTTAATTGTAATCCAGAGTACCCACAACATTGGTTTAATCAAGAGTGGATATTGAAAACTAAAGAAAAAAATGTGTTTTATTTGCATTTTAAAATGGATGACAATCCATCACTATCAAAAGAAATAAAAGAAAGATATGAAAAGCTTTATACTGGTGCTTTTTATGAAAGGTTTATAGAAGGAAGATGGGTTGTAGCCCAAGGAATTGTTTACCCTGATATGTCAAACCCGAAAAACTTTTATAGCGTTCCAGATGTTAATTTTGAGCGATACTACGTTTCTTGCGACTATGGGACAGTAAACCCTGCATCATTTGGCCTTTGGGGCGAATATGACGGAGTTTTTTATAGAATAAGTGAATATTATTATGATTCTAGAAAAGTCGGGTTTCAACGAACTGACGAAGAGCATTATATTGAGCTTTGTAATCTTACTAAAGATTTAAAAATAGAAGCAGTTACAGTTGATCCGTCTGCTGCAAGTTTTATTACGCTAATAAAAAGATATGGTAAGTATAATGTTATCCTTGCAAAAAATAACGTGGTGGATGGAATTAGGCAAGTTTCAACAGCTTTAAAAAATAAGAGTATTCGAATTTGCAACAACTGCACCGACAGTATGTGTGAATTTGGTATGTACCGATGGGAAGACTCTTTGAGCCGGGATGTGCCGGTTAAAGAAAATGATCATGCTATGGATGATATAAGATATTTTGTTACCACCTTAATGTTAGCTGAAAATGAGGACGATTTTTTTGTTCTTTCAGCTTCAAGAAGTTAAAAATAAAGCTTGCCACGCGCAAGGTGTAGGGTAAGCAAAACGATAGAAAGGTAAAAAAGCCTTAAATATTTAAGGCTTTAATTAGGAGTGATTAAATGGCATTTTTTAAAAATAAAGCGTCGATAAGTTATTCACCAGTGCAAACGGTTTCAACAACAATAAATTCTCATCCATTTGGAGAAATCAAACAATATGTGCCGCACTGTGAAGGTGAAATGAAGCTTTATGCAGTTCTAAGAGAAGCAGTTCCCATTATTGATGCAGCTATCAGCAAAACAGTTCGGCTAGTAGGTGGATTTAAAATACAGTGCGAAGATGAAGAAGTAGAAAAAAAAATAAACGACTTTTTATTTAATGTAAAGGTGAATGCCACTTCACAAGGCGCAGAGTCATTTGTAGCTTCATACCTTGACCAATTGCTAACTTTTGGTACAGCGGTTGGAGAGATGGTTCTGAGTGCTCAGGGTGACACAATTGCGGCGCTTTATAACGCTTCATTAAAAGATATAGAATTGACAACTGACGGTAGCCCTCTAAACTTAAAGGTTTTAAAAAAGGGGGATGACGGAGCTTCTACAGCAGTTAAATTCCAAGATCTATTGTTGGTTTCAGCTTTAAATGCAGCGCCTGGAAAAATATATGGAAAGTCTTTGCTTAGAGGGTTGCCTTTTGTGAGTGGAATACTTCTTAGCATATACAATACAATTGGCGTTAATTGGGATAGGGTTGGGAACATTCGTTTTGCGGTTACATATAAGCCAAGCGGTGATTCTGGTGAAAAAGCTTATGCAAAAGACAGAGCTAGGCAGATAGCAAATGAGTGGAGAAAAACAATGTATGCCGGAAGTGGCACTAGTGATTTTATTTCGGTGGGCGATGTGAACATTAAGGTTATAGGAGCTGACAATCAAATACTTGATAGCCAAATCCCGGTTCGCCAAATGCTAGAACAAATTGTAGCAAAGCTTTCAATACCACCATTTTTATTGGGCTTATCGTGGTCAACTACAGAAAAAATGTCAACCCAGCAGGCTGATATTTTAACCAGTGAATTGGAGACTTATAGAAGAATTTTAAACTCAACCATTTCTAAAATCTGTTTAATGTGGTTGAACCTAAATGGATATTTTACAGATTTTAAAATAGTGTGGGAAAATATTAATCTTCAAGATGAAGTCGAGCTTGCTAATGCAAGGCTAACGTCGGCTAAGGCAGCAGAAATAGAAAAAAGATTGGGGATAGAAATTTGAAAGATGGGTACATAGTTAAAGAAATTACTCAAAAAAGCGTATCAGCTGATGAATTAAAGCTGATTAATAATTATACAAGGCGAGACCTTAAAAGTGATGAAGTTTATGCCTTCTCAGTCATTTTGTGTGATAACGATATAGATAGAGAATATGAAAAGTTTACAAAAGAGTCTTTAGAGAAACTCTCAGAGTTATTTGTAGGCAAAACCGGGATTTTAGATCATGACATGAAGAGCGAAAACCAAAAGGCCAGGATCTTTTCTTGTAAAGTTGAAAATGTATTAGGAAAGTTAACTTTAGATAATCAGGCTTATTATAGACTAAAAGCTAGGGCATACATGCCAATTAGCGAAAGCAATGATGAGTTTATTTTGGAAATAGATTCGGGTATAAAAAAAGAAGTTAGTGTTGGGTGTGCAGTTGGTAAAATAACTTGTTCTGTTTGCGGAACTGATTTAAGAAATTCTCATTGTGAGCATGTTAAAGGGAAAAAATATAATAACAAGATTTGTTGTACCGTTTTAGAAGAGCCTATTGATGCTTACGAATGGTCATTTGTAGCAGTGCCAGCTCAAAAGGAGGCAGGTGTTATAAAAACATTTAGTAAACCAAAGAAGGGGGGTGTTTTGAATTTGGATGAAGTTATGAAAAAGATAAGGTCAGGAGAAGAACTTACTATTACGAAGGCACAGTCAAACAAAATAGCACAATTTATTTGTGGCCTTGAAAATTTAGCCGAAGTTGGTAAGACCTATAAGGAAGATTTGAGGCAGGAAGTATTGCGCCTTTGTGCAATGGCAGAGCCAAAATTAGCACTTAGCACAATGAATAGCGTTACAGAAAAAATGAGCTTAGATGAATTAAAGTCATTTAAAGGTGCATTTGCAGCTAAAGCCAATGAACTTTTGCCTTTAAAACCTCAATTGACGCCAATTAATAATAAGAAGAAAAGAGAAAAAAATACTGAGTTTAAAATGTAAAACTAGTTAAATTTTCACAACAACAAAATATAAAAATTTTAGGAGGAAAAAATATGGCTTTTTATGATTCTTTAAAATTAGAAAAAGGTATGTACAATTTAGACTTTACAAAGGCATTGGAAGAGCTTGATCCATCAGAAAATTATGAAGGTACTGATTTAGCAAGTCTTGATGCTTATGAGCGTCAATTAAAACGTTTTAACATTAAAGTTAATGGAAAAAATTCTGATATTATTGAAAAATTTTTTCAGGCAACAGATTCAGCGGTTTTATTTCCGGAATATGTTAAAAGGGCTGTAGAACAAGGCTTGGAAACAGCTAGCATATTGCCGTCAATTGTTTCAACTATAACAAAAATTGATGGTAATGATTATAGAACGATTACTTTAACAACAGATGAAACCAGTGGAAACGCAGTTACAGAGGGAGTTGCAATTCCAGAAACAGTTATCAAAAATAGTAGTAGCTTAGTTACTATGAAAAAAAGAGGTAGGGTAATTTCATCATCTTATGAATCTTTACGTTTAAAGAGATTAGACCTTTTTTCTGTTGCTCTTAAACAAATTGGTGCCGATATTGCCAGGGCTCAATTGGGAGATGCTGTTACTGTGTTGGCAGGTGGAACTAATAATACAGTTTCTCCAGTATCTGAGACGGGATTTGCATATGCTGATTTAATTGCAATGTGGGCAGGCCTAGCTCCTTATGAACTAAATACTATTTTAGCAAATACAGCTATGATGCAGACAATTTTATCTTTAACTGAGATGAAAGATGCAGAGGCGGGACTTACTTTTCAAGGAACAGGCAAAATGATAACACCACTTGGATCAACTCTTGTAAGAGCTGCTTCTGTAGCAAATTACACAATAGTTGGATTTGATAAAAATTGTGCGCTTGAAATGGTGCAAGCTGGCGATGTTTCTGTTGACTTTGATAGATTAATAGATAAACAACTTGAAAGGACAATAATTAGCAGCACGGTAGGTTTTGCAAGAGTCTTTGAAGACTCTATTAAGAAATTAACTTATACTCCAGCCTCTACCTAATTAAAAGATTAATTTATGAATTTAATATTAAATACATAAGGAGTTGAGTTAGTTGGATTTGCAGGAAATATTAGAAAGGTTTTCTTTAATATCTGGTCTAACTATGGAAGAGGTTTCCCCTTTTATACCGATTTTAGAGGATGCAAAAAAAGACATAGAATCAAAAGTTTTAGATGGAGTTGACAAAACTGCAGAAAGTCGGCGGCTTAATGCCGCCGCCGCTGCTTTTGGTTTTTATAAATATGTGCTTTATAAAGCATCGGGAAGCGGAATGGAATCTTTTTCAGCGGGAGATATATCAATAAAGCGCAGTGATAGACAAGCAGTTGATATGGCAAGATGTGTTTGGAATGAAGCAAGACGTGAAGCTAGTGATATTTTGAAAGATGATGATTTTTTGTTTGAAGAGATAAGGTTTTATTGAGCAAAAATTAGCTGGAGGGTGGGGAAATGACATACATATTTATTTGTAGAATTACATTTTGCAAATAAATATGAGTCTCTTATGATGGATAAGTATATTATTAACACAATTGAAGAATATGGAAGATCAGTTGAAATTATTTCTCCAGAAATGACAAAAAAAATTACAAAGGCTTTCATTCAGCCACTGAGATATAAAAACAATTCATATGTTGGAGGAAAATATATAGACCTAGGCAAAGTTGACGAAACAAACTTTTTATATATAGGAAAAAATGATATAAGGCTTGATTTATATCCACTCAACACAATTATAAAAACAGATGAAGAAAGTTATGTTGTAACAAGAGCACAAAAAGTTTGTATTAAGGAAGATATTGCATATATATGGGCAATACTGAAACTTTATGTTGAGGAGGGGTATTAATGAATACATTTAATGATATCGCAGTTAATTTAAAAAATAAGTTAGCTGATACCTCTGAGCTTTCAAGTGTCAAATTCATAATGGATTCTCCTTCTGCACTCAGTCCAAACCCAATTAGTAAAATTTATGCAACTGTAGGAATATCTAAAATAGTTGTTTCAGAAGGGTCATTTTCAGGGTACCTTGGGCTAAATTCTGGTGAAGAAGTTTATGGCAAATTAGCTGATATTAAAATTAAGATCAAGATTTATTCGCCGCAAAGTTTAAATAGTGATAGCTGTTATGAAGGTTTTTCTAAAATATACGAAGCTTTATTGACAGACAATAGTGGTTTTAATGTGCAATCTGTTTCGTGCGATGAAATAGGATATGACAATGTTGTTTCTGCGTTTACATTAGCGTCTTATGTAAACATATCTACATTTATTGGCTATGAGACAACAAACACGGATATTGAGAATATTTTAATTGCTAAAAGTTATTAAAAGGGGGGTGGGCTTAATGTCTGTTATTGAAAAAGAGTCTCCCGGTGTGTATTCAGATTATGAAAATTCTGGTACAGTTTGGGCAAATAAAACGAATACTAAGGTAGGGTTGGTTGCCTCAATTTTAGCGGATGTTGGTACAGTTTACAATATAAGTAAAATATCGCAGGCTAAAAGTGCTTTTGGTTCCGACAGTTTAGTTACAAATTTGTGCAAAACAGTATTGCAAAATGGTGATTCACAGGTAGTTTTAGTTTCGGCTGGGAATACAGGCAGTGGTTATGAGTCAGCTTTTAGCGTAATTGAAAGCCAAGATGATATTGGTGTGGTTATTTGTGACAGTGAACTTTTAAGTGTTCATACTTTGCTTATGAATAGTGTGGTTGTATCTTCTCAAAATTTGAAAGAACAAATAGGCATAGCGGCCTGTTCAAGTTCTGAGTCAAATAAAGAAATTTGGGCAAGTTCTTTTAACAACGAGAGGATGATTTTAGTTGCACAAAACTCAATTGACGATAGTGGAAGTACATTATCTGGCTGTATTTTAGCTGCAGCGCTAGCTGGGGTTATTTCTAAAATGAAAAGTCCAGCAAATCCGCTAAATGGAGTACCATTAAAAGGCATTACAAAGCTTGCTAGTGACTTAAATGAAGATGATATAGATAATTATATATCGCTGGGCATTACACCTTTTGAGGTTGTAGCTGATAAGGTAAAAATAATTAGAGCGGTAACATCTAAAACTAAGACAAATGGCGTTTTAGATGAGAGCTTTAAGGAAATAAATGTCATTCTTATAATTGATGAGATTGTAAAAGAGATTAGGACTTTACTTAAAAGCAACTTTGTTGGCGCTAAAACCACTAGTAACACAAGGAAAGCAATGTCTAGCCAAACAGCTTTAAAATTACAAGAATTTTTAAATAAAAAAATTATTACTGACTATGCTCTACCTGAGTTGAGTTTACAAGAAGGTAATACGAATGTTTGTTCAGTTAATTTAGATTTTTCAGTAGGCAAAGTATTAAATCAAGTGCATATAACTGCCGATATATTAATTTAGGAGGAAAACAAATGGTTAACATTACTTTTCCTACAAGCAAAGATATTTACATAGAAGTTAACGGTAAAAAATTAGCTGCAGTTGAGAGTTATGAAGCGAAAACAACTAGAAAGGAAAATTATATAGAGTCGTTTGGAGAAAGTGAACCTGTTTGTGTTATACCCGGCAAAATAAGGCATACCATAGAGCTTTCTAAAGTTTACATTTGTGAAAGCGTAGCAAACGACAATATAAATTTTTATGAATTAACTAATTTTAATTTAGTTATTGTTAAACCAGATAAGAAAATAATTTATTCTGGCTGTGAATGGTTAAATTTAAGTGAATCAACAAAACTTAATGAAAAAGTTTTTGAGAATGCCATAATTGTGGCAATAAAGCGCCTAGAAGTAAATTAAAAAGAAAATAATTGCCTTTGCTAAAAAGTCAGAGAAAGGATGGTGTATTATTTATGGGAAACTTGAAAGTAGAAAAAAATGCAGAAGTTTTAAAAAATGAAAATAATTTAATTGATAAATATAAAATGCAATATAGTTTAATTGATATTGAAGAGATTGGTGAAAAGTTTGAACAAGATGCACGGCGCTATAAAAGGTATCTTGGTGATGATAGCCGGGCGGTGTTTGTATGAATTTAAATGTTATGGAATACAAAAATTACGTTTGGCCGCATAACCCCCAAAAAATAAATATAACAACAAAACGAAATATAAAGGAAATAGTAGTGCCCTTTAGTGGCAATGTGTTTCAAGATTATGGCAGAGAAAAATGCATAGTTACGGGGACTGGAGAATTTTTTGGAATAAACTGCATGGAACAATTTAATTTATTGTTTAATGTGTTTAAAGAAAGTGGAAATGGATATTTGAGGCTTCCTGATATAAACCCATTTTTAGCAGTATTTAAATCTTTAGAAATAATAGGACAAGCAATACCTAATGTTATAACTTATTCATTTGAGTTTTGGGAAGAGGTAAATTCAATTTTAGAAACTGCCAATGAAGCCATTAATTATCATGTTATATCAATAGGTGAAACTTTATGGGACATTGCCGCTAAATATAATATTGATATTGAAACACTAGTTAGTCTAAATCCAACTATAAAAAATATTAATCAACTTTTAGCAGGAGAGCGGGTGGAGCTAGCTTGAAGAAAATAAAAATCGCTATGCTTATTTTTTATAATCTTTTGCCAGCAAGAAAGAGCGGTGCTTGAAATGACATATATAGCCGAAACAGTAAATGGTGATCTTATTGATTTAAAGCAGCCCCTTGAAGTTACACTCAATCAAGCTGAGGAAGCACCAGCTGACGATATATCTGCAGTTTTTCCAATAAATAAAAAAATTGAAGAACTAAAAAACATATCAATTTATTCAAATTTCAAAAAGATTTTTTATGGCCTTTTAGATACTCAAAAAACTAGTTGCACACCTTCCGGAACTTTTTTAAATATAACGGCTAGAAGTATGGCAGCGCTTTTACTTGATAATGAGGCTTGCCCTCAAACATACTCTGTGCCATCACTTTTAATCATTTTTAATAGACACATAAGACCATATGGGTTTACAAGCTTTAGTGGCGACAGTAAACAGTTTCCATTAGAGCTAGTTGTTTCAAAAGGTATGAGTGAATGGGAAGTACTTGAAACTTTTTGTACGGATTATTTAAGGGTTTATCCAAGAATAAATAGTGATATGACTATAAATGCTACAAGGGCTCTATCAATAAATAATATAGTCTTTTCAAATAAAGGTCAGGGCATAAAGTATAATTATATATATGAAAATATAAAACGGCATAAGCTTTATTCAGAGGTTTTTGTACGAGCTACAAAAGATGGAGCTTATTCGTTAGAGGTAAAAGACAAAGACGCTATAAATCGAGGAATAAATACAAAAAGATATTTAAATGCTATTGATAGTATTAAAACGCCTACTGTGTGCGGAGAAATAATGCTGCAAACGGCGCAAAACAACGCATATGAAATATGTGTTGTTTGTCCTGGTGAAGTATCTTTAAATATTGGAGATAAAGCCACTATAAATGATACATTATTTGGGGCAATAAAAAATTTGGTAGTATCAAAAATAAAATATACTCTTGACAGTATGTCAGAACGAACGGAAGTTTTTTTACAAAGAGGTGATATATAAATGTGGCTTTCTAAAGAAATAGCGTCTGGAAACAAAAAGCAAGAAGTATCACATCTTGGTGAAGTTACAAAAGCAGACAACAAAAATGTAGCAGTGCAAGGGGACAGAGAATATAGAGACCTTCCAACGGTTTGCCCATTTGGCATTGTTTCTGTTCCACAAATTGGCTCTAAAGCCGTTGTAATTCCTATTGATGATGGCTTTGCTTTTTCTGGGGTAATTTCAGACGGCACAAGTTTAGAGCCTGGTGAGCTTATGTTATATTCAGCAGGTGGTGCTAGCATAGTGTTAAAAAATAGCGGAAAGGTTTTGATTAACGGTAATGAGGTAACTTAAAGGGGGGAATGTTATGGATACAGCTATTAGTAATGGGGATTTTTTGTTAGATAGCAGAAATAGGCCTATAAAAATTTCAGGTGTTCAAGAATTTTTACAGCGTGCATTAATAAGATTAAGCGTAAAAAAAGGCAATTTTACTTATGATAAAAATTTAGGCAGCAGACTTTATACTTTAAATTCACAAGAAAATAATATGCAAAGAAAGGCACTATCGTTAGTTTGCGAAGCATTAAATGATATGACTGAAATTGTGGTAAGAAGTGTTTCAACTGAATTTATAGATAATGGTGAAAAACTGAAATTAGGAGTTACTTTATCAATAAATGGCAATGAGGAAGATGTGGTGATTACAATATAATGGATACATATGAAGAAATTCTTACAAGAATGCAAAATAAATTTAGTACTTTGGCTGGGTTCAGTGCAAATGAAGCATCAGATATTGGCATTAGGTTAAAAGTTTTAGCAGGAGAAATATTTTCGATAACTGCTAACTTTGAATGGCTAAAAAATCAATTATTTACTCAAACTGCAAGTGGAAGTTGTTTAGATCTTCATGCTACAGAAAGAGGGCTTTCAAGAAAAACAGCTATAAGTTCAGAAGGAACACTTACTTTTTCAAGAACAACAGCACTTGGCTATGATGTTGAAATTCCAAGAGGAACCGTTTGTGCAACTTCTGGAGTAGATGGTATTCGATTTGAGACGACAGAAACTGTTACACTCACAGCAGGAGATCTTTCGATTGATTCGAAAGCTCAGTCTGTAGAAGGTGGCAGTAACAAAAATACGGGGTCAAACACTATTACTGTTATGATAACGCCTCCTGCCGGAATAACAGCGGTTACAAATGATAGCGCATTTACAGGTGGCATAGATGCGGAAACTGATGAAGAATTAAGGGAACGTATTATAGAAAGTTATAAAAACATATCAAACGGAACTAATATTGCTTTTTATAAAGATGAAATTTTAAAGTATGATGGGATATATTCAGTTAGCGTGGTGCCACTAGCTAGAGGAGCTGGAACTGTTGATATTTATGTTGCAGGAAAAGGAGCTGTACCAAGTGCTGAACTTATAGCTACCATTCAAAGTGATATTGAAAAATTAAGAGAAATTAATGTTGATATTGAAGTTAAAGCACCAACTTTAGTCACAGTAAATGTTCCTGTTAAGATAACAGTGGAACCAGGTTATATATTTAATGAGGTTAAAGAAGAATGCCTTACTGCGATAAATAATTATTTTAATTCTTTGGCGATAGGTGAGCAAGTTATATTTGCAGCAATAGGTAATACAATATTCCAAATTGAAGGTGTAAAAAATTATTCATTTGAGTCGACTGTAGACTTTGATAAAGTAATGGCTGTTAGCCAGCTTGCTGTACCGGGGACTGTTTCTGTAACGCAAAGTACATAAACAAAAGGAGTATTATATGAGTACACTAGACTCAATGAAATCAAAACTAAAACCGCTTTGCCTTTATGATTTAAGTGATAGCAGTTTGATAAGCGCAGAACTAAAAGCTTATGCAGAAGGGCTTGATATTTTATATGACGTGTCAGAAGAAATAGAGAAAGAATGTTTTATAAGCACTGCAGAGAATTATGGCCTTGATTTGCGAGAAAGACTATATAGTTCAACAAGGTCAAACTTAACTCTTAGTGAAAGGAGAGAGATGCTACTTTATAGGTATTCTATAACTTCAAATGACTTTAACAAAGAAAGTATTGAAAAAGCACTGGTTGCTGCTGGAATTAGAGGTTACATAATTGAGGCACCAAGTGCAAACAAAATATATATAAATTGTCTAGAACTGTTTGATACCATGGTATCAAATTCTATGGCTCAGGCAGAAGCTGAAAAATTTTTGCCAGCACATTTATCATATGACTTTGACTTTAGACCGCTTCAGTGGGTGCAAATTGAAGACAAAGATATGACATTTTCTCAAATGGATGCAGCAGACTTAACATGGGATCAGATAGATAATTATGATGAATAATGAGGGGTTGAAAAAATTTTATGGCAAGCACTAATAAAACAACAAATTTAAATCTTAACGACTGGATTAGTACAGATAAACCAAAAAGAGAAGACTTTGTAAGCGATAACACGATACTTGACACAATCATAGGTACACATATAGAAAATACAACACTGCATTTCACAACAGCTGACAGATCACTTTTATCTGCACCATTTGAAGTAGGGGTTTTAGGTGGAACTGGAGAAGCTTCATATGCACATACATTGAGTTTTTCACCAAAATGTGTTTTTGTTTTTTTAAGAAATAATCCTTTTATTAAATATGACAGCACAAATGGATATACTATTTATAATTGCGGGGCAGCTTGTTATAATAGCTACGGAGCAAGTTTGGGGGTTTCTTTGAGCGGAGCTCAATTGACACTACAGCAAACTTTAACAACCCCAACAGATGGAAATTTTATTAATTTAAATAAATCCTTAGGACAGTATGTATATATAGCATTTAAATAAAAAAGCAGCGAACCAAAGTTTATCTGGTTCGCTGCTCTTATGTGTTTAATTGTGATAAAGCCATAGTATAGTTAAAGTATTAACAGAGCTTTATTTGAGACTGCTTTTACCTTTAAGATTTTTAATTTCGTCGTTGGTCAGTTCTCGATAGTGCCCAATTTTTAACATGCCAAGCTTAACCTGGCCAATAGAAACTCGCCTAAGTCTAGCAACTTCTAAGCCAACAGCTTCACACATCTTTCTTATTTGACGATTCCTGCCTTCTTTTAAAGTAATTTCTAAAACAGAACGTCCCTTTGAAGAAGCTATAACATCAATTTTATGTGCAGTAGCTTTTCGGCCATCTATTTCAACCCCAATGCTTAGTTTTGTAAGCTGTTCTTCTGTAATATTAGGATGTGTTGTGACCCTATATTTTTTTTCAATGTGATGTGACGGATGAATTACTGCATTTGCAAAATCGCCGTCGTTTGTTAAAAGGAGCATGCCCTCAGAATCTTTATCAAGTCTTCCTATAGGGTAGACTCTTGCCGGAATATCAGAAACTAAATCAACAACGCATTTTCGGCCTATTTCATCGCTTGTTGTAGATATATACCCTCTGGGCTTATTAAGCATTATATAATAATTTTTTTTATTGGTTTTTATGGCATGGCCACTAACTCTTACTTTATCTGTTTCAATGTCCACTGTATCTCCAATTTTAGCTTTTATACCATTTATTGTAACAAGGCCGTCAAGTACCATTTTTTCAGCTTTTCTTCTGGATGTGACACCACACTCAGATAACATTTTTTGAATCCTTATTTTTTTATTTCCTATCAAATTTAATCTCCATTTTTCCTAAAAAAATTTTTTAAAAATTCAAAAAACTTTTTTATAATATTTTTTTCTTTATTTGAGGGAAGGTTTTGTTTTTGTACCAATATGTTGTTAGTTTCTATTACCTTTCCATTCAAAACATACTGTATTCTGCCAACCATATCGCCTTCTTTAATAGGCGAATAAATAAATGAAGGGAGTTCAACTATTCGTTTTATATTATCTGCTTCATTTCTGTCAACAATTACTCTTACAGGGCCTTTAGCAGCACATAAAAGTTTGTCTTCATCAGATCCAACTAAAGGAACTTTAAAAATATCTTTATCTTCAAACATAACTGCTTTTATTCTTGAAAAGCCATAGTCAAGAAGTTTTTCATGGTCATTCCAATCATCACCGGCGTTTAAAGTGACAGCAACTAACCGCAATTTTTCCCTTTCAGCACAAGAAACAAGGCATCTTCCAGCTGTTTTAGTGAACCCAGTTTTAATTCCAACACAGCCGTCGTATCGATTTAGCATCCTGTTTTCATTGCAAAGCATTGCAATTTTATCGGGTTCATTAAAAGGCACTTCAACTTTCTTTTTTGAGCAAATATTATAAAAAGATTCGTTTTCCATAGCATAAGAGCCAAGCAGTGCTAAATCATAAGCTGTTGAATAGTGGTTTTCATGATCAAGTCCTGATGGTGTAACAAAATTTGTGTTTTTCATACCAATTTGTTTAGCTTTTTCGTTCATCATCTCAGAGAAAAGTTCAATTGATCCACCCAATGCTATTGCAGCAGAATTTGCCGCATCATTTCCCGAAACAGTCAGCATGCCTTTGGCAAGACTAGAAAGAGGTAAGATATTCCCAATTTCTAAGTGCATTGAAGACCCTTCAACAGGAACCATTTTGTCTGTAATAGTTATATTAATGTCTTCCGCTGATGCAATTTCAAGGGCTAAAAGTGCGGTCATTATTTTTGTGGTACTTGCCATAGGTCGTCTTTCATATTCATTTTTTCCATATATTATTTGACCAGTGTCAGCGCAAATTACAACAGCCGCTAGTGCTGATAATTCTAGCGTGTCAGTTTCTGCAAAGCAGGGTATAGCAATATAAGAAATTATACCACATATTATTAAAATTATAGATATTATTTTTTTGCACAAATTAGTTGCAGCTCCTTTTAAAATTCAGGATGTAATTTTTCTGTTCCTAATTATATGCTTATAAAAGTAAAATTATTGCAAGGTGTAGTATAAATGAATAATACAAAACATTGCTAATTTTGTATTATCCACACCTCAAGGAGGCGTTTTGTATTTACTTTTACCACTACTTAAAATCAATTGAATCAAGTTTTAAATTTTACTATAAAATATATTTGTTACCTATTTTTGAAGGCACCATTTGTGGTGCCTTCAAAAATAATTATTTTAATTCGTCAATTGTTTAGCCTTATTAATAGGAAAACAATGAGTTTTAAATTTAGCTTAGCCAGCTGTTTTTTCGTTTATTTTATGGGAATTCCAAGTAAATGATAGGAAGAAGATAGACAGGACGCAGCAAATTATTAAAGCAATAAATCCACCATCCCAGCTGAAATGATCTACAATCGCTCCCATGGCAACTTCAGCTAAAACTTGACCACCGACATACCCGAAAAGACCAGTAAAACCAGCAGCAGTTCCTGCAGCCTTTTTAGGAACAAGATCTACAGCACTAATTCCAATTAACATAACCGGTCCATAAATTAAAGCTCCGATACAAGCTAAAGCACAATTTATTGTAATATGGCTGGTGCTGTGCCAATAAACAAACGTTGCTACAATAACTAAAACCATACATATAATGCCAATAGGAGCTCTGCGACCATGAAAAATACGATCACTTATCCACCCAATAAGTATTGAACCAGGAATGGCTGCAAATTCAAATAATGTAAATGCAATGGATGAATCTTTTAAATTAAATCCCCTTTGCGTGCCCAGATATATGGGTACCCAGTTGATGACCCCGTACCTTACCATATACACAAAAATATTTGCTATTGCTATAAACCATAAAAGTTTGTTATTTAAAACATACTTAAATAATATTTCTTTACCAGAGAGTTCAGCCTCTTTGTCTTTTACATTTTTTTGAACTTCAGGGTAGTCGTTTCTATATTCTTCAATAGGTGGTAAGCCAACTGATTGAGGTGTATCTTTTGCAAAGATTATAAATAAAATTCCGCCAATTATTGCAATAATTGCAGGAAAGTAAAAAATACCCTTAAAGTTTCCAAATAAAAATACTCCGACAGTTGCAATGGTAGCAACAAGTCCTCCTCCAATATTACAGGAAGTGTTCCAGATAGACATTTTCACTCCACGTTCGTTATCGGAAAACCAATGTGTCATAAGCCGTCCACAAGGCGGCCAACCCATTCCTTGAAACCATCCGTTAATAAGCATTAGAAAAAACATTATTATAATGCTACTTGTATTAGGAATAAACAAATTAGAAACTCCAGACAAAATTAAACCAATAGCTAAAAACCATCTAGCATTTGATCTATCAGATACATTGCCCATAATAAATTTACTTAAACCATAAGATAAACCGAGCGCTGAGGCTACAAAACCTATTCGTGTGTTGGTAAAACCTTGAGCCAAAAGGTATGGCTTTGCAAAAACAAAGTTGCTTCTGACAAAATAATAAATCATATAACCTATGTAGGCGCTAATGAAAACTTGTATCCGATATCTTTTGTAAGCACTTGGTATTTTTTGATCAGGTAATCTATCAATTGCAGGGGCTGGTTTTAAAAAATTTAGCATACAAAATGTTCCCTTCATGTTTAAAGTAAAAAGCTAAAAAGCATATGTGTTTTTTTTACAAACAATAACACTATATCATTGCATTTTAATTTTTACAACAATTTTCATCATTTTTTGTCATCCAAGAGCTATGAAATTCTTTTTTATGTAAAAATTTGTGAGGTTTAAACAAAGCCAATTGTTATTCAGAAACTTTTAGTACTTTATATTAAATAACATTTACATATATTACAAGTAAAAAAACAATAAAAGGATTTTTACTTGACAAAACATATTTACACTTGATATTATTGATTTTAGTTCTCAATAAGGTGAGAGGTGAATTGCAAATTTGATTAGCGAAAGAAATACAAGGCAAAAAGAGTACATATTAAAATGCTTAAAGCAAGGTTTTAATAAACACTTAAGTTCTGGTGATATTTTAAACACTTTAAAGGAAAGTAAAACGCCGGTTAGTAAAGCAACTGTTTATAGGTATCTTGCTAAAGCACAAAAGGATGGGCTGGTTAGAAAGTACAAAGTTGGAAGTAAAGAGAGCTCTTGCTATCAATACATAGATAAAAATTCTGAGTGCTGTGAACATTATCATTTACTGTGTCATTGTTGTTCTAAAACAGTACACTTTCAAAATGGTGAACTTTCAACTTTATTAAACAACATAAATTCATCCAATAATTTTTATATAGACGCTTCAAAAACAGTATTTTATGGTCTTTGTAAGCAATGTAAAAACAAAGAAAAGGAAAGTGCGGGATAATTTTAAATGCAAAAGACAAATCTCATAAGGGTTATTAAGTTTATATCTGCAATGTTAATCATTGCATCTATGCTGACAGGATGCTCCCCCATGTGGAATCCGAGTGATAATAAGGATAATAGCAAAATAAAAGTTGTTGCATCTTTATTTCCACAATATGATTTTGCAAAGCAAATAGCAAAAGATAAGGCAGAGGTTACTTTGCTTTTACCACCAGGAACGGAAAGTCACACCTTTGACCCGGGCCCGGGCGATATTATTAAAATTTCAGATTCGGATATGTTTTTATATACGGGAAAACACATGGAACCTTGGGCGGATAGATTGATCTCAGGAATCGACAATAAAAATTTAAAGGTTGTAGATGTATCGGCTCAAATAGGACTTTTAAATAGTAACCATGAGCACGATGAGGCTGAAGAAGCCAATGGGGAAGAGCATGATCATGAGTATGATCCTCATATTTGGCTAGATCCAATATTGGCTTGTCAAATGGTAGACAATATTGCTAGTGCATTTTGCGAAAAGGACCCGGCAAATGCTAATTTTTACAATGAAAATGCAACAGCATATAAAAAAGAATTACAGTTACTTGATAGTGACATAAGCAATGCTGTAAAGGCATCGAAGAGAAAAACAATGGTTTTTGCAAGCAGGTTTTCTTATTTATATTTTATAAACAGATATAAATTAGACTATATTGCAGCATTTGATGGCTGTTCGGCTGAATCTGAGCCAAGTGTTAAAAAGATGACGGAGATTATAGACTTTATAAAAACTAATAATATTCCAGTGATATATTATGAAGAGTTTGATCTTACTAAAATTGCAAAATCTATTTGTGATAGTACCGGTGTTAAAGCTTTAAAGTTTAGTACAGTGCATAATGTTTCAAAAGGGGAACTCGAGAGCGGCAAAACTTATCTTGAGATAATGCGTGAAAACCTTGAAAATTTAAAGCAGGGGTTAATTTAATTATGAATTTAATAGAAATAAAAAACCTTGATGTGTTATATAAAACAGGTTACAGGGGAATTTCCGCATTAAAGAACGTAAATGCTAATATAAAATCTGGTGAGTATGTATGCATAATTGGGAACAACGGCACTGGTAAAAGCTCTTTGATAAAAAGTATTTTGGGTCTTGTTTCGGTTTCCTCAGGAAATATAAAACTTAAGTGTAATAAAAACGAGATATCTTATATACCACAGTTTAACACAATACCGCTTGATTTTCCTGCTACAGTGCATGAACTTGTTTTATCAGGCACACAAAAATCAAATATGGGTCTTCCATTTTATACAAAAGAAGATAAAGCTTCTACAGAAAAAGCTGTACGTGAGACTGGTTTAAAGGGTCTTGAAAAAAGAAGGTTTTGTGAACTTTCAGGCGGACAGCAGCAAAGGGTTTTATTAGCAAGGGCACTTTGCAAAAAACCAAGAATTCTTATTTTAGATGAGCCTTGTTCTGGGCTTGACGAAAAGACAACAGCAGATTTTTACGAACTGCTTTTACATCTAAATACACAACATGGTACAACTATAATAATGATTTCGCATGATCTTATTAATGTCGAAAAATATGCTACTAGGATTATTAAACTTGATAAAGCTATTTTGTTTGATGGTTCAGTGAGCGAATGGATAAAGAAAAGAAATGATGGTGAACCTATATGAATTTTTCTGAACTTGCTAATTTGTTTTCTTATCCTTTTATAATGAGAGCTATTATTGTAGGGGTATTAGTTTCGCTTTGTGCGTCACTTTTAGGAGTTATATTAGTTTTAAATAGATACTCGTTAATCGGGCATGGTTTATCTGATGTTGGATTTGCTTCACTCTCTTTAGCTATGGCAGTGGGAGTATCGCCTCTTTTAATGGCAACACCGATAGTGATTATTACTTCATTTATAATAATGTATGTAAGTCAAAGTAAAAAGATAAACGGTGATGTTGCAATAGGGATATTTTCTACAGGAGCTTTAGCTGTTGGGATAATTATAACCGCTTTAACTAAGGGGTTTAACACAGATGTTTACAGCTATATGTTTGGAAGCATACTGTCGATGAATATTACAGATGTTGCCTTAAGTGTTGTGTTATCGGTTGTAATTTTATCTGTATTCATAATATTCTACAATCGGCTTTTTGTTGTCACAGCAGATGAATCTTTTGCAAAAGCATCGGGAATAAACGTTAAATTTTACCAGTTTTTAATTTCATTTTTAACAGCAATCACTGTGGTTTTAGGTATGCGAATGATGGGAACATTATTGATATCAAGCCTTATAATTTTTCCGGCGGTCACCGCAAAAAAAATTGTAAGAAGTTTTAAGGGGCTAATGATTTTATCGGCAGTTATTTCAGTTATTTGTTTTGTTATTGGAATATTGATTTCATTTGTTTTAAATATACCAACTGGTGCTGGAATTGTAGCGGTTAATATTGTTTCTATGATAATAGTTTCTATGGTTGGTCAAGTGCGAGAAGCAATCGGAATTAAAGTTTGATTTATGATATAAATTTGTATAAGGGTGAGCAGCACTTGATTTTGTGCTGCCTTTTTATTTTGTATTCTGAAAACATTTTGCAGGATATTTTAGTTGCTAATATAATAGCTTAATTAAGATTATGATAATTGTAAAATTTTCTGTGTATGTTAAACAAGTTTTATTGGCAAAATAAAGTTATAATTGATTTTTTTGGCTATTGATGATATAATCTGATGAAAAATAAAAAGTTTTATTATATTAATCTCACTGACACAAAAGGAGATAAATTCATGAAATATTATCTAAGCACTGTTGATGAGGTTCTTCAAAATGTTAGTTCTAATAATTCTGGACTTGGAAGTTCAGAGACCAACAAAAGGCTTATGACAAAAGGCTTTAATAAGTTGACACAAGGCAAAAAAGTATCGCTTGTTAGACGACTTATTGGCCAATTATCTGATCCAATGATTATTGTACTTTTGATAGCGGCATTTGTGTCAGGGCTAGTTTCTTTTTATTCAGGGGAATCTTTTGCCGACACCTTTATAATCTTATTTGTCGTAATTGTTAATGCGGCTTTAGGCGTTTATCAAGAGAGCAAAGCTGAGATGGCAATTGAAGCACTAAATAAAATGGCAAGTGCAACGTCTAAGGTTTTAAGAGATGGGCAGCTAATAGTAATAAAAAGTGAAGAAATTGTAGTTGGAGACGTAATAATTTTAGAAGCTGGAGATGCTGTCCCGGCTGATGCTAGAATAATAGAGAGCTATAATTTAAAAGTGGAGGAGTCAGCATTAACTGGCGAATCTGTACCTGTTTTAAAAATTGTGGACAGGCTTAGTTTAAAAGATAAAAACGATATTACGCTAAGTGAACGAAAAAATATGGTATACATGGGTAGCACGGTGGTTTATGGCAGAGGCCGCGCTGTTATTGTGGCAAGTGGCATGGACACTGAAATGGGCAAAATTGCAAAGTATATTGAAACGGCTAAAGAAGAAAAGACACCTTTGCAAAAAAGACTAAATCAACTTAGCAAAGTTTTAAGTTTTACTGTTATTGGTATTTGCATTTTCATGTTTTTGTTTAGAATTTTAGTTACCAACAATTTTGGTATAGAAAACCTTATTGATACCTTTATGATTGCCATTAGTTTAGCTGTGGCAGCTATTCCTGAAGGACTTGCTACTGTTGTTACGATACAACTTGCCATTGGCGTTACTAAAATGGCAAAGCACAATGCAATTATAAGAAAGCTTACAGCAGTTGAAACGCTTGGCTGCACACAAGTTATTTGCTCTGACAAAACCGGAACTTTAACTCAGAACAAAATGACAGTTACTAAGACTTATTGCGATAATGAAAAATTATTATTTATAGCTTTTAGCCTTTGTAGTGATGCTGAAATTGACGGTAATGGTAAAATTTCAGGTGATCCAACAGAAGTTGCACTTGTTAAGTATGCAGAAAAGTTTTTTAAAAAGAGTGAACTTACAAATTTATATAATAGGGTTGATGAAGCACCATTTAGTTCAGAGCGAAAGATGATGTCTACTATTTGTTCAACATCAGGCAATAAGTTTATACAATTTACTAAAGGTGCACCAGATATAGTTCTTAGCCGTTGCACTAAATATTTAAAAGATGGCAAAATTATAAATTTAACAGAAGAAGCAAAAGAGGAAGTAATAGAACAAAACAAGTCAATGGCAGCTAATGCGCTTAGAGTTTTAGGCGCAGCTTGCAAAGACTATGAGATTAAACCTGAATTTTCAGAGCCGGAAGAAGTAGAAAATGAACTTGTTTTTTTAGGCATTGCAGGAATGATTGACCCGGTAAGGGAAGAGGCATTGGCAGCTGTTATTGAATGTAAATCTGCAGGGATTAGGCCAATTATGATTACGGGTGATCATAAAGATACAGCAGTTGCTATAGCTCGTGAGCTAGGAATTGCAATAGATTCTAGTCAAGCTTTAACTGGTGATGAGTTAGAAAAACTAAATGATGAAGAACTACTGAAAGCAGTAAATGACTATTCAGTTTATGCAAGAGTTCAGCCAGAACATAAAGTGAGAATTGTTAATGCTTTTAAAAGGTTAGGACAAGTTGTTGCAATGACAGGAGATGGTGTAAATGATGCACCATCAATAAAAAATGCCGATATTGGGGTAGGAATGGGTATTGTCGGAACTGATGTTACTAAAAACGTAGCCGATATGGTTTTAGCGGATGACAATTTTGCAACCATTGTTACAGCAGTAAGAGAGGGTCGCAGAATTTATAGTAACATACAAAAAGCGATACAATTTTTAATTTCTTCAAACATCAGTGAAATAATAGCAATATTCTTTGCAACTATTTTGAATTTTATAATTTTATCTCCAATACACATATTGTGGATTAACTTAATTACAGATACATTTCCGGCACTAGCGTTAGGAATGGAAAAAGAAGAAAAAGGCTTAATGAAGCAAAAACCACGAGATGCAAAAGAGGGGATTTTTTCAGGTGGTGTTTTGTTTGACGTTATCTATCAAGGAATTTTAATAGCGGCAATTACATTGGCAGCGTACTTCATTGGCCATTTTTTAGAAAGTGGTAAATGGGAAATAACAAATAGTCGTGACGGTATGACGATGGCATTTTTAACTATGTCTCTTGCAGAGATTTTTCATTCGTTTAACGTAAGGTCAACCTATCAATCACTTTTTAAAATCGGAAACAAAAATTCATATCTTATTGGATCTTTAATTTTTTCATTATTTTTAATAAATATTGTAGTTTTTGTGCCGGCGATTTCAAAGATATTTGAGATGGAACCAGTAAATTTTTTAGAATATATGGTGGCAGTTGGGCTGTCATTATCTATTATTCCGGTGGTAGAAATAGTAAAAGCAATAACGAGAAATTGATATAGAATGAAAAAGAGTATAAAAGGCTAATCTTTTCTCTGTAAAAAAAGCAGACACCAACAAAAGTGTAAGTTTTTGGTGTGTCTGCTTTTTTGTATAATGAAAAAATGAGTCGATATAATCACCCCAAATTAAAAACGAAACTAAAAGCTTGATCAAAGTTTGAAAATTTGTGAAGAAGAGAACGAAGGTTTAGTTTGAGCCAGGCCCCAAAATTTTCAATTGAATTCAAATCTGGAGAATAAGGCGGAAGGAAAATCAAATTAACCTCAGCTTTTTCAGCAAGTTAAAAAATACGTTTTCATGGGGCATCTTCTAAGTTTGCCTTTCCTTCATTTATAAATTTAACTACTCTTTTTCTAAATTTCTTATCATAACTGATACTCTTATTTTATCATTTTATATTCTATTTTTAACTTGCTTTGACCATACACTTTTTTAGAAAGAGGTGAATATTCAAATGTTAGGTAATTCATTGAAAAATAATATTGTATTAAGTTCAAAGGCAAAAATTCAATCTTGTTGTAACAAACAAATTGATTCAGAAATTTTTCTGCAATAACGAAATATAAAAAAAGTAGAGCTCATGATAAACGAAATAATAAACGGCGCAAAAGTTGAAAGTTTATTTAACCTGTTTTTAAAAACAATTAAATGTATCGAAGAATTAACTGGTGAAGTTATTACTTTAAATAACTTTAAAGAAAATCCATATGTTAATGAATATGTTTAAGAACTTCAAGCAAATAACAGGGAATTTGTAAGAGAAAATGTTCAATTGCAAAAAGCTATGAAAGCCTCAGTTGCGACACGCTTACAAAATTTGATTTGCCATTTTAAAAGATGACGTTAATATTATGTGGAACGCGATATTTAAAGCATCTTTTGTATAGAACTGATGATTTTATGGCGAAAACCGCTTCGTTTTTTGGCAATTGGAAAGCAGAACAAGCTAAAGTGCAACCCTAAGAAGAGTTATAGCAGCAGATTTTTGGCTTGAATTTAATTAAAAGCAATAAGTGGTTCTCCAGCATAGCTATAGACTGAACCCCATTGAATAGACAAGAATAAAAAGCCCTATCGCAAGATATCTAACAATTACGCAGATTTGCTTCTTATTTGGTAAGGAGTGGACTGCTTTTTTGTTTGAATACGTTCATAATTGTAGAAATATATATAGTCATCAATCAATATTCTGGCCTCGTTGAAAGTCTGAATATTGTGCCTGTATATGCATTCAATTTTAAGGGTACTGAAGAAGCTTTCAGCTTCTGTTCTCTCACCTTCAATACCACCTGTTACCCATTTCTCTGTGCGTTTTCCCTTCTCTTTTTAGTCGCAGCACTTCTAATAATATTTCTTTCCAATAATGTTTTCCCTTGCGAAAACCTCCTATCTATATTTTCTACGATAGGAGGCTTTTTTGCAATGCCCGTTTTCCTGGGTTAGGTCTGTTTTTTGGGGGAGGGGTTCATTTTGTTCTTTGCCTTTTAATTTATCATTAAAGTCTATATTTTTTTAAACTTATCAGTATTTTCTTCCCTTTTCAAACCATCCTCCGAGGTGTATTTATTTTTACTTTATATTAAATTACCCAGCATTAACCACTATAATAAACTTATTTTTTAAAAATCAAGAATATAAGGAAACATGAGCTCATTAGGTGATTTTTCAAATATTAAGAAAATAAAAATCAAAAACTATAATTTGGTAATAATTTATAAAAAAATAATTATTTTTCTTATGGGAAGGTGATATAAGGAGAATCCACTTAATAATTCTAATTTAGAAATACTAATAGTCAATTTTATGATAAAATTAATAACAATACATTATGTGAAGGAGAAATTAGATGAAAAAGGTATTATCAAGCATTTTGATTTTAACTATGTCAATTAGTTCAATAGGAACTATTTCAACTTTTGCTGATGAGTCTGAAGCAAAAACTTCAGCCACTACAGAAACACTTTCTGAAGTTGGCAATGTTAAAGTAGAAATAGACGAAGCCATAGATAAGCTTAAAGATAACATAACAAAATTAGAGGTAAAATCTTTTTGGCAAAGAAATAAGAGTGCGATTTTAAAAGTTGCATATGTAGCTTTGGCAGCTGCCGCAACTGCGACAGCCTTTTATTTTGGAAACAAATATTTAGTAGCTAATCCTAAAGATATCAAAAGCAGCTCAGAGGACATCCAAGGCTCTATTGATTCAGTCAGTTCGGGGGAAAGCAAATCTGAACTTGTAGAAGGTTCAGAAAGCAATACAAAAAGCGAAAACCTGCTTGAATTTACTGTAGACAAGTCGGGTGAAATTGTTGAATTCCCAATTAACCAAATGGATAATGAGAACGCTACCCACCCTACAGACACACTCGAGGGGAAACAAGTTGAGGATGCAGAAAGTGATGTATGTTTCTCTGAGCAAAAAGATGTAGACAATTCATCTGAAAGCGAATCTCCATTTTCTGTTGAGATTGAAGAAGAAGGCCAATGCCCAATAGATGATGAAAATCTAAATTCAGAAAATCAAATAACAATCCTCTCAACCCCAACTCAAGAAGACGGTGAAAATACAACCTCTACTAATTTAAAAAAGTCTGAAGAAACCCCTGCAGAGCCGGTTAAAACCGAAGGCCAAACTTCAGAGGAAGAACACACTCCAGAGCAAGTTGAAACCAAAAACCAAGATTCGGAGGGTAATTCGAAAGAAACTGAAAAAACACCGGTAAATGCAGAAGAGTCAACTGGTTTTTTTGCAGGAATCAAGAACAAGATTCTCGCAGCACTAGGACTAGGAGGAGGAACCACCGGTGGAGTAGTAGCTGCGAAGAAGTGCCTCAATTCAAGACGCCCAAATCGTAGCAGAGATAATAACCCAGGCAAAGAAAAAAGTGTAACAGAAGACGACCTCCAAAGATGGGGAAAACAACAAAAAGGAGGAACAGAAGGAACATCACCAAATCAAGACAATTTGGTAGCCAGTTTAAGTGCTGCGGCGCCGCCAGATGCATCAAAGTTCGAGTCGGTAACTTTACCAGGAGCTAGACCAACGCTGCCTCATCCCCCCCAAAGCCCACTCATAGGGCTGGTAGACGCAACAAATATTCCACATGGCACACCGTTAGTAAGACAACCACCACCACACCCATATACAGCAGCACCTCCTCCGATTGCCAACCCACTAACTCTAAATATGTTTCCTACGCCTAACATCTTAAGTGGCCAATCTCCTCCACCTCCTCCAGGATACAAACCACCGCAACCACCAGTGGTACAATCAACTGCAGGAAGAATCCCACCACCAATGTTGCCACAGCAGCAACTTATGCCTAATGGAAGACCGATTCCCCAAAGGCAACCACAATTATATTGTCCTGAATACCAACAACCTGTAGCAAATACTGCAGCCGTTACAACTGCTACAACAACTACAACTTCATCTGAACCACCTGTAACGCCACCAGTTGAAGCAGCAATTAGAATAATACCTGCTGCGTTTGTGCCAGCCGTTGCAGCAACAGCAGCCGTAGCAGCCACTACAACTACAGCACCTACAATTCCTACTGAACTTACAAATATAGACCAGGTATTTATTGCACTAAATGCTGAATTTGCTGCACCTACTGAGAATCAGCAAACAGTGCTAGATATTCTAAATAGCCTGAAATGTGACTTACAAGGCTACCATAAACGTTTTAACATTTCTTATGAAACTATTAAAGGAGTTTGTTCAAATCTATTAACAATTATTAGTAAATTTAATAAAACTGAAATAACTAAACGTGGCATAAAAGAGATTCTTAGAGAACTTTGTAAAAATGTAAAGGTAGACAATTTAATCCCGTTCTTAAATAATCTTGTAGTCGGCGTCAATATCCAAAGTGATAATGACATTCTGTCGGCTATAAATGTCAATAAGCAATCTTATAATAATCTTACTATGCTACCTGTAATTAATCCAGGTGAAGCAACAATTGCAACACAGCCACAAAACACCGCAACAGCAGTGCCAACAGCAACAGCTGCAGCACCTACAATAGCCGTTGCAGCAACAGCATCCATAGTAGCAGCAACTATACCTACAGCAATTGATGACGAAACCGCAGAATCAGATCATGATGATTTCGATACCACTGCACCTACAATTCCTGCTGAGTTTAGAAATGTAGAAGATGTACTTCATGAAATAGATAACGAATTTGTTTCATATAGAGAATCAATGAATGAGAATGAGCAACTAATGCTAGAAATTCTGCACAATAACAAGATTATAAAATTATTAGACAGTCAACATACAAAATTAAATATTTCTTATGACATTATTAAATCCATTTTTACTAATCTATTAATCCTTGCTTCTAGCCTTAATAAAACTGAAGTAACCTCATCTAACATACAAAAAATTCTTGAACAGCTTTTTTCTACTGTAAGTGCAAAAAATTTAAACCAAGTATCACATGATATTGCAACTAAACCCGGCATTAATAATGTGAATAAAATTATGGAGTTTCTAGCTCCTATTAAAGAATTTATAACGCCGGCAGTAGCTGAAACGGCAGCACTGCAACAAAACACCGCAACCGCAGCAGCACCTACAACTCTTAAAAAAATTGAAACTTTAGAAGAAATAACTACTTTACTAAATGCTGAATTTGCTGGAAATAAAGTGTGGCAAAGGATTATAAATAACCCACAAATTGGAGGGGCGTTAATTTGGAGATTTGACATTAGGCGTATGCCTTATAATGTTATGCGAGAGTTTTGGGCTGATATGATCGACTTTTTTCAAAGATTTGATGTAAATGAAGATGGTATGATAAAAATTATTAGACTTTTTAATAATTCGACGCGATTAGACTATTTCCTCACTGCAATAGAATACATAAAAAATTATGCCAAAGATTTGGAAGATGCGGTAAAAATTCTAAATGATGGACACTATTTATCACATAATATAAACAATATAAATAATATGAGGTGCTAGTTTAAAGCTAGCGCCTCTTATTTATATTATATTTTTGAAATATTCAGATTTATCTTTATCGTATGAAATTTGAAAACCACTTATATCAAAAGTCACTTTAGAGCTGGGGTCTGTTGGATCTTCGTCTATTGAGACAATTATTATATCTTTGTGCTCCCACTGCTTTTCTTTAACCATTTTAGAAAAATCGTCCACTACCTGTTTAAACGGCTTTGTGATTAATCACAAGACCAGTCTCTTTAAGCAACCAGATTTTCATCCTGCGATACCCATAAGTGTTCTTTGTATGCTTATGTCACTGAATTATTAAATTGGCTATGATTTTATCTTTGCCTGGTTCATCTCTCCTTGCTAGCCATACGTAATACCCACTTCTAGAAACTTCAAAATATTTGCAAAGGTAAGAGATTCTATATTTTTTCTGTTTGAAAATATAGGATTTCTTTTTTCACATCCTTCCAGCAGCGGCTAGAAAAGAACGCAGTAAGCTATTCTCTGTTTTAAGACGTTTGTTTTCAAGCTCGAATTTCTGCATTTGAGCTTGCATTTTTTGTGCTGCCTTCAAAAATTCCTTCACTTGCCAAATAGAGGGACGATTTATCTATATGTATCAATTTGTTTTCAAAGTCAATGTCGTCCCAAATAAGCCTACACAATTCTCCTCGTCGAATTCCGGTATACAGAAAAACTTCAATAATAGTTCTGTATTTTAAATTTTCCCGTTTTAAGCACGCAAGCAGTTTAGCGGTTTCTTTTTCACCAAGATAAGTTGCTTCTTTTTTTATAATCGTTGGAGGCTTAACCCTATCACGTGGATTTGAAAATATGACTTGCCATTCTACAGCAGTTGACATAATAGAAGAAATCAGCCGATGATGATAGACGCTCAAATGAAACCTTGATTGATCAGCTTTTTGGAATCGATATCGATCGTTATGGAAACAATTCTTCCTTGAAAAGATCCAAAAATCTTGCAAAACACCTAAAAGCTCACCCTAAAAGAGGGGTAATCATCATAAACGAGTCCGATAAGCTTAACCCAAATGGTGAGCTTGACGAAATTCCTAGGGACGCAATGGATAGTAGAGTAAACAGGTTGTCCGGCCGAAGATGAAAGCAATCCTCTAAATTGAGAGAAGTGGAGCGTCATCTTGCAGAGTGTTTTTTTAAAAAATTAAGCAACTTCAGCTGTCTGCTACCTATTGCGACAAATTTTCTTTTTAGAAAATAATTGAGCCATAAAAATTTACTTAATTCAGAAAATTTAATATGTATGATATAATAAACATGGATTATTAAATAACATTTGTTAATATTAATATGCCTATCAAAAAAATTAAGAGGTGTACAAAATGGTTAAAAAATTTCTTTTATGGATAAGTATTGTAAACTTAGTCATTATGGTATGGTTTATTTCCAAAATTCAAGCTGATATAGTTCCAATCCACTTTAATATAAATGGTGCTATTGATGGGTGGGGTAGTAAATGGTTTTTACTAATTGGGCCAATTATACCGTTTCTTTTATCGATTTGCTTTGAGATATATAATACTGCGACTAAGAACAATAGAAATGTTCAAGTTAACAAATGCTTTGAAAAACGTGTAATTTGTGCAATAATTATAGTATTTATTTTGATGGGTTGGTTAATGTTAGCATCAGCTCAATTCGAAAAACTTGAAACAAAATTTCTTTCTTGTATAACTATACTACTGGGTGTATTAATATTATACATAAGCACTATCATGCCCAAATTTAAGCTAAATAAAACCTTTGGTATAAGAACTCCGTGGACTTTAAAAAGTGAATTTGTATGGAATAAAACTCATAAATTAGGGGGAACTTTGGGTATCATTGGAGGAATTTTAATGATTGGTTCAGGCCTTACCTCATTAATAATTAATATATCTTGGATTTGCTTTTGGGGAATTGTATTAGGTATCATTCTTTGCGCAATAGTTCCTATTATTTACTCCTATAAAATCTATAAAAATCCTCAGTAAATCCTTTTAAAGTAAGAATTACTCAATATAAGATTGTAGCGTTAAAAAAGGTTAAACTCGTTGTCATGCACTAAAGATTAATTTTATTTGTTTTAATGTATTTTAATTATATTGGACGACAAACAGGCGACAAAATCACTTTTTAAATAAATATTTCAATAAAAATAATCTCCTACAACCCTAGTGTATGTAGGAGATTTATTTGGTTGCGGAGACGGGATTTGAACCTGCGACATTCGGGTTATGAGAAACACAACTTATTTATAAGTAGGTATAATCTAAACCAATAAAACGAGTAACCAAGCCATTACTCAGTATATTTAGAGTAAACTAAAAGCAATATAATATACTAAAATATTATTTTAACATGGGGCAAAATATGGGGCAATTTAATGCTTATATTTATTTTAAGTTTGTATTAATTAAAATAAATATAAAATACTAATTTAAAATATATAGTGGGGGTATCTGAAAGAAGGGGTGCCAATCTAAGTGTAAGTCTCATTAATTTTGGTAACATACGTCTTAGCAGCCACAACAATTGATATATTCAAATACTATAAAGTAAAACACTGTAAAATTTCGACATGATTAATAGAATGCCAGTTAAAAAGATTGTTGTAAAAACGCACGTAAATATTATATAAAAGCATCTTATATATAGTCAAAACGTCAACAATACAACAAATAGTATACATAGTTTGATGCAATTTTCTGATTTTAATAAATATTTGACATTTTTATAAATAAATAATAACATTATAATTACAAATTTAATTTAATCATTAATTGTCTATACGTTTTTTATTAAAATTTTAATTTTATCTTCGTAATAGAATTAGTACTCTTTAATTAGTGTGCAGGGGGAATTTTATGAAATTAAGATTCAAGAAAAGTATAGCTTTTTTATTTTGTTTACTTTTATTTACTAATTTTTTTGCCAAAAATTTTTGTTGTAAAGCAGAAATTGAAATGCAAGTAAATGAAAGTGTTAAGTTAGTAAAAGAGAAAAACTTATTTTACGATTTTGAATATAAAAATCTTTATATTTTTGCTATTGCATTACAAAAATCAAATGATGTAAATGATATCTTTACTTGGTCAAAGGACGAAAATCATATTAGTAAACTAAAAAAAGTATTTAATAAGGTTTACTTGCTTTCTGATGAGAAGGATATGAGTGAATTCTTACTTGAACGCGGTAGCTATGACCACGTATTTTCTTGTAACTGTTATCACGGAAAAGAGTGGGAACAATTACAGGATTATAACTCCTATTATCATTTTGAAGATGGTAGTTATGAATACAATCAAATGAATGCGCCTAATTGGCTATGTGATATCACTAAAGCTAAAAAATTGTTTATGCTATTTCCTGAACGTAGATTTAAGGGGTTACAAGGAATTGAGGCAGAACAAATTTCCAGAGAGAAATACTTAGAAGCAATAAATATTTTGTATGAGCCAGTTTCCTTAAACAAAAAAATTATATTTTGCTTAAATTGTCCAGAATTTAATTATATAAAACTTTCTAAAACAATTATTAATACTTTAAAAGAATATAAGGACAGTGTAGCTATAAAAGGTCATCCTAGAGATTCTAAACAATATTTATTTCCACAAGAATTTACTATAATTAATAAAAGTTTGCCATTTGAAAGTTTTTACTATAGGTTTGATGGTTTACTTATTTCTGACTTGTCATCATGCCTTCATACAGCAAAATTTATATCCCAAAACTCCACTGTTATATGTACAGCTTTTGTTGGGCATCAGCCAGAGTTTTTAAACAAATGGAAAGATTATTTGAGTATGCTAGAAAACTTAGGTGTTTTACTCCCAAAATCAATTGAAGAGTTAGAAGCTATGGTATCTCAATATATGAATTCCATAGATAAAAATTAAATTGTTTTTGAAAGGATTGTTTATATGAAAAAGTTGTTGTCATTATTTTTTTCTATAGGCTTGTTTTTTACAGGGATAGAAACACCCTTTAACAATACTTGCGCAATGGAAAGCATCGTAAATAGCAATACAAAAGTTAGCAAACCTAAGGTGGTTGCAGTTGTACCAATAAAGATGAATAATCAAAGGTGCCCCGGTAAAAATACAAAAAGCCTTTCTGATGGAACCCCCTTAATTCATTGTATTTTAAAAACTTTGAAACAAGTTAATAATATAGATGAAATTTATGTTTATTGCAGTAATGAGGATATTAAGCAATATTTAATTCCAGGTATAAAATTTTTAAAGCGTAGCGAAAAGCTAGATAGCAACACAACATCAATAAATGAAGTGTTGTCAGCATTTGCAAATGATATTGATTCAGATATTTATGTTTTATCACATGCCACTGCACCTTTTATAAGGAGTGAGACAATACAAGATAGTATTTGTCAAGTCATAGGTGGCTTGTATGACTCTGCACTTGCAGTAAAAAAATTAAATGAATTTTTGTGGAAAGACGGAAAACCCCTTAACTATGATCCCAAAAACATTCCGAGAACTCAAGATTTAGAAACTATTTATAGTGAAACTTCAGGACTTTATGTTTTTAAAAAAGACTTAATTAAATTAGAAAATAGACGAGTTGGTCATAACCCTTACTTAAAGGAAGTAGGAAAGATAGAGGCAGTTGACATAGACGATCCAGAAGATTTTACTATTGCTGGTGCAGTTTATGACAAAGTTTTTAAAGATATGCTTTGTCATACTGATCATCACATGTTAAAAAAAAATTTAGAATTTTAGATTGTACACTTCGTGATG
Organism: Eubacteriales bacterium SKADARSKE-1; assembly: GCA_030920305.1. GTDB lineage: Bacteria > Bacillota > Clostridia > Oscillospirales > Acutalibacteraceae > JARLUB01. The sequence goes on from JARLUB010000003.1 coordinate 121,348, forward strand.
GTGGGTACATAAATAAATGGAATTTTGGTAAAGAAAACATTGAAGAAATTATACACAATTTAATAAATTCGAATGCAGATATTATTGAATGTGGTTTTTATAAACCAAATATAAAATACGATTCTGAACACTCTTTATTTAATAATCTAAAACAACTTGATAATATTGTAAATGATGATAAAACTTTTTGTGTAATGCTCAATTATGGAGAATGCAATATAGACCAAATACCAGATTGTGATGGAAGTAAAGTTCATACAATAAGAGTAGCTTTTCATAAAAAGGATTCTGATAAAGCTATAGATTTTTGTGCTGCTCTTCAAAAAAAGGGTTATGATATTTTCATCCAACCAATGTCAACTGTAAGTTACACATATGATGAACTTATAAACTTAATTAAAAAAGTAAATTTATTTAATCCCAAAGTATTTTATATCGTGGACAGTTGTGGTGTAATGAAGAAAGAAGATTTGTTGAATATGTTCAAAATTGTTGATGAAAATTTATCCCCTGAAATTGCAATAGGTTTTCATTCCCACAACAACTTACAACTTTCTTTTGCAAATGCTGTTGAACTTATAAACCTAGCTACAGATAGACAACTTATTATAGATTCATCTGTTTTAGGAATGGGCAGAGGTGCCGGAAACCTTTGCACTGAACTTCTTATGCAATATTTAAATGAAAATGCTAATGAGAAATATAATATACATCCACTTTACACAATAATGGACAAGCACCTTAAAGATATATATGCAAAAACTCCTTGGGGCTATTTTGTTCCATTTTTTATTTCAGCAAAATATAAATGTCACCCTAATTATGCTGTGTTTTTAAGAGAACAAGGAGTTAAAGAAACTGAATTTATAGATGAATTAATTTCAAAAATACCTGAGAGTAAAAAAACTATTTTTGATAAAAAGTATATTAAAAATTTATACGATGAATTTAGGAATAAAGGATCGTATGATTGTATTGCCTTTGATTTAGATGGTACACTTATTGATTCCTCCGTTGGAATATTAAATGCAATAAGGTATGCTGAAGACCAACTAAATATACCTAATGTACCAGAAGAAACTTTAAATCAACATATGGGAGCTCCTTTAAAGTATACTTATGGAGTGCTGCATGGCCTAAATACTGAAGACGCAGAAATGGCAATAAAGTATCATAAAAAGTATATGTCTGATAAAGGTTATCAAGAAGCAAAGTTATATGACGGTGTAAAAGAATTATTAATAAATCTAAAAAATAAAAATTTAAAATTAGCTGTTGCAACATTAAAGCAAGAATCTATAGCAAAAAAGGTGCTTGAATGTTTAGGTATAGATAAGTATTTTGATTTGGTTTTAGGACAAGACAAAACGGAAGCTTTAACCAAAAGTGATTTGTTAAATAAAGTTAAAAGCAACTCGGACTCAAAAAGAATTGTTTTAATTGGAGACTTAAAGTTTGACGGAGAAGGTGCTATGAAATCTAACATAGATTTTATAGCCGTGATATATGGTATGGGTTTTAAAACTGCCAAAAATGCTAGCCCTTTTAAACCAATAGCAATTACTGATCAGATAAGCAACATTAAAAATATATTATTTGTAAAAGAATATTAATTTAGGTGGTTTGAAAAATGTTTTTAAAAAAAATACTAGCCCTAACGGTTATGGTGCTCTTTGTAATCGTTAGTTTTAGTGCCTGTGGTAATGAACGTCAAGAAAGCCCTTCTACTGGTGAAACTCCTGAAGCTCAAGCAACAAGCGCTGAGGCCCCCCCTAATGAGGTAGACCCTGGGAACACCGACTCTAACAAAGAAATAGAAAGCAAGGGAGAAGTCATTACAAATGCTGGCGATAATAGTTGTTCTCATAATTATTGTAAAGAAAATATAACAAGAGCCACTTGCACCTCAGCAGGATATACTACATACAGATGCAAAAAATGTGGAGAAAAGAAGATTGGGCAAGAAACTGCAGCTTTAAACCATAATTATGATGGTGGAAGTATAACAAAACCTGCAAGCTGTATTGAAAGTGGAATAAAAACTTTTACTTGTGCCAATTGTCACCATGCATATTCAGAACCAATTAGTGCTTTAGGGCATACTTTTAATGAGTGGACAGCTTCCGGTAAAGTTCATAAACATACTTGTTCAAGGTGTGGGTCTGAAGAAACTTCAAGCCATATTTGGGATTCAGATGGAGATGAATGTGTAGATTGTGGAATAATTAACTTTGATTGAATAAATTCCATCTATTAATCAATTTAGGAGCAGCTTATGAAACAAGATAACCAGCGTTTTTATGATTCTAATAACATGCTTTAAATGATGATGCTGTAAACAGAAAAGAATATATTGATAGCTTAGGAACTAAAACCCCTATTTTTGTTGAGTATTCTTACGTTAATAATAATGCACTTTTACGACTAAGCAAAGATTTTACTCCAGAACAAGCTCAAAAATATGAGGAGATATTTATAAAATAAGCTTGGTTTAATTTGATTAATTAAGAAAAGTATGAATCATGTTTCTATGGGAAATACAGTTTTAAAATACTTACAAACCAAACTGTTATTATAATATAAGCACAACTTAAAAAGCCTGGGATGAAGCGAGCATAATCCTTCATTGTTGGCTTTTCTATTGTTATGTAGAACTTTATCAGAAAAATATTATAGATAATTTAATCACAAATGGCACTTCCTCCCTCAAAAAGCATATTCATAGTTAAAAGTTCCAGAAAACTCTTTAGGTATTGAGATTTTAAGTGATAGGAGAAATACGACCTTCTGCTTTTTTAATTTCCTCATTGATCATAGACAATTACTTCAACCATGATGAATTAATTTGGAACTTTAATCTTACAAGATGTGTAGGAGTCTTCTTAACTGTATCAATATGATATTTTACCAGAGAAAACAGCTGAAAATTTGAATGCAGTGGGTTATTTAAGTGAGTTTTAAAAATTTATAATAAAAGAAGACGTAGATTTGTTATTAAGAGCTGTTAAATTTTTGGTCAGCTTTTTGAGATGATTTTAGAATTATATAATAGTTATTCTGTTTTAGAGCCATAATTTCATTTTGCGATAAGCATAAATTTGTAGATTGTGATATTTTTTTATCGATAAAGGAGATTTTGTTTTATTGTATTGACTTGGAAAAATTTAGGATGTATCATTAAAAAATATATGCTTTATCTTATGTTGTTTTTTGTCTGAAAAAAGGATTATAGAGCCAAACTTAAATGATAAATAAAATTAATGGGAGGGTAAAAGAGAAAATTTTTAGGAAGAACTCTTGATTCAGATATGTATTTATTGAAAAATTATATTAAGATTTTTGAGAGGATAAGAATAAAATGAAAAAATTTATTTTAACAATAGTTTCTTTGATACTTACAATTTCGTCTATAGAGTGTGGAAGTTGTTTTGCTATTTCACAGTCGAAAAGTTATTCAGTTCCAGGGGGACAATTAATTTCAGATGCTTGGAGATCCACATTTTGTGCTGTTTCTGGAAACACGCTACAGTGGGACTATCAAGTTTCTGCTAAGTATAACGGTAATAAAAGGGTGAAAAGAATAAGAACCTCTTTTAAAGGCTCAGCAAGTTTAAGAAATTCCGCATCTATGAATATAGGTGTGTCTGAAACTGGGGCAAGTGCAGGAGGAGGTTCTTCGTGGCAGAGCGTCTTTACAACAGAAAAATATTGGGAGAATACAAATGGCCAAAAAACATCATCATACCGGTCTAATATGGTTGTTGCTCCTAAAAAAGATTATAGGAATGATACAATTTCAATAATAAATAGAGCAACAGTAGAAATAGAAGGCGACAAAAGATGTTATGAAATAACGGCTAGTGTGTAATCATTATAGAGAAAAAATGAAAAAAATACTAACTTGCATCTCATTAATAATTGTATTGGTAAATATTGTTGGCTGTACTAATAATATTCCCAGTCAAGTTGAGAAGAAAACAAAGTATCCTGAAGTTAAAACACAAGATTCCATAATACTTTTTGATGAATTTTCTAAAAAGATGTTTTCTTATAATACAAAAACATTTTCTATAGAAGAAAAATGTAATATTGACAATTTTATGCAATATAAATTCCCAACAGAATGTAATTATTATACTGCTGGAAATAGTAATACCTTTGGTTTTGAGATTATTAAAATAGAAAATAACAAAATAAAAATATTATTACAGGTAAATGAAGACGAAGCTATATTTCCTGTAGCAAAAAGTAATAATATTCTGCTCTTTTTAAAGTCTAAATATGAAAATAATGAGTGTATTAATAATGTTTTGGTTTCATATGATGAAAAAGAAAACAAGCTAGTTGAATATTCAAATGTTAAACTTGCAATTTGCAATGGTGCAATTATAAAGGATAAACTGTTTTTTACAGTTTACATAAAAGAGGGCACATATGACCTCTATAAAGTATAATGACCATGAAGCTAAGCCTGTTTTAGAAAAAACAGGGTTGGTATCTGATGACGTATATTCTCAGGGAGATCTTTTATATCTGTCAGACGATAAATGTATTTATAGCCCTATTACAGGAAAAAGGTTTTTAAAGGCTTCAGAGAATTATTTTTTTGGATCTCATTATTTATTACAATATAAAATAGGTCCAAATGCGGAGTTAACGATGACTATAACAGATACTCAGACAAATGAGGAAGTATTTTCTGTGAAAAATATTTTAAGTTTTAAGTTGGCAGAACACCAAGTAATTGCCTATTGCACTGGGAAAATGGAGGCATTTGACTATTAATTTTGAACCGGAGAATCTTAATGAATGACATAAAAATAACAAACCTATCAAAAAAGTTTGATGAAAAGATTATATTCGATAATATTGATTTTTTATTTAAAAAAGGGAACTTTTATTTAATTAGTGGGAAAAATGGTTGCGGAAAAACCACGTTGCTAAATATACTGGCTGGATATATTGATGACTATGACGGCAGAATTTCAGTTGATGGAAGGGTTTCCTACTTGTTTCAAGATGAGCTTCTTTTTTCGAATTTAACTGTAAGAGAAAATTTATTGATAAAATTAGCAATTTTTGAGCATGAAAATAAAAATATTAAAATTGACAACGTTCTGCAGCAATTAAAAATAAACCACTTAGCAGATAAAAAGATTCATTTATTATCTGGTGGAGAAAGGCAAAGAGTAGAACTAGCCTTAATTTTATTAGACAATCCTGATATAATATTATTGGATGAACCACTAACTAAACTAGACAATGAAAATAAGCTTAATATTATAAAAACTATTGAGGATGTATTTAAAGGAAAAACCATTATTATAGTGACTCATGAAAAACAGATTCTTAATAATAATTATATAAAATTAACCTTAGAAGATGGAAAGATAAAAGAAGATGAATTATAAAACTATTTCAAATTTATTACTCAAAAAGTCAAACAAGTATTTAAAAGTATCAATCCCACTTTTTGTTTTTTCTCTAATATTGCTATCGATATTTTCTACGCTCTTTTTAAATCAGTATATACAAGTAAAAAAGGACTTTATCAATAATTACAATACTCATATTATTGAAGCATATTATACAAATGATCAGAGTAGTATTCATGAACTAAAATTTTCAGATGAAAACTTAATAAGAGAAAAATTAAAGGAACAGATTCCGAACCTAGACTATGATATAGTAAAAAAGTATCAAATTAATTTTTCTGTAGAAGATGAAAATGGTAGATCATTTTTTCTTTATGCGTTATCTAAAAATGCTCAAGATTTTTCAGGCATTAACGAATTAGAAAATAATAGTCTTTATACGGATTCTTTAGAGGGTGGATATTCAACATTAAATTTGCCTGTAATTTTGATAAAACAAGGTGGATTCATTAGTAATAAGACTGTTGAATATAAACTAAAAAATTGTAATGAGAATTTTTCAAAAAGCCCATTTTTCTCAAATGAAAATTCAGAGCAAGCTTTTGTTGGTTTTGATACATATAAAAATATAATTGAAATGATGTACGGTACTAAATGGGATACGTTTGAAAAACAATTTGATGAAAGTAATACATTTGGAATTCAAGCTATAAACAGAATGTTTATATATGTTAAAGACCTTAATAAGGTTGAGAGTGTTGCAAGAGTATTAGACTACATGGGTTTTTCGACTAACTATACATTTAAAGCTTTTGACAACTTTTCTCTATCAATAGAAAATACAATTTTTATTTCTATGTTTTTATCAATAGCTATATTTTTAATTACGGCGGTTTACATTATATTATCATTTAATTCTTACCTTAAAGTGCAGCAAAAAGATATAGGAATTTTAAAACATTATAAATATACAGAAAAAATGATTAATAGGCTATACTCTAAGAATATCAATAAAACATTTATTAACACCGGAATATTTATTGCGTTATTTATTATTATAATTGGCTCTGTATTCCTAGGTATTAAACAATATTTGTACATTGGTTTGATTTTGTCAGTTGTTTTGGCATTGCTCTGTGTAGTAAATCGAATAATAGTGCTATTTTTGCTAAGAAAATATACTAATAAAAACATTATTGAACTACTTAAAAAAAGTAAAGAATTTGAATAATAATTTTTAAAGAGGTGTAAATTGAAGAATAAAATCATTAAAAAAGCTTTATGTTTCACTTTATTGTTTAGTACGATATTTAGCACATTATCACCGACAACAAATGTTTTTGCTGATGAAACAGTTGATAGCGTAAGCACAAGTGAAGTTGGTTATTTAGGACAAGAAAAAGACTTATTATTTCGTAATTTTCAAGTTTTATTAGGATTTGAAATGATACATGGAACATTTAATTATGCGTTAGACGAGGCGAGGGCTTTATACAAATATGTAAAAAATTATATTAATAATTACATAAATATAAAATATAAAGGCTATAAACCTTTAAGGGAAGCTAAAATAGAACTGGAAAAGATCTGTAACAATAGTTCTCAAATAAAAGTATATGGACAAGATAAAGCAAAACGTCAGATGCTTCCTGTAGTTATGAACACCTTATACAACGTTGAGCACATGAACAAAGGTGATATTTTAGGTAGAGAAAAAATTGGGAATGTCATATATATGATAGGTCCTTCGGGTGTCGGCAAAACAACAATGGCAAAGGCAATAGCTGCGGCTATATTAAAGCACCCTGAAAAAACAAGCATTTTAATAGATACCAGCGCAATAAACAGCAGATATCCTTTAGCCGATCAGTTATTTAAAACTATAGAGGTAAAAAACGTAGGAAAAGATAAAAGACTCTTAAGTGAATACGACAATGGAGTAAACACTACCGAAGAGGAATGCATCGTTCTGGACCATATAATGCATTGGTATGAGGCTGTTGTAATTATTGACGATTATGACAAAATGAAAAGACTTAGTAATAAAGATTCTTTTATTGAAAATCCTCATGATTTATATGATGAGTTTGCTTGCAGAAAGGACGATAAGTCTGCAGATGAAGTTATGAAATCAATTTCGGATACAGGCAAATACAGGGTCTCCAACACAGAAATTGACTGTAGCAAGACTTTATTTATTATCACTACCAATGAAAGCCGTGAAGAGCTTGAAAGTAACTTTGGAATAGATGGTCAAAAAGGTGGTGGTGCTCAACGTTTAAATATAATAGAGTTTAGCTATTTAAGCTTAGAAGATTGCAAAAAGATTGTTAAAGAAACTATTGAAGAAACAAAAAAAGAATTAACTGACCAAATGGGTGACTTCAAGATCAAAGATTTTTATATGGATGAAGAAAATATAGACAAAATTTCTAAGTGTATTTTTGAAGATAAAATTTCGCAGGGAAGATTGAAAAGAATATTAAGAAGAGAAATATTATCTTTGTTCACAGCTAATATAGGAAATGAAGAAGGAAAACAATTTAGAGTCACATTCGAAGAATCACCAGATACCAATTTTGGAAGGTTTATTAAAATAGAAGTATAAAAACGTCATAGTAGGGGATTTTATGAAAAAAATTTTAAAGAAAATACTAAGTATTGTAATAATTGTTTGTTTTATTTTAAGCATGCCACTTTCTTCCCAAGCAAGTGCTCAAGGAGTAGGAATGCTTCTTTGGGGAATAGCAACCAGTATAAGCTATAAACTAATTGAGACCGGAGAAAGTGCCTACAAAAGTTTTTCAAAAGAACGTGCTAATGCGAAAGAGGACCAAGAAAAGCAGACCTATAAAGGATTTAACCCATTAACTTTATCAAAAGAAAATTTGGAAAAAGTTGCTCAAGGTATATCAGAGATAGAAGTATATGGACAAGAAAAGGCCAAAGAACAATGTTTACCACTTGTTATGACTAATTTGTATAATATAAAAAATTCTGAAAATGCTGACAGTAGTAAAAAAATGCAAGGAGGCAATATCTTATATATGGTTGGACCTTCAGGAGTAGGAAAAACCATGATGGCAGAAGCAATAGCACATGCAGTTTTAAAGCATCCTGAAAAGACTCTCTTATCAATAAATCCAGGAGATATAAGTAAAAAATATACTTTAGCTGATCAGCTTTTTAGAACGGTAGATATAAAAACTATAGGAAAAAATAAACAAGATAATGAAGATAACAATGGTATCAATAACTTAGAAGGAGAAGCTAATGTTTTAAGGCATATATTAGATTGGGGCGCGAATCAGTTGTAATTCTTAACGATTATGAGAAAATGAAACGTGCAACCAATAAAGATGCAGTGTTTGATACTATGGATGTAGGCGATGAAATGCCTGGCATAAAAAGTGATGATAAATCTGCCGATGAAATTATAAAATCTATTGCTGAAACAGGAAAATATATGGTATCTAACACAGAGGTTGACTGCAGTAAAACATTATTTATTATAACTACAAATGAAAAAAAGGAAGACCTTATAAAAAATTTTGGTATTGATGGTCAAAAAGGTGGAGGAAGTCAACGTATTGATATTATAGAGTTTGATGATTTAAATATAAATGATTATAAACAAATTGTCGCTAAACTGGTAAAAGAGGTTAAAGATGAATTAACATATTATCTGCGTGATATGAAACTGGCAAATATCACTATAGATGATACTAGTCAAGAAAAGTTGGCTTTTGACTTGTTAAATGATAAAGTTAATCGTGGGCGCTCATTTAATAAGGCAAAAAAACATATATTAAATTTGTTTACATCGCATATAGGGGAAGACTATGGGGATGAATATCAAATTTCATATAAAAGCACTGATACACCAGGCGAAATAGGAGAGTTTTTAAGAACAAAAATTGATACAAGTATACCTAAAGATGAAACGTGTGTAAGTCCCTTAACACTATTTTCCGATGATATTAAAGGGCCTATGTTTTTTAAAAATCCATGTGTATGTGCGGATTGTTCTTCGGTACTTATAAAGTATGAAGATTTATTTGAAGCCGTAAATAACTTTGACTGTGAACATGGCGCAGAAAAATCAAGTTTTTTTTCGCGTGCTTTATCTCGTATGACTGGAGGACTTATAGGGAAAAGTGAAACATACATTGAGTTTGAATATAAAGTTTTAAGAAGACAATATTGTCTTGGAAGTAAAATAGTGTCTCCTGAACTCATCTATAATCAAAAAGGAAAAGATTTTATATCTGAATATATTGCATCTCTTTCTAAAAAGGCTTTTAATTCTGAAATAAAACAAGAAGAATTCAAACACTTTCTTGATAAATTTCATAAGGAGCTTTTAGCACAAGTATACTATACAAAAATTTTAGAAGAATTTTATAAAAAATTAGAAGGTAAAAAATATGAAGGAAATAACTATTTAAAAGTTACTTATGATAAAGATTTAAAAGAGCCCGAGACTTATATAGATGTAAATTTTTTGAAAGAGGAAGCAGAGAAAATAGATTTAGATTATAGAACAAAAAATAATTTTTTTGAGTTGAAGGAGTACTTAATGATTTTACTAGGCATAAAAGATGAGGATAATAAATAAACGCTTGAGACTGTGAGGGTTTGATGTAAGTAATAGAATGGCATAGTTATTTAGTCACTTCATTTATAACTATTTTGTATAAGAAAAAGCTAAGCAATATATTTATAAATATATTGCTTGTTTTTTACAAAAATATTAATTGAATATTAACGATAAGTTTATAAATTTCTGTATTTATCATTAATCTTGACAAAAACCTTCGGATTAATAAAAAAGTGAGCGCTAAAACAAATGAATACCTAAAGATGTGTTGACCCTTGCATTTTAGGTGCTGAAGTCTTGATGGGTGCTAGGCAAAAATTAATTAAACTTATACAGTGATATTTTTATAAATTTAAAATCAAAATCCAATTTTTACAGTACATTTTATAGGCCTTTATTCTAAATACTGTAAAAATGGAACTTTGAATTTGCGAAGGAAGTAATTTTTCGTATTATCTTAATTTTTAATTTTGAAAGAAGTCTATTATATGGTTTCTCGGCTTTTAGGTAAGTGTTTCCTCCTTTTATAAAATCAAATACTCTTCTTCTGAATTTTTTATGATAACTCATACTTTTATTTTATCATTTTATGTTCTGCTTTTAAATCGCTTTGACTATAAGAGACAGACAAAAACAATTAATTGCATCTAATCGCAATTAATTGTTTTCTACACAGTCAGGAAGCTTTATTTAGTCAAAAATCAATCAAAATTTCTTCAGAAATGATGTTAAAATACATGTTGAAATGTGGAATAAAAAAGAATATTATGGAATCAAATGAAGGGGGATTGATTTATGAAAAAGCCAAGCACTTTACCGGGAATGATAACGACGTTAATTGGCTTTGCCTTGCTTATTTATAGTATTTCGCTAGGTGGGGTGGTATAGGCTGGGGCATACTTGCATTTATCTTAATAATAACGGGTGGGAAATTGTGGTCTGCTGAATTGAAAGCTCTGTCATTATACAATAAAAAACAAACCATACTTAACAAACAAAAATTGTTTCTAGAAGAAAATAAAATGAATGAAGACCTGATAATAAATATAAATAATTATAGAAAATTTTGTATTGATAAGGAGAAAAAAGTATATTATTTTACTCCATGCTTAAGAAAAGCTGAATTCGGATTACATAGTTTAGATACCGTTCAAGCCGTATCGCTATCCGAGAATAATAACTTAATCGTATGATATAAACAATCCATCGGTAATAATTGAACTTTTGGATTTTCCTATAAATAGAGCTACCGAATCCTATAAACAGGTAGCAGAGGTTGCAGAAAAAATATATGCAACTATCAAAAGCTATATTACGGTTAATCGGGAGACCACAAAAATAGCAGTTCAGCATTCTGTAAGCGATGAGTCCGATCAACTACACAAGTTAAAAGAACTTTTTGACGACAAAATCATAACCGAAGAAGAGTTTGATGCAAAGAAAAAACAGCTATTGGGCATATAACGCTTATTTCTTCTGCTATCTAAAAAGTACTGTAGATAAAATGGAGAGTAAAACCAGGTGCCGATTCAGGCATCTCTTGAATTTGTGCTACTATTAGTCAGCCAAGATTGAAAACGAAGCCACGAGTATAATCTAAATTCATAAATTGGGGTAGAATTTAAGAGGATTTTGTTTATACAAACTTCAGTAATATCTAATAAGATTTAAATCAGAAAGTAGGGAGTCAAAAATAAACGTTTACATCCAAATTTTTGAGCAAGTGCATATATTTTTGTGCCCTTTTTGACGTTTACATATTTTCATACAAGTATGTATATATCCATATCGGTTCCATCAACATACACGATATTTTTCCTTGAAACTTTGCCCGTTTCTCTTATTTCTTCTATATTTATAGTTGGTGTGCTACATTCAGCATATGAAATTATATTGGCACACTGAGCCAAAGTTAAAATTATTAAAAATATTGATATTAGTTTTTTCATCAATTTATAGATCCTTTATGTTAAATTTTAGGTAAGTAAGTACGATTGACCTGATTATATTAAATCCAGTTTAACATCAACCGACAAATAGAGGAAGTAATAAGAGAAACGGGCAAAGTATTCAATTTAAATAATTTGCAATAAGACAAGTCAAAAAAATTAAAAATAACACAAGACTTGTGTAGACAATATCTAAATCTAGCTCTTAATAATGCTCTTTCAACTTGCCTTAAACTGTTTTGAGTATATTTCACTCGCACAAGTGTCAAACTCACAAAACCAATTTAAAGGAGCATTGTATCCTTTTACTATTTTTACAATTGTTTTAGTTGATATTAAAGTACTGTATCGTTCATAATTAGACAATAAAATCTTTAGATATTCCCAAGTCTTTAAAAAATGCCTTCCAACATTGGTTATTATAAATTTTTTAATTTTTCACTTGCAACATCGTCAGTATGCCACGCAATTACTGCAAAGTTGCCATTTGAATGTTCATCAACTTTGTTAATCCACTGGATTTCATTGCTTGCCTTTGCAGAAAGAAGTTTATTTGTAGTTCCTGTTTTATAAAGTGATGAATTTATTACCCACCATTTTGTCGGAATATTTGCACGTTTTAAGTCTTCTTCAAGGCGCATGGCTTCATATACCGGGGTTGTTTCGGCAAGAGTTACAATTATAACCTCAGTTTCGTCTGAGCGCAAACGAGGTAATAGTTTTTTTACTGAATCCGGAATATTACCTTGGGTTCGTTTTACTTCTTTATGATAGCTCTGAGTTGAGTCTAAAAGTAACAGAGTGTGGCCGGTTGGTGCGGTGTCTATAACCACGATTTGCTCATCTGCCTTTTCTACAATCTGAGAAAATGCTCTAAAAACAGCAATTTCTTGAGTGCATGGAGAACGCAAATCTTCCTCAACATATGCGATATCTTCATCATTCATGGTTTCACAAGCTTTTGTTAATACCTCTTCTTGATACTTTTTAAGTTCTTTTTTCTCATAAATATGGCTCATTGTAATACCGCTATTTTCGTCTATTACAAATTTTAAGTGTGCTGCTGGGTCAGTTGTTGTTAGATGAACCTTTTTGCCTTTCTCAGCTAAACCCATAGCAATTGCAGCTGCAATTGTAGTTTTACCGACGCCGCCCTTACCCATTGTGAAAATTACCTTTTTATTTGTTTTGTCAAGGTCTTCAATTATAGCTTTAAGACTCGGAAAAATATTTGCATTTATTTTTTCTTTGCTTATAGTTTCACTATCTTTAATCAAAAGATTTCTGATGTTATCAAGCCCCATAATATTATAAGCTCTAAGCGGAACCATATAAGTTTTAATTGCTTTTAAGCCTTCTGGCACAATGCCCAATGCTTTCTGTTGCTTTTGATAGAGATTTTCTGAAATTTCATCATCATGAGAAGTAAGTACACCATTAATCACTAAAATTTGATTATTAACACCAATGTCTGAGAGCTCTTTTGATGCTCTGTTAGCTTCTTTTAATGGTGATGTTTCCGGCCTTGACACAAGAATTAGCGTTGTAAGGTTTTTATCTGAAAGCGTTGCTACTGCTTTTTTGTAAATCTCTTTTTTACTTTCAAGCCCTGAAAGTTGGCCAAGGCACGACGCACCCTGTGTGCTTTCGCTTATAAAATTACTCCAAGCAGACGGAAGCTGCAACATTCTTAAAGTATGACCTGTTGGTGCTGTGTCAAAAATAATATAATCAAAATCGTTTTGAAATTTTTCATCAGTTATAAAATTTGAAAACTCATTAAATGCAGCAATCTCCACTGTACACGAACCAGAAAGCTGCTCTTCCATATTACTAATAACAGAATCAGGGAGCTTACCACGATACAGTGCAATTACGCTTTCTCTGTATTCTGCTGCAGCTTCTATCGGATCAAGGTTAGCAACAATTAAATTTGGAACATCTTTAATTTCAACACCTTTATTATTAAGTTTCGTACAAAAAACGTCCTGTAGATTTGATGCGGGGTCAGTGCTTATTAAAAGTACTTTTTTGCCTTTGTCAGCAAGAGTAATAGCGGTAGAACATGCAACAGAAGTTTTCCCAACGCCACCTTTTCCTGTATAAAAAAGATATTTAGTTAAGGTTATAGCTGATGGATTAAAAATTTTCATTAACAGCAACCTCCATTGCAATCACAAGAATCACTTTTACAATTGCAACTGGGTTTTTTATCTATTAAATTTTTTGGCAAATTCAAAAGTTTTATAATTTCTTCATTTGTTGGATATCTACCGGAAATTACAATCTTTCCGTTTAACAAAATTACAGGTAATTTTTCGACACCGTTGTTGTTTATAAAGTCATTTACAACTTTATTGTTTACGAATTTCATTGGTGCACTGCTCAAGTTAAATCTTTTAACTACAACACCATTCTTTTTCAAAGTATTAAGAACAGTAGAAATTCTTAAAAGTTCTGGATTTATGCTAACTCCACATAATCCGGTATCACAACACATAGCCGGCTCAAAAATTTCCATATTTAGATTATTCTTATTATCCATAGAACTGCAACCTCCACATGAATTAATTGTTTTTTTATCACTATTGTCTCCAAAATAGGTAATAGCATTTGTTGGGCAACTATTGCCACAACCGTGACATCCTTCCACACAGTTATCTGGATTTACCACTTTAGGTTTATTGTCCAAACCAAGTTGATAGACTCTTCTTTTACATTTTTTAATACATGCCATACAGCCAATACATTTATCGTAATTAACAACAGGATACCAATTTTTACTCATCTTAAACACCATATGCCCTTCTTTATACACAAACTATATAAAAAACAGTTATTGTGTCTGCGGATAGGCTTTTTTCTTTACTTTCAAAATTTATTTTGGAAACCATTTTCTAGTATTATTCGCAATTTTAACTAATATAAGCATCACAGGTACCTCCACAAGTACACCAACAATTGTAGCAAGGGCAACAGGTGAGGTTGTTCCAAATACTGCAATTGCAACTGCAACTGCTAACTCGAAGAAGTTTGAAGCACCAATCATTCCTGCTGGAGCAGCTACATCATATGGCAACTTTAACACCTTGCAAGCGATGTAAGCTATAAAGAAAATCAGGAATGTTTGAAGTATTAGCGGAACAGATATTAATAAAATATGGATTGGGTTACTTAAAATTACATCTCCCTGAAAAGAAAAGATAATTACTAAAGTTAGGAGTAAGCCTATAACTGTAGTGTTATCAAATTTTTTAACAAATGTATTCTCAAAGTAATCTAAACCTCTTTTTCTAGTAACAATCGTTCTGCTTACAATTCCTCCAACAAGCGGAATAACCACAAATAGTACTACCGACAAAACCAAAGTATCCCAAGGAACAGAAATATCGGAAACACCAAGCAAAAATTTTACAATAGGTACAAACGCTATGAGAATAATTAAATCATTTGTTGCAACTTGAATAACTGTATATGCTGGATTTCCTTTGGTTAAATGGCTCCAAACAAAGACCATTGCAGTACATGGAGCAGCACCAAGCAAAATAGCTCCTGCTAGATAATCTTTTGCAAGCTTTGTTGGAATCAAATCCTTAAAAATTACGTAGAAGAATAACGATGCAATAAAAAACATAGTAAACGGTTTTATAATCCAGTTGGTTACCCATGTAACGAATAACCCTTTTGGATTTTTTCCCACACTCTCAATACTTTTGAAATCAACTTTCATCATCATTGGATAGATCATTAGCCAGATTAAAATGGCAATTGGAATTGACACATTAGCGTATTCAAATTTTCCCAAGAATTCAGGGATACCCGGTATAAATTTACCAATCAAAATTCCTATTGCCATACAAGCAATAACCCAAACTGTTAAATATTTTTGAAAAAATTTAATACCTTCAGTTTTTTGCTGGATCATAAACAATACCCCCTTAAAGTAATTGATAAAAGTGGATAATTTGGACACAATTTTTTACTGTAGCACATAATTTGAAAATACAAAAATTCGTCTAAGATGGATTGCTTATTAAGATCGTTAAATAGAAATTTTTCTATGTATTAGATAAAAAATGAATTGTTCTAATAAGAACTATTACTTAAGTTTATTATTCAAATGCTTATGACATATACAATCTGATTTATTAGAAGTTAACGTCTTAAGCCCACAATAAAATTCATCAAGGTTTTCATTATTAAGTGAATAGTATGCCCATTTTCCATCGCGCCTAGTATTCACAATACCTGCATTTGCTAAAATTTGCATATCGTGGGAAAGTGTAGGTTGCGTAATATTAAACTCTTCTAAAATTCTGCAAGCACATAATTCTCCGCAAGAAAGCATATCCACAATGCGAAGCCGCTTTGGGTCAGCTAGTACTTTTAAGATTTTAGAATACCTAATATACTTTTCTTCCATATAATTCATCTCACATAGATTTTTTTCTATATGCTCATTGTATGTAGAAATTATAAATGTGTCAATAACAAAGAATCCATAAAGTAATTACTTTACGGACTCTAAACATATATTAATTTTATTGGTTGATTTAATGGTCGGCTCTTTCAGCGGCCTCCGCATCTGTTTTTGTTAGATGTATGGTTCCTTTTGGATGTTGTGGAGGTGCATAAATAGAATATAACTTTATTGGTCTGTTGCCAGTATTAATCAAATTATGCCATGTTCCGGCCGGAATAATAAATGCAAAGTCAGGGGAAACTGGTCTTTGAAAATTTAAATTATTTTTGCTATCTCCCATTTTAACTAATCCTCGTCCTTGCTCAATACGAATAAATTGATCAAGGTTTGGGTGAATTTCAAGACCAATATCTCCGCCAACTGGAATACTCATTAAAGTTAGTTGCATATGATGACCTGTCCATAGCACTCTGCGAAATGCCTTATTTTGCTTGGTAGCTTGCTCTATATTTATAACAAAAGGTTTAGGGCCATAGTCTATTATTGTAGGATCAAATTGTTCGTTATTAAAATTTTGCATGCAAAACACTTCCTTTTCAAGGTTTTACCATTATTATATGTCTTTTGGAAGGGCTCTGTGAAATTGGTGCTATAATAGACCTCCTTTCAAACTAATGACATGGACAAAGACCGTAAGGTAAAGAACCCACAATAAGACAAGTCAAAAAGATTAAACATAACACAAGACTTGTGTAGACAATATCTAAATCTAGCTCTTAATACTGCTCTTTCAACTTGCCTTAAACTGTTTCAAATATATTATGTTTGGGATTTAATTAGTAAATTAAGCAGCAACTAAAGCAGTTTTAATATCTTCGGCTAAATGTGGATCTTCATTTTCACCGTTGGTGCAGTCGATTGCGCCATGTGAAAACTTATCCTTACAATCAGCAGAAGCTTTATCTTCAGTTGTTACAGCACATTCGGGTGTTTTTAAAACTTCATGATTTTCAACTAATTGCAAATCCGGTTTTGCTTTTTCAGAAATTTGACCGGCATCGACAGCAGTAGTTTCATCCAACTTATGACCATAATAGTCGGGGATTTGCTGCTTACTTAATTCAAACCTATCAAGCAACTCATCATAATAGACAAAGAGCTTAGACCCTTTAGCGGCAGCATTTGTTTCACCATTTTTTACTTTCTCAATGACTTCCTTAACCAGATTTGCCCGGATTCTGTCAAGGTATCTAGCACCCTTGTTTTCCTTTTCGGTTTTTGCGGCGATTTTTTCAAAGGTTTCGTCAAGTATTACAAGCTGGGTGTCAGCATACTTTTTCCAGTAATCCACTACCTTTTCTGAGAACTCTTTTTGTGCAATCTTGAAATATTCTTTTCTTGTCAAGTTATCAAATTCTACGATTTTTACGCGATTTAAGAAAGATTTATCATGCATAGCAATTGTTCTAGAGCCGGTGCCATCTTCTTCCTCTTCAGGGTTCAAGGCAGCAAAATTCCCTTTATTGACACAAGAGCTGCTTTCGTTGGAAGTGAGAATTATTAATGCTCCCGAAAAATCAAAAACTTGACCTTTTATGTTAACAGTGCCGCTATCCATTGCGCCCCTAAGAATTTCGTCAAGCTCACCATTTGGGTTAAGCTTATCGGACTCGTTTATGATGATTACCCCTCTTTTAGGGTGAGCTTTTAGATATTTCGCAAGATTTTTGGATCTTTTCAAGGAAGAATTGTTTCCATAACGATCAACATCTAGTCCAAAAAGCTGATCAATCAAGGTTTCATTTGAGCGTCTATCAACATCGGCGGCAGAAAGCACGAGCGGCTCTTCGCCTTGCGCCCCAGCGACTTTGAGTGCTGCAAGAGTTTTTCCAACACCTGAAGCTCCAATGAACAGCATAACATCTGCGTGGCTGTATTCATATTCATTCATGTGAGCCAAGTTTTTATCATGAATGATCATGTATAAAAAGCGCTCAATGGTCGATTTTGGAGTTTCTTGCCCCTTAATTTCTTTAAAAGAATTTTTAAGTGCAGCAATGGTTTTATCAGGATCTTTATGGGAAGATGTAAGCTTATTTTTTATCCGAGTTTTTACATTAAAGCCCAGCTCTTTTACGTCTTCATAGCAGTATTTAAGCGAATATATTTGACTAAGCCCCCAAGAAAGTGAACCTGCGGTCGTTAAAAAAGAAACTAGACCTCCTAAAGCACAGGCACCACCCAAAAATAAGTAGCTTCCATTTAAAAAATTAGGCCAACTCATTGGAGGAACCGCCTTACAATAACCCTCTTCTTTAGAGGCCACGATTGGTGTCCCAGTTGAAGGATTTATTTTCCACTCATCGGCTTTTACAAGATTAATTTTTATGGATGAAATACAAAAACAAAAAATAAGTAAAGTAGAAATTATTTTATACAATTATGATGCTCCTTTTTTATGGTTCGTAATTAACATAGTAGACGTCTCCATCAGGTTTTTTCAAAAGTTCTTTTCTTGCAAACCTTAGTGTCACGTAGTTCTGATGGGTCCCTCTTGTGTTTGTTGTAATTAAAAGGCAATTTAAAGTAAGATCAGTTAAGAAAGCAATTAACTTTTAATAATTCAGGCCGTATTTGTCTCATTCTCACCAGAGAAAGACCCCCAGCATAGCTGAGGGACCACTTATTGCTTTGAATTAAATTCAAGCCAAGAACCTGCTGCTATAAATCTTTCTTAGGTTGTGCGTTAGCTTGTTCTGCTTTCCAATTATCTAAAAATGAAGCAGTTTTTACCATAAGATCCCTAGTCTCTAATAAAAACCCTCTTAAATAACCCACCCTCAATTTTTCGTTAGGTTTACACAGTGAATCCCACACATGAGAATTTATTTTTATTTCATTAAATAATTTAACAGACTCGGGGTAATCCTTAAGGAACTTATATAGTGAAAGAGCACACCCATTAGTTAAATGTCCCATCGCGATTATATTGGCCCCTGAAAAATCTTCTGTTGTATGTAATTTGGGTATTTCATTATTTAAAATTTTATCAATATATTTTATTGTATCCGAAAATTCACCATCATAAACATCAGAAAACAGAGCTGGTGGAAGCCCAAATCCCCCCACAAAATTTATAATTTTATTATCAAATGCTTCTCTATAGTCACTATCACCGCGATTATAGCCTGTTTTATATCCAGCTAAATAAGATGCGGCAGCAATAACCGCAGAAATTAATGCACTTAACCCTAATGTTTTGTAATTAATTCTACTTGCTGCTTGTGGACTGGTTTTCTGCTGAGTTTCACACGCAAAAACACTTAAATTGCTTGTAAAAACCATTGTAAGCGCTAATAACGAAGCTATTAATTTATTTCTCATTGTAAAATACCGTCCCATCTTTGAATTTCGTTAACAAAGTACTCTCTTAATAAACGGTCGTTACTATTTTTATTCTCGCTAGTCCTTCTTTCTTCTATTATTACACCATCATAATCATTTCTATTTGCATAATCCCTATAATTCATTTTTATGTATAAATTCAGTAAGTTCAAATATATTTCTTTTCTTGTTTTTAGTTTAGCCAAAAATTGTTGTCTGTTTTTCTTAATTTGTATGCGAGTGTCCATAACTATGCTTTCTACATACTTATCAAGAGCTTTCATTATGTCAGATCTTTGTTTCGAACTTAATTTCATTTCATCAATTCTTTGGCATACAGCCGTTTCACTTTGCTGCTCATTTTTATTTTCATTTAAAGGAAGTTTTTTTGATTTTTCTTCATTTAAACATTCTTCTATTTCCTCTTTGCTAAATTTTTCACCATCTCCTTCAACTGCATCCTTAACTATTTTTATCCCGGTAGCAGCTATTTCGCTTGTTCCTCCTGTAAAGTAGGCAATACCCATTCTTATTCCAGTTCCTAATAATGAGCGTGCTGCCATGCTCTGAGCTTCTCTTTCCAGTGTTACTTTCTCAGCTTCCGCTTTTGCAACATCTTCTGCCATACTGTCAAGCATATCTTGGTCACTTTCAGGTTTTAACTCTTTTGCTAATTTTATAAAGTCTTTTCTAAAGTTTTTGTTTGTAAATCCTTCCATCTCAAGGTCTTCCGAAAGAATGCCGTGTTTTGAAATTAGCTCATCTTCGACTTTGTTGATAAATTTTTTAGTGTCTTCGCGCTCTAAGTAAATCGTTGTTTCACGTTCTGTGTCAACAATTACCTTACATCTATCTGTTTTTACTCCTAAAATAGGAGCCATGTTTTCTTTAAATACAAATCTGTGTTCTGTAATTAATGCATTAATTTTTTGCCGTAAGTTATACATAGCTGTTAGTGTTTCCAGGTCTCTGTGTTCACGATCTTTTTCGAGTTTAGCAAGGTAACTGCTAGCCCTGTTAAGGGGGTAACAAAATTCAACTGTTTGCATATTAGATGCCCAAGGTTTTATATCTTCTCTGTAAAAATCTACTGCTTTGTCCAATTCTAAGATCATATCTTTTTTGCTGAGACCAGAATTCATTATACCATAAAGTGTTTTTTCAATTTTAGCAAAATCATAATGCTTATTTAAAACTAAAACTTTTGAAAAATCTTTATCAATAACCACTGAACAAACACTATCACACTTTTCTAGATCTTCGCCACAATTCTGTAAAGCATAGTTCAAATGCGCAGCATTGGTTGCAAACAACTCTGCTTTATCGACAGTTGAAAGAGATGATTTTGAATTTTCAGGGAGATTGTATACCGTTTTGCATTCTTCTTTAGTAAGCGCTCTTTTTTTGATACCTACTATTAAGACATCTCTTTCTTTGTCGTAAACTAATGTTGATTCTTGAAAAATAGGACTCCCATCGGTGTCTCTTGTTACGTATTCAATAACAGTGTTTCCATCGGCATCCTTTCTTACATCTGTACCAAATGGTTTGCAGTCCATGTATGACCCTTCTTGCGGAACTAATGCGGTTTGTTCAGCTTTTGTTAATAATTTGTTTTTGCTACTAAAGAGGTGACTGTACCATGTCCAATCCTTAGTTTCTTGATCTAATTTGCCACGAATTGCTTCTTGAAGTTGTGGTATATGTTCGGGATAAAATTGCAGATACTCTTTACCTGATTCTATAAAGTGTGCATCAGGCCGAACCGTTTGTTCTATCTTTTTGCCGTTTGGTCCATCAACCATAAATCCTAAACCAATTTCTTGAATTTCACCTAAATTCGGTGGGTAATTTTTTAATATTTCTTGTTTTTGTTCTTCTGGGTTTTTTACAATTTCTACTTTTTGTTCTTCAGGTTTTTTTACAATTTCTTCTTGTTTTGATTGAGAAGTTATGTCATCCTTTCTTTCCGCTTCTTGTTTTGCTTGACCTGAGAATAATTTACAATACCAACTACTACACTCTCCCTCTGCCGATGCCCCCAACGCTAATGTCCCTTGGAAAATGCTAACTGTTGTTAAAACCGTTGCTAAAACCTTACTTTTCATACTTTTTTAGACCAACCTTTCATTTTTATGCTCTAAAATTGTATCATTAATTTTTCTAAAAATAATTCCCTGAGGAAAATAATGTATTATTTTGTATGATTTAACATTTTTTATGTTTTTTAACTTTAAATCTATAAAATCTTTCCCAAAAAACCACATTTGGGGCATTTGATGTAAATTTAATAAGGCTGTCGGTGTTACAAGGTAACCAATTGCGATAGAAGGACTACCGGGGGGGAGCAAAACATACCACTCATTTCCGCTAAAACACTTATCTAAGTTCATTGTTTTCTTTAAGAGCTTTTAAAACTAATTTATAAGTGACGGTATCTCCTGTTATTGCCTCTATGCACTTAACCGCTTTTAAAAGCAAAACAGCTGGGCTCTCTGCTTTTAAATTTTTGATTATATCAGTTACAATGCATTCAGTTTTCAGTATGTTGCGTTGCTGTATTTTATATAATGATTTTAAGTATAGGTCTTCTTTAGCTTCTTTTGAAAAGATTTGTTTGTAATTGTCTATAATATTATTTTCTGTTTGGTTTTTTATAGAGTTAATCTGTTCATTTTTTTGAAGGTTAACATTTGTTTTAGAACATAGTTTTGGTGTCCAAAACCTCATTTTGTTCACCTCCTACTAAATTGAAAGCCTCTTTTCTTATCGCCAAGAAACGTTGAACTTTCCCATTTACCCTTTTTGAAAAGGTTCTCCTACCTTTATCTGCTATAATTAGATTTTCTTTTGCAAGGTCGTTAAATAAGCGTGTCCTACTTACAGGAAATACTCTATCTTGCCTTCTTAAAAATTCAATTACAGCAGAAAATGTAATCTCAGGGAAAAAGTATATAAAATCATTATCTTGATATCCCAAAAATTTTTCCGCAACTGCTGACGTTCCAGTATCCACCATCTGAACGTTTTTCTTATCAGATGCTAAAAGCTCATTAATTACCGTAAGGAAAATAACTGTGGGAGTTTCCTCTTTTTGCAACTTAGACTGTTCTTCACAAGAACTTTTAAAAACCCCAAAAGCGTTATTGCAAAATTCATCAACTTCTGTTTCTGTAAAAATCTCATTTTCCTGCATAAACGAACAAAACATACTGATACCAAGTCCCAACCAAGATAGCATTGGAATCATTCTTGCATGGCAATCATTCATATTTGTATAATCTTTGTAATCATTAAAAATTTCCCTTAACCATTCGCAAAGCGTATCAGATTTTTTAATTAACCACTCTATATAAAACTGCATTGCAAGATTCAGTAAATGTGCATTATTTTGAACGGTAGTCAGTTTACTTTTATCAATAATGCCTTTTTTAAAATCTACAAAATAAAATCGTGATAACCCGGATTGTCCAATATCAGGGACATCTTCTCCCGTAATTATTACAAGGCTTCTAGGAGTATATGATGCTCTAAGCTTGATATCAGATGTCATTCTAGCTCTGGCTAAATGATCACCAGCGCCTCTTGCAAGCCTTTGACAAATACTGTCCATACGCTTCTTGTCTAGAGCAGTCGTAGGGTGATAATCATCTACCAAAAGTAATGTATCTTTTAGAGTAAATGCCATTTTTTCAATAGCATTTGATGTACTATGAAAATTGGCTGGAGGCGATTCTGTCATGCCACTATACTCCATGAAATGGCTTAGATAAAGCATTGAAATCACTGTTTTAAAAGACCCAGTTTCTCCTTTACAGAATAAAGAAAATGATGGGGAAGTGCCAAGACTGGTTAAGAAATGATTCAGCGGCGCAAGATAAGTAAAGCTAAGTAGTGGATAACTAATTTCAGGCGGTGCCAAATTAAATAAATTTAAAACTGCATTTAATGCATCCTTGTACGGATTGTTAGTATCTGTTTTTTCTTCATTTAAAATGTTAAGTTCTGCGCTTTCTTCTGAAGATAACTTCTTTAGTATTGCTATTTTTTCTGATTTAGTTAAATAATTAGCTTTTTCGGGCAAGCGAGAATTTAGGTCTAGTCCTTTATTAAAATTTTGCTCACAAATTGATGGCGGTACTTGATTGCTTAAATTTGTTGGCAATTTTTTCACCTCTTCTCGATTTCTTTTAAAAAATTCCACCTTTTCCTTAAAAGTGCCAAATGTCAAACAGTCCAACCAGTATCCAATTTTTTCAATGTTATGTATAGACTCTATATAAAGTGGATGTAATTCTTCTGACTGCAGTAATTCACCGGCGCGAGCATTTATAAATAAATCGTTATTAAAGTTTTGTTCGTGAATTGGGTGCGGCGACTCGCCGCTTGACTTTGGCTTGTAAATGATTTCAGTATCTCGTAAAAGTCTGAAATATCTAGTAAGCACTAGTGTGGCATAATATATCCAATTCTCAAAATTCACATATAAGTTATTATCTTTTTTTATTTGTATAATCTTCTTTGAACTTTTTAATTTTTTATCTAAATTTAAATTTAAGTTAAACATAGAATCTAAAGTTCGTACCGCCTCAATTGCAGAAATATTATGTAGTCTAGAAATCAATTCAATAGCATCACCATGAGCATCACATGAAAAACATTTGAAATAATTATTTTTGAAACTCATAGATGGAGTACTATCATTATGAAAGGGACAAATAGCTTTCCCATTACGATTTATAATGATACCTACATGTCTTGCAACATCTACTATATCAGTTTGATTTTTTACTTCCTCAAAAATATTCATACCTTACTCTTTTATCTTTCTTATTTCTTCAAATGAATTTTCGTTTTTATTTATTTTCGGATCATTCAAATAATCAACGAACTTATCAAAATTTATAAGCCACTTTTTCCCTGATCTTATTGCAACGATTTTTCCATTTAAGCATAATTGTCTTACCAAATGCTCGGCTAATCTAGTCTTTTCGGCAGTTTCCCGAATTGTCAGCATTGTTGGAATATCATTTGCCATATTTATTTTCCTCCTTCAACCTTTGTTCAGCTTTTTTCCTCCAATAGTTTTGATTATGCTTTTTTACCTTGTCTTTGTTTTTAGCTCTCCATTGACGAAAGTATTCTGCCCTTAGCTCCGCTATTGCTTTTTCTATTATTTCTGTTGCTTTTTCCATCCTTTTGTACTCCTTTTAAAAATATTTTTTCGCTTTCTCTTGACATAGAAAAGCTTTTACTTTATTATAAGAAATAGAAATGATGTTTCGTTTCTTATTATCATTATTTTAACACAGCAAAACATAAAGACGCATATATTTTGAATTAGAATATTATTATGAATAAAATTAAAATTTATTTATAATAGGAAACGAGGAATTATGACAAATACAGATATAACTAAGGCTTTTCAGGATAAATTAGAAGATCTTGTAGCCGAACAAAAAAAAGAAAATGATTATACTTTTGACGATTTTTCAAAAAATATAGGTATTCCAAAATCATCTTTAAGCAAATATCTAAATGATGAAGCAGAGTCAGGTATAAACAATTTAGTTAAGATAGCAAAATATTTTGGAGTTTCAACAGACTATTTGCTTGGATTATCAAATGTTAAAAGTCCCATTGCAGAAGTTAAATCAGCTTGCAAGTATACCGGATTAACTGAAAATGCTATTAAAGTTTTGGAAACCGCAAAAAGAGAAAAAGAAAGTTATAAAAAAAACAAGGAATATTTTAAAAAGTACAATGATCATCATAAATTTCATTGGATAGATATTTTAAATGAATTTTTAGAAGACTTAAATTACTTTCCCGAAATAAAAAATACGTTTGAAGACCTAGCTAATTTAGACTTTAGCGGGGATTCTTTCGAAACAGAAAATTTTATCTTGGATAAAGATAATGAGCTTTATGATAAGATTTATAAAAACGGTACGGTGCTCTGCGGTATTGACTATAAGAATTTTTTAAGAATAAATTTAAAGGATGAATTTAGTGATTTAATCAGTTTTATATTAAATAAAATCAATCTAACAGAAGTTGAAAAATCTATTGGAATTGGAAAATTGACAGAAAATCAAGAATTACTAATAAGTAAATTTTCCATATGTAATAGTACAGAAAAAACATTAGAATACCATAAGGATCCACAATTTTGTATAGAAAAAGAAGGGACAAAAAAAGATGGCAACAATTCAGAAAAGGGGTAGTACATATAGAATACGGGTTTCACTCGGTTATGATAATGAAGGAAAACAAATCATAAAATCTAAAACACTTAAGCTGGAGCCAGGTATGACCTCAAAACAAGTAGAAAAAGAACTTGAACGGCAATCTATACTTTTTGAAGAAAAGTGTAAAGCCGGTCAAGTTATGGATGATAATATAAAATTTTCTGAATTTTATAAACATTGGCTTAAGGATTATGCAGAAATTCAATTAAAAAAGAAAACATTAGCAAGATATAGAGATTTAATGAAACGTATACTTCCCGCTATTGGGCATATGAAAATTAGCAAAATACAGCCACACCACTTATTAGCACTTTACAATAATCTTGCTGAAAAAGGGATAAGAGACGATTATAAATATACCCCCTGTAGCAAATTTAAAGAGCTTCTTAAAGAAAAACAAGTAACAAAAGTGGCATTATCAAAAAGGGCAGAAGTGTCGATAAGCACTCTAAATTCATGTACCAGCGGTAAAAATGTAACATATAAAAATGCAGTTAAAATAAGTAATGCTTTAAATGTAAACATTGATGATATTTTTTCGCTTGATAATGTGAGCATAGGTCTTTCATCTAAAACTATATTGCATCATCATCGGCTTATTTCTTCTATTATGTCAACTGCTGTAGAGTGGCAAGTCATATTTTCAAATCCATGTGATAGAGTTAAGCCTCCAAGGGTTATAAAAAAAGAAGCAACTTACCTTGATGAAAAAGAAACTGCCAAATTGCTTGAGTGCTTAAAACGAGAAAATTTAAAATACAGAACTATTATTGAAGTATTTCTGTATACCGGAATTCGACGAGGAGAATTGTGTGGGCTTATTTGGGACGACATTGACTTTGAAAACAAATTAATACATATAGATAAATCGTCCCTCTATTTGGCAAGTGAAGGAATTTTTGAAGACAGCACAAAAAATGCAAGCTCAAATAGAGTAATAAAAATTTCTGATACGCTTATTGCTAGTTTAAAAGAATATAGAATTTGGCAAAACACTCAAAGGATTGCACTTGGTTCGAGATGGCAATGCAGCAATAAAATATTTACAGCTGAAAATGGTAGCCCTATTAATCCAGATACAATAAGCTCTTGGTTTAAAAAATTTACAAAAGAAAACGATTTACCTAATATTTCAGTTCATTCATTAAGACACACAAATGCAACCTTAATGCTAGCAAGTGGAACAAATTTGAGAACTGTTGCAAACCGTTTGGGCCATTCAAAAACAAGCACAACAAGTGACATTTATGCCCACGCTATAAAAACAGCCGACGAGGCTGCCGCTGAAACTTTGCAAGATTTATTTAATCCAATAAAAAAAGATGCTTAAAAAACTAAAAATGGCAAAAGAAAAAGTTTTCTTTGCTGTTTTTTATTTTTACAACAAAATACCTATATATTTGTTCTCAATAAAATTCCCATTGTGTTACCACTACTCTTCGTATTCAAGTTCGTATAAATACAGCATCCATGCGCAACTTAAGAAAATAGTTTCCACTGTTACCATTGTTCCCACAAAAAATTATATACATAGGCATTATATGATTTATGAACTCTTTTTAGCTTTTTTTAATTAACCTAGATCACTTCATAATGAAAAATTGAAGACCAAATTGTAAATTTTAAACTGATAAAGGCCAAACAAAGACCAAAAGGTGAATTTTTGTAAGAATCACTAAATAAAAGAACCTCTTACAACCTTAGTGGCTGTAAGAGATTTATTTGGTTGCGGAGACAGGATTTGAACCTGTGACCTTCGGGTTATGAGTTATATTAAGAGGTTATCTTAATATTCCATAATGTGTTAAAACTCGCTATTTTATGCCATTTCTTTCATTTGTTGTTTTCTCAGTTTGCCCTATTTTTACTCATTTTTCCGTAACTTTCTTGAACAAAAGTTGAACATTTTTTGCTATGAAATTTTAACCAGTTTGCTTTTAAGGTTGCTCTATATTTTTAAACATTTGTCTGCTTTATTTCAAAAGTATTAAAGCTTATAATCACGTAGAAGAAAGTAAACCATTTGCCTGAAATGATTATCACTTTCAGTTTTTGTTTTGTAAAACCTAATTAATCTAAGCCTTTATAATTTGTTATAATCAACATCAAATGTTGGGATAGTTAGCATCCCATATTTATCAAATCCTTTCAATTGATTCCATAGAAACAAATTTAGCTCAGAATCTAAATTCATCTACCCAACAGCAAACTTATCATCTCTTTTTACATCAGACTCATCACCATTTGTATCAGTGCTATCAAATATTGCATCCTTGTTTGTTACACGTTTCATTTTTTTCATGGGCATCAATAATTACAATAGCCTTGCACCAGTACATTATGTGCTTTAATATCATGCAGTCTTCTTCAGTGTCGTTTACTCCATGGTTATATTCGCTTAGGATTTTTTTTATCCTTGCTTATACTTTTACGTCTACAGTTTTAAATAACTGTTCAACTAAAAGATACTTATTTTTTTGACACTTTCGGCGCTGCTAAAAAGCTATTAGCAGTTGATACTACATAAATAAAGTGTGAGCCCCCCCTCCTCTAAATTTTGTAATATCTGTTATCTTGCTCCACCGACAGCACTATTAAATTTACATCAAATGCCCTAAATGTGGTTTTTTTTGGAAAGATTTTATAGATTTAAAGTTAAAAAACACAAAAAATGTTAAATCATACAAAATAATACATTATTTTCCTCAGGGAATTATTTTTAGAAAAATTAATGATACAATTTTAGAACATGAAAATGAAAGGCTGGTCTAAAAAAGTATGAAAAGTAAGGTTTTAGCAACGGTTTTAGCAACAGTTAGCATTTTCCAAGGGACATTAGCGTTAGGGACAACGGCACAGGGAGTTTGTAAAGATGGCCTTTGTGGGTCATCTTTTGAACAAACCAAAAGGCCTGAAGTTGAAAAAACTCCTGAGGTTAGAAAAGAAGAAATATTAATGAACTATCCGCCGAATTTAGGCACAATGCAAGAGTTTGGTTTAGGATTAAAGATTGCTGGACCAAATGGAGAACTAATTGAACAAACAGTAAAGCCGGATGTTCATTATAGAGGAGAAGACGGCAAAGAATATTTTGTGTTTTATAACCAGAATATTGAACAGTTGAGAAATATGTTTTACAATAAACTTAGAAAAGAAATAGATGAACATTGGGTAGTGCTTGGTGGACAAAAAAATAGTTTAATGAGATATGCTGAGGAAGGTAAAGGGTCTATTTTTAATTTTGGCGATTATATTAGAGGTATCTCTTTATTGGGCTTTACGTTGCCGTATTGGATGTTTTCCAATAAAGAAACACTTCACAAAAGTGCATTGTTAGCAGAATATTCTGCAAAATTAAAAAATGCATTAGAAGAGTGTGGTAGCACAATAGATAATACGGACAGCCCTTGTTCGGTAATCATGTCTAAAGATTTGTCAAAAAATGCAGTAATTAACCCGGAGAGCTTTTTAGCTGAAACAGAAAAAAATTTCTATGAAGTTATGTCATCAAAAGTCCTTCCTTACAAAACTAAGGTCGAAAAATTAAATTCCATGTTAGATTATTATCAAAAAGAAATGACACCAGAAGCATCAAATGCGAATGCGGTTGCATTTTGTTTTCCTCTAAACAGGGCAAGTTATTATCTTTCAAATCTTGAAAAAGACCTTCAACACAAAGATTTAGAAACATTGGAAGCTATGAATTCGCTTAGGAAAAAAATTGATAGACTATTTATAGAGTACAGATTTATATTTGAACAAAACATTGCTCCAATTCTAGGAGTAAAAGTCGACCGTTGTAAGGTAATTGTTGAGCGTGAAGACTTCACAATGATGTATTTAGATCGTGCAGAAACTAAAAAGTTTATTCAGACAGTTAAAAGAACGCTTGACACAAAATTTGCAAATATTGCTAAAACATACTCCTTGGAAGATGTTTCTTCAACTGATTTGATAAAATTAGCCGAAACATTACAACCAGAGTCATTTCAGGATATGATTGATAAGATGGATGAAGAAATCGCTCAAAAGAACGCGGATAGTTCCAAGTTATTTGTAGACTCTATAGGTATTGCAGGGCGAGCGGTAGCTGGTTATGCCTTAAACCCTAGCGGGTTGGAAATTACCAAAGCAATAAAAGGAGATGTGCAAGGCCCTGAAAAATTCAGCCCTGAAGAAATTAAAGAATGCGCAGAGGAAGAAAAAAGGAGGACATCGACTACAAAGGAAAACAAAGATAGCATAAAGAGCACTTCGGCAGTGTGTCAAAGAATAGATAGCGCAAAGCTAGATCCTATGAAAAGGTCAGATATATTTAGAGCTTTTGACAAATATTTAGAGTATACGGTAATGCAGAGCAATTTAATAAGGACAAAAAACAAAAGACAATTCTTAGATAATGTAAAATCAAATCAAGAAGAATATGTCAATTTATTAAAAGTATTTATTGAATTAAATCGAAATAATCGTGCTAACAGAGAAGACTATGACGGTACATTAATAAGTGAAAACAGATCAAAAGAAACGTCTGATGGCAGAGATCGTTTGCTTAGAGAATATTTTGTTAGAGAAATTCAAAGATTGGATGGTGTATTATAAATGAAAAACAAGTTAATAGCTTTACTTTTAGCAATTATGGTTTTTTCCACAGGTAATTTAAGCACTTTTGCGCTCGGAGCACAGCCAAAAGTCTGTAAACAAACAGTAAATACAATTAATTACAAAATGTTAGGAATAAGGGCATTATTTACTGCAGGTATTGCTGCTATATCAGCGTTCATTGGCTTTGAGTTTGGACTTAGACATGACAGGAACGCAATGGATAACAAACAAATAGGGTTTGAAGGAACTACTTTTCCTCCTGAGGATTTGCAACCTAGAAGTAATTATCGGGTTGGGCAAGTGGGTAAAAAATATATCAAATATCTTTTTTTTAGTGAAATACCAAAATTATACACAACTGATAAATTTCCCTCCACACACCTAGCAGCAATGGAAACTCTCACTAGACTGCAAGTAATGACACTAGAAGATATTACAAGTGATAAATCAGTGGGTGGAATGGGCTTAATTAACAGATTAAAGGCTATTCATCACGAATGGGGAAAATTGACACATAATTGTGATCAAATAATAACCATCGGGTATTTTAAAAACCTTTTATTTGATACAGAGGATCTTTTTGAAAAAGCAGATTCATTTATTGACAATTGGAAAGCAGAACAAGCTAACACACAACCTAAGAAAGATTTATAGCAGCAAGTTCTTGGCTTGAATTTAACTCAAAGAAATAAGTGGTCCCTCAGCTATGCTGGGGGTTTTTCTCTGGTGCGAATGAGACAAATACGGCCTGAATTATTAAAAGTTAATTGCTTTCTTAACTGATCTTACTTTAAATTGCCTTTTAATTACAACAAACACAAGAGGGACCCATCAGAACTACGTGACACTAAGGTTTGCAAGAAAAGAACTTTTGAAAAAACCTGATGGAGACGTCTACTATGTTAATTACGAACCATAAAAAAGGAGCATCATAATTGTATAAAATAATTTCTACTTTACTTATTTTTTGTTTTTGTATTTCATCCATAAAAATTAATCTTGTAAAAGCCGATGAGTGGAAAATAAATCCTTCAACTGGGACACCAATCGTGGCCTCTAAAGAAGAGGGTTATTGTAAGGCGGTTCCTCCAATGAGTTGGCCTAATTTTTTAAATGGAAGCTACTTATTTTTGGGTGGTGCCTGTGCTTTAGGAGGTCTAGTTTCTTTTTTAACGACCGCAGGTTCACTTTCTTGGGGGCTTAGTCAAATATATTCGCTTAAATACTGCTATGAAGACGTAAAAGAGCTGGGCTTTAATGTAAAAACTCGGATAAAAAATAAGCTTACATCTTCCCATAAAGATCCTGATAAAACCATTGCTGCACTTAAAAATTCTTTTAAAGAAATTAAGGGGCAAGAAACTCCAAAATCGACCATTGAGCGCTTTTTATACATGATCATTCATGATAAAAACTTGGCTCACATGAATGAATATGAATACAGCCACGCAGATGTTATGCTGTTCATTGGAGCTTCAGGTGTTGGAAAAACTCTTGCAGCACTCAAAGTCGCTGGGGCGCAAGGCGAAGAGCCGCTCGTGCTTTCTGCCGCCGATGTTGATAGACGCTCAAATGAAACCTTGATTGATCAGCTTTTTGGACTAGATGTTGATCGTTATGGAAACAATTCTTCCTTGAAAAGATCCAAAAATCTTGCGAAATATCTAAAAGCTCACCCTAAAAGAGGGGTAATCATCATAAACGAGTCCGATAAGCTTAACCCAAATGGTGAGCTTGACGAAATTCTTAGGGGCGCAATGGATAGCGGCACTGTTAACATAAAAGGTCAAGTTTTTGATTTTTCGGGAGCATTAATAATTCTCACTTCCAACGAAAGCAGCTCTTGTGTCAATAAAGGGAATTTTGCTGCCTTGAACCCTGAAGAGGAAGAAGATGGCACCGGCTCTAGAACAATTGCTATGCATGATAAATCTTTCTTAAATCGCGTAAAAATCGTAGAATTTGATAACTTGACAAGAAAAGAATATTTCAAGATTGCACAAAAAGAGTTTTCAGAAAAGGTAGTAGACTATTGGAAAAAGTATGCTGACACCCAGCTTGTAATACCTGATGAAACCTTTGAAAAAATTGCTACAAAGACCGAAAAAGAGAATAAGGGTGCCAGATACCTTGACAGAATACGGGCAAATTTGGTTAAGGAAGTTATTGAGAAAGTAAAAAATGGTAAAACAAATGTTGCCGCTAAAAGGTCTAAGCTCTTTGTCTATTATGATGAGTTGCTTGACAGGTTTGAATTAAGTAAGCAGCAAATCTCCGACTATTATGATCATGATTTGGCGGAAACAGCTGCTGTCGATGCCAGTCAAATTTCTGAAAAAGCAAAACCGGATTTGCAATTAGTTGAAAATCATGAAGTTTTAAAAACACCCGAATGTGCTGTAACAACTGAAGATAAAGCTTCTGCTGATTGTAAGGATAAATTTTTCGATAGCACTACTGACTGTAGCAATGATGAAAGGGCAGATTCACATTTAGCAGAAAACATTAAAACTGCTTTAGTTGCCGCTTAATTTACTAATTAAATCCCAAACATAATATATTTGAAACAGTTTAAGGCAAGTTGAAAGAGCAGTATTAAGAGCTAGATTTAGATATTGTCTACACAAGTCTTGTGTTATTTTTAATGCTTACCTTAATTTGTTGGTTGATGTTAAACTGGATTTAATATAATCAGGTCAATCGTACTTAATTACCTAAAATTTAACATAAAGGATCTGTAATTAATGAAAAAACTAATATCAATATTTTTAATAATTTTAACTTTGGCTCAGTGTGCCAATATAATTTCATATGCTGAATGTAGCACACCAACAATAAATTTAGAAGAAATAAATTTCGAAGATACCTTAAGCGATGTAAGCTGGGTTACTCAAAACTTAGGTGATAAAGAGGTTTTAATAGTAAGGTTTGAATACATTAGACGACTACAAAGTTACCTATATGACAACATAAAACATTTAGTAGATGACATAAAGTTTATAGAAAGAACTCAAAAAACCGAAATAAAGGATGTATGGGAGACCATGGCATGTGTGTTAATAGCTGAAGGGATAGTTGGAAGTACAATGTTTTTAGGATGGAAAACAATCCAATGGTCTGGTTCAAAAGTAAGAAATCTGATAAAGTTTTTAAAAGGGTATTGTTCCTCGACAAAATCAAAAGATAAAGATATTTTAAATGATAATTCAAATACCTCCTTATGCAGCACTAATGTTAACCAACAAAAAGGAATTAGCTTATCCGAAAAAGTTAAAATTGTTGCTATTTTTGCTACTGAATTTTTTTGTTTGGGAAGTATATTATCTGGGCTTGTTTATTTGAATAATAAGTTTATTGTTGATCCAAAGATAGAAAAAAACATAGAAAAAGACAATGGCTTGATAGACCAATATCAAATTTTATATTATAAAGTCAAAGATGCAATTTTAAAAAATGAATGGATTGGCAAAAACGTGCTTATAATGGCTATTCCAACTGATCCGAAATGCAAAGAGGCTGATGCACGCTTCGATACAGTTGAAGGAATAAAATATAAAAAAAGCCAAGCAGCTATTGATTGGGATTTTGCATATACTGAATGCCAGTTTTTAGGTAAAGGCCACGGTGATTGCCAACAGGAAGTTATGAAAACGATTGATTGTATTCGGGAAAGTGGAAATTGTACCTAAATACATAATTAGTTAAGAATCAATTTTGTAAATGAAATAATTGACTGGTTGCCACATTTGTTCCCACATGTTGCCAGAAAGTTCCCAATAAAATTTTCGATTGGTAACACGATAAGTGGCTTAACATGTAGGGTTGTAAGTGATTTATATATATCTGTTACCATTGTTCCCACTAAAAAAGACAGTTATTGATATTATATTTTACATGTAATTCTTTAAAATAAGGCTCTTCTTTTTAAGTTTGATTTTGGTCTTTATTTGGTCTTTGTTTTTACTGAAAATCATTAAAATACAGTTAAAATTATAAGAAACTGATTTGATAAAACCAAGTAATACCAAGGGTTATTAGACACAACAAGATTTCGCTAAAAGTTGTTTTTCGCA
>JARLUB010000004.1 GCA_030920305.1 Eubacteriales bacterium SKADARSKE-1
TAAACTCCTAGAGCCTCATGGTTTTGTGGGCAGGGGGGTATCTTTTGCTCACACTGCGCCGTACTTTTCTAATATTGGCTTAAAGTATTGATCTTCTGCCTCTTGCCGTGCTTTTTTAGCATCTTCGATGTTGCCATAGTAACCTAAATGATGTTGTTTGCGTTGAAACATAAGTTGCGCATGGTATCGTTGGTTTCTTTTATTGAAATAGATTCCTTTAACGCCACTGTTTGAATGGGCCTTTTCACTTTTTAAACTATTTAACCTTGTACCATCCACGCAGTCAAAAGTACATCTTTCTGCTTGTAAACACCCGCATGATTGTGTATTACCATTTCTCAAGTTTCTAGATTGGACATAACATATATTTCCACACTCACAAATACATTTCCATACGATTGTGCCACCAAGGCGTTCATGTGTAGGTTCTATTGCTGTCAGCCTGCCAAACTTCTGACCTGTTAAATCAACTGCCTTTGGCATACTCACTCTCCTATCTTTTTTGTTCATTCTGCTCGTCTATAATCTTTCTGATCTCTTTATAAGGTATCTCGCCTCTGTCACACATAGCATGGTGCATAGGACAGAGGCTAATTAGATTAGATGTTTCTAAGCTTAAAGACTCATCCTTATGTATTGGTATAGCATGGTGCACCTGTATATCTTTGTACGTATATTTGTACAGCGTATTGTACATATCCCTAATACATATTTGGCATAGATACTTATCTCTTTCCTTAATCTGAACGCGTTTATTCTGCCACTTGCTACTGTTTCTAAGGCGTACGCTATCATCTATCTTCTTATGCTTTACAGGCTTTTTAGGGCATATGTAAGCCTCATCGTGAATTCGCCCGCAATATTTACAGGATTTATTCATTCAAGTCTTTATCTCCAAACTTAAGACCAAGTAGTACAGCCAGTGCTATACCGACTAGAATACCTGTAATAAAACTTTCTAATTCCAGCATGATAAAGCATCTCCCTTTACTTAGTTGCATACAACCCAGTCATCAGCTAAAATATCTTCTACTTGCGGTTGCCAGCCTCTTCCTACTTCTTGCCAAAGTTGTTTTCCGTCCTCACTAGTTCTTGTATAACAAGAAAATAAGAAATTCCCATCAGGTTTGTTTTTAAAATGCCTAAGCCAATACTCATTGGTGCGTGTTATAAATAAATCATTTTCAAGTGCTATTTTTGTAGCTTGTTGTATATCCATGATTTTCACCCTCCTTATTAGTTACACACAACTGTTCGGGAAAACATGATTATTTTTTGTATAACCATGGCCCAGATTTTTCTTTATTTGTTTTCTCGCCTTTAATTTTTTCTGCAATTAGCTGAGATAAATCTTTTAATACATCAGCTATCAGCACGCCTGCTGCAACTATTAAAGCTTGATTTATAAAGCCCATTATTTTCACCTCCTTCTAAATGGCATAAAATAAGCCACACTATTTCATGTGGCTTTTAGGCTATTAACATTTGTGCGTTATATTTTTGATTTACAAATTCTTTTATCTCTTCATAACTCATTCCAAGACCAATCAAGCTACTTACCAGCATTTCTAAATGTTCTAGTTCTCTTAATTGTTCTCCTGTAAGATAATCTCTTAAACTTTCTTTTGGCTTTATATTAAACTCATTTTGTAAGTCTTTAAACGGTTTGCCGAATATAGCCTTATAAATAAGCCTTGTGTAATTCGGATAAGCAAATTTTTTATTTGGACTTTCAGTGATTTTCATTTTAATGGTATCTGTTAAAATATGCCTTATTAAAACTCCTTTGGCACGTTCTATTTCCCACTTTTTTCTCTCTTCATATAATCTCTTTAGCTCTTTTTCCATCGCATTAAAAGCTTTAATATACTTCAGTTTCCATTTAAGAGCTTTTTCTCCGGTAAAACCCATAACTAATAAACTAAATCCATCTCGTGTTAGTAAAAATTCTGTTTGCTCACGATTACAACAATCTATATAATTTGTTTTGGTAAAATAAGGTAGGTCCAATTTTGGGCCGACCTCTAAAATGAGTTTTTCAATATCACGAATAACATGTTTATGTTCTTTTCCAAAATCTTCCGCGACCTCCCTGCTGTTGACCGTCAAAATTTCCTCGTTGTTTAACTCTGTAATTTTTATAAGCATAAACTGTTCTCTCCTAACACTTTATTTTTGAACATAAAACAAGCCACACCCCATATTGGAGCGCAGCTCGTTTTATACATTTCCATATTAACATATTACCACATAAAAAGCGGGCGGAATGTGACAGCTTTTTTAATATTTGCAAAAATATCTAAATAATTTTTTTCTAAGCCCTTCTTTGGTATTATTTCCGCCAATTTCATATGCAATTTTATCCCACCCATAGCACTCCACGAATCTATAACGCATAATTAGCCTAACAAGCGGATCTTCAACTGTTTGTATATATCTTTCAAGAATGTTAAACTCATATACACGCTTTTGATGATTTAAGTCTATCAAGCTTTTAAATCTGCAATTTGTGCTGCATAATTTCCAACTTTATCTGAAACTTCAGAGCTACTTGGCAAGCCATTAAGTGGAGAATTACAAGATGCCGCTTTTGTTTCAAGTTCCTTTATTTGTCTTTGTTGCAATTTTATTTCTTTTTTTTTCAAATAATAAAGCCGACAATTCTTTTCTGGTCATTAGATCACTCCTTATTTAAATAAAAAAGCATTGCCTAGATGGCAACGCATAATATCTGAATATTTTTCAGATGCCCGATTGAATTCTTCATCTGTTTTATAAAATGAACATTCTCCGAGCTGGCTATAAAGCTTTTTTACGCAATGCAGTGACCAATATCAGGATTTCTCGGATCTTTTTGTAAGCAAAGCAATTATATCTGATAGCGCCTTTTATTTTTTTTTTTTTCCCATATTTTT
Organism: Eubacteriales bacterium SKADARSKE-1; assembly: GCA_030920305.1. Lineage (GTDB taxonomy): Bacteria > Bacillota > Clostridia > Oscillospirales > Acutalibacteraceae > JARLUB01. The sequence goes on from JARLUB010000004.1 coordinate 2,916, forward strand.
TTGAAAACACCTCCATACAATAAAAAAAACGGTGGTCTCGTAGCCACCAATTGTTCTAACTTTTAATGTTTTTTTTTCTATGTCATCCGCCGATAAAATCCATAAATATGTACCCGCAAATTTCCCCATAAAGGCTCATTCAAACTGTTTTTTTACTTCGTCCCACGTCATTTTTATTTCTCCTTTACAATAAAAAGAGACCTGATTTTTTCATCATAGCCTCTTTTTTAATTTTATTTTTTTTATAGTTTATTCATTGCAATGACTTTTATATAATTTCTTCATCGGGTATTTCACCATACATATCACCCTTGTAGGTTCTCTCCCAAAGGTGAGCCTTTACAATGAGTCAGCTGAACAAGGTCTATTGCGGAAGAATATCCATATTCCTCTAAAATGGTATCAATAGATTGAACTTTTTTATTCCATCTTCTGCAAATAAAATTCGACTTTTCCAGGGCATTTTCATTTCTTCCTTTTTTTCGATAACAGTACTTCCATATTCTTTGTTTTACTTTTCATAGACGCTATCAATCACAGGGCCGTACCTGAATGCATAGATTCTATCTTCAAACAAACGCTTTGTTTTAAAATATAATCAGCGTAGCATAAATAACAAAGTTTTTCTAGCTTTAAATGCGAGCAAGATATTTTTTAGATAAGATATATTTAGCAATATCTGTACCTTTCAAAGTTCTATCTCGATTAATTTTCATTACGAATTCTTCAACGCTGTCTACAACTTTAACTGTTTCAAAAAACAAATCCGCTTTGATGACTGATTCCCAAGCGCCGGTTTCTGCCCAAATAGAATGTGTTGAAATTGGTGTGTCATCACCGCAAGAATTTTGATTCCTTTAATGATTTCAGAGATGTATTCTGTGTTTAACTCTTTGTCTTCTTTTATATCCAGCGCGATTCTGGTACCTTCAGAATATGAACTGCTCATAATTATAAAATGGCTAACCATACATTATCCCCCTTTTCTGTTTCCCAACCAGTGTAACCTTGCTTTACGTTGCGCATGAGAACGCATATTGTTTTTTTCATCTTCTTTTTCCAAATTTGCAGTTCCCATTGGAAGTCATAGTTAGTATTAACAAAGTATATATATGCTTTGCTTTATATTCATCTTTAGAAGAATCTATACATTTTAATTTTTTTTAGTAGTTGGTTTTAAAAACTCTTTTTTATTTGTTCAATATCCACACTTTCATCTTGAATGATTCGAGTACCGAAGAGGTCGTTGAGACATTTGCAAATTGAATTTCACCCTTTTCAGGTTTGTGTTTTGTATATCTTTCTATTTTATCTTCAATAGAATTAAGAGTTTTTACTCTTGTTAACACCCTGGAATTACAGTTAGTTTGCTGTTTCAAAAACAATTCTAATTTAACAGTCTCTTGAGATAAAAAAAGACTGGTATCCATAAATAGTTTCTAGGATATCCTTTTCTGTACCTATGTCTTTAACCAACTTTTTTTTAAATTTACTCTGTTGTATGAACTATCTTTTTCCCCCAACGCTTACAAAAAGTCCAGAAAATTAACGTGTATGTTGCAGATCAAGCTTTCTAAATCTTTGTTCATAAGGCTTACTCCTAAAAAGATTAAAAACAATAGATTGTTTTTCTATTAGAGAATACAACAACCCTATATTATATTATAAAAACATAGTATTATAAGTCAAATTTCTAAAGTATACTTATAATATTTACATGTAAATATGAAGATTTGAACACTTTCACTTTTATGTTTTTTTTTAAACTTCGCTCGGTAACTTCACTTTTTTCAGCGGCACAATTAAAACCGTGTTGCAATTTTTAACTCTTTAAGTCCGCTTGATAAAACTTTTTTTCCATGCTTATCCGCTCTAAATATACAGGCAGTAAATAAAAAATTTTTATGCTGCAGCCGTCAAAATTGAATTGCCCGGTATCATAAAAATACGGTTTTCCCCAGCATGCTCTTAACCTTTGTAAGTTCCATAAGCTAGCCCTCCTGATGCCTACTTTTTTGTCCATTTTACAGATAAAAGTTAATGCAATAATCGTTATACAAATTATTGCGGTAATTAACACGCTTGATCCCATTTTGACCGCCTCCTTTCTTGGTTTGACTCCTTTCTTTTTGGTTTGGCTTTTTCCAGCTAGTGTAGACTTGCTTTGGTTCCTCATAGACCCTGTCAAGCTCTTTGAATTCCATATAATCACCGTTAAAATTCATAAAGTACAACACCTGTTGCGCCGCGCCGATTTAGAGCAATATCAACACCAACCGTCTTCGACCTTTACCTGACCTAGCTCGTTTTTTTTTTTTTTTCAACGCACCACATTAAAATCAATTTGTTGCATGCTTGCTCTATTTTCCCGCTATCTCTAAGATCATTTGAGCTGGTCTTTTAGACTCATCGTTTTCCCGGTTCAATTGAGATAAGCACAAAATCGGTACACCAAGCTCAGATGCTAATATTTTTTAAGTCGCGGCATATAGATCCGACTTCTTGGTTGCGGTTATTATCATGACGTTTTGTTGAATGCATGAGCTGCAAATAATCAATGACAATAAGCCCCCCAGTTTTTAAGCAGCCTACATTCTAAGCGAATGTCGTTTACTGTCAAACTCGGGGCGTCATTAACTTTTTATTGGTAATGTATAAACATTATCTATCGTTTCTGATATTGTCGCAAGCTCATCCGCTCTGACCTTTTCTGGCCGCGTTTTATCATTGAACCGCTTATCAATTAGCGTGTTCATTGGAATTTTGATTCTTGAATTCTTACTTAAAAAGCCGCAAAGCTCCGTGCCTTCCATTTCCTGGCTAAAAACGCAACTGTTTTCCCGGAAAGCGCCACATTTTCAGTAACCGATAGAGCAAAAGCAGTCTTGCCAACTTTTTGGTCTAGCTAGCTGCTAAAATGATTTAAATTACCAGCGCTCATGCCCTTTAAAATGCCGTCTACTTTTTAAACCCGGTTTCTGAGCGGTTTTCTTGAGCGGCATTCTTTCAGGCAGTAAATATCAAATAGGGAAAGGCCAACATTTCCGATATCTTCGAGCTTTTTTTTTTCTGAGCCGTTACGATATCATATAGCTCGTCAGCTCGTCAAGCATCTTTTAGCTGTTTCTTCGGCTGTTTCCGGGGCTATGTAGTCAAGCGCGCGAGGTTTGAACCGAGCTCTTTTAACTTTCTTGCTTTGTGAGAATTTGCTACGATCTGAGCATATTGGTTTATGTTGCTGATAGAAGGCGTTGTTTCCACACAACATCAAGAGTTTTTAAGTCATTTTCAGCATAGCCTTCTTTGCCCTTTAAAAGCCCCCAAAAACGTCACAAAGTCTAAGTCTATAGGCTTAGATATTTACAAAAAAGATGTAAAATCTCTTGAAATACGCCCTTTAAATCCACGAAAAGAAGTCTTCCGGTCGAACAGTGTCAATCAATTACTGCACAAAACTTCTCATCCAAAATTATCGCACCGATTAATGATTGCTCAGCAATCCTTGTGGATTCTAATTCATCCATCCAAGAGCTCACCTCCGTTCTGATCGCATTTTGATATCCAGCTGCATATACTTTTCCCTCAGCTTCTTGCCAGATAAAATGTTGCATTTCCAAAATGAGTCTTGTTGGCACCAACGAATTACCGTACCAATATCATCCGGATCTATTTTATCCAAGCGGATCATTTTCTCTATGTCGCGGGCCCATCTTTGCTTTCGCTTCGCTTTCTTTTTTAGCTGCGGGCTATGCCTGCGGATCTCAGATTCTAAATAATCCGCCGCCAACAGGTAGGGCTCGCTGTTGTTGGAGTCGAATTTCTCTTCTGAGGCTTTGTGGGACTAGAGATTTTAGAAAAATCTGCTGGGTTGGAGCTCGAAGAGTTGCAACGTATATTATTTATAAATGGATTATTAACTGGTATAGGTTGGTCCTTTTGGTCCATTGTGAAAATACTTTCTGGTACATTGAGAATTGACTCGCCGGTCAAATCATACCCCACGCCATATATTTTTAAAGCCTTATTGCTCAACGTGTACCACGAGGTGTGATCATATTTAAACTTGTTAAATTGCGCAGCATGTATAAGCCCTTGTTTTTACAATTTCCAATAGTTGTTTTTATTTGTCTTTGTGTCCAAAACGGAAAAAACTTCGGCAAATTCTCGCATACTGTTATATTCCCAATAAGCCTTTATTGTTGTCTTTTTTCCGGTTTCTGTTTCTATTTCAACTTCATGGAAGTTTTATTATTTGCTTTGTTTTTTTTGTATCCACCAATATAAATGATGTATAAAACAGCTTCGTGCACACGCCAAAAAGCCTTTGCGACCTCTGCATTGAATGTAAAATCATAATTCATAATTCAACCACCTCATATCTCTTGCGCCAGTTCACATAAGGAATCGGTTCAGGCTGCGGTTGAGGCTTATATTTTTACCTCTTTCTTTCTTGTTCAAAGTGTAAAGATTGATTGTTGTTAAATTTCCCGTTAGCGCGGGTTCTTTGAATTTGTATGTACCCTAAGTCCCTCTAACTCTTTGAGGTACCTGGTTGGTGTGTGATAATTCAAGTTCAGATCATAAGCAATTTTTCCTCTACTTGGATAACACATGTTATTGCGGCCTGAAAGCCCGCATAAATAAAATATATATATAGCCTTCGATTTTATGTTTAAGTTCCGATCTTTCATAATGTTTGGCATTGTATCCATATTTATTTCCTCCTGTTTTTACTGTTTTTCAAATAAAAAACCCTGGTTTTAAATTTATTATGGAATCGAAAGGGTTTATTTTCTCTGGCTCTTTCCTCACCGTTTCCTTTTGGAAACTTTGAACGTCTGATAAACCAAGCAAATAGTCTGTTGAAATCCTAAAATATTTTGCTATCTTAACCAAATTGTTTATACCTGACTCTGCTTCATCATTTTATATTTTGCTTAAAGATGATTTTTTAATACCTATTTCACCCGAAATAATATCAAAATTATATTTTTTTGTTTTCTTTTGGTCAGTCACAAAACTTTTTAATCTTTTTGAAAAATCTTAGTTGTATCTGTATTTCATACTTTATGTTTCCCTCCTAAAACCACATCAAAATCGCGGAAAGCACAACTGAACAAATAAACGAAACCATGGAAGCTAGAAGAAACCTTATTCTTTTGTCAGTGATCTTTGCCTTGCTTTTATGAATTATATCTAGTTGCATCTTCCATTGCATATCAAATTGACATTTTAGTTTCGTAGCATTCGTAATTCTTATTTACTTCATCAAAAATCACACCAGCGTCAGTCATTTGTGAATATTTAAATCGCCAACCGGCCATAACTGTAAACACTAAACTTTACAGCTAGTCCGGTAAATACATAAGGAATATATATTACAGGAACTAACAAAGGAAGCACTGCTAAACTGATAGAAACCGCAATTAACATGAGCCCTGCTTGATTCATTAAAATTTTTCGCGCTTTTCTTGCAGTCTATATGAGAATTTACCCATCTCTACAATGTTTGATAACATAAATTCGGCCAACTGTTGTTGCTCTTGCTGGCTTTTCTGATCTTGTGACTCTTCGCTATTTATCATATTCGCATCCTCTTTCATTTTTTCTTTTTTAAACGGCAAGTAAACATCATCCAATGTAGCTTCTTGTTTTGTGTTTCTTGTTTTTTTTTGTTGTATCAGGTTTTTTCCGCCAATAATTTCTCTAACATAAAAGCCTTTGTAGTAATTTGTCTTCGCGTTTCTTTGAATAATACTTACAAACAAAGCCAGATCTCATCTTTTGGCTTATAATTGTCTAAAATGGTTTTAGCAACATCTTTAAAAGCCGCACACTCCGCATAAGTCGGCTTGTTCCATTCGCCGGTGCTTTCGTTTTTCCGTTGCTTAGTTGTACAGAAAACCTTACAGTTCCCTCGTATTGGTCTATTTTGTCGCACAACCTTCCTTTTAAAAGCCGTGTGTTCACTGAACATGCTCCGCTGTAAATTTCTTTCTCATCTTCAAAAATTTTAATTGTTCTCATATTTTTTTATCTCACTTTTTCTATATTTATATACTATCTGTATATTCGTAGTATCCTTGTTTGTCATAAACACTCACATTTATTCCAGGAAATTCAGAATATATCTTTTGGCATCCTACAGCACAAACTTGGGCGTCATCATGGAAAGCAACCCCATTTAATGCGTCTCTAAAACCGCTTTGGCTATGTTATCTACATCTCATCTGGCTTTTGGCGGGGAAAATTTCTCTACTTAACATTTTTTTTTTTTTTTTTTACTAGTACTTTTAGGAACAGGGAAACGAAACGAGCAACCATTATTATGTATACGGGTTCTCCTTTTGGAAACTTAAAATCTGTAACTGCTTGGGTAACTTTTTCTTTTATAAGTTTTTCATATTTAACTGTTTTTGATTGGTGTATACACAATGTTTCTCCCTCTTATTTGGCAGAGCCTGGGCCTCCTTTTTTTCCTTGCGGTGGACCTGGAACATGAAATTCTATTTCCATTAAAATCAAATTGTTTTTTTTTTTTAAAGGCAGTCTCTTAATTTTTCTAAAGTCTCTGTGTATTGCTTAGCATTTAAATCTTTTAAACTGTTGACGCCGTATGTTTTTTAAAATGGTTTTTTTTGTTCAATTTTTTTATTTTCAATTTCTTTTATAATTTCATTTTTAAAATCTTCGCCTCTTTTCCAAAAAAAAAACATCATTAAAAATCATCTTTAAGCAAATATTTTTACCTAAATGATGAAGCAGAAAAACGAGGTATAAACAATTTCCATTAAGATAGCAAAATATTTTAGGATTTCAACAGACTTGATTTGCTTCAGGTCAGACGTTCAAATTTCAAAGGAAACGGTGAGGAAAAGAGCCAGAGAAATAAACCCTTTCGATTCCATAATAAATTTAAAACCTTATTCTATTGCTGATTGATTTTAGAAAAAAATTGTTTAAAAAAAGTCAGCAAAATCAAAATTAGAATGCAATATTTTCACTGATAAAGTGGAATTTTTATTTTGTAAACAGTAAAAACAGGATAATAAATATTACAATGCCAAAAATTAAAAAGATTGGAACTTAGAATTTTTCGAAAATCTATATTTAAAACATTTAAATTTTGGCCAACGGTTTCAAAATAAAATTTATTAATGATTTTATCAAACATTCATTCTTTTATTTCATTTTTCAGAATTTTTAATTTAAGCCCAGAAGGCCGGAAAAATTTCAAATTATTTACCGAACTTTAAATTGCATAAGAATTTTAATTCTTTAATTTTGGACATTGAAATTTATTTGCAAAAATTTTTTTATCAAAAATATTGGCTTTTAAATGTTGAAAAAATGTCAGAGTGTTTTCCATGAAATTTAAAATTTTAAAAATTCTTAAAACTTTCCCGAAATAAATATTGAGAACTGTTGAAAAGCAACTGCCTTTGACTTTTTAACTATTAAATTGATTCGCTTTTCAAAAGTAATTGAAAGGTTTTTAAAAATGGCTTTTAAATGCGATTTGACCGGCGATAATTCTCGTCAAGGTTTTTTATTTTTCTTCAAAAAAATTAAATAATACCTTTAATAATCCATTTATAAATAATATTTTTGCAACTCTTCGAGGCTCCAACCCAGCAGATTTTCTAAAATCTCTTTAGTCCCACAAAGCCTCAGAAAAATTCGACTCCAAGGCGAGGCCCTACCTGTTGGCGGATTATTTTTAGAATCTGAGATCCGCAGGCATAGCCCAAACTAAAGCTGAAGCGAAAAATTTTTTTTTGGGCCCGCGACATTTGAAAATGATCCGCTTTTAAAATAGATCCGGATGATATTGGTACGGTAATTCGTTGGTGCCAACAAGACTCATTTTGGAAATTATCAACATTTTATCTGGCAAGAAAGCTGAGGATCTAGTATATGCAGCTGGATATCAAAATGCGATCAGAACGGAGGTGAGCTCTTGGATGAATTAGAATCCACAAGGATTGCTGAGCAATCATTAATCGGTGCGATAATTTTGGATGAAGAATTTGTGTGCAGTAATCGACACTGTTCGACCTGAAGACTTTCTTTTTCCAAATTTTAAAAAATTTATTTCAAATGATTTTAAAAAAATATCTAAGCCTATAGACTTTGTGACCCGTTTTTTCGAATTTTAAAGGGCAAAGCCAAAATGACTTAAAACAACTTTGTTGAAAATGTAAACAAATCAACATAAAAAATAAAAAAAAATTTGCGCTCAGATCGTAGGAAATTCTCACAAAGCAAAAAGTTAAAAAGCTCGAAAGGTTCGCGCCGACTACATAGCCCGAAACATCCGAAAAAATTAAAAGATGCTTGGACCTGCTATATGATATCGTAACGGCTCAGAAAAAAATTTTTCCAAGAGTTGCAACGTATATTATTTATAAATGGATTATTAACTGGTATAGGTTGGTCCTTTTGGTCCATTGTGAAAATACTTTCTGGTACATTGAGAATTGACTCGCCGGTCAAATCATACCCCACGCCATATATTTTAAAAGCCTTATTGCTCAACGTGTACCACGAGGTGTGATCATATTTAAACTTGTTAAATTGCGCAGCATGTATAAGCCCTTGTTTTTACAATTCCCAATAGTTGTTTTATTTGTGTCTTTGTGTCCAAAACGGGAAAACTTCGGCAAATTCTCGCATACTGTTATATTCCCAATAAGCCTTTATTGTTGTCTTTTCGCCGGTTTCTGTTTCTATTTCAACTTCATGGAAGTTTTTTATTATTTGCTTTGTTTTTGTATCCACCAATATAAATGATGTATAAAAAAAAACAGCTTCGTGCGCCATAAAAAGCCTTGCGACCTCTGCATTGAATGTAAAATTCATAATTCAACCACCTCATATCTTGCGCCAGTTCACATAAGGAATCGGTTCAGGCTGCGGTTGAGGGCTTATATTTTTCTACCTCTTTCTTGTTCAAAGTGTAAAGATTGTTGTTAAATTTCCCGTTAGCGCGGGTTCTTTGAATTTGTATGTACCCTAAGTCCTCTAACTCTTTGAGGTACCTGGTTGGTGTGTGATAATTCAAGTTCAGATCATAAGCAATCTTTCCTCTACTTGGATAACACATGTTATTGCGGCCTGAAAGCCCGCATAAATAAGCATATATAGCCTTCGATTTTATGTTTAAGTTCCGATCTTTCATAATGTTTGGCATTGTATCCATATTTATTTCCTCCTGTTTTTTTACTGTTTTTCAAATAAAAAACCTCCACTCAGTGAGTGAAGGCTTTCTTTATTGCATTCTTAATTTTGATTGCTGCTGACTTTATGTTTAAACAACCTTTTTCTACATCATCAGAATAAGGTTTTAAATTTATTATGGAATCGAAAGGGTTTATTTTCTCTGGCTCTTTCCTCACCGTTTCCTTTTGGAAACTTTGAACGTCTGATAAACCAAGCAAATAGTCTGTTGAAATCCTAAAATATTTTGCTATCTTAACCAAATTGTTTATACCTGACTCTGCTTCATCATTTAGATATTTGCTTAAAGATGATTTTTTAATACCTATTTCACCCGAAATAATATCAAAATTATATTTTTTTGTTTTCTTTTGGTCAGTCACAAACTTTTTTAATCTTTTTTGAAAAATCTTAGTTGTATCTGTATTTGTCATACTTTATGTTTCCCTCCTAAAACCACATCAAAATCGCGGAAAGCACAACTGAACAAATAAACGAAACCATGGAAGCTAGAAGAAACCTTATTCTTTTGTCAGTGATCTTTGCCTTGCTTTTATGAATTATATCTAGTTGCATCTTCCATTGCATATCAAATTGACATTTAGTTTCGTAGCATTCGTAATTCTTATTTACTTCATCAAAAATCACACCAGCGTCAGTCATTTGTGAATATTTAAATCGCCAACCGGCCATAACTGTAAACACTAAGCTTACAGCTAGTCCGGTAAATACATAAGGAATATATATTACAGGAACTAACAAAGGAAGCACTGCTAAACTGATAGAAACCGCAATTAACATGAGCCCTGCTTGATTCATTAAAATTTTTTCGCGCTTTTCTTGCAGTCTATATGAGAATTTACCCATCTCTACAATGTTTGATAACATAAATTCGGCCAACTGTTGTTGCTCTTGCTGGCTTTTCTGATCTTGTGACTCTTCGCTATTTATCATATTCGCATCCTCTTTCATTTTTTCTTTTAAAACGGCAAGTAAACATCATCCAATGTAGCTTCTTGTTTTTGTGTTTCTTGTTTTTTACTTGTATCAGGTTTTTTTCCGCCAATAATTTCTCTAACATAAAAGCCTTTGTAGTACTTGTCTTCGCGTTTCTTTGAATAATACTTACAAACAAGCCAGATCTCATCTTTTGGCTTATAATTGTCTAAAATGGTTTTAGCAACATCTTTAAAAGCCGCACACTCCGCATAAGTCGGCTTGTTCCATTCGCCGGTGCTTTCGTTTTTCCCGTTGCTTAGTTGTACAGAAAACCTTACAGTTCCCTCGTATTGGTCTATTTTGTCGCACAACCTTCCTTTTAAAAGCGCCGTGTTCACTGAACATGCTCCGCTGTAAATTTCTTTCTCATCTTCAAAAATTTTAATTGTTCTCATATTTTTTATCTCACTTTCTATATTTATATACTATCTGTATATTCGCAGTATCCTTGTTTGTCATAAACACTCACATTTATTCCAGGAAATTCAGAATATATCTTTTGGCATCCTACAGCACAAACTTGGGCGTCATCATGGAAAGCAACCCCATTTAATGCGTCTAAAACCGCTTTGGCTATGTTATCTACATCTGGCTTTTTGGCGGGGAAAATTTCTCTACTTAACATTTTTTCTTTTTCTTTTTTACTAGTACTTTTAGGAACAGGGAAACGAGCAACCATTATTATGTATACGGGTTCTCCTTTTGGAAACTTAAAATCTGTAACTGCTTGGTAACACTCTTTTATAAGTTTTTCATATTTAACTGTTTGGATTGGTGTATACACAATGTTTCTCCCTCTTATTTGGCAGAGCCTGGGCCTCGCTTTTCCTTGCGGTGGACCTGGAACATGAAATTCTATTTCCATTAAAATCACTCCTTGTTTTTTTTAGGGCAGTCTCTTAATTTTTCTAAAGTCTCTGTGTATTGCTTAGCATTTAGCTCTTTTAAACTGTTGACGCCGTATGTTTTTAAAATGGTTTGAAATAACTTTTCTGAATTTTCAAGCCCCTTTATAATTTCATGTAAAATCTTCGCCTCTTTAAACGAAATTATTTGTGTTTCTATTTCAGGTAAATCTTCACCAGCATATAAATAAAGCCCCAACCCGTGCCGGGCCAGAGCCTTTGTTAAACTGCGCTGTATAGTCTTATTCACGTCAAAACTAGTTACATTTTCAAGTGGAATTGATTTATTCTTATAATCCATAATTGGCAAGCAGTCAGTATGTTCGAGCCCCTCAATTGTTACCCCAGTTTCAACCCAGCAAGTGCGCCCATCTGTAAAATAAATCCAACCATCATTATTTTTATAAATTGTATAATTGGCTTCTGGATACCGCTTTTTAACTTCCGCCCATGCATAAGCCCAAGATAAATAAGTTAACCCATTTTTAGCCTCTACGTGCTCATTTACATTTACTGCAGACAATGTTTCAAATACTGAGCTCATTCTATCACCACTTTTTTCTTTCCCTGAAATTTCGCATATAGAACATTTTCACCTGCTCTAATTGCTTTTTTTATTGCAATTTTATTTGCATAAGGCTTTACATAATTAATCAGATGCTCTGCATTATCTTGTGCCCAATCAATAAACTTTTTCTGTTCAATTATAAATTCAGATGTTTTCTTGAGCCTAATATAATTACGTGGTGTCTCTACTTTTACAATGTTATTGTTAATCATTCTGTGCTTTAAATATTTTTTAAATATAATAGATTGATGTCGCTTTTCATTAGCTCTTTCAAAAAGTTTTTCCATTTCTTTGATTATTAGAGTCTCTTCAGCGTCTAGGTTTTTTATTACACATGCAACATTATCTGCCTTGACTTCAAATTCGTCTTTGACTAAGTCCAAGGCATAAAAAATTTCTGTTTCTTCGGTTAAACCGTCTTCCATATCCATTAAAATTTGTTGGTATTTCGGTTTTACTTTTAAAAGTTCCATATAGATTTTCCCTCCTATTTTAAATAAGTATTAAAAACGTCACGATTCCAAAGATGCTACAAATAACGCTAGAAATATACGCCAGTAGGAATTTCTCTTTAAATGCTAAAAATATTCCAAGTGCTAGAAACAGTAAAGTCAGAGTTGTTCCGATTATGTAAGTCATATCGTAAAGTGTCATTTCATTTCCTCATTAAAAATTTAATGGAATAATAAAAAAAGCAAATAACCCGTAAAGCTAGTAAGCCCTGCCAGAAAATTTGCTAATTTGAATTTAGAACAAAAACCCGCTATTATTGTTGAAATAAATAAGCTTAATGTAATAATTGCACTAATTAAACCCATATAAAATTCTCCTTTTAAATACTACAAAAGAATACTGCTACCGATATTAAGCCTACAAGGCTGCTAGAAAGCAACAGCCCCATTGACAAACCTTCGTGCTTGCTAAATGCAGTTGCAGCTCCAGATAATGCTAGAAGTGCAGCCACGGCAAATCCTAAGTTAATTAGCATATTCAAACCTCCTTTCCTATTCACATACATTTTGATATCTATTCCCGTTTAATCAAAAATGTCAGAAAAAGAACATATCCGTTTGTTTTGATAATCTTCAATGCAATTTTCAAAAGCATATGGTCGTATGTATTGTACCGATTCTGGAATGTAAACGTTTTTAAGCTTTTTACAGCCGTAAAATGCACTACATCCTATTGTTGTAACAGTTTCCGGAATATAAACTTTTTCGAGTTCAGTACACCCACAAAAAACATGATGACCAATTACTTCTACGCCTTCATGGATCTTCACTTCAACTATTTCACCGTTTTCATTTCTTTTAATGTCGCACCTTTTTTCAAGGTTTTCTCTTGTAAGTTTAGAATTAAAGTATCTCCTTTTGTTTTTATCTTTTTATGCTTTTGGGCACTAAACCCTTTTCCAAGATATTTGCCAGTTCCCCAGATATCAGTATCAATTAATCTAGAAGCTATCGCCCCAAAAGTTCTACCCATTTCTTTAGCTATTGCTTTTCTGGTACAGCCTTTTTTAAATAAATTTACCATAACAATTTGTTCTGAATCTGTAAACGGTGTACCCACCATCCTAAATCCGAACTTTTTGTCATGCTTTATCTTTTCAGCAATTTTTGGTGAATCAACATCAAAGCAAAAATATTCTGAAATTTTAGTCCCATCCCATTTATCAGGGTGTTGTTTTAAAAAATTTAAAACATCTTCATAATAAAGTAAATTAGTAGAGCTTTTTCCATTACATGCTTTTCTAGTTTTCAAATATCCTTTTTTATATAGATTGTCTACTTGGTATTTAGTCATCCCAAGAAGCTCCATTAAATCAGTTGACTTTATAAAGTTTCTTTTTTTATTTATTGTTTGTCCTTTTAACTTCAACCTTTCTGATTTTACTTTTATAGCTGTTACTGTACGCTTTAAGTTTTTAGCAATATCTTATGCTGTTAATTCAGTCCAATTTTCGATCAAAAAATCCACTTCTGATTCAGACCAATTTTTTCGCATTTTCTTTCTACATCACCTTTACTTTTTTAGTTTTACTTTCAATACTCATATTCCGGATATTGTTGGTACTGTGCTACCTTCGAATACAAAAAGCGCACACAACGCTCACAAAGTGTCTCGCCTGTAATCTCAAAATATTCGTCGCCCTCAAAAATAAAATTGCCGCAGTGTTCGCATTTGTACACTGCGGCGTCTTCGTTATCGGGTGGCTCTAAATAAACATAATCGTTTACCATGATTTAAACCTCCTCGGGAATTTATTTGATTTTTTGTGATTTTATGGTAAAATAAAAAACGCACCCGCCAGGGTGCAGGGGAGAGGTTATAAGATTTCTTTGTCTTTTTTTATCAGGTTTAAGGTTTCGCAGGTAATGCGCAGGGCATTGTACAAGCGGTCTTCTTGTTTGTGTATGTAAAATTGTTGATACGATATTATTGCCAGCAGTATTGCAATGATTATAAATAAGGGTATTTGCATTTTTTCACTCCTTTCAATTTACTTTTTGTATGTTAAAAAGCTCAAATAGTCTTGGACCATCTGAGCTTTGGTTTTTCTGATTTGTATGGTAAAATAATATTTGTTTTGGTATAGCTTGGTTTTAAGTTTAATCTAGTCAACAATTAGGTGGATGTCTAACAAAAAATCAAAAAATAAGATTAAACTAAAATACAACTATATATAAGTTTTTCCATTTTTATGGGCTTTAAATGGCATAACAACAGGGCTTGTTCAATCCAAAACAATAAAAGTAAAGTTTATTTAATTCATGCACTATATAACTTTTAATCAAGGTGTCCGGGGTTCGAATCTCCGATGGCTCACCACTTGCGAACCCCGCACAAACACTGAATTTTCAGTGTTTGTGCGTTTTTTATGTCACAGAAGTGCAGGTGCTCAAATCACCATAATTTACAAGTATCTTAGAAAGGCGAACAGATCCGTTTAACCCTAAATGAAAACCTTTGGTCAGCGCAAAAATTGCTTTGTGGTGGCTTTTTTGCTGTACAAATTTTGTTTCTTTCAAATTTCCTGTTTTTTCTTGATTTTTATTTTTAGGTTTCAGTTTAATACTATTATAGGTAATTTTGTTTTTATTCGTTTTACTTTAACAAGACGAATTTGTATTATTTAAAATTTTAATTATATTTTTTAAAAAGACGGAAATACTAAAATCAAGTAAAAGGGGGTGATAATATGGGTATTATTGGATGGATCATTATAGGCGCACTTGCAGGATGGATCGCAAGTCTTATTACCGGTAATGATAAGAGAATGGGTGCCGGAATGAATATCTTGGTAGGTGTCGTCGGAGGTTTTGTCGGCGGCCTTGTTATGAATTTTTTTGGAGGTTATGGAGTAACAGGATTTAACCTTTGGAGCTTACTCGTAGCGACAGTTGGAGCTATAATTTTATTATTAATTGTAAATGCTGTTATGAAAAGAAGATAATTGGGGGAATAGAATGCATTTAACTTCTCTGATCTCTTTAATGATTTTAAGCATTGTAGAGTTGTTTTTGTTGCGAAAATTCATTATTCATAAAGAAAAGATAGCTTTAAAATCTGTTATAACCTCACTTGTGTTTTTATGGATTATCTTTATTATATCTTATATTTTTAAACTCAACGTTCCTGATGTAGCTTATATTTTAGTAATAATAACTTTATTTATGAATTCATATTTGGGTTATTATTTTAATTTATATTATAAGACAAAAAAGTATGACAGAATACAACATGTGCTAGGGTCATTCTCATTTGCTATCCTCCTTTATTTCCTTTTTTCCAATGTATTTGAGTATGGGGGTTCAAAGGCCTTTAAGGCTTTTTATATTTTCTTATTGGGTGTTTCTTCTGGAACAATTCATGAAATAATTGAATTTATTAATGATTTAAAGCATGAGGAAAAAATGCAAAGAGGATTAAAAGATACGAATCTTAATATTGTCTCCAATATAATAGGTTCGTTTTCTGCTTCCATTTTGGCTTTCTTTGTTTTTTTATAAATTAAGATTTAAATCTGGGAAAAATAGAGTAATTCAACAGGAAAAAGTGTTCAAAATGAAGATGAAAGTCTATAGGTAAAGTGAGGCATACCAATATGGTTTTATAATGTTGGTACCTTTTGTTTAAGGTTGCTTCCTTTTGCCCTAACCTTATTTAGAGGAACTTAACCTTGTCGCAGGTTTAATGCATGGGCAACTTTTTCGAAAATTCGGGCGGAAGGCTTAAACAATTGATAAAATAGGCATTTATTACAGAAAAGATTCAAAATTAAAGAATAGGCGTTCGAGGGTTAAAATAACACTTATTAAGGTTAAAAGATAAAATTTTTTTGTTTTTGTAGCTGATAAATTTAAAATGAGGTGTACAAACTTTGAGTAATCATCTGAAAGGTCAGACAAGCCCCTACCTTTTGCAGCATGCAGAAAACGCGGTGGACTGGTACCCCTGGAGTGAGCAAGCCTTCCAAAAAGCAAAGTCTGAGGACAAGCCGGTTTTTCTGAGCATAGGCTACAGTACATGTCATTGGTGTCATGTTATGGCACATGAAAGTTTTGAAGATACCGAAATAGCAATGCTTCTTAATCAGTATTTCATTTCGATCAAGGTTGATAAAGAGGAGCGACCGGATATTGACAGCATATATATGGCAGTATGTCAAGAGTTAACGGGTAGCGGCGGCTGGCCTACAAGCATTTTTATGACCCCAGAAAAAAAGCCTTTTTTGCAGGAACCTATTTGCCAAAAACCTCCAGGTATGGAGTGATTGGTCTGAAGGAGCTGCTTATAGCAATTCACCAGAAATGGGAAAATGACCGGATATCACTTTTAATGTCAGCAGATGAGATTACTGCTTCTTTAAAAAGAACAAGTGTAGCTGAGCCTGGAGCTGATATCAGATTGATTGACTTGGCAGTAGCCTTATATAAAAGAGATTACGATGAGAAATTTGGTGGGTTCGGTATTTCCCCAAAATTTCCGGTTGCCCATAACCTTTTGTTTTTATTAACTCACTATGAAAAGAGCGGAGATCGTGATTCTTTAAAGATGGCAGAAATGACACTTTTACAAATGTACTCTGGAGGGCTGTTTGATCATATAGGGTATGGTTTTTGCCGCTATTCTACAGACCGGTATTTTCTGGTGCCGCATTTTGAAAAAATGCTTTATGACAATGCTCTTTTGATAATTGCTTACTGTAAAGCATACCAAATAACAAAAAAACCGGTCTACAAGGATGTTGTCCAAAAAACTGCCTCTTATGTTCTTCGTGAAATGACTTCTTCTAAAGGGGGGTTCTTTACCGCTCAAGATGCTGATTCTGAAGGCGAGGAGGGTAAATATTATTTTTTTGAGCCTTCTGAAATTATAAGCCTTCTCGGAGAAAAGGTTGGCAAATCATTCAACAATTATTACGGAATTACAAAAGAGGGAAATTTTAAAGGAAAAAGTATTCCGAACCTTCTGCAAAATAATGCCGTTGAAGATAAGTTTGATGAGCATTTGACGAAGTTATATGAATATCGGCGGCAGCGTAGTAAGCTGTACTTGGATGACAAAATTCTTACCTCATGGAATTCATTCATGATTACGGCTATGTGTTATTTATACCGTGTCAGTCGAAACACAAAATACTTGAATGCAGCAAAAAAAGCGGAAAAATTTATTGAAGAAAATCTATGTGATGATGATACGTTGTTTGTTAGTTTTCGCGCTGGACGTCACGGAGAAAAAGGTTTTCTTGACGAATACGCAGATTATATATATTCGCTGCTTGCACTATATGACGCTACGCTTAATATGTCTTTTCTTGAAAAAGCGCAACGGTTTTATAAAAAAGCAATATCTAAATTTTATGATATGGAACAAGGTGGATTTTACTTATATGGCAAAGGCAATGAAACGCTGATTCTTCGTCCAAAAGAAACTTATGATGGTGCAATTCCAAGTGGAAACTCTATTATGACATATAATCTAGTGCATTTATTCTATCTTACAAAAGACGAGGAAATAGAAAAAATTTTAAAGCGTCAAATTGATTTTATGTGTGGTGAAGCAAGGAACTACCCCGCCGGGTATGCTATGTTTTTGGTTGCACTATCAGATTATTTTGAACCGCTGCAAGACATCACTGTTGTATTGAAAAATAAAGAAGACGCTAAAGACTTGCCCTTTATTACTCCGTTGGAAAGTATAGTGAGGGTTTTTTACAAGCCTACAGATGAATATCCTATTAAAGATGAAAAAACCACGTTTTATGTATGCCAAAATCACAGCTGCATGCCTCCAGTCAATGATTTGAAAGGTATGGATAAAAGCTCTGAAAGATAAAATACTAAAACAAAGAATATAAGGGGGTCCATATAATTGATAGAACAAGAGATTAAAATTACTACCCGCGACAAGCTGCTTCGGGCATGGCAAGCGTCAATGGAACTTGTAAGAGATTTTGAAACCTATTCCAAGGAAATTGAAGATGATAAAAAAGTAGCAGAATTATTTGCAGAGTATGCTGAAGATGAAGGTCTTCACGCTTCAAAACTTCGCGAAATCCTTCGTGAATATGGTGAAAAATAAAAAAGTGAATATTAAATGAGCAGCAATCTTTAAATTATTGATAAATGAAGAACAAGCTATAGACAAAAAAACTATGCCTAAAAACACCTAGGCATAGCTTTTTTAATTTATTTCAATATATAATTACATTATTGAGTAGTCAAGATAATTTTCTAAGTCTTCATTATCTTTTTTCTTTTTTTCAAAATATACAATAGCGGTGGCAATTGCGGCTGCTATCGCTGCGGCAGTTGCTACAATTGCAATTATTAGGCTAAACCCATTATACCTTTTCATATGAAACACCTCGCATTATAGTAATATTATGGTACTAATTAATAAATTAATGCTAATTTAAATTAAATAAAAAGTCAAGGCTTTTATTGTCGAGGGTTAAATGCACTTTAAAAATGGGATACCGATAATTGTGGATATAACCTAGTTTTCATTAACTTACTCATCTAGCTTTAACACAGACATAAACGCATCTTGCGGGACTTGAACGGTTCCTAACTGGCGCATTCTTTTTTTGCCTTCTTTTTGCTTTTCTAAAAGTTTTTTCTTTCGGGTTATGTCTCCTCCATAGCATTTTGCTAAAACATCTTTTCTGACAGCTTTTACAGTTTCGCGCGCTATTATCTTGCCTCCAATACATGCTTGAATTGGAACTTCAAAGAGTTGACGTGGTATTTTTTCTTTAAGCTTTTCTGCCATTTTTCGCGCTCTTTGATAAGCCTTATCTTTATGTAATATAAAAGATAAAGCGTCTACTACTTCGCCATTTAGCATAATATCAAGCTTTACTAAATCTGATTCTGCATAGCCCATTATTTCATAATCAAACGAAGCATAGCCTCGGGTTTTAGACTTTAACGTATCAAAAAAATCATATACAATTTCGTTTAGCGGCAGCTCATAATGTATGTCAACCCGATCACTGTCAAGATAATGCATGTCCTTATAGATTCCGCGCCGATCTTGGCATAGCTCCATAATGTTTCCAATATATTCGCTTGGTGAATATATATGAGCATTAGTTATAGGTTCTTCTGCTTTTAAAATAAGAGATGGATCAGGGTAGTTTGTTGGGTTATCAATAAACACTACACTTTTATCAGTTTTTGTTATTTTATAAATTACACTAGGCGCCGTTGTAATGATATCAAGGTTATATTCTCGCTCAAGCCTTTCACCGATTATTTCCATATGCAAAAGGCCTAAAAATCCGCACCTAAAACCAAACCCGAGAGCGATGGAAGTTTCAGGTTCAAACGAAAGAGAAGCATCATTTAGTTGAAGCTTTTCAAGGGCCTCTCTTAAGTCAGAATACCTAGCACCGTCAACAGGGTAAATGCCGCAGAATACCATAGGGTTTACGCTTTTGTAACCAGGCAAAGGTTCTTTTGCAGGGTTGTTTTTTAATGTTACGGTGTCTCCGACTTTAGCATCACTTACAGATTTAATGGAAGCCGCAATGTAGCCTACTTCGCCGGCACATAATTCGTCGGAACTTTCAAGGTTGGTAGCTCTTAAAAATCCACATTCTGTTACGGTAAATACTGAACCCGTGGCCATCAATTTTATTTCATCACCGGGGTGAACCGTGCCTTCTTTTATTCTTACATAAATTATAACACCCTTATAGCTATCGTAGTAGGAATCAAAAATAAGGGCTTTAAGGGGTTCGATTGGGTTACCTTTTGGCGGGGGAATAAATTTTACAATACTTTCAAGAACTGATTTAACATTAAGCCCAGTTTTAGCAGAAACAAGAGGTGCCTCATCTGCAGGGATGCCAATAATATCTTCAATTTCAGCTTTAACTTTTTCTGGGTCGGCGCTTGGCAAATCTATTTTGTTTATAACAGGGATAATTTCAAGACCGCCATCAATTGCTAAATATGTATTAGCTAAAGTTTGTGCTTCAACCCCTTGTGCTGCATCAACCACTAAAATAGCGCCCTCACAGGCAGCAAGAGACCTTGAAACCTCATAGTTAAAGTCAACATGGCCAGGTGTGTCAATTAAATTAAACATGTAAGAAAGACCGTCTTCAGCCTTATATAAAAGCGTTACCGCATGAGATTTTATTGTAATACCACGTTCTTGCTCTAGATCCATATTATCAAGTAATTGATCATACATATCGCGTGAAGATACTGATTGGGTCATTTCAAGGATTCTATCAGCAAGCGTTGATTTGCCATGATCGATGTGCGCAATAATGCTGAAATTTCTAATTTGCTTTTGAGGGAATGCCAAATTTTATCACCTCTTTAAGTTTATAAAACAATACATAATACTTTCATATTTTTTAATAAAAATGCTTTTATAATATAGTTTATAAGTAAGTTTTGTTACTAATATGTAGTTAAACTTTTCTTTTTGCAAAGGTTAATTTTTTCTCAGTGCCGGATAAAATCCTATCGATATTGCTGCCATGCTTATAGATAATAATAAGAGCAATAAGAAATGAAAATAACGTGCTTATAATAACGTAGCTAAATAAAGTAGTGCTGTGTGGGTCAGAATAGTCAACAAAGAACACCATAATAAAATTCCATATTGGAAAAGATGCAGCGGCTAAAATTGAAGAAAGAGAAACTATTTTTGAAATAGCTAAAACAAAAATAAATACACCAAGAGCCAAAAGACCAATTCTCCAATCAATTATAACTGCCATAGAAAAAGTTGTTAAAACGGCTTTCCCTCCACGAAATTCGAAAAAACATGGATATATATGCCCAATAATGCAACAAAATCCAGCAATATACATCCCATACCTAATTATGTAAAATGTAGGGATACCTTCTAACGGACAGTGAGAGAATACTACTTCGCTAATTAAAATAGCCAAAGCTCCTTTGCCAAAGTCACCAAGCATAGTTAAAATGGCGGGTAAAGGTCCAATAGAACGCAAAACATTAGTAAATCCAGCGTTGCCGCTTCCATAATTTCTTATGTCTTGTTTGTTTTTAAATAGTTTAGTTATTATTATGGAAAAGCTTATGCTACCTAACATATAGCTTGAAACAATTACTAAAATAACATAGTACCAATAATTTCGCATAAAATTCATAAGTAGATTCAAGACAAGTGCCTCCTATTTATAGTTGCTTTTCACTTTTTTCGCGAATTATAAATCGAATAGGTGTACCAACTAATCCGAAGGATTCACGAATTTTATTTTCTAAGTAACGCTGGTATGAAAAATGAAATAGTTTAGCTGAGTTTACAAAAAACACAAAGGTTGGAGGTTTAACTGAAACTTGTGTCATATAAAATATTTTAAGCCGTTTCCCTTTATCAGTTGGAGGCTGAACACGTACAATCGCTTCAGCTAGCAAGTCATTTAATACACCGGTTGAAATTCTCATACAATTAGAATTTGAAACAGTTTCTACCATTTCAAACAAGTTGTCAATTCGCTGCCCAGTTTTAGCCGATATAAATATAATTGGAGCATAGGACATAAATGAAAAATCCTCTTGTAGGTTCTTTTTGTATTCGCTCATAGTTTTGGTTTCTTTTTCAATTGCATCCCACTTGTTTACAACAATAATACAGGCTTTTCCGGCCTCATGAGCTAAACCTGCAACCTTTGAGTCTTGCTCAGTAAAACCTTCGATAGCATCAATCATTATGACACAAACATCACTGCGCTCAACTGCCATTTTGGCTCTTATCACGCTATACCTTTCAACGTCATCATATATTTTATTTTTTCGCCTAAGGCCTGCCGTGTCTATAAAATTAAAAGTGCCATATTTATTTTGAACAATAGTGTCAATAGAATCCCTGGTTGTTCCAGCGATATCTGAAACAATGCACCTGTTTTCACCAGTTATTTTATTTATAAGTGAAGATTTTCCAACGTTTGGCTTGCCAATAACAGAAACATTTATTATGGAACCTTCTTCTTCATTTTCAATTTCTTCAGAGAAATACTTAAAGACCTCATCTAAAAGATCGCCTGTGCCATGCCCATGAACAGATGAAACTGCAATAGGCTCACCTAACCCTAAATTGTAAAACTCATAAAGGTTTGCGTCAACAGAGCCTATATTATCACATTTATTTACACACACAATAACAGGCCTGCCACTTTTTTGAAGCATTGAGGCTACCTCTAAGTCGGCGGCAACGAGGCCAGATTTTATATCTGTAACAAATATTATTACATCAGCAGAATCTATAGCAAGCTGGGCTTGCATTCTCATTTGTGATAAAATAATATCTTTAGAATATGGTTCTATTCCACCGGTATCAATAAGCGAAAATTTTCTGTTTCTCCATTCGCTTTCACCATAAATTCTATCTCTGGTAACCCCTGGAGTGTCATCAATTATAGAAAGCCGTTTTCCGATTAATTTATTAAATAATGTTGACTTGCCGACATTTGGCCTGCCAACTATTGCAACGATTGGTTTTGACATAATATCGCCTCCATAAACTAGACTTAATTACAAAAGTTAACATTAAAATAGGAAATAATAATAACACAGTTTGCCCTTTTACGCAAATTGAAAGACTTATATCGGGTTATGTTTTCAAAATTTAAAAAAATTTTGAAAATTTCTTGCAATATGAACTAATATATGATATCATATTAAAGCGTGACTGTACAAAGATATGCGTTGAAGCGGGAGGTTGCAAGTTTAAGCAACAATTTTTATGCTTAAAGTTGGTTTTTCCGTGGAGTATGTCCGATTTTAAACCGGGCGATAAAATTTCAGAAAATAGAACTATTGTTAGTTCTATTTGTGCACTTTTATTTTTACCCCGGAGCCCTAATTTTTGGGAATTCCGGCTTTTTATTTAATGAGTCACGAAACACCCGGAGCGGTGTGAAAAATAAAAGTACGCCCGCCAACTAAAAATAAGGAGGCGATTACTATGGCAGTCAAAGAGAAGATAAGAATAAGGCTTAAAGGGTATGATCATCAATTAGTTGATCAGTCAGCACAGAGAATTGTTGAAACTGCAAATCGTACAGGAGCTAAAGTTTCAGGGCCTGTGCCGCTACCAACCCAAAAGCAAGTTGTTACAATTCTTCGCGCGGTTCACAAATATAAAGATAGCCGCGAGCAGTTTGAAACAAGAACCCACAAAAGACTTATCGATGTTCTAAGACCATCTAGCAAAACTGTTGATGCTCTTATGAGTTTAGAACTTCCAGCTGGAGTTGACATTGAGATAAAGCTTTAACGGAGGTTAGAAACTTAGCGCAAAGGCAAGGCCTGCAAAAATAGTTTTGTGTGTGATATTTACCATAAACACAAACTAAAAGCGGTGGTTTGCCGCAAGGTGTCAAGTTGAAATTTTCAACCAATAACTACCTTAAGGAGGAGAAAAAATGCAAAAAGCAATCATCGGCAAAAAGGTCGGGATGACCCAGATTTTTGACGAAAAAGGCAATGTTATTCCTGTAACAGTTATAGAGGCAGGACCATGCGTTGTATCACAGAAGAAAACCGTTTTAAACGATGGTTATGATTCTGTACAAATGGGATTTGGCGATATTAAACTCAAATATAAAAAGGGCACAAGATCAGCTAAATTCGATGAAAAACCAATTAATGTAAGTCTATCTATGCAAGGGCATTTTGCAAAAGCAGATGTCGCACCAAAGAAAATTCTACGTGAATTTAGATTTGATGACGCTAGTGCTTTTAATATTGGAGACATCATAAAGGCAGAAGTGTTTAACCAGGGCGACAAAGTAGACGTAATTGGTACCAGTAAAGGTAAGGGCTACGCTGGCGCAATTAAACGCTGGAATGCTCATAGATTAAAGGAAACTCACGGTTCGGGTCCTGTTGTTAGACACGCAGGTTCAATGGGGTCTTGCTCAGATCCGTCAAGAGTTTTTAAAGGCAAAAAGTTACCTGGACATTTGGGAGCTGAAAGAGTTACTGTTCAGAACTTACAAGTTGCAAAAGTTGACAATGAAAACAACTTGATTGCAATTAAAGGTGCAGTGCCAGGCCCAAATGGTGGAATAGTAATGATTTGTGAAAGCAAAAAAGCATAAGGAAGGAGGAATAATAATGCCACAAGTACAAGTAGTAGATATGGCAGGTCAAAAAGTTGGAGATATCGAACTTAGTGATGCTATATTTGGTGTGAAACCAAACAAAACACTTATGCATGAAATGGTTGTAAATTACCTTGCAAATAAACGTCAAGGAACACAATCAGCATTAACTCGTGCTGAAGTTTCAGGTGGTGGACGTAAACCATGGAGACAAAAGGGAACAGGTCGTGCAAGGCAAGGATCAATTCGTGCTCCACAATGGAGACATGGAGGTATTGTATTTGCTCCAAAACCAAGAGATTACAGCTTTACAGTGAACAAAAAAGAAAAACGTTTAGCTTTAAAATCGGCATTTTCGAGCAAATTATTGGATAATTCCATTATTGTTTTAGATGCATTGAATTTAGATACTTATAAGACAAAAGATGTAGCAAATATGTTAAAAGCTGTAGGAGCTGGTCCAAAGCCTTTAATAGTTCTTCCAAATGTTGATGGAAAAGCAATAAATTCAACCAGAAATATTCCTGGAGCTAAAACAGCACAAGTTAACAATTTAAATGTTTATGACATTTTAAATTGCACAAATTTAATTTTAATTAAAGAATCAGTTAACAAAATTGAGGAGGTGTATGCTTAAATGGTAGCACAAGATATAATTATTCGCCCAATCGTAACAGAAAAAAGCATGAATGAAATGCCTTCTAAGAAATACACCTTTGAGGTTTCTAAAGATGCTGGAAAAATTGAAATAAAAAGAGCAGTTGAAGAACTTTTTGGGGTTAAAGTTTTAAAGGTAAATACCATGCATGTTAGAGGCCAGCTAAGGCGTCAAGGCAGAAGTCAAGGATACACACCTGACTGGAAAAAAGCTATTGTGACCTTATCACCAGAAAGCAAAACAATAGAGTTTTTTGAGGGAATGGTTTAATTAGGGTATCAAAATAAGGCATGCAAAAAGCGATAAATAAATTTGCTTTTGGCATTGTAAATCTGTAAGAAGGAGTGATTAAATAAAATGGCTATAAAAAGTTATAAACCAACAACCCCATCGAGACGTAATATGTCCGTTGTTGATTATAAGGGTCTATCAAAAGTAGAGCCTGAAAAGAGTCTTTTAGAGCCGCTTAGCAAGAAATCTGGCCGTAATAGCTATGGCAGGATTACTGTGCGGCATAAAGGTGGCGGAAATCGTAAAAAATATCGTGTTATTGATTTCAAACGTCAAAAATTTGATATGCCAGCTGTTGTTAAAACGTTGGAATATGATCCAAACCGTTCAGCTCATATAGCACTTATTCAATATGAAGATGGTGAAAAAAGTTATATTATTGCACCAAATGGTTTGAAGGTTGGCGATGTAGTTGTTGCTGGACCTAAGGCCGATATTAAACCGGGAAATGCTTTACCTCTTATAAACATACCAACCGGTACGTTTATTCACAATGTTGAGATGTATCCTGGAAAAGGTGCTCAGATAGCAAGGTCTGCTGGAAATATGGCACAATTAATGGCTAAAGAAGGCAAAATGGCACTTTTAAGATTACCTTCAGGTGAACTTAGAAATGTACCAGTAGAATGTATGGCTACAATCGGTGAAGTTGGAAATTCCGATCATGAAAATGTTAAGATTGGAAAAGCCGGAAGAAAACGCCACATGGGAATTAGACCAACAGTTCGTGGTTCTGCTATGAACCCGTGCGATCATCCACACGGTGGTGGTGAAGGTAAAAGCCCGGTTGGTCGTTCTGGCCCAGTTACACCTTGGGGTAAACCAACTCTTGGCTATAAGACTAGAGCAAAACATCATAGAACCGATAAGTTTATTGTTAAACGCAGAAACGGCAAATAGGAATACAGAAAGGAGCTTAAAAAGTATATGGGAAGAAGCATAAAAAAGGGTCCTTATGTACAGCCAGTGCTGCTCAAAAGAGTTCAGGAAATGAACAAAAATGATGAGAAGAAAGTTTTAAAAACCTGGAGTCGCTCATCAACAATTTTCCCGGATTTTGTAGGGCACACCTTTGCCGTGCATGATGGCAGAAAACATGTGCCGGTGTATGTAACTGAAGATATGGTTGGTCATAAATTAGGTGAATTTGCACCAACTAGAACCTTTAGAGGTCATGCCGGGTCAAAAACAACTAAGAAATAAAGAACGATTGGAGTGTTGGAAATGGAGGCAATGGCCTACTTAAAATATGCCAGGATTTCTCCACGCAAAGTTTCTATTGTTCTGGATTTAATACGAAACAAACCAGTAAACGAAGCAAAAGCTATTCTCAGGCATACTCCAAAATCTGCTTGCGAAAGTCTTAGCAAATTATTAAATTCAGCGATAGCAAATGCTGAGAACAATTTTAACATGGATCCAGAGAAACTTTATATATCTAAATGCTTTGTGTGTCCAGGGCCAATTTTAAAAAGAATTCGCCCAAAAGATCACGGAAGAGCACATAGAATAGAAAAAAGAGTTTCTCATGTAACAATAGCACTTAAGGAAAAAGAATAATAAGGTAAGGAGGTAAGAGACTATATGGGCCAAAAAGTAAATCCACATGGTATTCGAGTGGGGATAAATAAAAACTGGAGTTCCCGTTGGTTTGCAAAAGATAAAGACTTTGCTGATTTATTAGTTGAAGATTACAACCTTAGACAACTTTTAAAGAAACAACTTTATGCAGCAGGAGTTCCAGAAATTGAAATTGAGAGAGATGCCACAAAAGTTCGTGTGCATATTCACTGCGCCAAACCAGGAATGGTAATAGGCAAAGGTGGAGCTGAGATAGATAAACTTCGTGCTCAGTGTGAAAAAATATTAAAAAAACCTGTTTTAATTAATATAATTGAAGTTAAATCAATGGACACTGATGCTCAGCTTATAGCTGAAAGTATAGCAGCACAGCTTGAAAAGAGGGTCTCGTTTAGGCGTGCTATGAAACAAGCTATAGGTCGCGCCATGAAATTTGGTGCAAAAGGTATAAAGGTGAAAGTTTCTGGCCGCTTAGGTGGTGCTGAAATAGCAAGATCTGAACATTATCACGAAGGAACAATTCCGCTTCAAACTTTAAGAGCCGATATTGATTATGGTTTTGCAGAAGCTAAAACCACTTACGGTAGAATTGGTGTGAAGGTTTGGCTTTATAAGGGCGAAGTTTTAGGCGATGCTCGTGCTCCTCAAAAGGAAGGGGGCAAAAAATAATGTTAATGCCAAAACGCGTAAAGTATAGAAGAGTCCATAGAGGCAGAATGACAGGAAGAGCCATGAAAGGCAACACAGTTACAAACGGTGAATTTGGCCTTCAGGCATTAGAGCCAGCTTGGATTACAGCAAATCAAATTGAAGCTGCTCGTGTTGCGATGACACGTTATTGCAAAAGGTTTGGTAAGGTATGGATTAAAATATTTCCAGACAAGCCGGTTACTAAAAAGCCTTTAGAAACTCGTATGGGTAAAGGTAAAGGTGCTCCCGAATTTTGGGTAGCAGTTGTAAAACCAGACCGTGTAATGTTTGAAATTGCTGGTGTTCCTGAAAAAACTGCTAAAGAGGCTATGAGATTGGCAGCTAATAAATTGCCGATAAAATGTAAATTTATCAAAAAAGTAGAAAAGGATGGTGAACAGTAATGAAAGCTTCTGAACTTAGAAAATTATCCGATAAAGAGCTTGAAGCAAAATTAAAAGAACTCAAAGCTGAGTTATTTAATTTGCGGTTTCAGCTTGCTGTTAACCAGCTTGAAAATCCAATGCGAATCAACGTCGTTAAAAAAGATATCGCAAGAGTGCAGACAATACTCACTCAAAATGAATTAAATTCCAGCGCATTAGCGTAAGGGGAGGAGGATTGACTGTGACAGACAGAAATATGAGAAAAACCAATATAGGTAAAGTTGTAAGCAACAAGATGGATAAAACTATTGTAGTAGCTATTGAAGATAGTGTTAGACACAAGCTATACAATAAAATTATTAAGCGTACAGTTAAGCTTAAAGCGCACGATGAAAACAACGAATGTAATATTGGTGATCGTGTAAAGGTTATGGAAACTAGACCGCTTAGCCGTGACAAGAGATGGCGTTTGGTTGAAGTAATCGAAAAAGCAAAATAGGCGGCGAGTTGCCGCACCTAATTCGCGTACTGGGCTTAAAGGATAATTAAATTTAAGCGTACGCGAAGCAAGATGGCTTAAAAGCAGAGATATTTGTGTAAAAGAGCCGTCACATCCAACCAGCGTGACGCTGGACCCAACACGCGCGCTAAGCATAGCGACTAAGTTGAATCTAGTTGCCCGCGAAGGTAGCCAAAGGTTTAAACATTTTATTGATGTTTTGTCGTTGACAATTTGCAATCAGACGAAGTCTTAAGTGGAAGAATTAAGGCATGCCAAAATATTGAATTGCGAAATATTTGTGGCGATTTATCACTGGCATTATATCCATTTGAGCACCAGGCTAAGCCGTGGAGGAGAAACTTAAATTCGCAGAAAGTATTAGAGCGCGAATTGCGAGCGCAGGCTCTGCGCCGCTAAAAAGGAGGAAAACACTGTGATACAACAGCAATCATACTTGAAAGTGGCTGACAATACGGGCGCAAAAGAAATCATGTGCATTCGTGTTCTTGGCGGCACACGCAGAAGGTATGCTAGAATCGGCGACGTTGTGGTAGCTTCGGTTAAAAAAGCATCACCCGGCGGCGTTGTAAAAAAAGGCGATGTAGTTAAAGCAGTTATAGTGCGCACCGTGAATGCCACAAGACGTAATGATGGCACTTATATTCGTTTTGACGAAAATGCAGCTGTTTTAATTAAAGATGATAAAAACCCGAGAGGAACACGTATTTTTGGGCCAGTAGCAAGAGAACTGCGAGATAAAGACTATCTTAAAATTCTAAGCTTAGCGCCAGAAACGCTTTAATGGAGGTGTTCACTATGATAAAAAAAGTACACGTAAAAACGGGTGACACCGTAGTGGTTTTAAGTGGAAAAGAGCGCGGAAAAAAGGGTAAGATCTCAGCTGTTAGCCCAAAAGAAGGTAAGGTCATTATTGAGGGCGTTAACATGGTTTCAAAACATGTTAAACCTAAAAAAATGGGTGAAGCCGGTGGCATATTAAAAGCAGAAGGTGCTATGTATGCTTCAAAAGTTCAGCTTGTTTGCCCCAACTGCAGTAAACCAACGCGCATAGCGCACAAAATTTTAGAGGATGGCACAAAAAAACGCGTTTGTAAAAAATGCGCAAAGCCCCTTTAAGGAGGATAGAACATGGCAAGACTAAAGGATTTATATGTTAAGGAAATCGTTCCAGCAATGATGAATAAGTTTTCTTATAAAAGTGTAATGCAAGTGCCAAAGCTTGACAAAATAGTTATTAACGTTGGTGCGGGCGAAGCAAAAGATAATTCTAAAGTTATAGATGCTATTTCAGCTGATATTGCGGCAATTACTGGCCAAAAGCCAATGACTTGCAAGGCTAAAAAATCAGTTGCTAACTTTAAACTTAGGGAAGGAATGGCTATTGGTGTAAAGGCAACTTTGCGAGGCAGCATGATGTACGAGTTTTTAGATAGACTTTTCAATGTTGCACTTCCAAGAGTTCGTGACTTTAGAGGAATAAATGCTAATTCTTTTGATGGCAGAGGCAACTATAATCTTGGAATAAAAGAACAACTTATTTTCCCGGAAATAGATTATGACAAGGTAGATAAAGTCCGCGGGATGGACATTTGTTTTGTTACAACTGCAAAAACTGATGAAGAGGCTAAAGAATTATTAACTCTCTTTGGCGCTCCATTTGCAAAGTAAAGGAGGAATTGTTGTGGCCAAAACTTCGATGAAAATCAAACAGCAAAGGAAACAGAAGTACTCGTCGCGCGAATACAACAGATGCAAAATCTGTGGTAGGCCGCATGCCTACCTTCGTAGATTTGGAATTTGCCGTATATGCTTTAGAGAATTAGCATATAGAGGAGAAATTCCTGGCGTTAGAAAAGCAAGTTGGTAAGGCGCGAAACACGAGCGCAAGTTCTGCGCCGGTGATTCGGCAACGTGACGTTGCATCCAATTTGCGCACCGAGCTTGCTTGTAGGAAGAAAAACTTAAGCCTGTGAAAGAACTAGGGTGCGAAATATCAGCGGCGATTCGCCGCAAAGTTTGACAAAGGAGGTAAATGGCATGCAAATAACAGATACAATTGCTGACTTGTTAACCAGAATTAGAAATGCAAGCAAAAGTCGGCACGATACGGTAGATATTCCATCATCAAACATGAAAAAAGCAATAACTCAAATTCTTGTAGATGAGGGATATATCAAAAAATATACAGTAATTGAAGATAGCAAGCAGGGAATCATAAGAGTTACTCTTAAGTATGATGAAAATAAAAAACCTATTATCACAGGACTTAAAAGAGTATCTAAACCAGGTTTGCGTATATACACAAATGCACAAGATATGCCAAAGGTTATGAAAGGCCTTGGTATAGCTATTGTTTCAACATCACAAGGAATAATGACTGACCGTAAAGCACGTCTTTTGAATATAGGCGGCGAGGTTATGGCATTTGTTTGGTAAGGAGGGTAGAGCATGTCTCGAATTGGAAGAAAACCTATAAATATTCCTGCCGGAGTTGAAGTTAATTTCAAAGACGGTATAATTACAGTTAAGGGTAAGAATGGAACATTAACAAGAACTATTCACCCTAACATGGAAGTTGTTATGGAAGACAACACTATAACGGTAAATCGTCCTAATGACGAAAAAGAAAATAAATCGCTTCACGGCCTGACCAGAACACTTATTGCCAACATGGTAGAAGGTGTGACAAATGGCTTTACAAAAGAGCTAGAGGTCAATGGTGTAGGTTATCGTGTACAAAAGCAAGGAAAAAATCTTGTAATGAACTTAGGATTCTCACATCAAGTTACAATGTCTGATACAAACGATATAACGATTGAGGTTCAAGGAACTAACAAGATAATAATCCATGGCGCTGATAAGCAAAAAGTAGGTCAGTTTGCAGCTGAAGTTAGATCGAAGCGTCCACCTGAGCCATATAAGGGCAAAGGTATTAAATACGCCGATGAACATATCCGCCGCAAAGAAGGTAAAGCCGGTAAGGGCGGTAAAAAGTAATTAAGGAGTGAATAAACAATGGTGAACAAGGTAAATACCAATAAAGCAAGGCTTCACCGCCACAAAAGAGTTCGTGGAAAAATCAGTGGCACAGCTACTAAGCCTCGTTTAAATGTTTTCCGCTCTATAAATAACATTTACGCCCAATTGATAGATGATGTTAAGGGAGTAACCTTAGTATCAGCATCAACACTGGATAAAGAGATAAATGGCTATGGCGGAAATAAAGAAGCAGCAAAAGAAGTTGGAAAACTTATTGCACAACGTGCAACCAGTAAAAATATAACTGAAGCAGTTTTTGACAGAGGCGGCTATATTTTTCATGGTAGAATAAAAGAATTGGCAGATGGCGCTCGTGAAGGCGGGCTTAAATTCTAAAGGAAGGAGGGTATATTTTTGAATAGAAACAAAGATGCTAGCACGCTAGATTTGAAAGAACGAGTAGTTGCTATAAATCGTGTATCTAAAACAGTTAAGGGCGGACGTATCTTTAAATTTTCAGCTTTAGTGGTTGTAGGCGATGGCAAAGGTACTGTTGGATTTGGAATAGGCAAAGCAGGAGAAGTTCCAGATGCTATTAGAAAAGGCATTGAAGATGCTAAGAAAAATGTTGTAAAGATTGCTCTTCGTGGTTCGACAATTCCTCATGAAATCATTGGTGAATTTGGAGCAGGACGAGTACTTTTAAAACCAGCAGCACCAGGTACAGGTGTTATCGCAGGGGGACCAGTTCGTGCAGTTGTTGAATCAGCTGGAATTAAAGATATTAGAACAAAGGCACTTCGCTCGAATAATCCATGCAATGTAGTTAGAGCAACTATGCAAGGCCTTATGAGCCTTCGTTCAGCTGAACAAGTAGCAAAAATTCGCGGAAAATCAATAAAAGAAATTTTATAATAAGGGGGTAGCAAGATGGAACAAGTAAAAATAAAGCTTGTAAAAAGTCTTATCGGAAGTAAAAAAGACCAGATTGCAACTGCCCGAGCTCTTGGTCTTAATAAAATCGGTGATGAAACCATTCAACCGGAAAATTCTCAGACTAAGGGCAAGGTGGCCAAGATAAACCACCTTGTTGAGCTAAGTAAAGCTTAATTAGAGGGGGTGAAAAATAAATGAAATTACACGAACTTTCACCGGTAGCAGGCTCGAAAAAAGAGGTTAAGCGTATCGGAAGAGGTCATGGATCAGGTCAGGGAAAAACAGCAGGAAAAGGGCATAAAGGTCAAAAGGCAAGATCGGGCGGTAGCATTCGTCCAGGTTTTGAAGGTGGACAAATGCCACTTCAAAGGCGCGTACCTAAAAGAGGATTTAATAATATTTTTGCAAAACAAATAGTTGCTATTAATGTTGGATCTTTAAATGTATTTGAAGATGGTCAAGAGGTTGATGCAGCTGCAATTATCAGTGCAGGAATTGTAAAAAAAGAGCATGATGGTATAAAAATTCTTGGTAATGGAAACTTGTCTAAAAAATTGATTGTTAAAGCCAGTGCGTTCTCTGAAACAGCAAAGAAGAAAATAGAGGAGGCCGGCGGAAAGGCTGAGGTGATCTAGGTTGTTTAAGACAATACGGAATGCTTGGAAGGTTGAAGAGCTAAGAAAAAAATTAATTTTCACATTGTTTGTGGTAATAGTATTTAGAATCGGTTCAGTTATTCCAGTTCCTTTCCTTGATGCACAGGGACTAAAAGCTATGATGAGTGGTCTTGATGAAAGCGGTTCGTTCTTTGGTTTTGTAAACATGTTATCAGGTGGAGCTTTTGCACACGGAACATTGTTTGCTCTCTCTATTCAACCATACATTAACGCATCTATTATAATGCAATTAATGACAGTTGTTATTCCGGCTCTTGAAAGAATGCAAAAAGAGGGCGAAGAGGGCAGAAAAAAAATGGGTGCTATAACCCGCGTACTTACTGTCTTCATAGGTATACTTCAATCAACTATGTTTTATTTGTGGCTAAGAAACAATGGGCACATAACAATGTATAATGATGGCTTTGAGGGTATATTTTCTGCAATTACTATAATTTTAGTTTTAACAGCCGGTACGGCGCTTATCATGTGGCTTGGTGAGCAGATAAATGTAAAAGGCGTTGGAAACGGTATATCAATTCTATTATTTGCTGGAATCGTAGCAAGAATGCCTACATTAATAGCAACACTTTGGGGTTATTTATCGTTAGCTATTGCAAATCCAACACAAAATATGTTGGGTCGTGAAAACTGGTATTTCTACATTTTTGTTCCTTTGTTCTTAGTACTTTTCCTATCCGTTATGTGGTTTATTGTGTTTATGAACGATGCTGAACGCAGAATTCCAATACAATATGCCAAAAGAGTAGTTGGAAGAAAAATGTATGGAGGGCAAAGCACGCATATTCCAGTTAAAGTGAGTGGTTCTGGAGTTATGCCAGTAATTTTTGCTCAAAGCATACTTTCATTACCATCAGCTGTGCAAACTGTAATGGGTTCAAAATCGCCTGATTTTATTAAAAGTATAAACAGTGCATTTTCACCTACAGGGTGGATTTATCCTACTATTTACTTTTTATTTATTTTGTTCTTTGCATACTTTTATCTTGCAATTCAGTATAATCCTATAGAAATGGCCAATAATCTTCGTCAGAGCAGTGGTACAATTCCTGGTATTAGACCAGGAAAGCCTACTAGTGATTATATTGCTAAAGTATTGTCTAAGATAACGTTAATGGGCGCAATGTTCCTTGGAATTATTGCTATACTGCCGTTTATTTTTAGTGATATTACTTATATGCATAACACAACGTTTTTAGGGGGAACTTCAGTCATAATTATGGTTGGTGTCGCTCTTGAAACTGTTAAACAAATAGAATCACAAATGATGATGCGTCATTATAAAGGATTTCTTGATTAAAGATTTATGTTCTTAAAGGGACAATGTTGGATTACCCACTAAATTTTTGAAGCATAAAAGAGGAAAATGCTGTTCGATATGATTACAAGATCATATCGAACAGGATGCTCCCTGGAAAGGGTTTAGGTCTATGAATATTATTTTTCCTGAGAAGTCAGGAGAGCAGGTGGATGTATTTTCTAAGAATTTGGAAGTACAGTATATTCCTGAAGAAAATGTTATAAAAAAAGTGCTGAAAAGTGGCACGAAGTCATGTGAAAAGGAAGATTTATCTATGAATATTATTCTTCTTGGAGCGCCGGGAGCCGGCAAAGGAACACAGGCAGATGTAATTTCGGAACATTTGGAAATACAGTCTATTTCTACAGGAAATATTATAAGAGAAGCGCTGAAAAGTGGCACTGAGTTAGGTAAACAGGCAAAATCATTTATGGATAAAGGAGCATTAGTTCCAGATGAGATAGTTGTTGGGATTATAAAAGAACGACTCTCAAAAGGCGACTTAAACAATGGATTTATTCTAGATGGTTTTCCAAGAACAATACCTCAAGCCAAGGCTTTGGATGAATTAGGTGTAAAAATTGATAAAGTTATTGACATTGAAGTCGATGATGAAGTTATTATTCCTAGAATGTCCGGACGCCGTGTTTGTGAAAGTTGTGGGGCAAGTTATCATTTGATTAACAAGAAACCACAAGTTGATGGCATTTGTGATAAATGTCACGGCACCCTTGTTCAGCGGAAAGATGACCACGTAGATACAGTTAAAGAAAGACTTAAAATTTATCATGATCAGACAGAACCGCTAAAAGATTATTATAAACAACAAAATAAGCTAGTTGAAATCGATGGTAATTTAAGTTTAGAGGAAACTAAGCAGCTTACATTGAATGCTTTGGAGGCATAAATTTTTATGGTAATACTTAAAACTGATCGGGAAATAAAGACTATGAAAAAAGCCGGTCAAATTGCCGCTAGAGCATTGCAACTTGCAGGAAAATCAATAAAACCAGGAATTAGCACGCTGGAAATAGATTTAATAATTCAAAAATATATTGAAAGTCAAGGTGCAAAACCTTCTTTTCTTGGATATGGAGATTTTCCGAATAGTTCATGTATTTCTGTAAACAATGTGGTCATTCACGGCATACCTAGTAAAAACGCAGTACTTAAAAATGGAGATATAGTTAGTGTAGATGTAGGGGCTTTTTTTGAAGGTTTTCATGGAGATACGGCTTTTACATTTGCATGCGGGGCTATTGCCCCCGAAGCTAGAGCTCTTTTAGACACAACGTATGAAAGCCTTTTTGAGGGTATTAAAATGGCTGTTGTTGGAAATAGAGTTGGTGATATAAGTAATGCAATACAAAGGTATGTTGAGGCGCGCAGTTACTCGGTGGTACGAGATTTTGTCGGGCACGGAGTAGGTGCGAAGCTACATGAAGATCCTAGTGTACCAAATTTTGGGGCTCCCGGAAGAGGAGTTAGACTACAAGCTGGAATGACAATTGCTATTGAACCTATGATAAATGCAGGTACTTATGAAGTTAATATTTTGCCTGATGAATGGACTACGGTAACAGCTGATGGAAAACTTTCGGCACATTTTGAGCACAGTGTTGCTATAACGCCTGATGGACCAGTTATATTGACACTACCTTGAGTAAATTTCAAGTTATCATAATAAAATAAAGAGGGATAAAAAGTGGAAGTTACAAAAGGTTTAGTAGTTAAGTCTAAGGCTGGACACGATAAAGGTAAATTTTTTGTTGTTTTAGAATTTAACGGCAAATACGCTAGCATTTGCGATGGAAAGCGTAGAAAACTTGATAATCCAAAAAACAAAAAAGAAAAGCATTTATCAAAAACAACGAGGAAGTTAGATCAAAATTTGATGGTAAGCAATCGTGAAATTCGAAAAGCATTAAGTCAGTTTCAGTGAGGTATAATTTTAATGATTTGGTATAAGGAGTGAATAATTTGTCAAAACAAGATGTAATAGAGATAGAAGGTATTGTTAAAGAAGCACTCCCAAATGCGCAGTTTATGGTGGAGCTTCCGAACGGAAAGGTTATATTAGCGCACATTTCAGGTAAACTTAGAATGAATTTCATAAAGATTTTACCTGGAGATAAAGTAACAATAGAAATGTCTCCGTACGATTTAACTCGTGGACGTATAATTTGGAGAGCAAAATAGCGCCGGCGAATCGCCGGTGATAATTCGCGCAATAAAGTCTTTATTACAGACTTTAAATCCTTATCTCCCGCGAATAAGTCTAGTGTACGAATTGGATGCAACGTCATGTTGCCAAAGTGCGAAATTAACTTTTAAATTCTATCAAAGGAGGGCATACAAATGAAGGTAAGACCTTCTGTTAAGAAAATTTGTGAGAAATGTAAAATCATTAAACGCAAAGGAAAAATAATGGTTATTTGTGAAAACCCAAAACATAAACAACGTCAAGGATAAAACCGAATTTTGAATATGGAGGTGTAATTATTTATGGCACGTATAGCTGGTGTTGATTTACCAAGAGATAAACGAGTTGAAGTTGGACTTTCTTATATTTTTGGTATTGGTAGAAAAACTGCAAGCGAAATTCTTAAAGCAACAGGCGTAAACCCTGATACAAGAGTTAGAGACTTAACAGAAGAAGAAGTCTTGGCTTTAAAAGAATATATTGACAAAAATTGCCGAGTAGAAGGTGATTTGCGTCGTGATGTAGCTTTTGATATAAAAAGATTAATTGAAGTTGGTTGCTATCGTGGTGTTCGTCATCGTAAAGGCTTGCCGGTTCGTGGTCAACGTTCAAAAACCAATGCTCGAACCAGAAAAGGCCCCAAAAAGACTATGGCTAACAAGAAGAAATAAGGAGGGATACAAAAATGGCAGTACAAAAGGGTGGTAAAAAAACCACTACAGTTCGAAGAAGACGTGAACGCAAAAATATAGAGCGAGGCGCGGCTCATATACAGTCCACCTTTAATAATACAATTGTTACTATAACAGATGTAAATGGAAATGCAGTATCATGGGCAAGTTCGGGGGAATTAGGATTTAGAGGTTCTAGAAAGTCCACTCCGTTTGCAGCGCAAACAGCGGCTGAAACAGCTGCTAAAGCAGCAATGGAACATGGCATGAAATCTGTTGAAGTTTTTGTAAAAGGACCGGGTTCAGGCCGTGAAGCTGCAATTAGAGCACTTCAAGGAGCTGGATTGGAAGTTAGTATGATTAAAGATGTTACACCAATTCCTCACAATGGATGCCGTCCACCAAAAAGAAGAAGAGTATAATTATTTAAATTACAGGAGGTGCAATCAAAAATATGGCAAGATATACAGGTGCAGTATGCAGACTTTGCCGTCGTGAAGGTCAAAAACTTTACTTAAAGGGTGAGCGCTGCTATACAGATAAATGTTCAATTGGTCGTCGTGCTTATGCTCCGGGCCAACATGGACAAGGAAGAAAAAAAGTTTCAGAATATGGACTACAACTTCGTGCAAAACAAGCAACTAGACGTTACTATGGCGTTTTAGAAAGCCAATTTAGACATTATTATGATTTAGCTTCTAAAAGGGAAGGAAAAGTTGGTGAACAGCTTTTAGTTGTTCTTGAAACAAGACTTGATAATGTAGTATACAGATTGGGTTTTGCTAACTCACGCCCGGAAGCTAGACAATTAGTTGTTCATAATCATTTTTCAGTAAATGGTAAAAAAGTAAATATTCCATCATACTTAGTAAAACCCGGCGAGGTTATTTCAATTAATGAAAAGAGTCGTCAAAGTGAAAAAATAAAATCTATTTTAGAAGCTAATGCTTCACGTCCTACCCCAAAATGGTTAGACGTTAATCGTGAATCCTTAGAAGGCAAAGTTATCTCATACCCAACTCGTGAAGATATAGATCTTCCTGTCGAAGAGACTCTCATCGTTGAGTTGTACTCTAAACTATAATAGCTATATGGCAACGATTTACAGTAAGGCATGCCACTTTGTTTGCCTGATTATACAAGGAGGATTACTAGATGATAGAGATA
Source organism: Eubacteriales bacterium SKADARSKE-1 (assembly GCA_030920305.1). Lineage (GTDB taxonomy): Bacteria > Bacillota > Clostridia > Oscillospirales > Acutalibacteraceae > JARLUB01. Next base: position 41,273 of record JARLUB010000004.1, read on the forward strand.
GAAAGACCAAGAATTGAGGAGGAAGAAATTTCTCAAGATGGAACTTATGGTAAATTTATTGTAGAACCGCTTGAACGTGGGTTTGGCAATACATTGGGAAATAGCTTAAGACGAGTTCTTTTATCATCACTTCCGGGCACTGGTGTAACTTCTATCAAAGTTGATGGAATAATGCATGAATTTTCAACAATACCGGGAGTTAAAGAAGACGTTACAGAGATTGTTTTAAATATAAAAAGTCTTATTGCAAAGATGAGCTGTCAAGGTCCGAAAACTGTTGTGTTAGAAGCTTTAGGCCCATGTACAGTTACGGCTGGTGATATTAGATATGATGGTGAAGTGGAGATTTTAAATCCTGACCTTCACATAGCAACATTGAATGAAGATGCAAGACTTTATATGGAAATAACCTTAGATAAGGGCAGAGGCTATGTTTCAGCAGAGCGAAATAAGAGCATGATGCAGAGCAATGTTTTGGGTACTATACCGGTTGACTCCATATATACGCCGGTTTTGAAAGTCAATTACAATGTCGAAAACACTCGAGTTGGTCAAATAACTGATTACGATAAGTTAGCAGTAGAGGTTTGGACTAATGGTGTTATTACTGCACAAGAAGCTATTTCTTTGTCAGCTAAAGTATTGACAGAACATTTAAAACTTTTCACTAATTTAATGGAAGACGAACAAGACATTGAAATAATGGTGGAAAAGGATGATACGCAAAGATCAAAAGTTCTTGAAATAACCATAGAAGAGATGGATTTGTCTGCTCGTTCATTTAATTGTTTAAAACGTGCTGGTATTAATACAGTTGAAGATTTAACAAATAGAACTGAAGAAGAAATGATGAAAGTAAGAAACCTGGGACGAAAGTCACTTGAAGAAGTTATTCATAAACTAGAGGCATGGGGCCTTAGCTTAAGAAAATCAGATTAATACTTTTTTAATTTTATGAAAAAATGGTATAAAGGAGTGAGATTTTAATGCCTGGAACCAGAAAACTAGGAAGAGATTCAGCACACAGAATAGCAATGTTAAGAGCTATGGTGACGTTTCTTTTAGAAAAAGGAAAAATAGAAACAACAGTTACCCGCGCTAAAGAAGTGCGCTCTATGTGTGAAAAAATGATTACATTAGCAAAAGAAAATAATTTACACAATAAGCGATTAGCTTTAGGGTTTATCACAAAAGAAGATATAGTGAAAAAACTTTTCGATGAGATAGCTCCTAAATATGCAGATAAAAGTGGTGGCTATACAAGAATCACCAAATTGGGTCCACGTCGTGGAGATGCCGCTGAAATGGCAATAATTGAACTAATATAAAATTTCAAAAAATAAAAAGCCTTCCATCATTTAGCTAAATAGCATGTATGTTTATGTTTTAACTAATTTGGTGAAAGGCTTTTTGTGATGAAATTATATTTATAGTGTTTTTTTCATGAATTTTATGTTGTAACAACTTTCGAAAAAAGCAAGTTATTACAAAAGAAAGATATATGAAGAAATAAACATTTTAGAAGGTTTACAAGAATTAAAGAAGAAATATATAAATTATGGGAGAAGCCATAGTGGAGTACACAAATTAAAAAATGAATTGAAAAAACACGGCTTATTTTCTTGCATTTATACATATTCGGTGTCTTGTGATTTTTGGATAAATGTGTTTTAGAATAATCTCGTGTAGACACTATCTATCGTGGGTTTATTGGCCTAGAATAGTCGCTATTAAAACTTACAAATGAGCTTTTGATTTTTATGGAAAGTATAAACATTTAATTTTTTAAATTATAATAGTTTTATTACAAGATTTATTTTGATTATATTAAAGGAGATAGCATAAAATGAAAAAATTTTTAGCAAGTGTTTTAGCACTCACAATGATATTCAGTTTAATTGGCGGAATTTCAAGCTTTGCAGAAGAAAGTAGTAGACCATTTGAAGAATATATAAAAATATCTAATAAGATGCTTATTGCAGTGAAAGGTAAAATTTCTCCGATTTGTTTTGATAAATTGAGGCAAAAGCTTGACTATATTTCTTTTCTTACTACTTTTGACTTTACTAATATGAATATAAAACAAAAAGAAAATATACAGGAGAATATTTGTCAAGTAGAGCATGAATTTTGGAATGCTTGTAAAGGTGATATTAAAAAATTGCCACAGGACTCTCAAAGTGTTTTGACGAAAATAAATGATTTAATGAACGAAATGTATGAGTGTCCTCATGAAATGCTAGTTTCATAGAAAAAGTAAAAATTCTTTTTTGGATGGACGAACAAGATTGAGATGTAAAATACTAATATCAATAGTAATAATTTTATCTAGAAGCTTTATAATACGTTGTGCTATGTTTATTATGCTGTTATGAATTGTTAAAATCATAATGTTCTAACTCTGATTTTTGATATGGAGTTTGACGAAGTTGGCCATTAAGTGGGATTGATTTTAAACTTTCTTATCAGTTTATCCTTTTATATACGTTAAAACTTATTTTATAAGGAGTAAAAAATGAAAAAATTTTTATTAGGAATTTTAATATTCACAATGGCGTTTAATTTAGTCGGAGGCATTTCAAGCTTTGCAGAAGAAAAGAATAATTCATTTGAAAGATTAAAAGCAGCTAATGAAGCTCTTTTTGCATCGAAAGATAAACTTTTTCCAATTTGTTTTGATAAGTTCAAGAAAAAAATTGACTATTTTTCTTTTCTTACTACCCTTGATAATACTAATATGAATATGAAACAAAAAAAGAAAATACAAAGTGATGTTTGCCAAATTGAGCATGAATATTGGATTGCTTGTAAAGGTAATATTAATAAATTGTCAGTTTATACTCAAAGCATTTTGAAGAAAATAAATGATTTAATGAATGAAATGTATGAGTGTCCTCATGAAATGCTAGTTTCATAAAAAAGTAAAAATTCTTTTTTGGATGGACGAACATGATTGATATGTAAAAAACTAATATCAATAGTAATAATTTTATTTAGAAGCTTTATAATACGTTGTGCTATATTTATTATGATATTATGAATTGTTAAAATCATAATGTTCTGGCTTTGATTTTTGATATGGAATTTGAGGAAGTTGGTCATTATAAGTGGGATTGATTTTAAACTTTCTTACCATTTTATCCTTTTATATACTTTAAAATTTATTTTATAAGGAGTAAAAATGAAAAAAATTTTATTAGGAATTTTAATATTTACAATGGCATTTAATTTAGTTGGAGGATTTTCAAGTTTTGCTGCAGAAGGGTGCAACTCTTTTGAAGATTTAAAAGTATCATCGAAAGATAAACTTTCTCCAAATTGTTTTGATAAACTCAAGAAAAAAATGATTATTTTTCTTTTCTTACTACCCTTGATAATAATAATATGAATATGAACGAACGGCAGAAGATACAAGAGAGTATTTGCCAAGTTGAGCATGAATATTGGACTGCTTGTAAAGGTGATATTAGTAAATTTTCAATTTACACTCAAATCATTTTGAAAAGAATGCATACTGTAACAAACAAAGAGTATGAGTGTCCCGCTGAAAAACTAAGTTTTCTAGAAAAAATAAAAAGCTTTTTTTTGGATGGACAAATATAATTGAATTATAAAATACTAATATAATCATGGACAACATTTCTGTCTGTAAGCTTATAATATGTTGTGCTATGTTTATAATGCTTTTATGAATTGCTAAAATAATTGTTCTAATTCTAATTTTTAATATAGAATGCGACAGCGTAGCTATTAAGAGGGAGCGTGTTTTAAATTTTCTTAATAGCTTATTCTTTATACGTCATTATTTTTATAAACAGTAAAATTTATTTTGTAAGGAGTAAAAAATGAAAAAATTTTTATTAGGAATTTTAATTTTTACAATGGCATTTAATTTAGTCGGAGGCATCTCAAGCTTTGCCGAAGAAGGGCGTAATGCTTTTAATTTAGTCGAGGGCATCTTAAGCATTGTCGAAGAAGAGTGTAATTCTTTTGAAGGAATAAAAACAGCACCTGAAGCGCCAGTTTCACTGAAAGATAAACTTTCCCCAATTTGTTTTGATAAATTCAAGAAAAAAATTGACTATTTTTCTTTCCTTACTACTCTTGATTATACTAACATGAATATGAACCAAAAGAAGAAAATACAAGAGAATATTTGCCAAATTGAGCATGAATATTGGACTGCTTGTAAAGGTGATATTAGTAAATTTTCAATTTATACTCAAATCATTTTGAAAGAAATGAATATTTTAGCGAACAAAGAGTATGCATGTCCTGCTGAAAAGCCCAGTTTCTTAGAAAAAATAAAAAGTTTTTTTGGATTGACAAATATAATTGAACTATAAAATACTAATATAACCATTGATAGAATGCGACAGCGTAGCTATTAAGAGGGGGCGTGTTTTAAATTTTCTTAATAGCTTATTCTTTATATGTTATTATTTTTATAGACGTTAAAATTTATTTTATAAGGAGTAAAAAATGAAAAAAATTTTATTAGGAATTTTAATTTTTACAATGGCATTTAATTTAGTCGGAGGATCTTTAAGTTTTGCACAGGGAGTAAATAACTATAAAGCAGAAGACAAAAAGCGAGCACATGCTTTTTCTCAGCTATGTATGGAAAGCCTTGCTAAGTTACCTTCTTTTAAAAAAGAGGATATTCAATTGACAGAGTGGCAAAGATTTAATAAATGTGTAGAAAAAGTAGAGTTAATGAGTGAGGAGGAGAAAGAAACTTCAATAAAAAAAATGTGCCATGATTATTATGAAGTGCAAACTTCTTGTGAAGACGATTTTAGAAGACTGCCTTTAGACGGCAGAGCTATGTTAGAAAGTCTAGGGGTAATGATACAAGAGCTTTGCTTGCCAGTAAAAGACTATGTTTTTAATAAGCAATAAAAATATTTTAGTTTAGATTGTTTTTTTATTTAATTTAAAGCATTCCTAGAATCACTTACAAGACTTCCATCTTTGAGCTTAATTATACGATGAGCTATGTTTGCAATGAGTTTGTCGTGGGTTATTAATATAATAGTTTTTCCGTCTTTGTTTAGGTGTTTTAAAATTTTAATGATTTCATTGCCGCTAGAAGAGTCTAGGTTACCAGTTGGTTCATCAGCTAAAATTATAGATGGGTCTCCGGCAATTGCCCTAGCAATTGCAACTCTTTGCTGTTGTCCTCCTGAAAGCTGATATGGTTTGTGATACATACGGCTACTGAGATTAACTTGTACTAAAGCTTTTTTGGCTAAAAAATTTCGAGTACTTTTTTTTATTCCACGATAAATTAATGGCAGTTCAACATTTTCAAAAGCATTTAAAGTTGGGATAAGATTAAAACCTTGGAAAATAAAACCTATTTGCTGATTTCGTATTTTTGATAATTTGTTTTCTTTCATCGCAGGAACAGATTCACCAGCCAAAAAATAATTTCCCGATGTTTGAGTATCTAGTGCACCCAAAATATTCATAAGGGTAGATTTTCCTGAACCGGATTGCCCAATAATGGCTATAAATTCACCGTTTTTTATTTCTAGGTTAATATTGTTTAAAGCAATTATAGGACTATTTTCGCAAAAATAGGTTTTACATAAATTGTTAGTGTTAACCAAAGAAACCATTCTATCACCACTTATATAAAAAATAAAAGCAGGAACACCAATTGTTGTTCTTGCTTTTATTATGTGTAAAAATATTTGTTATTATAAATTTTTATTTTTAATAATCCTCAAATTCATCTTCTTCTGAGTCGTCGAGTGGATTTTCACTTCCTATTTGATCTCTTCTAGCTGCTATAGCTTCTGCCAAAATACTTGCAAGGTCCTTTTTTTCCTTTTTAGCTTCTTCTTCAGCGTTCGCTTTCTCCTGCGCTACTTTTGCTGGATCAACATGCTTTAGTGTTGGCGTTTTTTGTATTTCTGAAAGTAGATTTGTAGGCGCACTTGTAGGAGTTTGCGCTGCAGTTTTTACCTTTGCTGCAGTGACGGAAGGCTTTACTGGAGGAGGTGGAGGAGGTGGAGGAGGTGGAGCCGTTGTTTCTTGTTGTTTTTCTGTAGGTGATACTGCAGCTCCCTCTGCACTTTGTTCTCCTTCTTTTTCTTCTTCTTTTTCCTCTTCAGCTTCCTCAGCAATTTGTTCTTGTTGTTCTTCTGCAGGAGCTTCAGTCGTCTCCTGTTCCTCTTCTTCTGCAGTGTTTTGTTCGTCTTCCTCCTCTACTGCAGTGGTTTCCGCTTCATTTTCATTAAAAAGATCAGCAACTCCTTCATATTCATTTACTTCTTGTTCTAATGCAGGAGCTTCCTCTTTTGCAGCAGTGGTCAAATTAACTTTTGGTGGAACTGGCGGAGGCGTTGCTTCTTGTTGTTCTTCTACAGTAGTCTTTTCAGCTTCCTCAGCAATTTGCTCTTGTTGCTCTTCTGCAGGAGCTTCAGTCGTCTCCTGTTCCTCTTCTTCTGCAGTGTTTTGTTCATCTTCCTCCTCTACTGCAGTGGTTTCCGCTTCATTTTCATTAAAAAGATCAGCAACTCCTTCATATTCATTTACTTCTTGTTCTAATGCAGGAGCTTCCTCTTTTGCAGCAGTGGTCAAATTAACTCTTGGTGGAACTGGCGGAGGCGTTGCTTCTTGTTGTTCTTCTACAGTAATCTTTTCAGCTTCCTCAGCAATTTGCTCTTCTTCTTCAGTAGTTTGTTTTAACTCAGTAGGAGCTGTTTCTGCCAGTTTTTCCATGTTTGGTTGATCTTTTTCGGGTGTTGCAGCAGCTTCATTAATTTCAGTAGCACTTTGAGTTTGTACAGAGTTTTGTTTGTCGCCTTCATCAATAGTATAAGAATACGAGGAATGTGTATCTTGATCAGATGAAGAGGGAGAAGGGGCATATGAAGCAACGCTAGATGTAATACCAGCCAAAGAGGATATGCCCATTAGTGCAGATAAACATATGGAAACAAATGGGCCTCCAAAACCGCCACTTATTGATTCCAAATCTTCTTCCCCTAACTCTGAGGAACCTTGAGAAAGGGCTTGCTTTTCATATTCCAACAATTCTTCTTTAGTAAAATTAAATCCATGTTGTTTAGCCAGTGGTAATATCAATTCATTTGTAATTTTATAAAATTTTTCTTTTGGATCTGATATGTCTTTGTATTTTTCTTTAACTTTAACAATTTTTTCTTTAAAACCTTTTTCTGCCGCCATCTGGGTATAAAATTCTTTAATTTTTTCATTAATCACAAATAACACCTCTTTATATAAATTTCACAACCATAATAAGCTTAAAACAATATATTTATATAATATCACAAAAACAAAAAATAATCAACAAAAAATTTAGCCAAAGTTTAAAATATTAATACTGCACATGACTTGATTACAATAAAGATTAGTAGATGCCTAAAAATTACGATTGTTAGACTTTATTACTTAATTATTTTATAATTAAGTTGTGATTTTATTTCGGTTGGAGGAAACTTATGATTAGTAATTATTGGAATCAATTTAAAAGTGGTACAGACATTAGAGGCGTTGCGTTACCAGGAGTAAATGGAGAAAATGTAAATCTTACTGATGAAGTCGTAGAAAAAATTGCAGCTGGATTTGGTTTTTGGTTAACGCAACTTTTAAATAAAAGTTACAAAGAGATCACAGTAGCAATAGGACATGATTCAAGACTATCTGCTAATAAAATCAAAAATATTATAATAGGTACTCTAGCGGGCATGGGTATAAAAATATATGATTGTTCACTGTCATCAACTCCGGCTATGTTTATGACGACAATTGATCTTAATTGTGACGCTGCAATAGAAATCACAGCCAGTCATCATCCTTTTAATAGGAATGGGTTAAAGTTTTTTACAAAAGATGGAGGGCTTAATGGTACTGACATAGAAAAAATTTTGCAATATGCTGAAAATGGAGTAGCTATTGAAAAAGTTTCAACCAAACAAGTTGAAACAGTTGATTTTATGAAGATATATTCTAAAAGACTTCGGGAAGTTATTTGTAAAGAAATAAACACTGATGATTATTTACATCCACTTAAGGGATTTAAAATATTGGTTGATGCCGGAAATGGCGCCGGTGGATTTTATGCAACAGATGTTCTTTTACCACTTGGAGCCGATATTACCGGAAGCCAATTTTTAGAACCTGATGGAAATTTTAAAAATCATATACCAAATCCAGAAAACAAAGAAGCTATGGACTGCACAAGAAAAGCAACGCTTAAAAACAAGGCTGATCTTGGTATTGTTTTTGATACAGATGTTGACAGAGCAGGCGTGGTTGATTCGAGTGGACATGAAATTAACAGAAATAAATTAATAGCTTTGGCAGCAACTATTGCGCTTGAAAACAATAAAGGCGGAACAATTGTTACTGATTCCGTCACTTCAAATGGTGTTAAAAAATACATAGAAGATTTAAACGGTGTTCATAAAAGGTTTAAGCGCGGATATAAAAATGTTATAAATGAAGCGATTAGATTAAACCAATTAAGAATAAATTGTCCGTTGGCTATTGAAACTTCAGGGCACGCGGCTATGCGTGAAAATTATTTTTTAGATGATGGAGCCTATTTAGTTACTAAAATTATTATTATGATGGTAAAATTAAAAAATAGGGGCAAGCAAATAGCGGATATTATACTTAAATTAAATGAACCAAAAGAATCGTTTGAATATAGGCTTAAAATAAATTGCGGTGAATTTAAAAGTTATGGAGATAAAATTATAGAAAAAGCTCATGAATTTGTGAAAACTCAACCAGGCTGGAAAGTTGCAACTGACAGCTATGAAGGCATTCGAGTTGCAGTTACTGAACCAAGTGGAGAAGGTTGGTTTTTATTGCGGGTCAGTATTCATGACCCGGTAATGGTAATGAATGCTGAAAGTGACACTGAAAATGGAGTAAGTGAAATGTTAAAAAAGTTACAACCCTTTTTTGAAGAGTTTAAACAATTGGAAACGAAGTTTTAAAAGTGCCTGAGTAGACATCAGCCATAAAGAATTAAGCGACATGAATTAGGATTTTTAAAATTGGTTCAAGCGCTAAAAAGAGTGCGCAGCTAGTCTAACCGCCAACAAATAACTACTAGAAGGAGTCAAATATAATAAAAATTATGTTTAATGTAAGTGATAAAATAAAATTAAGTTCAGAACAAGCTTTGGGGCTTTGCTCTGAACAATTTAAAAGAATTGATGAAATAACTGAATTTAATCAACAAAAAATGCTAAAAGCATTTATTGATTGTGGCGTGAGCGAGGCTCACCTTGCCGGGTCTACTGGTTATGGCTATGGAGATCGTGGTCGCGAAACGCTAGATAAAATTTATGCTAAAGTGTTCGGGGCAGAAGATGCGATTGTTCGGCACAATTTTGTGTGTGGTACTCATGCATTAACTGTGGCACTTTTTGGGGTTTTAAGGCCAGGTGACACAATGTTAAGCGTTACAGGCGAACCATATGATACTTTAAAAGGTGTTATTGGGTTTGAAAATGATAGTTCAGGGTCTTTGAAAGAATTTAATATAAATTATGAACAAGTAGATTTTGGGGCAGACGGTGCTTTAGATTTTGAAAAAATTAAAGAAAAGATAACACCAAAAATAAAAATGGTTTATGTGCAACGCTCACGCGGATATACCTTAAGGCCTTCACTATTTGTTAGTGATATAAAAAAAATAGTAGATATTGCAAAGAAAAATGCGCCTGACTGTATTGTTATGGTTGACAATTGTTATGGAGAATTTACAGATAAAATAGAACCAACAGATCCTTTGTGCGGCGCCGATTTGATGGCTGGCTCGCTTATAAAAAATCCTGGTGGGGGCATTGCTCCAACAGGAGGCTATATTGCAGGGAAGAAACATTTAGTTGAAATGTGTTCATACCGCTTAACTACACCGGGGCTTGGCCGGGAAGTTGGCGCTACACTTTTTAATAATCGTGAATTGTTTATGGGCGCTTTTAATGCTCCGCATATTACCGGGGAAGCTTTAAAGACAGCAGTTTTTGCAGCCGCTTTATTTGAAGTTTTAGGTTATGAAGTAACGCCTCGATATAACGAGATGAGAGCCGATATTATTCAAGTTTTAAAACTTGGGACACCCGAAAAGTTAATAGCTTTTTGTCAGGGAATTCAAAGTGGTGCACCGGTTGATTCTTTCGTAAAACCAGAGCCGTGGGATATGCCGGGTTACAATAGTAAAGTAATAATGGCAGCTGGTGCATTTACCTTAGGGGCTTCAATTGAGCTTTCTGCTGATGCCCCACTTAGAGAACCATTTGCAGTATGGATTCAAGGTAGCCTAAACTTTCATAGCGGCAAAATGGGCATAATGTTAGCCGGAGATCGTCTATAATCTATTGTTTAGGCATTTTAAATTATTATAAGAAAGCAGGCACTATATATTTATAGTACCTGCTTCTTGTATTTATAGCGTTATAAAATGAACTCGTTATATTTTCCAACTTATATCATTAAGATTTGAACTTAGTTCATTGGCGCGGCGTTCAGAATTTGTTGTTATAACCTTTCCTGTTTTGTCGTTGGTTACCTTATACCAAGTTACCCCTTGTGAGGATACATGGTCAACTTGAACAGCTCCCCCCGAGACATTATTTAAATTGCTATCAGAAAGTTCGGCTTCTTTGTTTGAATCCAATTTTTTTTTATCTTTTGCCATAATAATTGCTCCTTTCAAATTAAACCTTGATACGATTATACATAAATTCACGTTTAATGTCAAGATTTTATGCTAAAACACATAAATTTTTAAATATACTTAAAAATAAGCCTCATAGTAATTTTTGTAATGATTTCTAAAGTACTATTTAAAAACTTTTATTTAAGATTTTAAACAAAAAGCTGAGGTTATTTTTGTTTTTTAGCTAGCATAAAATCAATACCTCTTTTATACTTATGAAAAATTATTCCAGATAAATTTTTAGCAGAGGCAAAGTATCTGCTTTCAACATACAAAGGATAGATCATAGCATTATTGTGCAGGTATCTTTCGGCCTCAACCAACAATTTTATGGATTCCTCTGGTTCAGCAAAACTAGCCTTTTCAAGCATTTTATCATATTCTACACTTTTAAGCTTTAAAATATTTTTTTCATTATTTGATCTAAACATACTTAAAAATTCAAGAGCAGAATCGCTTTGAGCAGTCATTGGCGCAACTGCCACTTGATAATCAGAATTATTTATTTTTGAATTGAGTTCTGATAAAGAAATAGGGTTCATATTAAAATGATAATTTAATTTATTGTTTAAATTTTCAATAATATTGCTTACCATGGCTTTAACTTCAGGGGTGTTAAGACAAATAATAGTAACTTTTGGCAAAGATTTTAATTTTAGTTCTTTAAGGCCTCGATCAAGATAGGTGTTTGAGCTTCGGTCCTCTTTAAGGTACATATCTTTTTGAGAAACTTCTTCAAAAGTTTTACTGCCTATTAATAATTTTTTCAAAACAATATTTTCAGTTATTGAACAGTTATCAGGAATATTTGAAAGTATATATGTCCTGTTAAGTGAGGTTATTATGCTTTTTCTAAGTGATAGATTAGAAAAAAGAGAATCAGAAATATTGAAAGTAAGTCCCCAAATAGTATCATCAAAAGAAACCATATTAAAGTTTTCATTTTGCGCCTTTTTAAATTGACCTATGGGTAAAAGTGCAGCATCTAAAACTTCATCTTTTATTAAGTCAACCGCATTGCTAATATCTTTTCCTATGGAAAAACTTATGCCCGCTGGGATTGGTTTTTGAGCGCCAACATAATTTTCATTTTTAAATAATTGGATACTGTTAAAATGATCCCAACCGTACCTGCTTTTTATTTTAAATGGACCATTACCCAATACAGTTTTATTTTCTAATCCATATTGTCCGGTACAAGATTCAAAAAATTCTTTATTGCATGGCATAGTTGGAGAAGTTGAAACTAATTTTGGGAAGTCCTTATTTGAATATTCAAGATCAATTTTAAGAGTATTATTATCCACTGAATGAACACCAAGTTCATAAGAGGCGCCTGATGATAAATTAACCTTTTTTGCATTTTTTATGCAATAAAGCGAAACAGCAAGAGGTGAATTTGTTTTTTTATCAAGGGCTCTTTGAAATCCAAACACAAAATCTTCGGCAGTTACTGGCGTTTTATTTTTGTTTGCCCAAGTGGCGTCATTTCTTAAATGAAAAGTATAAGAAGTAAAATCAGAATTTGCATCCCAAGAGTAAGCAACTCCGGGCAATGCGTTACCTTCAGAATCAGCTCGTGTTAAACCCTCAAATAAATTCATGATTACTATGTTTGAAGAGTAATCATTTGCAATTTGGGGATCTAGTGATTTAGGTTCGCTTTCTAAATTATATTTAATAATTTGGGCGTCGGGGCTCTTTTTATTTTTGCATGAGCATAAAGAAAAGCTAAAAGTAAATATTAGTAAAATTGACAAAATTTTTTTCATATTAATTAATCCCCTAGTTATATGTAAGTTTATAAGGAAAATTTTTATTTATAATTATACTATAGTGTATTTTATCATATTTTACGAATTAAAAGAATTATTAAAATTGAGAAGGAGACAGAAAGGGGGGTGCATTGTATATAATTCTCTGTCTCCTAATAATAAAATTTTGAAAAAACATAAAATTATCTTAGAATAGATGGAACTTGCTCTATAAAATCTCCTACAGCGTGAACAGCTTTGCTGGCTTTTCTTTTTACCCTTCTGTTTTCTTTTATCATACAACTAAATACTGAACCAAGAATTACTCCTGATATCATGCCAATAAAAACTCCCCGTATTGTGTTTGCACTATTTCTAAACATATTAAATCACCATAATCTTTTTATATGCAAGGGTTTAATAAATAATTTGCAATAAAAAGAGCTCCTTTCTTTTTATTTTTAAAAGCATTGTGTTTGGACCAAAATTATTTTATCCATATTTTTAAACTTTTATTTTTTGAAAGTATTTCCTAATGGTTTATTGTTTAGCTTTTGTATAAAGAAGAGGTTTTTAGCAAATAGTATAATTAAAACGTTTAAAAAACTTAATTGGAAATTTAAATCAATTGAATATTATCTAAACAAGAGCTAAAACTATTAATGCGGACTTGTCCGCAATGTAAAGGGGTGAAAATAAGAATGGATAAATTGGCGTTGATTTTAGTTATAATAGGCGGTCTTAACTGGGGCTCAATAGGTATATTTAGGTTTGACATTGTTTCATGGATATTTGGAGGGCAGATAAGCATGGGTAGTCGTATAGTTTATACAATTGTAGCATTAGCTGCAATTTGGTGTATATCTCTCTTATTTAGAGATTCCGAAGAGGTTGTCCATGAAGTCTCGTAAAATTGCTTTGTTTCACTCAGTTAAAACTTTGAGCTCAAAAACCTCTAGTTATAAAAACTAGAGGTTTTTGTAATTTAGATATAAACAATAAAAATAAAGACATGGCTATTATAAAACAAAGTGACAAATGCATAATGACCTTTTAGTATCACCAGAGTTTTTCACATTTTCCACCAGTTTTAAACATCAATGGTCAATAGAGTTAAATGTTATCAACTTTAGCAAAATAGTTTGGCGAAGTTTCACATAAAGGTTATTGGATATTGACAGCAAAGGGTCAAAAGCTAATTTAGATAAGTTTTTTAATTGTTAGAATGTTTTTTTAAAATAAATAAAGCTAAACTGCAAAGAGCAAAATTTATTAAAATAGATATTCCGGGCTTCCAAGTTGAAATTAAAAGACAAGAACAATGGGGGTTATATTTGGTAAATAAAATGATTAGTAATAGTTTATTTAATGAGCAAATTATATTGTTTATGAGTAAAACAATAATAGCTATATATTTTTTACCAATAACAGCTGCAACAAATAATAAGAAAAAGAATTTTGATAAAATAGCATTAAATAAAGAGCTGAAAGGAATAAGTTCACTTAAAAAAAATAAAATGACAAATACATAGGTAATATATTCGCTAAAATCAATAAAAATTTTTAATATTTTATTTTGTGAAACGAAACTATATATTGTATCCATAAGTTTATTAAGTGTCATTATTTACCTCCGGAAAATATAATTCAAAATATCTTACCATAAAAAGCTATTTTTTACAAGACAAAACAAGTTTAATTAAGTGTCAGAAAATAGAATATAAGAGTAGAGGAGAGTTTCAACTCAGGGAAAAGCAACTTTCTTTTTTTATGTTTTTCTACACTTTAGCTCACACAAAGACTATATTTTGCTCACTTCTAAATTCATTTACACTTTTTGTATATAACTTTATTTTTTGTGTAATTGTATTTTTAAATATGAAATTATTTAAATGGTCTCATTGTCAAAAATAAAAAATTAGTATAAAAAAAATTAAAAAGAACTATTGAATATTTTTTTAAAATATGCTAAAATAACTGGCGTATCTTAAATTGTGTGATTTGTTTTAAAGTTTGTGGCGTTTTATGTTTTACACACGTATAAGAAATATGTCTATTTTTGACACTAAAATAATTTTGGGAGTGACTTATTAATGAATATAGCATTTATTGCACATGATGCAAAAAAGGAATTAATGGTACAGTTCTGTATTGCCTATTCAGGCATATTAAGTAAGCATCACCTTTGTGCAACAGGAACCACAGGAAAAATGATTTCAGACTCTACGGGCCTTAAAGTACAAAAATTTTTAGGTGGAGGTCAGGGTGGTTCTCAACAGGTAGCAGCAAGAATAGCTTGCAATGAAATTGATATGCTAATGTTCTTTAGAGACCCAATGAGCCCAAAATCACAAAGTCCGTCAGATACTAATATTTTAAGACTCTGTGATATGCACAGTATTCCTTTAGCTACCAATATAGCAACTGCGGAAGTTTTAATTCATGGTCTTGACAGAGGCGACCTTGAATGGAGAAATATATTAAATCCACATATGTAAAGTATAGGTTTTATATGATTACATAATTTATAATAGTAAATACCCAACAAAAGGTCTTCTTCCTCGGGAGAGGACCTTTGTTTATTAGATACAAGAAGGAAGAAGCAAGAGGCAAGAATTTGTAAAGGTAATTTAAAGTTTTAATTTATCATTTTCTAAGATAGGAGTAACAAGTTTATGCAACTTTTAACTAAAGCCCCTAGGGGGACTCAAGACATTTTACCAAAAGATAGCTATAAGTGGCAGTTTATTGAAAATATAATGCTAAATCAAGCGGAACTTTTTGGGTTTTCAGAAATTAGAACACCAGTATTTGAACATACAGAACTTTTTAGTCGGTCTGTTGGAGAAGATACTGATGTTGTTCAAAAAGAAATGTACACTTTTAACGATAAAGGCGGAAGGTCTATCACTTTGCGGCCGGAAGGCACAGCAGGGGCTGTTCGTGCTATGCTAGAGCATGGCCTTTACAATGAAAGCTTGCCAGTTAAAATGAGTTATATAACCTTATGCTATCGCTATGAAAAGCCACAGTCTGGCAGATGGCGCGAGTTTACCCAATTTGGCGTTGAAATGTTTGGTGCATCTTCCGCGGCAGCAGATGCTGAAGTAATATGTTTAGCTAAAACTTTATTTGATAGGTTGGGGTTATCAAATATATCGCTTGAAATTAATTCTATTGGTTGCCCTAAATGCCGCGCAAAATATTATGAAGCTTTAAAAAAATATTTTGAGGGGTATAAATCAGAGCTATGTGAAACCTGTCTTTCAAGATTAGATAGAAACCCTATGAGAATACTTGATTGTAAGAGCCTAATTTGCTCAAAAATCGCTGAGAATGCACCAGCAGTGCTTGATTTTATCTGCGCTGATTGCAAAGAGCACTTTGAAAAATTAAAAGAATATCTTGACGCTGTATCAATTGAATATACAGTAAATCCTAAGATCGTTAGAGGACTTGACTATTATACAAGAACTGTGTTTGAATTTGTATCAAAGGACAAAAACACATTAGGATTGGTTTGCGGTGGTGGCGGTCGCTATGATGGTTTAGTAGAAGAGCTTGGAGGCAAACCAACACCGGCTTTAGGATTTGGACTTGGTATTGGCAGAATTCTTTTAGCTATGGAAAGCCAAGGTATAGAGATTCCTAAGACCAATGTTTGCGATGTATATATAGCTTCCATTGGCGATGCAGCATCTCTTTTCGCATTTAATTTAACAAGACTTTTAAGAGAATCATCATTTATAGCAGAATATGATACAATTGGTAGAGGGCTTAAAGCTCAAATGAAATATGCCGACAAAATTGGTGCTAAATTTACACTTGTTTTAGGTGACGATGAAATAGCATCTAAAAAAGCTAAAATAAAAAACATGAAAACAGGAGACCTTTTAGAAATTAATTTAGATAAAAACTTTTTAACTGAGTTTTTTAAAATACATGCGGAAGCTGAAAACGAAAAGATTTTTAAAAATTTTAGTCAAAAATAAGGGGATTTAAATATGTCTGAAAATATGGCGGGCCTTAAAAGAACAAATTATTGTGGTGAATTGGGCCTTAACGATGCTGGAAAAGAAGTTGTAGTTTGTGGTTGGGCACAAAGACAGCGAGACTTAGGACAGCTTATATTTATAGATTTAAGAGACAGAACCGGGATTGTTCAATTAGCATTTTGTGAATCTTTAAATAAGGAAGTTTTTGATAAAGCGTTTAGTGTGCGTTCAGAGTTTGTCCTTTGTGCTAAAGGTATAGTTCGTGAGCGTTCTTCTAAAAACTTGCAAATAAAAACTGGTGAAATTGAAATTGAAGTATCGGATTTAAGAATCCTTTCAAAATCAGAGACACCGCCGTTTGAAATAGTGACTGATTCAAACGTTAACGAAGAGTTGCGTTTAAAATATAGATATCTTGATTTGCGCCGGCCAGACGTTCAAGATAAAATTATACAAAGACATAAAATAGTAAAAATCGCAAGAGATTATTTTGATGGAAATGGATTTATAGAAATAGAGACACCGATACTTATAAAGTCAACGCCTGAAGGGGCCCGAGACTATTTGGTGCCTTCTAGAGTTTTCCCGGGAAATTTTTTCGCACTTCCTCAATCGCCGCAGCTTTATAAGCAGATTTCAATGATATCTGGGTTCGACAAGTATTTTCAGGTAGCAAAGTGCTTTCGCGATGAAGATTTGAGAGCACAACGGCAGCCAGAATTTACTCAGCTCGATATGGAGATGTCTTTTGTTGACTGCGAAGATGTGATGGGTGTGGCGGAAGGCTTTTTAAAAAAGGTCTATAGAGAGATTTTAAACATAGAACTTACCACACCTTTTTTAAGAATGCCTTACAATGAAGCAATGGAGCGGTTTGGATCAGATAAACCTGATTTGAGGTTTGGTTTAGAATTGGTAGATTTAACAGACAGTTTGAAAAATACTGAGTTCAAGGTTTTTTCGGGAGCTATTGCCAACGGCGGCTCAGTTAGAGCCATAAACGTTAAGAACGCTGCTTCAAAAGTTTCAAGAAAAGAAATAGATAAACTGACAGAATGGATAAAAGCATATGGCGCTAAGGGCTTGGCCTGGACTAAATTAAATGAAGACGGCAGTTCTAGCTCTTCGTATGAAAAGTTTTTATCAGAAAATGAGTGCAAAGCAATTAGAAATACAGTAGGCGCTCAAAATGGTGATGTAATTTTCATGGTAGCAGATTCTAAAAACAAAGTGGTGTTTGACAGTTTAGGAGCATTGCGCTGTGAATTGGCAGAACGCCTTGATTTGATAGACAAGTCTAAACCAAACTTTTTGTGGGTTGTGGATTTTCCTATGTTTGAGTATGATGAAGAGGAAGGTCGCTTTGTTGCGATGCACCATCCGTTTACTCACCCAAAAGATGAAGATATAGAAAAAATAGAAAAAGATCCAGCAGCGGTTAGGGCTAAAGCTTACGATATTGTTTTAAATGGCAATGAAATTGGCGGTGGGTCAATTAGAATAAATAGCTCAGAGCTACAAGAAAAAATGTTTAAAGCTTTAGGGTTTACTGAAGAAAGTGCAAGAGAGAAATTTGGCTTTTTAGTAGATGCATTTAAGTTTGGAGCACCGCCGCATGGGGGTCTTGCTTTTGGACTTGATAGGCTAGTTATGTTAATGCTAGATTGTTCTAGTATTCGTGATGTTATAGCTTTCCCGAAAGTTGCAACTTCAGCAGAACTTATGAGCCAAGCTCCGGGAGCTGTTGACAAAAAGCAATTAGATGAACTAAAATTAAAAATTAGTGAATAATATTCAAAATCTAAATTCATATTTCTAGTCTAAGACTAACTTATAATCTATGAGAAAATTGTGAGGCGCCGCGAAAGTGCGAACAAAGTGAGCGCGAAAGTGGCGCCATTATTAAAAAGCAAGCTTTTAGCTGGTATGAAACTTAGAAATACAGTTAAATGGGGTTGCTACCAGCTTATTATTTTTTCAGTATAGAGGTTTTTATGAAAGTTGCTGTTGTTGGCTCAAGAGGGCTCAATTTAGATATTGGCAAGCACATTCCCAAAATCACAACACTAATTATTACCGGTGGAGCGAAGGGAATTGATGAATTAGCAGAAAATTATGCAGATGAAAAACATATTCCTAAGCTTATAATAAGGCCAGAATACAACAAATATGGCAAAGCTGCACCACTTATAAGAACCAAAGCAATAATAGAAAAATCGGATCTTATTATTGTATTTTGGGACGGAGAATCAAAAGGAACTCAATATGCAATAAAATACGCGACCTCATTAGGCAAAAAAATAATATTACATAAAATATTAAATGTTTAAAATATTTATAAATTAGGGTTATGTAAGGAGCAAAAAATGGATTTTATTTCAGAGCTATCGGAACAATTTAAATTAAAACCATGGCAAGTTGAAAATGTTATAAAACTAATAGATGAGGGCAACACCATACCGTTTATAGCTCGGTATAGAAAAGAAGCACACGGTTCACTTGATGACCAAGTTTTGCGTGAAATTAGCGAGAGACTTTCTTATTTAAGAGGTCTTGAAAGCCGTCGAGAAGAAGTAAAGGCATTAATAATTGGGCTGGACGCTATGACTGATGAAATAAATGCTGCACTAGATTCAGCTAAAACTTTAGCGGAAATAGAGGATATATACAGACCATTTAGACCAAAAAGAAAAACTAGAGCGAGCATTGCTAAAGAAAAGGGCCTTGAACCGTTAGCTATTGAAATATTTGAGCAAAAGAAGGATTCAAAAGAGCCTTTAGTTTTAGCAGAACAATATATAGACAGTGAAAAAAGTGTAGAAACTGCAGACGACGCATTAGCGGGAGCTATGGATATAATTGCTGAAAATATATCTGATGATGCTGGAATTAGAAAGCGCTTGAGAGTAGTTGCTATGGCACAATCTATTTTGTGTTCTAAGGCAACAGACCCTGAAAAAGATTCTGTGTATGCACAATATTATGATTTTAAAGAGCCGGTTTCGAAAATTGCAGATCATAGAGTTTTGGCAGTAGATAGGGGAGAAAAGGAAGATTTTCTTAAGGTTACAATTGATTTTGATATAGATAAAGCTAAAAATATAGTATATTCTGTTAGCGTGAAAGAAGGTTCACCATGCACTGAGACGGTTAGAGCTGCAGCAGATGATGCATATTCAAGGCTGATTTTTCCATCTATTGAGCGTGAAATTAGAAATGAACTTACTCAAAAAGCTTGCGATAGTGCTATGAAAGTTTTTTCTGTGAACCTTCGCCAGCTATTAATGCAGCCACCGGTTAAAGGCAAAGTTGCATTGGGGCTAGATCCTGGTTATAGAACAGGATGTAAAGTTGCGGTTGTTGATGAGACAGGCCTAGTTTTAGCTACAAATGTGATTTACCCAACCCATTCTGGCACTAAAGTAGAAGAAGCTAAAAAAATAATATCTTCACTTATTAAAAAGTATGGTGTGGAGATTATTTCTATTGGAAACGGAACCGCTTCTAAAGAAACAGAAATGTTTGCGTCTAATCTTATAAAACAAGAGAATTTGCGTGTCTCTTATATGGTGGTAAGCGAGGCGGGGGCATCTGTTTATTCAGCGTCGAAGCTAGCAGCGCAAGAGTTTCCAGAATTTGATGTAACTTTGCGAAGTGCTGTGTCTATTGCAAGAAGGCTTCAAGACCCGCTAGCAGAATTAGTAAAAATTGATCCAAAAGCTATTGGTGTTGGCCAGTATCAGCACGATATGCCAAAAAAACAGCTTGACGAAGCTTTGGGCGGAGTAGTTGAAGACTGCGTAAATACTGTTGGCGTTGATTTAAATACAGCTTCGCCGTCTCTTTTATCAAGGGTTTCGGGTGTTAGTGGGGCTGTGTCTAAAAACATTGTTTCTTACCGTGAAGAAAATGGTGCATTTAAATCTCGTGCTGAATTAAAAAAAGTATCAAAACTAGGACCTAAAGCGTTTGAGCAGTGTGCGGGGTTCTTAAGAGTAGCTGAAAGCCGGAATGTTTTAGATAATACTGCGGTTCACCCGGAATCATATAGTGCAGCTAAAGAACTTTTAGAACTGTGCGGCTACAGTTTAAATGATGTAAAAACGGGAGATATTAGAGAAAAATTAAAAGCACGTATTGAAGAAATAGGTGAAGAAAACGCTGCCCAAAAAATTGGTGTTGGTGTTCCGACCCTGCAAGATATAGTTACAGAACTATTACGCCCGGGCCGTGACCCTAGAGATGAATTGCCACCACCTCTTTTAAGAGCAGACATTTTAGACATGAAAGATTTAAAACCCGGCATGGAGCTTGATGGAACGGTTAGGAACGTTATAGACTTTGGTGCGTTTGTTGACATTGGTGTGCATCAAGATGGGTTAGTGCATGTGTCTCAAATTTGTGATAAATATATAAAGCATCCATCAGAAGTATTAAAGGTTGGTGATATTGTAAAGGTTAGAGTTTTGTCAGTTGACCCGGATAAAAAACGTATTTCATTAACAATGAGAGATGAAAAATAAAACTTTTAATAAGGGGAAAATAAAATGGACAATTCTTCACAGTTTAAAGACAATAATGTACCAAGTTCTGATTTTGTGAAAACCAAAAAAATTTCTAAAAAGTTTTTAGTTATAATAATATCTGTATTTTTAGTTATTGGGTCTTTAATTTGTTTGCGAATGTTTATTGATAAAACTAATAGCCAACAAATAACAATACCAATAGCTATGGCAGCTGATGATAACTATACATATCCAACAATCGTTGCAATGACGTCAATTTTAGAAAACGCAAAACCTACAACTAAATATGAATTTTATGTAATGGTTCCTGGAAACTTTAATGAAGAGAATAAAAACAAGATTTTAAGCGCTAAGGATAAATATAAAAATGCTACTATAGACTTAATTAATATGGAAGACAAATTTAAAAGTGCAAATACGCATGGACATATTACAACACCAGGTTATTATCGGCTTTCATTGTCAAGTTTATTTCCAAACTTTGATAAAATTATTTGGCTCGATGGGGATACCATAACACTTGGAGACTTAACTGGTATGTTTAATATTGATATGGAAGATGACTATTATAAAGGTTTCTTAGACGATAATATTAATGGTGCAGAGTCACTTGGAGTAGATGATGATCATTACATATGTAGTGGGGTTATGTTAGTTAACTTAAAAAAATTAAGACAAGATAACATAGAACAAAAATTTGCTGAGTTTATAGAAGAAAACAATGAAAAGCTTATTCAGCACGATCAAACTGTTATTAATGTATTGTGCTATAAAAATATAGGGGTTTTGCCACCACAATATGGCATTTTTAATTATTATTTAGAAAATATTGATTCGGCAGTATCATATAATAATAATTTAAAACCTAATAGTCGTTATAGTTTAAACGATATAACAAAAGCTTATGAAAATCCTGTTATTGTTCACTGTGTAAACAAACCATGGAAAGACAAAACAGTACCATACTTTGATAAATGGTGGGATTATGCTAAAAAGACAGCTTTTTATGATGAAATGAAAAGTAAGTATACAGAAGTCTTTAATTAAAAAGTTAGGAGACAAAAGCTTTTATGAAATTGGGAATAGTGGGACTGCCAAATGTCGGGAAAAGTACACTTTTTAATGCAATAACTAACGCAGGAGCAGGCGCTGAAAATTATCCTTTTTGTACGATTGAACCTAATGTTGGAGTTGTTGCAGTACCTGATAAGCGCCTTGATGAGCTAAAAAAGATGTACAACCCTGATAAGTTTACACCAGCAGTTATTGAATTTGTTGATATAGCAGGCTTGGTTAAGGGCGCTTCAAAAGGTGAGGGGCTTGGTAATAAATTTTTATCAAATATTCGAGAAGTAGATGCAATAGTGCATGTTGTAAGGTGTTTTTCAAATGATGATATTGTACATGTGCACGGGAATATTGACCCTAAACTCGATATAGAAACAATTAATATTGAACTTATTTTATCTGATCTTGAAATTATTGAAAGGCGTCTTAATAAAACTCAAAAAATGATTAAAGCTGATAAAAAATACAAGAGTGAATATGATTTTTTTGAAAGGGTAAATGATGTTTTAGAATCTGGTAAACCGGCAAGATCTCTTGAATGTACAGAGGCGGAAAAAGAGCTTTTAAACTCTGTTTCGCTGCTTACAAATAAACCAATAATTTATGCTGCAAATGTAAACGAAAATGATTTTCAAAATGGAATAGAGAACAATGAGTATATTAAAGTGGTAAAAGAGATTGCAGCCGAAGAAAATGCAAAAGTTTTGCCAATTTGTGCACAACTTGAAGCAGAAATATCAGAGCTTTCACCCGATGAAAAAAAGATGTTCTTACAAGATCTGGGGCTTAGTGAATCTGGGCTTGATAGATTAATTCGGGCCTGTTATGATTTGCTTGGGCTAATTTCATTTTTAACAGCAGGCAAACCAGAAGTAAGGGCTTGGACGATAACTCGGGGCATGAAAGCACCTGCAGCTGCCGGTAAAATTCATTCAGATTTTGAACGAGGATTTATTAGAGCAGAAGTGGTATCTTTTGATGATTTAATGAAGTGTGGGTCTTTGGTAGCAGCTAAAGAAAAGGGTTTTGTACGATCTGAAGGTAAAGAATATTTAATGAAAGATGGAGATGTTGTCTTATTTAGATTTAATGTCTGATTTAATATTTGATGGGTTTTATATTTTTTTTATGAAACCATGAAGTATAAAAAGATAGCATTGGGAGGCCTTAATTTGATTAATATTAAGAGAATTCTATCTTTTATTTTTCCAACAAGGTGCCAGTATTGCAAAAAAGTAATTCCTTTTGGCACTTTGATTTGCAATGAATGCTTAGAAAAAGTAAAGCCACAAAAACATATTACAAATATAATGATGGAAAGTGGCAAAGAATTGACGGTCGTTTCTCCATTTATATATGAACAGGAAGTTAAAAGAGCAATTTGTGATTTTAAATTTAACGGTAAAGTTGAATTTTCAGGGCATTTGGCTAAAAGCATGGCTTGGGTAGCTAATGATGGTTATAATTTAAAGGATTTTGATTTTGTAACAGCAGTACCGCTTTCTACTAAAAGTAAAAAAGTTAGAGGTTATAATCAAGCAGAAATTTTGGCAAGAAGTGTTGCTAAAGATTTTTCCATGCAGTACATTGAAACACTTAACAAAGTAAAGGAAAATAAAAAACAACATACTCTTTCAAAAAAAGAACGCCAAGAAAATGTTAAGGGAGCTTATACAGGACTTGAAGCAAAAACAGTTTCAGGAAAACAAATTCTTTTGTGTGACGATATAGTAACCACCGGAAGCACCCTTAGTGAGTGTGCTAAAGTGCTGTATTTATCAGGAGCAAAAGTTGTGTGCTGTTTAACAGCTGCAAAGGCAGTTTATTGTAAACAATAAACAAAATATTCTTAAAAAACCTCTGTGTTTTACTAAATACAGAGGTTTTTGTTTTTTTCTTCTTTAGAATAATGTTT
Source organism: Eubacteriales bacterium SKADARSKE-1 (assembly GCA_030920305.1). Classification (GTDB taxonomy): domain Bacteria; phylum Bacillota; class Clostridia; order Oscillospirales; family Acutalibacteraceae; genus JARLUB01. The sequence goes on from JARLUB010000004.1 coordinate 65,242, forward strand.
TTTTATTTTTATGATAAAATAAAAGAGTATCAAAAATAAAAAGTAAGGAATATTTGTTGCAAGGAGAAGAAAAATGAAAAAATTTTTATCAGTTTTTTTAGTATGTTTGTTGCTAATTGTTCCTGCTATCTCACTTAATTGTTTAGCGACTGGAGAGACTCAGGATATTTATGGAGCTGTTTATGTTGTGAATGATCAAGCTGGAAATGCTCAAAACAAACTTGAGGTTAGCCCTCAAGCTGAAATGAAACCAAAATCCAAATTTATTTCCTGGAATACAATAAAGTTTATTTTAAAAATGGGAATGAGGATTGTTGTACCTGGAGTAGGTTTCGTGCTTTTGTTAGATCATTTTTCAAATGATGGGCATGTAGCTAAACTTGTAGGTAGCACTTTTGGAGAAGCTATTGGTAGTTTTAAAGTGGAGCATCCTGAAGTATTAAATTATTTACAAGCAATTCCATCAAAAGTAGAAAAATTTAATACATTTTCTAAAGGTTTTTATAATGCAGTTTACAATTTAATTGCTAAAAATGTTAATGCATTTAAAATTGGGTTAGATGAAGGCCTGCAAGCAGGCAAAGCCTCTGAAAATTAGAAAGTTAAAGCAAAGTATCTTTTTTCTCGAACAAATTTTTAGGAAAATAATTACAAGGCTTTTATGGTATCTTTAATTTGTGCATATTTGAATTTATATAAGTAACGCTTTATAAAAAGGGAGAAAAAAATGAAAAAGGTATTATCAAGTATTTTAATTGGAGTTATGTTGTGTAGCTCCATTAATTCAACTTTTATTTTTGCTGAAGAGCACAGGTCTAAAGGCCCCATGGTTTCTACAGAAGAAGTCCTTAAAAATCCTCAGGAAATTAATTTAGACAAAACTGTATCCGAAGGTGAAAGAGAGCATGTTGTGGCTGATACTGAAAAAGCTATAACTAAGCTTAAAGAAAATATTGCTAATTTAAAAGTAACATCTTTTTGGGAAAGAAATAAGGGTAGGGTTTTAAAAGTAGCAGGTGGTGTTTTAGCTGCAGCAACAATCGGGGCTGCTGCGTATTTTGGGTATAAATATGCAAACCAAACAAATGCAGTTAATCCTTTAGATTTTAGTACCCCAACAGATACCGAAACACTTCAAGAACCAAAAAAATTAGATTTAAACTTAGATGTAAAAGAAGCCCCTGTAGAGGTTGCCACTAATATTGACCCTAAAACTGATTTACCTAATTGCTCAACCCAGAGCGAAGGCCAGATTAGTTCTTTGCCAAGTAGTGGGGATTCTTTAGAAGAGCAAAAAAGCTATCCATTGGCTTTATTTACTACTGAAAGTTTATTTGAAGCCAGAAACGCTAGCAATGATGCAAAAAGTTCTGCCACCCAAGCAACGGCATGTACAGAAAACGGAACTTTAGTTGTAGCCGAAAACCCTGTAGGGCTTGCCAACAAAATTCGTTTAAGTTGGGTTATAGGTGGTGTGGGATTAGCTGGCGTAATCACTCTACCTTTTTCTCCTCTTTTGACTTTGGTTATTGTTGGTACTGCTGATATTATTGGATGTGTCAGGTTAGGTGCCTACGTATACGCTGACAATGCAAAAGTACGACAATGGTACAATGATTGTGAATCTAAAATACAAGAAAGCATATACAAAAATGCTACAGTTTGTGAACAAGCAAGGCAGGCTTTTGATGAAAGAAATGACTGTAGAGTACAAGCTAGAAGTAAGATGAAGACTAGACCACTTGCTTGGTTTTTAGATTGGTGGGAGCCAAATTGGACATGGGAAGGTCTTTTAGAGAAACAATCAAAAAAATACAATGTTTCTGGTGAGGCTGCCTGTGAAAATATTATTGAGAGTGCTCAAAGATCAAGAGCATCTGTAAATAATTTCTTTGGAGTTTCCCATTAAGGTTATAAAAGTAATTGAAACAGGGTTGCGCCCCGCGAAAGTGCTGCTGAAAGTCAGCGCGGAAGTGGGGCGCAACTTTATTATTGTGGAAAATTAATATTTATCCAATGCTATCTAAGAAATTATCAATTTGCTCTTCGCTTTTTAGTTGTTCATGAATATCTGTTTTAAAGATAGACCAATTTTCAACATGCCTTGCCACTTCGTTTTTATTTATTTTGAAAATAGGACTTAAAGTTTCAACGGTCAAAATGTTTTCATTTGCAAAAAATTCAAGAGATGATTCTCCGTTTAAATATTTAGCTTTACTGTTGTGAACAAACCTTTTGAATATAGCGGTTTTGTTACGTGCAAAGGTTACCCAACCAAGATGATTATTGGTACCTAGTCGAAATGGATTTTTGTTTTTTTGACTAGAAGTAAAAGTTATATATTTATCAAAAAAAGTTAGTTGACTATCATTAATCTTAGAATATGGCCATAGAGATATAATTCTATTTGGAGAAATATTTAGGTTTTTTTCATTTTGCGGAACTATAAGTATTCCGTTTTTCTTAGGAAAAGAAGTTGATGCACAAATTACAAGATTTCTTTTATCATGAGATAAATTTTTAACACTGTGCAGCACCATAAGATTATTTGTATTTTCACTTAATATTATTTCAATAGATGTTTGCAAGTCTTTATAGGGGGGAATAAACCTTATGCCCTTTGGCAATATAGAATAAATAACAGGCTGGTTATCGATGATAGGAACATTTTTTTTTGTTGGATAATCTTTTAGCAAAAGATTATGGCCGCTATACTTATCTAAGTTCTTCGCACTGCTCATTGAAGCATTAAATTTTAAATTTGAATTAATATCTATTGTATTTTTAGAAAAAAGTACATTTTTTTCGTTAATAAACCCAAAATGAATTATTCTTGGCCCTTTATCAACGGTAACACAAACTTCTATCACTGAATTGCTTATAAGTACACACTTTCCAAAAGGTTCACAGATAATATCTTTAATATCAATAGGCAAAATAGTCACTCCTTTTGTGTAGAACGGGCTGTAGAGATGATTTTTGTTACCTTACTGTTATTATTCCGGTAGTTTTTTCAAGATCGCATTTATTCGCCTTTGGTTGAATTAAAGCGTAAAGATCAGTTGTTTTATTTTCAAGTTCAAATAAGTTTTTTACGTGTTGATCGGAACTTTTTAAAATATCGGAATATTTTGTTATAATGGGTAGGCTAGCAGTTTTTTTCATTTTACGCAAAAGCTCGGCTCCGGCAGAATCAAATCCAAGAACCTTTATGTAAGCTGGAGGTTCAATTGTATCAGTTTTATTAATTCCTAAAAAGGCAGCTAAAATAATACGTCTGATTCTAGCACTAGTATAACGCTTAGATTTGATGTTGTTACATAAAGCATCCAACGATTTGGCGTTTTTTATTTCTTTATATATTTTGTTGTCTAAACCTTCGCTAATATCTGGTAGATTAGCAAGTTGTTCTTTTGATAGTGTTCTAAGTGTTGCTAAAATTGCTAATTCTATTTTTTCAATATTACTAGGAGCATTTTTATTTTTTATTTCCTCTATTAATACTTCATATGCAGATTTTGGAATAAAGTTCGAATAATCGTACTGTTTATTTAAAATCATTTCTCGAATTAATGATGCTGAAGCAAAATTTTCAGTAGTTGTTTTACTATTGTGTAAAGGGCCTTTTCTTAAAATAGCTACAGGGGATATGTTAGATTTAAGCGAATTTAATGCTTTGATATATTCGATTGCCAAGATATTATTAGGGTAAGAAAAAATATCAGATAATTCTTTGCCATAAACTGAACAAATAGCTTTTTCTCTAGCCTTTGCAAATGTTATTCCTTGTTTTAAATTTTCCTTTAAATTATGTTTAATTTCTGTGGAAATAACAGCAGCAGATGCTTGTTTAAGTTTTTCTATATCAGAGCATTCGCTGCCAAAAATCAAAGTATCAACACAGCCGAACGCGTTAGCTAAAAATATAGAACCGAATGCAAATTTTTCAGCAGGAGCTATAGAAAAAGGCACCGGCAATTCAATAACTAAGTTAGCACCATTTAAAATAGCGGTTTTTGCCCTTGCCCATTTAGAAATAATTGCAGGTTCTCCCCTTTGAGTAAAATTTCCGCTCATTACAGCCACTGTATGACTAAAACCTAATTTTTTTGATTCCGATATTAAGTATTTATGACCATTATGAAATGGATTAAATTCGCAAACTGTTGCACAGACTTTCATAGTTTTATTCTCCTTAAATAATTTTAATTCTTTTTATATTTTAGCATATATTTAATAAGATCTTCAGGCAATAAAGATGTCATTGACTTTTCTCATTAAATATGGTAAAATTAACAAAAATATTAGTCTATAGGAGGAGTTTATATGGATTTAGGCAATTATAAATTTAATGGAGAAAAAGTTTTTAAATACAAGGCATTTGATCCAGCAGCTGAGTATTTAACTATGGATAAAGAGGTTGTTTTATCAACTGGCGAATTAAATATAAAAAAAATGGAGCTCTTGCAAGATCGATTCTATGCTCAAGGGAAAGAGTCAATTCTAATAATTTTGCAGGCTATGGATGCTGCAGGTAAAGATGGAGCAATAAAACATGTTATGACAGGGCTTAACCCTCAAGGTGTGGAGGTTACTAACTTTAAAAAGCCTTCTAGTGAAGATTTGTCTCATGATTATTTATGGAGATGTATTAAAAACTTACCGGCAAGAGGAAAAATAGGAATATTTAACAGGTCTTATTATGAAGATGTTTTAATTGCTAGGGTGCATGAGCTTTATAAAACTCAAAATTTACCTGATAGATGTAAATCGTCTGGTATTTTTGAAAAGAGATATGAGCAGATAATAAATTTTGAAAAGTATCTCTGGGAAAATGGTACGCGTGTTATAAAATTCTTTTTCTGTATATCTAAAGATGAGCAGAAGAGACGTTTTTTAAAGAGAATTGATGATAAAAACAAAAATTGGAAACTTTCTGACGCCGATGTTCAAGAGAGAAAGTATTGGGACGATTATATGAAGGCCTATGAATTGGCAATTAATAGTACAGCTACGCAGCATTCACCATGGTATGTAGTACCATCAGATAAAAAATGGTTTGCAAGGTCTTTTGTATCGCAAGTGTTAACCGAAGTTATGGAGAAAATAGATCCACATTATCCAAAGGTTACTAAAGAAAAAGAAAAAATGGTACAAAAATGCAAAGGGTTATTGCTTAACGAAAAATAAATAAAATTATAAAAAAAGAGCTAGCATACAATTTTATATGTATGCTAGCTCTTTTTTTACGGCTTGCTTTTGCATGCGGCAGATTGCCGCTGATAATACACGATCTAAGTTTTTTCGAGAGGTTGAGTTATTTTGCTCACGATACAACTTGAACCAAGAAGCGGAAAGAAAAAAGTTTCATATTAAGATTAGTGTGCAGGTTGATTGCGGTGTCACACTGCCGCCGCGGAAGTACTCGCGTAGTGAGTGCGGAAGTGGCGCTAAACTTTTTTATGCAGAAGGAGGCTTACATCCGCAATAGTTTTGACGGTATAAGTTATATTTTTTTGATAATTCGATAGACTGTTTATATCCAGCTTTTTTCTTAAAATCAGAAACTAAATAGTTAACACCATACTCAGCGGCTAATTTTTGGCCAATATTATTTAGTTTTTGGGCGTTTTTATAAGGGCTAACCGATAATGTCGTACAAAAATAATCAACACCTAATTTTTTTGCAAGTTCTGCAGTTCTTTGAAGTCTTAGTTCATAACAAATTGAGCATCGGTGCCCGCCTTCTTTTTCATTAATAAAGTCTTTAGTGGCCCGGTTAAAAGTTTCATGATCATATTCTGAACAGATCAATTTAACAGATTTTTCTACCCCCATAAGAGATAAAAGTTTTTCAAGCTCAAATTTTCGTTTATTATATTCTTCTTCAGGAAATGTGTTGGGGTTATAATAAAAAACAGTTATATTAAAAAATGAAAGTAAATATTTTAAAACATAGCTGCTGCAAGGTGCGCAGCAGCTGTGTAACAATAATGCGGGTTTCATCTTATTTTCTTTTATTTTTTCAATTAATAAATCAAGTTCTTTTTGATAGTCCCGTTGCACTTTTATATTCTTCTTCCTAAAATTTCTTTGTTTTCATTATAAAATGTTTCAAACTTGTTTTCATCGAGTGCGTTTCTTATTTTTTCTAAAAGACTATTATAAAAATAAAGATTATGCATAACAGCAAGCCTCATGGCAAGCATTTCACCACTTTTAAATAAATGGCGTATATATGCTCTTGAAAAATTTTTACAAGTTGGGCAATCGCAATTTTTATCGATTGGATTGCTATCAAGCTCATATTTTGCATTAAACATATTCATAATGCCTTCGCTTGTAAATAAATGCCCGTGCCTAGCGTTTCGACTAGGCATAACGCAATCAAAAAGATCAATGCCACGCATAACGGCTTCTAAGATATTTAGTGGGGTACCAACACCCATTAAATATCTTATTTTATCTTGTGGCATAAAGGGTTCAACTTTTTCAATAACATCATACATTTCCTGGGCGGTTTCACCCACAGCTAGTCCACCAATTGCATAGCCGTCAAGATTAAGTTCTCGTATTTTTTTCATGTGTTCAATTCTCAAATCATTAAATGTACTTCCTTGGTTTATTCCAAAAAGCAGTTGCTGTTTATTTATAGTATCATCAAAATTATTTAATCTATCTATTTCATTTTTGCAGCGTATTAGCCACCGAACGGTTCGCTCGCAAGAATTTTTAGCATAATCATATTCTGCAGGATTTTCAACGCATTCATCAAATGCCATAGCAATAGTTGAACCTAAATTTGATTGGATTCTCATGCTTTCTTCAGGTCCCATAAAAATTTTATGGCCATCAATATGAGAGGAAAAACAAACTCCCTCTTCTGATATTTTTCTAAGTTTAGAAAGCGAAAAAACTTGAAATCCTCCGCTGTCTGTTAAAATAGGGCCAGACCATCTTGTGAATGTATGAAGCCCGCCTAGTTTATTAACAACTTCATCGCCCGGTCTTAAATGCAAATGATAAGTGTTACAAAGTTGAACTTGGCATTTTAAATTTTTTAAATCAAGTGCCGAAACAGCTCCTTTTATAGCCCCGCAAGTTGCAACGTTCATGAACGCTGGCGTTTGAACAGTCCCGTGTGGTGTTATAAATTCGCCACGCCTTGCGTTTTTGTTCTGCTTTATTAATTTATACATTTAACTTCCTCATCTGTTTTTTTGATTATAATATGGGTACGCAAATAGTATCAACTGTAAATGGTGTTTTGATGAACCCCTGACGCTTGAATTTATTTCGCGGGCAAGGGGATGTTGGCTCAGTCGAATGTATTTGTAGAGCGAATTGGATGCAATGTTACGCTGCCACAAAAACTTTTCATACAGCATTGGTCACACCTAGGAGATATTGCACGGCATACTGCTCTGCCATGTAAAACTAAGCGATGGCAAAAGTCATTTGACTCATTAGGCGGCAAAACCTCTCTTAAAATTTTCTCTATTTTAACAGCATTTTTAGTGTCGTGAAAACCTAGTCGCCTGGTTATTCTAATGCAGTGAGTGTCTACAACTACAGCTGGTTTATTATACACATCGCCAATAATTAAGTTTGCAGTTTTTCTGCCAACACCCGGCAATTTAATTAGTTCTTCTATTGTGTCAGGCACTATAGAAAAATATTTTTCTTTAAGCATTTTGCACATGGCAACTATATCGTGTGCCTTTACATGGTAAAATCCGCAAGATTTAATATACTTTTCTATTTCATTAACATCAGCTTTAGCAAAATCATCAACTGATTTAAACTTTTTAAAAAGTTCTGGCGTAACTAAATTAACTCGAGCATCAGTGCATTGAGCGGCTAGCCTAGTTGCAATTAAAAGCTGAACTGGATCTTTATAATCAAGCGAACATTTAGCGTTTGGGTACTCTTTTTTAAAAGCGTTTACTGCTAAATTTGCTAATTGCTTTTTATCCATTTTATCTCCTTCCTTTACCTATATTTTTATTTTACCTTAAATTTTATATGTGGTAAAGTAGGGAGCTTTAACTTTGAAGCTGGATACTACGCTACAAAGGCAAAAGATAAATTCTGGCATAAATAGTGTAGACATGTTTGTTTTTATGTATTCTTTTTAATTTTGTTTGGCAAACCTTTTCTCGATTTCTACGAGTATTAAAGGGGAAAGGGAAAGCCCTGCTACAATTAGCCACTGAGTTAAATCTAAACATACAGTTTTAAATACTGTAGTTAAAAAAGGAAGCGAAATTACCGAAACTTGTAAAATTACGCAAAGCATAAATGAATATATTAAACTCATATTGCCTAATATTCCCGTTTTAAATATAGATTCTTCACTTCTAATATTAAAAGCATGGATAATCTGAGATAAACTCATAACCGCAAATGTCATGGTTCTTCCTATTACTGGTGTACTACCCACATCAAAAAAAATTCGACCTATTGTAAATGCTAAAAGAGATATAGACCCAATAAAACAGCCTTCGGTTATTATGTTGTGCCATCTTGAATGAGAAAAAAGTCCGCTCTCAGGTTTAATTGGTGGTTTATTCATAATATCACTTCCAACCGGGTCAACACCAAGAGCTAAAGCTGGGAGTGAATCGGTGACTAAGTTTATCCATAAAAGCTGAATAGCTAAAAGTGGTGATGGTAATTTTAAAAGAAATGCTGTTAAAACGGCAACTATTTCACCAATATTGGTTGAAAGTAAAAAATGTATGGCTTTTTTTATATTTTGAAATATTCCACGTCCTTGCTTAACGGCTTCAACAATAGTAGAAAAATTGTCATCTGTTAAAATCATATCTGCTGCACTTTTTGCAACATCGGTTCCGCTTTTTCCCATAGCACAGCCAATGTCAGCTGCTTTAAGGGCAGGAGCATCATTTACACCGTCACCGGTCATAGCTACAACAGCACCATTTTTTTGAAATGCTTTTACAATTTTTACTTTATGTTCTGGTGAAACTCTTGCAAAAACAGAATACTTAAAAACATTTTTTTGAAAAGTCTTTTCATCTAAGCTATCAAGTTCGGTTCCAGTTATGGCTAAATCATTTTTATTATAAATTCCAAGCTCTTTGGCAATTGCTGTGGCTGTAGCAATGTGATCACCTGTGATCATAACTGGGCGAATTCCTGCTTTTTTGCAGTCAGCCACGGCAAGCTTTGCTTCAGGTCTTGGAGGGTCAATCATGCCAATAAGGCCACAAAAAACTAAATCTTTTTCAGCTTCACTCTGTGATTTTGGTAGGCTAGATACGTCCTTATAACCAACAGCTAAAACTCTAAGCGCTTCTTTTGCCATGTTTTCATTTTGAAATTTTATTTTTTGCCGAATACTATTTGCCAGTGGACCTTCTTCTAATCTATTAGAAATGCTTAATAAAACCTCAGGTGCACCTTTAGTTATTACACGAAATTTTCCACTTGGCAACTTGTGTACAGTAGTCATCAGTTTTCTGCTTGAGCTAAATGGAAACTCGTAAACCCGGGGAAAACTTTTATCTAATGTTCTTTTAGAATGCCCAAAAGTATTATAAGCCTCCAGTAATGATATTTCAGTTGGTTCGCCAGAAACTTTAAAGTTTTCTTTTTCGCCTGATACAATTGAATTGTTACAAAGAGCACCAAGTGATAAAATATTTTCACCGGATTTGCTAGTGAAGTTAATAATACCATCATGGTTAAACAGCTTTTTTACAGTCATTTTATTTTGGGTTAAGGTTCCTGTTTTATCTGAACAAATAACAGTTGCGCTACCTAGAGTTTCAACAGCACTAAGTTTTCTTATAATAGCTTTATTGGCAGCCATTCTACGAAGCCCTAAAGCCAAAACAATAGTGACAACAGCTGGCAAACCTTCAGGAATAGCGGCTACAGCTAAACTAATAGCTATCATGAACATATCTATTGTATTGACTTTTTGAATTACACCTAAAATAAAAATGAAAAAACAAATAGCAGTGATTCCAATTCCTAAAATTTTTCCAGTTTTCTCTAGCTTTTTTTGAAGTGGTGTTTGGGGAGATTCTTCTTTGTTTATTAAACCAGCAATTTTGCCAACCTCTGTGTTCATTCCAGTTTTCACTGCAATAGCTAAAGCGTGCCCCGCTGTTATTATGCTTCCTGAAAATACCATGTTTTTACGATCAGCAACCGGCAAGTTTTTTGGTAAAACTAAATTAGCTTCTTTTAAAATTGGCAAAGATTCGCCAGTTAATGATGATTCTTCAGTATATAGCCCATAACTTTCTATAATTCTAGAATCAGCTGGCACTAAGTCTCCAGAATTTAAAACTAAAATATCTCCTGGAACGATTTCTTCTGATAAAATTGATACTTCTTTACCGCTTCTAATTACCTTTGTTTTAGGTGAAGATAATTTTTTCAAAGCTTCAATGGCTTTTTCTGCTTTGTTTTCTTGCACAACACCAATTATTGCATTCATTACAACAATAAAAAGTATAATTATTGGGTCTATAAAATCATTGCTGTCTTTTATAATATCAGTAATAAAAGAGACAACTGCTGCAATTAGTAAAATGATTATCATAAAATCAGAAAACTGTGCTATGAATTTTGAAAATAAACTTTTAGACTTTTTTTCTTTTAGTCTATTTTTGCCATACTTTTCTTGAAGTTGAGCTACCAACATGTTATTTAGTCCAACGTCCTTTTTTACATTAAACTTTTTAAGTATCTCATCACAAGATAAATTATGCCAATCCATAATATCAGTTCCCCTCTAGCTTTAACTTCTCATATTGTCCATAAGTAATATATTCAAAGATAGACAGGTTATATTACATAAATAAAGAAAAAAGAAAAAGCCCACTGCATTGTAGCAGCAGACTAATATTTTGAATATTGTGGAATACCGAATAAAGGTAATGGCTATTTTGAAAATTCAAAGAGCCTTGGCCGTTTGCGTTTAATTATAACCTCTAAAAGGAGTAATTTTATGGGATTTTTAGGAATAATTCTTTTATCGATATCATTAAGTATGGATGCACTTGGTATTGGTATTTCATATTCGATTAGAAAAATAAAAATACCGTTTTTAGCAAAAATTATAGTAAGCGTAATTTCAGTCATTTTTACAGCAGCAGCAATTTTTTTAGGAAGTATGATACTATTAGTTGTAGATCCAACCGTAGCAAAATTTATAGGCTGTGTTATGCTAATTTTGCTTGGTGCATTTACAATATATCAGGGTTTTAAAAATGATGATAATAAGAAGAAAAATCCTAAGGTTAAAAGAGTTTGGCATTTTGCTATAAATTTTCTGGGCCTTACAGTAAAAATAATAAAAAAACCAATTGATTTTGACTTTGATAAGTCAAAACATATTGATTTAATTGAAGCTATTTATTTAGGAGTTGCATTATCTATTGACTCAATTGCCGCAGGAACTAGTTTAGCGGTATCGGGACTTAACTCACTTTTTATTCCTATATCCGTTGGTATTAGTCAATTTGTATTTTTAAGTTTAGGCAATATTATAGGCAAAAAGATCTCATCAATAAAGTTTATAGACCCTCGAATTTTTGTGTTTATTTCAGGTGCAATTCTTATTGTATTATCAATTGTTCGCTTATTTTAGATAGTTTACTTAAATAACTTTTTAAAAAATTTAAATTAAATATAAAAAAGCTTCCAGTAAAAAGGAAGCTTTTTATATTTGTATGTATTTTATAATATTGAGTAGTCAATAGCATCTAAGCGATTAGCTTCTATAGCTGCTGCCGGTTTTGTTAGTTGTCCAGTTCCGCCATAGCGAACTATTGATTGAACAACTCCCATACCACTTGTATTTAAGACGAGAAAGTAAGTTCCTCTGTCAACTACAATACCACCGGAAACGTTGCTAATATCCTCATGAGAAAGTTTCGTAATTGGTTCATTTTCCTTATTTGTATAATTTACTACTTTATTTTTTCTAAACATTTTAAACCAACTCCTTTTAATTTTTAGGCAGAGATCTCAAAGCCTGTATATATAATACAACAAAAAGAATATTTTGTCAAGAATTTTATAAAAATTTTAGAAAATTATTGGAATATAGGCAGTAGGATTAATAAAAAAAACAGGCTACAATAGTTTACAAACTATTGTAGCCTGTTTTTCTATAAAAAATTAAGGTTGCTTAGAATAATCAATAGCATCAAGTTTTATCGCTTCCGCATAAGCTTCTTGTTTAGTCATTCCAGAGTTTCCGCCATAAGATACTTTTGATTTTACAGCGCCCATACCACTTGTATTTATGACTAGGTAGAAAGACCCTGTATCTTTAATAAAGCCACCTGTAACCATACTAATGTCATCCTTACTAAGTTTTAAAAATTCTTCTGGTTTACTAATGTAGTCGGAAACTTTATTTCTTTTAAACATTTAAACCACTCCTTAAAAAGATTATGTAAGTATGCTATATATATTTTTATATAAAAGATAATAGTTGTCAATCTTTTTTAGAAATAAAAAATACCCGACTGAAACTTTTACAATCGGGCAATTTTTATTTATTTTTTAGAAACCTAAAAAGCTCATAATATAAGGATTTATAAGCATCATAATTAAAGTTGCAGCAGTAGAACTTGCAAGAACTATGATTAAGCTTTTATTCATATAAGAGATAACTACAGCAACCACAAAACCAACTATAGCAGGGATTAAACCCATGCCAGTGATTTCAAAAACTTCTGGGAATATCATAGATGTAAGTACGGCATAAGGCAAGTATGCTAGTAAAGATCTAACAAACTTATTTTTTATGTCACCTTTACAAAGTAGGAACGGTAACATTCTTGTAAAATATGTTGTTATAAATAACAACAATACACAAATTAAAATGTATGTACTCATTCTTGTTCCTCCTTGCCTCTACTAATTACCGGGAACAGAGCACCAATTATTCCAGCACTTACAAGCGAACCTATAATTAAAACGCCACTAGGTGATAGAAGTCCAGAAACTACTTTTTCAAAACCAGACTCACCGGTAAATAATGGCCGTAACCATTTAAGAACACAGCTTAAAAGACCGGAAATTACTGCAACGTATAAAATTGGTCTAGATTCTTTAATAGCTGGAACAACTGAAGCTATAAGCATTGCATAAAGAGCCATTTTCATTGCAATAGTAATTTGGGGTGGTAAGACATCTCCGGCAACACTACCAACAAATGCACCAACAAACCACGCGGCATAAGGTAATGTCATTACACCAAGAAGATAATTTGCAGGGAGTTTACCCTCTCTTCTAATTGTTAATGCAAAGATTTCGTCGGTATTTCCCATTGCAAGAACAAGTTTTTTACCCAGACTTGTTTTTGGCTCTAACTTTTGAGCCATTGAAAGCGAAAGAACAATATTACGTAAGTTAATGACTAAAAGAGCTAAAAAGAATCCAACATAAGATTCTCCCCTTGAAATCAAGTCCATAGCGGTCAATTGTCCAACACCGGTAAAGCTAAGCATAGACATGGCGATCGAAACGGGAAGTTTAAGACCCATATTAGAGGCGCCAATACCCAATGTAAAGGCAAGAGGTAAATAGCCGAAACCAATTGGGTATCCGTCTTTTAACCCGGTTTTAAATAAAGATAATTTTTTGCCCACAAGCGTCCCTCCTAAAAAAATATTATGTTCAACATGTATTTAAAATAAATAAAATACAAAATCTTTGAACAATTACGAATTCATTATATCATAATTACGTAAAAAAGGGAACAAATAAGTAAAAAAATTGCTTATTTGTTCCGATACACATTTTTTATGTGAGTTTTGACTTTTTATTGTTGCTTTTTAGCAACAAAAGATTCACAGTCAACACATTGGGGGACAGTTGGGTTACTTTCGTGGGTGTTAACATTTATTGCGTCAAGTCCGCAATAGTTTTCGCTACCACAATGGTTTTCGCACTGTTCAACTTTACATTGTATGCTGGGATTGGCACTTTTAGTATTCATATTTGTCACCTCACAAGAAATAATAACAGGCAAAAAGTTTTGCCTGTTATTATTGTTTCCTAATGAAGTTTTGTTATTCAAATTAAAATTTTTTAAAATCACTATTTTTTTAAACTTTCAACAACCGTTTTTACAGTGTTTGCAGGAATAGCAAAGCCAAGTCCTTCAATGTCATCACCAGATGATTTAGCTATAACCATTCCAATTAACTCGCCCGTTAGGCGAAACACTCCGCCACCGGAATTGCCCGAATTAATTTCTGCGCTAGTTTGCAGTAAAGACATTTCATGGCCTTCTACAGTGACTTCTCTGTTAATAGCACTAACAACTCCTTCTGTAACAGTACCACTAAGTTCACCCAAAGGATTTCCAATTACAATAGTTGATTCGCCAACTTCTAAATTATCCGAGTTACCAAAGGTCACTGTAGAAAGGCCACTTGCATTAATCTTTAAAAGGGCAATATCTTTATTAGAATCAGAACCAATTAAAGTTGCTGAGTATTTAGTGCCATTTTTTAAAGTTACAATTATTTTGTTAGTATCCTTAATTATATGTTCATTAGTAACTATATAACCATCTGAAGAATAGACTATGCCACTTCCTGCACTGATGCTTACGTAAGATTTATTGTCAGAACTTTTCGTTGTAGTTTCAGTTGAAACATCAACAACAGAGTCGGCAACAAGTTTTACCACTTCAGCAGATGAAAGCATAGTGGAGCTATTAATTTGTGCTGATGTATTATCGGAGTTACCAGATGATAAAGTTTTTTCTGAAGACTTGGTTGAAGATATATAGCCATACAAACTGCCGCCTATAATTCCACCAAAAAGACTAATAATAAGACAAAGGACTAAAATTAAAGGACTTTTTTTAGATTTACGATTATGCAATGGTTCATTGTAAGAATATTCATTAGGGTAGTCAAGACTGTCCATATTTTCATTTTCAGGTTCCGGTTCAAAACTTGTCTCTAAAGGTTCAGTTTCCGGCTCATTTTCTAATTGTTCATTTATACTCATAAGCATTTCCTCCTTAAAATAAAAAATAATCGTTTTACATTTTTACTAGAATTATTATACCGCATATTATGATCAATAGCAAATATTCACTAACGAAAATAAAGTCCTTTTAAACCTTGTGAACTTTATATTTAAAGGTTGGAATCATTTGAATAAGAACTTTTTGAATGTCTTTTTTGCTATTTGTTTGAGTAGCCAGTTGTAAAAGCTCAAGACTTTTTTCAAAAGTTACAGGATCAAATTCAATTGGTTTACCAATATAAATTTTTTTGTTAGAAGTTTTAGTTATACCTTCTTCACTCATTAAAAGCTCTTCATAAAGCTTTTCCCCAGGGCGAAGCCCGGTATATTTTATTTCAATGTCTTTATCAGGAATGAATCCTGAGAGTCGTATAAGATTTTCAGCTAAATCTTTTATTTTTACAGGTTCACCCATATCTAAAACAAAAATCTCGCCACCTTCAGCAAGACCTCCAGCTGTAAGGACTAAAGAAACCGCTTCGGGAATAGTCATAAAATATCTTATTATGTCTGGGTGGGTGACGGTAATAGGGCCACCTTCTTTTATTTGTTCTTTAAACAAAGGAATTACAGAACCATTGGAACCTAAAACATTTCCAAATCTAACGGCAACAAATTTAGTGCTGCTATGCTTGTCCATATTTTGAACAATCATTTCACAAATACGTTTAGTAGCACCCATAACATTAGTTGGGTTAACAGCCTTATCTGTTGAAATTTGAACAAATTTTTTAACCTTATATTTATCAGCTAAAGTGACAAGATTTAATGTGCCAAAAACATTATTTTTTACAGCTTCTTCTGGGTTAGTTTCCATAAGTGGTACATGTTTGTGTGCAGCAGCATGAAAAATTACATCTATACTTTTTTCTAAAAACAAGGTTTCCAACTTTTTAAAATCTCTTATAGATGCTATTTGAACTTCAAATGTCAAATTTTTTCCATGCTCTCTAATAAGCTCTTGCTGTATTTCATATGCATTATTTTCATATATATCTAAAATTATTAAGTTTTTAGGCTTTAAAAGCGCTATTTGTCGGCAAAGTTCAGATCCAATAGAACCACCGCCACCGGTTACCATTACGACTTGGTCTTTTATATAAGTTCCGTATTTGTCTGTCTCAAATATAATGGGTTCTCGGCCTAAGAGATCTTCCACTTCAACTTGTCTAATGCCTTCAGAAAGTGATCCATTAGATGACGCTACCAATTCGCAAATATTTGGAACTATTTTAACTTCAAGGGTAGTTCTTGCGCAAATATCTAAAATTCTTTTTTTATCTTTTACCGATATTGCTGATATTGCAAATAAAATAACTTCTATTTGATGGTCTTCGCAAATATGGGGAATTTCATAAGTTGAACCAACTACTTTAACACCAGCAATTCGTCTTCCTATTTTTTCTCTATCGTCATCAACTATACAAATGGGTACATATTTATTGCTTTGTGATTTTGAAAATTCACTAAGCATTAAAACGGCTGCTTCACCACCGCCAACGATCAACATTCTTTTTTTTGGTTCACCCTCGTGGTTTTGCCGTCCAATCATTTTATCGAGCCTGTATACAAATCTTAGCATAAACATGATAAAAGTTGAAAGCATGGAGAGCAAAACGAATGTCCGAACGCCAAGGTGAAGATCTAAAGTTAAAGTACCAACGCAAAAAAGAAAGTTAGCACTAACAGAAGCAATACCTGCATAGAAAAAATCCTCGATGTTGGCATAGCGCCAAACTCGGTCATACAATCGAAATAAAGTAAAAACCAGGCTAAAACATATATTTAGTATAACCAAACTTTTTAAAAAATCTAATTCATAACCAATTAAAGAAAAACTGTTGTGGTTTACAGCAAAAGAAAAATAAAAAGAAAGGTTCCAAATGATAAAATCACAGAAAAAAAGCATATATTTTCTGTATTTTTTTAAATTGTCATATAACATATTTATCTACACTTTCATAAGTAATGAACAAACGGGATTTATCTTTAAAGTAACAAAGAAAGTATATAACAAATACCCTAACTTTTCAAGTTTTTCTGAAATTTCTAAATTTAAAAGAAACGCAAATCTAATAATGATTTGCGTTTCTTAAAAAAAGCCTAACTTAAAAATCTCTCTTTTTGTGATATATAAGGATAATTACAAGTGCAATAGTAGAAAGGATTGACATACTAAACCATGACCAAGGCTTAGAACTGTCTCCTGACTGTATCCAGTAAGGTAATGGGTTGGCTGAGTAAATATTTTTAAATACAAGAGAAGTTTTAACAGGTGTTCCATCGCTGTTATAGAAGCTTGTGTTGATTGAAAATGTTTTTGAATCAAAGTCAGCAGGAATATCTACGCGAACGGTATAAAATTGATTACTGTATAAATAATGTGATGGATCACTACCGGTTTTTTCACTAATGCGGTAGTAATAGGTTTTCCCACCGTCATAGTCTTCCGTATAATTGATTGGGAATTTAACCGGACCGGAGCTAGTAAGTTTACCATCTGCATCAGTACTAGTGTTAGTTGATCCCATATTAGTTATTGTTTCTTTGAAGTAACCTTCGTCAGTAGCACCCAATTCATTACCATTTTCATCTATAGCTGTTAGTGTAAAATCAAATTTATTTTTATTTAAAGTTCGGCCTGTTAAAATTTTTGTAGTATTAATAGTAATTGTTGCAGTGTCGTCCACGTAAATGTTTATAAAGTTTGGTTCAACGCCGGCAGGGAGTTCAGAACCAAGTGCCAGAGTTGTATCTCCCGTGGTATCTTTGTCATCAGTTGGCTTAAATATATTCAGATTACCAGAAATTGAGAAACTTGGTATAGTGACATTTTTAGTGTCAAAAGTTGTTTGACTTTGATATAATGTGTCGCCATTTTTTATAACGTTGTAATAAATTGGCCCAACGGCGCTTAGGTTACCAGTGTCGAGGTTTTGAGTAACTGTAACTTTTGCAGCATAAACAGCATTAGAGTAAGTCATGTCATCAAGACTTCCACCTTCTTCTTTGAGCAGGTAGTAGTGATCGCCAATATCACTCAAATTATAACTAATTTTAGAAAAGTCGACATCACCGACGTTGTCAGTACCAGTTGGATTAATTTCCGCTGAATTTGCCGCGTCTGAGGTGGCTGGGTCACCTTGAATTAGCGTCGTGCCATCAAACGTTGCATTATATGCGTTAAACTCAAACTCGCTTGCGTTTAAATCCCGGCCGATCAAGGTTGTTGTGGCATCGATCTCGGCGGAAACAGCGTCTGGCGTGTACGTGTTTTCAAAAATGAAGCTGTCGATGCTGCTAAGCGTTGTGCCGCTTGTGCCGATCCCTTCGTAGAAAGTCGGCGCGGCAGAAAGCTTGCCGCTATTGAGGTCGGAAGCGACGTCGACTTTCACGGTGTAAACTGCAGAACTGCTAGTGTAGTGGGCATCGGCGCTTGGAACCTCGCGCAGCACGTAGTAATACGGGCTAGAATTTTGCGCGCCCTCTTGGTAAATGATCGGGTCAAACGTGACGCTGCCGGTGCTTAGCTGGCCCGAGCCCACGGCATTTTGCTTGGTTTGCGAGTAGGCGCTGCCGCCAGAAAGCGGTGTGCCACTAGCATCGGTTCTGGTGAGCGTGAACGAAAATTCACCCGCTGCAAGATTCTTGTTTTTCAAAATTTTTGTCGCAACGACCGAAACTTCGGCATTTTGGCCGGTATAGTTGTTGGTAAAGGTTGGCAAATTGCTGCCTGAAAGTTGCGAATTATTTTTGTCTAAATATTTTTTGTTAGTGGCACTAAGCGCACCGGTGCTGTAATCGTAATTTATGGTAACTTCGGCAAAGAAGTAGTCGCTGCTGTAAGAGACGTACTCGTCGCCCGGAACCGGCACGGTTTCTTCAATTTTGTACCGGTGAGTTTTTTGGTAAACCGTGCCGCTTGGCGTGGTGCCTGGGTAGCCAGCAGCTGCGCTCGAGAGCGCAATCGGGTCAAACGACACTGAACCAGAACTTCCACTCGTGCTAGGGTCGCCCGAACCCACGGCGTTTTGCTTGGTTTGCGAGTAGGCGCTGTCGCCCGAAAGCGGTGTGCCGCTAGAATCAACCTCGGTGAGCGTGAACGAAAATTCGCCAGCTGCCAAGTTTTTATCGAGCAAAATTTTGGTTGCTTCAAACGCAGCGGCTGTACTGTCGCTAACGGTCGCCGCGGAATATGTGTTTGTGAAATTTGGAACCTGGCCGTCGTTGAGCGCGGCGTCAAGCATCAGCGCGCCGTCATTTTCGGCGATGCTAAAGTAAGTCGTGGCAACGCTCAAAGTGCCGTCGCCGTTGTCGCTTACCGTGACTTTGGCGGCAAAAACGCCGGGCGTTGGCGATTTTGCAACGACATTGGCAGGAAGATTTGAGGTATCTTCGAAGATCAGGTAGTAGTGCTCGCCAACGTCGGACAAGGTGTAATTTACCGTGCCAAACGCTACGCCGCCGGTGCTGGTGACTCCGGTTGAAGCGCCAACACTTGTTGTGCCGCTAGCGTTTTGCGAAATACTCAGCGGTGAATCGCTAGGCGTTAAAATGTCTGTTTCGCTGTAGGTTGCGCCAAAAATGTTGAACGAAAACTCGCTGGCGCCAAGCGCGCGATTTTCTAGTGTGGTTTGCGCGGCCAAGGCCGCAGAACCGGTCGCCGCGTAGCTGTTTGCAAAATCTGGCAGCGTGCCACTTGAAAGCTGCGATTCCACATTATTATCAATTTTATAATAAGTTGTAACAGGCTCAAGCAAACCGGTAACAGTATTTGCAGTAACATAAACCCTGCATTTATAGTAAATAGGTGTATATGTTACACCTCCTAATTTATTTGTAGGTATGTTCTCAGTGATTTTAAAATAGCGAGTACCTTCAGTTGAGAAATGTAGACTTGAAAAAGGTATACTGCTTGTACTAGTTGTGCCAGTTGGGGGGTTTACAGGAGATAAGTTGCTTACAGTTTCACTATAAGCGTTTGCTCCGGTAAGGGTATTACCGGAAGCATCTGTTTCAGTAAGAGTGAAAGAAAATTCACCTGCACTTAAAGTTCTTCCGGAAAGTTTTTTTGTAGCTTCAATTGGAACTGTAATAGATCCAGGAGTATAGTTATTTATAAAAACAGGGTTATCTGTAGTTATTTCAGTTAAACTGTCAGTTTTATGAGTTTTTTGGCCAGAATAATAAGTAACATTTGCAGCAAGATCAATGTTTGTTGTTTCTGACACTGTAACTATAGCAGTAAAAACTTGATTACTATATGTGAATTTAGTGTTAGTACCAGCAATTTCACGTATTACATATTCATATTCTCCAACAGCTGCAAGTTCTAAATTTGGGGTAAAAGTAACTGCGCCAGGTGTAGCGCCATTAGGATTGTTAGAACCCGTTGCAATTGGTTGAGTAGCAACAGTACGTGTACCATCTGTACTATAGCTTACAGGATAAGCTGCAAAATTAAATGATTCTGAATTAGAAAGTGATATGCCGTTTGTTGCTTTAGTTGCTTCTAATGTTACAGAAGCTGGTGCAATTTGAGATAGAACAATTCGGCCATTATTTCCAAGATAGGCAGTTATATTTTTTTGTCCCCCTGAGGTTAGTGGTTCAAATTTAGTAGCATAATAAGTTTCTGCGGTGTTGGTAACATCAGCTACATCAATACCAGTTGATTGAGAGATATCGGATTTTAATAAAGCTATAGGGGTGTAATCACCGCTGTACTTCCAATTGTGATTGGCAGTTAAATAATTTATTGTAGCAGTGAGACGCTGGGCATCTGTAGAGTAATTAGTGGTTACATTTGATTTTTCAGAAGTAGTAAGTTCATTCAAAAGGTCAGCATATGTGGAATAAATTGCAACCCTTCCGTCAGCATTTAATAATCGGTTATAGTAACATGGGTTTTGCGTATCTGGTTCATATATGGCCGTACAGTTACCACAAGTGTGTGTTGTACCGTTAATAGTGACATGGTTTGCTCCATCATAGCCATTTATATAGTATGTTTTCCCACTTGTAGTAGAAGAGGGGTCAGTAAAACCAGCAGCGAAAATCAATCTAATTGGTTGATTTTCAGAATAGGAACCTTGGTTATTTGTGAAAACTGGTAATAAGGCTTCTGGAATAGTCCAGTTTAAAGTTTGAATGGATGTATCAGAATTTTCAGGCCATGTAGTTACAACCGATAAATTTATAGCGTTAAGGTTTCGGGTGCCTTCACCTGAGATAATTTCATTTATTATTACATTGAAGCTCCAAGAAGCATTTAGATCTATATCAAATGTACGAGTGAGAGTATATCCATAACTAAATGTTGTATTTGAATATGTTGTATTACCGTGAACTAACGTACCTGTCTTAGTTCCACCGTTTGAGCTACTAAAAGAACCATTTGGGTCATCAGTAGAAGTTGGTGCTCGGTAATAGTAGGTTCTGATACGGGGCGGATTATTATTTGTTCCCCAAAGTTCGTTCCACGTTATTCCATATTCTGTAAGGTCGCTTCCCCCGGAATCAATATATCCAATAAAGTTTCCACCTCCACTGCCTACACTAGCATTATAACCGCCAGAACCGTTAGAGCTAAAAGTTACATTTGCCATTGAGCTTCCACCAAAACGACAACCATTATACATAACATTTGGTAGACCCATAAGTGTAAGGTCTTGGCCGACAGTATCAGTAAAAGTTACAGTAGAACCGGTGCCAGAGCCTTGTACCGGCCTTTCTAACTTTACATTTATATCATATAAAATTTCATTAAATGATTTTTCAAGAGCTGCATTATCGATAATATTAGAAAAAGATAAATTGGTATAGTTTGTACTAGTAGATGCAATGCCGTAGCCAATATTATTATTTACGTTATGATTGGACTGATTGGTAACAGCATTGTTTACTCCAGTGTAGTTCCAAGATGTAGATCCGCTTCCTCCAGTCATATTTACTCCATACTTTGGGTCAAGCAAAGCTGAACTTAAACTGTTACTTGCTATAGCTACACCAACAGTATAGAAAAGTGCGTCGTGGATATATCGACTTGCCCAAAGTTGTTTTGCAGTAATTGCAGTTGCAATAGTGGAACTACCTGCATTATTCCGCCCTACGGCAGTAAGTTGTTCAGGTGAACCATTGCCATATAAGGTCCCTAAAGCTCTTACTGAAGATGGCGTGCAGGTTGGTTTGTAGTATCCAGGTGCTCCATCAGTAAAAAGTACCATTACTGGTACACGTGCGGCTTTACCATTTACTGTAGGGTTAGTTGAATTTTCAAGCAAGTATGAGCCGGTAGCGATACCACCTTGAGTATACGTACCACCAACTACTTGAACGCTGTTGACAGCAACAGATGCACCGTTTTTTATTGCAAGCCCAGTAGAGGTTTTAACATAGCTGCTTGAAACAGATCCGCCAGAAAAAGAATTTACAACATGCAAATATTTTCCATCTGTGGCGGTAACAGCACTAGCATCATATGAATTTAAAGTTAAAAGTGTAGTAGCTCTTGGTTTTCTATTTGCTTGAGTCATTACAGTAGCATAGCCATTAAACTCACCGTCATTAGTTCCATCAATACTGGATCCACTATATGTTACCACACCGATTCTATTATTTGGGTTAGAAGCCATTAATGCTGCAATAGAAACATTTATGGAGTTCACGGCCTGTAATACTCGCATATTGCCATTATTAACATCAGTTTGTGTAGCAGTAGTTCCACTGCTGTTGAAAACCATACTACCCGAAACATCTAAAACAAATACAACATCAACAGGTAGAACAGGATAGTTTACGGTTTCATAACTTTGAGCTAATGCTGAGAGCATAATGTTATAAACTCCACCTTCAGTTGAAGGTGAAGGTGCAACAACCCTATCACCAAGTTTCATTTCATTTAAAGAAACAGATTTGTCTACCCAGATTTTCCCATTATCATCTGCCCCGCTGCCAAAATAGGCTGCAAGGTTATATGTGTCTTCATTTGATGACATCTCAGCTTTAAGATTATTTATTATATTATATTGTTTAACAGCTGTACCAGATATGCCGCCATCTTCTGCTTTAACCGAGAATATAAATATCACAGACAATATGATTACTGATAAAAAGAGGCGAAAATATTTTTTTATTTGTTTTTTTATTTTCATTATTGCCTCCCCTTTTCAAATAAGTTGTTAAACAGAAATAAATAAACAAATAATATCAATAATACATAAGATTGTTTTATTTTACTAATTATAAAAATTGTACCATATTACTAGTTAAAAAATCAAGCGTTTTTAAAAAAATATTGTGAACTTTTTATATTTAAATATAGCTTTGATTAATAACAAATAGCAAAAAATAAAAATCGACAAAAGTTTTATATAATAATTTTACTGTAAGAGTATTATTTTAAGGTGATATTGTGAGATAAGACAAGCATGCTAAGTATATGTATAGAAAAGTGAATTGCAAAAAAGGTTTTGGAATTCCAGCCGGTGTCTATCTGAGAAAATAATTTTGCCCCTGATAATAAAAAGGTAAGGAAGGTTATAAGGTAGCATTAAATCATTTAATGGTGTGTATTTAAGAAATCAAAAGATGAAAGTGCTAAATTAGCACTTTCATCTTTTTTATTTGATAAAATTATTTAACAGAGGAAAAAAATTTCGTTTCTTTTTATAATTTACATCGCAGCTTACAAGTATGGTGTCATCTCCAATAACTTTTATTTCTTCCCATCTAATAAATATGTCTTCTTCACGGCCAAAAATTCCAAAACACTTTAGCCTTCCAAAAATGACGATTCCAATTAGTCTTGCATCAATAGTATCTATTTCAACATCACTTACACAACCAAGGCGTCTACCGGTTTTTACATGAATAACTTCCTTATTTCTCATATCTACAATTCTACAACGCATACTATCACCTCAAAGTAATATTGAAAACACATTAATTGACATTAAAATTATATGTCTATATAATTAAGTAAAATGCAGAGCTGGGGAGTTTTTTATGGCAAACGTATGTAATAATATAAAAAGATATATGCCAGACCCTAAGGTAGGGCTTTCTTTAAATCAAGTTCAATCAAGAATTTGCGACAATTTAGTAAATACTGATTCGTCAATTCCAACAAAGACAATTCCAACTATTATTAAAAATCATTTATTTACACTATTTAATTTAATAAACTTTATTTTAGCAGCAGCTATTATTTATGTTGGATCTTATAAGAATTTATTATTTATGGGAGTTGTGGTTTCAAACTTAATTATAGGGGTTTATCAAGAAATTCGAGCAAAAAGAACAGTTGATAAACTTTCTATAGTTTCATCAACAAAAATTATAGCCAAAAGGGCTGGGAAGGAAGTTCCTATTGGTATAAATGATATAGTTCTCGATGACATAATTTTGCTAAAATCAGGAGATCA
Source organism: Eubacteriales bacterium SKADARSKE-1 (assembly GCA_030920305.1). Lineage (GTDB taxonomy): Bacteria > Bacillota > Clostridia > Oscillospirales > Acutalibacteraceae > JARLUB01. Next base: position 89,706 of record JARLUB010000004.1, read on the forward strand.
AGTCCCCTCAGATTGTAAGGTAATGAGTGGAGAATGTGAAGCAAATGAATCTTTGCTAACTGGTGAATCGGACGCGGTTTGTAAAAAAAATGGAGACATGCTTTTATCGGGGAGCTTTTTAGTTAGTGGTTATTGTGGTGCAAAAGTAGAACATATAGGCGATGATAATTATGCTTTTACAATATCTAAAGATGCTAAATACTTAAAAAAAGTAAACTCAGAAATTTTAAAAACATTCCAAAGAATTATTTTGATACTTTCAATCTTAATAATACCAATAGGAACCCTTTTGTTTATGAAGCAATTTGATAATAATAGAACTTTTGAAGATGCAGTAATAAATACTACGGCAGCAATTATTGGTATGATACCAGAGGGCTTAGTTTTGCTTACTAGTACGGTTTTAGCAGTGAGTGTTGTAAGACTTGCAAGGCAAAAGGTTTTGGTCCAGGAATTGCATTGCATTGAAACTTTAGCAAGAGTAGACACTCTTTGCCTTGATAAAACAGGAACCTTAACAGAAGGTATTATGGAAGTTAGTAAAATTGTACCCATGAACCAATTTAACAAAGAGGATATGCAAGGGGCCATTTCCGCTCTTTCAGGGGTTTTATCTGATGATAATCCAACAATTAGTGCACTAAAACAAGGATTTTTAAAAAAAGCAAAAAAGGAAAAGTTAGTAGCGCAAACGACTGTCCCTTTTTCGTCAGAAAAAAAATGGTCTGGAGCTTATTTTGAAAATCAAGGTAGTTATTTATTGGGAGCAGCTGAATTTATATTAAAGGATAATATTAACGAAATTGAAGAGGATTTAAATAAATATAACCGTGAAAATCGTGTAGTTGTTTTAGCGCATTCAAAAAACAACTTTAAAGACTGCAACTTACCTGATAATATTGAAGTTATGGGTTTTATTTTGCTTAAAGATAAAATTCGAAAAGAAGCCAAGGAAACACTTAAATATTTTAAAGAACAAGATGTTGATATTAAAGTTATTTCAGGAGATAATGTTTTAACAGTTTCAAATGTGGCAAAAAGAGCTGGGCTTGAATCTTTTGATAGTTATATTGATTTTTCAAAAATTAAAACGGTTGAAGAGTTAAAACAAGCTGCAAATAAGTATTCCATTTTTGGAAGGGTCACGCCGGCTCAGAAGAAAGAATTAATTTGTGCACTTAAAGAGAATGGACATACTGTTGCTATGACAGGTGATGGAGTAAATGATGTTTTAGCCTTGAAAGAAGCCGACTGCAGTGTAGCAATGGCATCTGGTAGTAGTGCTGCGAAAAATGTTTCGCAACTTGTGCTGTTAGATTCAAATTTTGATGCAATGCCAAAAGTGGTAGCTGAAGGCAGACGTTCTATAAATAATATTCAAAGATCATCCTCTTTATTTTTAGTGAAAACAATTTATTCGACCTTATTAGCACTTGTTTTTTTGTTTTTGCATATGTCATACCCATTTAGACCAGTGCAAATGACATTGACTAGCGTGTTTACAATAGGAATTCCGGCGTTTATTTTGGCGCTAGGCCCAAATAAAGAACGGATTCATGGAAATTTGTTTGCCAATATTATAAGCCGCGCAATGCCCTGTGCACTAACTATTGTTACTAGCATTTTATTAATTATGGCGGCAACAAACTTTTTTAATTCAAATCACAGCCAAATTTCAACGTTATGTGTTATATCGGCTGGATTTAGCGAATTTTTATTACTTTTTAAAATATGTCAGCCCTTTAATATTTTAAAAAAGATTTTATTTGCACTTATGTGTTTAGGTTTTATTATAGGAATTACACATTTTAAAAGCTTTTTCTCTCTTTCAGATCCGTCTTTCCATATGGCTTTAGCAGCAGCAGCAGTTATATTATTAGATGTAATTTTATTTTATGGTCAGTTAAATGTATCTAGAAGGGTAATTCGTTTTATGCGTAATCTAAAAGCTAAAAGAATGTAACTTATAAAAGGATAGGAAAGTTATTTGCTTATTTTATAAATAGTATTTTCAATTTTAAAAACTCGAGTGGTCCACTTTCGTGCCATTTTATTAGCACTTTCGTGGGGCGCTCGAGTTTTTTAAAATTAGCAACAAAAAAGCAAAGCTATGTTTATATGTAAAAATTTTTGTACTTAGCAGCTGAGTTTTTTTAATTTTTTAAATTTAAAATAATAGGATAATAGCAAATAAGTTATACATACAAAAAAACTTATAGCGCTTATTATAACACCTAAAATTAGACCGGGAGCGATGTAATAAAACTTAATAGTACTGTCTTTTTTAGCAGGAACCTTTACTGCCATAAATCCTATATTTACCTTTTCTATTTTCTCGGATTCATCGTTTACAAAAGCTTTCCACCCTTTTTCATAGGGAATACTAAAAAATACTAATTTGTCTTTTTTACTTTTGTTTTCTATTTTTGCAGTAAACCCGAATTTATCATAATTAAAAAAATAACAACTGTTGTTTTTTCTATTGATACAGTCTTCAAAATAAGAATCATTTGAATATTCAAGCTTATCTATATTTTCAATGTGTTTCATCATGTAGGAATATTTTTGTTCTTGGCTTTTATCTAAAACGATAGCCTTTAATAATAATAGATGTCGATTTTCTATATTTGTATTTTTATATTGCTCTTTTGTAATATAGTTTTCATAAGTAAACCCATATGGAATAAAATATTCATTTTGCCATATATCAAAATTATTTTGTGTATCAAAGTATTTCCATCCCGGCATAAGAGTTTTATCAAAATGATTATCTTTATCTTTATAATCAAACAGCCACCTGCAAGAAGTTAAACCACGAACTCCAAAAACGTTAGTGTCTGGGTTTGACTTTACATATCTATCAACACCAATGCTTGGATAAAACTCCATTATTGATCCCGGAACAATAGTGTGAAATGCCTGAATTGATGGGATGCCCAAAAACATAGCTTGATTGTCCATGCCATTAAATATATCTGTACGACAGTTTTGGGTATCTTCTAAACATATATCTTTTTTGCCATTTAAACAATATGGAACCATAAACCCATTTACATCATAAGACATTTTTTTCCCAAGATAAATAATAAACAGTGAAGATAGTATTATAGTTACAGATGTAAGACAAATTAAATTTTTAACAAATCCTTTTTTATTTTGTAGAAAAATAATTATAAATCCTAAACAAAACAAACAAAAAAGAGATATGGCAACGTAAATCCAAAACCTATCAGGGTAATCCATCAGCCCAAACTTTATGGACTTGTTATCTTCATCTTCTATAAATTTTGGCATAAACCCTATAAAAAGTGCAACTGCAAGAGTGATTGTAGCTGTTACTTTTATGGCGTTAAGCCAATTGGTTTCGCTGTTTTCAAGTGCAATTATTGTGGCAAGAGATAACATTAGAGTTAACATATAAAACCATCGGGTATAAAACGCCTGATTAAACGCTTGAAATGAACTATTTAATATGGGCACAAAGGCCATAAAGATTAATATTAAAATTAAAGTTTTAAGCCAGCTTTTCTTTTTAGTGTTAATATAGGCAAATAGCCCAGTTGTACTAAAGAACGGTAGCCAAGCACTAATTGATGACCATTTAGCTTCTGAATGCGGTGTAAAGTTTGATAATGCGGGCAAATCCGGAGGGAAAAAGAAACTTTCTAAAAGGTGTATGTATCTTTCTTCAAAGGGATATAAAATAGCAGAAAAGCCTAACGGGAAGTCTTTCACTCTAGTGTTTTGCATAGCGGCTAAAAGTGAAGGAATTAGTAAAATTGAGCTACCTAAAATTCCAAGTATAAATTCAAATAAGATTTTTAATATTTGTTTTTTAGATAGAATAAAGCTTTTTGTAATTAATCTTACACCTATATATATTATTAAAAACACAGCTTGCCCTACAAAAAAGTAATAGTTCATAATGCAACTTAAAAAAATTGTAAAGCAAAAAAAACCTTGCCGCTTGTTATGTATTAGTTCGTCAAGAGAATAAAGAATAAGTGGAAAAATTACAATAGCTTCATGGAAATGATTGAAAAATATATTATAAATTGAAAATCCGGAAAAGGCATATAAGAGCCCGCCCAATACCGCAAAATCTTTATTTTTTACATATCTTTTTAAATACATATAACTAAAAAGCGAAGAAAATGAAAACTTCAGCATTAAAAGTGGGCCCATAAGGTAGGGAACCGCTTCATTTTTAAATGGAAGTGTTAACCAAAAGAATGGACTGCCAAGCATATAAAAGGAATATGAGCCAATAAAGTTTGCACCAAGGTCAGTATTAAAGTCCCAAAATATATTGCCAGATTTAACAGCTCTATGGGCCAGCTGATAAAATGGGATTTCCTGAACATTATAATCGCCATAATAAATAAAGTAACCTTTGTTGTATATTATGAATGGAATAAAAAATAAAAAAGAAATTACAAGTCCCAGTGTAAAAGCTTTTAGAGCATATTTTTTATAAAAAAATTTATATAACTTTTTATACATAAGAAACCCTCTGTTTTTATTTACATTATATTAAACAAAAACAGAAGGTTTTGTCAGGTTATGTGAGTTTTGTGTCAACTGCACTTTCGAGCATTATTATACATAGAAAACCGTACCAAGATAGATGGTACGGTTTTAATTTTAAGTATTCTGATGATAATTATACTTTTTTCCATTCTTGATTTTCATATTTAACGGTCATTTCTGAACTCTCTGTTAAATCTAATTCTATAGACTTGCTTCTTGAATCACTAAACATTGTACTTGTTTCGATATGTTGTTCAAACCATACAAGAACTTTATCTACCGGCTTTAAAGATGTTTTTCCTAAAACAATAGATTCCTTAGCAACATAAATTGGAGATGCAATAGGTTTATTGTCACCGCCAGTGCTTATTTGATATAAACCGGGATGAATGCTTCCAAATTCATTGTTTAATGTGATAGATGTTTTATCAGGTGAAGTAGATGCAGTTGTAAAAAGACCATTTGCTGTGAGTGTGGTTTGTTCACCTATTCCAATATTTAAAAGATCAGTACTTACTTCTACTTTTACAGCATTCTCAAATGTGTTGGAACCAAAGATTTTATATTGTGGGGTCCAAGAAATTTTATTATTTTGTAGGAATGCCTTATCAGCACGCCAGACAACATTGTAATCTTCATCTCCAACTTTTTTAGCAAAACAAAGAGAATATTTATTATTTTTTAAATTATTTAGATCATCAGGGTTTATACTTACACGAACCATTTTTTCAACAGCCTTTAGGTTATTATAAATAATTGTATCAATTTCATTTTGAAAATTTAAACTGTCGACATCCATATTTGCAAAGGTTCTAACAAATCTTGATATATTATTTTCTGCATATAGGAAATCATACTTAAATCTGCCTACAAGGGTCCCATTATTGTTGAAAATATTGAACATATCACCAGGTTTATTATTTTCTCTATTTTCCTCTCCAATATCTACTCTTATGTTATCAAGAAACAACTCTGCCTCCTTTTCAAATTGTATCCCCTTTGTAATGTTTTTAAAAATCATAAAATCCACCCTTTAAATTTTTTATTATAATTCTTGTTGTTCATAAAATTTTCTTATTGCAAGAATTACATTTTCTATTTTATTTACTTTTTTTAAGGATTATTACCGATCTTTATAAAATATATTTTAATTTTGTTTCTATTTTACGTTGCCGTATGTTCATACTAATAATGACGATTACAGGTTATAGTAAAAGTATGATTACAGAGATTTAATGTAGATGCTATGACCTAAAAGGCAAAGTGCACCGCGCAAGTGCTAGCAAAGCTAGCGCGAAAGTGGTGCACAATAAAAATGGTTAAAACAAATCAAGTTGTTTTAACCATTTTAAAATTTTCTAAATTTCTCATATCGCCTATTTAGCATTTCAGAAACAGGCATATTTTTATATTTATTAAGTTTTTCTAAAATAAGCTTTTTTATATTTTGAGCTACAGATTTTGGGTTTTCATTCATATTTTGTGGCTCTTTAATTATATTGTCAATAATTCCATATTCCATTAAGTTGTGAGCTGTGTTTTTAAGTAAAGCAGCGGCTTCTTTTTCGCGGCTGGAATCTTTCCATAAGATATTAGCGCAAGCTTTTGGAGAAATCACTCCAAAAGTTGAGTTTTCTAGCATGATCATTTCATCTGCTACAGAAATAGCAAGAGCGCCGCCACTTCCTCCAGACCCAATAAATATACTGATTATCGGAACTTTAAGATACATCATTTCCATTAAATTATTAGCAATGGCAGAGTTTTGCCCGCGCTCTTCCGCAGAATCACCAGGAAATGCACCAATTGTATCAACAAAAGTGATAATCGGCCTATTAAATTTTTCTGCTTGTTTCATAGCACGAAGAGCTTTTCGGTAGCCCTCAGGGCAATTCATAGAATGATGATAAATTGCATCGTCACGAATAGTTTTTCCACGCATTTGCCCAATAATAGTAACCGGAATATTGTTTAGCATACCTATTCCAGTTAAAATTGATTCGTCGTCCCCAAAAAATCTATCGCCATGCATTTCTATAAAATTAGAAAATATTAAATTAATATAATCAAGAGCGTTTGGGCGAGTGAAAATAATAGGATTATCTAATGGTTGCTCAACTATCTTTTCCATAAAATCTCCTCTCGTGAATTTTTAAGATTTTGCTAATTATACCTTTTAACTCATTTTTATCAGCTACAATATCTACCATGCCATGCTTTTGTGCATATTCTGCCGTTTGAAAAGTATCGGGAAGTTTTTTATTTAACGTTTCTTCAATGATTCTTCTGCCGGAAAACCCAAAAACAGAGCCACTTTCTGCAATTATTATGTCCGACAGAGAAGCAAAACTAGCAGATACTCCACCAAGGGTAGGGTTAGTTATAATTGATATATAAAGTAAGCCACAATCACTATGCTTTTTTACTATTGCGGCGGTTTTAGCCATTTGCAAAAGTGAAAAAATGCCTTCTTGCATACGGGCGCCACCTGAAATGCAAACACCTATAACGGGTAATTGTTTGTCAATAGCTAATTCAAAAGCTTTTGTAACTTTTTCACCTACAACCCGGCCCATAGACCCCATCATGAAATTGCCATCCATGGCAAAAAACACAACATCTACACCCAAAATTTTTGCAGTTCCATATATAACAGCTTCATTTTCAGATGTTGAATTCATAGCGTGATTAAGTTTTTCACTGTATCTTTCAAAATCTATGATATCGTGTGAAATCATATCTTTATCATATTCAATAAAACTGTTTTTATCTGTTAGCAAAGCTACTCGTTCTCTTGCTGATATATATTTCTTATTATAAGGTTTAAATAAATTCATAAAATTTGTATTGTGAGAATGATTTTTAAAAGTTTCGTTGTTTAAAATTTGTTTGTGAGTTTCTATATTTGTGCCAATACCGTCTATTTCAAGTTGATTAAGTGCAGATAACATTTTTTTGAAAGCTAATTTTCTTGTGTTGCCATGAACAATTAATTTACCCAATAGTGAATCATAAAACACAGGGACATTATAGCCTTCATATAAGAAGGTATCGAATCTAGTGCTTTCAGTTTTTGGAATGATTAGCTTTTTTATAATGTTTTCAAAATTAGCATTTTGAAAATTGATTCTACATTCAATTGCAAACCCAGAAAATTTTATTTGAGGCTGAGTTATAGGCAAAGGGTTTCCAGCAGCAATTAAAATTTGTAATTTTATTAAATTAAGGTTAGTTACCATTTCTGTTATGGCATATTCAACCTGCAGCCGGCAATTCATTTCCATAAAATAAAAAGAGCCGGTACTATCCATTAAAAATTCTAAAGTGCCAGCACCAACATATCCGGTTTTTTGAATAGCATTTATACACATGCTGAAAAGTTCTTGACGTTTGATATTGTTTATCTTAGCGCAGGGGGTCTCTTCGATTATTTTTTGATTGTTAACTTGAACAGAGCAATCTCGCTCACCAAGGCACAAAACGTTGCCTTGTTTATCTGCTAACATTTGTACTTCTACGTGGCTAACCTCTGTCAAATATTTTTCAATATATATTTTATTGCTATTAAAAAAATTTTTTCCTTCATCAACTGCAAAAATAATAGCTTTTTCTAAATCTTCTTCTGCGTGTACAATTTTAATACCTTTTCCGCCGCCACCGCAGCGAAGCTTTATAATTATTGGATAGCCTATTTTTTTAGCAATGCTCTTTATTTTAGATATATCATTTTCTGCGAATTCACCCGGTATAACTGGAACCCCTAAATTTTTCATAGTTTCTTTTGCAATGATTTTATCGCCCATATTTTTTAATATTTCAGGTGGTGGGCCAATAAAACAAATATCGTTTTCTTGGCATAAAGCGGCAAATTCATAATTTTCAGATAAAAAGCCGTAACCTGGGTGAATGGCTTGAGCACCACAAGCTACAGCTATTGAAACAATGGCTTTCATATTAAGGTAGCTTTCTTTAGCGGGTGATGCGCCAATGCAATAGCTTTCGTCAGCCAACTTTGTATGTAGCGAATTTTTATCAGCTTCTGAATATACAGCAACGGTTTTGATGCCTAGGGAATGGCAGACTTCTATTATTTTTACTGCAATTTCGCCTCTATTTGCAATAAGTATTTTAGAAAACATTTTGGTTTCACCACCTATACATTGAATATTTAAAAGTCAAATACAGAGCCGCTTTCACGCAAACTCTATTTGCACTTTCGCGGCGCATTAATTTTAAATTTTACTATATTTAAATAAAGGCTGAGAATATTCAATAATATCACCATTTTTTGCACAAACTTCAGTGATTTCTCCGTCTTCTTTGGCCTGGATTTCCGTAAAAGTTTTCATAGCTTCTAAAACGCACAGCGTATCGCCTTTTTTAAACTTCTGCCCTTCTTTTACAATGTTTCCTTTATTCATATATTCAGTATCATAAAACACCCCAACCATAGGGGACATTATAGTACATAATTCTTTTTGTTCCAAAGTAGTGTTATCAGAACCATTATTTTTATTGGCCCCTTTTTCTACTCGATATTTTTTAGTATCATCTAATAGCTCAACAGCACTTAAATTATATTTATTTAATACATCAGCTAACTGTTTTAATTTTTTTACATCTTCTGATATTTTTGCATCCTTTTCAGCTTTATTCACTTTAAATCACTTCCCAACTAAAGATACATAATTTAAAATTATACTTTTAGATATGATTTATATTTACTAGCTAAAAGATAATGATTTTCATTTAATAAAAGTTCAAATTGCTTTAATATATTACAACAAAGCATATTTTTACTAATATCTTTTCCAGTTTCCAGTTTTATAGAAGTTGCAATTTTTTTAATGCTATCATCAAATTCGGTTTTATCATTATTTACATTTACTCCAATGCCGACTATTACGTAATTAAGATTTTCGCTTATACAATTAGTTGCAGCTTCAATTAATGTGCCGCAAACCTTTTTATTATTTATTAATATATCGTTTGGCCATTTTATAAAAGCGTTAATATTAGCAGTTTCTTTTATTGCCTGGGCAACTGCCAAAGGTGTAATCATAGAAAGAAATTTTAAATCTAAATTAGTATTTTTTAAAACAATTGAAATGTAAATGCCAACATCTTTTGGCGAATAAAAAACACTTGAACCTTTTCCTCGGCCGTGGGTTTGATGCTCTGCAATTATGATAGTATTATTATCGCACATATTATTTGAAATAAGATCTTTTGCAGCGTTGTTAGTAGAGTCAGTTTCTTTTAAATATATTATTTTCTTAAAACTACTTGTTGCTGATTGCAGCAGAGGAATATTGTAACCATTCATTTAAGTCATCCTCATAATCTAAAGATATAGCGGTAATTAAAGGGCAAATATCTTTTGCAAGATTCTTTAAGACATTTTTAGGCCCGACTTCAACTAATAAATTGGCGCCATTTTTAATGACATATTCAACGGAACTTGTCCAAATAACAGGGCTTGTAATTTGTTCTGCTAGATTGTTAACAATAGAGTTTTTATTTAAGTATGGTACAGCGGTAACATTAGATATTATAGGAGTATTGATATCATTATATTTATATTTATTTAGTTCTACCTTAAATTTTTGAGCAGCTTTTTTCATAAATTGGCTATGAAACGGAGCCGAAACATGAAGAGGCAAAACCAAAAAACCTTTTTTCTTTAATTTGTCTTTTAAAATTTCTAGAGGCTCTAGTTTACCTGAAACAACAACTTGTTTTGGTGAATTATAATTTGAAATTTCAACAGATGGATAAACATCTGAAACTTCTTGGCAACATTTTTTAATTATTCCTAAATCTTGGCCAATAACAGCAATCATAGAGCCAAAGCCTTTTTCACAGCATTTTTGCATGTATGAGCTGCGAGCTTTTATAAGATTAATAGTATCAGAAAAACTAATAATTGCAGCACAAGATAGGGCTGAAATTTCACCCAAACTGTGCCCCAAAAAAAATGAAGGAGAGATATTTTGGCTTTTTATATATAGTTGGTACATAATAAAACTTACAACAAATAAGGCTGGTTGAGCGTGAATAGTTTGGGTTAAATCTTCACTTTTTCCATCAAAGCAAATGGAAGCTAAATCAAAGCCTAATATTTCATTTGCTTCTTTAAAAGTTCTTTTAGCAAAATCGGAGCTATCATATAACTTTTTGCCCATGCCGACATATTGAGATCCTTGCCCGGGAAACATAACAGCAACTTTGATATTATTATGTGACATTTTATACTCTCCAAAAACCTATTTGTTTTTAGCTTCAGTTATGATAGATACAATATCTTTAATTGTTTTCATTTCAGAAATTTTTTCGGAAGGAACCAAAACTTTAAAAGTATCCTCAATCATTCCAAAAACCTCTAAAATGTTTAATGAATCCATGCCGACATCTTCAATTAAATTAGCATCATCCGGTATTGCAAATCCGTCTTTGCCAATAATTTTGCCCAGTTCCTCTCGAACTTTCTTTTCAATTTCGCTCATAACCATAACCTCCAATTTTTAATATTTATGTGATGATTATAACAATAATAAATCCACAGGTCAATTAATTTGGTGCAAATATATTAAAAATCATAAAAGAGCAACAGTAAGTTTAGCAGAAGCAATAAGGCTATTATCTACGCTTACACTACAATTGGCAGTGATAATTCGAATAGAATCTTTAATAAGGTCCATCCTTATTAGCAAAATATTGCCGGGTACCGCCATTTTTTTAAATTTGGCATTGTTTATTTCTGCTAACAAAGGAAGTCCTTGCCGCCGCTGTGACGCAAATACAGCAATAAGTTGTGCCATAATTTCGCACAGAATGCTCCCAGGAACAATAGGCTTATTTGGGTAGTGACCGTTAAAAAAGAATTCTTTTCCGGTTACTTTGTACTTTCCAACAGCTGAGTTATCGTCAAGGTTTATAACTTCATCTAAAATTAGCATGTCAACTCGATGCGGGATAAGTTTCATTATTTCATTTCTATCCATAAAGTCACCTCACAAGTTGTATTACTGATACAAATCCAATGTTATTAACTGAAATTATAATACAATCATTTTTATTGTTATTTTCATATTCAAAAAGAGCGTTCCCAATATTTATCATAGGTGTTAAGGAAAGTGCTTCTTTATTTATACCAATTTTTATATTGCAATTTTTGTTTTTAAAAGTATCATTTAATAAATCAGAAGATCCAGATAAATAAAAATCTGTTTTAGCAAGATCAAGATTAAAGTGATTTGCTAAATTTTGAAGATAGGTGCCAATGTTTTCTGTGCCTACATATTTAGACTCATAATTTTTAATATAAGCTAGTGGCTTTGCTTTGTCTTGCAAAATATTATCTTTTGCAATCAAAAAAGCCGCGGCTCCTATTTCTTCAGTTGCACAAGCAAAAGTTATAGATGAATTTTTATAATTAATGTCATCGCAAGTGCTAATAATAGCGTCAAGCCCAGAGTTTATACCATTGCAAATAGATGATACTCTGTTTTTAAATTGGTTCCAAATACAAAGCCTACTAGCAGCAGCATTTCCAACCGTGTTTGTAAATTGTGTAGCGTTTACAAAGTTAACCCCTTTTTCTTTTGCAGACAAAATAAACTCACATATAGGATAAAGTGCAGCACTAAAACTACCGGCTACTACACTAATGTCAGATTTGTCAATTGTATTATAAAATTCATCTTTAGAAGCTTGACTTACAGCTGCCTGTAGTGACAGTGACTGTAGGTCTATCATCCGGGTATTGATATTATTAAGAATGATTGACAACTTATCAAAATCTGAAAAAGGAAGGGGAGAGATGCTCATATTAGTTTTATCTATAAATTTTGGTATGCCTTTATATGTTAGTTGCTGATTGTCAAGATAATAATAGGCAGAAAAAATAGCACAGTTTTGCATTAGTTTTTTCCTCCTTTAAGCCTTGAAATTACAAGACAAGAATTGTTGCCTCCAAAAGCAAAGGCGTTGGAAATAATATTATTAATTTTCATATTTCGAGCAACGTTTGGGATGCAATCAACGGGGCAATCTTCATCAAAAATTTCAAAATTGGCCGTTGGGACAGCAACATTATTTTGTATCATTAAAAGGCAAGCTATAGCTTCAATTGCCGCAGCAGCGCCAAGAGAGTGCCCAATCATGGATTTAATTGAGCTAACCGGAGGCACTTTGTTTTTAAAAACCGATAACAGTGCCTTTGATTCAATTTTATCATTCACAGAAGTTCCAGTTCCGTGTGCACTTATATAATCAATGTCTTCTGGGTCAAGCCCTGAGTTTTTTAAAGCTTCATTTATACTTTTAATAGCCCCGGTGGCATCGGGGCTTGGGGAAGTGATGTGAAATGCATCAACGCCAAGGCCGTAACCTTTTATTTCACCATAAATATAAGCATTTCGCGCCAGGGCTCGATCTAGTTCTTCAAGAACTAAAAAAGCAGCGCCTTCACTGACAATTAAACCTTTTCGATTTTTATCAAAAGGTCGGCATAAATTTGGTGTTAAAGATAAAAGTCGGTTAAATCCCATTAATGCCGGTAATGACAATGAATCAACTCCACCGACTAGCGCTAAAGTGGATTCATTGTTTTTTATTTTATCAAAGCCCCAACCAATAGAATAGTTTCCAGCAGCACAAGCATTTAAAAACATTCTAGTTTGTGAATTCTTTAAGGAAAAGTATTTACACAATGTGGTCATAATAGAGCTGGGCGCTAAATCTTGCAACATAGAAATATTGAAATTTTCCTTTTGAGATAAAATATTTTCTGCAGACTCAAAGTCTATATCATGATTTGGTCTATTAGAATTTTTCCCCATAGTGGTGCCAATGGCAAGTGCTATGTTTTTCTCATCTTCAACTTTAATTTTGCTATCGCTAATTGCCATATTTAAAGCCGCAATAGAAAGCCTTTGTGATCTTTCAAGAAAGCTTGTATCAATTCCATTTTTATTTTCTATGTAGGTTTTATTGGTAAATTCTTTAATTTCGCCGGCTATTTGAATTCTCAAATCTTTGCAGTTTAGCATTGTAACAGGGCCTGTAGATGTTTTTCCGCTTGATATATTACTCCAAAAAATATTTTTTTCAAGGCTTCCTGGAGCCATAACACCAACACCAGTTACGACAACTCTTTTCATTTTGCTGTTTCCTTTCTAATCTAAATCTATAAATGTAAAAAATTCATACTTTTTATGTTCATACAAGTTTTTAAAGTAAAGAGATAAAAATTTAAGAGTTTTTTCATTGTCTATTGCAATAGCACATAGGGCTTGCTTGTTTTTATATTGTTCTGCATGAAATTTAATAGCTTTGTTTATAATAAAAAAGCCAAGTGCTGAATTTCTATAATCTTCCCGAACAAAAAAAGACCGATATAAAATAATGTCACCAGGTGCGCTAAGTCCGGTTATCCAACCTACTATTTCATTTTGGTCAGTAATTGCAAACCAAGTGTTTGTAGCAGATAAGTCATGCTCGTTTGCAAAAGGAGATAAATTGTCTGGAAAGTGTAGAGTCTCATTGTTTTTTATCTTGTCCAACAAAGGCGGATCTATTTCATTTATAGAGACTATTTTAACATTTTTAGGACAAGTAAAAATTGATGTATAAGCTGACTTTACAAAGGAATTATTCTTTAACAAAACATCTGGATTAAACCTATATATTACTGTAAGCAGTTCTGGTTTAGAAAAGCCATATTTATATAAAAATCTTCCTAGTTCATCTATAGATTTTTTTGAGGTAACCGCTTGAAATATTATTTTTTTACAGCCTTTTTCTTTTAAAGTGTTTATTAAAAGCTTAATAAGAGCTGGTCCGATACTTTGATATCGAAAAATTTGGGATATAAAAAAAACTTTTATATCCCATTGATCTATTTCTTCTTCACTTTTTTCAGCTAAAATTATGCCGCAGGCGAATTCTCCTGCTTTTGCACCAAAAGCTAGGGTATTTTGACCTATTGTATTGTTTAAGATAAACTTCTCGTAAAACTTAGCATTTGAAGTATCGATTTTTTCAATAGTCATAAAAAACCCACCTTTTTTATGATCAAATATACGTATATATTTGTTTATAATGTTTAATTATCAATTATATACTTGTGCATAATAATTTTTTAAAAAATTCAAATAATATGATATAATTATACAATAAGAAGTTTTGTTGTGCAATACCTATAATTCAATTAAAAACAAGGTAAGGAGAAGCTTTTCAGAAAAGGTAAATCTGATAAGCTAAAGAAACACATGTTTAGCTTAAAAAATAAGGTAGCAGTTGTAACGGGAGCGTCTCGTGGAATAGGTCAGGCAATAGCAATAAAGATGGCTGAAAGTGGTGCTGATATTGCGTTGATCTATGCTAAGAATGAAAAAAAAGCGAATAAAGTTAAATCGACTATAATTAATATGGGTCAAAAGGCAATTACATATCAATGTGACGTTTCAGACTTTGATGAGAGTAAGATGTTAATATATAAAATAATGCAGGACTTTCAAACTATAGATATATTGGTAAATAATGCGGGAATCGTTAAGGATAATTTGCTTTTTTCTATGACAAATGAGGATTTTAATGAAGTTATAAAAGTAAATCTAAATGGCACTTTTAATATGATTCATCATACTTATTTGAATTTTGTTAAAAAGAAAAATGGACGAATAATAAATATATCTTCAATACTAGGTGTTTGCGGTAGTAAAGGTGGAGCAAACTATGCAGCTTCTAAAGCGGGAATCATAGGGCTTTCAAAGTCTGTTGCTAAAGAGTTAGCAGCCTTTGGTGTTACTTGTAACGTTATTGCACCCGGATATATAAGAACAGATATGACAAATGGCTTAAGTGATAGTTCAAAAGAAATATTTGCAAAGGAAATTCCTTTAAAGAAATTTGGCGATGCCGATGATATAGCAGCAGCAGCTGTGTTTTTAGCATCGGAAGAATCTAAATATGTGACTGGAGAAGTTTTAAAAGTGGATGGCGGATTGTTGATGTAAAAGTGTTGACAGAAAAATATTTGTGTGGTAATATAATTAAAGCTGTTTTTCCAAAGACAGTAGGTGCATGTTTTGTGCGTAAAATTTTTTACCTACCGAGGATAAGCATATAAGTACATTATTTTTTAGTATTTATGCTTCTTCCGCGGGTTGTGGAAGAAGCTTTTTTATGTATGTACCGATTAAGAAACTTTTGTGGAGGTGAATAAATTTGCCAAGTAATAAAGTTTTAGAGCAGAAGAAAGTGTTAGTTTCAGATCTTTCTGAAAAACTAAAGGGCTCATGTGCGGGTGTTTTTGTAGACTATAAAGGCATAAGCGTTGCAGATGATACTAAACTTAGAAAAGAATTAAGAGAAGCTGGTGTAGAGTATTCGGTTATAAAAAACACCATGTTACTTAGAGCTTCTGAGCAAGCTGGTCTTGAGGGGCTTGATTCAATTTTAAAAGGTACAACTGCCGTTGCAATTAGTAAAGATGACTATGTTTCTGCTGCCAAAATTCTTGCTAAGTTTTCTAAAGACAATAAGTTTTTTAAAACAAAAGCTGGATTTGTTGATGGTAGAGTCATTGGGGCATTAGATGTTGAAGAGCTCGCAAAATTACCAAGCAAGGAAGTGCTTTTGGCCCAAGTTTTGGGTACAATGAATGCGCCAATTGCTGGTCTTGCAACCGTTTTAAATGGTACAATCAGAGGGCTTGCAATTGCACTTTCCGCTATAGCAGAAAAACAAAGCGCATAACAATTTTAAAGATAAATTTAATTATTAAAAAATTTTTGGAGGTTATTTATTATGTCAGAGAAAGTTACAAAATTAATTGAAGATGTTAAAGCATTGACCGTTTTAGAATTAAGTGAGCTTGTAAAAGCTCTTGAAGAGGAATTTGGTGTTTCAGCAGCAGCTCCTGCAGCTGTAGCAGTTGCAGCTCCTGCATCTGGCGGAGAATCTGCAGCTGAAGAAAAAACCGAATTCGATGTAGTTTTAAACGCTCCTGGAGCTAATAAAGTTGTTGTTATTAAAACAGTAAAAGAAATTACTGGCCTTGGCTTAAAAGAAGCTAAAGATTTAGTTGATGGAGCACCTAAAACAATTAAAGAAGCAGTTTCTAAGGACGATGCTGAAGCCATCAAAGCAAAACTTACAGAAGCTGGCGCAGAAGTTGAAGTTAAATAACTTTTAGTAAATATAAAGCAAAATGGCTTTTAATTTTAACTGAAGCAATTATTTTGGAAATAAACAACGACCGTCTGTTGAGCAGATAGTCGTTGTTTTTAATTATTGTAAAAATTTTATTATGGTCTATTGTTACACTTTTTATCGAAACTAGGATTAAAGGCGTAAAAATTTTTACTGTTTAATTTATCAGTTAAAATTCTAAGTCCCTCACCAAATCTCTGATAATGAACGACTTCTCTTGCTCTTAGAAATTCAATGGGGTCTTTTACGTCGGGGTCATCACAAAACCTCAAGATATTATCGTAAGTTGTGCGAGCTTTTTGTTCTGCTGCAAGGTTTTCATGAAGATCAGTTATTGGATCGCCTTTTGATTGTAAGACACTGGCAGAAAATGGGTGACCTGATGCAGCAGCAGGGTATATTCCTGTTGTGTGGTCCACATAATATGTTTCAAAACCAGCGTCTTTTATTTCTTTTAGAGTTAAATTTTTTGTTAGTTGATAAACTATGGCCCCAACCATCTCAAGGTGTGCCAATTCTTCAGTGCCTATATCGGTTAGTATGGCTTTAAGTTCAGGGTATGGCATAGTATACCTTTGGCTCAAGTATCGTAAGGATGCTCCCAACTCGCCGTCAGGGCCACCATACTGCGTTATTATCATTTTTGCCAGTTTTGCATTTGTCTTTGTTATATTTATAGGATATTCAAGTTTTTTTTCATAAACCCACATTTATTTTTTTTACCCCCTCGTCGGTATTATCCCATGGCCATGGGTTAGAAATCCAGGCCCAACGATTAGAATTTCTATCGCTTGCACTCAAAGGGCCAAATTTTGATTCATATTCTTTAGTGAGCGCTTGAGATTTAATTTGATATTCGTCCAATTTTGTTGCAGCATTAGTATCGTTGGGATGAGTATCGAGAAACATATGAAGTTCTATAATTGCAAAATCAATAATGGATATTTGACGTAACAGTCTTTCTCTTTCACTCATTTGTTTCACCTCCGCAACCTATAAACGGCTTATTCAAACAAGGAAAAAGGGTTCCAAATGGAAAGCCTTCTTCTGCAGAATAAATAGATACAGGGTTTTGATATGGAACATAGGCCATTGCGACTACCGTGTCTTCAGGCAGCGAAGGAATGTTATAATTAGAAGCTGCCATTTGATAAAAATTCTTATCCATTAGTACACTTCCTAATTTAAAAGTTATTAAAACTGATGAATAATTGCTTGTTTTAAGGTTATATCATTTTGAGGAAAGCATTAAAATCAAACAAATTAACATCTAAAGAATCATTTCATTTGATTCTTTAACATAATATTCAATGTGAGATTTGTTGTTAGTGAAGATTGAAAAAAAGTCAAAATTTAATATAATAATGTAAAATCAAAAGCTTTATATTTTTGCAGGCTATTTTTATAGCGAGTCTATCTTGACAGGATAGTAGTTTCCAAATATAATATTTGTGTTGTTGTGAAAAAATCTTCTTTTAAAAGGTGGTTTGTATATAAAATGATGAAGCAGGTTCTACTAACCGATGAAGGTCTTAAAAACCTTGAGACTGAGCTTGAAGAGCTAAAAACAGTTAGACGAAAAGAAATTGCTGAGAAAATAAAAGTTGCATTATCGTTTGGAGATCTTTCGGAAAACAGTGAATATGATGAGGCAAAAAATGAGCAAGCTATGGTTGAAGCTAGGATTGCAACTATTGAAAGTATGCTTAAAAATGCAAAAATCATAAATGAAGATGAAATAGATACACACATAATTCGGGTTGGTGCAAAAGTTAAATTAAAAGATTTAGAATTTGATGAGATCTGCGAATATAAATTAGTTGGCTCAAATGAAGCTGACCCTGCAAACGGTAAAATTTCTGACGAGTCTCCTGTTGGAAAAAGTATTTTAGGACATAAAGTTTCAGATAAGGTGGAAATAGAGACCCCAGCAGGTATTACTGTTTATGAAGTACTAGAAATATCTAAGTAGTTGTAGTAGTTAGTAAGTAAGTTGGGGTAGCTAAAGCTGCACCCCAACTTGCGTTTTTTATAAAAATTTTTCAAAAGGGTGAGCTGTTTGCCCTCTAATTAGATTAGGAGCTATTAAAAAGATGGATAAAAATATTGATTTACCAGAAAATGAACAGGAAGATATAAAGGAATTATTAAAGATTCGACGTGATAAACTAAAATATTTGCAGGAAAATGGAAAAGACCCTTATGTAATTACAACTTGCGATAGAAATATTACAGCCACTGAAGTTCACGATAATTTTGAAAATCTTGAAAATAAAGATGTAAAAATAGCTGGCAGAATTATGAGCTGGCGTGATATGGGGAAAGCTGCATTTTTAGATATTCATGATAGAAGCGGACGCATACAAGTTTATTTAAAGATAGATGATATTGGACAAGAAATGTTTGAAGAGCTTTCAAAATGGGATATTGGTGATATCATTTCAGTTGAAGGTTTTGTTTTTAAAACAAGACGCGGTGAAGTTTCTATTCATGCTAAAAAATTAACACTTTTATCTAAATCACTTTTGCCTATGCCAGATAAATTTCATGGGCTAAAAGATACCGACCTTCGTTATCGTCAGCGTTATGTTGATTTGATTGTAAATCCTGAAGTTAAAAATACATTTGTAAATCGCAGCAAAATTATAAAAACTATTAGAAGTTATCTTGATGATCTTGGATTTATTGAAGTTGAAACGCCTATTTTGAATACTATTCCAGGAGGAGCCGCTGCTAGACCATTTTTAACGCACCACAATGCTTTAGATCTAGACTTATTTTTAAGAATTGCTCCGGAACTTTACTTAAAGAGGCTTATAGTTGGCGGAATGGAAAAAGTTTATGAGATTGGACGCCTTTTTAGAAATGAAGGCATGTCTGTAAAACATAACCCGGAATTTACGTCTATTGAATTGTATGAGGCTTACACAGACTACAATAAAATGATGGAACACACTGAAAACATAGTAAATGCAGCAGCTAAGGCGGTTTGTGGTTCTGAAATTATAAATTATCAAGGTGAGCAAATTAATTTATCTAAGCCGTTTAAACGTATTACTATGATAGATGCGGTAAAAGAAGTTACTGGAATTGATTTTGGCGAGTTTATTGGTAACACTGAAAAAGCACGTGAAGTTGCAAAAGAGCTTCATTTTGAAATAAAAGATAGCAACACTTGGGGCGATATTTTAAATCTTGCATTTGAAGAAAAAGTTGAAGAAACTTTAGTACAGCCGACATTTGTTTGTGATTATCCAGTTGAAGTGTCACCACTTACAAAACGTAAAAAGGATATGCCTGAATTAGTTGAACGATTTGAACTATTTATAGCACGCCGTGAAATGGCAAACGCTTACTCAGAGCTAAATGATCCAATTGACCAGCGTGAACGCTTTGTAAAGCAAGTGGAACTTAGAGATGCTGGAGATGAGGAAGCAAATATGTTAGATGAAGACTTCCTTACGGCCTTAGAATATGGGATGGCCCCAACTGGCGGGCTTGGCATTGGAATTGATCGGCTTGTTATGTTGTTAACAGACAGTGCATCAATTCGTGATGTTATTATATTCCCAACTATGAAACCAAAAGAATAGTAAAGATTTTGAGGACGCAAAAGTTTTAGCGTTCTCTTTTTTATCGCTGTGTATAAATTTTGGTACTTTACAACAATTATTAAGAATAAAATCATTGTTTTTTAGATCAAGTA
>JARLUB010000005.1 GCA_030920305.1 Eubacteriales bacterium SKADARSKE-1
AATGATACTTATTATGCAGTTCTAAACTTAAAAGAAGGAGGCAAATATAAACAAAATTGGGTTTCTATAAAATTAAATACAAAAGGTAATAAAAGACGTGCAAATGAAAATTTAAAATAAATTAATAGCTTAATATGAAGAAAAAGAGACGAATTCAAATACAAATAACATCTTAATTTTCGGATTATTTAATGCAATGGTTGGAAAAGAAAAAAGATAAAGTTGAAATAATAACTTTTGAGGGGGATAAAACACAAGCTGAAAAGCATATTTTCCCCTATTTTCAAAAAAAGAAGCTTAATTTGTCTGAAATAAAACCATCTCATATTGCAGATTATTACGAAAATAAATTTAGAAGTGGTCGTCTCGATGGCAAAAAGGGCGGTCTATCAATTCGTACAATAAAAATGCAAAGCTTTATCATTAAATCTGTTTTAGAAGAAGCAGCTTTCTATGAGCTAATACTGAGAAATCCTGCAGCGAAAGTACCCTTACCGAAAAAAGAAGACGAGGAAAGTAAAGGGGGTTTTCTTGACGCGAAAGAAGCAAATGATGTTTTAAAATTATTTCGTGATCATCACTTACAACCTTTAATTTACATGACATTGTATTATGGGTTGCGTCGTAGCGAAGTGTTGGGGCTTAAATGGTCCGCTATAGATTTTGAAAATGATATTGTCGAAATAAAGCATACGGTTGTTAAAAACCTTACCATAGTAGCTAAAGACAAAACTAAAACTGCCGCTGGGAAACGAAAATATGCCTTACTTCCAGAAATTAAAGATGTTTTAATCGATTTTAAAAATACAATTAAAACTAATAAAAAAAATTTTGGAGACACCTATATAAATACTGATTATGTTTTTACTTGTCCGGATGGAAAGCCCTACAGACCAGATTACATAACCAAAGAGTTTCAGAAAGTGTTAGCAAATAATGATTTCCCCAAAATGCGGTTTCACGACCTGAGGCATAGCTGTGCAAGCATATTATACGACAAGGGCTGGGGGCTGAAAGATATACAAACTTGGTTAGGTCATGCTGGCATTGAAACAACAGCGGATATATACACACATATTAGCCATACCAGAAAAAAATGCTATGGCCAAAGATATTCAAAATACTTTTTCTTTGTGAATAATGTGTTCAAGAAAATTCGTAGAAAAATTCTTAGAAAAGCAGGTTTTGTTCAAAAACAAAACCCCCGCACAAACACTGAAAATTCAGTATTCATGCGGGTTAGTGTATGGTCGAGGTGACAGGAGTCGAACCTGCGGCCTCTGCGTCCCGAACGCAGCACTCTACCAAACTGAGCCACACCTCGAAAAACTTTTGATGGGTTACAGCTTAAAATAATCCTATTAAATCTAATACAAATGGCTGCGGAACTAGGATTTGAACCCAGACAAACAGAGTCAGAGTCTGTCGTGCTACCATTACACAATTCCGCAATCAATAACTATACTGTAAATTATAATTGAAAAATAAATTAAGTCAAGTAAATAAAAAAATTTAGAAGGCTTAGAAAAATTAAAAAACTTTACTAAAGTGGCGGAATTTGTAGAAAAAGCAA
The DNA here is from genome assembly GCA_030920305.1 of Eubacteriales bacterium SKADARSKE-1. Taxonomy (GTDB): domain Bacteria; phylum Bacillota; class Clostridia; order Oscillospirales; family Acutalibacteraceae; genus JARLUB01. The sequence goes on from JARLUB010000005.1 coordinate 1,574, forward strand.
ACAAAATAAAAAAGCCTTAAGTGGGTTAAGAAACAACCTATATATACTAAAAAAATATTATTTTCATTTAAGAATTTAAAATAAAGAATTAAACAGACAAAAGTGTTCTTTATACAGTTCTTTTTATTTTGGTTTGTGGCATTTGCTATTTTGAGTCTAATTTTTAGGTTCAAAAGGGCCTGTGCAGGTTTGTTGTACTATACCAGATTGATTTTAATTTTTGAGTGTGATAATATTAAAAAAAGAGGAGGATATTTTTGTATGTTTAATAATATGTCCCTTATTTGGTTAGGTATAATAATAGTTTTATCTCTGGTTGAATTGGTAACAGCGCAATTAGTCTCTATATGGTTTGTTATAGCAGGTATAATAACTCTAATAGTTAGTTTGTTTTGCGAATCAGTATTAATACAAGTGATTATATTTGCAGTGGTTACATTAATATTATTAGCGCTTATGAAACCAATTTTGAAAAAAGTTATGAATTTTAAAAAAGAAGATACGAATTTAGGTCGAAATATTGGAAAAAGAGCTTTGGTTACGGCAGAAATAAATAATGATATTGGAACAGGGCAAGTTAATGTTTCCGGAATTATTTGGACAGCACGATCAGTTGATGGCGCAATTATACCAAAAGGTACTAGCGTTATAGTTGAAAGAATAGAGGGAGTAAAACTTATTGTTAGAAATATTTCTGGCTAATAGTATGGAGGTAGATTTGTTATGAGTTTAGCAATGTTTGTTTTAGTAGGATTAATAATACTTGTTGTTTTAATTGTGATTTCTAATATTAAAGTAGTTTCTCAAGCAAGTTCTTATGTGGTAGAACGTTTAGGTGCATATCATGCTACTTGGGAAACAGGACTTCATGTGAAGGTTCCTTTTGTTGATAGAATAGCAAGAAAAGTTTCATTGAAAGAACAAGTAGTAGATTTTCCCCCGCAGCCAGTTATAACTAAAGATAATGTAACTATGCAAATTGACACTGTGGTTTATTTTCAAATAACAGATCCTAAACTTTATACATATGGTGTAGAAAGGCCAATTTCTGCAATAGAAAATTTAACCGCAACAACGCTTAGAAACATAATAGGAGATTTGGAGCTTGATCATACTTTAACTTCGCGCGATGTTATAAATACAAAAATTCGGGTAATTCTTGATGAGGCAACAGATGCTTGGGGTATAAAGGTTAACAGAGTTGAACTTAAAAATATTTTACCGCCAAGAGAAATTCAAGACGCGATGGAAAAGCAAATGAAAGCAGAACGCGAAAGGCGCGCCAAGATTCTTGAAGCTGAAGGTGAAAAACGCAGTGAAATTTTAGTGGCTGAAGGGCATAGAGAAGCTGCGATTTTAAGAGCTGACGCGGTACGTGAAACAAAAATCAGAGAAGCTTTGGGTGAAGCGGAGGCTATTATTTCTGTTCAAAAAGCATATGCAGATAGTTTGAAAATGTTAAATGAGGCAGCACCAACAGAAAAAGTTATTGCACTAAAAAGTTTAGAAGCTTTTGCTAAAGCGGCCGATGGCAAATCAACAAAAATTATTATTCCATCTGAAATACAATCGCTTGCAGGGCTTGCAACTTCTTTAAAAGAATTTGTAACAGATAATAAAAATATTGAATCTAAATAATCTTAACATTCTAATAATAATTGCACTATGCTAATTTGATAGTATGGTGCATTTTATTATTAGGAGGCAAAATAAAAGGTGCAGATTAACCTGGGATAATAAAGTAAAAGGATTTGATTGCTTTGTTAAAAATTTTAAAGATAATCCTACCAATTATTTTAATCTTTAGTTTTACTCCTTGTAAGGTTATAGCTCAGTCAGAAATGAGCATGTCTTTAGTTCCTAATATAAATAATCCAGTGTCAGGAGAGGCAATAGCAGTAAATTTTTCTGTAGAACCAAATAGTGAAATAAATATTGCTACCTTTAGACTAAGAGTTTCTTTTGATAGCACAAAGCTTAAATATAATGGAATTTATTCTAATTTTGGAACAGATGACTTTAAAACGTATTTATCAGGAAATAACCTAACGGTAATATATTTGACAAGTGAAACTGGGGTTGATATTAGTGCTAGTCCAACTGACTTTTTAGAGTTAGATTTTAAGGTGCTTTCTACCGCTGGAGCAGGGGCTACAACAATTAGCGCACAAATAGATGGTATTGGAAATTATGATGCAGTAGAGCTTGCGGCACCAGAAATTGGAAACGCAAATCTTGAAATTTCTATGGTGCCGGCAGCTGACTGTAATTTAAAATCTTTAACAGCCGAAGGTTATAAGCTTACACCAAGTTTTTCACCAAGTGTTACACAATACTACGCAACTGTTCCGTCTACAAAAAGTACTATAAATATTTCGGCTGAAACTAATGACAGTGAAGCAGTTGCAAAAATTAGTCGAAAGACTTTAAATGCAGCTGGAAAAACTACTGATATAAAAATAACTGTAACGGGTTCTGACAATAAATCTAAAAAAATATATACTGTAACAGTTAAAAGAAATTTAAAAGATACAGATTCCTCTAGTGATTCTTCTAGCAATTCTTCAAATAATGAAAGTAAGTCAAGCTCCTCAACTAATACCAATTCACAAGGTAGAAACTCAGGGATTTCTCTGATAAAAAACAACTTTAACTTTATTTTATTTTTTGTAATTATGGCAATTTGCATAGTAATCGCAAAAATTGTTATCAAAAAAAAGAAAAAAGAGTAAGTTGTAAATTATACATTCATTTGTCAAGCAAAATTAGACAGATAAAAAAACTAATAAATCTATAGATGTTTTATTTTTTGATAAAAATAAAATTTTTATCATCTTTATTAAAGCTGCAAACAACTGTTTGACCAGCCTTTATTTTATTCTCCAGCATATCTTCAGATAGTTTATCCTCGATCTTGGACTGAATAGCACGCCTTAACGGCCTGGCACCATATATCGGGTCAAATCCGGCATCAGCTATTGCATCAATTGATTCTTCAGTAAACTCTATATTTATTTGAAAGTTTTTAAGTCTAATTTTAATTTCGTCCAATAAACGTTTTGCAATTTGTCGGATATTTTCATTTGTTAATTTATTAAAGACTACAATATCATCGACACGATTTAAAAATTCAGGCTTAAATGTTTTTTTCAGTTCAGCTAAAACTGTTTCGCGAAGTTTTTCTTTATCAGATTCTTTATTAGAACTTTCATGAAAACCAAGGCTGGTTTGTTTTTCCGTAATTAATCTAGCTCCAACGTTAGATGTCATTATTATTATTGAATTTTTAAAATCTACTCTCCGACCTTGAGAATCAGTTAAACTACCATCTTCTAAAACTTGTAACAACATATTAAATACATCAGGATGTGCTTTTTCAATTTCATCAAACAATACCACAGAGTACGGTTTACGTCTGATCTTTTCAGTTAGCTGACCCCCCTCGTCATAGCCCACATACCCAGGAGGAGAACCAATCAATTTTGATACAGTATGTTTTTCCATATATTCAGACATATCAAGCCGTATAATAGCATTTTCATCTCCAAAAAGCACACTAGCTAAAGCCTTGCAAAGCTCAGTTTTTCCAACACCTGTTGGACCTAAAAATATAAATGATCCGGTAGGCCGTTTTGGATCTTTTAAGCCAACCCTACCTCGTCTTATGGCTTTTGCTACAAGAGACACAGCCTCATCTTGCCCGACAATTCTTTCATGAAGAATACTTTCAATTTTTAAAAGTCGGCTACTTTCTTCTTCTGTTAATTGAACAACAGGTACACCACTCCAATTAGATACAATATATGCTATATCTTCAGTGGTAACTTCGCCACTGGTTTTTTCATTTTTGTCTTGCCACTTTTTCTTTGCTTCACTAAGTTTATTTCGTGCTTTTTTTTCATCATCCCGAAGCTTCGCAGCACGTTCAAAGTCCTGTTCATTAATAGCAGCAGATTTTTCACTTTCAAGTTTTTTAATTTTTCCCTCAAGAGATTTTAATTTATCAGGAGCCGTATAAGCACGAAGCCTGACTCTAGATGCTGCCTCATCAATTAAGTCAATTGCTTTATCTGGCAAATATCTGTCAGTTATATAGCGGGAAGAAAGCTTAACAGCTGACTCTATAGCTTCATCTGTAATTTTTACTTTATGATGAGCTTCATACCTATCTTTTAGCCCCTTTAAGATTAGTATAGCTTCCTCCTCTGTTGGTTCGCCAACCGTTATCGGCTGAAACCTTCTTTCCAGCGCAGCATCTTTTTCTATGTGCTTTCTATACTCTTTAATTGTTGTAGCACCTATAACTTGAAAATCCCCTCGAGCTAAACTAGGTTTTAAGATATTTGCAGTGTCAGCGGAACCTTCAGCAGAACCTGCGCCGATTATTGTGTGAAGTTCATCAATAAATAAAATTATATTTCCCGACTTCTTTATTTCATCTAAAGCATTCTTTATTCTATCTTCAAAATCACCCCGGTACTTAGTACCAGCAATCATACTGGTTAGATCAAGAGAAAATAATCTTTTTCCTTTTAATGTTTCCGGAACATCTCCTGACACTATTTTAAGTGCTAAACCTTCAGCAACAGCAGTTTTGCCAACACCTGGCTCCCCAATCAGACACGGATTGTTTTTTGTTCTTCTTGACAAAATTTGTATAACTCTTTCTATTTCCTTTTGTCTTCCTATAACCGGGTCAATAGCTCCAGAAGAAGCTAAAGCAGTTAGGTCACGACCAAATTGATCAAGTGTTTTTGTTTTACTTTTAGAAGCAATTAACCCATTTTGGGAACTTGGAAAGTTACTATTAAGAAAACCTCCGTTATTATCAAGGCTTCCCATAGCATCGCTAATTGTTTCTAAAATATCCCTAACACTTATACCAAGCTCACTTAAAAACCTTACAGCATAACTGTCGGATTCGCCAATTAAAGCAATTAACAGGTGCTCTGTTCCCACATAGTTATGTCCCATGCTAGAAGCCTGCATAACAGCTAGTTGTAATATTCTTTTAGTTCTAGGTGTAAAGTCATCCGTTCCTAAAGAACTTCTGGTTCCTACACCTATTTCATTTTTAAATATATTTTCAAGTTCTTCTTCATTAAGGTTAAGGCTTCTTAAAACTACAGCTGCAACACCGGTTCCTTCTTTTAAAAGACCAAGCAATATATGTTCGCTTCCAACGTAAGTATGTCCAAAGTTTTGAGCACACTCAATAGCAATATTAAGTGCATTATTTGCTTTTTCTGTAAATCCATTAAATCTATACATAATATTCACCTCGTATATTGATAATCATTTATAACTTTACTTGCTATAATATTTCTCTTATTAAATCAGCTCTTTTTTGTTCTTTTTCAATAGCGGTAAGATCCTTGTTTGCAAACTTTGAAAGCATTGCAGGTTGAGCCTCTATCATAAGAAAATTTATAGTGTCTAAAGAAACTCCTTTAATTTCACCTAAAGCTACTCCCAGTCTAACAGCTGAAATAAGCTTCATAAATTCGTTTGTACTTATAAGCCGTGCATTTTTTAAAACGCCTATTGCTCGATGAATAAAGTCTATTGTTTCAATGTGTTTTGCCATTTCAGACCTGACAGTTCGCTCTTGTAAAATTATTTGTTTTGCAATGTCTTTTAAATTATTAATGGTGGTTTTCTCAGACAACCCCAGAGTCACTTGATTTGAAAGTTGATACATATCTGCTTGTGGTTCACTGCCTTCACCGTAGATACCTCTCATTGTAAGACCTAATTTTAAAAGATTTGCTGAAACTTTTTCCATAACTCCGCTTTGCTTAAGACCTGGTAAATGAAGCATTAATGAGGCCCTCATTCCAGTGCCCAAATTTGTTGGGCACTGTGTTAAATATCCAAGCTTATCATCAAAAGCAAAAGACAATTTTTCATCTAATAATGAGTCTAAACTATCTGCTATTTCAAAGGTTTTTTCCAGGTCAAATCCTTGGCTCATAACTTGAAGTCTAACATGGTCCTCTTCATTAATCATTATACTAATTGATTCATTTTCAGATAAAATAAGGCTTTTCTCTATTTTATCAGAAACAAAGTCAGGACTTAAAAGGTGTTTTTCTACCAAAGAGATCAAGGTTATTTTGTCTAGTTTTTGTGTATCGATATATTTAAAGTTATTAGAGCTTAGTTGTGAATTAGAAGATAAAACAGCCTCTTTAACTAAATTTATGACGGCATCTGCACCCTTTTTTTGTAACTTACAAGGAAATGGAAATTCTGATAAATTTCTTGCCAGCCTAATCCTTGTACTAATAACAACATCACCGTCAGCACCGGATTTTTCATACCATTTATCCATTAATTTCACCTTCTTTTTTTAGGTCCTTTATTTTGTCTCGAATTTTTGCGGCTTCTTCAAAATTTTGTTCTTTGATAGCTTCTTGAAGCTTATATTCCAATTTCTTAGTTTTATTTTCAATTTTTTTATCTGCACTTACATTTGCTGCTAATTTCCCTGAATGATTTGTGTTTCCATGTATTCTTTTAATTGACGGAATAAGCTTATCATAAAAAACTTTGTAACAGTTGGCGCATCCAGCTTTTCCGCTGTTTGAAATATCTTCAATTGATAAACCACATTTTTCGCATCTAGTGGGTTCGCTTTTTAACATGTAAGGTATATTTTCAGTAAAAAAGCTTCCTAAAAAGTCGTCAAGTTTTAAGTTAAAATCATTAAATATATTTCCATAACCTAATTTCTCGGCACAGACTTCGCAAAGCATATATTCCTTAATGTCCCCATTTACAACTCTTTTTATATGTGTATTTGCTTGATTTTTTCCGCATGATTGACATAACATAGTATTCACTCCTTTTTATATGAAAAATAAAAATTTTTTAAACAAACAATTTTTAGAACGGTTTTTGTTTTTGTATAGCATTTTTGCGGTGCCTGAAATTTTTTAACAGTAAAAAACTAATAAAAACTTGCATTCATGTAAGTAAGTAGCATATTTTTAAAAATAGCAGCCCTCAAATAATCTCTAAGCTCAATTGGTACACAGGCATAAGCTTTATCTGATACCGCAGATAAAATTAATTTGGCGGCATTATAAGAAATAGTTTTTCTATCAATCATATTTTGGAGCATTATCTTACAGGTGCTATTGTCAAGCTCTTCACCTATAGAGTTTATTATATGCGCACAAACTAAATTTTTGTCCATTTTTATTCTAGTTATTTTTATATAGCCCCCACCACCTCGTCGGCTTTCTACAATATAACCTTGTTCAGGTGTAAACCTGGACGTTAAAACATAATTGATTTGGCTTGGAACGCAACCAATTACAGTTGCCAACTCATTTCGTTGTATTTCGGCATTGCCATTTGATTCATCTAAAGCTTGCATAATATACTTCGTAACGATATCGCTTATTCTCATTTAAAGTCTCCTTATTTCTTAGTACTAATGTTAGCAAAATAAATCTCTAAAAGTTTTAATAAAAAAAGCTGTTAAAAACTCCAATTTGACTTTGATTGACTTTCATTTTATAATAAATTTTATTTTTTCTCAAAGTCAAACAAGGTCAAATTTATCCTTTGAAATTAATTTATTTGCCAATATCTTGGCGTTCCTTTTATTATCTATTTTTTTCTTTTATTTTGTTAATATGCCGTAAAAATTTTTTAAAAATTAATTGTAGCAACAAAGGTTAGTGGTTCGTATACTGTATTGAAAGACTTAAAAGGAGGGAAACGATATGTGTAATAATGTTTTTGGTGGCGGGAACTGCACATGGATTATCATATGCATCGTAGTATTGATGTGCTGCTGTGGTAACAACGACAGTGGTTGTGGCAACAGTGGTTGCTGCTAAATAACAAGTTCATAATCCTAAAGATCTCCTAGAATATTCTAGGAGATCTTTAGCTTTTATAATTGTCGTTGTGAGGAGAAACGTGTTAAACTTGTTTAATTTTCTAAAAAATACTCTATAAACATGATACACAAATTTACACTTTTTAGGTTGTCGGCTGTATATGAAAGTGTGTTCTTATTAATAAATGTGCCCATTCCACTATGGTAAGTGGAATGGGCACATAATAAAAGTTTTAAGCTATACCTCCTTCTTCTTTTTGGTCTTTAACCTATTGACCTTTAAAAAGCTCCTCTATTGCTTCTCTTTGAAGTTTTAACATGTTTCCTGGCTTTACTTTAAAAATTTTTACGTTACTAATTAATGCCTGTCTCTCTTCTTCGCCCATAGCCCTAAGTTTTTCACCAACTGCATTTCGTTCCATCAACTTACTGTTAAGAAGAATTCTTGCAAAGTTTTGCCTTTCTACACTCTCAGCCTTTCTGCTGTTGGTATTGGTGAATACTAATTTGTTTTCTTCTTGGCCAACTATATATCCATTTCCATCTGACACAAAAATTTCAATATTTCCTTCACGATTAATATCAACTCTAGTTGTTGCAAGTTTTAAAACAGATGAAATTTTTGCCTCTTGACAAGATAAATATTGTTCTTCCTCCAAAAAGCAAATGCCTGTTGGGTTATTTAAAACATTTTTTGTAATTTCTAACCTTTCTTCAGGTTTTAAAATTCCGAGGTTGACTAGGTGGTCAATTTCAAGCCGTACTAGCTCTTGTTTAAAGCTACCTTCTGCTACTCTTAACTTACTATCTTCATTCATAACAAAATAAAGTGTTAAGCGGTCTTGGGAAAGCCGAGCTTCATCTACACCTAAACCTACTAAAGTTTCAAGTGATCCTTTCCTTACTAACTTATTATCTTCTTGTCTAAAGAAAACACTAAGCTCTCGGTCCATTCTTATGTTGGCATCTTTTAAAGCAATTTCAGTTATATTATAAGCGTCATCGCCAGCAACTCCTTTTAAGGCTTCCATTGTCAAAATGCTTCTTGCAGGTGCCGTACATTCAACAGTCTTGCTACCAAATTCATATTTAAAGTAACCATTTCCTACTTTAACAGATCTAAATAATAATTTATTACCTTCATATACCGACGCCCTGCAATAATCTTCATTTCTTACTAAAGGATTTATACCAGGCGCAGCATCAACTATTACTCGCAAATGTTCGCTTATAAAAGCTAAAATTTGTTGGTCTGTAGCATAAAAGGGTAAACCTGCATTTTCTAAGGCACCTCTCTTGACTTTATACAACTCTGCGCGAACTAACCCAATTAAAGTATCTTTATTTAAACCTAACTCTTGACCTTTAGGGCTAATCTTCAAGTTACAATTATATAGTCCATCATCTTTATTAATTGAAAACTTAAAATCAGTTAAAAGCCCAAGTTTAGTTCGCATTTCTGCTGCCAGTGTATTTGTTCCAAACTCTACTTTTTCCATATAGTAATATACTTTACCACTAGTATCATGCCAACCGAATCTCTTTAGTTCTGCATCAATTGCAACTGTTGTAGTTTTATCATGGTAAACATATTTCAAGGTATTAAGGTTATTATGCAACATAGCCCATTTTAACATAGTTGCTGTTACTATTATTGGTTCTGATTTGTCGGCTCTTTCATCTTTAATAGTAACATAGTTTCTAGTAAAATTGTATTCTAAAGAGACACCTCGATACAAGGCAAGTTTACTTTTCATAACTCCTTCAACAATCTTCAAACCAAATACTTCGTCTTGTGCTGCCTTACCATCCTCATCAATTTTCCAGCCATCTTGAATTAAAGCCTCATCTAGATTAGGTACCAATCCATCTTTCGTCCACACGTCAAATTTAACTGCAGTGATTTCATACCCCGAAAGTGCTTCTATTTTTTCAAGATCGGCTTTTGCAAAAGTAGATTTTAAATTTCCTGACGCAGATACTCCTATTTTGTCTTGATCTACAAAATAATCAAAGGTTACCAATTCATCAGTACTAGACACAACATACACTCGTGAAATTTCATCTGCAACATCTCTAAATATAACAGAGTTTTTTAGTGTAGAATATAACATAGGAGCACCTATAATGTTAACAGTTACACCGGAAATATCCTCGTTTGCGCCTTGTTTAAAGTTTGAATCCGAAAGATTTTCTAAAATGATCCTCAGAACCTCTGGATTTAGCTCGTCACTAGCTTCTTCTTTAAATTTAATAGTCAGTTGAGTACTATCGTCATTAATGCTAATAGAATCTATAGCCGCTCTAAATGTTATGGCATCGTACTGTTCTTGGGTTAATAAACAAACACCCTTAACACTTCTATTAACTGAGTAGTTTTCCCCAACAACACACCAAACATTTTGTTCGCCGCGCTCATCATCAAGCATTTCTTGTGTAATTTCAACACGATCTTCTTGATTCTCACGGTTATCAACAAAGCGCACCACACCACTTTCATATCGTAGCTCATATTTAGTTTTGTCGGCCTCTTGCAGTGTGGCTAGTTTAACTTCAGCTAGTTTTATCAGGTCCGCTTTGCCAGGCCATCCTGGTAGATCACTTAACTCTTCTAGTTTTGCTTGGCAAGTTGCTACCGGCTTGTTTTCTGTAGTGGCATCACTAATATTGGCAATGGCTTTGCGCTCTTTTTGCACTAGCTCCGCTAACCTATTTTGCGCTGCGGTTATCATATTTTTATCTAAAATTTTTTGATACTTATCTTTCTCAGAACGTGATTCAGTCTGTACTAGGTTTAGCGAATAAAGAACCTTATTTATAGATACGGTTTTTTCTATCTCTTCTTTAGCTTCCTTGGCTGCTATTGAAGGTAAAGCTTTTTCTGTTGCAACAAGTTCGGCCTGCAGTTCCCTTTGAAGCTTTTTATTGTTTTCTTGCTTACTTAAATTAATTTTGTCATTTAATTCACTTATTCTTCCTAAACAATCAGCAATTGTAGTAATCCGTCCAACTCTGGCTAACATTTCATCTATTTTATATTTATAATTTCCAAAAAGCTTACCACTTACGTCAATCCAGCCTGCCTTTTCCATTGTCTCATCTAATTTTATTTGCTGTCCATCTGCAACCTCAAATTTTTCTATGTGTCTGCCACCTAATTCTTGTTCTAATAGATAAATATCTGTAGCCGTTATAGTTGGAATTGTTGAATTTTCATGGGTAACTATCAATAAATTTTTAGATTCGGCAAAGCTTAGCACTTCGCCCCATTCAGTTCTAACAGATTTAACTTCTGCATTTGCAATACGTGTAGCTTCTTCTGCTGCTGCCTTTATACGTGCTTCTTCTACACGCTCACTTTCATCACTTGCTGCATAAAGTTCTTCTTCCCCTTCTGCTTTACCTGCCTGGAATAAAACATTCATAAACTTACCTTCGTCGCCAACTGCCCAGCCATCCCTTGTTAAATCATTGTCCAATAGAGGTGACACTGCTTTCGAACTAACATCTATAAATTTAGCTGCAGTGATTTTATCTCCCAAAAGTGCTTCTATTTCTTCAAGATCAGCTTTTGCAAAGGTAGGTTTTGCTGTGAAATCATCTACATATACCGCTATTGTTTTCGAATTTACAAAATAAATAAATTCTACTAATTCATTACTCTTAGATCTAATATTCACCTTTTCAACTTTATTTTCGCTATTTTTATATATAAAAGAGTTTTTCGTTTTATTTATTAGAGTCTCATTACCTATAATGTTAACAGTTACTCCGGAAATATCCTCGTTTGCGCCTTGCTCAAATTTTGAATCTGAAAGATTTTCTAAAATGATCCTCAGAACCTCTGAAGATATTTCATGAAAAACTTCTTCTTTAAATTTAATAGTCAGTTGAGTACTGTCGTCATTAATGCTAATAGAATCTATAGCATTTCTAAATACTATAGCATCATACTCTTCTGGGGTTAATAAGCAAACACCCTTAACGCTTTTGTCAATTCCGTAGTTTTCCCCAACAACACACCAAACATTTTGTCCACCGCGCACCTTATCAAGCATTTCTTGTGTAATCTCAACAACATCTTCTTGGTCCTCACGGTTATCAACAAAACGCACCACACTATTAGCATATTGTAGCTCATATTTAGTTTTATCAGCCTCTTGCAGCTCAGCTAGTTTAGCTTCAGCTAGTTTTACCAATTCTCGCTTACCGCCCCATTCTTTTAGAGCTCTTAATTCTTCTAGTTTTACTTGGCAAGCTGCTACTGGTTTGTTTGCTGCAGTTTCGTCGCTAATGGCCTCAATAGCTTCGCGCTGTTGTTGCTCTAGCTCTGCTAACCTTTTTTGCACTGCGGGTGGTACAATATTTCCCAGAATTTGTTGATACTTTTCTTTCGTACTAGCCTGTTTTCCGTTTATAATATCAAGACATTCATTTATAGATACAATTCTTCCGACATCTTCTTTAACTTGCTTGGCTGCTATTGAAGGTAAAGCTTTTTCTGTTGCAGCAAGTTCGTCTTGTAGTTTCTTTTGGTTTTTGGGGTTATTTCCCTCCTTATAGAATTTTATTTTATCTTTTAATTCATCGATTCTTGCCATATAAGCATCAATTGTAGTAATTTGCGCAACTCTGGCTGCTATTTTATCTATTTTGTATTTATAATTGCCGAAAAATTTACCACTTACGTCAATCCAGCCTGCTTTTCCCATTGTTTCATCTAATTTTATTTGCTGTCTATTCGCAACGTCAAATTCCTTTATACGTCTGCCAAAACCTATCTCTTGTTCCAATGAGCGAATATCTGCCGCCGTTATAGTTGGAGTTTTTGAGTATTTATGGGTAACTATCAATAAATTGTTAGATTCAGCAAAACTTAGCACTTCGCCCCCTTCAGTTATAACAGATTTAACTTCTGCCTTTGCAATATGTGTAGCTTCTGCGGCTGCTTCTTCTTTTATACGCGTTGCTTCTCCTGCTTCTTCTCCTTCTTCTTCCTCTGCCTCTTCTTCTGCCTCTTCTGCTTTTATACGTTCTTCTCCTGCTTCTTCTCCTTCTTCTTCCCCTGCCTCTTCTTCTGCTGCTGCTTTTATGCGTGCTTCTTCTTCTTTTATACGTGCTTCTTCTACACGCTCACCTTCATCAATTGCTGCATAAAATTCTTCTTCCCCTTTTACTTTACCTGACGGGAATAAAACATTCTTAAAATTACCTTCGCCGTCAACTGTCCAGCCACCTTCCTTTAAAGCCTCGTCTAGGTCAATTTCATATGGTTGCCACCTCCTAGCATCTACAAAGAACCCAAACTTAATTTCAGGGGTTTTATAACCCAAAAGTGCTTCTATTCCTTCAAGATCAGCTTTTGCAAAAACAGGCTTTACATCTTCTGGTGCAGCTACTTCTATTGTTTTTTTACCTACAGTATATTCAAAGATTACTGAGTTATTAGTACTAGACTCAATACTCACTTGTACAATTTTATTTGAAGCATCTCTATATATAACATGGTTTACTAATGTAATCCTTAACTCAAAGTTATCTATAATGTTAACAGTTACACCTGAAATATCCTCGTTTGCTCCTCTCTGAAATTTTGAACCCGAAAGACTTTCTAAAATGATTCTCAGAACCGCTGGCGTTAACTTAGCATCAGTTTCTGTTTTAAATTTAATATTCAGTTGAGTACTATCGTCATTAATGCTAATAGAATCTATAGCATCTCTAAATTCTATGAGATGATACGCGTATGGGTCTAATGCACAAACACTCTTAACACCTTCGGAAATTTGGCCGTATTCGCCAACAACACACCAAACATTTTGTCCGCCGCGCACATCATCAAGCATTTCTTGTGTAATCACAACATTATTTTCTTGGTCCTCACGGTTATCATCAAGGAACACTACACCATTTTCATATCGTAGCTCATATTTAGTCTTGTCAGCCTCTTCCAGTTCGGCAAGTTTAGCTCTAGCAAATTCTACTAGTCCCTCTTTACCAGGCCAGTCTGGTAGATAACCCAAAGCAACCAAATTCAAATGACAAGTAAATACTGGCTTGACTTCACTAGCAGCATACCCTTCAATCTTCGTACGCTCTAATTGCTCTAGCTCTGCTAACCTATTTTGTGCTGCGGCCGCTCCAAGATTTCCCACAATTTGTTGATACTTATCTTTCGCAGAACGTAAATTAGCCTGGTTTATGTTTATAAAATTAAGACAATCACGTAGATTCTCGATTGATCCAACAAATTCTTTAGCGTCCTTAGCCGCGAGTAAAGGTAAGACTGCTTCTGTTGCAGTAAGTTCGGCTTGTAGTTGTTGTTGATACTTTTTGTTATTTTCTCCCTCACTTAAATTAATTTCGTCATTCAATTTTCCGATTCTTACCAGGCAAGCATCAGCTGTAGTAATCTGTGCAACTCGATTGGGATTTTGCTTTTTATCCACTGCTTTTAAAGCTTCCATGCACTGATCTATCTTTATATCACATTCATTTGCAAATATAACTTCCTCATTTTCTGGATCCTTATAGGTAAATTTTTCTAAAATCTCTTTATATTTATCCAATAGATCGCAAAAATTTCCGATCTCCAAAACTAAAGATTCACTTTCCTCTAAATTTAGTAAGATAACTTTTTCACGCACTTTGTCTTTTAACTTTTTCAAGCTTTCAAGTTTTTTATTTACAATTGTATTAACAGAGGTAGGATGATAATCTTTCGGTACTGAACGTTCTGCCTCTGTAGATTTTACCACTTTTGACTCCATAAATGATTGGACTTTCAATTCATATGCTTTTAAGGTATCAGAATCAAGGGGTCCTTCAAGCTCTTTATATATTGCCTTTAAAGCTTGAATACACTCCACTATTTCTTCGACACATTTATTTGCGATGTCCACATCTGCAACATTTGGGCCATGTCCAGACTGAATTTTTTTAAAAGTACCTGTATGGTTGTCCAAAAATTTGCAAAAATCATCAATATTCTGAACAAGAAGTGTTTTATTTTCTGAAAGTAATGTCAAATCTTTACCAAGCATTTTGTCGCTTAAATCTTTTAATTCTTTATGGTATTCATTTACTATGCCCAAGATGCCGTGATAGACAGGAGCCTCTTCTTTTGCATGTAAAAGTTCTTGCGCCCTTAATTCCATAAATGGTTTGAATTCCTTAGAAAAACTTGTTAATTTATCATTAGCAATATTAATGAATCTTTCATATTCGGCCTTTGCGTCGGCTGCTTCTGCTGCGGCGCTTGTTGTTTCAGGTGCTTGTGGTTTATCCTGTATAAAATTATAGTTCATCCAAAAGAACCAACTACTGTTGTCTTTCCACCCATTTGCTTTCAATGCGTCGTCTAGTTCCACCTTATATCCAGTGTTAACGACTTCAATTTTTTCAAATTTACCATATCTACTCTGAAGCTCCTCAATATCTTTGAGCATTATGATTGATTTTTTTAAGCCATTTTTTGGAACAAGTTTTAATTGCTTCGTAACTTCATTATACGTCGTCTTACTTTCATCAAATCGGTCACTAAAACTTTGGGGTATTGCGTTTGCATCAGCTGTTGGTATTGTTGGTTGTTTTAGTTCTTGTTGCTGAGGTTGGCCAGGGGTAGTAGATTTGTGGGTTGTTGTGGCTTCAGGTATTGCAGCGGTGGCTGTTATTGTTGTGGGGGCAATGGTGGTTGTTGTTTCAGGTGCTTTTGTCGTATCTTTTACAAAAACAAAGATGCCCGGGTATCGAACATTACTTTCTTTCCACCCTTGTTCTTCCAATTCCTCGCTTAGTGCCACATGCTCTGCTATGCCATAGAGTGTAATTTGATTAATTTCACGATGTCTACTTTGAAGACCTTCAAGATCCTCAAGATCCTTGAGCGTTATGAGTAAATTCTTTACGCCTAATTTTATATTAAGTGATATTCTTTTCTCAGGTAAATTATACGTCGTCATATCTTCAAAAAATCGGTTGCTAAGGCCTTCGAGTGATGTGGTGGCAGGGGTAGTAGGTAATGCCGGTTGCGAGCCAGATTTTAAATGGGTCGGTTGTGCATTTTGTTGTTGAGACGCTTGTGGTGTCACCCTTTGAAAAATATAATTATTCGAGCCTGGATCTTTATATTCTTTCCACCCTTGTTCTTTCAATGTCTCGTCTATTTCCACTGTTGATTTACCGTTCGGATGGATAATAATTTCATTAAATGTACCATATTGACTCTCAAGCTGCCTAATATATTCATCTGTTAGGGTTATCTTTTGATCCATCTTTAGCTGAAGTATTATTTTCTCCTCAACTAAATAATAATTCGTTAGATTTTCAAAAAATGAGTCCCCAGGGTTTTGTACTTGAGCCGCTTTTCCTTTTGTCATGGTGGCTGTTTGGTCTGGTTGCTGTACTTCTTGAGTTCTAGCAAGATCTGCTGTTCTCGCGGGGCCCCTTGTGGTAGCTGTTGTGGTTGCAACAGCTTTTGGTTGTGCATCCATTGCTTTCAAAGCCTCAATGCATTCCCTTACCTTTGCTTCGCATCTAAATAAAAGTCTCATTTCCTCATCGGTTAGACCTCTAGAGCTAATTTTTCTTAAAGTCGCTGTATTGATATTTAAGAACTCGTAAAAATCACTGATTGTTTCAAATGTCCTAGAATTTTCCACAGATAATGATAGCCGTTTTGTTTCTATTTTGCTTTTTAATGCTTTCAATTGTGGGAGACGTTCATTTATAATTACAGCGACGAGGCCCTTAAGAGGAACATCCTTTTCTACTGCTGCCAAAGCTGAAAGTTCTTCACTTTTTGACGTCAAAAATGTTATGAACTCTAACTTATATGCTTTTAAAGTATACTCAAAGGAGTTTTCAATTTGTTTATTCATTACTTTTAAAGTTTCAATGCACTGCATTATTTTTGTATTGCATTCAGTTACAAGTGCTATCTGCTCATCGTTTAGAACTTTCATGTTAACTTGTTTTAAATCACCTGCACGAACTATAAATAAAGTGTAAAACCATGAAATTTCCTCAAATAAATCCTGACTGGTTTGGGGTAATAAATTCGAATTTTTCTCTACTTTTTCTTTTAAATTTTTCAAGTCTTCGAGAGTTTTGTTCATTACAACGAAGAAGTTATCAGGAAGCGATCCCTTTTTTCCCTCTTCCAAATTTGAAAGTTTTTCCACATCGAAGGCAAGAAAGTTTACTAATTCTGTCCTATAAGCGTTTAAGGTGCCCTCATCAATAGATTTTGCAGATTGACCTTCTTCACTTTTTGTGGTTGCAGGTGTTGCCATAGACATTGGCAAGGATAATGGCGGTAAAACAAATTTGGTTACCGGATTAGCTGGCTGTGGCTGTGCTGGAGTTGGAGTTGTAGTTGTAGTTGTAGCTGCGGGGGTTGCAGCTGTTGGTGTGGATATTGTGGCCGCGGCCACTGGTGTTATTGGTTGTTGCTGCGGCTGCTGGTGTACTGTTTGAGTTGCTATAGTGACATTTTTTGCCTGCGCTGCTGCTTTTGCTGGATTTTTTTCAAACTTATAATTCCCATGCCATCTACTACTTACATCTTCCCAGCCTTCATCTAGCATTGTCTGGTCTAATTTTATTTGCTTCTTACCTTCAACTTCAAACTTGTCTATACTTTCGTGTTTTATTTCTTCTAATTTATGAATAATTTCTGCAGTTATAGTTGGAACTTTACCAGTTTCAAGGACTACAAAAGAATCCTCACCAAAATGATATTCTAATTCTATATTATCTTTATCCCTAAGAGATACATAAGTCATTTTTGGATCTGTTGCCTCTGCCCACCCGCCAAGATCATACATAATTGGTAACGTAGCCTCTTGTTTCTGAGGTTGGGCAGCAGTCGTATCTTTTACAAAAACAAGGCTGCTCATGGATTGAGAATCATGTTTTTTCCACCCTTGTTCTTTCAATTCCTTGCTTAGTTCCACATGACCTGCTACGCCAATGAGCATAATCTGCTCAAAAGATCGGCCAATAAGACGCTCAAGATCCCCAAGATCCTCGAGCGTTATGACAAAATTATTTACTCCTGATTTTATATTAAGTGCCACTAAATTCGTAGCAAAACTATACGTCGCCTTATTTACATCAAATCGGTCGCTAAGCCTTGGGGTCATTGCGGTTACATCAGCTGCTAGTTGTTGCTGTGCTTGTAGATGAGATTGGGGTCTTGGAGTAATTCGCGGTGGAAACGTTGATTCTTGTTTATTTTCAGCTGTTGGTGTGGATGTTGTGGTCGCAGCCGCTGGTGTTGTTGGTTGTTGCTGTACTTGCATTTGAGGTTGGGCAGCAGTAGATTTGGGGGTTGTTGTGGGTGTTTTAGTTGCAACAGCTGCTAGTTGTGCATCCATTGCTTTTAAAGCTTCTATACACTGCATCACTTTTGGATCACATTCAGCTACAATTTGACTCTCTCTAGCCGTTAGACTGTTCATGCTAATTTGTTTTAAAATCTCTGCACGAGCATTTAATAAATCGTAAAAAAATGAGACTTGCGAAAATAAATCCTGACTGGTTTTAGGTAAGTAATTCAAATTTTTATTTACTTTTTCTTTTAAAGCTTTCAAAACTTCTAAATTTCTGTTCGTTACATTGAAGACGTTATCAGGAGGAAGCGATACCTTATTTCCTGCTTTCAAATCTGAAATGCCCTTTGCAATATTGTTAATAACCTCTGTTAAATTTACCCTATAACCCACTAAGGTGCTTTCATCAATGGGTTTTGCAGATTGACCTTCTTCACCTTTTTTGGGGGTTGCAGCTGTTGGTGTGGATATTGTGGTGCTTGCTTTTTCAGGCGCTCCTGCCATATCATTTTCAAAAACATAGGAAGCCGTGCTTTGATCTGTAAGTTCTTTCCACCCTTTTGCTTTCAAATTCTCATCTATGTCCACTTTTTTTTGTCCGTTGTAACCGATGATAATTTTATTAATTACACCACCACACTTACTTTTAAGATGCTCAATATGCTGGTCTGTAAAGATCATAATATTTACGCCTGGTTTTTGAAAAAGCCTTGCTTCGTGCGTTTCTGGGAAATATTCGCTCTTGCCTTCATCAATTAGGTCGCTAAAGTTTTGTTCATGGCTCGCTTTTCCTGTTGCAGCTGCTGTTGGTTGTTGCTGTACTTGTTTTTGAGGTTGGGTAGCAGTAGATTTGGGGGTTGTTGCTGTGGGTGCTTGTGGTATACCCTTTCTAAACAAATGGTAACTAGGGTGTGCAAACATAACTTCTGTCCACCCTTGTGCTTTCAATGCATCATCTACTTCCACTGGATACATGGTGTTATTGACTTTAAATTCATTAAAGTCACCATATTTATTCAGAAGCATCTTAACATATTCATCTGTCAGGGTTAATTTTTTTTCTGTATTTGAAAAAAGTTCTATTAGCTTCTTATCAGCATTATATGTCACATTAATTTCATTAAGCTGGTCGCTAAAGCTTTGTACTTGACCCGCTTTTCCTGTTGTGCCTGTTTTTGTGGTTGTTGTGGCTTTTTGACCCGTGCCCATAGCTTCCGCTTTGGGAATTAATCTAAATGTTGTTAAATCACCATTTTTTTCGCCCTCACCAAATCCCAGATTTTCTAAATCCCTACTTAGTTCTGGGGTCCCTTTTCCTTTGTATTCAATAATCGTTATATCACTTAAGGGCTTCCCTTTTATTTGCAAAAAAGTATTTATCAAAGATTTAATTATTGGAACGGAGACATTTCCACTTTTTGTATCGGTAATAACAACCTTATTAGCACCTTCCAGCTTATATCTTAGATGCGAAATATCTTGGGGGTTCGCTGCTGGTGTTGCTGGGTTTGCCTGTGTTGCTGGTGTTACTGGTTTTGTCGGTGTTTCCGATTTTGCCGGATTAGTTGTTTTGACCTGCTGGCTACTTGTAAAACTACTGCGCAATGAGGCTCTATTAGAATGACTCCTACCTGCACTGACTGTGCCAGATGAGCCAAGCATTGCAATAGCCGAAAGCCCCATTAGTGCCGACAAACACATAACGCTTGTCCGCACACCTAAACCACCACTTACATCTGCTAAACTTTCTGCATCTAATTTTATAGCATTAGATTTTAATGTTTGTTGTTCATATTCGAATAATTCTTCAGCTGTAAAATTAAATCCCTGCTTTTTTGCAAATGGAATTGTAACTTCTTTTGTTATTACATCAAAAAGCTTTTTAGGATCTGAAATTTGTTTATATTTTTCTTTAGTTACCTCTAGTTTTTCTTGAAAATCTTTGTCGCTCGAAACTTTTTCATAAAATCCCTTAATTTTCTCCTTATTCATAACTATGTACTCCTTTCAATTTCCTTTATTTGGTTATTATCATTCACAATATTTCCATTTTAAACTATTAAATATATTATATCACTTCGATATAGCAAAATCAACAATATTTTTTCTGTACATTTCTTATATTTATTAGTAATAACCTTTTAACCTTAAATTATTATAAAATTTAAAGGTATGTATCTTTTTTAGTCACTAAAATAACTATTAAATAAAAACTAATGAGCAGTAATGAAAAATTGCATTTTGATATTAATAAAATATAAAATCCTGCAGCTGTGATTGGAAAAATAACTGCAATTGATATTATATTAAGAATTTTATCAGCATTTTTTGCTCCAATTTTCCTAGTTAATAAAATTAATAAAATTTGCCCACCATCTAAAGAATACACTGGAAGTAAATTAAATAATGCAAGAAACAAATTTTCTAAACTAAAGTATAGAAAAACTTTATATGAAACAAAGTTATATAAAGCAAAAAAAATAATAAAGCTAAAAAGGTTAAACAACGGTCCAAAAATTAATATCACAATATCATCAAAACTGCTTTGCTTGATTATATTGTGATCAACAATGTTTATATTAAAAAAATCCATATTTATTTCTTTTGTTACATATCCTCTTGACTTCATTGCAATGAGATGTCCAAATTCGTGAATAGCTGCCGACAAAATTCCCAATACAGATAAAAGGCTTTTATCTATAACCATTAAAGTTACAATAATTGCAACAAACGGGAAGCTTATCTTTATTTTGCATCCAAATAAATTAACGCCCATCAACAAATATAGTTTCCTTTAAAAAATTGTTCCGGATCATATTGGACACCGTTTATCAATAATTCAAAGTGAAGATGACTACCTGTTGATCTCCCACTGTTACCAACTAAAGCTAGCTCTTGGCCCCTTTTGACAATTTCACTAGGATTTACTTTAAGTGCAGCACAATGTGCATACAAAGTTTCTATATTGTTCCCGTGGTCAACAATTACACAGTTACCATAAGAGCCAAATTTCTCAGCCTTTTTTACCATGCCAGGTAATACTGCATATATTGCATCTCCTTTATTTGCACTAATATCAAGCCCATAATGATTTTTATCTTTTTTTGTTATTGGATCAACCCGAGTGCCAAATCGAGAGGTAATTGTTCCTGCTGATAAAGGTTTTGTTAACACAACAGAAAGATCTACAGGATTAATTTCCGCTATTGTATTTTGGCAGGGAGTTTCTTTTTCAAAACTTCTCTTCAATGAAATATTTTGTTTGAAAACTTGTTTATAATTTTCTATATCATCTCCAGCAATTAAAGAATCATTTATTTTTTGCAAATACCAACTTTTAATAGGCTCAAGATAATCTAGTTTTGAATACTCCACCACCAGTGCACTTAAAATAATCAAAATTGAAACTATAATCTGTACTAAAAGTATAAAATGTTTTGCCTTATACCTTTTTTCTTTTGGGTTTAAAGCAACTTTTTCCTCTAATATTTCTTCATCATCAAAGTCTTCTAATAAATCATAATTTGTCATATAAAATATTTGTCAGACATATAAAAGTAATCGCTCTTACAAAATATATATCTTATTCCTCCTTTTTATTTTATCCATAATTAATATGATAAATCAGTAAATAAGATAACCAAAATGTAGGACTTTATAATAAAAAAAGTCATGGACACCTATTAATTAGGCATCCATGACTTTTTTTACCCTTTATCTTCTAAAAGTGTTACTCTAGCATCAAAAGTTGTTGAATTCGTTCCCATTATTGCCGTACGATAAATTGTAAGCGTAGCAGTATCTCCGGGACTATGCTTTGCAAGTTCGCCATACAGTGTTGAAGTAGTATCTGTTGAAATTCCATCAATTTTTGTTATAATGTCTCCAACTCTTATACCTTTACTTGAAACATCACTATCATTGCTTATTTCTAAAATAAGAAGTCCTTGAGGAACATTGTTAAGCTGCGCTTCATATGCTGAAATTTGCCTAACTGATATTCCAAGCCGAACTCTCCCTGAAACATACCCTCTATTTATTATATCATCCACTACAGTTTTTGCAGTATTAACAGGAATTGCAAAACCCATACCCTCATAATCTACAAGTTTTGAACTATTTATACCAACAACTTGACCATACATATTTAAAAGCGCGCCTCCAGAGTTTCCCGGGTTAATCGCAGCATCGGTTTGAATAAACTTTACCAAACTGTTTGCTGAACCAATAGAACGATTAAGTGCTGAAACTAGCCCCCTCGTAAGAGAATTTTCAAGACCCCCTGGGTTACCAATAGCTAAAACCCACTCCCCTACTGCCAATTGATCAGAGTTTCCAAATTGAGCTGGAGTTAAACCAGTAGCATTTATTTTAAGTACTGCTAAATCAGTTCTTGTGTCAAAACCTATTAATTTTGCAGGATACTCTTTTTCATCTTTTACAACTGTGACGTTACTTTTATTACTATTTCCTACAACATGAGCATTTGTTATTATATATCCGTCGGCACTCATAATTATACCAGAACCTTGCCCTGCCGAGGAAGAGATAAGCCCTTGGCTTGGATTATATGTCACAACGCCAACTATAGACGGTGCCACTTTTGAGTATATTACTTCAGCTGTCATCGTACCTTCAGTTTCAGTTCGATCAACTGTATTTAACGCTGTACTATGAGAATTGTCTTCATTATTTGAATTCCAAGAAAATGGCAACCAGCTTGTTGTCCCTTTAATATATGAAATAACAATTGATGAAGTAAAAAATATAAGAGCAAAAGATATAACTATACCAAATATCCATAAAAAGGCTTTTAAACCTTTGTCCATTCTGGGCTTAGAAATTACTTCATTTTCTTGATAATCTAGCTCGGATTGATCGCTTTTTTCATCAAAATTTGTTTGCTTTGATTGTATTAATTCATGACGTTCTTTTTTGTTAATATTTGTTTCTTTAAAATTTTCCTCACTACTGTTCTGACGATCAATATCGTCTTTGTAATCATCATTCATAAAAAATCTCCTAACTTAAGCTTAAAAAACTAATTGTAAATTATTATAGCATAAAATTTATTTGGAACCAAAATCATCAGGAATAAAAAATTCAAACACACAACTATTCCCATCAATGCTAGTAGCAGCAATATTACCTTTGTGAAGCTGTAGAATTTTTTTAACAATATAAAGCCCCAAACCTATTCCAGTTTTGTCAAGACTTCTTGATTTGTCTGTTTTATAAAACCTGTCAAATATTAAACCAATATCTTCTTTTGATATTCCGTCTCCACTGTTTTTTATTGAAAAAATTGTTTGATTTTTTGCATTGTAAAGACTGATTTCTATAAACCCATGTTTGTTTACAAACTTTGTTGCATTTTCAACAAGATTAAATACCACTTGGTAAAGCATATCTTTATCAGCTTCTACCAATACATTGTCAGATCCAGGTAAAACTTTTATTTCCACGTTCTTTTCTTTTATAGTTTTTTCAAAAGTTGACAATACATTTAAAGTAAGTGCTAGCAAATCAAATTTCGTTTTTTTAATACTTACTTTACCACTGTCTATTCTAGATAAATTCAGCATCGATTGAACTAACCTTGAAAGTCTTTTGATTTCACTTGAAACTATATTCAAATAATATGTTTGTTTTTCTTCTTTTATTGTTCCATCTAAAATTCCATCAATAAAGCCGGCTATCGTTGTCATAGGCGTTTTTAACTCATGCGACACATTAGCTATAAAATTTTTTCTAGTTTTTTCAGAAAATTCGAGTGATTCTGCCATTTCATTAAACGCTATTGCTAACGAGCCAATTTCATCATTTGATTTTACAAAAACACGTTTTGAAAAGTCTCCTTGACTAAATGACTTTGCAGCTTCTGACATTTGTTTTAAAGGCTTTGCCATGTTATAAGATAAAAGCCAAATAATTAGCAATGCTATTAATAATGAAATAAGTGCTGAAAATACAAATAATTTTAATATTTCAAAACCTAAGCTATCCATTTGAGCAGCATCGGATGCTATAAAGACAGATCCTATTACAACCTTTTCACCTGCTTTATTATTAGCTTTAATTGGAATACCAACAGAATAGCAATTATAACTATATATTTCTCCCAAATGATTTATGCCAACATATTGTCCATTTTCAACTGCTGACAGTATTTGTTCCGGAATAACTTTTTGAGTATCAATAACACTATCAGTATTTGAAAAAAGTAATATCTTGCCGGAAGAATCAGTTATAAATATATCAGAGTCTAAATTCTGAGAAACTGTATTTAATATACCTAGTAAAAGCTCTTCATTTTTTAAAGCATAACTTATTTCACCAGAATTATTGATACTTTTATTAGCTGTCTCAACCTCTAAACCGCTATCAGAAATGGTAGCGGCAATATTGTTTGCATTCTTAATTAAGAGCTCCTTTTTCTCACTTATTTTATAATTAGAAACAAATACATATAGCATTATTCCAAGAACTAAAAAACTCATCAAAACAATTGACATAAATACGCCAAGATATTTTTTAAATAATGTTTTACGTCCTAACTTTTTCATTAGTGCACCTCAAATTTATATCCAACTCCCCAAACTGTCTCAAGCTCCCATTGGTTTGATACACCATCAAGCTTAGTTCTAAGTCTTTTTATATGTACGTCAACAGTTCTTGAGTCCCCAAAATATTCAAATCCCCAAACTTTTTCTAAAAGTTGGTTCCTTGTAAAAACCTGATTTGGATGGCTTGCCAAATAATAAATAAGTTCTATTTCCTTAGGCGGTGCATCAATCTTTTCTCCATTAACTTTTAATTCATAATTAGAAATATTAATTGATATCTTATCAAACTTTACAATTTTAATACTATCAGATAACCTTTCATTAGACCTACGAAAAACAGCTCTCATCCGAGCAATAATCTCTTTAGCTTCAAATGGTTTCACAACATAATCGTCCGCACCTAGTTCAAGCCCTAAAACCTTGTCAAATGTTTCACCTTTTGCAGTGAGCATTATTACAGGACAATTTGAAGTTTTTCTAATTTCTTTTAAAACTTCTAAACCATCAAGTTCTGGCAACATTATATCAAGTATAACTAAATTAAGATTTTCTTTTTGAAAAAGTTCAATTGCTTTTTTACCATCATTTGCAATAACAGTCTCTAACCCTTCTTTTTCTATATATAGTCTTAAAAGCTCACATATATTTTGGTCATCATCTACAATTAAAACTTTATTCATATTAAAACCCTTTCTTAATCCTAAATTTGACCTAAACTATTCAAGTATATCATAAACCTTTTTAAAACGAAAATCTACTATTTAGCTATTTTACAAACTTACATTGTATTTTAATTTCTAAATAAAAATTGACAGGTGCTATACTTTGACAACACCCATCCTTTTATAATAATATTAATTTTTTAAATTCACTTTAAGTAAAAAAGATAATAGTGTAAATGCTTGTCAAATTTTGATTTAATTACCCCATACCTGTAAGCTTAATAAAAAAATACAGGCAAGCTGGTGTCGAGCAAATAGCAAAATTAATCGCTGCTCTAACCCAAACCATCGTTCTAATACTCGTAACACTTTCTTGCTTTATTAGCATTCCTTGAACTGAATCTTTCCGTTTTAATAAAGAATAATAATTATATACTGCAAACACTATAATACTTGCAACAAATATTCCTAGTAAGGTTGATCCAATATAAGAGCGTACATTCTCACTTTTAATAGCTACAGCCAAAATAGTACCTATACTATAATGCACACAATGTTCCGAAACCTTCCCTAAAACTTTTGATAATAAGAAATTATTTATATTAGTCATCTCGTAGACAAAGCCCCAGCTAAGCATTAAGGACAGCGCAAAACTTCCAGACAAAAGTGTCTCTATTAATATATTATTTTTTATATTATCTTGATGTGCAAAGGTTAATATACAAAGATATGGAATCAATAATATAATCCACTGAGGGTGTGTAAGTGAGCAGGTAAATAGTATCACCATTGCTAAAAAAGAAATATAAATAGGACGAATTTTTAAGGTCTCATCCCATTTTTTCAAATAGCAATAAAAACACAGACATACCATTGCAACAACAAATATAGAAACTTCGCTAGTAACTAGAGGCCATTTGTTTTTGAATAAATATCCCATTAGTCCTGTATGAAGATTTTTTTCCTGTTGTGGCATTGGATGAAAAATAAGAAATGAAAGAATATAAACACTACCACTGCAGATTAATAATGCTAAGATTCTAAGTATCCGTTTTTCCTTCAAAAGTAATAGTGGAATAAATATAAACAAAGCAAATAGCTTAAGAGAAATGGCAAGTGCAAAGAACAACACAAACCTCTTGGTATAACCTTTTAAATAATAAAATATTCCCATTAACGTAAAAAAAACTGAAATTATATCATACCCTGCTTGAATACAAATTGTAAGCATAACAAGACAGCAAGAAAGAAAATAAAAAGCACTCCATAGCGCATTTTTTATATTAAGTTCTTTGCATATTTTATAGATAAGAAAAGCTGTGCCTAAAATAAAAGGAATTAAAATGCATTTTGAATATAAAATCAACCAACTTGAATTCATAATACCTATGCTAAAAAGCTTGCCGATTACCCAAACTGGGAAATTCCAAATTGCAAATATTGCATACATTGGAAATGGATATATTGCTCCAACTGCATCTATATAATAGTCTAAAAATCTTCCAGCAAATAAAGAATCCCAAAATATTATTCCATGCTGTGTTGTTGCAATAATATCACTAAAACAGCTTGTTAAAAACAGTAATAAAAATATTACTCCTAAAATAATCCACTCTATATTATGAATTTTATCATCATTGAGACAAGATTTTTTCATAGCAGAAAAGCGATCTTTTACCCTATTCATAATCTTCTACCCACACTTCTTAACTTATTCTTATTAATTAATGACAAGTTTTATCTTACTCATAAAGCTTTAAAATATCCTCCCTTATATTCTCCCATGAACGAGATTTTGCTAATTCTTGCCCGTTTTCATAAAGAGTATCTCTAAGATTTGAGTCTTTACAAATACGCTCAATTGCCTCAACAGCTGCTTTTACATCTCCAGGTTTATAAATAAGGCAGTTTTCCTCATTAACTAAATACTCAGAACTGCCTTCATTAAATGCAACTACTGCAAAGCCTCCTGTTGCTATCATTTCTAGTGGAGGATATGAAAAGCTTTCTAAAAGGCTAGATTTCAATAAAATATGGCATTGTCTGTATACATCCGCTACCTTCTCATATTTTACCTTATGCAAGAACTTGTCCACTTTATAAAAAGACTTTGCCGTTCCGTTATACGACATATACCAAATCTCAAATTTATTGGGATCTAATTGATTGGCAATTTTAAAGCTTTCATCTACATTTTTATAATCGACTTGACTATCTCCCTCAATTAAAATCCGAATTTTTCCATTAAAGTCTCTCTTTTGGGGATAAAATTGTTTTACGTCTAACCCATTTGGAGCATAGCGTGCATCTTTTTCAAAATTATTTTTTAGCCACCTTTGGCACCATTTAGAAATAGTTAAATATTGAATTGGCACTAAAGTTGCATAAGTCTTATTAGCTAGATATCTAAGTGGTGTATTACTGGGGTAAAAGTCTGTTTCAAAATTTTGCACTAAATAATATTGTTTTTTTACTGTATTATTAAAAAAAGTAAGGTCAGCCGTCGTCCACATAGTTGCAACATAGCGGTCAATAAAACCATACTTAGGGCTTTTGAGTTGTAATACGGGAAACGAATGTTTCTCAAATTTGAACCAATCAGGAACAACTTCAGCATCTACAAGCAAGGTAACATCAAAACCTGCATCTTGCAAAAACACACAGTGTTTAAGTGCCACCATAATTCCGCCCGAAATATTCAATGATGGAAGTGCCATCATAATATTGGGTTTATAACTTTTTCTAATATACTTTGCAAGAGGAAATCCTGTATACATGGTTAAACAATGCTCGCTACAATACTTATATGCTGCATTTGCAATTTGATTTCTAAAACCTTCATCATCTACCATTTTGGTTAAAGCTTCATACCAATCTTGTTCTGTTTTACAAAGCACTCCAGTTTCATTATTTTTTATCATTTCAGAAAAAGCTCCAACATCACTTGCAATCGTAGGCACCTTAACCAAAGAAGCCTCAACCCACTTATTTTCAGATTTAGCTTCATTGAAAATAGTATCTTTAAGAGGAACAATATTAATATCAACCGAAGCAATCTTTTGCGGTAAACACTTCCAGTCAGAAAAAGGAATTGTCCTTAATCTATTTTTGAAAGGTATTAATGCCTTGGGTATATCCAATTCTCCCATCAAATGAAGTTCTACATTGGGCTTTTCTGACATCACTCGTACAATCACCGGGAGCAGAAAATTAAAATCATCATTATGAGTTATACTTCCACTAAAATAACCTATTCTTATTTGTTTCCTCCGTTGAGCTACCATTAAGCATGCCTTTTTGAAATGCTTCCTTTCCTCTTTATTCATTTCATTCTTGTTTTTATTGGGCAATATATCACGTTCATGCCATGCCTTTTCTGATATTTCTCTCATCGTTTCTGATGCTGTGTTTCGGTTAATAAAAACTTCGCCTGGTACATAATTTGAAAGCTCAGTAGCTAAACGTTTTGTTGTTGTAATTGCTGCTTCACAAAGCTGCAACGTTTTCCCCATTCTTTTAACGCCTTCATCATAAAGTTTTCGATCAGATTTTGTCATCGCATCAAGATACTTTAATTTGTCAGTATACTTAGTATCTACTACTAGATCATCAATATCAAAAAGTACAGTCTTGTTTAATTTTTTAGCTTTTTTTATAAATTTTCCAACCACCTCAGTATATGGACAACGGAAAAAAATAAAAACTCGTGCACACCTTAAGTAATCAAGATTTAAATTTCCATAAAAAACTTCTGAGCTAAAAATCCCATTTGCTAAGAGTTGCTCTTTTTGATGTGTAATTCTATACCTTATTGGATGTGGAACATCTAAACCACATCCATTAACAAATATGACATCGAAGTAGTCTTTACAAACATGTTTTTGAATAGATCTTTGCTCAAAAAATGATTTAATATAAATAAATGTTTTTTTTATTAATGGGAAAAAACCTTCCTCCTTAAATGTTTCTTTTACTTTACTCATCAACTGCAACATAGTGCCCTCCATAATAAATTGTTTATCAAAATAAGTTCAGATCAAATTAAAATTTACTAGATTAGGATTACAATATAAATCATCCTGCTTTAAATATTTACTCCAAACTTTAATAAAATTTTTTGTATATTCTAAGCTTGGTTCATTTTGTGGTGAAAGATTAAAATAAGTTTTAGCAAAAGGAGTCCATAATACATTTAATTTTTTTTCTATTAACTTAAGTCCCATGTCAACTCCCTCATATTCTGGCATATTATCAGAAAATCCTCCAGTATTTTTCAGCACCTGCTTTTTTATCATAAAACAGCCTGCCCATAACCCTGTAGTATTTCTTACATGGCATAAGCAAGCTTCATAACCCTGATTATCACTATGGAGCCCATGGTGCCAATAAATAAGTTTACTTTTAATTTTATCGCACAGAGAAATCCCTGCATAAAGGATAGTTTTATTAGCATAGCAGCATTTGCAGCCAACTGCTCCAACGTCTTCACGTTGAGCTAGCATCAACATTTCCTCTATCCAAGTTGAATTTTCAATATCGCATAAAGCAGCATTTAGCATTATTATGTATTCTCCAGTAGCCTGCTCTATTTTTTTGTTCCAGGCTCTAGCTGATGATGAGTCCGCTCCAGGCAAAATTGTTAAAATTTCTAGATTTTTATATGAAGTTTTCTTTTGCAAAACCTTAATTGCCATTTCAATTTGGTTCTGAGTTTTCGCGCTATGAATTATTATCGTTATAAGCGGATTTTCTAAAAGTTCATACGAGACTTTATATAAAGTCTGAAATGGCACAATACTGTCAACGCTACCTCTTAAATTGAGTCTCTCAAGTTGCTCACTAACTGCCACTTTCGCTGCATCAACCGCATAAGACTTAGTATTAACATTAAACGAAACAGAGCCCTTATGAACTCGCCAGTAATACAATACCTTTGAAATATGAACTATTGATTTAGCATGCTCAGTTAACCTAAGCACCATATCATGGTCTTGGCTGCCATCACATTTGCTTCTGTAGGTCCCCACTTCATCTAAAAGTTTTCTGCTATAAGTGTTAAAATGACAAATATAGTTGTGTGCCCTTAATTCGTCTGCAGAAAAACCTGGTTTAAAGTTCGGGTCATGAATTTTATCTACAGCTTCAAAAAATTTTGCTTCATCTGTGTAAACAAAGTCAGCATTTTTTTCTTCAATAGCCTTCATACTTTCAAAGAATGCCGATGGGTGTAATATGTCATCATGATCTAAAATTGAAATAAAATCGCCTGTAGATAAAGACAAACATTCATTTGTATTTTCAGAAATACCCTTGTTTTCTGAGAGTTTTTTATATTTAATGCGGTCGTCAGTTGCAGCAAAATCTTTACAAATTTTTTCAACATATTTATGGTTTTCATCACTTGCATCGGCTAAACAAAGCTCAAAATTTTTATAAGTCTGATTTCTAACTGATGAAATCATATCAATTAAAAATTGTTCCGGTGTATTATAAAGTGGCGTCAAAATACTAAAAGTGAGTGGTTTTTTAAAAATATAGTTTCGTTGTTTTTCAAGTTGATCTTTCGAAACAATATGAAACTCTTTATATTCTTTTCTTTTTTTTATACCTTTTAATTTACTATAAACACGGTGGGCCGTCGCGAGAATTCCAATTTGGAATAACATAGCTATTCCCTTTTTAATATACACTAATAAGTGGCTAATCCCCACAATAAAGCCTCCCATAAAAATAAAACTTACAAAATCATTAATTAAAAGCTGTAAATTAAGTGTTCTTATATGCATCACAAACAGCCTGACTGTCACCTATCATTCGAATGCCTCCATGTTCTAACCACAGGCAGTGTTGGCACAATCTTTCAATTTGATCTATAGAATGGCTAACAATAATAACCGTTGTATTGCTATTCATAATGTCATTAATGCGCCTTTCACACTTTTCTTGAAATTTAAAATCTCCAACGGATAAAATCTCATCAACAATTAAAATATCCGGTGTAGTCATTGTAGCAATAGCAAAACCAATTCTTGCAACCATACCAGAAGAATAATTTTTCATTGGTGTATCTAAAAAGTCACGCATCTCTGAAAATTCAACAATCTCGTCAAATCGCTCATCCATAAATTTTTTAGAAAAACCTAAAACCGAACCGTTAAGATATATATTTTCTCGAGCAGTCAATTCCATATCAAATCCAGCACCAAGTTCAATAAGCGGTGCAATAGTTCCGTGTGTTTTTACATTTCCTTTTGTAGGCCTCATTATTCCCGAAATTAATTTTAACAAAGTAGACTTTCCCGAACCATTAAGGCCAACTATACCAAATACATCACCTTGTTCTATTTTAAAAGATATATCATGAAGAACTACAAAGTCCTCAAATCGTAATTCTTTTCTTACCATTTTCAAAAAATATTCCTTTAACGTAGTCAACCTTTCTTTGCTCATGTTAAAGTGCATTTCAAGACTTTTTACCTCGACTGATAGCGCCAAACAAATTTCAACTCCTTTTATTTTTTTAACAACAAAACATTCTTTAGTTAATAATAAAACAAAACTAAATATATAATATAAAATTACGTTGAGCTCTATTAAATACAAACACGCCCAATATAAAAAATCCCACTGAAAAAGTCACACATATTAAGTTCCAGGTAAGATCTGGTACAATCCCATACATCACGACACTGCGAAAATATTCTACATAATAATACATAGGATTGCATCTAATAATATTGTAAACTAAAGTAGACCCTTTAACTAAAGACACTGGATAAATAATTGGCGTTGCGTACATCCAAATTGTAAGCACAACACTATATAAATGCAGTAAATCACGAAAATAAACACTTAAAGCAGATAATATTAAACTCACACCAATAGCAAACACAAAACAATATAAAATTGGTACCCAGAACAATATTATTGTCCAGCTTGGTACAACAGACTGAAATAACATTACAATAACTACGGCAATTAATGAAAACAAAAAGTTTATTAATGCAAACATACATTTTTCAAGGGGAAAAATGTACTTTGGAATATACACTTTTTTAATTAGTGGAGCTGAGTCTATCACTGAATTTAAAGACATAAATGTAGCGTCAGAAAAAAAATTCCACATTGCTACACCTACAATATAATAAACTGGAAAATTTTCAACCTTTATTTTTAAAAGTAGCCCAAAAACTTGTGTAATTACAAGCATCATTAACAATGGATTTAAAACGCTCCACGCTATTCCTAAAATTGAACGTCGATACTTTAGCTTAATATCTCGCTCTGTTAAATTCTGCAAAAGTGGTAAAAAACGCTTAAATTTTTTGAAAAACAAATTGAATCTGCCCGTGCTTTTCACGAATTTTCCTCCTAATTTAGACATATTAATTTTAAAAATCTTCTGCTTTCCATAAAAAAAAATTATATGTTTTTTTATGTGAATTGTCAAGTTACTGCAATTGCAGGGTGTAACAAATAAAAAATTAAATAAGATCTATAAAACTAAAATAAGACTTTAATTTTGAAAAAAGCATTTTAGATTTATTAAGAACTTTTACTAAAGTGACTGGCACATTTTAACTATTTTAATTTACCTGTCTTCATTTTTTTAAGGCAGGTTTTTTAATTATCACTCTTTCAATTTAATTTGCTCAGTTTGAAATTGCCTCTACCTATATGCTAATTAAACTACAAAATGGTGTGGCCCCTTTTGTTGGTAAAAAATTAAATTAAGTAAAAAAAACTCAAGAATAAAAGCCCCTAAAATCCATACTTTTAAACCCTTGCGATTTATCAAAACTTTTTCAAACTATTAAAGCTACCTGTAAAACTCAACCCCAGATTTGTCAATGGCTTTATATTCCTTATGAAAGTCAAAGCCTAATATATTTTTATCAACACAAATATCAGATAAAGGAACCATGACAAAAGCACGCTCACGAATTCTTGGGTGGGGCAAAACTAAATCATCAGTGTCGCTTTTTTCTCCTTCATATAAAAGTAAATCTATATCTATTACTCTTGAAGAATTTTTAAAAGTTCTTTGCCTTCCCATTGCAGCCTCAATTCCTAGACAGGCGCCAAGTAAAGTCTGCGCTTGTAATTTTGTTTCGATTTTTACACAACAATTTAAATAATCTTCTTGTTTATCCGGTACCATAAATGGTTTAGTTATGTATTTTTTTGAAACTTCAATGACTTTTGTTTTTGGTAAGCTTTTAATAGCTAAAATTGCATTTGCAATGTTAAGTTCTCGGTCACCCAAGTTTGTTCCCAACGATAAAATCGCCTGCTTCAATTAAAAATCATCTCTTTTTCTAAAAATTTCAACCGCAACATAATCAAATTCGGCATTAATTGGTGCCATTGGCTTTTTTAATAATATATCAACCTTTAAAAGGCTAGAAAAATCCTCAAAAAGTGCTTTGGCAACTTTCGTTGCGGCCCTTTCTATTAAATCATAAGAGCTTTCTGCCATCGCTTTTTTTATAGTTTTTATTGCCTTTGAATAGCTTATTGTATCGTCTATACTATCAGTTTTACCAGGCTTTTTTAAATCTCTATATAAAACTACATCTAAAAAAAAGTCTTGCCCATTTTCCTTTTCTTCTGGGTTTACTCCGTGATATGAAAAAATTTTAAGACTCTTTATAATTATTTTATCCATTTAACTTTTTCCTTTATCTAAAACATTTCTAATTTATGCATGCAAAATTGCATCAGTAACTTTTGCCGCAAGCACAGCCTCTTTTACATCATGGACCCTTATAATATCAGCGCCATTTATTATCGCCACTGTATCTGCTGCAATTGTTCCAAAAAGACGCTCATTAATTGGCACCTCATCACTTGCTCTACCAATAAATCTCTTTTTCGATAGACCCATCAATATTGCATAATCCTTTACTTTTAAATCAGCTAAATTCTTTATACATAAAAGATTTTCTTCATATGTTTTTCCAAATCCAATTCCAGGGTCAAAACAAACTCTGGATTTTTCAATTTTATATTGTTTAGCTTTTTCTAAAAAGTTTTCAAAAAAAGCTTTCATACTGTCAATTCCTTCATTATGCATAACAATAAGGCCACAGTCAGATTTTAATACAACAGACAGCATCTCTTCGTTTTTAAATCCTGTCACATCGTTTATTATTGAAGCGCCAAGCTGCAATGCCTCTTTTGCAACCCTGGGGTAATATGTATCAATAGATATTGGCACATTAATTTTATTTTGCAGCGCTTTAAGAACTGGTAAAAGCCTTTGGAGCTCTTCATCTGCACTTATCTCCTCGTAGCCAGGCCTTGTAGACTGTGCACCAATATCTATAATATCAGCACCAAACTTTTGCATTTCTAATGCATGAAAAATAGCTTTATCGGGAGACTCCCACTTTCCACCATCTGAAAATGAATCTGGAGTAACATTTAAAATCCCCATTACATAAGTTTTTTTGCCAAGCAAAAATTTATGGTTTCCTGCTCTAAATACTGACATATTAATTTCTGCCTCCATATATTAAATCCATCATTTCAGAGCGTTTTTCATTGTCATTTTTGAAAACTCCTCTTAACGCGATCGACCTGGTTTTTGAGCCAAAACTTTTTACCCCACGCATGGTCATACATAAATGCTCAGCTTCCATAATAACAGATAGACCATCTGGGTCTAGTTGTTCATACAAAAAATCTGCAATTTGTGATGTGAGCCGCTCCTGAATTTGTAATCTTTTTGCAAAACAGTCAATTATTCTAGAAAATTTTGAAAGGCCCAGAATTTTACCATCTTTAGGTATATAGGCTATATGTACTTTCCCGAAAAAAGGCAATATGTGATGCTCACAAACTGAATAAAACGGTATGTCACAAACCGTTATAATTTCATTACTTGGTCCCATTTCATTAAATACTTTGACGTAATCTTGCGGATCATCATCTGTTCCTGAAAAAATTTCAGAATACATACTGGCAACTCGTTTTGGCGTATCACAAAGGCCTTGCCTTTGCACATCTTCTCCAATTGCTTCAATTATTTGCGCTATTGCATGTTCAATTTTTTTTTTATCTATCATGAATTTTTCCCTTCCATATTATACTGCAATTAAAAATAAATCATATCTAACTTTGTCTACTTAAAAATTGATCATCAAATTAAACTTATTTACATATTAATAATACTAAAATAAAGGAGAAAAATAAATGTCAATTATCGATTTTTTAAATGAAAACGTGTATACACTTTCAATTGCACTATTCTTGATTGGTTTGTTCTTAAAACAAACGCCTAAAATTCCAAATTGGTCTATCCCTTATATTTTAAGTGTTTTAGGAGTAATTGCTTGCAACATAATCATGGGAATTGGCATGGAATCTACTATTCAAGGAATAATTGTAACAGGTGTTGCTGTATACGTTCATCAGCTAGGAAAACAAGGCTCTGAATTTTTTAACTTATCAAAAACAATAAACTCAAAATAATGAAGAAAGTGCGCAATAAAAACTTATTTATAGCCATTTTCTTTCCCTTTTTTAACAACCACCCTATTGCAAAAACCTATTCACACTTCCAAGACTTTTTTGCATAATATATATATGCAAACCATTTTTAGTACATAAATATTGAAAGATAAAAGACTTTTTAAATAAAAAATGAATTTTCACTTTATCTAACCTTGATAAAGGAACCTTTCATTTCATCAATCGCACTGTTTATGTATCATTAGCTAGTAAGAGGAGTGGTTCTGTGTCTTTGGAATTCATTGGTTTAGGTATTCAAAATTTGTTGTTTTTTGTCCTACACTTAACAAGCCCTGGTTCTTTTCCTCAACCCTTATCTTCAAAAGATGAAAGAAAATATTTAGTAGAAATGAAAAATGGGAACACCTTTGCCCGAAATAAATTAATTGAGCATAATCTAAGGCTAGTTGCACACATAATAAAAAAATATTACTCTAGCACCAATGATCAGGATGATTTAGTCTCAATTGGAACAATTGGTTTAATAAAGGCAATTGATACCTTCGATATTTCAAAAGGAATTAGGCTCTCAAGTTACGCCGCACGGTGCATAGAAAATGAAGTTTTAATGTTTTTTAGGAACTCTAAGAAAACCGCTCAAGATGTATCAATGAATGACCCAATAGACACCGATAAAAATGGTAATGCGCTTGTTTTAATGGATGTGATGTCCGTTGAAGATTCAATAGTTGATGATTTGGATATAAAAATTAAGTCTGAAAAATTATATAATTACATAACGGAAACTCTACCCGCAAGAGAACAAACTATTATAAAACTAAGATACGGATTAAACGGTCGATCACCGCTTACTCAACGCGAGGTAGCAGCCCAGTTAGGTATATCTCGCTCCTACGTATCTAGAATAGAAAAAAAAGCCCTTTCAACACTAAAAAGGCGCTTTGAAAAAAAGTAAGTTTTTTGTAAGGCATAGGAATTAGTTTTGTGTTAAAAATATAACACTCTCAGCATTAATATTTATCATAACCACAAAACCTTTTCCTAACCTTTAAGACTTATTTAAAACAAAATAAATTTATTAACTCGTAATATAACAAAGGCGAGTTTTATTTTTTTAAGACAACATCCTTTGTATCTCTTGCTATTACTAATTCTTCATTTGTCGGGATAACAAAAACTTGAATTTTTGAATTTGGAGTTGAAATCTTTCCTTCTTTTCCCCGAATCAATAAATTATTTAATTCTTTATCTATTTCAACACCTAAAAATTTAAGCGACTCACAAACAGCTTGTCTATGCTCTGGTTGGTTTTCTCCAAGGCCTGCTGTGAAAATTATAGCATCACAACCATTAAGAGCAGCAGCATAACCTCCAATAAACTTAGCTATTTGATAACGAAGTATACTGTGTGCTAAAATTGCTCTTTCATTACCTTCGCTCGCAGCGTCTGTAATGTCCCTATCATCACTAGATATACCAGATACACCTAAAAGTCCTGACTTCTTATTTAAAAGGTCATCCATATCTTGAGGAGATTTATTTTCTTTCTGTGCAATAAATGTGACAACAGATGGGTCAAGCGAACCACTCCTAGTACCCATCATAAAACCATCTAGTGGTGTAAATCCCATGCTAGTATCGATAACTTTGCCTTTATTAATAGCACAAATTGAAGACCCATTTCCTAAATGACAAGATATTATTTTTAGGTCTTTAATATCCTTTCCCATAAATTCTGCACAACGATCACTCACATAGCGATGAGACGTACCGTGAAATCCATATCTGCGAATTTGATATTTTTCATAATATTCATATGGAATAGAAAAAATGTAGGCCTTTTGCGGCATTGTTGAGTGAAATGCTGTATCAAACACCGCAACTTGTGGAACATCTTTGCCAAACGTTTCAATACATGCATTAATTCCTTGAAGATTTGCAACATTATGTAAAGGCGCTAAAGGAATAAGTCTTTTTATTTCATCTATAACTTCATCATTTATCAACGTAGATTTTGTAAATTTAGATCCACCTTGTACAACCCTGTGACCTATTGCACAAACCTCATCAATTCTATTTATAACACCATATTCCTTATTTAACAAAGCATCTTTTACTTGAGAAAAAGCTTCCATATGGTTTTGCATTTTAGCTTCTATTTTTTTATTTAAACCATTTAATGTTTTATAAGTTAAAAAACTTCCATCAAGCCCTATTCTTTCACAGTTACCTTTTGCCATGACTTCTTCTGTTTTCATATCAATTAATTGATATTTAAGTGATGAACTTCCAGCATTAATTACTAATATTTTCATTTTTACCCCCGCAAGTTTTATTGCTATATCGATATACTAACTTTATAGCTATAATGTTTATAATATTACAATATAAAACATTTTTCAAGCTTGATCTTTCAACACTTAATTCATTTTGCATTATCTGCAAAAAATTGCTTAAAATACTTATTTTTCTTCGCCCGTTTTGGTGATAAAAAATTCAAGCTATACTTAGTGCACTAAAATTACCAGCGCCAGCTTTACCGTTAGATACTATAAAAAAATAAAGTTCCCAAAAAACTGAGAACTTTATAAAAACAATTATAATATTTTATGGCATAAAAGTTGTATTAAACTATTTTGGCGACCATAAGTCCCCACAAGTTTCATCAACGTCAGGAAAGTCTTTGCAAATATCCTTGTCACTTACTTTTAAACACTCTATAATTGGTTTTTCCATCAAAGCCTTTGCACCAAATTCAACACAAACTTCCATACAAACTTTTTGCTTTA
Organism: Eubacteriales bacterium SKADARSKE-1; assembly: GCA_030920305.1. Lineage (GTDB taxonomy): Bacteria > Bacillota > Clostridia > Oscillospirales > Acutalibacteraceae > JARLUB01. Next base: position 40,256 of record JARLUB010000005.1, read on the forward strand.
TTTTAAATCTACATTTATCATCAATTGGACCCATCTCTGGTTTCACATGAGGTTTTCCATAGCAATGAGTTTTAGTTGAAACAACTTGTACAAAAGGTTCTACTGTTATAGGTGCACTCACCTCTGCTGATTGATAACCTACCACATGTCTACACTTATCATGAAACTTTTCAGTCTCTGGCATCAATACCCACCCCGTTCTTTTATAATATTGGATTTAAAAAACATAGTAGCTATATTCCAGAGTATGTAAAGCCTATAAGATATGTGATTAAAAAACTGTATCTCAAAATATCACTTTTATGGTTGAATTTATATTTTAAAGCCACTTGACAACTAAGCTTATGTGCTTTTATTTTAAGCAAAAGTATCCATAGTTTCAAAGTAATCATTAATATTATAAGATGGTGAAAACTTTTCCTCGCTAATATATTTAGTTTTCATTGCTCTTTTTTCTTCTTTTGCCATCTCTAAACTTTTAATGCCCGAATTGTGCCAACGTCTGATAATACTATCTATATAATTTAAAATATATTTACCTTTTGCATCTATACACCTATCATATGCCTCTTTTATGAGTTCCTCTGACATATTCCATTCATTAAACCAACGACAAGCCGCTTCTTCTTCCTTACTAGTAGGTGAACGTTTTTCTATGCCTAATGTTCTTTGAATCACATTCCAAGCTTGTTTACTTTTTTCAAGCATACGGATTTTTTTCTCGGCTTTTTCCACCGTATCTATTTCCTCATACCCCCATGATATGGCAACCTTTTCTATGTACTTCATGCTACCTTTACCAGAACTTACTGCATATTGTATTAACATTAAAATAACATCAATTGGCAATCCGTCAGTGTCATGTAACATAAGCAATGTAGATGAATCTGCATTTGAAATAGGCCTTGATAATATAATTTGAGCTTCTTGCATTAAATAATTTATTTCTGGTGATGAATTAATTCTTTCTGCAACAAATATAGGATCAGGCTTTTGTACTCTTGAAATTTGCCGGGGTTTACTATCAATAATTTGTGGTGGCTGCTGCATAGCAGAATTTATACACCCGGTGGATTTTGTTACAACTTCTTGTTTTTCTATAGCTTTTTTCTCTAAATTAAAAGGAACAACAACTTCATCCAATAGATTTATAAGTTTTGTTTCTACCCAATACCCCATTGCATCCTTAACATCAGCAGTTGACATGGAAAGTGCCTCTGCTATATCATCAGTAGAAAGGCTACCACCAGCGTGCCTTAATATAAAAAGTAAAACTTTTAGCTGTGCTGAACCTGCAAGTCTTATATGCTCATCCACAACTAAACTTGGCACTGCAAAAACAGAATTCCAACTTCCAAGATTAATTGATAAACTCATTAATTTTTAACACCTCATATAATAAAATTGTTGTTCCACAAACAATGTGGGACAATAAAGTTAAAAAGCAAAGTGGCACAAGTTTTAACCTTGAAGTAAAATTTCTAATTGAGGATTTGTACCTCTGCTTTAAAACTTGATACAAATTACTTAACATTTTATAGTTAGTCTTTTCATATAAACTCTCGAAGTAAAGAGTCCTTTGGCACCAAATTTTCATTAATCCAATTAAATTGTTTTAATTTATCAGAAAAAGTGTTCATATCAATCTCTTTTGGAACTGATTTCATAAGGTCTAGCGCTTCTCTTGCCATCACACAAGGTTCATAGGCATGAAGTGAATTTATGCTTATATCTGCAAATTTTCTAAGTGGTCTCACATATAATTTTTCACCCCTTGAAACATTTTGCCACATAAGAATAGTTCTAGCTGGTAAAGTATATCTATATTTATAATCTCTTTCAATTCTTCTCATAAGTCTAATAAATTTAGGCGGAAAAAATACTCCTTCTTCATCCCTTATTCCACCCTTTACGTTAATATAAATTTTTATAATGCTTTGTTGTGCTAACCCTTCTGTAATAGCAGGACTAATAGCATGAAGCCCCTCCATTATTAAAACGCCACCATCAGGTAACTTTATATTCTCCTTTTTTTTTGAAGGAGCCATTTTAGAAAAATCATATGTAGGTATTGTTGTATTACCTATTTTTATAATTTCCAAAAGACATTTTTTTATTTCATTTACATCAAGCCCATCTATAGACTCAAAATCTTTAGTGCCATCCTCTAACCGTGGTACTTTTTTTATTCCTTGATAAAAGTTATCAAGTGGTAAAATTTCAGCCCATATTCCAGCTTTCTCTAGATATTTACAAAGCATATTAGCAAAAGTAGTTTTTCCGCTCGATGATGGGCCTGAAACCAATATTATTTTACAGCTATTCTTTCTTTCTAAAATATACTCAATAGTTTTCTTTACTTTATTTTTAAAAGAGTCTTCAACATAATTTATAAGATAACTAGGATCATTCAAAGCCAGCTTATTAATTTTCTCTAACATCCATTTTTCTTCCATATAAGCCCCTTCAAAGTTTGTCATAAAACATCAACACCTTATCTTTTCGAAAAATAATCTCATCAAATCGAGTTATATATTCATATGCAAATTTAAAATTATATACTCTCTCTATGTAGTCACTGTATGGATCTTTTAACTTTGTAACCCCACCAGCCCCACAAGAAATAACACTATGTGTTTCTTCCATTATATGTATATTATAATAATTTTCAAAATTTTCCTTTGCCCAACCTATGTTTTCAAAATTACCTAACATTTTGCTTTGCCTATATAAATAATAAGGAAAATAGTTATTTTGATAAAGTTGAGTATTTGCAAAATCTAACATGTTTGATACTATTTCAGCCTGCTTATTTTTTAAAGAATTTTCTTCACGCATCAAGCTAGCAGCTCTTTTTATTGCCAATGTATGAATTGTAATGTTTTCAGGATTTAATTTACAAACTTTCTCTAGAGTAAAAACAAAATCATTATAAACTTCGCCCGGAAGTCCAACAATTAAGTCCATATTTATATTTTTAAACCCACATTCTCTTGCCATATTAAAAGCTTCTATTGCCTGGTTTGCTGTATGCCTTCGCCCTATTTCTTCAAGCGTTTTATCATTTAAAGTCTGCGGATTTATACTAAGCCTTGTTACCTTTAAAGCCTTCAATACTTTTAATTTTTCTCTTGTTATAGTATCTGGTCTACCTGCTTCAACTGTGAATTCTCGGCAAGTCTTCATGTTAAAACTAGAATATATTTTCTCAATTAAAATCTTCAGTTCATCTGCATTTAAAGTAGTAGGCGTTCCTCCCCCAATATAAACTGTCTCTAACTTTAAGCCTAACTTTTCAATAATCATACCGGTATATTCAAGCTCTTTTAATAAAAACATTAGGTATTCTGGTATAAGCTTATTTGACTTTTCAACTGATTGCGAAACGAACGAACAGTACGAGCATCTAGTTGGGCAAAACGGTATTGAAACATATAAACTAAATGATTTTGGAGTTGATAGATCTAAAATTTTCTTTTGTACATTAGCTATATTAAAACTCAACTTAGCTTTTTGGTCTGACACCAAAAGTTTTTCTTTAAAGTAATTTAACGCCTTTTCAGCACCTAATTCATTTAGTAATTTTCTCATGAGTTTTATTGGTCTAACCCCTGTAAGAATTCCCCATGGTGGTAAAATGCCAGTAGCTTTACATAAAATATTAAATAATAATACCGCCAATACTCTTTCACACTCAGACTCGTAATTTTCTCTTACCTTTTCAACATTGCCTTCCTGAAAATAATCGGTCGAATTTATTTTAGCCCTTACAATTAAGCTGCTTTTATTCTCTTTTTCTATTATTTCTGTGCATATATAATCATTTAAAGGTTCTATTACCTTCTTACATGTTTTTACAATTATCTTTCTATATGGAAAAAATACACGACACAAATTTTCTATTTCATAATGAAACTTATGATTTTTAATATATATTACTATCATTTAAAGCCTTTCTTAAATAAGGGTTATTCTTTTTTTCACATTCTAAACTTGACATATCGCCATGCCCTGGATATATAATATAGTTTTCCTTAAGCTCACCTATTCTTTTTAAAGAATTAGCCATTTCCTTTATATTAGCAGACTTTAAGTCAGTTCGACCCATAGTGTTTTTCATTAAAGTGTCACCAGTAAATAAATATTTATCACAAATATAACAAGCTCCACCTTTAGTGTGGCCTGGGGTGTGCAACATTTTTATTCTTGTTTTGCCCAAATTAATTATGTCGCCATCATTTAAAACAAGGTCTGCAGTAAATGGTTCTAAAGCCTTAGGACCAAAATCATGGCATAAATTTAAAGATTTATCAAATATAAAATCTAGTTCATTTTTATTTATAACGACCTTTGCATTTGTAAGATCTTTATACCTTTTTACTTTTCTTATATGATCAAAATGACCATGCGTTAAAATAATATATTCAAAATTTTCAGAACCTAAATCCTTTATTGTCTTGTCAAGAGCTGCTGAAATTCCGCCTGGATCAATAATTGCCATTTTTTTAGTAGCACTGTCTTGTATCACGTAACAATTAGTTGACAAAGCTCCTACTCTATATGTTTTAACTAACGACATAATTTAAACCTTCTTATTATAGTAATTTTTATTTGTGAAATAAAACCCTCAAATTTATACTCTAGTGACAGATATTATCTTATTTGACTGCAGCACTTTTGATATTATTAAGTTTAAATGTTGAGTGTTTTTTACTGTTAAAGTTGCATATATCACAGCTTTATTGTTTTTTGTCTGAGTAGAATTCAATGCATGAATAGAAACATTTAGACTTGAAAACAATGATGTAATTTCTGCTAAAAGCCCTGTAAAATCATTTGCTACTATTTTAATGTTAGCTCTAAATTCCTCTTCATTCACTAACCAATGTACCTTTACCCATCTTTCAGGTTTTGATGAGTTTTCTATATCAATAGGAACATTTAAACAATTTTTTTTATGAATAGATACGCCATAGCCTCTTGTTATAAATCCTACTATTTCATCACCCGGAATTGGGTTACAACACTTAGAAAACCGAACAAGACAATTATCTATTCCTTCAACAACAACACCTTTTTGAACTTTTTTCCTTTGAGAAATAGGTTTTTCTTTAATTTCTATAGGTTTATCTAATTTTCTTATTTTTGAGTACTCTAACTTTATTTTCGGGGCTATCCGCCAAAGTTGAATCCCACCATAACCTATAGCTTCATATAATTTATCAGTTGATTCACAACGCTGTTTTTTTGCTATATTTTTAAGCAATTCCTTCACTTCGCCAGTAGATAATTCCATGCCCATACGACGAATTTCTCTTTCTAGTTCAAGCCTTCCATTTGTTATATTTTCTTCGCGTCTTTCTTTTTTAAACCACTGCCTTATCTTATTTCTAGCTTCACTAGTTTTTACTATATTAAGCCAACCACGACTAGGTCCTTTGTCCTTTTCTTTAGTTGTTAATATTTCAATTATTTGCCCGGTCTTTACCTGAAATTCAAATGGGACTATTCTTTTATCTACTTTAGCGCCTATCATATGATTACCCACTTCGCTATGAATAGCATAAGCAAAGTCTATAACCGTTGCACCCAAAGGTAAGTTTATAACATCTCCTCTAGGTGTTAGCACAAAAACCTCTTCCGGCACTAAATCAGATTTAATAGTTCTCATCAAATCAATTGCATCTTCTGAATCAACTTGATTTTCTATCATATTTTTTATCCAGGAAAGTTGCTGTTCAAAATCTGTTTGTCCTCCTTTTAGGCCTAACTTATATTTCCAGTGTGCTGCTATACCGTATTCAGCCGTTCTATGCATCTCCCAAGTCCTTATCTGGACCTCAAACGGTATGCCATCGCGTCCTATAACTGTTGTATGAAGTGACTGGTACATGTTGGGCTTTGGCGTCGATATATAATCTTTAAATCTATTTGGAATTGGCGTAAATGCATCATGAATTATACCCAATGCATTGTAACAATCATTTACGGTATCGACTATTACTCTAACAGCATATATGTCATAAATTTCTTCCATTAAACAATGTTTAACAAACATTTTTCTATATATGCCGTTTATACTCTTAACTCTACCTTCGAGGTGAGCTTCAGGTATAAAGGGTATTAATTTTTCTTTTAATGTTTCTTTAATAGAATTTATAAATTGCTCTCTCTTTATTTTCTTTAAATTAAGTGCTTCTTGTATTTCTTTATAAGCTATTGGATCAAGATACTTTAAAGATAGGTCTTCAAGCTCTTCTTTTATTGTTCTAATTCCTAATCGATGAGCAATTGGCGCATAAACTTCCATATTTTCACGAGCTTTATCGCGACGCTTCTGAGGATCCATGCACTCTATTGTTCTCATATTGTGAAGTCGATCCGCTAGTTTAATAATAATTACCCTTATATCTTCAGACATTGCAATTAACATTTTTCTAACATTTTCAGCTTGCTGTTCCTCTTTTGAAGAGTATGGTATTTTGCCAAGTTTAGTTACTCCATCAACTAAATTGGCTATATCAGGACCAAAACTTTTTTCAATATATCCTAGCGAAACATCTGTGTCCTCTACAATATCATGAAGAAGTGCTGCTACAATTGATTCTGTATCCATTCCAAGTTCTGCTAAAATACATGCAACCGAAGTTGGATGCAATATATATGGTATTCCAGAAACTCTTTTTTGACTTTCATGAGCAGTGAGAGCTAATCTATACGCTTTATCTATTAAATCCATATTAAAGTCATAACCATTTTTATTTAACAACTCAATCAATTGTTCATAATTCTTATAAAAAGATCTTCGAAGCCCTTCCATGTAATATCACACCCTTTTTAATCCATTTAATATAGATGATGAATTAAGATCCACTTTTTTTTCTATGCCTTTTATTTTCACACCATATATGTCTCCATTAATATTCAAATCTATCAGGCCAAGCTCAGCCATAACATCAAATATTAGAAGTAGTTTGCAAAAATCCAGGTTGTATTCTTTTAACCTAAAATATAAAATATTTACATCAAACACTTTTAATCTTGAGGTTTTTATGCATTTATAAACATAGGAAAAATCTTCTCGTGTGGGAAACACTTTCTCTAATGATACTAAATCTAAATATTCTGATTTTTTTATAGTTTCGTAAAGTCTTTTTTGTTTTAATAATATTTCATTATCAAGCTGAGAAAATTTCATATCCTCTATAAAAACAGAAAGGCTCTCTCGCCCGTTAAATTCTGATTTATCTAAAGTTACTGCTAAATCAAGTAAATCTCCCTCTATGTAATAAAATTCTTCAGCTGTCGTAAAAAATTTCATTGCTGTTATACTCTGGTTGTCTCTGTTAAACTTAAGCCTCAAATGTTTTCCTTGACCAACCGGTTCAATACTGCAAAGCTTCATATCATATAGTCCAAAAACTGGTTTCGGATTATCTTTCCCAAATGGCTCAAGCAGTTTAACTTGTTCTACCATATCAAGAGACAGTGTTGCAGGGTTTAACTTGCAGCTAATTTCTAAAGATGGGAACGGCACTTCACTTTTTCCCCAAAAGGCTTCTATATCATTTTTTAATCTTTCAATATTTTCTACCTTGATATCAAAACCCGCCGCCATTGGATGACCACCAAATTTAATTAAATAGTCTGAGCACACATTAATAGCATCGTATATTGAAAAACCTTCTATGCTTCTGGCCGAACCTCTGGCTATACCATCAAATTTTGTCAAAACAATAGTTGGCTTCCCATACTTTTCAAGTAGCCTGGCTGCGACTATTCCAATAACCCCATGGTGCCAATTATGCCCTTCAATTATTAAAATTTGCTCCAAAAGTCTTTTTGGTTCATTTTGCAAAATCATCTCTGCTTGACTTAAAATATCAGCTTCTATCTCTTTTCGCTTCATGTTTTCTGCTTCTAATTCTGAAGCTATGGCTAAAACTTTCTCCTCATTATCTGATGTAAAGAGCTCTACAACTTTTTCAGTCGAACTAAGGCGCCCCGCAGCATTAATTCTTGGTACTATATTAAATGCAACATTGGTAGCCGTAAGCTTTTTCCCAAAAATTCGCGCCTTTTCAAGAAGCGCTCTTAAGCCCACACTATTTGTTCTTGAAATATGTTCTAAGCCCAATTTAACAAAGAGTCTATTTTGGCCTTTTAAAGGGACAATATCTCCTACCGTTCCTATTAATACCAAATCAATATAATTTTCAATTACAAAGTCAAGGTCTAAATCTTCACCTTCCATTGCAACTATAAGTTTAAATGCTAATCCTACACCCGCAAAATCTTTAAATTCTGATGTACAATCATTTCTATGTGGATCTACAATAGCACAGGCGTCTGGCAAAACTTTTGGAACTTTATGATGGTCTGTTATTACAACATCTATATTAAACGATTTAGCATAACTTATTTCGTCTACCGCTGTTATTCCGTTATCTACTGTTACAATCAAATCAACATTTTCTGCATGCAATTTGTCTATAATTGATTTATTAAGACCATATCCGTCATTTTCCCGACTTGGAATATAATAAATAACATTTGCACCAAGGCTTTCAAAATAAGAATAAAGCAACGACGTAGCCGTCACTCCGTCTGCATCATAGTCACCACAAACGCAAATTTTTTGAGAGCTACCTATTGCTTCTTTTATTCGCAATACAGCTTTGTTCATATCAATAAAGTCAACATTTTTAAGCTGTAAATAATCATCAAATAATAATTCTTTTATTTTTTTTGAATCTACGGCTTCCCTTATGTCAAGAAGAGCCGCAAGAAAAGGTGGGAGATTATACTTTTCTGCAATAAAAGCTGCTTTTTCCTTATTTAATTTTAATACTTCCCAATTTTTTATGCTCAAATATTTTCACACTCTCTAAAAGTAAACTTATCACTATATGATTTTACCTGTTTATTATAAATTTTTCAAGGTGAACTTATATTTATTGTCAAATCACTCCAACAACAATATAAGATACTTTTAGTAATATTAATAAAATATTCCAGTTAATTTATAAAATTTAGTCTCAATAATAGAATTTATTTATTTCGCTTTATAGTTCTAAATAAGAATTATAAACATTATTCTTTATGGTAAACTCAGCGTGGTTTTTGTTTGGTGTTGGCTAAAAACTTTCATCAAATAGTAATTGTTGCACTATTTTTTATACAAAAAGTTCTTTTTTAAAGTTTTAAAAGTTTACAACAAACACAGGCTAGATTTTAAAATTAAAAAGGAGAAATCTCAAATGAAACAGGTCCTATCAAGTATCCTTGCTGGAATCATGCTGATCAGTTCAATTGGTTTAGTCTCAGCCTTTGCTGACGAGTCAGAAACTATCAATATTGGTATTATTGATAGCATTAGTGAACCTGATACAAAAAATAGCGATCTAAGTACATCTTTTTTGAAAAATTATATAACTTTAGCAAAAGACTATCCTGTTGGCAATTTAATACTAAAGCAATTAAACACTATTAATGACAGTGTCGAAAGTTTTACTGGTTTTAATACTAAAGCAAATAGCTTTTACATTGCTGGAGGTATTGCAACGTTACTTACAGTGGCTCTAGCGTATAATAAGTTAAATAACATCTTAACGCGAGAATTTTCTAGTATCTCCTTATCATTATAATATCTCCCGAAAACTTAAAGCATAAATTTTGGTCATTAGTCATAATTAATATTTAGAATAAAAACTTAAAAGTATAAGTAAGACAATAGTTTTTGAATTTATTTAACGGATTTTGTATTTTAGAACAATAAGTAATAATATACTTGCAGCTTTAGTACTTATCCTTCTATAAAAATTTTGTAGTTTGCAATAAGCAAAAATATATATTTAAAATTTAGAAAGTCTCCTATATAGGAGACTTTCTAAGCTTTATATAATGCTTTATCCTAGTTTATAACGTAGCCAGTTGGATTTTTACTCTGCCAATGCCAAGCATCTTCACACATTTTGTTAATATCAAATTGAGCCTTAAATCCAAGCTCACAAAATGCCTTATCGGTGTTAGCATAAACAACCGCTATGTCCCCTTCTCTTGGCGAACCCGTTTCATAACTTATTCTTTTACCGGTTGCCTTTTCAAATGCCTTTATTAACTCTAAAACGCTATAACCCCTTGATGTACCAAGATTATAAATATTAATTCCTTGATTCTGCATAGTCTTTTCTATTGCTTTTATATGTCCCCTAGCTAAGTCAACTACATGAATATAGTCTCTTATACAAGTACCATCCGGAGTGTTGTAGTTTCCCCCAAAAACCGTAAGCTTTGAAAGCTTACCGATGGCAACTTGCGAAACATAAGGCATTAGATTATTGGGAATACCTTTAGGGTCTTCACCAATTAATCCACTTTCATGCGCACCTACCGGATTAAAATAGCGAAGAAGCGTTATGCTCCAGCCATTGTCAGACGAAAAAACATCTTTTAGCATTTCTTCTACAATATATTTTGTTCTTCCATATGGGTTGGTAACCTTTCCAGTTGGCATAGATTCTACATATGGAGGTAATGATTCATCGCCATATACTGTTGCCGATGAACTAAACACTAATTTTTTAACATTAAACTTTTGCATGACCTCACATAACACTATAGTTCCAAAAATGTTATTATCAAAGTATAATAGTGGTTTTTTACAAGACTCACCAACAGATTTAAGCCCCGCAAAATGTATCACCACATCAATTTTATTATCGGAAAAAATTTTTTCCAGATCTTTTTTATTTCTAATATCGCAACAATATGATTTCATATCTTTGCCGGTAATCTTTTTTATTCTATCTATAACTTGAGGTGCACTGTTAGAGTAGTTATCAACACTAATTACATTATAGCCGTTATTAATTAGCTCAACGCAAGTATGGCTACCAATATATCCAGCTCCTCCGGTTACTAAAACATTTAACATAAGTCCTCCTTTTTACTTTATAAGAAATCTTGGTAAATACTCAATTATTGCATAACAAATTAACAAAACTGGTAAAATCTTAACATTAACTCCACCCTGCTCACCAATAGCATTTTTATAATCTAACTCTGTTGTGCTCTTTTCTTTTATAGATTTTATTAATTTAATACTGTGCTTTAAATATATTCTATTTGCAAAAGCACCTGAAAAAATCATTATTAATATATTTAAAAAACTAAGTATGTACGGCATAAAAAATAATATTTTTTCAAGTGTTGACAAATCCGGGCTTCCCAATACAAGTTCTACTATCCCTATAGAATCAGAATTTAAAGCAGAACCCGTAGAATTTAAAAGTACTTTGGCAATACTTTGAGTATAGTTATAAGTAATAAAAGATGAAGCAATCATGATACCAAAAACTAGTGCAGTTATAATAGCTCCTATTTTATATTGTTTTCTGTACAAAAACCAAGCACCAGAAAACAAAAATGCTCCAAAATTAAATTTGCTTTTATTTTGATCTTTTATTTTTTTGAAAATAGACATATAGTATGGCGTATTAGTTCTTACATATTTAGCAATTTCGCCTGATGGGACTCCATCTATAGGTTCATTTGGGTCAACTCCACCCATAGGATCAAAAACAAAAGGAATTCCTGATAAAAATGGATTTCCTTGTGTTGAATTGTTTTGTGCGCTTCCAAAAATAAAACCACAGCTTTCACAAAACATAGAATCTTTAGAATTATTGGCGCCACATCTAGGGCATGATTTTAATTCATCCCCATAATTGTTTTCGGAATCATTATTACTTTTTGATGGCGAATAAGCTTTATCTGTTCCATGAACATCTTTATATAAGCAGTTGCCAATCAACTCATAACAATTCCTATGGTATGGGGCACCACAATCCGGGCAAACCACTATATCATCACTATCAGAAAAAATTTTTTTACAAACAGGACATTCGGTATTTCTATAATCCATTATTTTTCTCCTATATATTTAAAATAAAAGCCTTACTTTTTCACTTTCACCTAACTCAAAGGCATTTTCGAACCCAAAACTATCAACTACTTTAAATTGTACATAATATATTGAAAAAATTCAATAAAAAGTTCACTTAATATATTGAAAACAAAATACATTTGTTAACCTTTTCATTGACACTTTACTTAGAAAATAATATAATTTAAGAAACAAAAAATGAGCGGATATGGCGAAATTGGCAGACGCGTATGGTTCAGGTCCATATGAAAGAAATTTCATGCAGGTTCAAGTCCTGTTATCCGCACCAAGATATTGAAATTCAAACCATTTAAGTTATATTAAAGTGAATGCGTTATAAGCAATAATAAAATACTTGAAAATAATAAAAATCCATCTAAAAAATGTTTGCAAACGAAAGCTCTGGGCATAGTTATTGGTATAAAACGAGAGTATACAATAACGCTATAACAATCGCCAAAAAGGAAAAAGCAGATTTATTTATTATCAATATAGCCACTCTCGATAGATATAAATTTATGGTAAATTTTTTAGAGGAATTTTATGATGAATGGAATGGTTTAAAATGAAATTAATCAAAATTTGCACAATAGTAATTTTATTAATTTGTTATATAACGATTAAAAGCCCCATTAAAATTTATGCTTTTGGTGTATATACACATTGCTATATCGGAAGTTTAACTTGGCAAGAAAATAATATGTCAAAACAATATGAACAAGAAAATATAAAGGCTTACGAAAGTGGCATAATGGTTGCGGATATAGGTCTTTTGAATTGGGACAAAAAATATAAAATAGACTCTGATTCCTTCGAATTTAAAAATAAAATGGTTGAAATCGCAAGTAGAAGTAATTCTAAAGATACTAAGTTATTTGCATTAGGATGGTCTGACCATGTGTATCATGATAAACATGGATCTGTTAAAAAGGTCATTTCAATTGATGAAGGCTATAGAAAAAGTTGTTTAATTATTGATAAATATATTATAAGTCAAATTGGAGAAATCACTTTGAAAGATTTATATATTGATTGTAATTTAATCCGAGATACATATAAGGCTTTGTGCAACTTCTCTCCAACAGATGAGCAAATCAAGCAAGAGTTAGACCTATCATTAAATATGATGAAATTAATGATAAGTCAAGTTGACAAAAATTTAACAAATCTTGAAAAAGAAAAAGCAGAGACCGAATTATTAATGGTTTCTAAAAACTGTGGAAATAAAAATCCTGATAGCACTATTTTACATTTCTAATAAACTATAATCATCCAAAGCCACTAACTCAAATGATGTTAGTGGTTATCTTGTCATTTATGAATATTTAGATTAATTTAGCAAAAAATAAACCTGGTGATAAAAATGATAATTTCTTTTATTAGAACAATTCTTTTATATATATTCATAATTTTGGCAGTGAGGCTAATGGGGAAACGACAAATAAGTGAACTGCAAACTTCTGAATTAGTTGTAACACTTCTAATATCAGACATTGCTGCTATTCCTATGCAAAATTCCGGACTTCCTTTGCTTAGCGGATTAATTCCAATAATGGTGCTCGTTGCTTGTGAAATATTAATTTCTGTTATCATGCTTAAAAGCACAAAATTCAGAAGATTTATTTGTGGAAATCCCGTTATTTTAATAAATAATGGGAAATTAGATCAGAAACAAATGAAAAACCTTAGAATGAGCATTGAAGATTTAGAGGAAGAATTAAGACAAATGGATGTCTCCAGCGTATCTGATATTGCCTTTGCCATAGTTGAAACAAACGGAAAAATTAGCATAATAAAAAAACCAGAAAAGCAGCAGCCAGATACATCCATGCTTAACATTCAAGCCCCGGATAATGGTATTGAAACAGTTGTTGTTCGTGATGGAGAGTTATCAGACTTTTGCATTAAACTTTGTGGTTTAACTAAAGAGTGGATATATGGGGTTTTAAAAAAGCAAAATGTTAACATTAAAGAGGTATTTATTATGACAGCAAACAAAAACAAAGACTTTAATATTATAAAAAAAGAGGTATGAATTTAATGAAACGCACTTTTATAGCGATTTTCATGCTTGTTTTTGTTATTTCATTTTGTGTAGCAGAAGTAATTTTTCTAAATAACTTAATTTCAGAGTTTAAAAGCGACATAGAAATAACAGAAAGCTTTGTAAGTAATAACAAAATAGAGGAAGCTATCAAAGAAAATCAAAAAATAATACATGATTGGAAAGCAAAACATAATCTAATTTCTACTTTTATTGACCATGAACCTCTAGGAGAAATTGAGACAAGCTTTACAATAATGAAGGCAAGTTTAGAAAATGATGAAAAGGAAGACTTTGCTGTAGAAAGCCAAAAAGCCTTAGTACAACTAGAGCAATTAAATTCAACTGAATTGCCACTTTTGGGAAATATACTGTAAATTTTGCACTTAATTAAAAAACTTTCTTTAATATAAAATTATAAAAGTTTAGCTTGAATCAGTCCACACTGAATTTTCAAACTAAACTTTTTATTTTAGCTCCAACGTAATTAGGCCGTAAAACTATTTAACTTTCATTTAAATTTAACTTTTTTCTTGTAAAAAAACGACTTACTATAATAAAGATCAACAATCCTCCAACCATAACATACGGTATAATCTTAGAGGCACTTGCAACTCCATTTGAAATTCCAGCACCAATAAGTGTTGGAGCAATACCACTACCAATTTTACTTACAAATATAAATATAAGTGCAAATGTTGTTCTATCAAGTCCACTTATCTTTTGCTCATATAAGGCTTCAACAATTACTATAAGTCCGAATGAATCAGCAATTGCTAAAACAATAACAGAAATTATTGCTACAAATAAATTATTAAATAAGCAAAATAAAGTTATCGAAGTAATAATCATTAACTCATAAATTAAAATTAACTTTTTATTGGTAAACTTTTTCATACTCACTCTAGAAAGCGGATTTGTTAAATAAGCTGTTGTTATATAGTTCATCATAATCATAGCAGATATAATTGTTTGTGATAGATTAATTTCATTTCCAAACAGTGGAATTGAGTAATTAATAAACATGCTGGAAATACATATTGGGATAACTATCAGAAAAATATAAAGTGTACAAGATGGAATGGTAAATATTTTTTTTACCTGCTGAAAGGAAAATCCACTAAGTTTAATAGTATTTTTTATATTTGTAACTGGGAAAAGCAATAATCCTATTAATGATACAATTGCCGCTAGCATAAATACAAAACTGTACGAAGTTCTATCTGCTAAAAGACCCCCTATAACTACACCGCAACTAGCTCCTACTAACATACCCACACTAATTGCTGAAGAAAACTTTGTTCTCTCTTCAATGCTATTTTGAGCTGAGGCACACATGCGAGTTGACGCTAAAATAGCTGCTAAACCGAAACCATATATAAACCTTGAAACAGAGAATAGCCCTAAAGTAGATGAAAAAGAGGATAAAACAAGCCCTATAGCACTAAATGCAACTCCTAAAATAATTGCAGTTTTTAGCCCAACTTTAGAAATCAATTTTCCCCAAACCATAACGCCTATTACTGTTGCTAAAATCCCTACCGTTACAGGAAGCCCTATTAAAGTATTAGGTGCATTAGGATCATTAAGGTTTTTAAACAAATTATAAGAGACAATGGATATAAAACCTGTATCTAAGCCAAGTGCAATTTGTATTATAAAGAAAAATAGCCGAATTCCTGAAATATCCATTTCCTTTTTTAATTTTTTCTTTTTACCTTCTTTTATTGAACTTCCTATAAATAAACTTATTTCTAAAGATAAAAGCACAGTTATTGCAATTAGTACAGCTGCATCAATAGAAACTTCTATTACTTTATTTTGTATGGTTTCTTCATTAACATGAGAGTTAACGTTTACATAATAAACATTATTATCAGATACAATTTTAGTTGTAGAACTGTCTCCAATTTTATGGTTTGTAATTGAAATGTCACTAATTTCAGGTATATCTTGTACTAAAGTATTAAAGTATGCATCAAGTCCCACTATTTCTTCCATTTTTATACCTTGAGCCATAATTTTCTCAAGATCACCTTTTACAGTTTGTGAGACCCCGTCAGATATTTTAGAAACAGAAGCGGTATATTCATCTGTAAAAGTTTTCACTACAAAAGTACCTAAAACTAGCTGTGCAGCTATTAATAATAATATTCCTGATATTTTTAAAATATTAAAATTTATGCTTCCTTTGATTGAAAGTAAGATGAAAAAAA
This sequence comes from Eubacteriales bacterium SKADARSKE-1, assembly GCA_030920305.1. GTDB lineage: Bacteria > Bacillota > Clostridia > Oscillospirales > Acutalibacteraceae > JARLUB01. The sequence continues at coordinate 56,463 of JARLUB010000005.1, forward strand.
CAAGTAGAGACAATACAGCAACTGCCAACATAACAAGTAGATCTATTTGTATTATAGATTGAATATAGTCGTTTACATTAGTACTTACAAAGGACTTGTCCAGCAAAAGAACCATCGATGACTTTTCATTTATTGGGCTACTTGTATATATTCCATTTGAGTCTTCTACATATTTGTTGTTTAACAACTTATTTGAAACGGATGAAATTTTTTCGCCAGATGAATACAATACTTTGCAGTTTGAATCAATAACACCTACACCTAAGATGTCAGTAGAGACACTCAGAGCATCCTCTAACAACTTATCTATACCATAAAATCGTTCTATTGGCTTACCAAAACTTGTAGAATATTGAATATTATTGCGTATTCCTGTTACACTTAAATTACTCGCATCAGTGTAAACTTCTGTTGTAAGTTTTTGATACGACATTACGTTAAGTATAGAAGAAAATGCGGTAACTACTGTAAAAATGGATATCACAAGAGCAAGAAATTTTAAGGACAAAATAATTTGCTTGTTTTTTACTTTTTTCTCGGTGTTCATAATACAACCTCATCTATACATAAAAATTATTTATCCAATTGGTAAATGCGATCAACAATTAAAAGAGTGGCAAATGGAATTTTTATACCTAACTGCTGAGTAATAGTATAGTTTATAAATATTTTAGGGGTGCTTTCGTTAACTTGCTCTAAGTCTTTAAATGGTGTACCATCTTTATATTTTTTTATTTGGGCAACAGCAAAGGCACCTTGTTCTTCAGTATCTAGCATCGTTACTCCTAAAGTAGAACCAAAGGCAACTTGTTCTTCATCGGTTTGTGCAATCGTCGGAATTTTATTTGGATATATATCCTTTTGTAATAGACCAAGTAACTTATCATTTTCTATTGTAGCAGTTGTAACATAAAGGGTGTCTATTCCTTCTAGAACTAGCTCTTTGTAAGCTTTTATCAAATCAGAATAATACCGATCATAATCACTTTCATTTTGGGCTTCCACAACATGCTTTTCAGCTATGTCAAAATTTAGCTCTTCCGAAGCAGACTTTAGTGAATCTATTCCTGAGTATGCATAAGCTGCGGCATCATCTTGATAAACCACACCAATTTTTTTAAAATTTAACAACATATGTCCTGCTTGAATTTGCCGTTTATACTTATTTTTATCTATATGAGCAAAAGCATTGGGATTATTTTTTTCAGTTTCACTTTTTACTATTCCTGAAAGAATAGGATCTGCTGCTGCAAATACCATAAATTTATTTTTATTTTCGTTTTTTGCAAAATAAACACCTGCACTAGTCCCCATAACAATTACCAAATCAACGCTATCATTGTTTACGGCTTTAGAATATTGATTTTCATTCATATCCTTCGTGTTAAACCACATGCTTTCAACAAATTTATACTCACCAGAAATACAGTTGTTACACATATCTAGCCAAATTTCTTTTGCGCTTTTATTTGCCTCATCAATATTGTACGTATTTAATACTCCAAGTTTTTGAAAATTAAGTGCTATCTGTGCAAGTAATGATGTATATAGGCTAAATTCCTCGCTTTCAACATACCCAATTCTTAAAATACTAGAAGATTGTGAGTCTGAACTTGCATCGTTTTCTCCTGTAACTCCTATACTACAAAAGTTGAAAGAAAATAGCGCTATTGTTAAAAAGCAACAAAAAACACGCTTTTTCATTAGTAACACTCCTTATAATGTATAAAAATTATATTTACAAAAACATTATACAATAAAAAAAAAAATAAAACATCGTTTTTTACTAATAAAACATTTTACATTCTTTAGTAAAAATTATATAAAAATAGCTAACTTATAAGTTTGTGTAAAACACATTCTTAACAAGTTAGCTAAAATTTCACAATTACTATTTATTTAATCATTGCTGAAGGGCAAAAGTGCTAAATGACGAGCTCTTTTAATGGCTACCGTTAAAGCTCTTTGATGATGAGCACAAGTCCCTGTTACTCTTCTTGGAAGGATCTTAGCGCGATCAGAAATAAAGCGCCGTAGCTTTGCAATATCTTTATAATCAATATTTTCTACTTTATCGACACAAAAATTGCATACTTTTCGACGAGCTCTGCGATTTGTGAAACGATTATCTCTTTCTTGTCTTTCTGCCACAGTAAATATACACCTCTCTTTTTTAAAAAATAATATAACTTCAATTACTTTAGTCTAAAATGGCAAATCATCATCTGTTGGAAGTTCTTTAAAATCATCAGGGCTTCCCACTTCAAAAGAAGAAGGCGTTATACTTGAATGAGATTCAAAACTATCACTTTCTGCCCTTTCAGAATTAGACGAGTTGTCACGCTTTGATTCTGCAAAATGAACGTTATCTGCTACAACTTCAAAAGCTTTTCTTTTATTTCCGTCTTTATCTTGATATGTGCGAGTTTGAATTGATCCTTGAACAGCAACTAATTGGCCTTTACTAAAGTACTTTGATACAAACTCAGCAGTGTTTCTCCATGCAACAACATCTATAAAATCTGTAGCACGTTCTGCACCATTTTTTGTATACGAACGATTTACTGCTAAAGTAAAACTAGTAACAGCAATATTGTTAGAAGTGTGCCTAAGTTCTGGGTCAGCTGTAAGTCTACCCATTAAAACAACCGTATTAAGCATTAATAGACACTTCCTTTAGTCTTTTTTTATTATTAGAGAACGTAAAATGCCGTCTGTGATTTTGTATATACGATCAAGCTCGGCTGGAAAATCAGGGCTACTTGTGAAGGTAAAGAGTACATAGTGACCTTCCGTCTCTTTGTTGATTTCATAAGCAAGCTTTCTTTTGCCCCATTCAACAAAACTATCAAGTGTAGCGTTAGCCTCTATTAGTTCTTTAAATTTTTGAACTAGACCTGATATAGCTTCATCGCCAATCTTAGTTGAAATCACAAGAACTGTTTCATATGAATTTTTTACAGTTACCATTTATTGCACCTCCTTTTGGACTATAGACCCCAAAATAAATTTGGAGTAAGGATAATAATTGCTACAAATTTAACAATTACCAAAATATTATACCATTCTCGGGTTAGGTTAGTCAAGAAGTATTTACAGACGTCTGATTAACTTCATAAACCTTTACTAACAATGCCCAAAACAAATAATTAAAATTTTCGTAAAAGATTATGAAGTTATTCAGCATTTAACCTAAATACATATTATTTCATTATTTTTCTTAAATTGAATTAATAATGAACAATTTTGTGTTAAATTTTTATTGTTTGTTTTAAAAAACAAAAATCTTTTCTTAAAAGAGGTTATAAAAATGAAAAAAATTTTAGCAAGTGGTTTAGTATCCATAATAATATTTAGTACAATTGGAGGGTTTTCATGTTCTGCTAATGCAGAAAACAATACCTGCCCAAACACAATGTATTTATCTGACTTCATTACTTTTAACGAAAAATTGATAAATGTTAAGGATTATTGCCCTAAACAACCTAATATATTAATAGAAAATGACCCCGCAACCAGTTTTAATAAAATTGAAGTAAATAAAACTTCAAACGTTAAAAGTTCAGAAATTTTCTGGTCGAAAATTCCCCTATGGCTCAAAGTGTGGGGAGCTTGGGTTGCCTTTTGTAATTTTCTATTGGCAATTATTTAAGTAAGCCGCTCTCAAAAGTTTGTTAATATTTTAGATTGAGTATCCAAAGGGGCTAGAGGCTTGTGCTTAACAAGTCTCTAGCCCTTTTAATTTTCTAATAACAAAAAACAAGTGGTGTAATTGATAAACTCGATAAACAAATATTAATATTGCAACTATTTTACTCCAAACGCCTTCTTCCCAGCTAAAATACAAAAAGCCAAACAATCTTTTAAAGAAACTTAGACTTCAGATTTACAAAATGGTTTTATTTTGATAAGGCCAATCTTTACGGAGAATAGCAAAAATAATACTAAAAAGTTTGCACGCAACACCTTAAATAATAACCAGGTACTGCTTTCCACAAAAAAACTTAAGCTTTTAATAGTATTAGGATAAATTCTGCGGTTAGAACATGTCAGCTTAGTTTAGAAAATCTATTTTTACTATCTTAAAAGTCTTCAGAGGTAATTCATTTTATGCTACATCGTTCTTCTTTTGATATAAAACGACCACAATTTTAAATTTTTTCTACTAAACTCTTTAATCAACCTTATTAGCAGATACAGCTTCACGCACAAATTTTTTTTGTTTTTTCTCCCATATCCCCTTTTTAAAGTAAATAGCCCCTATAATGGCTGGAATTATAGACGAAATTGCAACACCAGCATAAATACCTATAAAGCCAAAGTTAAACACAAAACCTAAAATCCAGCAAACTATTATTCTCATAAATATCGAATCAATAAACGAATTATAAAATCCCAGTTTGGAATCCCCAGTTCCGACTGCAAACATATCATAAGTAAACATTATCGCATACATTATGCAATCAAGCGAGCAGCAAACTCTTATAAACAGTACGCCTTGTGATATTACATCAGGGTTTGTATCAAACAGCGAAATTAGTTGACCTGCAAAAACTTGAAATATAAGTACGATAAGTAAATTTACTAAAAAATTTACTTTTACACCTATTTTTCCAATATCTCGAGTTCTCTCAATATTGCCAGAGCCCATACTTTGGCCAACCATCGTACAAACTGTCTGCCCAATTGCCCAACAAGGTGTTGTCATTAAATTTAAGATCTTCATCCCAGTCCCTGCCGCAGAAGCTACTACAACACCATAAACATTTAGCATACTGTTAATAAAAAGAAATGATATATTTACAATAACCATTTGTCCCATTGTAGGAAGACCTATTTTTAAAAGCAATAACAACTTTTCTTTTTTTAAAGCAAAAAATTTTATTTTTTCGTCTTTAAAATATAAACGTTTAAGAAAAATAAGCGACAGAACAAATGACACACATTCTGCGATAACAGTAGAAACAGCAGCACCTTTGGGGCCCATATTTAAAGGACCTACGAAAATTATATCTAAAACAATATTTAAAATAGTTGCTAAAATCATAAAATAAAGTGGACATTTTGAATCGCCAAGTCCTTTCATAACTGAGCAAACTGAGTTATATCCAAACATAAAAATCCAACCCGTGCAAATAACAAACATATAGTCAGACGCATATTCCATCGCTTCAATTGGCACATCCATGATTACGAACAAATATTTATATGTTAAGATACTTAATATAGTTATAAAAATAGACAAAATTGCAGTTATCCCAAATAATGTACTAATTGTATCTTTTTGAGATTTTTTGTCACGCGCGCCGGTATACTGTGAAACCAAAACAGCGCCACCCACTGCAATTCCCGCACCAATAGCATTGACAACCCATATAACTGAAGATACATTTCCAATTGCTGCAGTACCGGCACTTCCTATAAACCTGCCAACTACCAACATATCTACAATATTGTAAAAGGCTTGGAGTATTAATGAAAAAAATATTGGTGTTCCAAACATCACTAACTTTTTATAGATGCTTCCTGTTGTTAAGTCAATTGAATTTTTCATAAACACATACTCCTTTTCTAAATAAAAATAAAAGGCCTAATAAATTTAGGCTTTCCATAAAATAAAATTCTATGACAAATATTACCATAGTTTAAAATTATTCATCAACAACTAAAAATTAAACTATCAAAAACCGGGCTATCCCCTATTTAAATTTTATAACATATGAACTTTTTTGTCAAGGATATTTTAATTTTTAATTCATGCTTGACAAAAAAAATATGTTGATGTAATATTATTGATAGAAAACAAAGTTGAATGGATTTAAATCTATTCTCACCTATGCAGGTTTACTGACCTAGGTCAATATGGTAAAAGTTATATGTAACTTTTTATGTTGATGGCGAATAGATTGTTTTCTACTCGTTTTTTTGTTTTTCTACACAAATTATCATTTTGGAGGTGCATTAAACATTAGCAGTAAGGAACTACAGATTAATGAACAAATACGCGACAATGAGGTAAGGCTTATAGGCAGTGATGGCGCTCAATTAGGGGTTGTTTCATCAAAAGATGCTCTTGATATGGCAGCCAAGCAGAACCTAGATCTTGTTAAAATTGCTCCTTTGGCTGTGCCACCGGTATGTAAGATTATAGATTATGGTAAATACCGTTTTGAGCAGGCTAAACGTGAAAAAGAAGCAAAAAAGAATCAACATATAATGGATTTAAAGGAAATCAGACTCTCTTTAAATATCGATACTCATGACTTTAATACAAAATTAAAACACGCGAAAAAGTTTATAAATGAAGGTAATAAAGTAAAGGTGTCCATTCGCTTTAGAGGTCGCGAAATGGGGCATCCTGAATTGGGTCTTGAAGTTATGAATAAGTTTAGTGATGCATGTTGTGAATTTGCAAATATAGAAAAATCGGCCAAACTCGATGGTCGAAATATGTTAATGTTCCTTGCGCCAAAACCAAGCAAGTAACATCTATTATTTAAGGGGGAACACAAAATGCCTAAAATAAAAACTCACAGTGGCGCTAAAAAACGCTTTAAACTTTCAAAAAGTGGAAAAGTTATTCGTGCTCACGCTAATAAATCACACATATTAAATAAAAAAAGCAGAAAACGTAAAAGGGTGCTTCGGCAAACCACAGTTGCAGATAAAACTAATACATTTCAATTAAAAAGACTAATACCATATAAATAAGCTTTATTACGGAGGGAACAAAAATGGCACGTGTAAAAGGTGCATTAGCAACTAGAAAAAGAAGAAAAAAGACGCTTAAATTAGCTAAAGGCTACTGGGGCGCAAAAAGCAAACATTTTAAAATGGCCAAAGAAGCCATTATGAAATCTGATAACTATGCATATATTGGCAGAAAACACAGAAAACGTGATTTTCGTCGTCTATGGATCACCAGAATTTCCGCAGCTTGCCGTATGAACGGAATTAACTATTCTTCGTTTATGAACGGTCTTAAAAAGTCTGGTATTGAATTAAATCGCAAAATGTTATCTGAAATTGCAATAGCAGATGAAGCTGCTTTTAAATCATTGGTTGAAAAGGCAAAAGCTATAAACTAAAACCAAAAACTCTCGGCAATATTTTGCTCGGGAGTTTTTTATTAGACAGAAACTTAAATGTATAGTATTATTATCTTATAATAAATTTTGGAGTGATAGTTTTGCTAAATAAAGCTTTTAAAATCATTGAAGAAAAAGTTTTTGAAAGCCTTTCAAAAAAAGGGTTTCAAAAAAATAAATTAGGTACATCCATTCTTTTTTCCAATAAAGACATCATCTATAAAATAGAGTTTGATAATAACCGTAAACAATTTTGCCTATCATCTTGTTCAGTACCTGAGGATGGTTCCTCATCTAAAGACTTTTCGATTATTAGCGTATGGCTCTTTGACCCTTCAGTTGATACTGAAAAAGAAGCCAAATCAATTGCTGCGGATTTTTTAGAGACTTTAGAAGGTCCAAAACAAAAAGTCAAGTTACAATCTTCTTCTAAAAAAACCAATGAACAAAATAATACAAATTTAATTTTCTTCATAAATCGTCTCATTACTACTTTTCCTGAATTGAAAGATGACATAAAAAATGAAAAAGATGCCTATGAAGAATTTCGTGGTATAAGTTTTATTAGAGAGTCAGTTTTGCCACACGTTAAAAAACTTCTAGATTCGAATCAAAAAAGTGAAAAACTAAAAAAATTATGTACAACACTTAATAACTCCTATAGTAACGCAAACCTTGATGTTAGATCTGCAATAACAATAGTAATTTTGAATTCCATAGATGATGAAAAAAATAGAAGTTTTATAGAACCTTTATTAAGCGAAGATTTAAAAAGGGCCTGGAAAGCTGCACAAAAATATAAAGACAAGGTTGTAAAACCAGAAAAAGTTAAAAAGAAAAAAAGTTTTTTAGCTAAAACTTTAGAAACCGCTTCAAAACAACAATAACATAAAAATTAAATAATAATGACTATAATAAAGAGCCATTCCGTTGCTAGCGGAACGGCTTTTGTTTGCTATTTGTTACTCTTGACATCCGCACGCCTTAAGTAATACAATAATACTTGTGAGTTTGTTTTCTCACACGCAAAATCTGCAGGTAATTTGAATAAATTAAGACCTGCTACATTTAATATTTAAATTTTTGAAAATATTAAAAAATAATAAGGAGGTGCTCTCTATTAAATGGATCCATTATTAACAATATTATTAATAATTGCAAGCTCCACCGCATGTGGATTTGTTTCTTTTTTTGCCGGAACGTCCCACAGAAAAAGGACTGCTGAAAACAAAATTGGCTCTGCTGAACAAGAAGCAAAACGGCTTTTAAATGAAGCCTTATTGGCAGCTGAAGCACGAAAAAAAGCGATTATCTTAGAAGGTAAAGATGAAATACTCAAACAAAGATCAGAGAATGAAAAAGAACTTTCAGAACGTCGTAAAGATATTCAGCGTCAAGAAAAAAGGATTCAGCAAAGAGAAGAATCATTAGACCGAAAAATGGACAGCTTTGAAGCAAAAAATGAAGAAATTGCAAAAAAAGAAAAACTTATCGTTGAAAAATTTAAAGATGCTGAAAAAATTAAAAGCGAACAGTTCCAAACTCTTGAAAAAATATCTGGATTTACTATTGATCAAGCTAAAGAATATTTATTAAATCGCCTTGACGATGAATTAACTCATGAAAAAGCTAAAAAAATAATGGAATTTGAGCAAAAAACTCATGAAGAATCTGAAAAGAAAGCTCAGGAAATTATATCTCTTGCTATTCAGCGCTGTGCTTCCGACCATGTATCTGAAGCTACTATTAGTGTCGTTCCACTTCCAAATGATGAGATGAAAGGCAGAATTATTGGCCGAGAAGGCAGAAATATTAGAGTAATAGAAACCTTGACCGGTGTTGATTTAATAATAGACGATACTCCGGAAGCCATTACGCTTTCAAGTTTTGACCCTGTTAGACGTGAAATTGCCAGGCTTACACTCGAAAGTTTAATTGCTGACGGTCGTATCCATCCATCAAGGATTGAAGAAACTATTGAAAAATGTAAACGGCAAGTTGAGGAAACCATGAAGGCCGAAGGTGAACGCGCTGTAATTGAAGCTAATGTCACTTCTATTCACCCCGAATTAATAAAGCTTTTAGGTCGCCTTAAGTATCGTACAAGTTATGGTCAAAATGTGCTTGACCATTCACTTCAAGTGGCCCATCTTTGTGGGCTTATTGCATCCGAATTAAATCTTGATCCAACAGTTGCAAGAAGAGCTGGTCTTCTGCACGACATTGGAAAAGCACTTGACCATGAGATTGAAGGTTCACATGTTGATATAGGTGTCGACATCCTGAGAAAATATAAAGAAAGCGAAGCTATTATTCATACTGTTCAAGCTCATCATGGTGATGTTGAAGCTAAGACCGTATTTGCATGCATTGTTCAAGCTGCAGATGCTATTTCTGCCGCAAGACCTGGTGCTAGACGTGAAAACCTTGAAAATTATATTAAACGTCTAGAAAAATTAGAAGCTGTTGCCTCTTCTTTCGAAGGTGTTGAAAAATGCTTCGCTATTCAAGCTGGAAGAGAAATTAGAATAATGGTAAAACCTTCAATAATAACTGATGATAAAATGGTACTTTTAGCTCGTGATATATGCAAAAAGATAGAAAATGAGCTTGATTACCCTGGCCAAATTAAAGTAAATATCATAAGGGAAAGTCGTGCAATAGAATACGCAAAGTAAACTATTATGTCTTTAGCTTTAAATCATTCTTATTATTAAGAAAGGCTAGCTACATAAAAATCATGACAAAATATAATGTTTCCCATAAAATTATAAATTTTTCATTGGTTTCTTTATTTACAGCTTTAATGGCTATCTCTGCTATTTTTCTTAAAATTCCATTGCCCTCACCTTTTCCTCCTATTAGCACTCAATTTTTTGTCTGTTGCCTTTGTGCTATTGTTACTGGGCCAAAACTCTCAAGCTTATCAATGTTTATTTATTTAATACTAGGCCTTTTAGGATTACCTGTTTTTACTATGGGTGGCGGTATTTACTACATATTTTCTCCCACCTTTGGGTATATACTTGCTTTTATTGGTTGTGCCTTTATCACAGGATCCTTTAGCCAACAAAGTCAAAAAAAATATTCTTGTCCAAAGGCAATTCATCTTTTCTTAGGGTGTTTTTTATCATTAATGTTTTTATACTTATGTGGAACTTGCTATTTATATATTATAAAAAACATTTATATGCATTCTAACATCAATATTTTATTTGCCATAAAAGTAGGAATCTTACCTTTTATCTTACAAGATTCTGTTTGGTGTTTTATAGCCTCTGTCATTGGGCCACACCTTTACAGATCTATTCAATTAATTTATAAAAATTAACTATCATTATTTTGCTCAAAAAATTATAGCCGGTATATAAAAGAAAACTTCACTTCTTTTATATACCGGTTATAAATTTATACCCTCGTTTAAATTCACTTTTTTACACATCCATATAATATAAATCAGATAAACTATTTTTGCACAGAAATATAACCTTTTCATTTCTATTCATATTTTTGGCTTCTTGAGATTTAGACCACGTTTCAACATTGTATGCCACTTTTATAATTATTTTCTTTAAAATATCTTTTGCTTCATCTGATAAATTCAATGTGTATACAGGGAACCTTCCTTCTTTTTGTTCTTCTGGATATTTATCAATACCCATTCCAACCAAAAACCATTCCGCATGATATTCACCTGTTGCACATAAAATTCCTGCAAAGTCTGCTATCAACTCATCATGTAAATTATTTTCAGATGAACCTAAAAATCTTTTTGTAAAATAGTGCGTACATTCATGTTCTCGCCTTATTACAACCGAAAAAGCTCTCCATTCCTGTTCTTTAAGTCCCAATCTTTCTGCAGGAATATTACTGTATGGCTTATTAGAAAGTATTATAAATTTATTATTTTTACTATATGCAAAACTAGCCCCAGTCTTTTTTATATTCGGTACTTCTTTTCCTTTATGGATTATCTTTGTAACCAGTTCATAAAAATCATCTTCATCTTTTGCATAAATAACTGGAATATTTCCCGCTATTGAATTATATATCTCAAGACTCACACTTTCTGGAGATTTTAAAACTATATCAGTTTCTCCGTGCGGAACGCTTGTATTTAATGCTTTTTCTATTCCCTTCTCCTTACTTGACTCCACAACATGTTTCCAAGCACTAATAAAGGGTTCATCAGGTATTAATTTTGGTATTTCTTGACTCGTATCAAACCTATTTGCCAAATACTCCTCTAACTCTTTAGAAACTGAATTACTAGCATTCATTTCTTTTAACAAACGTTGAATACTTTTCTCCATCTTACACCCCTTCTTATTTTAAAAGATATTTATATTTTTCTGGAATTGTTCCAGATTGGCTTGTTACCTTTCCGTCTTCTACTACAATTTGTCCAATAAGTTTTCCACTGCTTGCACTGTAAAACTTATGTATATCTGTAGTCTTTCCTCCAGATACTGTTTCCATTAAGTCATCGGTTAACTCATTGCTTTGATGTTGCAAATCTTCTTTTTTTAAATTTGCCATATTATTTTTATACCCCCGTATTCCACGCTAGTCATCCTCCACAAAGGTAACTCTTGTACCTTTGGAATCCTTTTTTATATCGTATATGTGTGTCTCACTTACATCATTTCCTTTTCCTCCAGCTACGCACTCTAGTATATCATCAGAAATATCGCTAGTTTCAAGATCTTCCATTGTAAAGTCGTAACCATTTTTTTGTGCTACCTCAAAAACATCCTCTAATGAAGTAATATTGTTTAATGCACCATCAAAGGTTTCTCCTTCTATTAATGCCTCCTTAAATTCATCTAATCCCTTTTTCACAATTAAATGCCTCCTCCTTTTTCATATTCTGATCTTTTTATAACTCTAGCCTCACAATCATCACCAAACACATACACTTTTTCGCTTTTTCTATCTATATCTATCCCTTTTCCTCCAGCTACTGCTTCTAACAAATCTTCTGAAAGCTCAGGGTCGTTTTCTATTTCATTTTCTTTAACATTAAATCCAAATTTTTGAGCCATTTCAATTGCTTCCTTGGTGCTCTTTATTTCCAAGAACTTGTTTTTAAATTCCTCATCATTTTTTAGCTTTTCTTTTAAATCATTTATATTAGGCACTTTGTAATTCCTCCTTTTTACGCCTAGAGCTTATAGTCGTTTCTTTTGCTACTAATTATATCACCACTCTTTTTGTCTATTACCATATCATAGCCTTTCACATCAACATGATAAAATGTGTTGTTTTCTGTTTTACTCCCGCCTTTTCCCCCGGCAACTGCCTCTAACACGTTCTCAGAAAGTTCCGTATCATTTTCTATATCATTTAAGCTAACTTCAAATCCTAAGTTTCTAGCTATATTTACCGCCTCTTGTGCATTTTTTATTCCACGAAATTTTACTTTTAAATTTTCATCAGTTCTTAACTTATCTTTTAGCTCTTTAAAACCTAACACCAAAACACCTCTCCTCATCATCAAGCAAGATCAAAACTAACAATTTTTAATCCATTATGTATTAAAAATTACAATTTTTGATCTATCCCCGTCCTCAAATACCCAGCTGATTTATCACCGGTTACTGTAGTTGAAGTGTTCGCGGTTTGATATCTTTGAGTTTTACCCCCACCCGCTATTGCATCTAACAAATCTGAACTTAGCTCATCATCATTTTTTACATCGCCTTCATTTAAGTGAAACCCTGAGCGTTTTGCTAAATTTATTGCTTCTTTTACATTTTTTACTCCACAAAATTCATTTTTTATTTCTTTATTATTTTTTAAAAAGGTTTTAAATTCTTCTATTCCATTCATCAGATGTCTCTCCTTATTTTTATTCTACATAGTAATTATGTGTATTTGTAATATCCTCCTTTTGTTTTTTACCACCAGCTACAGCCTCTAGCATATCATCGGTTAAATTATCATCTGCGCTAACCTGAGATTCATCAACATCAAACCCATATTGCCTAGCTAAATCAACTGCTTCCTCTAAATCCTTTACATTAAGAAATAAATTTTTAAATCCTTCATCGAGTTCCAATTTTTTTTTGAGCTTTTCTATATCTTTCATACCCCCGCCTCTCTCCTCTCAACCAATAAAGTTTCTAAATTCTTTATTTTTATCTTACGGACCCTGGTCAATGCTTCCCCAATGTCCTCCTGTACTACCTTGCCCTGTCACAACAACTTGAACATCAGCAACTTGTGCCTTTGAGTTTCCCTTACCTCCAGCTACAGCCTCTAACATATCTTCAGATAAATCTGAATCTTCCTCTAAATCTTCTTCTTTTATTTCAAAACCAAATTTTCTCGCTAATTCTATTGCCTCTTTTTGGTCTTTAATTCCAAGAAATTTATTTTTAAATTCCTGATCGCTTTTTAGCTTTTCTTTAAACTCTTTTAAAGCTTTCATTTTCTCCTCCGACCCTCTAGCCATATAAAATTTTTATTTGCCTATATTCGCGCTCTGATTTATAGTGGGATTACAATCACCAATGGAGTTATTTCCTGTAACAACTGCTGTAGCCGACGCCCCTTGGCTAATCACATTTACTCTAACTAAATCTCCCCCAGAGACTAAATCAAGATCCAAATCTCTTAGTTCCTTTTCGGAAAATTCATAACCGCTTTCTTTTGCCAAAGAAAGAATTTCCGAAACAGTCCGTGTTCCCTCAAACTTCTTGGCAAACTTTTTGTTCTTTTTTATTTCATCTGTCCAATCTGCTATACCTTTCATTTTTACACCTACCCTTAATTTTAAGTTAATATATATTTTAGATAAAGGTTCATAAACAAGATGAATTTTCCTTATTTATGAACCTTTTTCAAAATATTAATCTTTATGCATCATTTTTAGCATTAAAATTATAAGTCGGATTAGCCATAACAGTAGACCCCTGACCTACAGCACTGGCAGATGCATTTGCCACCTGAGTTAAAATGTCTATTTTTAATTTGCCAACACCACTTGTTCCACCTTCGCCAGCACCACCTGCTACTGAATCTAAATCAAAATCCCTGAGTTCATTTTCAGTAAATTCATATCCATTTTCTTTTGCGACTGATAGTATATCAGACACTGTTTTTACCCCTGTAAATTTCTCTGCTACTTTCTCATTATGCTTTAAATCTTTTGCCCAGTCCATTATACCTTTCTTCGCCATTTCTACCCCTCCTAATTTTTTGCTTTTTAATCCTATAAATTAACCTATAAACTTTATCTACCTATATCACTTGAAATGGTCATAGTTGGATTACTTTGTGCTGTTGCGCCTTGAGCTGTAGCAGTAGCTGTACTAACTGCTGTATTTACTATTATATTTGGGTTTACAGTAACATTAACAGAACCTATACCTGAACCCAGGCCACTCGTTGCGCCTGCTAAGCCTTTTGCTCCTCCTGTTGCCCCACCGGCTGCAGCAGCCCCTTGGGTAGGATCCACACCACCTGCCACTGTATTTAAATCTGGATCCATCAACTCATTCTCTGTAATTTCATAGCCATTTTCTTTTGCAACTGACAATATATCAGATACTGTTTTTACACCCATAAATTTTTTTGCAACTTTCGGATTATGTTTTAAATCCTTGGCCCACTCACTTATTCCTTTTTTACTCATTTTTTACTCCTCCTAATTTTGTTTTTTAAAGTTATATTTATTTATTTATGCTACTAGAAATACTCATGGTTGGGTTGCTTTGTGCTGTCGCCCCTTGAGCTGTGGCAGTAGCTGTACTAACCGCTGTAGTAACTATTATATTGGGATTTACAGTAACAGCGACAGAACCTGAACCAGATCCAAGCCCCCCACCAGATAAAGTAGTTGGAATTTTTGCACCAGCAGCACCTGCAGCTAAAGCCTCACCTGCACCACCCGCCACTGTATTTAAGTCTAAATCCATCAACTCATTCTCTGTAATTTCATAACCATTTTCTTTTGCAACTGACAGTATATCAGATACTGTCTTTACGCTCATAAACTTTTTTGCAACTTTCGGATTATGTTTTAAATCCTTGGCCCATTCACTTATTCCTTTTTTTGACATACTTTCCCTCCTTTCTAAAATAATATTTAAATTTTATCTTTTATCAGACACAATCTTAATTAATAACCTTTTCTTATCTTTATATTTCTTATTCTTTAAAGTTTAGCAAACTACAATTTTTGATTGATATTAATTGTAGGTTTAACATCAGATGCAGATCCACTTCCGGTAACAGTACTTGCTACATTTGCTACTGCTGTGGCAACATCAATGTCAACACTTATATCCCCTGTTCCAATTTGTTGTGATGGTCCAAATAACCCACCTGCTACTGAATCTAAATCTAAATCCATAAGTTCATTCTCGGTAAATTCATAACCATTTTTTTTGGCTACCGATAATATATCACCTACTGTTTTTACACCTACAAATTTCTCTGCAACTTTCTCATTATGTTTTAAATCCTTGGCCCACTCCATTATACCTTTCATTATTATTTCCTCCTTTTTATTTTAAAAATTTTTGCATTTGTCATTCATACCATATATTATGTTTACACTTGTTATCTATCAACCAATTTACCTTTATTTTCTACCTTTTGTTTCTCAAACTTACATTTTTTGACTAATATTAATTGTAGGCTTAACATCAGACGCGGATCCACTTCCGGTAACAGTACTTGCTACATTTGCTACTGCTGTGGCAACATCAATGTCAACACTTATATCACCTGTACCAATCCTCATTTTTGGACCAAATAGTCCACCAGAGACCGAGTCTAAATCTAAATCCATTAACTCATTTTCAGTAAATTCGTATCCATTTTTCTTTGCTACAGACAATATGTCACCTACTGTCTTTACACCAGTAAATTTTTCTGCTACCTTCTCATTATGCTTTAAATCTTTTGCCCACTCCATTATTCCTTTCATTATTTATATACCTCCTTTATAAATTCATTTGCTAAGGTCTCAGCAACTATTTTATACTAAGCCTTTTTTAATAAAGCTCTCTAAACCTCCAAAAGCCGCCAACTTTCCTATCATATCCCATGGTTTCATGGCTCCACCTGAAACACTCTCCAATGCCTCTGGCGGAAGTTCTCCGCTCTCTACAATATTTCTTGCTAAACCTGTCATCTCCCTTGAAAATTCATCTTTTGACATCCCCGAAAGATAAGGCTTTGCCACACTATAAGCTCCGTCCATGGAATTCTGAGCCAAAAAAAGCTCTCTCAATCTTTCGTTTTCCGTTAATTCATTTAAAAAGCTCTCCATTATTTTCACCTCTCTTTTAGGTTCTAGATAGCATTAAACTAATATATCTTTTAATGACATAGGACCAATATCTACCAATGCATCTAAGACTTGTACAAATTTATCACTGCTTCCACCAGAAACATTCGTTAAATCTTTTCCATCTAATTTTCTGTATTTTTTATTAAAAAACTTGTTATGAACATAGGTTAAACCCTCTTTAAATTCTTCAAAGGTCACATCCTCTATATAAGGTTTTGCTTTTTCATAACCTTCTTCAGCCGATTTTGTATTTGCAAAGTTTTGTCGAAATTCAGGCTCACTAAAAAGTTTTTCAAAAAACAGCCTTAGGTCCCTCTTCAAAAACTCACCTCCAACTAATATTAATAACATAAGTCTACCCTAAATTAACTTATACTATTTGACGTTTAGCAAGTTCTGCAAAATATCCATCTAATGCCATTAATTCATCATAACTGCCCTGCTCGACAACTTTTCCTTTGTGTAAATAAACTATTCTATCACACTTTTTTATTGTAGATAATCTATGTGCTATAACAACCCTAGTTATATCCATTTTCTCAAGAGTATCAACAACTATCTTTTGAGTAATATTGTCTAGTGCAGATGTTGCTTCATCAAACATCAATAAATCTGGTGATGAAATAAGTGCCCTTGCTATCATTATTCTTTGTTTTTGGCCTCCCGATATACCTCCACCATCTTCGGAAACCATTGTGTGCATTCCCATAGGCATAGCTTTTATATCACCAGCACAACCTGCTTTTTCAGCTGCTGCCCATGCATCATCCATTGTAGCTGCTGGGTTTGTAATAGTTATATTTGAAAAAATACTATCTGCAAAAAGCTTTCCATTTTGCAAAACTATTCCAATTCTACGTCTAACGCTATGAAGGTCTAGCTTTTCAAGACTTTGATTGTCAAAATAAATTCCACCGCCTTGTGCCTTTTCAAAACCTAAAAGCAATCTAAACAATGTAGACTTGCCACAACCTGTTGAACCTACGATTCCAACATATTCTCCCTGTTTAAAGGATAAGTTTAAATCATCTATAATTAGCGGTCCATCTGGAGTATATCTGAATTTAACATTATTAATATCTATTTTTCCTGTAATCGAATCAACCTTTATCCTATTCTCATTAGATTCCGGGACTTCTTTTAATATCGGCTCCAATAACTCAACGGATGGTTTCAAGAAAGCTATTTCTGTTGCAATTCCAGAAATCTGTAATATTGATGCTGAAAATAAACCAAACGCGGCATTAAAAGCTATATAGTCAGCTGGTGCCAAACCTTTTGAATAAACTATCCAATAGATAAGCATTGTTCCTCCAAGGCCTATAGCTCCATTAATCGCACCAGATATTTTTATAAATAAGTTTGGAGAAAATTGAATTTTTGATAATTTAGAATAAAGATTAGCCCATTTTGAAAAAGCTCGAATTTCAGCTCCCGATACCTTAATTTTTGATATTCCACTAAACAGTTGATATACAAGACCTGATAGTTTTGGTGACACTTCACTTGCTCTTTTATTCAATTGAGTGTTAAAATATCCACTTAATAAAGAGGAACCTAACATAAACGCAATTATTATTATTGTTGGCAATAATAAATCAGCTGATAGTGTACTAATTTGCCACAAATATACAAATGAAAATAGTGCCGAAAGTGCTGTTGGTAACAAATCGCTGCTAATTGAGCTACAAATTTGATTTAATCTAAATGTACGAACAGCCAAATCACCGGAACTAAAGTTTTTAAAAAAGCCAATTGGCAAATTCAAAAGCCTTATCCAAAGTGCACCTTGAGTACCAAACTGAACTTTATCACCTATTCTAGAAATCCACATTGATTGAAATAGTGCAAAAGTTGTTGAGCCAATTGTAACCCCTACTAGCAATGCTGCCATTGGAAAAATGTCATTTATTGTTCCTGATGGTATCACTCGATTATAAATTTCTTGAGTAATTTTAGGTAAAATTAGCCCCATTAAGCTTACAATGATTGATACTACAGCTAAAAACGCTATGTCAAATTTTGAAAATGATTTAAATATATGCTTTAATAAGTCTTTAATTGTCATTGAAATCTGATTTGGGAAAGGCTTGTAAAAACAATACCCTGTATTATTTAGATTTTTTGCTGAATCTTTATTTATTTTTACAGCACGATCTGTCTTAGGATCATTATAATAGTACCCACCAAATTTTAAGGGTAAAACAGCCACTATATTACCTTCAGTAGTATTTGTTATAATTGGCCCCTCGCCTCTTGTCCACCAACCCCTTCTAAGCGCAACTTCACGCCTTGTAAGGCCAGTTCTGCCAAGCGTAGTATCAAGTGCACCGCTATCTTCTGCATCCATTTTAGTTATTAAAATTCTATTTATTCCATAAAAGTCAGTAACTTTATCTATTGCGGCAGCCAATTGAAGCTCTCTTCGTTCTGAAATAAGTTTCTTTTCGCCTTTATTTGTTTCTTTGCCAATAGAAGACTTC
Source organism: Eubacteriales bacterium SKADARSKE-1 (assembly GCA_030920305.1). Classification (GTDB taxonomy): domain Bacteria; phylum Bacillota; class Clostridia; order Oscillospirales; family Acutalibacteraceae; genus JARLUB01. The sequence goes on from JARLUB010000005.1 coordinate 75,338, forward strand.
ATTATTTCTTTATATGCCTGCGAAAACATCTCTTTTTCAGAAATTTTATGATTCTTTACTTTCTCCGAAAAATCCATAATATATTCCCTCCTCTCTACTCACTCTTAACTAGCTGTGCATATTTTCCATTAAGGTCTATTAGCTCTTTGTGAGTTCCTCTTTCGACTATCTCGCCGTATTCCAACATAACAATTTCATCAGCATCACGAATAGTAGAGAGTCTATGTGCTACAATAAAACAAGTCATACCACGCCTGCGCACTGCATCCATAACCTTCTTTTCTGTTGTTGGGTCAAGTGCTGATGTAGCTTCGTCCAATATCATTATGCTAGGATTGGCAATAAATGCTCTTGCTATTTCAAAACGCTGACGCTGTCCACCAGAAAAATCTTTTCCATTTTCGACTAAAACATGGTTATAACCATCTTCACGTAGTAAAATATCTTCATGTATACAAGCATCGCGACATGCTTCTACCAATGTTTCATCGTCTATAGTATTATCCCACATTGTAATATTGTTACGAATAGTATCTTGGAACATCGTTACCTCTTGATCTACCATTGATAACGACCCTCTATAAACCAAGCGATCTATTTCCTCACGCTTTTTCCCATCAAAAAGTATTTCCCCAGTATTAACATCATAAAGACCAGCCAAAAGCTTTGCAATAGTTGATTTTCCACTACCACTACCACCAACCAAAGCTATCATTTGTCCTTTTTTAGCTTTTATGTTTAAATTTTTTAAAATTGGTGAAGATAATGGACTATACGAAAAGGTCACATCGTTTATTTCTACATCACCATTTAGTCTTTCGAAATCCTGTTTACTAAAAGCTGGATCATCAGTCTCTGAAAGATTTATATCAACATCAGGTTTGTATCTTAAAACGTCTTCTATTTTAGCTGTGTCTCCACTTAGTGCTTGTATTTCTTGCCCTATTCCAACAAGGCTGCCAACTGGCCCTAAAAACTGCCCTAAAAATCCTTGGAAAGCTAGCAATGTACCTACTGTAAAGTTTCCAGCAAGTATGTTGTAAACACCAAGCATTAAAATTGCAACGTCAGCAATTCCCTTTAAAAGTGGTGGAATGGTGGTCACATACATGTTTCTTTCTCTTATCCTCTGTATTCCATTGCTATACTTAGTTTGATATCCTATCCATTTTTGAAAAAAGCCTGCTTCACAACCACTAGATTTAATAGTCTCAATCATACTAATCCCTGCAACCGTACTACCTTGAAGCATACCGGCATCACGTGAAAGTGCTTTATTGTCGTTCTCGTTTTGTTTTGAAACCAGCTTTATGATACCTATATTCATAAGTGCAACAGCCAAACCAATGAGCGACATATACCAGTTGTAGTATATAATTACTACAAAGTAAACACCTATCATAATAACATTTAAAACAATTGGTGCCACTGTTTGACAAATTGTCCTGGCAACCGTATCATTGCTATCTTGACGTGAACTAATGTCTCCGGCATACCTTTGCGAAAAGAATTCAACTGGCATTCTCAAAACATGCCACATAAACATCATTCCTGAGTTAACGCTCATCTTACCCTGTATTTTCAATAGGTAGATTGAACGCATAGCTTGCAATAAGAATGACACTATTAAACAAAGTCCCATTGCAAGCAGAAGTGGCATCATCATTTCTCGATTAGCACCAAATAAAATCTTGTCTGAGAACACTTTTGAAAACACAGATTGAATTGAACCTGTAATAGACAACAAAAGTCCAGCAAGAAGCACAAATGTAAGAGGGAGCACAGCTCCGTCAAGCCTTTTTAACAAGAACCTCATTACACTTTCTTTTTCTCCGTCTGCTACAAAGCTTTCGGTTGGTTTAAAAGTTAACGCTATTCCTGTAAAAGATTTTTTAAACTCATCCATAGGAACTTTTCTAAGTCCCGCTGCAGGGTCCGCTAGAATAGCCTTGTCCTTTTTAAATCCACATAAAACAACAAAGTGGTTAAAGTTCCAGTGAATAATTACAGGATACGTAACATTTTGTTGTAGCTTTTCTACGCTATTAAATGAAAAGCCTTTTGCTTCCATACCATTATGTCTCGCAGCAATCAAAACATTTTTAGCATTGCATCCGTCTCTTGATACACTACATTCTAAGCGCAACCTTTCAAGAGGTATATATTTCTTATAATGTGCAAATATCATTGCTAGAGATGCAGCGCCACATTCTAATGCTTCCATCTGGAGAATAATAGGTACTTTTTTAATTTTACCTGCCATATCCGACATCCTTTCTCCATTAGACGTTAAGCCCTTTTAAATACTTTTTATATAAGTAAATCTATAGGACGTTTTGTATCTGTAACAACTTTTATATTGCATATATTTCCAATATCTACCTGTACAGTTCCACCCTTAGAATTTGACCATTCAAAACCACTCGCTGTTGACGTATCAACATTTAAACGTACTCTAACTTCAACCGAATCTTCTGTAAGGCCTAGGGCATTAATATATTTTGTAGTACCCATTGACCTAATTATAGTGTCCTGAGTAACCGTACTTGTCCCAATTCTTGTAATAGTACCTACCATATAGCCATACTCTTCCCTTGGAGCTTGTGTAGGTGAAACTTGTGCCTCCATACCAACTTTAAGATTCATGGCTGTTGAAAATGGAACATATGCTAAAATTTCTTTTGAATTTGCTGTTGTCTTATCAGCAACGTTTACGGCTAATTGATCGCCTATATTAACTTTAGTATTTATTGCTGTTATTCCATTGATAGTTCCATCTTTATCCGCCACAACAAAAGAGTTGTCAATATATTGATATTTCAATGCGTCTAAAGTAGCACCAATAGAGGTTTTCTGTGCTCCACTGGCTTTGTTATACTCATCTTGTTTAAGAGCTATTTGCGCTAATAAAGTTTCATCTGGAACAACTGCTAAAATATCACCTTTTGCAACAACTTCATTTTCGTCAACAAGAACATCCATTACAGTTCCAGTATTTTTTGCAGACGAAATTATTACACTATCGGTTGGAAATATAACACCTGCAATCTGTGCACCACTTGAAATATTTCCGGTAAAGGCCCATACTCCAACTCCTATAACCAAACCAACTATAGCAAATATTATGACCCAAACAGATGGACGTGTAATCCGTACATGCTGATCAAGTTGTTCTGGATTAGAAACTGTTTCAAGAGCTTCTTCTCGGAACAATTTATTTTTTTCTGCCATGACCATAATCCCCCTTTTTTATTGTAAATATGCTATCGTAATCATTTAATCTCACTTGCCTGCCGCATTCAAATTTTCTTCTCTATAAACCACACCGTTTTTAACAATCCAATATTTTGGAGTTTTATTAATGCAACCATTTAATTTAAATTTAATGCCAGTTATTCCTTCATAACCACCAGTAGATTTCAGTCCACTGATAAAATCAGTTACATTGCTTACATCATCCAATTTATCAACTATCATGTTAACAATATCATAACCTTGTGCTGTAATACTTGTTATATCAAGATATGTTATACGAGATTCATAGTTATTATAAAAATTCTGTAATCTGTCGTTGGAATCAACAGGGAACGAACTTGACATAACAAGTCCCTCTAAATATTGTCCATAATCGTTCATATAGCCAAGATTATTAAAATATTGGTCCCCCATGATTTGCATTTCAGGGCATAAAGTTTTTATTTGTTTTACTAGCTGTACTGCCCAATCCATATCGTCAAAACTCAAAACTACTGCTTGAACTCCAAGCTCTTTCCAACGAGCAATTGTTGCTTCAACTTCCGAATCTTTATTAGGACCAGCAACCAAATCTACAATATTTGACGTACTAGAATTTTCAGTTGCGTCCCTAAAACCTTCTTGAAAGTCAAGAGAATATTTTCCCGAATGAGAGATAGAAACCCATTTATAGCTGTGATTTATTGCATACTGACCAAGAGCATTTCCAGCATCTTTCGCAGAAACGGTAAGGTTAAATATATAATTATAACCTTTTTCCATTGTGCTATCATAACAACCATCAACAATTACTAAAGGTTTTTTGCTCTCTTCAAATAAAGACGATATTGTATCAACTGTTTCAAAATTTTGAAGTGAAAATGCCAACAAATAGGTACTATCTTCTGCTACTTCTTTAGCTAAAGAAACACCTTTATCATAATTACCTTCATCATCAAAAAATTTATAACTAACCTTTACATTTTTTTGCGCTAGATCCTCAATAGCTAAATCAACACCTGCAAAAAAGTCTTTTCTTTCTTCAAACACAGAGCTTGAACCAAGAACTGCTATCTTGACCTCTCCTCCACTTTTTAGTGGATTCCACTCACTTGATGTAACACACCCACTAAAAAGTGTCATACAAAAAATAAGTCCAACCAATACACTAATTGCCTTTTTCATCTTTACACTCCATTCTCCATCGATTTAAATTTTTTTAAAAACTTGAGGTTTTGTCCGCGATGGTAAACAAAAAAGTCTTGTAAAAAAGCCTTTCAGTACAACAAATTAGCGATTTTTAGTGAAATTATAATAATGTTTTTAAAAAAATTACAAAAATTGTATTGTACCTATACAATGAATTATATCTTCCTTTTTCAAAAAAGTCAACAAAATTTTTGTAATTTATCAATTTTTTATATTCTTAAAAAACAACATTTAAAAATAAATCACTACTAAAATTTAATACATATGAGTTTTATATATAATTCACTTTAAGTGCAATATAACTTTTATAAGGTTAGTTTATCCTTTAAATGACACTTATACCTAATTAATAAAAAAAGACACGAAATTTTATTTCGTGTCTTTTAGATATATTAGGTTTTTATTTCCATAATGCTCTTGCTTACCATTTTTATTTTTAAAAATATACCACTATCATTTGGATTTAAATCGGTTTTTTCCCAAACAGTTTTATACTTTATTTTAATATCTATACATTTTAATATATAATTTAAACTTTTTGATAATATTTCCGAAACTCCATTGTCAGCTCGGCCGCAAGTTAAGAGTAATACAGCATCTCTAAATTCACTATAATAGTCTTTTTCTCTTTGTAAAGGTTTATTGTAATAAACTTGCATTCTATCAAAAATGGCTTTTAGCGGCGCTGGGAAGCCCATGTTGTATACTGGAGAAGCTATTACCAGCATATCAGTCTCATCTAAAAGCATCTTTATTTTATTAAAATCGGAAAATCGACATACACCATTTTTCTCACAAAAGTCGCAGCCATAACAAGGTTTTATCGCAATGTCATATGCATTAATAATGGAAAAGTCATAGATTTCTTTAAGTTCATTCATAAAAAGGTTTAACATTTTTTTTGTATATCCGTTATTTCTGGGTGACCCGAAAATAACTAATGCCTTCTCTTTTTCCATACAATGCTCCAATCTTTTCCACTTCATATTATCTGCAATAAAATGCTGCCTTATTTCCAAACTTCAGTATTGTCAAGGCCAATGTTTTTAGCTTTAAACACCGGAGTTTTTCCTGATTTTCTCTGGCTTGTATAATCATTCATAGCTTTTATTGCAATTCCACCAATTAATAATATAACTGTAATATTAACTGTTGCCATTAAAGCCATAAATATGTCTGAAAAATTCCAAACCGTATTTGCTCCAGCTTGTGCTCCTAAAAACACCGCTAAAACACAAGTGGCTCTAAATACATTTAAAACTTTTTTGTCATTTTTTATAAACAAAACATTTGATTCAGCGTAACAATAATTTCCGATAATGGACGCAAATGCAAATGAAAATACTGCAAAAAGTATCACATGTGCACCAAATGGCCCAACTTGCATTTTAGCCGCTTGCTGAACAATAAAAACCTGGCTTGCACCTTCGTTTAACTTCACCCCTGATAAAAGTACAATAAATGCTGTAGCACTGCAAATCATCATTGTATCAATAAACACCGAAATTACCTGTGCAAGGCCCTGATTTACCGGATGAGGGACATCTGCAGTAGCTGCAGCATTGGGCGCACTGCCCATACCTGCTTCATTTGAAAAAAGTCCTTTTTTTATACCATTTAAAAGAGCACTTCTATAAAAAGGTACGGCTAACAAAGACCTTATGCTAAAAGCTTCTTTAAAAATCAAAGCTACCATTCCCGGAACTTTATCGAAGTTTTTAATGGTGATTACTATAGCTAACAACATGTATGTAATTGACATAACCGGAACTATATATTTTGAAACAAACGCTATTCTATGTGTTCCTCCCCATATTACCAATCCCACAACAGTTGCTAAAATTGTTCCTACGATGATTGGATAAACGGAATGGCGATAATTAGGTACATAATATTCAAGTGATGATGACAGTTGGTACGACTGCAACATATTAAATCCATAAGCATATCCTGCGGTTAAAAGGCAAGCAAATAATATTCCAAGCCACTTTTTGTTTAAAACTTTCTGTATATAATAAGATGGGCCGCCTCTAAAGTTGCCTTTTTCGTCTCTTATCTTATATATCTGTGCTAAGGTACTCTCAATAAATGCAGAGGCGCTTCCCAAAATAGCCATGAGCCACATCCAAAACACTGCTCCAGGGCCACCAATTACAATAGCAAAAGTAATTCCTGCTATATGCCCAACACCAATCCTAGATGCCATTGAAATCATTAATGATTGAAATGATGAAACCTTTCCCTTCTCAGATTTTTGCAGCAATGTCTTAAATGCATCTTTAAATAACCTAAACTGTACAAACCTCGTTCTACACGAAAAATATATACCTGCTAATATTAATAGCGGAATAAGCAAATAAACAGATAATTGTTTATTTATGCTTTCCAAAATGTAATTAAATATATCCATAATCAAACTCCCTTTTTATACCATACGACTTAGTTCCATATGGAAAAGGAAAAGTTTTTTAACTTACTTTATAAAGTTGTTAACTATTTCCTCCGTATGCATTCCTCTGGAACCTTTTATTAAAATTGTATCTTTCGGCTGTAATATTTCTTTTAATTTTTCAGAAGCTTTTTCATTTGTATGAAAAGAATAAACAGAAGTGCTATTAATTTCCCCACTAGCACCTTTTGCAATGTTTATAGCTTCTTTTCCAATTGTAATTAAAACATCAATTTTATTCTTAGCTATAAACTTGCCCAATTCAAAATGCAAATTTTCAGATTCTTCACCAAGTTCTAACATGTCAGCTAAAACTGCTACTTTTCTACCTTTTTCGCCAACTAATTTTAAAACTTCTATAGCGCTTCTCATTGAATCGGGGTTTGCATTATAGCTATCGTCTATTAATTTTATATTGCCATTTTCTGAAAGCTTTGATTGATTTTTCTCAAAATCAAAATTTACACTATAAATACATTGTCGCATATTAAGGGTTTTATATAAAAGCAAGGCATCTTTCAGTTTTTCAATAGAAATTCCAAGATTAACTCCGACTGCAATTGCAGCTAAAGCATTATAGACATTGTGTTTTCCTATAACGGGAATTTTAATTGTCTCCTGTTTACCATTAAAGTTCAGTTCAAAATTTGTGTTTTGTCCATCAACTTTAATGTTTTCCGCTTTAAAATCACACTTTTTGTCTATCCCAAAAGTTACGACTTTAAACTTTTGTTCTTTTGAAATTGACGATAAATACTCATCATCTGTATTTACAAATAGTATAGATTTTTCATCTAGACTATTTGTTATATGAAATTTTTCTTTTAAAATATTGTCTCTTGACTTAAAATTTTCAATGTGAGTAACACCAATATTAGTCATAACCGCAAATGTTGGCAGCGCAATATTTGAAAGAGTTTTCATTTCATCAAATTCACTAACTCCCATTTCTACAACAGCTACATTATGGCTTTTTTCTAAATTAAAAATAGTTAAAGGCAACCCAATTTGCCCATTAAAGTTTCCCGTCGTCTTTAAAACATTAAATTCTGACGATAATGCACAAGAAATCATTTCTTTCGTTGAAGTCTTTCCAACACTGCCGGTTATCCCAACGACTGGCATAAAAAACTTTCTGCGATAATAAGCGGCCAGGTCATGCAGTGCTGTTAAAGTGTTATTAACGCTAATATAGATTTTATTTGAATCAACAGAATCATGCTCATCAGTTAGTGTTGCTATTGCTCCATTTGAAAAAGCATTATCTATAAATTTATGTGCATCTATTTTTTCGCCATGAAGTGGTATAAATAAAGCATTTTTGCCCATTTCCCGGCTGTTAGTAGTAATAGATTCAATTTGAGCATGGAGTGAATTAGAGTTATCGCAAAGCAATTTTCCCTTAGTAGCTTTTATTATTTCGTCTATAGTCAAATTTTCCATAAAATAAACCATTTAGTAAAGTTCATTTAGAATCTCATTTACTATTTCCCTTTCGTCAAAATGATGTCGAACGCCTTTTATCTCTTGATAATCTTCGTGGCCTTTACCTGCCAAAACAATTATGTCACCATCTTGCGCTGTAGCTATGCAATATTTTATAGCTTCACGCCTATCTGGAATTACTATATATTCTCCGCCTGTTTTTTTTATGCCTTCTTCTATATCTTTAATTATATTTAAAACATCTTCATCTCGAGAATTGTCAGCTGTAAGCACAGACAAATCAGACAGCCTTCCCGAAACTTCTCCCATTTCATATCTTCTAATTTTAGGGCGATTTCCACCTGCGCCAAATAAGGTTATTAATCTGTTTGGTTTATAGGCTCTAAGCGTTGTAAGTACACTTTCCATACTCAATGCATTATGTGCATAATCAATTAAAAGGGTATAATTACCAGGCACTTTTAAAGTCTCTATTCTGCCCTTTACTTTAACATCATTTAAACCATCTAATATTGCTTTTTCTGATACATGAAAGTGATTACAAACTTCTATAGCTGAAAGTGCATTATATACACTAAATTTACCCGGTATATTTACAAATACTGACAAGTTTAATTTTCCGCTTAGATCAAACTTAACTCCTAAATATCCATTTTGTAAAACTAATTGCTCGTTCTTAGCGATAAGATCAGCAGTCTCTGAAAAACCAAAAGTTTCAGTTTTACATGTGTGGCCGCAAAGCACACCCTCACAATTTTCATCATCTATATTTATAAATCCTGTTTTACACTGTTTAAAAAGTAAACTTTTACAAAATAAATATTCATCCATGGTTTCGTGTTCATTTTTGCCTATATGATCACTTGAAAAGTTTGTAAACACACCATAATCGAAAATTATACCATCAGCTCTGTGCTGTTTAAGCCCAAGTGATGAAACCTCTATTATTGCACATTTGCAGCCTCTTTCAACCATCAACCTAAGGTACTTTTGTATGTCATAGGATTCTGGTGTAGTATTTACTGTTTTTATTGTCTCATCATCAATAACAATTCCTAAAGTTCCAATTAAGCCAGATTTAACCCCAGCTTTTTGTAAAATGCTTCTTATCATACAAGAAGTTGTAGTTTTCCCTTTTGTTCCTGTGATACCTATAGTCTTTAGTTCAAATGCTGGTTTTTTAAAAAATTCAGCTGATATTTGTGCTAGTGCCACTCTAGTATCGGGCACTAAAATTAAAGGCCAGCCATTTGTTTCAACTACTTCTGAAGCTATAACAGCCCTGGCTCCATTTTCTAATGCTTTATCAACAAACTTATGACCATCAAAATCGCTGCCTTTGAGGCAGACAAATAAAGAGCCCTTAACAGCTTTTCTTGAATCGTAAGCTATATCTGATATTTTTATATTTGTGTCTCCCCTAACACAAACATATTCAGTTGATACCAACAAATCTTTAAGCAACATAATAATCACCCTAAAGTAAATTTTATTAACATAAAATTAAATAAAGAACCGTCCTAAATTGCGCAGGACGATTCTTGATAAATTGGTGGGCCATCAGGGACTCGAACCCCGGACCAACCGGTTATGAGCCGGTTGCTCTGAACCAACTGAGCTAATGGCCCTCATCTATATTTAGCACGAGAATTATTATATCAAGTTATATGTTATTTTGTCAAGATAAATTTTTACAACATTTAAAAAAATATATTTGCCTTGCAAACAAAAATCCGATAACGCTTTGCCACCATCTTTAACTATACCTCAAAAATTTGATGATACTAAATAGCAGATGAATAATTTTTGTATAATATATACTCAAAGCAGTTGAAAGCAAACCGAAAAAGTATTATCAAAAATCTGAACTTAGAAAAAAATTTTTTAAGTGCTGATCGTACCCTTTTATTACTGTATTTAAATACTTTCACTTCAAGTTTATGTTTTTGAGTCTTTTTCTTTTTTAAAACCCTGCAAAAAGTAATTAAAAGAATTCATTATTTAACTAATTCTTAAAAAAATATCAAAGTAAATTGGTATATACTTACGCAGTTGAAAAACACCAACACGGAAGAGAGAAATTCATCAATTAGCCTTATGCTTCCCGCTCCTATCAATTCTTTTTTTAGTTGTTATCTGTAATCTTGGTCCGCTATACTTTAAAATAACGAAATGCCTTAAAATGTTAAATATAAACTGTCTAACATTTTAAGGCATTTCATTTTATAGCAATTTTCTTTTGGTGGGAGATGGTGGATTCGAACCACCGAAGTCGACGACAACAGATTTACAGTCTGCCCCCTTTGGCCACTCGGGAAATCTCCCAAATATCAAAATAAAAACAAGCAAGTGAATTGGTAAATTACCAACTTAACAAAAGATGGAGCTGATGGACGGATTTGAACCCCCGACCTGCTGATTACAAATCAGCTGCTCTACCAACTGAGCTACATCAGCACAATTCACTTACAGTATTAAAATATATCATGTTACAGTTATTTTGTCAATACTTTTTACGACTATTTTTGTAATCCATAAAAATAGTAGGTTTTTGCTCTATTAATAATTTTATTTTTTGAAAATTATATTAAATTTAAAAAAATTTTTTTAAAAAATACTTGATATTAAAAATTTGCTGTGATATACTATACGTGTTGTTAAACATGTGGTACAGTGTTGATATTCCTCCTTAGCTCAGTTGGTAGAGCATGCGGCTGTTAACCGCAGGGTCGTTGGTTCAAGTCCAACAGGGGGAGCCAAAAATTAAAGCTTTTGCAAAAATTGCAAAAGCTTTTTATTTTTTATTTTATCTCCCATTTAGCACGGAAAAATATACCTAGTATTCTCTTTTAATGTGAGCAAATTTAACCTGAGTTTTAAAATAGTTTTTAGCTTCACTTAAAATATAAAAGTACATACAAGTTGATATTTATAAGATTATAAAATGCAGTTAGTTAGCTAACAAATACATTCGCAGCATACCTTTTCTTCCCACCATCCAAAGGCAATTCTACCGGAAGCCTTTTCTGTGCTACCCTCTGCATCAGAGAGAAACACTAAAAAGGAACCGCCTGGTGGAAATATTAATTTACCGTTTTCACTTTCAACCAAAGTTGTTCCTGGAGTCCCCCTTCTAACAAACGCTTTAATACCACCAGACGGTCCCCCTACAACATTTGACAACTGTTTCAACTGTATTTTAGGTTTTGGCAAAGGGCATATGGCTGTGTTTGACGGCGTGACTAATGAAGAGTCAACAGGCATTCCTGGAGGAGTTGCATTAAACCAAAATTGAGCACGAAAGTTTACATTAGAAATATCAGTAATTGTCCAAACATTAACATGCAAATTTACACCTGAACCATACGGATTATAAAGGAGTGCATATGCATTTGTATTGTCTCCAAAAGTTAGCTCATCAGCGTAACCAATAAAATACTCTCCCCTTATGGATTTATATAATTCAATAGGAAGCGCAACTTCTTTTGGTAAAGTGCATATATGCTTATCCAAAATATCACCTTTTCTTAATTTTTAAATTACTAGAATAAGTATAAAATATTAAACTGTATTTACGTAGGTACTTTTATAATATTTTAATTCATATAGAGATGTTACCCTTTTTAAAATTAAGAGTTAACCTAAGGTATTATCACCTATATTGATAAGTATAAAATTCTCACTTAAATCAATTTAAAAAAATAAAAACAATTATAAACCACATGTATGCCTTACTTTAAATAGAATTAATGATAACCGGAATTATACTAAGTATATAATTTAAGAATAACATTCTAAAAGAAAACAAATCAAAGATAAACTTTTCAGAAATAAATTTAATTTCTCAAGATAAAAAGTATTATTATGAATATTTTATGGAAGAAAAAATAAAATTCTCTATTACCAGTGTAATATAAAGATTCATTGTGCACCGTGTAACGGATACCGCATTGGAATTTTTAAAAACCTGCAAAAATTGTGTGAACCCCCAGTCGTTGGAGCAATGATCACCCCAGAGAAAAGCATTGTAAAAATAAAATGCCAAGTTGGAACAGGAAAGTTTTATCTTAAAAAAGCCATTACAATATTCACACCGCATTCAGATAAAGATTAATGCATGTTATGACATTATCTGTCACTTATTCTGTTTCAGTTCTTTTCAGTGCGTTAAAATAGAAGTACTTATTACAATTTTATAAACAAAGTGACCTCTACCAAAAACAAGAAAACATTAAAATTAGATCAGTCGTTTTTGAAATATATGCAAAGTCAGGAAGGAGATTTGCTGCAGCAAAAACTGAAATAATGTTCTATCCCAAAACTTTAATCAATTAACTCCTAACTTGGTGTGGGTTTGTGACTTTACATATCTAAAAGCCACGCAGATATTCAAACTAAGCAAATATTTATACTCATTTTACTGAGTCACGAAGAAAGGTAACAGCTAAAGGTATTCAAAATGCCTTTTTCTGACTTTTTACTTGTCCATTTTATTGGCTATGATTTAATTTAAGAAATACGAAAACATAACTTAAATCCTCAAAATGTGATTATTATTTCTCATTTTCATAAACCGTTAAGTCATTTCTTAGTACTGTTTTAATTTTGGTTGTCTGTTTCTAATTTTTTAAAATAATATTTGATTAACTTTTAAAATATTGAAAAAATGTTGTTTTTTGTAAAAAATGAGTTATACTATAAATGATAACAATTTTACAAATTTTGATATTTTGGAGGGAATTTTATGTACGGTTTTATAAAATTTATTTTAAATAGAATAAAGACACTAAACCACTACTTCTTAAAAGAAGTATGGAAGCATCACAAAAAAGCTTTTGCTCTAGTTTTAGCAATAGCAATGCTCAGCGGAAATATGCTATGCGGGGTACAAATAAGGAACCAACCGGTGCATGCTGAAGGTCATTGGTGCGGTGACGCTAATTATCACGAAGGCACCTTTAATGACAGCCCTGCATGTATAGATGGAAGTGGGAATTTGCATATTTGCAAAGCTAATTTTCCAGACGAAAATTTTAGAAACTGTGTAAGTACTGGTAAAAATTATAATAATACAGTAGCAATGGTACCTCACGCAAATTCTGATTATCTAACACAAGCTGAATGCAATAATGTATATTCTATTGAGGTTAATTCTAAAAACATAGCTGATCTAACTGGAATTCAATATTTTACGTCACTTAGTTTTCTTTTTTGCGACCAAAACCAGTTAACGGCCCTAGATTTAAGCAAAAATTTAAATCTTCAAATGCTGTCCTGTTATAACAACCATCTAACAACCCTAGACTTGAGTAAGAATACCAAACTTTATACTTTCGGAAGCAGCGGCCAAACAACAACTGCCCCGTGGCGATATAATGGTAGCAATTATTTTGTTAACATGGCGGATGTTGTGGGTTCTGAGAATCTAGCAAATGTGAGCTTACCTATTGAATCAAGCTGGACATATGATAATGCAAACGGGATTATGACCTATAATGGAGAGGGTTTTCCGGAAACACTTGTTTACAATTATGATACTGGACTTACCATAGGTAGCGCAAAACAATACATGAGTGTTACGGTTAGTAGTGGTCAGTA
>JARLUB010000006.1 GCA_030920305.1 Eubacteriales bacterium SKADARSKE-1
TTTTAAACACCCCCTACAACTAGTTCAGCAAGTTCAGCAAGTGCGAGTTGCAACTGATTAATATTATAGGAGAGATTGGAAAAGGATCCCCTTCGACGCTAAATTGATCAAAATTTGATATTTCAGAAGATTGGCAAATTGTTGAATTGTTTCCATTAAAACAAGTTATATAATCTGTTCATTTTTCCACTCAGTTCAGTCACAGGCTATATCGCTTAATCCAGTAATTTTTAATACCATAAAAAAGCCCTCCTAAAAATAATTTATACAAGAGTTCCGCCACTGCTTTTGTAATATGCACTTACAGGGCAAATAACAATTATTACAGAATTACCTATAAACACGTGTGAACCAATAGAAGCAACACCTAAACTTGATTAACCAATTGTACTATTTGCTAAATTAACTAATGAATTTTTATTTCTGTCTATAATAGTAGTGCCTAAATACATTACACTGCTGGAAACATTTACTTTGCTGCTACAAAAATTACATACGTTTTCGAATGTTGAAGTACGCGAATAACAATTTTGAATATTAACATTTGAAGAATAATATGTTTGAATCCAAATATTACTACTGGACTTCGTACTGTGTAGTCAGAGACACCAAACAAATTAATTCTTGCGAAATTTTCTTCAGGCGCAAATCCTTTTATTTTATATGGTTCAGAAGCGGACCAACCTGCGCCGCCATTTATAGTAATAGCCCCTGGGACAAAAAAGCCCTTTATGAAAACACTTTCGCTATATGTTGCTGTCGCTAAATTAATTGTCACGTCATGCATCAAACATTTTGGTAAAAAGTCGATTGCATGCTAAATCATTCTAAAAGCAGTGCTCAAACTGGTCCCGTTGTTAGTGTAATAACCGTTTGTGCTTACATAATAAGTTAACGTAGGGGTTGTTCTTTCGACACCGTGCAAGTTTGAAAGAGCAGTTGTTGCGCCGGTTCCGCCAGTAGAAATGCTCTGCATGTGATTTTCTAAGCTGGATAATTCAGTGAATAAAGCCGTCACCGAGTCTATATTCAAACCATCCAATGAAACCCGGTACAAGGCCACTTCATGAATTATTGGGTTAAAACTCTGTATTTGCAATATCTTTAATCATTGTTTTTTTGAGTCTAAATAATTTTGCAAAATTATTGTCGCCGCAACACTATCAATAATTCTTTTTCTTTTTTTGCCTCTCGTATCGGTAAAATTTAAATAATTGTGTGCTGTTATTGTTGTTCCTCTTTCGTCTATCATAACAACAGTAAGTTTGGTTTTATCTTTTAGCAAGCCTTGAAACTCACGCGCTTTTTTTGCGCTCTCTCCTTCTGAACCATCCATATTTTTAGGAAGTCCAACCACTATCTCTGAAACATGATTTTCTTCAACTATATTTGCAATTTTAGTTAAAAGCCTCTCTCTGTTTCTTTCTTCAATTACACAAACAGGTGAAGCAAGTTTTTCGTTAAAGTCTGATATTGCAATTCCTGTTCTGGTTTCGCCTAAATCAACAGCAAGTATCTTCATAAATGCTCCTTTAAAATTTAAGACACTGAGATTTTCTCAATGTCTTTTATTTTTATTTTAAATCTAAAATTGCCGACTCTAAGCTTTCCATTTTATCTTTTAAAGTTTCATAAATTCTTTTAACATTTTCAACCACATTTGCTGGCGCTTTTGACATAAATCCATCATTAGCTAATTGTGATTTTGTCTGTTCAACTTGTTTTTTTGCTGCATCTAATTCTTTTTGAAGTCTTATTAATTCTGCCTTTTTGTCTATTAATTCATCCATCGGAATGTATATTGTGGTTTCAGGCAAAACAATCGTCACAGCATCCGGCAAATCAAAACTTTCAGCTATTTCTATCTGCCCGGCATAAGTTAATTTTTCTATAAAAAGCTTACTGTCTTCAAACACTGGCTCATTATTTGTAGCAATATAAACCTTAGCCTTTTTAGACTGTGGCACATTCATTTGGGCACGACGGTTTCTTATTGCACGAATAGCTTCCATTATGCTTTCCATTTGAATTTTTTGGCTTTCAAAGCAATAATCTTTATTAAATTCAGGGTAAGCTGAAACCATTATTGAGTTGCCTGCATGCGGTAACACTTGCCATATCTTTTCTGTAATAAAAGGCATAAATGGGTGCAATAATTTTAAAGTTTCAGTCATAACATAAACCAACATGCTTCTTGTGTTTTGAGCTGTGATTTCATCTGTTTTATCATTTTGAAGACGTATTTTAGAAAACTCAATATACCAATCACAAAAGTCATCCCAAATAAAATCATAAAGTTTTTGCACTGCAACGCCCAGCTCAAACTTTTCAATATTATTTGTCACTTCAAGAATTACTTCGTTAAGTTTAGTTAGTATCCATTTGTCTTCAAACTTTAACTGCTTTGGAATTTCATTTTTTACATCAAGTCCATTTAAATTCATTAAAATAAATCTAGCTGCATTCCAAATTTTATTAGCAAAATTTCTACTAGCACTAACTCTTTCTTCAGAAAACCGCATATCGTTTCCAGGACTATTTCCCGTAGCTAAAGTAAATCTTAACGCATCAGCACCATACTTTTCTATAATTTCCATTGGGTCAATTCCGTTACCAAGAGATTTTGACATTTTTCTACCTTGAGCGTCTCTAACTAGACCATGAATAAGTACCGTTTTAAATGGTACCTTTTTTGTATATTCAAGTGCCGAAAACATCATTCTTACAACCCAAAAGAAGATAATATCATATCCCGTAACCAAAGTGGCTGTTGGGTAAAAATAATCTAGATCCTCAGTTTTATCTGGCCAACCAAACACTGAAAACGGCCAAAGCGCAGATGAAAACCAAGTGTCGAGGGTATCTTCATCCTGAACTACATTTTTTGAGCCACATTTATTGCAAGAAGTAACTTCATTTCTCGAAACTATTACTTCCCCGCAATCTTTGCAATAATAAGCTGGTATTCTATGTCCCCACCAAAGCTGGCGCGAGATACACCAATCTTTAATATTTTCTAACCAGTTAAAATAAATCTTGTCAAACCTAGCTGGCACAAACTTTGTATCACCATTTTTAACGGCATCAATTGCAGGTTTGGCTAAAGGTTCCATTTTTACAAACCACTGCATTGACACTCTAGGTTCTATGGTCTCATGGCATCTATAGCAAGTACCAACATTGTGTTTAATTGGTTCAACTTTGCACAAGAGACCTTCTTGTTCTAAGTCGGCAACTATTTGTCGTCTGGCTTCATATCTATCAAGGCCTTTGTATTTATCCGCAAATTCGTTCATCGTGGCTGATTCATCCATAATGTTTATTACCGGAAGATTATGCCGCAGCCCAACCTCAAAATCATTTGGGTCATGCGCCGGAGTGATTTTAACAACACCTGTACCAAAATCCATTTCAACATATTCGTCAGCAATAATTGGGATCTCCCTATTAACTAGCGGCAACATTACCGTTTTACCAACAAGATGATTATACCTCTCATCATTTGGGTTTACAGCAACTGCAGTATCGCCCAGCATTGTTTCAGGGCGTGTTGTTGCAAGTTCAACAGAGCCACTGCCATCAGTTAGCGGATATTTAATGTGCCAAAAATTACCTTCTTTTTCACTAAAATCCACCTCGGCATCAGAAACAGAAGTTTTACATTTAGGGCACCAATTTATAATTCTCTCACCTCTATAAATTAGGCCTTTTTCATAAAGCATTACAAAAACCTCATTAACTGCTTTCGAACAGCCTTCATCCATAGTAAAGCGTTCTCTGCTCCAGTCACAAGAGGCACCTAGCTTTTTAATTTGCTCAATAATGGTATTGCCATACTTCTCCTTCCACAAAAAAGCCCGCTCTAAAAATTTCTCACGACCCAAGTCTTCCTTTGTAAGCCCTTCGCTTTTCATAGCTTCAACTATTTTAGCTTCTGTAGCTATTGCAGCATGGTCGGTACCAGGAACCCACACAGCATTATAACCTTTCATTCTTTTAAAACGAATAAGTATATCTTGCAGTGTATCATCAAGTGCATGGCCCATATGAAGTTTTCCTGTTATATTTGGTGGTGGAATAACTATAGTATATGGCTTTTTTGTAGGATCAACCTTAGCCTCAAAGTAGCCTTTATTCTGCCAAAAATCATATATTTTATCTTCAACTAAACTTGGCTCATATATTTTATTTAAATCTTTACTCATTTTTATTTCCCCTAAATTTCTAAATTGATCATTTAAATTATCTCATTTACACATCATAAAGTCAATAAATCGAAAATAACCATTAGCTAATTTATTTTAAAAAAATAGAGCCTATACTTAAAATAAGTTTTAGGCTCTACAAAATTAGATTATTTCATTAAAAATTTAAACGTTTTTCTTCAACCACAAGCGGCCTTTTCATTATCCTGGTATTAATATTCATAATATATTCACCCAAAAGTCCTATGAAGAAAAGCTGCACCGAACCAAATAAGAATACACCAATTAGAATTGGAGCTGTTCCTGCTGAAAAGTTATCCCAAAATAGCAACTTTAAAATTAAGTATATAAATGCCACCAAAAGGCTCAATACAGAAAAGATTGACCCTGCAATTGTTGCTACTCTTAAGCCAACTTTTGTATATGAAGTAAAGCTGAGCATTGCAGCATCATAAAGGCTATACCAATTATTGCTGGTTTTGCCTGCTCTTCTTTTTTCTTGATCATAGTAAACATCTTTTCGTTTAGGCCCGAGTTCTGCTACAATTCCTCTCAAAAATGGTGTAGGATCATCCAATGACCGCAGTGTTTCAATAAAATTTCTATCATAAAGGCCAAAGCCAGTAAAATGTTCTATCTGTTCAACGTCGCTCATTTTTTTAATAGCTCTATAATAACAGGATCTTAAAAAATACATAATTTTATTTTCTTTGCTAGATTTTTTTATTCCGCAAACAATCTTATATCCATTTTCCCATTCTTCTATAAATTTAGGAATCATATCGACTGGATCTTGGAAATCCGCGCACATTGAAATTGCACAGTCTCCTGTAGTTTGAAGTAATCCATAATAAGGCGAATTAAACTGACCAAAATTTTTAGCGTTGAATATAGCCTTTATTTTTTTATTGTTTTCACAAAGCTTTTCTAATTTTTCTTGAGTTTTATCGTTTGAACAATTGTCAATAAATAAAATCTCATAGTCATATTTCTCTAACTTTTCAAATTGTTCTATTACAGCAGCACTAAGTGGTTCTACATTTTCTTCTTCGTTGTAGCAGGGCACTAATATACTAATTTTTTTCACATTTTACACCCCTTGGCTTTATAAATGAAAGTATATCACTCGGAGATTTGGCAACAAAAGATACTCGTTCGTCTCTAGATAAAGATTTTTTTCCTTGGCCCCATGTAACAAAAACGCAATCAACCAAGGCGTTTCTTGCTGTTTCAATATCTGTTAATCCGTCTCCTATGTATACAGTTTCTTCTTTTGAAACATTATGTAATTTAAGTAATTCATTCACTCCATATGGATCTGGTTTTGAAGGTCTATCATCAGTAAATCCAACCACATTGTCAAATTTTACATCCGAAAATTTTTCACTGCACAAGTCATCAACCAGCGTCTGCGCTTTATTTGTATTGATCGCAACATGATAACCTTTTCGCTTTAACTTTTTAAGAACATCTTTAATTCCGTCAAATGGTACTGTATTTGGTTTCTTATCATTTAAATACAGCTCCCGGTATTTATTTTTTAATTTTTCTATATTTTCTGGATTTCTATCATCTTTTTTTAATAAATTTGAAAATATAGTGTCTAGATTTCCTCCAACTGCTTTAGAATAATAATCAATCGGGTAAGTCTCAAACCCGTAAAATGAAAGCGCTTTATTAAAGCAAATACCTACATCCTTTATCGTGTCTACCAGGGTCCCATCAAAATCAAATATAAACAACTTCTTCATTTTCAACCTCCGCTATGCTTAAAATATAAGTTATAGCCTTTTTTATCTCCTGCTCAGAAATATCTTTACAAATAGTAAGCCTAAAATCATCATTTAAAAGAAGGGCCGTGATATTTTCGCTAGTTTGTTTTTTGTCTTTTCGAATAGCAGAAATTATTGTTTCAATTTTGAACCAGTCTTTGCTTAATTTAAATGGTATAATTTTTTTTACTAAATTTAAAATATTTTCTTGATTATAAATATTTAGCATTCCTCTAGCGTTTGAAATACTATTTGCAGCCAAAACTCCTAAAGCCACCGCTGTTCCATGTGGAATTATATAATTGCTTGAAACCTCAAAGGCATGTCCAAAAGTGTGAGCAAAATTTAAAAGCACCCGTTCACCAAGATCAAATTCCTCCTCTTCTATAAAAGTCTTTTTAAAACTTAAAGACCTTTCAACAAAGCTCTCAAGCACCTGTTTGTCTCTTTTTAGCAATAGATCCATGTTTTGCTTTAATAATTTTACTCCATCTTCACCCATCATTATACTAAATTTTACAACTTCACCCAAGCCACTTTTATAATCTTTTTCAGTTAAAGTGTCAAAGAAATCAGGGCAAATATAAATTCTATCTGGTGGATAAAAAGTTCCAAGCAAATTTTTAAAATGTTTATAGTTAAGGGAAGTTTTGCCGCCTATGCAACTGTCACATGCTGCCAGCAATGTAGTAGGAATAAATATCCATCCTATGCCTCTATACATAATGCTTGTCACAAATCCTGTAAGGTCCTGTGTTATTCCCCCACCGCAAGAAACTAAAACTGTATTTCTTTTTGTATCAAGTTTTGTTAGCTGATCACAAATTTTTAAAGCCATTTCAATAGTCTTATTTTCTTCAATTGCGTCCAATAAAAAAAGTCTGCTATCTGGCACATTAACAAACAAAGAGCCAAACAAATTATAAACATTTTGATCTATTACAAAAAAAGCATTTTCCTTATTTGTTAGGTCATTAAAAAAATCAAATGACTTTTTTATTTCCAGACTATAACCTTTTATTTTGGATTTTATAATCATTTAACAGTAAACCCTCCATCGGCGCAAATTTTTTGCCCTGTAATATATGTGTTCTCCTCGGAACCTAAAAAATATATTACATTAGCTATTTCTTCAGGTTTTGCCATTCTTTTCATTGGTATTTCTCTTGATATTTCTTTGATTTGCTCTTCTGAATTATTCTTTTTTGTTAGTTCAGTTAAAGTAAATCCCGGGCAAACAGTATTTACAAGTATATTGTAAGGTGCCAGTTCTAAAGCTAGCGTATTTGTTATTCCATGCATAGCATTTTTTGTAGCAGAATAAATAGATCTTCCTTCTTTTGAAACAACTGCCCAAATAGATGCGATATTTATTATTCTTCCATAATTTCTCTTTTTCATACTCGAAATTAATCCACGCAACAATTTTATTGGCGATATCATATTTATTTCTAGCATATTTAAAAACTCTTCATCACTAACATTTTCTAATAAATTTATATCATTTATCCCTGCGTTATTTACTATTGTATCAAAACTAAAATCTTTATACCTATTTAAAAAAGCAGAAACCGAAAAAGCTGAACTTAAATCCAGCTCAGCTCTTGTCGGCGCAAATACATTATAACCCGATAATAAAAACTTTTCGGCAGTAGCTTTTCCTATTCCTCTGCTAGCACCCGTTATCAATACCGTTCTCATTACATTTGTTCCTTTGCTACAATTAATCTCTTTGCAAGCATTTCCATCCTAGCTCTATCTTCGTTTGCCATTCTGTCATAAAATTCACATTTATTCTGTAAATATAATACTTCAAATTCCATGGCTTTCAATATGCCCGCTCTCAAACGATTTTCATTATCATCGTATTTAAAAACAACTTTTCGGGTTTCAAATTTATCTACAAGGCCTTTCATCTCTTTTATAAACGGTATTGCATCGAATGAAATTCCCCCGCCAAAACCTACAATAAGGCCATTATTCTTAGCTCTTGTTGCAAAATCTTTTGCTGCATCAAAAACTTCATTACCATTTATAATTTCACGGCTAAGGCCCATAGATGCCGACAAATCTACTCTTCCAATAGAAATAGTATTTAAAACGCCTTTACCCTCATTTAAAATCTCATCAAAGTTTTCACGGCAAGTTTTCGTCTCAGCATTAATTATCCATTCAATATCATTTATATCTTCGCCATAAACTTTTTTAGCAGCACCAACGAATTTTTTCATTGCAAAAGGTGTTTCAATCATTGGAGCCATTATACCACTGGCACCTAAAAGCCTACATTGATCTAAGTCACGAACAGCCTCACAACCACCAATTTTAATAAATAACTCCATATCAGCGCGAAATACAATTTCATTTAGTTTAACAAGCTCATCAGTCCTAGAACCTTCAGCCTCAAATTCTGCTTTAATTGCTAAAACATTATGCTCGTTTTTAAGCTCTTTTAAAATATCAAGCATTTTTCTCTCTATTTTGTTCATATAAATTTCTCCTTTTTATATATGTAAATTTTTATTTTGCGCATATTCGCTTCGGTTTAAAAATGGGAACATATCATCAATTGGCGGGGATATCATTGTGCCATCTGGCAAAGCCCTAGATGAAAGTTTTGGTTCAAAGTTTTGAGTAGTATCTAAAATAACCTCACACGTTACAGGACCTTTCGTATTTAAAACTTTCTCTATTTTAGATTTTGCCATATCTATATTATCAATTTTAAAGTAAGGCACGCCATAACAGTTTGCAATTTTTTCACAATCAGGAAAGCTAACTCCGTTTTCTTTAGAAACCCCCACAAGTGGATGCTGTGAAAACAGGTTAGTTTGAGTTTGCCTAATGGAATGGTAACCGCTGTTATTAAAGTAAAAAATCTTAATGTTTAAATTATTATGAACCAGAGTTTGCATTTCTTGAAGGTTCATTTGAAAACTGCCATCACCATCAAGGCAAATAACCCGACCTCCATTTTTAAAAACAGCTGTACCAATTGCTGCCGGAAAGCCATACCCCATGCTAGCACAACCAGAATTTGTGAAAAGTCTTTGTCCTTTTTTTAACCTTGCCACCTGAAAAGCTACAACACAAGCACTGCCATTACCACAAACAATTGTTTCGTCTTCTGGTAAAGTTTCAAAAAGAGTGTCAACAAATGCATATGGATTAACCGGTGTTTTTGTTTCGTAATATTTTGGCAAACAAGTTGGATATTTAGCATTTATTTTTCGGCACCAATCAAGCCATGTTTTATGCTCATTGTTCTCATTCACAAAACCTGAAGCAAATAATTTTTCTATAACATCTTTTGCATCTGCATAAATTGGCAAGTCTATTGATAATGTTGGTTTCTGCAATTCTGCTTTATCAATGTCAACCATAATTTTGTATGCATTTTTTGCAAAGTTTTTATAATTATAGCTCACTTGGCGAATGCTGAGCCGACACCCTAAAGAGATTAACAAATCGCTATTTTCTACAACAAAATTTCCACCACGAGTCCCCATTATCCCTGGCCTGCCACAAAAAAGTCTATGTTCATCAAAAAGTATATCATGGCCGTTCCAAGGCGTTACAACCGGAATATTAAGCTTATCTATCAACTTTAAAAAGTCATCATATGAATGCCCCAGTCTAATTCCAGTTCCTGCAATTAAAACAGGGCGTTTCGAACTTTTAATTTTATCTATAATTTTATCTATTGTCTCTTTTTCAACTGCTGGGGGCAGCTCATCTTGACATTCAGACTTATCAAAATGAATAAGCTCTTCGGTTTCAACAATTGCACCTTGTACGTCAAGCGGAATATCAAGCCATACCGGCCCGCCTCGTCCAGATTTTGATATAAATAATGCTTTTTCTAAATGATAGGCAATTTGCTCTGGTTCAGTAACCATTTTAGCGTATTTAGTCATTGGCTTTACAGAATCAATTATGTTATATTCCTGATCACCAAGCTGACGAAGTGGCAAATCTGTTGACCAAACTGTAGTTTCTCTTTTTACCTGACCCGACACAATAAACATAGGAATAGAATCAAGCCAACCGCCAAGCACACCAGTGAGTGCATTTGTTCCACCCGGGCCTGTTGTTACACAAACAGCTGCTAATTCTCCAGAATACCTAGTATAGCTTTCTGCCGCTATAGCGCAAGCTTGTTCATGATGGTCATAAATGCACTTAAGGTCTTTATGGTGACCCAAAGAATCATTTAAATGCATAGCCCCGCCACCGGTTACGGTGAACACATGTTTTATTCCATTGTTTGCTAAAAAATCCGCAACATAATCTGAAACTTTAATTTTCAAAACCATTTCCCTCATTCTGTAACTCTAAAATTTTTCTTATCCCAGCCTCAAATGAATACTCCGGAACAAATCCAGTATCATTTTTAAGTTTTGTTATATCTGCTGATAAAAACATAACCTGATTTTCGCCATATGGTTTTTGGCCAAAACTTAATTTTAAACTAGGGTTTATAATCTTTGCTATATCATTTATATATTCTTTTAAAAGCTTGTTTTCTCCACTTGCAATGTTATATGTCTCACCATTTTTGCCTTTTTCTGAAAGCTTTATCAGAGCATTAGCAGCATCAAAATTAAAAAGATAATCCCAAACTTGTTCTCCTTTTGTTAAAGCTGGCTGCTTATTATTTTTAATTTCATTTATAACATAAGATACAAGGGTTCTCTCATCGTCGTTTGGTCCGTAAACACTAAATATTCTAGTCCATATATGTCTTATCCCTAAATCATTTGCAAGAACTCTGCTTAAATTTCCGGCTGACAATTTTGCTGCACCATATAAGGAAAAAGGCTTTGTTAAAGTATTTTCATCTGCAGCTTTTGTAAAGTGGCCATACTCAGCTTGAGACCCAGCCCCAATAAAAGTTTTACAGCCAAGCCCACTTGCTAGTTCAACTGCATCCATAGTATATTTTATATTATCAAGTTGCAAGCTGGAAGCATTTCGGCTTTCGCCAAACGTTCCTCCCCAAGCCAAGTGGTAAAACACATCAAAACCTAAATCCAGTTTATCCTTTAATGTTAACAATTTTGATATATCGCATTCAATTACATGCAAGTTGTGATTTGGTTTTAAATTAGAAATATTAGGTGAATTCGGCCGACAAATAGCAAAAACTTCATAATTTCTTTGTATAAGCAGCTCTGCTAAAGCAGTTCCAACCGCACCTGTTGGTCCTGTAATAATTGCTTTCTTCATATCAGTACCTCAATAAATCTTTATAGGATTTCTATTCTTATCTACATAAGTTCTTCCATCCTTAATTGCCCATATATAAATTTTTTCAGAGTTTTCTATTTCTCCCGAATATAACAAAAAATATTCCTGGCTTTCTATTAATTCTTTATATGTGTCCTGTATATCTCTCTGACCAGAACGTTGTCCATCTCTAAAAAAATCTTCATGGAAGTTCCACTCATTTTCACTTAAATTTTGCCACACTATAAAAGTAGGCATTGCATTTTTTAATGCCTGCGCATCTTGTTTTGCTACACTATCACAGCAAACATCAAAATAATGTACTTTAGAAAAAGTTTCTGGACATCTAAGATTCGACATAACATTAAAATAATTAATATGTGGGAATGTATACATAGTATCCCCATCTAACTTATTGTTTTCAATCAAATGATATATATTATTTAATTCTCTTACAGCCCGTTCGCTCCCATAAATTCCTTTTAAATGAGGGTCATCATAGTATTCATGCACACTATAAATATTTGCCGTCCAATTAACACCCCACCAACAATATGTAAAATTACATCGCTGTACAAAGACTTCTAACACCATAAGCAAACAAACCAAACAAACTGCACCATTTTTTATAGTGTTTAATATGGTTTTGCTTGATAACAACAAGCAAATTGATGCAGACATAGAAAGTAGCATTGCGTGATCCTCTAAGCTGCTAGACATATTATGTATACACATAATAACTACAGAAGAAAGAATTATAATAAATAATACCTTGTTAGTTTCTTTATTTTTCAATATTTGAAAAAGGTAAACAAAAGATAATAACAAGGTTATAAAAAATATTGACAAATTTAATATTGATCTATCTGCACGCAACCTTCCCCAATCAACTGTATTCATATCATGCCTTGTTATATAAACATACGTGATACACATTGCAAGTAAAAAAATTAAGTATAACCCTATCTCAATTATTCTTCTTTTTATTTTAAACCCCATAATTTTATCAGGCAATTGATCAAAAAAGCATATTCCAAAAAGTGAAAAAATAGCAAAAATTAAAATAATATCTAACTTGGTAAAATTAATCAATCCGAAAAAACTATCAATTTTTGGGACAAGTATAATTTTTATAGTGAATAAAAGAAGCAAAATATACACAATACTTATTTTTAAATTGTCGGTTGGTCTATCGTTAGATTTTTTATATAATTTAGCTACTACATATAAAGACAGAAAGCAAAAAAGAAAAATTGCAACATTTTTATTATTTAGTCTGGGTATAACACGAAAAATAATTTGTACAAAATTCCCCTTTGATGTAGCTCCTTTAAACAATTGAAAAACAAATGGTTTTAAAGCTCCATTTAAAACTAAAGGCATTAAAATCAAAATAATACTCAAGATATACGATATCAAAGAAACATATATAGATTTTAAACTTTTCTTAATATCATCTTTGTAAGAAATTATAAAAAAGGCAAAAATAAGCGCAGCAAAAAGGATTACACCCGTCGTATGTTTTGTCATCGTTGTAATTCCTGAAATAATTCCAAACATAATTGGCCAAATCATGGCTTTTTTATTGATATCACAAGAAATTATTTCATACATTTTTATCGCAAAAAATATCATAAGCATTGCTAATAGTAAAGATGTCTGATAGTACCCATAAAATAAATCTTGAATATTTGAAATATATACAGCACTAGCGGCAAGTAAAGAAATAAAAACTATGCGGCTGTCAAAAACTTTTCTAAGTATTGAAAAAGTCAAAATAATTAGGCCAAGTCTTTCTATAACTCCATATATTCTAAACACAATAAATAAATTTTTTGAAATTAAACTTAACAAGGTCATAAGTGAAGGAAATACTGGTGGAATAAATAAGTAAAAATCTCTATAAGGCACTTTTCCATCTAATATATAATTTGAATAGTCCTGGAACCAACCCTCAGTAATAGGGAAAAATTTATTAAATAAAAATAGATTAAAAACAGCATATGTTATAATCAATGTTCCTAAACAGACAATATCATTTACTGACCACTTTCTAGTACATTTGAACAACCTTACTTCTCTCCTCTTTCATATTTAAACTTACTTAAACGCCCAAAATTTATTCATTAAAAAATTTAATGGCGTAGTGATTACTAAACTAATAAGAGGTGCTATTACCCCTGAAAGGCCCATACAGTCTACCATGATAAACATAAGAAAAGTTGAAAGCAAGAAAGTACTACCATAAGCCAAAAACGTTCTTGCTAAAGCCCTTTTATTACCACTACTAGTTTTTTTAAACACATATTTGTTGTTCCAATAATACGCATTTAAAACACTAACAACAAAACCCGCTGCATTTGCAATTAAATAATTTACACCTAGGAAGTAAAGCCCATAATAAATACCAAGTGAAATTAGTGTATTTGAAATCCCAATTATTGAAAACTTTATCAGCTGTTTTGCCGTTTCCCAAAAATGCTCCACTATTTTACCGCCTCAATAATTATTTTAGCCATATAATCTATCATTTCATCTGTCATACCAGGGTATACACCAACCCAAAATGTATTATTCATAATTCTATTAGTGTTGGCTAAATCTCCAACAATTCGATACCCTTTTCCTGTTTCTCTCATTTCATCAAAACAAGGGTGACAGGTAAGGTTTCCAGCAAAAAGCATTCTGGTTTGCACACCATGAGATTCTACATAATTAACTACAGCTTTTCTGTCAATTCCATCTTTACAAGTAATTAAAAATCCAAACCAACTAGGCTTTGAGTTTTCATTTTCAACCGGTAAAATTAATTTATCAGAAACCACTTGCAAGGCTTTTTTTAGCCTATTAAAATTGTGTATTCTACGTTCTACAAATGAAGGGAACTTTTCAAGCTGAGCACATCCAATAGCAGCTTGCATATCGGTTGCTTTTAAATTATATCCAAAATGCGAATAAACATATTTGTGATCATAACCTAGCGGCAGCTGACCATATTGCTTGTCAAATCTGTGCCTGCACAAATTGTCCTTTCCCGATGGGCAACTACAGTCGCGTCCCCAATCACGCAAAGATTTTACGATTTTTGCTAAAATTGGATTACTAGTATAAACAGCTCCACCTTCACCCATAGTCATGTGGTGTGGAGGATAAAAGCTAGATGTACCAATGTCTCCAATTGTTCCGGTAAACTTTTCTTCACCGTTTATAATATATTTTGAACCTAAAGCGTCACAATTATCTTCAACAAGCCATAGATTATTTTTATCACAAAATTCTTTCACGCTTTTTAAATCAAAGGGATTTCCCAAAGTATGCGCTATCATAACAGCTTTTGTTTTATCTGTCAAAGCTTTTTCCAATTGCGTCACATCAATATTATATTGCGGAATCGTAACATCCACAAAAATAGGAACAGCGCCATATTGAATAATTGGCGTTACAGTTGTTGGAAAGCCTGCGGCAACTGTAATCACTTCATCACCCGGTTTTATTGCTCTCTCCTTTAAAAGAGGGGACGTCAACGCCATAAATGCAATTAAATTCGCCGATGAGCCTGAATTTACAAGTGCACAAAATTTTGTTCCCAAATAGTTTGACAAATCTTTCTCAAACTTATCAGTATATCTTCCTGAAGTTAACCAAAATTCCAGTGAGCTATCAACTAAATTTATCATCTCATTTTTATCATAAACCCTAGATGCATAAGGGATTCTCTGCCCCTGTTTAAATTCCTTATTTTTATTATGATAGTTTTCACAGTATAAACCAACCATATTTAAAATTTGTTTTCTGGCTTCTTGCTCAGTCATATTTTCAAACATAAAAACTTCTCCTGATACTTAATTTAAAAATTCATCGATCTGCTTGTCCATAAGTTCTGGAATATTTCCACCTTTTTCATAGCAACGCGCAAACTCAACAGTTTTTTCTATAGCAGTTTCAATATTCCATCTTGGCTTCCAGTTAAAAGCACTTTTTAGCTTTGAACAATCAAGCTTTAAAAAGTTTGCTTCGTGAGGACCGCCAACTGACTTTTCTTCAAAAGCTTGTCCATCTCCCCATTTTTTGCAAAACAGCTTAACTAGCTCGCCTGTTGTAACACAATCACAATCATCTGGCCCTACATTATAATAGTCAGAAAAAGAAATATCCTCATACTGCTTTTTAGCTATCATTAAATATGCATAAAGTGGTTCTAAAACATGTTGATAAGGCCTTGTTGAATTTGGGTTTCTAACGATAATAGGTTCCTTTTTTAGGGCTGCTTTAATGCAATCTGGAATTATTCTGTCAACTGCAAAATCACCACCGCCAATAACGTTTCCTGCTCTAGCAGTTGATATTGCAATTTTATTATCATCAAAAAAAGAACTTTTATAACTATGCGTTACAAGTTCAGAACATGATTTTGAATTAGAGTAAGGGTCAAATCCATCAAGCGGTTCATTTTCGCGGTAACCCCAAACCCATTCATTATTTTTATAAACCTTATCAGTTGTAATATTTACAACTGATTTTGGTAATATTTTTGCTGTTCTAATGCATTCTAAAATGTTTACAGTCCCCATAACGTTGATTTCATAAGTATAGTGTGGATTAACATAACTATCCCTCACCAAAGGCTGAGCTGCTAAATGAAACACTATTTCTGGTTTTGCACTTTCAAAAGCAACTTTTAACGAAGATAAATCGCGGATGTCTCCAATAATTGAATTCATTTTTTCTTTTACATCTGCAATATCAAAAAGATTTGGATCAGTTGGCGGGTTTAAAGAATAGCCTGTAACAATTGCACCTGACTTTATTAGTATTTTACAGAGCCAAGAGCCTTTAAATCCTGTATGGCCAGTAACAAAAACCTTCTTATTTTTATAAAAATCTAAAACATTTGCCATAATCATCACCATATCTTCCATGGTGCATTTCCAGATGCCCACATTTCTTCTAATTGATGTTTGTCTCTTTGGGTATCCATACACTGCCAAAATCCAGTATGATGATAAGCTTTAAGTTCTCCTCTTTTTGCAGCTATCTCAAGTGGTTCTTGTTCAAAAACAGTCTCGTCGCCTTCTATATAATCAAATATTTCAGGATTTAGAACCATAAATCCACCATTTATAACGCTTCCATCATCTTGCCTTTTTTCCCTAAAGGAATTTATCATGCCATCGTCATCTATATCAAGCACACCAAAGCGCTGCCCAACATTAACTGCTGTCATGGTTGCTATTTTTCCATGAGACTTATGAAATTCTACTAACTTGTCTATATCAACATTAGAAACGCCATCACCATAAGTCAGCAAAAACGGCTCATTTTCAACATATTTTTGGACTCTTTTTATTCTTCCTCCTGTCATGGTGTTAAGGCCTGTATCAACAAGCGTTACACGCCAAGGCTCTGCAAAATTGCTATGTAAAGTCATGTTGTTATTATTGGAAAAATCAAACGTGACATCACTTGAATGCAAATAGTAATTTGCAAAATATTCTTTAATCATGTGGGCCTTATACCCACAGCAAATTATAAAATCATTATATCCAAACGCTGAATATATTTTCATTATATGCCATAAAATTGGCTTACCACCAATTTCTATCATTGGCTTTGGCCTTAAATGGCTTTCTTCAGAAATCCTTGTTCCAAAGCCCCCTGCAAGCAGCACAACCTTCACAAAATTTCCTCCTTAAAGTATATCGACTCTATTATGAAGCTTCTTTTTAAATTTGTCAAACTTTTAATCCAAAATGCCTAAAAGCTTTATATGTGACAAAATACTTTTTAACTTTACTAAAATAGCTATTGTTTATATGTTGAAGCCGGCAAAGCTTCTCTGTAAACTTCCATGCCTTTTTTATAAAAAACCCTTTGTGCAAAAACCTTATTCGATGAACCTGCAGCATACCCCGAAACAACCTCTATTTTATCATACCAGCGCGGTAATGTTCCATAAAATCTACAAATCACATTATAACCATTTAAATATGTACAAATATATACATTACCATTGAGCAGATTTTTAAACTTTAAATCAGCTGAATTATAACTAACCGTTGCATCCTGTCCTATTGGCACATATTTAGACTTGAGCGAGTGGTTATATCTCTCCATTATTGTCATATTAGCCCTTATTGCCGCACCATAAACAGTACTTGCAACTTGACAAACCCCTCCTCCGTATGCTGTTACTGAAACTCCATTTGAAAGTGCAGGTGCTAACACAAACCCCCTAGATGGTAGATTTGTATTTCCGACTATTTTATTAAAAGAAAATGTTTCGCCAGGGGTTAAAACAGTTCCGTTTATAAATGAAAGTGCCATTTTTATATTATTATTCCTAGAGTAATTATTTGAAACAGTTGTTATGAATTCACTAATTAATCCAATTTGCCTTTTTACATCCTCTATAGCCACTGTGTTTGTTACTTTTTGTCTTTTAATAAAAATATCGCTTTTTACTCCACTTTTCAAAGCACTTTCTATTTTATTTCTTAGTTCAAACCTATTAACTTCCAACCCATCCTTTCCGGCTTCATACGTAAACATAGGATCTTTCAATGGGTTGAAACAAGATACATGAGGCTCTTGAACTTTATCATCAAAATTTAAAGAAATGTTATCAATAACTGTATCTATAGAATCCTTGGTTGGTACTGCTAAAACATTGAAAAAAATCGGATTATTTTTAATTAGCATAGCTGTGCTATATCTTAATAAAGGACTTCCTTCTCTTGTTATAAAGTAGATTAAATCGACAGTCTCATCAACATTATAATTATAATTAAAATCTTCTGCTGTAAGTAAAATAGTCTTATCTTCACAAATAACCTTTATATCAATATTAGGCCTTACCAAATTTAGCCTTTCACTTAAAATTAGCTTTGCCTGTTTTTTTGTTTTGCCACCCATATCAATCCCATTTATATATATTCCTGGATAAAAACCTTCTTCATTTAAAATAGAATAAATACATTCATAACAAAGATCTACTCCCTTTTTTAAAAAAATACCGACTGAAAATAAATATAATCCAACTAAAATAAATACAAATATTACTTTAGTGTACCGTATCTTCCTATCTCTAAAACGATTCTTGTCCATAAAAAATTATACCTCCTATTGCCATTTTATATTTTCAATTAAAAAATAATTGAAATGTTGAACAGCAGGTAGTATGATGTATATTAGAATAATTTTAGCTTTAACTAAAAACACTAAATTATATCTTATGTTATTTTAAATGAATTTAGTTTTGCATGATTTTTATAACATTATTAAAAGCAAAACTATTTGTTTTACTAGAGTTTAAAAGGAGAAGTTTAATGAAAATATTAATTTTATCTGCTTCAACAGGCGGAGGTCATATGACTGCTGCCGAAGCTTTAAAATCATATATATTAACAATGAAAAAAGACTCTGTAGTTGAAGTTGTTGATACTTTAGAGTATATTAACCCACTGCTAAATAAAACAGTGACTGAATCCTATTTGTACATGGCCAAAAAAAATCCTAAAATGTTTGGGCTTTTATACAATACTTCAAATAAAGAAAATAAATTTAGCAATATGGTAACTTTTTTAAACAGTTTATTCAGCAAAAGGTTGTTTTTATTACTCAAAGATTTTAATGCAGATATAATCATTACTACTCATATGTTTCCAACCGAGATGGTATCTAATTTAAAAGACTCTGGTAAAGTAAACATTCCACTTGTGTGTGTGATGACAGACTATGCGCCCCATAAAACATGGATAAACAAATGCGTTGATGCTTATATAGTTGCAAATGAAGATATGGTTCCCACAATGGTTAAAATGGGTGCTCCAATAGAAAAAATACACCCGTTTGGTATCCCCATTAATCACTCCTTTTATAATAAAACTGATAAAAATAAAATGCTTTTAGGCCTTGGCCTAGATCCTAACATTCCAACAATTTTAATTATGGCAGGTAGTTTTGGTGTCACCAACATACTTAAAATATATGACAATATAGTAAATATAGATGTGAATTTTCAAATTATTATAATTACAGGTAAAAATGAAAAATTATATAACATGTTTAAAAGACGAGTAGACGTTGGTCAAAAAAAACACTCGACTAAACATGTCCGCATTGAAACCATTGATTTATTAAGGGAAAGTATAAAACATCATTCCGAAAAGTTGACGCATTTACTCAAGGACAAAAAGAAAATACCTGGTTCTAAAAAAACCCGACTAATATTTTTTACAGACGAAGTGTATAAATATATGCACATATCTGATTTAATAATAACAAAGCCCGGAGGGCTAACTGTATCTGAAGCCTTAGCTTGTGATTTACCAATGGCTATATTTAATGCTATACCTGGCCAAGAAGAAGAAAATGCTGAATTTTTAGTAAAAAATAATATGGCAATAAAAATAGGTAAGGGTAACCACTGCAGCAATGCCATAAAAAATCTTTTAACTAACAAAGAAAGCCTTGATTCTATGAAAAACTCATGTAAGTCATTTGACAAATCACAGTCAAATGAAAATATTTTTATACTGCTAACTGAATTAGTTGACCTGTCTAATAGTTGCGAAAAAGTTTCTAAATAGTTGGTCCAACATATATAATTTTCAGGCAATAAATAAAGAACGTATTCCTTTTTTAATAAACTTGTAATTATTTAATTTAAAAAACCCTTCCTTTTTCTTAATTTATAATACCTGGTCTGGAGGATTACGTAAAAATGAAAAACATTTCGGAAATATCAATTAAAGAAAAATTGATATTAGCGGGAATTGATGAAATCGAAAAAAACGGCATTCAAGGATTTTCATTACGTAAAGTTGCGAGCAAATGTGGAGTTTCCTGCGCAGCTCCCTATAAACATTTTGCTAACAAAACAGAACTTATTACCGAAATCATTAAGTATATTAATGAAAAGTGGTATATAAGGCAAAAAAAAATTGTTGAAGCTTATGATGGTAACTTACGTCATCAATTGACAGAAATAAGTTTAGAATACATAAGATTTTTAGTAGAGAATCCACATTTTCGCTCAATTATAATGTTAAAGGACAAAAAAATGGATCCTCAGCATGTGCAAATGAAGTCAGAACTTAGCCTTTGTACAAAAAATTTAATAAAGAAATATTGCAAATCCGTTGGCATGCCCCAAAAAGCTGAGTTGATAAAAACTTTTATTATCCGTTCTTTTATTTATGGAGCTGCTTTAATGTTTGATAACGGCGAACTTGAATATAACCCAGAAAACTTTGAATTAATTGCAAGGACGATAGATAGGGAATTTGATTTAAAATAGATTTTAATTTTATCCTATTGACAATCAAAAAGAAATCCTTTAAAATAGCAACAAGTTAGCGGTGTTAACTCATTTTAATTTGGAGGTTAATAATAATGAATGAATATGTTATTATAACAGACTCATCCTGTGATCTTCCTGAAACAACTGCAAAAAAATTCGAGATATCTGCTGTTCCTCTTTCTGTTTTTGTTGATGAAAAAAAATATACTAACTACCTTGATGGGCGTGAAATAAGCTCTACCAAGTTTTTTGAGCTTTTACGGCAAGGGAAAAAAGTAACCACTTGTGCTGCTAATATTATTGACTTTGAAAATACAATGAAACACTTTTTATCTCTTGGTAAAGATATTTTATATTTGGGGTTTTCATCAGCACTTAGCTGCACTTATAGCACAGGTTTTACTGCCGCTGACAAGCTAAAGGAAGAGTATCCTAATAGAAAAATTTATACTATAGACACTTTATGTGCATCTTTAGGTCAGGGTTTGCTTGTTTATTTGGCTTCTCTTGAAAAGCAATCAGGAAAAACTATTGAAGAAGTTAGGGATTTTGTAGAGAATTTAAAACTTAAAATATGCCATTGGTTCACTGTAGACAGCCTTCAGCATCTAAAAAATGGTGGTAGAATTTCTGCAGCAACTGCAATAATCGGAGGTCTTTTAAATATTAAACCAATAATGCATATGGACAATAATGGGAAGCTTGTAGCTACTGGCAAAATTCGTGGCAGAAAAGCATCAATCGATGAACTATTTAACAAAGTAAAGTCAAAAGGTACTAACATTTCTGAGCAAAGCGTTTTTATTAGTCATGGAGACTGCGAAAAAGATGCTAAATATCTTGCTGACAATTTAAAAGACCAGCTTAAGGTAAAAAATATTTTAATAAATAATGTTGGTCCGGTTATAGGTTCACATTCTGGACCAGGAACCCTCGCAGTATTCTTTATTGGAGATTCAAGATAAATATAACCAAAAATAACTAACGTCTCTCCATTTAAATACATTGTATTTTAAAAGTGCCTTCTGATTTTTCACAAAAGGCCTAGTAATTAGTTGTTTATTATAGATTATTTCCCCCATCTTATAATATCCAGTTGCAATAAAAGGTTGTCCATAATATTATAATATTATGGTAGTTTTTATTAAACGCATGGGGGGGTGCGCCATCTTGATTCTTGAAAAAATTGATGAAAAAAGATTATTAATTGCTCTTTCAAGTAAGGATATGGATCTATTAGATTTAACTTTTAAACAATTAAGCTGGAAAAACGCTTACTCAAGGCAAGTTATAAAAAAGATTTTAACTAGGGCAGAAACTGAAATAGGCTTTTTTGTTGACAATAATCAGTTGATGATAGAGGCTATTCCTCAAAATAGCGGCTGTTTTGTTTTAGTAACCTTGCTTTCTAAAAAAAAGCTTGGTCGTAAAATTTTTAAAATAAAAGAAGAAATAAAACCATATCTATTTGAGTTTAAATCTTCCGAGGACTTATTGTGCGCTATAGAAAGGCTCTATAATAATCACAAAATTAAACTGAAAAATACTGTTTTTGAATATGATAAAACTTATTATATATTAATTAACTCAAAAGGCTATATCTCACTAGACTTACAAACAATAATAACGGAGTATGGGAATTTAATTGGAAAAGATGGTGTTACAACATCTAAAATTGTTGAATTGGGAAACTTAATTGCAAAAGATGATGCAATTGACGTAATAGGAAAACACTTAGTTGGTTAATATATCACTCTTTAAATCATAATAATATAAAAAAGGCTTCACCGCAATTTAGTGGTTAAGTCTTTTTAATTTCACATCATATCTTTTTTCTTAAGTATAAAACCAGCTATCACCATAAGAATACCTGAGAAAGCCATAGGGAACCACCACACTCCATCAAGAGGTAAAACATGAGCTCCTATATTCATACCATAAAAACCAACTACAACTGCCGGAATTGAAATAATCAGCGTAATCGAAGCTAAAACTTTCATCACGATATTTAAATTATTTGATATTATCGAAGCAAAGGCATCCATAGTTCCAGATAAAATATTCAACTGAATGTTGGCCATTTCTATTGCTTGTTTTACTTCTATTAATACATCCTCTAGAAGTTCCTTATCTTCTTCATATAATTTTATTAAGCGGCCCCGCATAATTTTTTCCAGTGTGACTTCATTAGATTTAAGTGATGATGAAAAATAAACAAGAGACTTTTCAACTTCAAGCAGCTGAATAAGCTCTTTATTTTTCATTGAGCGACGAAGTTCTTTTTCAACTCGATCATTTATTTTATCTATTTGTTTTAAATACTGCAAATATTTTGCTGTAGTCTTCAAAATAATGCGTAAAGCAAACTGTATTTTTAAGTTTGTATAAATATTTTTAACAACACCATCAGAAATTTCTCCAATAATCGTGTTGTCACTTAAAGAGACAGTTATTAAATCTGTTTTAGTAATTACAATTCCAAAGGGTTTTGTATAATATGTTATATTTTTTTCTGTTTTCTGAACAGCTGGAATGTCTATAACTATAAGAGTATTATCATCCTCATGATCTATATGTGAAGATTCTTCTGGGTCAAGAGCTGAACGTAAAAATTCTGAATTAATACCAAAGTCACTTGTAAGCCTCTTTACTTCTTTTTCATCTGGTGCTACACAATTTACCCAACATCCGAGTTCATAGGATTCTATTTCAGTCACTCTATTATCAATAGTCTTATAATAAGATATCATTATGTTTATCTCCTTTTTAAAGGGCACAAACACAAAGGGATATTGTGCCCCATTTTAGTAATTTTAACTTATAACTAGGGTCTGGGTTCACAATATCATCTCCTTTTTTATATTCCTACATTATTTTTCATTATATCACAAAAACAGTCGGTTGCAAACAATTTAAAAGTTTAAAATTAAGGTTTTATTGCGTACTTCTTATTAATAAAATAAGCATTGTCTCACTTTCTTTTGCATATAAATAAAATCAAAAGGAGGCTAAAAAGAATGTTTGTATTAGCTATGAAACCATTAAAGCGCAAAATCATCATAGGTACAATTTGTTTAGTAGGACTGATTTTTTTATCTTTGTTTTTAGCAAAAAATTGTATTCACAAGAATGATTCTGCTGCTTCTTCTAATGGGGAATATAATGTTTGCGTAAAAAATAATGAAGGAAGAGTCCAATTTTTATCGCAGTTTGGTTGGGAAGTTCAAACTGAACCTATTGAAGTTTCAGAAATTACAATACCAGCAAAATTTAATGATACTTATGAAAAATATAATAATATCCAAAAGGAACAAGGCCTTGACTTGTCTAAACACAAAAATAAAACTTGTATAAAATATACATACCAGATATTAAACTATAAAAATGCACCCGGTGGAATAAGAGCCAATCTTTTAGTATTAAATAACAGAGTTATTGGTGGAGATATTTGTTCTGTTGAATTAAACGGATTTATGCATGGTTTTGTGTTACCAGAAAACAATAATTTTTCAGAAATGACATATAACACGTATGTAACTAATAATGTTAATGCAAAACCTAAGGGCAATGTGCATACGCCAAGCCAAACTACCTATCGTGAAACATTAGATCCAGATCCTAATATGCCTACAGCTCCAACAGATTAGATGAAATTATATCATTTTATTTTATACAGCTAATATTAAATCCTTAAAAACCACGGGAAAACTACATTATGTAAACTTTACATAAAGTATTTATACAATATTTATTAGAAAAATACCTTTTTTGCCATTTTAAAATTTGTTATTATAAAAACTGGATGAATGTATTTAATTATTAGAAAAATTAAGACGTAAAAACAAATGGAGGAATTTTTGTGGCAAAAGTAGTTTTAAAAAATATCTGTAAATATTATTTAAAGAATGTTTTAGCAGTTAATGATTTTAACCTCCAAATAGAAGATAAAAGCTTTATCGTGCTAGTTGGTCCATCTGGCTGTGGGAAATCCACTGTACTTAGAATGATAGCAGGCCTTGAAGACATTACCAAAGGTAAACTTTATATTGGCGACACATATGCAAATGAAATTGCTCCAAAAGACCGTAATATTGCCATGGTTTTTCAAAATTATGCACTTTATCCACATATGACTGTCTTTGATAACATGGCATTTGGCCTAAAACTTAGAAAATTTTCAAAACAAGAAATAAAAAAGCGTGTATTGGAAGCTGCTAAAATTTTAGATATTGAGCATTTTTTAGATAGAAAGCCAAAAGAACTTTCTGGAGGGCAAAAGCAACGTGTCGCATTAGGCCGAGCTATTGTGCGTGAACCAGAAGTTTTTTTACTAGATGAACCGCTTTCCAATCTTGATACAAAACTTAGAGCACAAATGAGAATGGAAATTTCAAAACTTCATAAAAAATTAGGAACTACATTTATATATGTTACTCACGATCAAACAGAAGCTATGACAATGGGTGATAAAATTGTTGTAATGAAAGATGGTTTCATTCAACAAGTAGACACCCCTAAAAACCTATATGAAAACCCACATAATGCCTTTGTTGCAGGATTTATTGGATCCCCTCAAATGAATTTTATTTATGGATTTATTGTAAAAAGTAGTAATGAATTTTTATTTCAAACGAGCAAAAACATAGTTCATCTTCCAAACTTTAAGAATAACGTTGCCCTTGAACAATATGTAGGTAAAGAAGTAATTTTAGGTGTTCGCCCTGAAAATGTTTTTGATAGACCAGACCGTATAGAAAGCAATGAAATTGGTACATTTGAATCAACTGTAGAAATCACGGAACTTATGGGATCTGAAACTTATTTATATCTTTATATAGATGATAATTCTATAATAGCAAAGGTCGACCCGTACTCAAAAGCAAAATCAGGAGATAAAATAAAAATATACATAGACTTATCAAAAATTCATTTATTTAACAAAGAGACAGAATTAAATATTTTAAACTCATAACTTTTTAAGAAATAAATTTTTGTACACTATTGTCTTTAAATTCTAGTTTACAATTTTACTTTTTTATATTATAATTTATATTTAGGGTGTTTGCCCTAATTTTTTAAAGCCAAAAGTTAGCCTTGGCTAACTTTTTGAAAATAAATTGCGAGGTACATAAATGACTTTAAATGATTTAAAACCAGGACAAAGCGGAAAAGTTACAAAACTCTTAGGTTTTGGGCCCTTACGACGCCGAATAATTGATATGGGTATAATTCCTGGTACCATTATATTTATGAAAAGAATAGCTCCGTTTGGTGACCCTATTCAAATAAGCGTACGAGGTTATGAACTTAGTATTAGAAAATCTGAAGCTAAAGAGATTTTAATAGATAATATAAAAGGAGTATAAATTAATGCCCACAAATGAATTAAAAATGAATCCTCTAAAAAATCAAAGAAAGCATTTAAAATCTCACTCAAAAAAATTAAGTTTTGCTCTAATTGGCAATCCCAATTGTGGGAAAACTACGCTTTTTAACCAACTTACTGGAAGCCGCCAATATGTTGGAAACTGGCCCGGTGTTACAGTTGAAAAAAAAGAGGGAAATTTAAAATTATATAATACAGATATAAATATTATTGATTTACCAGGGATATATTCTTTGTCTCCTTATTCATCTGAGGAAATTATTACAAGAAATTGCCTTATTAGAGAAAAAGTAGATCTCATTATAAACATAGTGGATGCTACTAATATTGAAAGAAACTTATATCTTACAACACAACTTATGGAACTTGGCCTGCCAATGGTTATAGTTTTAAATATGACTGACCTATTAGAAAAAAAGGGAGATACTATAGATTATGAATTTTTAAAACAAGTTCTTAATATTCCTGTTGTTCCAATATCTGCAAATAAAGGCATTGGAATAAACGAACTTTTGAAGCTTTCTTTAGATTTTGCCAAGAAACATAAAGAATTAAAAGTTAAAAATATATACAGCAAAGATATAGACAAAATTTTAAATAGCATAGAAAATGTTTTAAATGAAACTACAAATAAAATTAATATAAACAATCGATGGGTAGCAATAAAATTATTTGAAGATGATATTTTAGTCTTAAAAAGTATTAAACTAACAAAATTACAAGAAGAAAAAATCTCAAAATATAAAAACATGGTTCAACTTTCAAAACATGTAGACAGACAAATGCTTTTAGCAGACGCACGGTATAAATATATCTGCTCTATTTGCAAAATTGCTGTACACAAAAAAAACGACCATAATATAATGACTTTAACTGATAAAATAGACCGAGTTGTGACAAATAAGTTTTTAGCACTACCTATATTTTTTGCATTAATATTATTAATCTTTTACACTACGTTTGGTCCAATTGGAATATTTTTAAAAGATCAAACAAATTTTCTAATTAATAATATTTTTGGAAATCTTGTTTTAAATACGTTAAACATTTTGGGTGCTTCAGAATGGACTAAAAGTTTAATTGTTGGAGGGATTATAGAGGGTGTAGGTTCAGTAATTTCATTTTTGCCACAAATCACAATTTTATTTACTTTACTGTCAATTTTAGAGGATAGCGGATATATGGCAAGAGCTGCCTTTATTACAGATAAACTTCTTAGAAGAGTTGGTTTATCTGGTCGAGCATTTGTTCCACTACTTATGGGATTTGGCTGTTCTGTTCCTGCAATTTTAGGAACTAGAATACTTGAAAGGGAAAATGAAAAAAAACTCGCTATTTTAATGGTTCCATTTATGTCATGTAGCGCTAAAATGCCTGTTTATTCAATGTTTATTGCTGCATTTTTTTCAAAAAATCAGCCTTTTATTATATTTTCAATTTACATAATAGGAATTTTAGCAGCTATATTCACAACATTAATTTTTAAAAGGAAACTATTAAAAGGAACCTCATCTTCTTTTATTATGGAATTGCCAGAATATAAGTTGCCAACCATTAAAAACCTAACCCTTCATGTATGGGAAAGGGTCCGTGACTTTCTAGTAAAAGCCGGTACAGTTTTGTTAGGAGCTGCTATAATAATTTGGTTTTTACAATCATTTGATACAACCTTACATTTAATTGAAGATAGTAGTCAAAGCATTTTAGCCGCCATTGGTACGCGCATAGCCCCCATATTTACAATTTGTGGGTTTAATGATTGGAGAGCGTCGGTTTCTTTGTTGTGTGGATTAGTTGCTAAAGAATCAGTAGTTAGCACAATGGCTGTACTTTATAATACTGGTTCTGGAATTGATTTAGCAACAAATATATCTCAAAATTTTTCAGCTTTATCAGCTTTTTCTTTTATGACTTTTGTTTTACTTTATACCCCTTGCATTGCAGCAGTTTCCGCAATAAAAAAAGAAACTAAAAGTATATTGTGGACTTGTTTTATAGTTTTTTACCAGCTATTTATTGCTTGGTTTTTTTCAGCTTGTGTATTTCAATTTGGAAATTTGTTTTTAAATTTTGCAAAATTTTAAATTTATCAAAAATATTGCCAATTTTATCGGCAAAGAGGCGGCACACTATACCGCGTGCCGCCTCTTTTTAAAGGAGTTTAATTTATGATTATAGATTTTATTGTAATAACCCTCATTGTTTTTTTCTTTGCCTTTTTAATAATAAAAGGTGTAAAATCAATTAAAAATAAAGATTTTGGCGCATGCAACGGAAACTGCAAAGGTTGTAGCGGTTGGAACAGGAGAAATAAATATGGAACAAAAAAATAAGCTTACAGGTTCATTGGAAGATTACTTAGAATCAATCTACATTTTAAAAAAAAATAAAGGCGAAGTTAGACTAACAGACATAGCTTTAGAAATGGAGTGTTCAAAACCCAGTGCCAGCAAAGCAATTCTTTCGCTTAGAAAGGAAAAATTAGTAATTCAAGAAAAGTATGGATTAATAAGTTTAACACCGGAAGGTGATAAGGCTGCTGAAAATATTTGTTTTCGTCATAGAACCCTCGTTAACTTTTTAACAAACACACTAGGAGTAAATTCTAAAACGGCTCAAAAAGATGCCTGTAAAATGGAACACGTTATAAGTCCAGAAACTCTAGATAGATTAGTTTCATATATGAAAAAATAGCGGCATATTTCTTTTTGCCACTATTTTTTCATGTTTATAGTATTTTTTAATATCCAATCGGTCTATTATAATCTTGCATATACTCTTAATCTTTCGAAGTTGCGGAATTGTTAAA
The DNA here is from genome assembly GCA_030920305.1 of Eubacteriales bacterium SKADARSKE-1. Lineage (GTDB taxonomy): Bacteria > Bacillota > Clostridia > Oscillospirales > Acutalibacteraceae > JARLUB01. The sequence continues at coordinate 28,703 of JARLUB010000006.1, forward strand.
ATTGTCACAGCCAATACCAATATAACCACAGTAATTATCACTTGTAGCATTCCAAGCTTTGCCTAACCCATAACTCGAGTAATCATACGCATTCCCTGCCATATGTTTTGTAGCATTCCAAGACTTTCCTAACCCATAGCTCGAATAATCATACGCATTCCATACAACATATTTTGTACCATCCCAAGTCTTTCCTAAACCGTAACTTACATAATCCCATATCTCTTTTTTATGGTCCCAAACTTCACCTAACCCATAACTTGAGTAATCATATGCATTTCTTGCAGTATATTTTATACCATATTTAAAATCTTGATATACCCCACAAATACTTGGCTGATCTTTGTACCCATTATTGTATCCATTATTGTTTCCAACTTTATATGCAGCATATAACGATGCAACTGCTAAAACTGCTGAAATACATGCACCACGGTATGATTTTATAAAAGATTTAATAGTACTATCGTTCTCTTTTTTATCATCGCAAGTAGCACAAGTAATAGATGAATCTATTTTTTCATCACCATCTGCAAATGTTTCAATAGCTCCAAAGTTTAATAAAATGGCTCCCAATAAAATTGTTGATAAGATTTTCTTCATTTAAATTCTCCTTTTAGCACAATAACCAAATAATGTAAAAATTTTTTAAAAAATAATAACAAATTCTCGAAATATGATATTTTCTTAAATTCTTATGAAATAAATTTATAATATATTACTGGTATTTTCAAAACAACTTTATGATATTCAAAAACAGCTATTAATAAAATGGAGAGCCTGTAACCCTATGTTCGACTAAACTCGTAGCACCACCTAAAAAACAAATTAATCCTTCTTATCCTTACCAATTTTACTTAGATAAAAAGAATTAATTTATGTATAAAAACCAACTAAAGGACCTAATAATCATTCCCTACTCATCAGGACAGATATCTACAATTACAAGTTCAGGACGATTAAATACTCTTGGAATATGATTTTTTATAAGTCCTCTGCTTACTATCATCATTGAATCAGAAAGCTTATATTCCCCACCTGCAAATTTCGGAAAAAAACCCTGATCTGGTGCATATAACCCATTCATAAGCCAGGGAATCCTAAATTGGCCCCCATGCGCATGCCCACACAATATAAGATCAAAATTACACTTATTATAATCTTCAACCTTTTCTGGTCTGTGGGAAAGAAGAATAGAATATACTTCTCCAGTCTCTTTGTTGCACCTTTCTAATTGTTCATTCCAGCCTTTATATCCTTTCATTGGTTCATATAAAACCTCCGGATCATCAACTCCACAAATTTGAAGATTTTGACCCCGAACCTTTATGGATTTTTTTGTACCTTCTAATACGTTTACCCCATATGATCTAAGCAAACCTTTAAAATTATCACAATTTTCTGACCAATACTCATGATTCCCAGAAACATAGTAACAAGGGTAACTCTTAGTTAAAGAAGAAATCAGGTCAATGGCTTCATCAATATGTTTTATACTATTAATAAGATCTCCAACAAAACATATAAAGTCAGGGTTTTGTTCTTTAGTTGCGCTTATAAGTTCAGCTTGATGTTCTCCATATGTGGTATTATGTAAATCTGTTATTACAGCTATTTTAATTGTCTCTGATACTTTTTTAGTTGATTCTGAATAATGTCTTATTTGCAAATCCTGAGAAGTTCCAAAAATAGCTATCAATATTATCATTAATAAAAAGGTAAATAAAATTATGTACCTTTTTTTTATTAGTTTCATTTTTTTGCCTATTCTCCCCTTAAATTTTAACTTTAATTTTCTTTTTTAGTACACCAAAAGGCTAGTGGACCCCAAGCCAGGCATGCCGATAAATTTTAAGGGAACAATTTTGAAAAACAAAAAAGCACTCCTCGTAATTACAACATAGAATATCTCTTGTTATTTTTACAAATTTACCATTCCTTTAAAAGTCGAAACACCTTTACATTTCCATCCATCTCTGTACCAACTACTTTAAACCCACATTTCTTCGTGTAAAACATAACATTTTGCTCTTTATCTACAGGAGTTATTAATGTCACTTTAGTCCAATCCGCATAATAATCTAAAATAAATTTAATAGCCTGCGTACCAATGCCTTTACCTTGGTATTTTGGAATCACGCAAAGACCTCCGATATAATACTCTCCGTTTCCTTTACTGATAACTGAAATAACCCCAATAGGGATATCTTCACAAAAAATAATTAATTTAGTGGATTTTGCAATGGCGTCCTTCATACTTTCCCGGCTCATTCCATAGGCAGGACATTCTCCATATTTAACATAATCATCATAGAATGATGCGTTATAAATTTTAATTAACATATCAGCATCATCTTTTCGGGCTTTAATATAATTTATATTCATAAATCTCCTCTTCTGAATTAACTACAATTCGCCAATTTGGATATATCCTATTTTTCTCATAAAACCGCTTTGCCTTTAGGTTAAAATCCGCTACCAAAAAAATTTACCCATGCCCACAACTTTCTTAAGATTATTTAGCATATTTGTCTCAAATTCATTTCTCCGCTCTTACCGTTTTACTACAAACAGATGAAATAGGTAAAGCTATAAAGGGCCCTGTTGTCAATAAAGCACAAAGAGCCTTTAACCGCTAAGTCTATCTGTTATACCTTTATTATTTAACGTTGTAGGTCAAGTTCGATCTGCTTCTTTGATTTTTTATCCAATATCTCTCCTGATAGCGCCTTTAGAATAAATTTTTCAGCTTCATCCGTTTTCAGCTCTTTCCTTATTACAATCAGTACATTTAATATGTCAAGCAATATGGATTTGCGCATGGTTTCTTTTATGGCCATTAGATCAAATGAAATCAAGCAATCAGTTATTTTCCTATTTAATCCCGGCTTAAATATCGCCACCTTACCTAGCGATTGAATACACTGGCGTATTGTGATGGGCTTCTCGTCATTCAAGAGCTCCAGATACTTGTCAATGGTGTCATCCATTCGGTTTTGTTTGTCCCACCTAACATTTTCCGCAATAAGCATAAGCCCGATGCTTCTCTGATAAGAATTATCACTCTTGAGCTTATCTCGGAAAGTATCCCAAAATGGATAAACATCATTAAAAAATATCGATCTGCTCTGCAATAGGAGAAATGCCTGGTACCGAATGCTGTTTTCTTTTAAAGACAACCATTCTACTAACCGCGAAATATCATCTTTATTAATCGCCTTTGACGCTTCCCGTAAATCGCTTTTTGAAATTGACAGCATCTTTTCGATCGAAACCATCTTTCATTCTCCCTTTATCATTATAAAATTGCTTATTTCTAACTTACAGCTAATCCTATCACACGCCATATTATGACATATAACTAAATCGCTCTGTCAAACTCAAAATCGCCAGCTTTGGCCTTTTCGGCACACTCACCCTTTCACTTGTGACATTAATGCAACGCACTCAACATGTGTTGTTCTGGGAAACATATCTACAGGTGTTAGTTCTTTCGGGAAATAACCCTTCTGCGAAAAAATTTTCAAGTCCCGAGCTAAGGTTGCAGGGTCACATGAAACATATACAATTCTTTTTGGGCCCATATCAACAACTGAATTTATTGTATCTAAATCGCATCCTTTTCTTGGTGGATCAAGAATTACAACATCGGGAAATTCATTTTTTGAACTAAATTTTAATACAGCCTCTTTAGCATCAGCACAAATAAACTCAGTATTGCTTATTTTATTTAACTCGGCATTGTTTTTTGCATCTTTTATAGCGTCCTCTATTATTTCAACTCCAATAACCTTTTTGCAATCATTTGCCATAGTTAAACCAATTGTTCCCGTGCCACAGTATAAATCAAGTAAAGTCTCATTACCTTTTAAATTAGCATATTGTTTTACTAAATTATATAAAACTTCCGCCTGGTCATGGTTTACTTGATAAAAGGAGTTTGGAGAAATATTAAATTTTAGGTTGCAAAGAATATCTGTTATATAATCTTGACCATATAAAATCGTACTTTTTTTGCCCATTATAACATTTGTCTTATCAGTATTTGTGTTTACAACTATACTTTTTATGTCTGAAACGCTTGATTTTAGCATATCAACAAGCAATGACCCTTGAGGTATATTCTCGCCATTTACAACAATGCAAACCATTATTTCACCAGTACCTTTTGCAATTCTTAAGTATAGATGGCGCAAAAGACCAGTATGCGTTTTTTCATTATAAACGCTAGGTTTTGAAATACTCGCCCACTTTTTAAAAATATTTATAATAGTCGCAAAAATATCTGGATGTAAATTACATCTCGCAGAATCTATTATTCTATGGCTGTGCTTAGCGTAAAACCCTAGAATATATTCTTCCCTTTCATTTTTACCAATGGGTATTTGCGCTTTATTTCTATACTTATCAGCATCTTTCGCTCCCAATATGGGACTTATTTTTAAATCAGAAAATCCACCAATTCTTCTTATTGCATCCTTTACCCGCTGCTCTTTTGCTGATAATTCTGCCTGGTAAGTAATGTGCCTAAAAGCACATCCCCCACATTGCAAATAATTCTTACAATCAACTTCAATACGATGGGGCGATGAAGATAACAGTTCTTCAATTTTACCATAAGCATGATTACTTTTTACTTTTAAAATTCGAGCAAGAAGCTTGTCACCTACCGCAATATTAGGAACAAAAATAGGAATCCCATTTAATTTTCCAACTCCATTGCCGTCAGATGTTAAGTCAACTATTTCTAATTTTAAAATATCGTTCTTTTTAATATTCATAGCTATTTTCCTTAATCTATAAGTTTCAATAAAATTAAACAGCACCACAAATACAGCGCTGTTTTAGCCGCACTACACCGCGCAGCCCTTTTTAAAATTAGTTACTTTCCTTTTTTTAATTTTAATATTATTCCCTTTGAAATTTCTAAAAGATATTTAAACTCATTTGTTCTATAAAACAGTAAAATGTTAATTATATTTGGAACAATCAAACAGATAAGCGCATAGACAAATATTGTAAAGAAACTAGGTTCTAGTTTAAATACGCTGCATATATAATAAGTTAGAGCAGTAGATGCGGTAGTTATTACAAAATAAAGTGCATATTTTTTATAATAAGATATTACCGGTCTTTTAAAGACATTTTTGTAAACTAAATACGGCTGTGTCCAAAAAGGAATAGCCAAAGTGCTAATTAAATTTGCTATTAAAATACCGTCAAGGCCTAAACTTTGTGCAAATTTCCAAGATAAAAATAAATTAAAGACTGCTTCTAAAACAGCCAAATACCTATCTGGTCGATACAACCCAACACTTGATTTTGCCATAGTTATAGACTGGCGCATACCTAAAAAGTAAAAATTAACTGTTATTAATAAAATGGTTCGAAACGGAAATACAAAATCAGTCCCCATCCATATACTTATAAATGGGATTATTAAACAAAAAACAGAAACTGAAAAAAATGAAAATATCAAGTAATTTAAGAAATAAATCTTTTGATAAATATTAAAAGTTTCCTCCTCTGTACTTTTTACTAAAAAGTTTCCAAAACTTGATAAAATAGCATTAAACACCTGTGTTGTGGCACTAACAAGTCCATTTGTTATTAATGTGTAAGGGTAGTAAATTCCCGTTACAACCTTACCAAGCTTGTTTGCCATGATAAGGGTTGACCCTGAAATTAAACTTTGGTAACCAAGCTTATGATAAAACAACGCATTTAAATTTTTGAAAAGATCTTTTCGCTCAACTTTATCCAACTTGTCTTTGGTTTTCAAGTTAATGCTTTTATATCTTTTCTTATATTGTATATCTACAAGTAAACTTTCAAGAAATGTAAATACAACCTTAACAATAACATATAAAAAGAATGACTTAAAAAAACAAATTACAAAAATTTGAATGATATACATAAAAAGCTGACAAGAAGTTCTACAGGCCGTAACAATGTAATTTTTTTGGTCAGCTATTAGCATAGCACGTTTATGTCCAAATAAATAGGTAAGCAAAGTATCCAAAACATATAACATAAAAATCGAACTCAAGACCACATTAGAAAAGTTTTGAGTAGTGTGCTTGTCAACAATTATAGACGGAATAATGAAAGCTGTGCTAACTCCTAAAAACAATACGATTATTGACACAATCTTAAATGCACTTTTGTAAAACTTTAGTAAAAGCGCTATTTTAGATGTATTATTCTGTGCTATTGGCTCATACAATTTATAAATTATCCCGTAACTTATTCCAAGTTCAACAATGCTTAAAAGTGCAGTAGTGTCAAGAAATGTCTTTTGAATGCCCAAAACTTCTTTTCCTAAAACAGTTTCAAGAAAAGGGCTTACAAAAAATGGTCCTAAAAATAAGATCGCATATGAAAAAAGAGCTGATAAACTATTTATAATTGAATTTTTTGTTCTCATTTTGATAATACAACTTTCTTAAAATAAAAAAATACATATATAGCAAATACCCTGTTATGCCGAATAAAAAAATTTATTATTTTTATTTGGCTATCAAGCATATCTTTACCGTTAGCCATTTTTTTTACTCTTTCATTAGTTATTACATTTTTTATTTTGTGAAATTTACTTGTCATACTTGCATTATCTAAAATTACAAGCTTTTTTAATAAATAATAAATTTCTTTAGCAAAAACTCGGTCAACATTAGCTTTAGAATAAGCTTGTCCAAAACATTTTTTGCAAAATTTGCAGACATAATCGTTAAGAATAAGTTGCGTTTCAAACAAATTGTCATTATATTTAGCACTGAGCGATTGCTCATTTGAAACTACATAGTTGTAAGGGCAAAAATCTACTAAAACTATTTTTTGAATGTTTGAAAAGTAATTCAAGTTAAATATCAAGTCTTCACCAATAGATACATTTTCATCAAACATACTTTTTATTTTATCTTTTCTGTAAAGCTTATTCCAAGGCGGATTAAACAACGCATTTTCAAACAAAAAGCCAAAATCATTTTCAAAATCTACGAGATTAGTTGTTTTTTTATTTGAAACCTTTTTATAGCTTAATTTTTTAAAATTTACTTTTTTATAACCACAAATTACAACATCAGCAGCATTTTCTTTTATTGATGTAAAAAGCCTTTTGCACACCATCTCGTCTATATAATCATCAGCATCAACAAATTGAATAAATTCACCTGACGCTAATTTAAGGCCTTTATTTCTAGCAGAAGATACACCTGCGTTTTGCTTGGCTATAATCTTTATTCTTAAGTCTTGTTTAGCTAAATTTTTGCATATCTCCAATGAATTATCCTTTGATCCATCGTCTACTAAAATAATTTCAAAGTTAGAATATGTTTGATTTAATATACTATTAACGCAGCGTTCTATGCATTGCTCATTGTTGTATATTGGAACAATTATGCTAATTTTATCCTTATCCAGAGCTTATTCACCAGCTTTTCTATATGATTTTTAAAAACTTAAATACCTTATTGTTTGTTGAGTTCCAGTGAATCCAATCTTATAAAATGCACAGAGTAGCCAAGGCACAGCCAAAAGAACAATACTCCAATAGTATTTACAAAAAATATTTCTGATAAAGACGCCGCAGAAACTGCAATTTCAGCAACAACGGTCAAGCAAAACAGCACCATAAAGTAATTATTTCGTTTATATAAAAATAAGTATTTAAATACATATATAAGATATTTTATAAAAAATATTGCAATTATAACAAAGCCTACTATACCAGTTGAAGTTAATATATCAAGGTAAATATTATGAACAGCATAGCTTCTTTGTGCAATAAAGCCATTAGGAAAAGCTGATTTTGCATATTCCCTCATGTTCCGGGGGGAAGTTCCAAAAATAGGCTTGCTTTTAAACAATTCAAAAGCACTTTCCCAAATTTTCACACGGCAGCTAGATACATCTGAGTTGTCTTTTAGATCTTCACGTTCGGTTACCACTGGCCGAATTCTGTCTTGATGACCTTGCGTCGTTGACATTTGTGAACTAATAATTGGTGGTAAATAAGATAACCCTGTTTTAATTAAATTCATAGTAAAAAAAAGCACGCAGCAAAGGGCTAACCCTAAAAAAGCAAAACAAAATTCTTTTAAAGCCTTATGTAAATTAATGTCTGAAAATTTATATCTTAAAGTAAAATAGCTAAATATTAATAAAGAAAATAATAATGATATCTCCGCGGTTCTAGAACCTGAAAGCACCAAATAGAAAAGCTGAAATGCAATATTTATTATATAAAATATGTTAAAAACTTTTCTTTTTGAAACTTTAATATTCCAAATTGAAAACATGATCACAAGAACAGACGTAGTTGCTGCAAAGTTTGGATCTTCAAAAATGCCAAATAAGCGAGATTCTATAAAGCCAAGGCGAGCAAATGAATCTGGATAAATATAGATATAATATCCAATGTCTAATAAAAACATAAACAGTGATGCAGTTACTGCTAAAAACCATACAACAATTAAAATATTGCTAATAAACTTTATCTCTTTATAAATATCATTTTTTGTTCTTTTTATATCTATTGGATATAAAATAAAAAATGACACACTAAGCCAAATAAGATTTCGAATGTTACCAGCAAAACCATATTTTATATTTAAAATACTCGAAACAACTGTTGAAATTATAAACAAAGCAAGAAAAATATAATTTTTCCCTAAAAACATAATCCTATCACAAAAAAAGTCTACAACTAAAACTGCAACCCCAAATAGAGCAACCGCCGAAAAAACTGCTGCATTAACTTTTTGAGATTCGTGAGTAGCAATTGGCATTAGCACTCTTGTAAACACAGCTAAAATAAACAGCACCATATAAATATATCGCATTTTATTATATGTAGCACTGCTAAATATTTTTTTCCTTTTTAAAAAATTAATATCTACTGTCATTATAAAAGCCTCTCTAAATAACTACAATTTTGTTTCATTATTGCGCCTTACTAACTTGCTGTACAACTTATGGTTAAAAAACAAAAGTGCCATAGCAAATTTTCTTTTTTTTGAAAAGTAAGGGTTCAGTAATATTTTTGAAGTATTTTTTCTTAATTTTAGAATAATTTCATTAAGTTTATCAACATCTTTAAAATTTTGTGTTAATAACATTTTGTCAAGCACATACATATAGCTCCACAAATAACGAAACTCTGCTTGTTTTTTTAAACTTGGAAACTTCTGTTTTACCATATCTAAATTCTTGCTATATGCTAAAACTACATCAAAGTCATTTTCTTTAAAACTTGAATTTGTTATGCTTTCTCTTCTTTGAATATAATAATATTTTGGCACAGTATTTACAACAACAGCTTTTGCATTTGATAAAAGCACCGGTATTGTAAAAGCATCTTCTGAAAGCTTACCTGGTGGAAATTTGCAGCTTTCAAATAAACTTTTTTTATACAGCTTATTAACAGCATGCATAGAAAACTTGACCCCTTCAAGTGCCATTTTTAAAGCTTCTTCGCCTTTTAATATATAAAGTTCCTCTTTATCATATTGAGGAACTAATTTTTCACCGAAGCAATTGTAAAGTCCACAAACTGATATATCCGCATTGTTATTTATTAAATTTTCATATAAGAAACTAAACATATCAGATGCTATATAATCATCGCTATCCACAAAACCTATATACTCTCCAGCGGCTTCATCTATTCCAGTATTTCTAGCGCAACTTAGCCCTGCATTTTTTTGATGTATAACTCTAACTCTTTCATCTTGTTCTTTGTAAGAATCACAAATTTTACCACAATTATCAGGCGAACCGTCATCAACTAAAATAAGTTCAAATTCTTTAAAAGTTTGAGCCAAAATTGACTTTATACATTTATCAAGATATTTTTCAACTTTATAAACAGGAACAACTATACTTATTTTTGGCTTAATTGGTTTTTGCATTTAATTTTCACACACTCCACCTAAAAACTGTTTTAAATAAGTTTTCACTATCTTTTTTAAAAACTCTATGTATATCGTCAATATTGCAAACAGGAGCTTCTTCATTAACTATTGTGCAAAGTCTATTTTGAAAGTCCTTTTTCTGTAAAAGGTTTATTGCATTTTCAAAATCAGCTCTACCTGACCGACTGCAACCAATAAAACTTAGCCCTTTTTCTAAAACATTTCTAGTATTTATTGCAACTTTATTTTCGCTAACCCCTAAAAGCATAACTGTTCCTTGAGGTTCAATATATTTTATTATATCATCAATTGCAAAATAGCTGCCTTCTCCTCCGGCACATTCAAAGGCATGATCAACCGTGAAATTTTCTGGCAAATTACTTCCTAAATAAGTCTTGTAAACAAATGAAAAGCAAGATAGCTTTCTAATATCTTTGCCGATAACTATAATTTTTGAATTTGGGAACATCTCTTTTAAAATGCAAGAAAGAATATAAGAAACGCTACCGTCTCCCCAAATTCCGATTATCTCTCTTTTTTCGTGTGCTGCTTTGTTAAACCGAAAAGCTGCATGGGTCCCAACACTTATAAGTTCACAAATTGCTGCAATATTTGGTTTTATATTATTAAATTGGACAAGCTGGGAGGCTGGAAGGTTTACAAATTCTCTCATAAATCCGTCAACATTACTTGACATGAATTTTGCTGATTTAGAATAATTTTCATAAATATGTTCGGGAGAGTTTCCCGGAATATTTGGGATCATAATAACGTTTTGCCCAACTTTAAAAGTGTTAGAACTATCATAAACAACCTCGCCACAAGCTTCATGAATAAGAGCCATAGGAAGTTTTTTTTGCAAAACCTCAGCGTCTCTAGTTCCACGATAATACCGTTGGTCAGCCTGGCAAATTGACATGTAAGTTGGCCTAACAATTACATTTTTGTTAAAGTCAATATTAGAATAAGCAATAGAGAAAAAATGTGGGTTAATTAGTTGATAAATGCTGTTAATCAAGCTTTTTTCCTCCCACCATAGCCTGTGCAACTTTATAATCATTTATAGTAGTAATCTTAAAGTTTGAGTATTCCCCCATAACTAGCTTTACTGCAACGCCTTTCATAACGCAAACTTTACAAGCATCTGTTAAAATATCTTTTTCAGCATCAGTAAGTCTTTTATATGAATCTAAAAGCAAGTCCAACTTAAAGCTTTGAGGGGTTTGCCCCTGATACATAAAATTTCTATTAGGAATATCAGTTATTGTGTCGTTGTTGTTTGATACTACAATGGTATCCGCAGAACTAACAACAGTATCGCAAGCGCCGTACTTTATTGCCGCATCAATATTATCGTCAATTATTCGTTTTGTCACAAATGGTCGCACAGAATCATGTGTTACAATGACATCTTCTTTATTATCTGGAAAACTATTTTTTATTGCAGTTATTATATTTAAAATGGTATCGCTTCTATCTTTTCCTCCAGCTACAACTACCAGTTTAGTCTTATCTAAATTATATTTCTCAATAAGGTCATTCATATACTGAATCCAGTCAGAATGAACACCTATATAAATTTTATCAAAGCGATTAACTATTAAAAATTTTTCTATTGTATGTATAATTATTGGTTTATTATCAAGAAGTAAAAATTGTTTTGGAAGATCTGCTATATTCATTCTTTTGCCTATACCGCCAGCTAAAATTGCACCAAAAATCATTTTGTTTCCTCCTTGAAATAATACTTTCCTTTATATTTCTTATAACTATTATTTAAATCACAAAACACAACATAATGGTGTGGATATTGCTTTTCTTTAGGTGGCATTTCTAAATAGTTTCCAAAAGCAATCTTCAAATACTCGTCAAACCCTATTGGAATAGGTACATTATATCCTTCGAATTCTTTATGTGTTGCTTCTTTAAAAATATTTTTAGGATATTTATTTTTCATATATGTAATACCCGAACAGAGTTCCGTTACATTGTCGCAATCAGATATTTTATGTTTTTTCATTTGTTTTTCGGCAAAATTCCATATTTTATAGCGGACTTTTTGTGTTTTAAATGTTTTTAAAATTGCTTTTCCTAAAACATTTATAAACTTACCATGATTTGTTGGAGCCACTTGTGCGCAAAATATAGAATAAGTAAGCGCCCAAAAAAACTGTATGTTCCTTTTAATTTTCGAGTTTGGATATCCATCCAGCGGCAAAATATCTAAAACCAAGCCATGATTTATATCAAGGTCAGCCTGTTGTGTTTTAATGAAGGTTGTATTATTATCATTAATTGTTGCAAATAGGTTTCTATAATTAACCTTTTCACTCGGCCTGCAATAAGAATATTTATTTGTGTCAGCTTTTTCATTCCATAAAATAGCCAAGCGCTCATAATCATCTCTTGGCATAAATATATCTATATCATCATCCCACGGAATAAAACCCTTGTGGCGAATAGCCCCTATGCAACAGCCCCCGCAAAGATAAAACAAAAGATTATTAGCATCACAAAAATCTTTAAAGTATAGGAGCATTTCAAGACCTTTTAGTTGAACTTCCCTAAGTGTTTTATCTGTAAAATTGTATAATTCATTTTCTGTCATGAAATAAATCTCCTAAAATTTAAAAGTTAAAAATTTAAATATTCCAGCTAAAAACCCAAGTCCATAAGATATATGCAATATGAAATGAACAAATACTAGCCTAAATTTATTTGCTATTGAACTAGCTCTTTCGTTTTTAAAAGAGTAGTAAGTATCAAGAAATAAATATAAAACTAAAACTGAGAGCAAGATTTTCCTAGAGATTGCCCAAAAAGGTGACAATGCTAAAAACAAAATAATAAACAAAGCAAATGAAACCGGTACTAAATGAGATAATCGCGCAGGCTTTTTATGCTTTTTAATAACTGCAACTTTCCAAAAACCATATTTGAAGTATTGTTTAAATAAATCTTTATAAGAACTTCTAGGATAATAAATACTCTTTATTTGAGGTGTTATAAATATTTTACCACCATTTTCAATTATTCTAAAGTTTAAATCATCGTCTTCGTTGCAAGGCAGGCGTTCATCATACACTTCCAGTTTTTCAAGAGTTGATTTTTTAAATGAACCAAGATAAACAGTATCTGCATAGCCTTCAAAATTTTCATCATGGAACTTTCCGCCACCTAAAGCAAATGGGCTTTCATATGCTGCTGCTATCACTTTTTGCAAGTTTGTTTTACCTTGTGCCACCATTGGGCCACCCACGTTTTGAGCTTTTGTCTTTTCTAAATATTCAATGCATTTTGATACGTAGTCAGTTGCATATTCAGAATGAGCATCCATCCTTACAATATAAGTACCAACTGCATTTTTAATGCCTATATTAAGTGCACATTGCACTGTTTTTCGCGGATTACTTAAAAGCTTTATAAAATCATATTTTTTCATATATTTTCTTATTATTTCTGCTGTTCTATCGCAAGACAGCCCGTCAACTAGAATTAATTCTAAGTCTTTTTTAGGAAAATCTTGAGCTATAACAGAATCAATACAGTGTTCAATATAATTTTCTTCATTTCTTACCGGAATGATAACGGAAACAGCAATATTGCTCATCTTCAAATTATCACCATTAAAAACATTTTTATTAATTGTCACAATACAGCCCTCTTAGACTTTTTTATTTATAAAATACCATAATATTATATCAGATAAGAAATGAAAAGTAAATTCGTTAAAGTGTCTCTACAAATATTTACTATCAACATGCTTTCCTACGATATTTTAAATAAAAAAGATGACTCTATATATAAAGAGTCATCTACTAAATTTTTATTTCTAGCAAGTATTTTTTTCAAGCTTTGCAAAGTTTGCCATGAGCTTCTTTGTTCCCACTTTATCAAATGCAATCTCCATTAAAGTATCATTTCCAATTGAAGTCGCAGATAAAATCGTTCCTTTCCCAAAGACCTTGTGTGACACTTCATCGCCATGGGAAAACACAGTAGTATCTTTAGGCTGGGGTTTTGCAAATTGCCCAAAATCCCTTATTATATTTACGGCTTTAAGTTTTGGCATTGTTGGAACAAATGTACGAGCAGGTACATCACTTTCTATTTTTTCAATTAATTCTTCTGGAATTTCTGATAAAAATCTTGATGGTTTATATCTTGATGTGCTACCAAAAATCATTCTAGTTTTAGCTTTTAAAATGTATAGATTTTCTTTGGCACGTGTAACTCCAACATAAGCTAGGCGTCGTTCTTCTTCTACTTCCTCAGGGTTGTAAAGTGTTTGTACTCCTGGAAATATTCCTTCCTCAAAACCAGGAAGAAAAACTATGGGGAATTCAAGCCCTTTTGCGGAGTGCATTGTCAGCATAGTTACAGCATTGGCACTGCGGTTATAGTTGTCAATATCTGTCATTAATGAGACTTCTTCTAAAAAGCCAGATAAACTTGCATCCTCACCATTCTCTTCTTCATACTTTACAATATTTGAAGAAAGCTCCCGTATATTTTCAATTCTACTTTCACTTTCATCTTTTTCTTCTTTTATAGCTGCAACATACCCAGTTTTTTCAAGTATTAGCTCATATAGTTCACGAAGAGAAATACTATCGTCGTTTGAAGCAGCTATCAATTCATCCATAAGTTTTGCAAAACTTTTTAATTTTGTTTCCGATCTTAAAAGGTCAGCAAATTCATCAACCCGTCTCATAAGGTTTAGCATGCTTTCACCCGTTTGCATTGAAAGAGTACTAAGCTTTTCTATGGTCCTAGATCCGATAGATCTTTTAGGTTGATTTATGATTCTCATAAGCCTAGTTTCATCATTTGGATTATTTATAACACTTAGGTAAGCTATCATATCCCGAATTTCTTTTCTTTCATAAAAACGATGTCCGCCAACTATTCTATATGGAACTCCAGATCTTACAAAAACTTTTTCAAGACTATTTGACTGCGAATTCATCCTATACAAAATGGCAAAGTCAGTATAATTTTTTCCCTCTGCAACTTTATCAAGGATTTGATTTTTTATAAAATCTGCCTCATCAATTTCATTATGCGCTGTATAGACACATATTTTATCACCAGCAAAATTTTTTGTCCAAAGAGTTTTTCCACACCTTGACTTATTATTTTCTATAATAGTATTAGCAGCATTTAATATATTTTGAGTTGACCGATAATTTTGCTCTAGTCTTATAACCATTGCATTTTTAAAGGTTTTTTCAAAATTCATTATATTTTCAATTGTGGCTCCTCTGAATTTATATATGCTTTGATCGTCGTCACCAACAACACAAAGGTTATTATTCTTTATAGAAAGTAATCTAATAAATTCATACTGCACAAAGTTTGTATCTTGATACTCGTCAACCATAATATATTTGAATTTGTTTTGGTAATACTCCAGTACATCCGGGCACTTTTTAAATAATAAAACCGTATTCACTAGAAGGTCATCAAAATCCATAGCGTCAGCTTCAGATAATTTTTTCTGATACATAGAATAAACTTTTGAAATATTAATACGCCTAAAATCATTTCCTACAGAGTTTTTATATTCATGTGGACTTATAAGTTTATCCTTGGCACGAGAGATTTCTGACATAATAGATTTATAGGACAAAACTTTATCATCAATGTTTAATGAGCTTTGGCAATCTTTAATAAGTCTTTTTGAGTCATCGGTATCGTAAATTGTGAAATGGCTAGAAAACCCAATCCTATCAGCATGTTTTCTCAACATTATCGCACAAGTTGAATGAAAAGTTGAAGCCCAAACATCTTGTCCTATGATACCAAGCGAATTTGAAATGCGCTCTTTAAGCTCTTTTGCAGCTTTATTTGTAAATGTTATTGCAAGAATTTCCCAAGGCCTTGCTGGAGCTACACTAAGTTCAGCCGCTATACTATCAGTACAGTGCTGCTCATTTAAACAAGCTTCCATTTTTTTTATGTACGTATCATCTACAAACTCTGGTATTTTGATATCGTTGTAAGCTTTACCATATTTTATAATATTTGTTATTCTACTTACAAGAACAGTCGTTTTTCCACTACCGGCTCCCGCCAAAATTAGAACTGGACCTTCGGTTTGAAATATAGCTTTTTTTTGCATATCATTCATTTTTAAAAAATCATTTTCAATGATTTTTTTACGTAGAGAAATGAATTCAGACTTAGTATTTTTGTGCATTTTTAATCATTCTTTCTTTTTATCTATACTTATTATTATACTGCATTTAAACAACAATAGCAAACTGACAAATATTAAGAAAAAAACCTTAGAGGCTGGAAATTTTTTCTTAGCCTCTAAAGTTATAAAAATCATATTTATAAATTCTTGTCCTGATACTTTTTCCTAGTTGCCATTCCTCCTCTTATATGGCGCTGAGCCTTATTTAATTCCAGTACTGATTTGACTTCCTTGTAAAGTCTTGGATTTATATATTTTAATCGTTCAGAAACATCTTTATGAACAGTGCTTTTACTTACCCCAAACTTTTTAGCAGCCGACCGAACCGTAGCTTTGCTTTCTATTATGTATTCACCAAGCGATGCAGCTCGCTCTTCAACGATACCTTTCACATATAAACCCTCCCGGTCCATGTTATAGACTATTTATATGTGAAAGGCCCAAACTTTATGTCATGTGTGATTTGAATTATAAAACTTCTTCCAATAACGTATTAATAGAAATAGTTTAATATAAAAAACACTAACCAATGTCCCTTTTTCTTTTATTTTTAAGTATATTATATAAGACATCGTTCCTAAAATAGTAACATCAAACACATAATCTAATATAGCTCGTTTTAATTGTTCAAAATTTTTTGACTTATCAATTAACAAATAGTCGCTAAAATGACTTGTCTTGCAAACGCAGTATTTATACTCAAAGCAATTCAATGATATCCAATAAGACGATAGAATAGAAGGCATGGCATGGGATATGATTTAAAGTGCAGAAAATGAGTAGTAGAATATAGGTTAGAGTTACATAGAATAATCGAAACAAGCAAAATATTTAAGGTGAGCGAATGTACAGTAAAAGTTTGGATGTAAACTTTTATTTTTGCCACCCTATTCTCCAGATTTAAATCTGATTGAATATTTCTGGGGTTAGTTGAAACGACAGCTCAAAAATCTTCTTCCTAAGTCCAGCTCGATTGATAAAGCCCTTTCAGTTTATTTTCAACTGCTTTGAGTATATATTAATTTTTATTTATATTGTTGCTTTAACGTAACCATGAAAATTTCCACCTGTTGTTTTTCAATAGGTGGAAACTTGTGTTCTGCCAATTTTCGATTTAAAAAGATTATTGACAAGAAAAAAAAAATCATTTACAATAGCAATTGGTTAACGGTGTTAACCAATTTTAATTTGGAGGTTGGTTATGGACTAAGATGTTATTTTAATAGACTTATTTTATGATTCCCTTAAAAATGTAGCAAAATAATTATAAATATATTAGTTGTTTCTCTTTATATTTTTATTGACAAAAAATATATAAGAGTTAAAAAGGAGAAAATTTTTATGAAAAAGTTTCTGAGCTTTTTTTTATTTTTAAGTGTAAGTATGTTACTTGTTCCTACAAATGTTTTTGCAATTGATAAAGACAGAAAAGAAAAAGCAATTATCATTGTTCCTGGTGTTTTATCGAGTGGATTGTTTTACAATGGTGAAAAAAATTATAAATATGATGAAAATGAGGTTGTATGGCTGGGAGTTGGTGAGAGCAAGATGGGAACTATTAAATCTGTTGGGAAATTAATTATGTATTACAAAGATTTATTTTGTGATGATAATGGAATACCTGTAAATGATAAAATTGGTCCTGCTGTTCAAAGAGATTATACTCGCAGCCCTGAATGTGATATTGCAAAATATGGTATTTTAAATTCTTGCAAGAAATTAGTTAATGAATTAGATAAAAATTGGGGGATAAATAATGGAGGAGAATATCATATAGTATTAAATAGTTATGATTGGAGACTGAGTTGTGCTGAAAATGCAAAATTGTTAACCGAAAAAATATTGAAATACGATGAGGTTGTTTTGATAGGGTTTTCTTGTGGAGGATTAATTTGTTGTAAATCTGCTACTGAGTTACTTGCAAAAAAGGAATTGTCCAAAATAAAAGCTTTTATATCTGTAGGAGTACCGTACCAAGGAGCTCCTAGCACCTTGGATGTAATAGAAAATGGAATGTTTAATAGTGACAGTGCAGAGGATAGAAATGCTAGATTTTGGGGTATATCTGACATCATTAAAGAAATATCTCATAATTGTCAATCCACCTATGAATTACTGCCAACTAAAAATTATTTTGAAAGAGGCAAAGGATACATTTGTGAAAATTCCGATCAGAATTTAGATTATTCACAAACTCTAGAGCAACTGAGAACTAGAAACTGGAGTAAGAAAAAGGATGGAACAAATAAGGATTTTTATGAAAAAGCAGAAAAATTTCATGAAGGTTTATATGTAAATGGGAAACATATAGTTAACTTTATGAATTCTTATTTCATAGCAGGTATCGGACTCAAAACTATTTCTAAGATTTTAGTAAATAAAGCTTCAAATGATACTGCTAAAGTTATAGAATATGCAGATGGCGACGGGACGGTACCATTTTATGAGAGTGCTGTACCCAATGGAAAGACTGATGAAGATATAATGAAAGTAAATTCTAAGCACAATGAAATTCTTAATGATGAAAATGCTTTAAAATGTATAGTAAATATAATATCAAAGGTGAAGTCTATTCAAACTTGTAACTTAGCAGCGTAGCTTTTTGCACTTAAAGAACTATCTAACTTCTTAATAAGGTATTTCACATATATGATATTTTGTATATATACTCAAAGCAATTGAATGATATCCAATAAAACGATAGAATAGAAGGCATGAGATGGGATATGATGTAAAGTACAGAAAATGAGTAGTAGAATATAGTTTAGAGGAACATAGAATAATCGAAACAAGCAAAATACTTAAGGTGAGCAAATGTACAGTAAAAGTTTGGGTAAAAAATATAAGGAAACGGGACATTAGAAAATGAACCATTGAATCGCAGATTCAAAAAGGTAAAAAAATATACATAAAGATAAACGGCAAAAAGTACAAAGTAACTGGTGTAGTTGCTTGTCAATGTAACGGAGCTATAAAGCCACCATTGTAGTATTGCGGCACAATGAACAGCAGTTTATTCGAGCTGTGGTTTTCTGAATGTTTGCTTCCGAATACAGTGCTTTTACTTACCCCAAACTTTTTAGCAGCCGACCGAACCGTAGCTTTGCTTTCTATTATGTATTCACCAAGCGATGCAGCTCGCTCCTCAACGATACCTTTCACATATAAACCCTCCCGGTCCATGTTATATACTATTTATATGTGAAAGATTTAGTTTTTATGATCACAAGTAATTACTTGCTAAACAATATGATTACCTCTTAACAAAAAATTCATCATACCATAAAATAAAGGAATAAATCGACCAAATTTTTTTCATTCCACCATTTTTGCCAATTTTATGTTCCTCTAAAAGACTTAAAATAAATTCTTTATTAAAGAATTTATCAGCAACATCACTTTCAAAAGCATTTTTTACCATATTATAATACTTATCTTCACGCAACCAATCATTTAAAGGTACAGGAAAACCAAGCTTCTTTTTGTTAGCAGTTCTTGCAGGCATTTGCTTTATAGCCGCTTTTCTTAGAGCTAATTTAGTGTTTTCTTTTGTAACACGATGCTTTGCTGGAATTTGCATAGCAACTTTTAAGACTTCTTTATCTAAAAATGGAACCCTTAATTCCAACGAGCTTGCCATGCTCATTTTATCTGCCTTTTGCAAAATATCAAATGCCATCCAGGTATGAATATCAACATACTGCATTTTACTTACATCATCTAACTCTTTGGCTTTATCAAAATATGGTTTTGTTACATTTTCTGTTGGTATTAATTTATCTGTATTTTTTAAGACTTTTTTTCTTTCCTTTTCAGAAAAAACATAATTGTTTCTAATAAACCGTTTTTCTATAGGTTGACTTGCTCTTATTAAAAATCTCTTTCCAGGCATATCAGGTAAAATTTTTATTACTTTTGCAATTACCTTTCTAATAGCTAAAGGAACCTTTTTATAATTTTCATAGTCAATAGGTTCCATATAATAATTGTATCCACCAAACAACTCATCTGCACCTTCGCCTGAAACTACTACTTTAACCTTCTCGGATGCTAGCTTTGCTAAAAAGTAAAGTGGAAGTGCCGATGGGTTTGGTAAAGGCTCGTCCATATGATATTGTATAGTTGAAGCCATATTAAAAATTTCATCCGAAGAGACTTTACTCATAAAGAAGTCTATACCTAGCTGTTTGCTAAAAGCTTGCGCATAAGGTAATTCACTATACTTTTCTTCCTTATAGCCAATCGAAAAAGCTTTTGTTTTAATATCTTTACTTATTTCGGTTGTAATATAACTACTGTCAACACCGCTAGACAAAAAGCAACCTACTTCAACGTCACTAATTTCATGCGCTTTAACAGATTCCCTTACTGTCTTTGTAATTATATTTTCCCAATCTTCTAAACTTTTTGAATTATCTATATCATAATTAATATCAAAATATTTTTTTATTGTTATTTCTCCATTTTCGTATATAAAATAATGCCCACCTAATAATTTATATACATTTTTAAATAAAGTTTCATCATCTGGTATATATTCAAAAGATAAGTAGTCTGGCAAGCGTTCTTCGTTTAATTCCTTTTCAAAATTAGGGTGAGGTAAAAATGCCTTTATTTCTGAGGCAAATAAAAAAGTATTATTATTTAAATAATAATAAAATGGTTTTATTCCAAAAATGTCTCGTGCTCCAAAGATTTTTCCACTACTCTTATCCCAAATTACAAAAGCATACATGCCTCTGAGCTTTTGTAATATTTCTTTACCATATTCTTCATATCCATGCAAGATAACTTCGGTGTCAACATCAGATTTAAAAGTATGTCCTCGCTTTATCAAGTCTTCTTTTATTTCAAGATAATTATAAATCTCCCCATTAAAAACAATGACTTTTGTATTATCTTCATTATAAATCGGCTGACTACCACCGCCCAAATCAATAATACTTAATCTGCGAAACCCAAGCGCAATGGATTCATCTACATAGTAACCTTCATCATCAGGCCCTCTATGAATAATAGTATCAGCCATACTTTTTATTATTTGCTTTTTTATATCTGTTGGTCCAAGACCAATAAAACCTACAAAACCGCACATATTAGTCTTACTCCCTTATTTGTTTATTGCATGTTAAAATAGTTTTTCTAGCTAGCACTTCAAGCGAATCTACAATATAAGGTAAATCTAACTTAAAGTCCTTTTTTATAACACTAAGTTCAGTGCAACCAAGAATTACCGCTTGGCATCCTTGATCTAAAAGATCTTGCATTATTTCATAAAATGTCATAATATCTGCCGATTTTCCAGCTTTTACTTGATTGTAAATTAAATTCATAACACATTTTTGTTGTTCTTTGTTAGGTGCAACACATTTTATTCCTTTTTTGTCACACACTCTTTGGTATGTACTTGAAACTAAGGTTCCATCTGTAGCTAAAATTCCAATAGTGTTTAAATTTTTTATTTTTTTTATAGCATACTCTACCGTTTCTTCAACAATATTTAGCATGGGAATCGAAACAGATTCTTTTATTTTATTAAAAAAGTAATGCGCTGTATTGCACGGCATAACAATAAAATCAGCACCTGCATTTTGTAGTTTAATTGCATCGCTAACCATTACTGGAAGTGGACTTTCTAGGCTTTTTCCTAAAATAAAGTCAGTTCTATCCGGTATTGTTGCGTGGTTTAAAACAACCATATTTATATGATCCTGGTCTTTTTTGGCATCTGTCATTTTTATGATCATGTCCATAAAATATACCGTAGAAAGAGGCCCTACTCCCCCTATTATGCCAACTGCTTTTTCTAACATACATTCACCTTATTTATAAAACTTCTTAAACTTCTTTATTTGATTAAAGTAAGCTAAAATCGAAAAAATCCAATGCTTTAAGTTTCTTTCTTTATTATAAAATAGAGGATTACTCCACTTATGATTTTTAATTAATCTTAATGCTTTCTCTCTTGCATGTTCATCACTTACATACTTTTTTATTACACACTTTGGAACAATAGAAAAAATATGTTCAGTGTTATCTGCAATAGTATACGGAATCTCATTTTCACAAATTAAATCTTCAATAATAAACTTTGTAACGTTAAAGCCACTTCCCGTTACATAAAAATTACTGCGCCCTAACCTAATATTTATTTCAAAAAATTTATATTTTCCGTCCCGTTGATCATACTTTAAGTCAAAATTAGAAAAACCTGTATAACCTATATGCTCTAAAAATTTAGTAGCCTGAGCAACTACCTCTTCGTTGACTTCATTTATAATGCAACAAGGGTTACCGAGAGCAGTGGGTACATGTTCCTCTAAAAGAACATGCCCTAAAGCGGCAAAACGCACCTTACCATTTCTATCGCTATAACAAGTTAAAACTCTCATATTACTGTCATCTCCAGGAATTCTATCCTGAATTAAAAATTTATAATCATAAGAGCTTGTCCTAACATTTTCAAGCATTTTTTCTAAGTCTTCTTTATTATTAAAGGTGAAAACTTTTTTCTTTCCGGGAAATTTAGCATAATGGTAAAGAGCGCTATTAGCATTTTTAGCAATAACAGGATACTTAAAATCAAAAGTTAAAGGAGTATTTTCTTTACAATCATAAACAAAAGTATCCGGATGGGGAATATCCAACTCCTCACAAATTTCATAGAATTTATCTTTTAAAACTATTTCATTCATAAGATTTTCATCTATGTATGGTATTACATAATATTTGCTTAAGCTTTCTTTATTTTCGATGATACACCTAACATACCAGTCTCCACAGCCAAATAATATTAGTTTTTTATTTGAATATTTACTTCCAACTTGCTCTAAAGTAGATAATAAAATCTCTGGTTTTTCTAGATTTTCAACATAAAAATCATCACAAAAACAACTTTTAACTGAATAATTATTTTTAGACATGTGAATAACCAATGGTTTTACTTTATACTCTTGGTAAAAACTACGTACAAGGCTATATGCTGTTATATCAGATCCTAAAATAACAGGTAAAAAACTTTTTTCTTCAAAAAACAAAGTAGAATTACACCTCTCCTATTTTACAACTTTCGACTTAAAAGTGTATCATTTTAATAGAATAAAGTCAATCCTATAAAAATGTTTTGATTATGTGTAAACTTGCGTTGTTTTCCTTTTTTAGACACCAATCTCACATATACCTTTTATTTTCTTGGAAATAAAAAAAGCTCATTATAAAGCAAATTCAAGATCTATTAAATTTTTTTGATTTATATGATGACTTTACTTTTAATGTATCACAAACTATAATTATTATGATTAGTATCTATATAATTTTCAGTGTAAATTGTCCATAAAAAGGAGGAATTCAGTGTTACAGTTTGAGGAATTAAAATTAGAGCTTACAGAAATTTTTCCAAGTATAAAAGATTTGGGAGAAGCTGTTGGAATAGATAAAATAAGCCAAGAAATAAAATCTCTTGAAAAAGATACTGCAAACCCAGACTTTTGGGATGACCCTGCTAGTTCACAAAAAATATTACAACAAATAAGTATTCTTAAAAACCGGCAAGGTAAATATAGAAATCTTTTAGCTTTATATGAAGACACTTTAGCTTTAATTGAACTTGCAAATGAAGAGGAGGATTTATCACTTTTACCAGAAGCTCAATTTGACGTAGAGAAAACAAAAAAGGAACTAGAAAGTCAGCGTCTAGAAATTCTTTTAAATGGAGAATTTGATTCAAACAATGCTATCCTTACCTTTCATGCGGGTGCGGGCGGCACTGAAGCTCAAGATTGGGTTGATATGCTTTATAGAATGTATTGCCGTTGGGGGGAAAGACATGACTATAAGGTTAAAACCCTCGATTATCTTGACGGTGAAGGAGCCGGACTTAAAAGCGTTTCGATTTTAGTTGAAGGTCTTAATGCATATGGCTACTTAAAAAGTGAAACTGGAGTTCACAGGCTAGTTAGGGTCTCTCCATTTGATTCATCTGGCCGACGTCACACCTCTTTTGCTTCACTTGAGGTTATGCCTGAAATAGATGACAATATTAAAGTTGATATTTCTCCCGATGATTTAAAGATGGATGTATTTAGGTCTAGTGGTGCCGGCGGCCAACATATAAATAAAACTTCATCAGCTGTAAGACTTACGCATTTACCAACAGGGATAGTTGTTGCATGCCAAAATGAGCGAAGTCAACATCAAAATAGAGAAGTAGCCTTAAAGATGTTAAAATCCAAACTTATTGAAATAAAAGAGCGTGAACACCTTGAAAAAGTTGAAGATATAAAAGGGGTCCAGAAAGAAATCGGTTGGGGCTCACAAATTCGCTCTTATGTATTTATGCCATACACGCTGGTAAAAGACCATAGAACTGGTTATGAAATGGGTAACATAAATGCCGTTATGGATGGCGATTTAGACGGATTAATAAATGCATATTTAAAGCAGGAAGCAGAAAATAAGTTTTAGAAATTATTTATTATATATTTAGTAATTTCAAAACTATTTTTATAAATTTTTAGAAAGGGTAGGTTTTTATGTCAGAAAAAAAAGAAGGAAAATCAAAAGCAGAAGAACTAAAAGAAAAATTACTAATAAACAGAAAAAGTGGCGCATTGAAACTAAGTGACAAAAAAATCAAACAATCTGATTACTTTGCGGAGGAATATAAGGTTTTTTTAAATGAATCAAAAACTGAGAGGGAAGCTGTAAGTACTGCAGTAAAGCTAGCAAAAAAGGCTGGATTTGTTGAATACAATCTTAATAAAAAGTATAAGCCAGGCGATAAAGTTTATTATGTTAACCGCCTTAAAGCTTTTATTGCAGCAGTTATTGGTAAAGACGGGACTAAAAACGGAATTCAACTTGCTGTAGCACACATAGATTCACCAAGACTTGACTTAAAACCTAATCCACTATATGAAGCAAATGATTTAGCACTTTTTAAAACTCACTATTACGGCGGAATAAAAAAATACCAGTGGACTGCAATTCCTTTAAGTTTACATGGCAAAATTATAAAAAGAGATGGCAAATCTATTGACGTTACAATAGGAGAAAATCCTGGTGAACCTTGTTTTTGTGTCACTGACCTTTTGCCTCATTTATCAAAAGAACAAATGGCAAAGACCATGCAAAAGAGCATCGAAGGAGAAAACTTAAATATTTTAATTGGAAGCTTGCCATTTAAAGATGACAAGGGCTCAGAACTTGTAAAGCTTAATATTATGAAATTTTTAAACGAAAAGTATGGAATTATAGAATCCGACTTTTTATCTGCTGAATTAACAATGGTTCCTGCCTTTAAAGCAGTTGACGTGGGTTTTGACAGAAGCATGGTTGGCGGTTACGGTCATGATGACAAAGTCTGTGCTTACCCAACACTAAGAGCAATTTTTGATTTAAAAGAAATACCAGAAAAAACTATAATCTCCATATTGACAGATAAAGAAGAGGTTGGAAGCGATGGTAATACTGGTATGCACTCTTCTTTCTTTAGATTCTTTTTAGCAGATTTAGCACAAATGGATGGAATGCATTATCACCATGTCTTATCAAAATCTAAATGCCTGTCGGCTGATGTAAACGCCGCATTTGACCCCACTTATGCCTCTGTTTATGACCCTGCAAATAGCTGTTATGTAAACAATGGTGTTGTTATAACAAAATATACAGGCAGTGGCGGGAAAGCCGGTACATCTGATGCTTCAGCTGAATTTATGGCAGAAGTTCGTTCTCTTTTAGAAAAAGAAAAAATATTATGGCAAACAGGAGAACTTGGAAAAGTTGATGCTGGTGGCGGCGGAACTATTGCAAAGTTTGTTGCAAATTTAAATGTGGATGTCGTAGATTTAGGTGTTCCGGTTCTTTCAATGCATGCACCATTTGAAGTAATTTCAAAAATAGATTTATATATGGCGTATGAAGCAATCAGTGCATTTTTTAACCAGCGTAACGCTTGAACTAATTTGTGAATGAGTTATTTCGCGTAAATTAAATCCATTGTCAACCATTTAGCTTTTAGATAAAAAGTACCAGTGACAATTTATTGGCAATTTGGCTTTGTGTTTAAGTCCGCATACTAGGCGAAACTGAGAACACAACGGTATTGGGCGCGTGTTGGGTACAGCGTCACGCTTCTCAATTATCAATTATTTTAAAGGCAGGTGAAACAAATGATATTGGTAATCGATATAGGCAATACAAATGTAACTATTGGCGTATATAAAAATGATAGCTTGTTGTTTGTTTCAAGACTTCACACAAAGAAACAATTAACAAAAGATCAGTGCATCATGGAACTAACAGCAACCTTTCATCATCAAAAAGTTAACACAACCCTTTTTAAAGGTGCAATAATAAGTTCTGTTGTTCCTTCTGTCACTGACCTTTTTAAACGCGCTATTAAACAATTAATAAATATTGAACCTATTGTTGTAAGCCTAGATTTAAATTTAGATCTACCTATTAAAATTCGGTACCCAAAAACTTTGGGTAGCGATTTAATCGCCGGCGCTGTTGGTGCTATAAATAAAATTGGATTTCCGTGTATAGTTGTTGATTTAGGCACCGCAACAACATTTTCTATAATTGATAAAAATAAGAACTTTATTGGTGTGTCTATTGCACCGGGTGTAAAAACTTCATTTGATTCATTGGTGTCAAGTGCTGAATTGCTATCGTTTGTTGACTTTGATAATACAATAAAAGTTATAGGAACCACCACTTCTAACAGTATAAATTCAGGCCTAATTTATGGAACAGCTGCCATGATTGACGGTATGTGTGATCGAATAGAAGATGAATTGGGCTATAAATGCAAAGCTATAGCAACAGGAGGGTTTTCTAAAAGTATAATTAAAAATTGCAAAAGGGAAATTATGGTTTGCAATAATCTTTTGCTTGAAGGGCTCAAGTTTATCTATGATAAAAACACAAATTTGAACTAATTAACAATCCAATAATCATTGCAGCTTTAAACAAAACCTCGCGCAGAAGTTAAATACTCTGCGCGAGGTTCTGTTTATTAGAAAAATATTATGGCTTACAACTTAAATGTTTAACTGTGATCATCAAAAAGTTTTTATTTGTATTTGTTTTTTAAGTTATCTAAAATCATATTTGCACACTTATATACATTTCCACCACCCATAGTAATTACACAATCACCAGGTTTTGCGGTTTTTTCTATATAATCTGTAATATCTTCAAAAGTTTTACGATAAACACCATTTTTTATTTTTGCAACTAAATCTTCAGAATAAATATTATAGCTATTTACCTCACGAACTGCCAAAATCTCTGACACAACAGTAATATCAGGAATTGACAAAGCTTTTCCAAATTCATTTAAAAACGTAGCTGTTCTAGAATAAGTGTGTGGCTGAAAAATTGCTATAACTCTGTCAAATCCCATTTTAGAAGCAGTGGTCAATGTGTTTTCTATTTCAGTTGGATGATGTGCAAAATCATCTATAATAGTAATATCATTTACTTTTCCAAGCACTTCAAAACGTCTATGAACACCACCAAAATCACTAAGAGCCATTGCTATTGAGTCTAAATCTAACCCCATATAATCAGCAACACAAATCGCAGCTAGAGCATTGTAAGCATTATGCCGGCCTGGAACTTTAAGTTCTATATCAACTAACTTAGTTTCGTTTTTCATAACAGAAAAATGCCTGAAAAAGCCTCTTTCCTCCGCTATATCATCAACATAATAATCATTAGATTTATTAAATCCAAAAGTTGTTACTGGTACATTAACGTTAGCTACAGCTTTTAATGCGTTTTCATCGTCTCCATTTACAACTAAAAACTTTGTAGTCTTATTAGCAAATTTATTAAATGATTCTATCACTCTATCAAACGTTTTAAAATAGTCTAAATGGTCTGCTTCAACGTTTGTTATAACAGAAATAGCAGGATCTAATTCTAAAAAGGTATCTACATATTCACAGGCTTCACATACAATTGTTTCAGAATTTCCAGTACGACTATTCCCTCCAATAAAAGGAAGTGTCCCGCCAACTATAGCTGTTGGGTCTGCACCACCAACTGTTAAAATTTGAGTAATCATAGAAGTTGTTGTGGTTTTTCCATGTGTTCCCGAAACCGCTATTAAATTCTTATACATTGAAGTAAGTAAGCCTAACATCACAGACCGTTCTATTGTTGGGATATTTTTTTCTTTTCCGGCAATCATTTCAGGGTTATCTTGTTTTATTGCTGCAGAATAAACTATAAGTTCCGCGCCATCTATATTTCTAGCATCATGGCCCATATATATTTGTAGTCCTTCTTGTATTTCGCGGTCTAATGTATCTGATTCATAATTATCAGAGCCTGATATAATATAGCCATTACTGTGTAATATTTTAGCAATAGGATACATTCCAGAACCGCCAATGCCAATAAAGTGAATCTTCTTTATATTGTTTAAAATATTTTTACTAGTATTCAAAATAAGCACTCCCTATTAATTCTTAATATAACATCTATTATAAATTTTTTTAAAAGTAAAATAAACAACTTTTTGTAATATTAATTATTAATATGAAAATTTACTAATAATTGCTCCCCTAGTGGGCGAAAAATACCGCCTTTTTATTGCTTTTTTGCAGTAATAAAACAAACACCATTTATACAATTTAAAATTTCAACATTTTTGAATCCGGCATTTGATAAAAGCTTCATTTCATGTTCTGCAGTAAGTGGGGTATCAAAATGTACGAATTCATTATCAGGGATGTTTTCTTCTTTACGTTTTTTGTCACATAATCTCATTAACAAGCCTTCCTCTTCATCGCAACAAGCAATATAATCGGCCTCTATGTAAGTACCGCCATCCGGCAATGCTTTATATATTTTCTCAAACAGCGCTTGTTTTTTGTGGGGTTTGAAATGGTGCAATGTTTCAAATGATATTACCACATCAAAGTTTTCGCTGTTATAGTCAAATTTAAAATAATCAATGCAAATGGTTTTTACTCTTGTATGTTTTTGCTGTAATTTTTCAAGCATATGTTTAGATAAATCTATTCCTATAATTTCAATTTTGGGATTCATAGCAAGGATAGAATCTATTTCTAAACCTGTTCCACAACCAATATCAAGGATCCTTTCTGTGTTGTCTGGAATAATTTTGGCCATATATTTATATGCACTTTCCCATTGTGCCATGTGATTTTCATAATCATCAATTCGTGCCTTAAAAAAATCAACCATGCTTTCTAATTTGGTGTTGTCTGTTTCTTCCAACCATTCTTTTAGTTCAGACATATATTTATTGATGTCTTCTCTTATTACTAACTTTTTAAACATAAAAAACAAACTTTCTAGATAGATATCTTTTAACTTTTATATTTTACCATTAATAAATAAATTTTTAAAAAATTTTTTGAGCTATTCTTTTACGCCAC
>JARLUB010000007.1 GCA_030920305.1 Eubacteriales bacterium SKADARSKE-1
GGTTTCTTAAAGGTGTATACAAGAGCAACTCGGCTCAATTTATATGTCAGTCAACAGCACAAACCCGTCTAATTTCTTTGGCGGCACGTGGAAAGCTTTGGGAACAGAAGGAGTTCCGGTTGACATTGATATTTCAGATACAAGCTTTAATGTTACAGAAAAAAACCGGTGGCAGCAAGGATTTACAGGCGCATACTCATAACATAAGTTTAACAAATACTAGTCTTCCAGCTAGTTGAACTTATACGGCAGTTTGTATGAATTCTGCAACTGTTAGTGACATTAAAATTACAAATTCAACTGGTAAAGGAAATAGTGAAAACTTACAGCCTTATATTACCTGTTACATGTGGAAGCGAACTGCATAAGAAAGACCGGTTTTCAAAATGACTATATAGAAAATTTTAAAACAAAAAGGAAATTCTTTTATGGCGAAAATAGCAATTGATGCAGGATGTGGGCTCTACAATGAGGGTAAGCGGTACTTAAAGTCCCTTGACCCAAATGAAACCAGTGAATGGACACTGAATCAAGGAATTGCAACTCATGTTGTGCTGCTGCTAGAAAAAATTGGACACAATGTGAAAAGGTTGGATGATGTAACCAGTCAAATCGATGTACCACTGACTACACGCACAAATGCAGCTAACAGCTAGAGTGCAGATTATTGCGTATCGGTCCACCATAATTCAGGTGTAAACGGCAGCTCGGGCGGTGGAATAATTGCAATAACTTATACAAAGGTTGGTGCTGCAACTAAAAAGTTACAATCAGAAATTTATAATGCTGTACAACTGATGTCCCGATTATTTTAACAGATTACCTTGCATATAGGTGTGCACTTGGCATTGCAAATGGCATTGTGGCTGTAGCAGGTGGTCCAATTGTGGAAGAGCCAATCCAAATGCCACAATCAAGCTCATCAAAGGCTAGATATTATGTGCAAGTGCGTGCGTATTCGCAAAAAAAAACGCCGAGGCTCAGCTTGAAAAGGCTAAGGCGGCGGGCTTTACAGATGCGTTTATTAAAACCACATAACAATTATTGCCGCTTTTTTCGTGAAAAAAGTCGGCGCAAAAAAGCCCAGGGGGAGGTTTTCGAATCAATGTCATTAACTTAAGGGTGAGCGGCAGTGACAGGTGGAATGAGTCAAGCTGGAAAAATGGCGAACAAAACACCTGCCTTCACGAACTGGAGAAAGGTGCTTGATGATTTTATTTTTCAATATTTGAAATTTATAGGAAAGATTTCGAAACTTCGTATACAGCAAATCAACCATGGAATGGTAAACCAGTTTTGTGGCTGTCCGCAAGTTTATTTTGTACGTATGTTTTGTTTTTTTAAAGAATTGTCCTCGTCCTGAAACCCACAGAGGCAAGAAACAAAATTGTAAACAAGTAACGAAACATAAAAATCTTGAAAAATTCCGTTTTCACTTCGGCTTGTAAATTCTTCGATAAAAATAGAGTGTTTGAGATAATTAAAACTTGTTTCAATACCCCACCGAAGCTGATAGAGCATACTAATATTCTGTTTTGTAAAAATTTTACGCTCTAGGTTAGTTATGAGAATCTCTTCTTCGCCATTTTTTAATTTTACTCGGATACATCTGACGTCAAATTCGATTTCTCCGTCAAAATCTACTCGGTTTGCGGCTTTTCTTTTTTCATCATATTTAACATGGACGGTTTTGTCCATATATTCGCTTTTTTGGAATTCTTTAATTTCTTTTAAAAAACTTTTAGGCACTCTCATCACGTATTTTTGATTGTGTTGTACAAGTTTTTTGAGCAGCTTTAAAGACGGAAATCCTCGGTCATACAGCCAAATTTGAGGTTCTCGTTTGTAAACTTCGTGTTTTTTTATCTCTTCAAGCAAATTCAAAGCTGCGCGATGCTCACTTGCTCCTCCAAAATTAAATTCTGACATAATAAACACCTTATTTAGTACATCGTATGCCAAAATTGCATGGAAAATCGGCGCATCTGCCCTTGAAGAAAACTTATATTTCTCGGTGAATTCAGGAGTTCTTGGTAGCTCGCCCTTCATTCCATCAAACGCAATTATGCGATATCCACAGAATTTTTTGTCTCTTTCAATGTTAGCTGCTGTTTTTTCGAAAAGCTCCTTAAACGCCGTATATTTGATTTTTTGACGAGCTTTGCAAACAGCTGCAGCACTGATTGTACCCCGGTCTAATTTCCTGCAAAATTTTTCAGTCTCAAGCGCAAGCGGACCTTTTGTATTTCCAATTGTGCACATTATTGTATCTTGAAAAGTCATTTTTCTCGTACGTATAAAATCTTTCTGTGCATTTTTCACATGCGTTTCACGAAAACTTTTCTCTTTTGCCATGCTTTGTATTTGCCTAATAAATTTTGTCCCTTTTTCCATTTCTATCACCTTTTCTATTTTAGCACTTTTTCTCCGCCTTTCCGTCCCTTAAGTTAATGACATTGTTTTCGAATCCCTCCCCCTCTAGCACCCCCACCCAACGAGTCGCTTTAAGTTTTTAGATGAATTTTAAAAATTTTGCCCGCCTCGTTGCTAAACTAAACCTAATAAGCAAAAAAACTTAAGGAGGGAGTTTTTTATGGAGAAGAAAACATTCGGATTCATTTGCTTTGCAGTTATCATCGAAGCCGTAATTACATATTGGAACCGGTTTTTCGTAGATGACAGCTTTTCATGGAAAATGCTAGCTAGCATAATTTTAGGAATTTTAGTGGCTGTAGCATACAAGTTAGACTTGCCGGAATATTTTAATTTAAAGTCCAATTTCCCCTATGTTGGTAACATTTTGACCGGAATTTTACTGTCACGCGGGGCTAATTATACCTTTGATTTAATTAATAAGCTTACTAATTTATAATATAAAAAACCTGCTAAGAAAAGTAAGAAACTTCTTTTAGCAGGTTTTTTAGCTTTATTGTAAACAATAATATCGTTTATCTACTAGCTTTTTGGTTGTAAAATAAAATTGACTTTAAGTTCCTTTAAACATCCAAGTTGGAATTTCATTTAGAGGTGTATTTTTGTCAGGCAACGAATAAAGAACACCAAGGACATACCGAAGATACGGAACTTGATAGTCTAATGGCATTTCTTCGTACACTTCTTTTAAAAAAGCATACATCATATGACAGGCCTTTTCTGGGCCAAGGACCTTACATAGCCACTCAAAAATCCTGTTTACTTCAGGACAAATGTAGTAAGTGGGATTAATTTCTGGATTTTCTAAAATAGGAGCTGCTGCACCGTCTCCTCTAAATACATTTGCAAAACTAATAGGAATTAAACCCCAATAGTAAGCTTCATGTATTATTGCTAAGATACCAATACAATAGGCAATACACTTGATAGGAACAGAATAAGGAGATTTTTCAGCAGCATCATCAAAATCCCGTATAGTCTTCCATACTGTTGAAGCTGTGTTAGAAATACCTCTCCATGCGGTAGTCCAGCTTTTTTTAAAGCCAGATCCGATTGTTGAATCATTATCCTTACTTTCGCATAATGTTAATTTATCAGCTTGCATATTGATTCCTGTATCTTTGTCATTTATTAAGCACATATCTTCTTTTTTAGATAAGTGTAAAGGATTGCATACACCTACTTTACTACGTGCAGCTATATACCTTTTGCAAGCTTCTTGAAATTGTTTTTGTGCCGCAGGTTCGAAACGTTTGTTGTAAGCACTTTCTAAATCTTTAAAAGCAGCTTCGTCATAATTTATTTGATTTGCAGATGGGTCTTCAGCTTGGCTTGCAGATGGAGCTGCACCTGTAACATTAAGGGTTTCAGTTGAGTTTGCAAATAGATTTTGATTTGTGCTTATAGATAAACCTGCATCACATTGCTCAGGTATGCACATTTCATTTATTGTTTCTGTAATGTTACCTTTACTCCTTATTGGACACCTTTGTAAGAGCATATATTTGATCGTAGATTCACCTGCAGAATCTACACTCACAGTTTCTTCTTGTATATCTTTAGCTTGTGGATCTTGAGCTGGGATTGGGTCTTGAGCTGGGTCTACAGATGGAGCGGTAGGGTCTTGGTTTGAAGTTTGGTTTAGCTCTGGGTTTACTAGAGATATTCCATTAGTCCCTAAATATTTGTTCCCAAAATACAAGGCTGCTGCAGTTGCGGCGGCCGCTACAACGCCACCAGTAACCTTTAAAATTGTGCCTTTATTTCTTTCCCAGAAAGATTTTACTTCTAATTTTGTTATGTTTTCTTTAAGTTTTCCTATAGCTTCACCTAATTCTGTTTCAGTAGAGCTAGTTTCGGAACTTGCTTCTGCGGTAGCCGAAACACTTGTTTCTGTTTCATCGGCAAAAATCGAGATGGCTCCCATGGAACTAATTAACATGGTTCCAACTAAAATGCTTGACAATACCTTTTTCATTTTTAAACTCCCCTAACTTTACAATATGAAAACTGAGTCTAACTAATGTAAAAATTTATAAAGACTTAACTATGAGAAAAATATTTTGAGATAAGGGGTGAAACACCCCAATAGTGTTACTAAGCCACCAAGACCCCAAGCGGTTGCCTTTACTGGACCAACGTACGTATATTCTGCAACAGCATCATTAAAAGCCCACATAGCTTTCCAGCCTTTTGAAGCTGTGCTGGAAATACCGCCCCATGCTTTAAAAGTAGCATTTTCTAGGGCTTTTTTGACTGCAGAGACATTCTCTTCACTAAGAGTCTTTTTGTTTTCATGAGTAGTAGATGAATGATCAGCTGGTGTACCTTCATTGTCTATTAAGCACATATCTTCATTTTTCAGATAAATGTAAAGGATTGCATACACCTACTTTACTAAGTGCAGCTATATACCTTTTGCAAGCTTCTTTAAATGGTTTTTTTGCCCCAGGTTCGAAACGTTTGTTGTAAGCACTTTCTAAATCTTTAAAAGCAGCTTCGTCATAATTTATTTGATTTGTAGAGTCATCTGCAGAATCTACACTCACAGTTTCTTCTTTTATATCGTTAGCTTTTGAGTCTTGGATTTGCTATAGCTTCACCTGATTTTATGTCAACGATACTAATTTTATAGAATGCGTGCTTAACAAAACAGTATTAAAGCCGCTGGACTTAAACCAAGAACTACTGCCACACCCACACCTAAAAGGATGTTAAACAATTCTTTTTTCTCTTCTTCATCGCGCATATTCATTGAATCCCCAAAACAGCGAGATGACCTCTCTATTACATCACAAAGCTTTTGCCGAGTTTCTCTTAATTGGTTAAATGCCAAATCATCCCTTTCATTATGTTCAAAATATAAATAATCCTGATCATATTTTTCTTTAATATCATAAAGTTGCTCATTTTCAAAATTACAATTCATTTGGTTACTGCCAAATACTCTTGATAAAGGCCTCTCACAGGTTGATATCTTAATTAAAAAGTTCAATTCTATATCAAGTTTAATTACATAATTTTTTCTAGCTTCATAATATTGTTTTTTAATTAAAAGGTCATTTGGATTTTTTTTATATTCGTTTTCAGCAATTGTAAAAGCTTTATTGGCAGCGATCCCTTTTGCAGCTAAATAGGCCTTGAGTTGATCTTCAACGGCTCGATCTTCATTTGAATTGGCGCAAAAGTAAAGTTTTTTCATGTAGGTAATAAAGGGTCCTAGATCTTGGTTTGCAGATACATCTTCAGTTTCTACTGCCTTTACTGCAGAAACTTCAGGGTGTGGTTCTAAATAAGTTTCTGTTGTACTATTACCTAAACAATAATTTGGCTCAAACCCTTTGACTGGTGAAATCGGCTGCAAACTTTTAAAATCAACAATAGTTGGTTCAACCAAAGCAGCGTTGATTACTTTATCTTTTTTAACAGTTGGCTCAACTGGATGCCTCGCTTTTATAGTCACAATAGTTTGAGATTTACCTTCAACAGATTCGTTTGAAGCAACATCATTTTTTACTCCATTAAAATTATTTGCCATACTTTCATCAGGCACGCTAACCCCTGAATATCTGTAGACAAAATATGCAGCTGTTACTCCCATGGCGGCCGCTAACGCGCCACCAGTGACCTTTAAAATTTTGCCTTTATTTCTTCGCCAGAAAGATTTCACTTCAAATTTTGTTATGTTTTCTTTAAGCTTGCCTATAGCTTCACCTAATTCTGTTTCGGTAGAGCTAGCTTCGGAATTTGCTTCTGTAGTAGCCGAAACACTTGTTTCTGTTTCATCAGCAAAAATCGATATGGCTCCCATGGAGCTAATTAACATGCTACCAATTAAAATACTTGATAATACCTTTTTCATTTTTGGTTCCCCCCTTATTAAATGTAAAAATTTATAAAGACTTAACTATTTTATCACAAGGGGAACGATTTATAATTCTAATTTAGAAATATAGTGGGAATTCGGTTGTTAGCAATACTTTTAACAGGAATTTACAATTAATTTATGAAATATTGACAGCAAAAACTTTCACTTATAAAAATACTAACATTAGAAAAGTAGTTTGAGATAAAAGTTGAAACACTTAAAATTTTTGTTTCGAACTACGGTAGTGTACTGACTTATCCGGCTATAGCATGGTACCAGTTCTATGATATTGATTTAACAGAGTTGTTCTAAAAAAGAAACAGATACAATTTGTTAGCTTTAATTGTTAAAAACTGAAATACAAAAGTAAACTAAAATCTTAAGGTTTTAACGAGAGAAGCGCATGCGTTGTTCTCGGTTTTTTATTTTTGTCAATAATAAATTTTTATTTCCTTGAACTGCGACGATGCGGTTCAGGGAAATTTTTTATTTATTAAACTTATAATTCCCTAAAAATCAACAAATCACTTATTAAAGTGTTGTATATTGTGTACTTTAAAGAGAATTTTTGTTATTTTCTTTTAGAGAAAATATTACCTCCTAAACCTGTAATATAATACCAGATAAGACTAAATTTAGGGAGAGACAACAATTAATGAAAAAGCTAGTATCAGTTTTACTAACGTTTACAACAATACTCAGCATGACAGCTACCGGCTCATTTGCACTTGGCGAAGACAAAGTAGTCGACAATGAGTGGGGCGACAAAACATACTATGTAAGCTCTGAAAAGTTACCCGAATACATGGAAGGACTAAAAAATGAGGTAAACCAATGTTGGCAAGAACATAATGACTGGTTTGGTTCCGGTTCATGGAAAGGAAACCTAGTTACAATAGCACCATTAATAACAACTATATTATTTTATCCATTTTCTTACAAGGCTATGAAGATATATAACCGTTATAAAATGAAGCCAATCATCAATGCCGCTAGCTCTACCAGCCCAGATAGTGCTATTGCTAAAATAGATGATTCCCTTTCGTGGCTTCAGTTTTTTGCAATAGTTATGGGTGGGGCTGCAACAACTCTTATTTCCCTTATCATTTCCAAAAATTATTCTCTTATAGACAAGTCTTGTGATTGTGAACATTTAAAGCTAAACAATGAAGGAATTATTGAAAACATTGCTGGATACCCAGACCATCATCTTTGGACTTATGGTGTAGAAATAACATGTGAAAAAGACAACTTGTGTTATGTAAATTCACAAAAATATTTAATCGACATAGACGATAAATTAAATATGCTCCCACAACTTGAATATAAAGGAATAGGAAACTAATGAAAAAACTAATATCAATAATTTTATTAATCTTAACTTTTTGCCAGTGCACAAGTTTAATCTCATATGCGGATTGTATTTTACCTGAAATAAATATAGAAGAGATAAACCTCGAGAAAACATTAAAAAATGTGGACTGGGTAACTCAGAACAGCGATGATAAAACATTAATAATAGTGCGATTTGAAAAGATTCCGAGCTTAAAAGCTACTCTACTAAAATTTATAAAAGATGCTTTTACTAAATTAATACGAGCAGAGAACAGCAAAATTGAACCAGCTGTAATAGAATACATGGGATTAGCCATGGTGGATATAGCTGCAGGACGGTCTGGCTTAGATTCCAAAGCAACTCAAAAAGTGTTGGAAGACGCCAAGACCTATATTACTGAAGAAAATTTAAGAAACTTGCCAGTGAATGAAAAAGTTTTAGCAATATCAGATGGGAAAAAAAGCTCTGCTCTTGCAACTATTACTGATACAGCACTATCTTTTGGAGGTGCAGGCATGACAACTTTAGGAGTTGTTAAACTGGCGGGTGCCAGTTCGGCTTTGGCTCTAACTGGCGCTGCAGTTACTGCCCTCCTAGCAGGCGGGGCTTTGGTTTTTGTTGCAGGTGCTGCCTATAATAAATATTGTATTATGCCAATTTCACATCAAGCTAGTGATGCGGTTGACCGATATCAAGAATTGTATAAACAAGTGAGAGACGCAATTTTAAGCCATGAGTGGATTGGAAACAACGTTCTTCTAATGGCTACGTCAACCGAAGCTGGTTGCACTGGGATCAATTACAAGTTCGGCACCGTTAAAGAAATAAAATATCAAAAGAGCCAGGATGCAATAAACTGGGACTTTGCGCGTGCTGAATGTCTATTCCTAGGTAAAGATCATGACGATTGCCGAAGAGCCGCCTTGAAAGTAATTGATTGTATTTGGGAAAACAGCGGTAAACCATCATTATGTGATGCTAATCCATACTTCGAATCTACTAATATAGATCCAACTCGTTGGCTAGGAGACTAAGTAATACATATAAAAAAAGAGCCCTAACAGATGGTAGTTCTGTTAGGCTCTTATTTTTTGACCAGTAACAAAAGAAGATCCCCTTGAACTGAGGTTCAGGGGGATTTTTTATTTGCAGCTTTAAGGTTCATTTTTCGGTATTCGTCGGCAACTGTAAGTATTGAATTAATTTGTGATCTATTCAATCCACCCATCCCCATTATTTCAGGCCTATCCTCTTGTAAATTAAGAAGAAAACCTGTTGTTACATTAAAAAATATGGCTAAGTTTAGTGACCGTTTTTAAAGAGGGCAGTCTAAGCCATACTTCATATTGACTTATTGCAGATTTGCGTCTTTAAAAAATATCCAACTGAACTTTGCAAAAATTGTTTCTTAAACGCTTAGAAAGCGTATAAAAGATGCCAAAGTAAGGTCGTAGGATTATATGCATATTCGTGTAATCAATTAATCATTAAGGTGAGACTTCCTCATTCGAGTAAGCCTTGCCTTTTTTGCTTTGGTGCGAGGAATGCAAATTGTGAAACGCTGGATTTTATATTATGCACGACTTCCATAGAGCTGTTCTAGATCATTTCAAAAATTAATGATTTGGAGGGTGCGTAAAATGGAAAAAGTGATGCTTACTATTATAAGGTTGTTGAAAGGATGGATATTGATGATTTTAGAGCACAAATTAAGACGAAAGAGCATGAGTGCTTATTTGATGGGGACAAACATAGTGGGCACTTCGAAGAGGCTTATTTTGATAGAAGTTTAACAGACTGGATTGAGCAAATTGGAAGTTCGAAGCTTTATAAAGCTGTAAAAGACTTGCCGTTAGAGGATCAGATTTTTATCAGTTACATAGTTAAGGAGGGAAAAGCGCAAACTAAAAAGCATATTTTCCCCTATTTTCAAAAAAAGAATCTTAAATTGTCCGAAAAAACCATCTAATATTACAGATTATTACGAAAGTAAATTTAGAAGTGGTCGTTTAGATGGCAAAAAAGGCGGCCTATCAATTTGTACGATAAAAATGCAGAGCTTTATTAAGTCAGTTTTGGATGAGGAGGCTTTCTATGAGCTAATACTGCGCAACCCAGCGGCAAAAGTTTCTTTACCTAAAAAAGAAGATGAAGAAAGCAAGGGGGTTTTTCTTGACGCAAAAGAAGCAATTGATGTTTACACTCATATTAGTAACACGAGAAAAAATAATATGGCCAAAGATATTCAAAATACATTTTCTTTATAATTCTGGTATGTAAAAAAATTCGTAGAAAAATTCGTAGAAAAATTCTTTCAGGGCAAAAATGAAAACCCGCACAAACACTGTAAAACCAGTATTTATGCGGGTTTTAGTTGGAGCTGTTAACGCGATTCGAACGCGTGACCTCTTCCTTACCAAGGAAGTGCTCTGCCGACTGAGCTAT
This sequence comes from Eubacteriales bacterium SKADARSKE-1, assembly GCA_030920305.1. Classification (GTDB taxonomy): domain Bacteria; phylum Bacillota; class Clostridia; order Oscillospirales; family Acutalibacteraceae; genus JARLUB01. The sequence goes on from JARLUB010000007.1 coordinate 10,083, forward strand.
AACAGCACATTATAAAAAGTAATAATCTGGTAAAAACAAAAAACCTTAACCAGGATTATTTCTCTTATATTTTATTAATGCTATCTTAATCAAATCTTAAAAAACTATATTTAATTAAAGTTCCTATGCAAAATTAATTTGGCAGGGGCAGAAGGACTTGAACCCTCGGCACGTGGTTTTGGAGACCACTGCTCTACCAGCTGAGCTATGCCCCTCTATTGCTCATCTTTACCATAGACATAGTACCATTTTATAAAATTTTTGTCAATATAAAAATTTTGTATTACTTTATAATTTACAAATACCTAATAAGTTTACCACTAAAGATCAACAGTGAAATAAATTTATGACTAACCTTGCCTTGAAGATCTATCTATAATTGTCCAATAATTAATTTTTTATAGGAATTTATATTTTATTTATTTAATAAGTATAAAGTAAGAATTTATTAAAATAAAAAGGAATGAATAACTATGAAAAACAAGCACAAAAAATATTGGACAATATTAATTGGTTCCATTTTATTTTTAATCCTTACTGTGCTTTTCTCTTCAAAAATTAAACATGATTTTTTAAAACTTAACAATATGTCTAAAAGCGTTAGTGCTGAAACATTACAAAACAATAATCTAAATGCTAACATTAAAAATGAAATGCGTGCTATTTGGGTGCCTTATATGGACCTTGATATGAAGGGAACTGATTATAGTCAAACTTCATTTCAGAAAAAATTTGACTGTATCGTTAACGAATCAAAAAGTTTCAATATGAATACACTTATAGTTCATGTAAGGCCATTTGGTGATGCTTTATATCCATCAAAAATTTCTCCATGGTCGCATATAATATCAGGTACACAAGGAAATGATCCTGGATATGACCCATTAAAATACATGGTAGAAAAAACTCATCAGGCTGGTATGAAAATACAGGCATGGATAAACCCATTAAGAGTACAACTAGCAAACCAACCGGAAATAATTTCAAATGATAGCCCTTTTAGCAAATGGAAAAGAAGTGATAATTTAAACACTAGTGATATTGTTGTAGACTTAGGAGCTGAAAAGTACTATAATCCTGGCTATCCTGAAATTAGAAAGCTTATAATAGATGGAGTAAAAGAAGTAGTTTCAAATTATGATGTTGACGGTATTCATTTTGATGATTATTTTTATCCCAAAAATAATGAAACCTTTGATACAGCTTGTTATAATGAATATTGCTCAAAAATAAAGCAGGGGCAAGCCCTTGATCATTTAAAGTGGAGAACAGCAAATATAAGCTCACTAATTGCTGGCGTATATAGTGCCATAAAATCAATTAAGCCAAACATAGAGTTTGGCATATCACCAGAATGTAACATTTCAAATGATTTAGAAGTAGGAGCGGATGTTTATAGTTGGATGAAATCTCCTGGCTACTTAGACTACATATGTCCCCAAACTTATGTAAACTTTGAAAATCCAAACTTGCCTTTTTCAAAGTCTGTAGACGAATGGAAAAGCTTAATTAAAGGTGACAACATTAAGTTATATTATGGTATAGGAGTTTATAAAGCGGGTTCTGACTTAGATGAAGGAACCTGGAAAAAGTCTAATAATATACTAATGCATCAAGTAGAATATGCAAGAAGTGTTGGTTGTGATGGTTTTATGTTATTTTCATATGGAGACTTAAAAAAACCTCAAAGTAAAGAAGAGGTTATAAATGTTATGAAATTATTTAAATAAAATACTATTCAAAATTTTATTAAACTATTTCCCCTATACAATGATTGTCCTTAGCAGTATTTATCTTTACTTTTAATATTTTAGAATTTAAATTTTCATTAGACCTAACAATAACGGGTACATAATTTTTTGTATAACCTTCAAAAAAACCATCATCTATTGACTTTTCAAAAAGAACTTCTTCAACATTTTTCACTTGTAAATTTAAAAATTCTTGTCTAGACTTGTTTGTAACTTCTATCATTTTATGCACTCTTTTTTCTTTTTCTAGCGGTGCAACTTGATTTTCAAAAGTTGCAGCTCTAGTCCCTGGTCTTATTGAATAAGGGAAAACATGTACCTTTGCAAAACCTACTTTTTGTACAAACTCTAATGATTTTATAAACTCTAGTTCAGCTTCGCCAGGAAAACCTACCATAACATCCGTCGTTATTGATGCATTATTAAAGTTCTTTCTTATATCACTTACAACTTTAAAATACTCCTCACTAGTGTAATGGCGGTTCATTCTTTTTAAAGTTTCATCACACCCACTTTGTAGTGATAAATGAAACTGCGGGCAAAGTTTTGTTTGTTTTGAAAGTCTTTTTATTATATTCTCACCCATATGGTCTGGTTCTAATGAGCCTAGTCTCACTCTTTTCACTTTTGGTATGTTGCAAACAGCTTCTACCGCATCACATAAATTTAAACCTATATCTTGTCCATACGCTGAAAGGTTAATTCCTACCAAAACAATCTCATTATATCCGTTATAAGCTAAGTTTTGCACTTCATCAAATAAATCTTTAATTGGCTTTGACCTTACTCTTCCCCTTGCATAAGGAATAATACAATAAGAGCAGAACCTATTACATCCATCTTCAATTTTTATAAAAGCTCTCATTCGTTCATTAAAGCTTTCTATTTTAAATGGATCAAAGTTGCATTTACTTTCATATGGTGTAATATCAATTATTTCATGTTTATTTACTAAAAACGTCATTACCTTTTGCAATATTTCAGATTTATTGGAGTTACCTAAAACTATATCAGCATTTGAAAAATCTCTACCTGGAAATGCCTGAGGCATACATCCCGTTAAAACAATCACAGATTCTCTATTGCCCTTTCTTATCCTTCTCAGTGTCTTTTTTACCTTTTTATCACTTTCAGCTGTAACTGTACAAGAATTTACTATAACAATATCTGCATCTAATTCAGAACTGGCTTTTAAAAACCCTTCTTTTATAAAATCTTCTAATATTATTTGAGATTCATATTGATTTACTTTACAACCAAACGTTATTATGAAAACTTTCATTATTTTCTCCTAAATTTCGCTAATATTTGTGTTTTTTTGTGCTATGTAATAAAATTATATTATTGGTCTTGACCAATTCACTTTCAATTGGTAACATAATATATAGTTGTTGAGTTTTTTCGACATTTTAGGGGGCATAGCTAATGTATAAAGAAGATATTATCCTTTCTGATATCGAAACTGTTAAAAAGTTTGTTTCTTTTGCAAATCAATTCGATTTCCCTGTAACTCTTTTTTCAGATAAATACATAATAAATGGAAAATCTATTATGGGGATATTCGGGCTTGATCTTTCTCAACCTCTTCAAATAGAAGTAAGAGAGAATTTTCCCAAAGAATTCAAAGAGAAACTTAAAGAGTTCAAAATAGTACAAAATTTTTAAAACCACAATTAAATATTATAATACATCAAACTTTCGTGATCAAGTAAAGTTTAAAAGTCACAGTAAAGTAGCAAGAAAGACTTTTAGACTGCCTCACCAAGAATGGGCAATAACAAAAGTTACCTCCTATCGTAGAATAGAAACTACGGTAAGAGGTTTTGTTATGCCCAGAGAGCGCAGCAAAGCGTACAGAAAAGAAATCCAGCTTATGATGAACACATATCGTACTTTGAGCTGGCATTGCCCTTTTCTTAAATATTTGGGGCTTTTTGCTTATATATTATTTTAATAATTAAGTTTTTTAACTATACAAAAAACTTACAAAAACAAAATTTAAAGGCCCAATACCTGCTCAATGCAGGTCTCAAGCCTTTTTTATTATTCCTATTGAATTTTTCTGTTTAGTGCTTCCCTTTAAAATAGTTCCTAAAAAACCATCTTATTTTTTCACTACGTATTGGCCTTTGTCATTTTTATAAACATCTTCACTGTTAATCGCTTTATATTTACCACCAGCTACACTTTCTAAAGAGTCTTCATTCAGTTCTCCATCACCTTGCGCACAAACATAAGCATAAGCTTCATTCAAAGTCTCTTTAGGAATTTCCACCCCATGTTCTTTTGCAAATTGTGCAAATTCTTCTTTTGTCTTACATTCTCCTGCCTTTTGAATTAAATCCGGGTTTTGATCTGCAAACTCTTTTAATGTCATAACTTTTTTCCTCCTATAAACTCATTTGCATATATAATATAATACTATTTTATTTTTGTCAACACTTTTATAAACTTTGTTTAATATTTAGTACATTAAAACTCAAGTCCAAATAGCCTTACGATGCTTGTTAATAAAAAACATGTTATAATTCCAGATATTGTAGGAATTAAAAAAGACATAACTGTCCACTTAAAACTACCAGTCTCTTTTTTTATGGTAAGGCAAGTTGTTCCACAAGGAAAATGCATTAAAGAAAAAAGCATTGTACAAACAGCGGTTAGCCACGTCCAACCATTATTAACAAGCAATAGTCTTAGTTCCTCAAGAGTTGAAAAACCAGTCAAACTTCCAGTACAAAGGTATGACATTATTATAATTGGAATTACTATTTCGTTTGCAGGAAACCCCATAATAAATGCCATTAAAATTACACCGTCAAGGCCTATCAATCTTGCGAATGGATCTAAAAAATTTGAAAAATATGACAAAATACTTATTTTGTTTAAAAATACATTTGCCATTATCCAAATCAGCAAACCAGCCGGTGCCGCAACCAAAACTGCTCTACCTAAAACAAATAAAGTCCTATCAAAAACAGATCGTACAATTACTTTGCTAACTTGTGGTCGTCTATACGGTGGCAATTCCAAAACAAATGAGGAAGGTACTCCTTTTAATATTGTTTGAGATAATAATTTCGAAACCAATAAAGTCATAAAAATTCCAATTAATATCACCGCTGTTAAAATAAGTGTTGAAAGTAAAGACTGGTACGGTAAGGATACTACTCCTGCAAAAAATATCGTTATTATCGCAATTAACGTTGGAAACCTACCATTGCATGGAACAAAATTATTTGTGATTGTTGCTATTAATCTTTCTCTTTGTGAATCTATAATCCTGCAACCAATTACACCACAAGCATTACACCCAAAACCCATACACATAGTTAAAGATTGCTTACCATGTGCACCTGACTTTTTAAAAAAATGGTCAAGGTTAAAGGCTACTCGGGGCAAGTACCCTACATCTTCAAGTAAAGTGAAAAGTGGAAAAAATATTGCCATTGGAGGCAACATTACTGAAACCACCCAAGCCAATGTCCTATAAAGTCCTAAAACTAACGACCCATGTAACCATTCCGGAGCACCTAACGTATTAAAAAGTAAAGTTAACTTATCTTGAATATAAAACAAAGCATCGGCTATTATTTCAGATGGGTAATTAGCCCCAGACAATGTTATCCAAAAAATCACAAATAAAAGAGCTATCATAACAGGAATTCCTGTTAATTTTGATGTCAAGATTTTGTCTATTCTTCTGTCCTTTTCATTGTAATTTACCTTTTTTAAATGCACACATAGTCTATAAATGTTTTCAGCTTTTTTGAATACACTTGAAACTATCTCATCTCTTAAGTACTCTTCATTTATGTCATTAATAGCAAAATCCTTCTTTGTTTCTTTTAGTATATTTGATATCACTTCATCATTAAGTAAGTCATAGTTTAAATGTTTTGTAAGAGTAGCATTTAAATTTTTATCCATATCTAAAAGCTTTACACTCACCCAACGCGAATTAATTCTGCTTCCAACTATTTTTTTCACGTGAGGTTCTAATAAGTCTATTACATCTTCAACTACTTTTGGATAATCAATTTTTATATCATATGTTTTTTCTTCACCAATTGAAACGTCATAAACTTTTTTTAACAGTGCCGCTTTACCTTCACTTTCTTTTACACTAGTGCCAACAACAGGTGCACCTAACTGCATTGAAAGTTCATCAAAATCTATATCTATTCCTTTCCTTTCTGCTTCATCTAAAATGTTTACACACACAACAATTTTAGAGGTCATTTCTTTTATTTGCAAAGCTAAATTTAAATTTCGCTCTAAACAAGTAGAATCCATAACAACAACTACTAAATCGGCACCACCAAAGCAAATAAAGTCTCTTGCTATCTCTTCTTCAACTGAATTAGAGTTAAGTGAATATGTTCCTGGTAAATCAACTAAAATAAACTCTTTGCCGTTATAAGTATATTTTCCCCTTGCATTTGTAACAGTTTTTCCTGGCCAATTCCCCGTATGTTGATTAAGCCCTGTAAGGCTATTGAAAATAGTACTCTTTCCAACGTTTGGATTGCCAGCTACTGCAATAACTTTATCACAATCTGGGAATTCTTTTGAATTAAACTCATCCTTTGCTACGCTAAGCCCAGTTGAATTTTTAGTAAGCCCCATAAAAATCAAGCCCCCCTTTGATCACCTTTACAAGTTAATAATTAGTTGACAGACTTTTTTACCTTCATTTTTGTTTAATTTTTCTCTCTTGAAAGTTAGAGTAAATAGATTTTTACTAGTTACATACAAAAAGGTTAAACTACGAATCAATCTGTTTTATCCTTGAAATCAAGCAACTATTTTAAATCCACAGAATGATTACGTAGTTTTATTACGATAGTTATATTTTTTTTATTAATATTTTGCATGCATCTTCGTTTCTAAGCGCAATAACCGCACCTCTAATAAGATACGCCATTGGATTTCCTGAATGGCTTTTTAAGGCTACTTTTAATTTTGTCCCTTCAACGATACCTAAATCCATCATTTGCCGCCTCTTATTACCTTTAAATAATAACCTTGAAACTTTGCCCTCTTGATCTAAACACAACTTATCAAGCGGCAAACTTCTATTTTGCACTATATACCTCTCCTTTTTACAACTTATTGTAAACATGTGTAAGTCTTCATTTTTATTTATAAATATCTTTTATAATATATGTGGATTATAAGATCAGTGTTCAAAAGGTGAACACCCAAAAACAAGACTCATATTTCAAGATAATGGTATATGATAAATGGCCAAAAAGGGGGTAATAAAACGATTATTTAGAAGGAAAAAACTCGTTATAATAAACAACTTGAATATTAGTACGAAAAAATACAGATACGACATATAGTGAAGGTTTAAGAAAGTAACTTTAGCTTTAGCTAGACGATCTATTTGTTTATTTATATAAATTAAAACAATTAGGTTAGCCGCTTTTTGTAAAAGCATTTAAAAATTAAAAGTTATTTTTACCTTAGCAGATTTTATTTAATTGCAGTTTTATGACTACCTATAAAATGCTACTTTTACAAAAATTTCATTATTAAGAAAGTTTTAAAACTAAACTAGTGAAGTATTTTAAATTGCTACAATAACAGATATGTCAAAATAAAAACTAAAGACCTGACACTTGCTCAACACAAGTCTCAAGTCTTTGGGTTTTTAATCTAAAATATCATCTAACTTTTTGAGGGCACTTCGTTTTATAAACTATATTTGGTGGACGTTAACGGACTTGAACCGCTGACCCTTCGCACGTCAAGCGAATGCTCTACCAGCTGAGCTAAACGTCCAAAAAATACTACTAAATTATTGTATAATAATCTTTTCTGAAAGTCAAGATAAAATTTCTGTGATTATTCAAAAGTAAAATTAAGCAAAAACTGATTTATTATATAATGTTTGGCTTTTATTACTTAAAAAAATGAAAATTTACTTAAGTTAATAATGTTTTTATAGGAACTTTAATTGTACACAGAATAAGCATCATAAAAATAAATATCTAATTTTGGAGCTAAAATTGTAATATCTTGTATTCTCTTAAAATTTTTATCAAGCAATATGGCAAACGCTATTATCCTTTCCCGCCGGTATAAATTTTGTAAAAATTAAAGCCTGATTTAAAACTTAAAAATAAGAATTAAACCAAGCCAATATTTGTAGAAATTTAATCTAATTAAGATTTGTCTTTATCTACATCGCATTCGCAATCTTTTTTCTTTGTGAAAGTACATACCTTATCAATAACTCCTGGAATTATATCAACTATACGATCTATTGAATTGTTTGATGGTTCAACACGCAACAATTTAACAGTTCCATTTATAATTGTTAAAAATGCAACAGGAGAAACTGTCACTCCAGCACTGCTTCCACCGCCAAAAAGATTTTCACTATTTTCCCTCTTGTTTGAAAACTCTGACCCCCCAGAAACAAAACCATATGATAACTTAGAAACGGGTATGATAATAGTACCTTCAGGTGCTGTAATTGGACTTCCAATAATTGTATTTACATCCACCATTTCTTTGATCTTTTGCATTGTTTTGTCCATCATGCCTTCAATTGGCCTCTCACCCATAACTTACACTTCCTTTTTTATTTAAATAGAATCTTTTATAAACTTAAAAAAAGCTTTCACGGCACATATTAAAATATAAATTAATTTTATATGAGCTTTCATTTTTAATGTTACCTTGGACTTATGTTCTGTAAAACTCGGGTATATAATAACACTATAACTTTGTTTATAATTGTTTTTTAAAAGTATATTAAGTGCCGGATAAACAATAGAACATACCTGCCCATACCTTGTAGCAGTGGCCGCAGCATCTTCTTCTGCCACCATTACATTTAGATCCAAGTTATCTATATACAAATGTTTAAACAAACTTTTAACTACGCTAATTGATATAGACACTAGTTTCTTTACAAGCTTTAAAAATCCATTTAACCCTTTTTCTTTTATTATGTCCCGAACCTTATTGTTTTTATTATAATTTTTTTGTAAATTTTTTCTTATTTTCTTTTTTTCTTTTTGTGGGTAAACCGAAAATGAAATGAATAAAAACTTACATCTCATAGAAAATGTATCTTCAAACGATATATCAAAACTTATTGGGCAAAAAATTAAAATGCATTTAATAAAAATTATTATTAACAAAATATATAAAACTATCATTTCCCCTCCAAAATCGACATCGTTTCACACTTTTCTGTTATTAAATCAATTTCTTTATCTGGTAAAGGAGGCAATTCATCAAGTGATGAAATATTGAAACATTTTAAGAAGTTTAAAGTAGTACCATATAAAAGTGGACGGCCAGGTAAATCTAATCGTCCTTTTTCCTCTATTAAATCTTTTATTATCAAACTTGAAATGGTTCCAGAACAATCCACTCCTCTTATTTGTTCAACAAAGGATTTTGTAACTGGTTGATTATAGGCTATAATTGCAAGCACTTCCATTGCTGCTATAGATAAAGGTACGTGTCGGCGAAGATCCAACATCGCCCTAATGCTATTAGAATAAATTGGCTTTGAACACATTTGATACTTGTCATCCAGTTTTACAATACAAATGCCACTATCATCTTCATCAAACTTATCTACTATCTCTTTTATTAACTTTATAACTGTTGCTTTGTCAATTTCTAAAACTGCTGAAAGCCTGTCCACTTCAACCGGCTCACCGCTTGCAAAAAGAATTGCTTCTATTGTTGATTTTGTTTTTTTGATTTCCAATACCTTTCACCGCCATTTAAAAGCCTTACTTTTGCATCGTCATCTGTAATCAATATTCTCTTTCCGTTTATAAGCTCTAAAACTGCTAAAAATGTGGCAACTAATTCTGGCTTGTTGTTAACTTTTTGAAATAACAACTTGTATTCAGTTTCTCCTGTTTTACACAGTATTCTTAATACACTCACAACTTTTGAAAATACTGAAACTATAGTTTTCGATATAATGTAGGAAAAATCCTCTTTAGATGGTGGTAATTTTTTATTACCCTTTCCCACAACATCAATATAAGCCTTTAACATCTCAAAAACATTGTGATTTGTTTTATAAGAAAAGTCAAGCTGAATATTCGTTGGCATTCTACTTATAAAATCTAAATTTATTTTCTCTGCCATAACTTCCGCCATTTTTTTGCACTCTCTGTACTCAAGTAACTGCCCTGTCAATTCTTTTTTTAACTCTTCTCCCTCTTCATGTTTTGGTAAAAGAAGTGCTGTTTTTATATAAATAAGCCTTGCTGCCATTTCTAAAAAATCACTTGCTATATCTAAGTTCTGCTGTTTCATTAATTCTATTTGGGCAATATATTGTTCTAAAAGTTCTGAAATTTTTATATCATAAATGTTTAGCTTATGCTTAGAAATTAGGTGAAGAAGCAAATCAAGCGGACCTTCAAACTCAGATAACTTATAAAGCATTTTTTTTTCCATAGATTAACTTTCTAAGCCTCCAAACGGTAACGAGGTTAGCCACATTACCCACCTGCAAACAGCATTATTTAAAAAGCTCAAAGGGCCCGATAAAAACCCTAAAAAAATTAAAGCCATAAACGCTACCATAATGTAGTTTTGATACTTATAAAAACTATAGATAAATCTATCAGGTAAAAAGGCAGAAAGTATTCTAGAACCATCAAGTGGCGGTATGGGGATTAAATTAAAAACAGCCAATGCTATGTTAATAACAATATAGTAATACAAAAACAATTCAACCATATTTAAGACATTTATCTGAATAGATTCTCTGAAGACATAAATTAAATTAAAAATTAAACCACCTACAACAGCAGCAATTATATTTGAAAGCGGACCTGCTAAAGCGGTTAATGCCGTACCCATTTTAGGATTTTTAAAATTTCTTGAATCTATTGGCACTGGTTTTGCCCAACCAAATCCCAACAATAAAATTGCAAGAGCTCCAATTGGGTCTATGTGATGCAATGGATTTAGAGATAATCTCCCACTAAATTTTGCAGTTTTGTCTCCCAATTTATAAGCTACAAATCCATGGGCATATTCATGAAGAGGCATAACAAGAAAAATAATAACAAGTGACGCCAAAATTTTTAATATAGCACTTTCAAGCGTTATTCCTGATCTTAAAAACCACATTTTTAAAATGCACTCCTTTGTTTAAAAGCAAGTAATAAATCTATATTATAATTAAATTTACTAACTTGGAAAAAACATATTTTTTATTAAGTCCAAAATAAAATCAGTAATAGCAACAACTGCCCAAATAGCAAAACCAAAAAGAACAACTGATACGATACGCCAAACAACCCGTTTTTTTGTGCTCATTTCTTTAAATTCATTTTCTTCCAAAATTACGTCTTTATTTTCGGGCATTTCTTCACCATCTTTTTTGTAAATTTAAAATGCATCTATTTAATAATATTATACTGTTAAAATAAAATTAGCGCAAGGAAGAAACAACTCTTAAAATTTTATAATTTGCACAACTTGTAATTTAGTGTTTCTTTTAGTCTTACACTAATTTATGACATATTTATATTTTAAAAAAACAAATAATAAAATAGTATTAAAAATTAAATTAAAAAAGATTCAATAATGCTTTGAGTTTGGAGGTAGGCGTGACCAGGGTTATATATATAGATGTTCTTATTTGTATAAACATATTTATAAATTATTTTGTTCTACTAGCAGTTGTTAAATTTTTAAACTTACAGTTAAAACGCATAAGACTTATATTTGCTGCTACTGTTGGTGCCGTGTACTCTTTATTTATTTTATTACCACCAATTAACTTTTTTCTATCGCTTCTTTTAAAACTTATTATGTCAATAACAATCATTTTATTAGCCTTTGGCTTTTTAAATTTAAAATTAATTTTAAAAGCTACTTGTACTTTTTACTTAATAAACTTCCTTTTCGCCGGAATAATATTTTTTATTTGGTATTTTATGTCTCCAAAAGGTATCTTTATGAAAAACGGCATGATTTATTTTAATATATCCCCAATTTTTTTCATAATGGCAACTCTCGTTACATATTTTATAATGCAGCTTTGCAATAAAATAATTGGACAAAAAGGAATACATCAAAATTTTTGTAGGCTTGAAATAGAACAAATCGGACAAAAAATAGCACTACATGCAAAAATTGATACAGGAAATAGTTTAAGAGAACCCTTTTCAAATACACCAGTAATAATTGTTGACTATAATCAAATAAAAAACATCCTTCCTTCAGAATTTAATTTATATTTTTCTAAACATAACGAGACTTGCACCCAACCGGACTCTAGCTTAACTTTAAAAATGAGGCTTATCCCCTTTAAAACCATTTCAGGCAATGGCTTATTACCCGCATTTAAGCCTGAAAAAATAACCATCATACAAAATAAATATAGTTTTGTAAAAGAAGCTTTTATCGCAGTAGCTGACGAAAGAATGGTAGGTGAAAGTTTTTCAGCATTAGTAAGTCCTGAACTAATAGATTAAGTCAAAAATTAATCTTAATTTTTTAAAAAAGGAATGATTGAATATGAAAAAAATTAAAATTTGTTTTAAAAAAATAAAAATCAAAATTTTTAATTTACTAACAAAGATAGGATTAATTGATTCCATCCATTACATAAACGGAACACAAACCTTACCCCCTCCCCTTACTAAATCTCAAGAAGCTAAAATTATGGATGATATAAAAAGGGGAATTAAAAATGCTCGTGAACCCTTAATAACACATAATTTGCGGCTTGTTGTCTATATTGCTAAAAAATTTGATTCTAGTGGAATTTGTGTTGAGGATCTAATATCAATTGGAACCATAGGACTTATTAAAGCTGTAAATACATTTTGCCCTGATAGAAACATAAAGCTTGCAACTTATGCCTCTAGATGTATAGAAAATGAAATACTTATGTATCTTCGCAAAAATTCTCAAATAAAAAATGAAATTTCAATAGACGAGCCACTAAATATTGACTGGGACGGAAATGAACTTTTATTGTCTGACATTTTAGGAAGTGATCAAGACATAGTGAATAAAGGCTTAGAATTAGAAGCCGAATTCAATTTATTGCATACTGCTGTTGCTAAGCTCTCTAAAAGAGAAAAAAGTATTATGGAGCTTAGATTTGGTCTATCTGGAAACAAAGAACACACCCAAAAAGAAGTTGCTGATTCACTTGGAATATCTCAATCTTACATATCAAGACTTGAAAAAAGAATAATAGATCGCTTAAAAAAGGATTTAGAAAAAGTTTGTTAATTAAAAATCCACCGACATAGCCGGTGGATTTTTAATTAACTCCTGGTACCACAACATCTTTCATCGTAGTCTTTCTGCTATTTATAGCACCCACAGCACAAACTTGTGCATAACCACGCCTAAGTTAGCCTGAATACCTTAAAATGTTTATGTTACTTAAGATAACATATATAAAAGCCTTAAGGCATGAACATTTTCATCTGTTCTAGCGCGATAATAAGCGTCTCTTAAAATTTGATTTTGAGTTGTATTTAAATACTGTTCTCCATATTTTCTATAATCACCACTTTCATCTAAAACTCTATCTCGAAGAATGTCGTTAAAAGAGCCTTCTAGTGATGGTGTAGCAACTGTAGGGTCAAACTTTTTTCCCGTTATCATTCTATATATTAATTTAAATTCATCGGCGTGGGATTGCTCATCTTTGGAAAAATCTAGTAGCAGGTTTTTATATTCTTCATTTGGAGCCATTTTTGCAAGCTCCTTGTATAATAAAGCATCACCAAGTTCAGCTATAATATATGTTTGCAACTTTTGTGGTACTGAATATTTCCACATAAATCTCCTCCTTTTATTCTTGATTTTATAATATTAATATTTCGGAATATATGTGAAAGTAATTAAGAAAGCATATAATCTTAAGATATCTTCACAACAATAATTAGTTTCAAGAATATTTTAATAAAATTAATGTTTTAAAAAAAATTGAAAATTACTAAAAAGCAAGAAAGCTCTTACTAAATTTGGTGTTGTTTAATTATATCGATGATAAATGTGGCACTTTTTAAAACTTAGTTAAGCACTTAAATTTAGATTTTTGAGTTAAAGAATTAGAGTTTGGTTTAGGTAATAAAAGATTAGAAAAAAAATCAGCTTCTGCTTCAAATTTTTTTAAACCAAATGAGGGATCGTTTTCATGCAAAATAGAATTTATTTCGCTATGTAATAAAGCGTGACCTAATTCATGGGCACAAACCTCTTCTTTCTTAAAATCTGGTATAGATTTACTTATTAGTATGGATCTATATCCATTTTCCGCGGAGTTTACAAAGAAACCATTAACTTTATCAGGTAAATCAACAAAAAGTATATTAATTCCCATTTTTTCACATATTTGAAAAGGTGACCGAGTTCCATATTGCATAATTATTCGGCTAACGATTTTCCTTATATTTTTCATAATTAACTCCAGAATATAACCCTCTGACTAATTTTTATTCATTTGACTGGCAGATATAGCAATTGCAGCAGCTATTTTTATTGCATTAGCTATCTTTTCTTGATCTTCACTGCTAACTGGTTTGCCGTTAAACATCAACCCTTTTTGTGACTTTAAGGTAAATGTGATATCATCAATAACTTCACTAACATCTCTATCACTGTTTTTAAATGAAGGTAACGTATCTAAAAGATCGTCTACACTTATTTTAAATACAAGAGCAATCTTTTTTAGCATAGCTGCTTCAGGTTCACGACGTCCTTGTTCATACATTCCAACAGTAGATGCAGAAATCCCCAAGCTATCCGCTAATTGTGCTTGTGTTATACCTTGCGACTGTCTTAAAGATTTAAGATTTTTACAGAACATAATAAAATCACAACCCTTAAAATATTTAATAACAAAATTATATCACACACACTTTGTGCAATCAATAGAAATTTAATTTTTAATATTTTGTGTTGACCTTTTTCTACAAGGCTGCTAATATTTAAAATATAGGTGGTGATGCTTTGAATTTTAAAACTTAATATGTTATATATTTTTTACCTTTCCGCACCTGTTACAACACATTCAGTGTAGAAACTAGGAGGAGTTTATTGTGAAATATAAAGATTTGTCAGAGGAATATTTAGCACAATATAAAAATTTATCTTTATACATAAGATCTCTTAAAATGCAACTTCAAAAAACCGAGTTACAACATGATAGAGAACTATATAGAAGAGTCACTCTTCTTTATTCGATTTGTTTAGACCTAAAGCACGTAGGCGAATATTTAAAAAAATGTGAAAGAAGGGAAAAGACTTAATAAAATATTTTTATTAAATTTAAGATACTTAAATATTCACTATTTAAACGATAAAATATTTAATATGAAAGGAACTTTTGGATATGTCAAATCTGAAATTATCTCTTAATGAGTTTACTGAATCTTTAGCAGGAATGATTGAATATAATCAAAAAGTGCAGATGACAAATGAAAAAGAATACAAACGTCTTTTAAATATATTATCTAAAGTAGTTGCAGGAGAGCTTACTGACCGTCAAAAAGAATGTATAATAATGAAATATTATAAAAATTTGTCCGTTACACAAATAGCTTGTGAGTTGAAAATTGGTAAGTCTACAGTGTCTCGGCATATTAGCAAAGCAAGAAATAGGTTGCACAAGATTTTATACTATTATGTGGTATCAAATTAATTATTTAGAAAAAATAAAACTCATGCTAAACTTTATAAGCATGAGTTTTAACTTTTTGACATTGCTGAGTCTGTGCAAATAATTGTCCGTTAGCACCCCATAAAACTTTTTTGCTATAGTAAATCCGGTTAGCTTTCATAACTACCTTTAAAGCTGTGATTTTCACGCTGCACTCCGTGTTCTTAAAATAAAAGTATGTGCTGATTGAAATCAGCTTATTTAGGAATTTCCGTGCGATACTTCTTTACCTTGGAGCGGATAAGTTCCTGCTTGCAGCATTTTTGAGCCAGGCCCAGAAATTTTCAATTGCATTCAAATCTTGAGAATAGACCGAAGAAAAATCAAATTAATCTCCTTGAGCAAGTTTAAAAAGTTGAGGTTTTCCATGTATGGAGAAGTTATCCATAGCGACGGTATAACCTTTTGAGACTTATTTAAGGAACATTTCTTTAAACCAAAATTCAAAAAGGAAGCTATTGTTTGCAACTTTGCCAATTCGTAATTTATTCAACTCTCACTGCATCCAAATTCCTTAGCTATTTCTTTTATGTATACGCATAATGGTGTTCAAAAACTATGTTTGTGAGCTTCTCTACGTTAATTTTCTCTTCATTCGTTTTCGTGGGAAATATCTAAGCTTGCCTTTTATCAAATATCCTTATTTACCTATTTCCATATACTTTCCAAGCACACATTATATGTTTTTGCAGTTTTTCGATAATTGTTTTCGTCTTTTATAAACTCAACTACTCTTTTTCTAAATTTCTCATCATAACTCATAATCTTCTTTTATCATTTCATGTTATGATTTTAAGTCATTTTGACTACAAAATCTATTTCTAAACCTTTTTCACAACCAATATCAAGAATCTTTTTTTGTGTTGTCTGGAATAACTTTAGCTATATACTTATATGCATTTTCCCATTGTGCCATGTGATTTTCATAATAATCAATTCATGCCTTAAAAAAATCAAATACTTTTTAATTTGGAGTTTTCGACTTCTTTCAACCATTCCTTTAATTCATACATATATTTATTGGTCTTCCCTTATCTTTAACTTTTTAAACACAAAAGCATAAGCCTTCTAGTCAAATAATTTTTCACCTTTAAATTTTTCCATTAATAATTAAACTTTTCAAAATTTCTCGAGCTTTTAAGCCAGAAACATTTTCTCCTTCAATAAGACGTATCGCAAAATAAGTGCTTTTATATTTTCCGACAAACCATCCAATATTATTTCCGTTAGAACCAGTCTTTCCAAGAATATAATCATCGCTTATCTTATTTTCTTCGCTGCACATAATTTGTTTTAAAGTGTCTATATAAGATGGATTAATATCTAAGTTCCCATTAAGTAATCTTCTTAAAAAGTCTACTTGTTCTTTTGGAGAAATTTTCAGTGATGAGTCAAGCCAAAACTTTCCGCCAGAGCTTGTATCACAATTTCCATAATTAATAGACTTTACAAACTGAGTCAAATTATTGTGCCCGATCATTTCAGCTACTTTTGCAAAATACCAACCAGCTGAATATCTAAAAGCATCTTTTAAAGTTAAATCTTGATTCCAATTATCAAAAGATCTTTTTATTCCATCCCACTTTATTAAGGTATTTTCGTTTTTTAATACTCCATATTTTAAACCTGCAAGGGTTAGCACTATTTTAAAGGTAGAACATGGAGATACTTTTTCATTGATCATTTGCGGATTATAAACTTTATATTCTTTTTTATCATCATCAAGAAATACAGCACAGCCGCTTTCGTTCCCAAAAAAAGAATCAAGATTTGTTTCAGTTGTGTAGGCAGTTGCTAAAACTATATTCTGAGGACATATTATGGTAATAGATAATAGTACAATAAACAGGTAAAAGTATTTTTTCATTTTTGATCTCTCCTTTTCTAAAAAATTATAAGGTTTTTTTGTAATCTTTGTCAAATAAAATTTACGAAAATTATCAATTGTGCTTAATTTGCTGCAGCTTTTTATATGTTATTTATTATTTTAAGGTAAACTTTTTGACAGCTATTCAAGCTTATGCTATAATAAAATTATATTTTAAAATTTAGGAGTGGGAAGATGTATAATTTTTCTTGCTAATTTTAAAGGACAATAAGACTAATAATTAGGAATGTTTCGTGCATTCTGTGTTTTGTTGTACTTTCTGCAAGAAAGTTATGTGATTCATACTCCTTTATAATTGGGACTTTTTTGTCTGTAATTATATTGGACTGTAAGAATTTCTTTCTTGCAATCCAATTTTTTTACAGAAAGGATGTTTCTTATGGCTACAATTGACATTGTAAACCTAACTTTTGGTTATGAGGGAAGCTATGATAGTGTATTTGAGAATGTCTCTTTTAAAATTGATACCGACTGGAAACTTGGTTTTACAGGACGAAATGGCCGTGGTAAAACAACTTTTTTGAATCTGCTTTTGGGAAAATACAATTATTCTGGAAATATAATAAGTCCAGTGGAATTTGAGTATTTTCCATTTGAAGTTAAAGATGAATTACAAAATACAATAGACGTAATAAGTGAAATAATTTTCATTCCAGACTATGAATATTGGAGGCTACAAAGGGAGTTGTCCTTACTTGATGTTGATGAAAATGTACTTTATAGACCATTTAATACTTTGAGCAAAGGGGAACAAATAAAAATATTATTGGCCAGTTTGTTTTTAAAAGAGCATTGCTTTTTATTAATTGATGAGCCTACAAATCACTTGGATATGAAAACCAGAAAAATTGTAAGTGACTATTTAAAATCAAAAAAAGGGTTTATATTAGTGTCACACGATAGAAAATTTCTTGACAATTGTATAGATCATATTTTATCGATAAATAAAACCAGTATTGTAATTCAAAAAGGAAATTTTTCATCATGGCATAAAAATAAGCAAAGACAGGACTATTTTGAACTTGCTAAAAATGAAAAATTAAAAAGAGATATAAAACGTCTTGAAAAATCTGCAAGGCAAAAAGCAGATTGGTCGGATAAAGTGGAAGCAACAAAAAAAGGGACGAAAATAAGTGGATTGAGACCTGATACAGGTTTCATTGGACATAAAGCCGCAAAGATGATGAAACGCTCCAAATCAATTGAATCAAAGCAACAATCGTCTATTGAAGAAAAATCTAAACTATTAAAAGATATAGAAACAGCTGATAAATTAAAAATAACCCATCTAAAGCACTATTCAAGTAATATATTAAGTTTTAATGGTGTTTCTTTGTATTACGGTGATAAAAAAATATGTGATAATCTTAATCTTGAGATTAATCAAGGTGATAGAATCGCCATATGTGGTAAAAACGGTTGTGGCAAGTCAACTATTTTAAAGTTTATTTTGGGCAGTCCTGATCTTATATCAATTGGAAATTTTCAAAAAGTGAGCAATTTAAAGATTTCTTATGTTTCTCAAGATACAGCTGGACTTAAAGGTAACCTTTCAGATTTTGCAACGGAAAAAAACATTGATGAAAGTTTATTTAAGGCGATACTTAGAAAATTAGATTTTTCAAGAGTACAGTTTGAAAAAGACATTTCGGATTGTAGCGAAGGGCAGAAAAAGAAAATCTTAATAGCTAAAAGTTTATGTGAAAAGGCTCATTTGTATTTATGGGATGAACCACTAAACTTCATAGATATTTTATCACGGATTCAAATAGAAGAATTGATCTTAAAGTCTAAACCAACAATCTTGTTTGTTGAACACGATAAAACTTTCGTAGAAAGTGTTGCTACTAAGATAATTAAATTATAAATTGGAGAGAAAGTCTTGAAAAAGAAAATAGAAATAGTGCCTTATGATACCAAATGGCCTCAAATATTCGATGAAGAATCCCAAGAAGTAAAAAGAGTATTAGGCAATAATTGTATAGAAGTTTATCATGTCGGGTCAACTAGTGTTCCAGGGCTATGTGCAAAGCCACAAATAGATATAATGTGTGTTGTTAAAAATTTAAAGATAGTTACAGATAAATTAGAAAACATCGGTTATAAAGGTAGGGGAGAATTCAATTTACCGCTTAGATTATTTTTTAGCAAGAAAATTCCTAATGATATAAACTTACACGTTTTAACCGAAACTAGTGGAGAAATAGAATGGAATTTAGTTTTTCAGGATTATTTAAGAAATAACCCCGAAGCTATAGACGCATATGCTAATGTTAAACTTAAATTAATAAAAGAAAACCCTAATGGATTTAAGATGATAGAAGGCTTGTTTTCAGAATACACTACGCAGAAAACCGAAATTATTATGAAAATT
The DNA here is from genome assembly GCA_030920305.1 of Eubacteriales bacterium SKADARSKE-1. Classification (GTDB taxonomy): domain Bacteria; phylum Bacillota; class Clostridia; order Oscillospirales; family Acutalibacteraceae; genus JARLUB01. Next base: position 29,783 of record JARLUB010000007.1, read on the forward strand.
GCTCAAGAAGCCGGGTTTAATGGTTATAGGTTTGTGATTGCGACAAATAAAAACGAGATTGATGCCTATAAAGTCCTTATGCAACTAGATAAAATTGACAAAATGCCAAATGTTTTCAATCTTTGCCTATATAAAGGAATAGAGATTGTCGCAGCAGCTTTTGTTGACTTTTCTAAAGATAAACTATTAAAAATAAATAAAGTAATTGCAAAGGACTTCATATCGAAAGAGAAAATGCTAGAAAAAATAAGCGAGTGGGCAGAATTTCATAAGAGAAATGTTATAAAGGAGAAACCCTAATGAATAAGAATTTTGCCGAGAAAGTTTATAAAACAGTTCAAAAAATACCTCTTGGGAAGGTTGCTACATATGGGCAGGTCGCTATGCTATGCGGCTCTTCAAAAGCTGCAAGAGCTGTTGGAACAGCCCTTCATCGAAACCCCACGCCTGATGTTATTGCGTGCCATCGCGTTGTAAATAGAAGTGGATGCCTTGCCAAAAATTTTGGTTTTGGCGGGCAAGAATCACAAAAAAGGTTATTGGAACTGGAAGGTGTTTTAGTGGATGAAAATTATCGGGTGAATTTATACAATTATCAGTGGGATGAAAAAATAAATAAGGATTAAAAAAGGTGAATCTTATGAGGTCAGAAAAAGAAATGCTTGATATAATACTAGGTGTCGCAAAGAAGGATGACCGAATCAGGGCAGTTTACATGAATGGCTCAAGAGTAAATGTAAAAGTGCCAAAAGATATTTTTCAAGATTATGACATTGTTTATGTGGTTGTAGAAACAAGGCCCTTTTATGAAAACGAAAAGTGGATTGACTGTTTTGGAGAAAGATTATATATGCAAATGCCAGAAAAGAATGATAAGATGAGGGGGCTGAAATGCGACTTTGAAAATACAATATGGTTGGTTAATTATGCTTGAAGACTTTAACAGAGTTGATTTACATGTTAATTCTATTAACTTTGCTAAATCCGATATTTTAAGTGATAAGATGTGCAAAGTTCTGCTAGATAAGGACAATCTATTTACTGAAACACCTGAAAGCACTGATTTAGGTTATTATGTTAAAAGACCTACTAAAGCAGAGTTTTCATGTGAATGCAATGAATTTTGGTGGTGTCTTAATAATGCAGCAAAGGGACTGTGGCGAGAGGAAATCCCTTATATTATGGACATGTTAAATGATATCATTAGGCCAAACTTAACTAATGTGCTTTCCTGGAAAATAGGAATTGAAAATAATTTTTCCTGTAGCACAGGCAAGTCTGGTAAATATATGTATCAATTCTTACCTGAAAACACATGGAAAAAATTTTTAGAAACTTATCCAAATAGCAACATTGAACATATTTGGAAGTCGGTATTTATTATGTGTGATTTATTTAGTGAAACTGCGAAAAAAGTTGCTAGCAAACTAAACTTTAATTATAATGAGAATGATGAGTTTGCTGCTAGAAAATACTTAAATTATGTTTACCAAGCACCTAAAAAATAGAAAAAAGGGGAGTTTATCATCAATTGAACGAAAGAAATGAAATTTTAAGAATTTATTAGATAAAGCTATGAGAAAGTTTATGATATTTAATTGTGGCTGACTAGACCAGTAATAAAAATTTCAAGCAGTCATGCTTTATAAAAATCAAAAGATTTAAGGAGTGATAAATTTGAAAATAAAAAAATGGAAAAAACTTATATCTTATTACACGCCATACAAGCTAACATTTTTTCTTGATCTGTTTTTCTCAGTTGTGGCTTCGGCAATCACTATTTTACTTCCAATTATTTTAAGGTATTTGACGAGTGAGGTGATTTTTTTAGAATATAATGATGCAATTTCAAAAATTATAATGTTGTCTATAGGTATATTAATTTTATTAATAATAGCTTATGGTTGCAATTATTATATGCTTTATTGTGGGCATTTAATAGGTGCCAAAATAGAGAATAATATGAGAAATGAAATTTTCGTACATTATCAAAAACTTTCACACAAATTTTATGATAACAAAAAGGTTGGCGAGTTAATGTCACGAATTACAACTGATTTATCTAATATTAGTGAGTTTTTGCACCATTTTCCAGAAGAAACGTTACTTTTAATTACTAGATTTTTAGGGATTTTCATAATATTTTGTATGATCAATTGGAAGCTTGCAATCATAACAACAGGATTAATTCCAATAACATGTTTTTATATAGCCTGGTTTATGCCGAAAATGGCTAAAGCTTTTGAAAAAAATTTTGGAAAAATGGCAAAAATAAATTCACAAATTGAGGACAGCCTTTCTGGAATACGTGTGGTTAAGTCTTTTGCGAATGAAGATTTAGAAATAGAAAAGTTTAAAGAGGCAAATAAAAATTTTGTAAACAGCAGAAAAGAATCGTTAAAAATTGTTGGTTGGGGTTTTTCTGGAACGTTTACATTAATAACATTATATAGCCCGTTATTGGTTATTACAGGAGCAATTTTAATACTAAATAATGTTTTGCCACTTACGGATTTAATGACTTTTGTGCTTTACCAATTTATTCTTATAGGTCCTATATTCTCATTTATGGGTCTTTTTGAAACGATGACTAATTCGATTGCAGGATATAATAGATTTATAGAAATTTTAGAAATTAATCCTAGTATCGTCGATAAAGAAGGTGCAAAAGAACTTAATAATGTAAAGGGAAGTATATCCTTTAAAAATGTTACGTTTAATTATGAAAATGGCTATAAAAAGGTTTTTGAAAATTTAAATCTTGATATTAAGCCAAAGGAATATGTTGCCTTAGTCGGCACTTCAGGTATTGGTAAATCTACACTTTGCAATTTAATTCCAAGATTTTATGATATTGAAAATGGTGAAATTTTAATTGATGGTCAAAATATAAAAGATATAAAAACTAAAAGTCTTCGTAAAAATATTGGAATGGTGCAGCAAGATACATATCTTTTTGCTGGAACTATAAAAGAAAATATCACATACGGAAAGCCCGGTGCAACTGATGAAGAGATAATAGCTGCTGCAAAAAAAGCACATGCGCATGAATTTATTATGAATTTCCCTAATGGTTATGATACTGACATTGGACAACGTGGCATAAAACTTTCAGGTGGACAAAAACAACGTCTTAGTATAGCTAGGGTGTTTTTAAAGGACCCCCCAGTTTTAATTTTAGACGAGGCTACTTCATCTCTTGATAACGAAAGTGAAAAGTATGTACAACAGTCTCTTGAAGGACTCTCATCAACACGCACAACATTGGTAATTGCGCATAGACTTTCAACAATAAGAAAAGCCAAAAGGATTTTAGTTTTAACTGAAAATGGTATAGTTGAAGAAGGCACTCACGATGAACTTTTAAATAAAGATGGAGTTTATGCAGCATTTTACCATATGCAATTTGAAAAAGCTTGCTTATGTTAATTTATATTCAAAATTCAAAGACGATGAATTTGTTTTAATATATTTTAATGATATTGGACTACAAATAGGCGACAAAATCACTTTTTAAATAAATATTTCAATAAAAACAATCTCCTACAACCTGGGTAGCTGTAGGAGATTTAATTGGTTTCGGGTTATGAGAAATACGACGCAATTATAAGTAGATATAATCTAACCAAACAAAACCCCGTGGACAATCCATTATCTAGTATATTTAGGACAAACTAAAAATAATGCAATACATTAAAATATATAGTGGGGGTAGAATTTAAAAAGGGCGTCAAGAGTACCATTTTTACCCCTTGAGCCTTGTTAACAATAAATTATTGTATAACATTTATTATTAATACCTCACACATGAATTGTAATTATTAACTAGTTCTAAAAAATTGATACTTAAAATTTTTATTTTAGTTCCAACCTGAGTAACAGAATAGAAAGTAAAAAGATCTCTGTACTTAACTAATGTTAGAGTAACAGAGACCTATTAATTATTTTACCTTTATGTCTTTAGAATAGTTGTCATAATTTTAATCATGAATTTTTACTGATCTTAACAAATAATATATCTGTTAATGACTTACCTGATATTTTAAAATTGTATTCAATATCTGTCGGATCAAACCCGTTTTTCAAATAAAACTTTTGTGCACTAATATTTTCTTTTAAAACCCATAAACAATTGTTTTTTAATCCAACTGTGTTTAGATCATCAATTGCAGCATTTAATAATGCCGTTCCAATACCTTTGTGAAAATATTTCTCAATAAGATAAATCGAAACGATCTCACCAAAATTCGAATACTTTTTGTTTGTTTCCGGTCCATATGGCACGCTCCCTGATCTTGCATATGTTATACAACCTAGAGGAATATTTTTATCATATGCAATTAAGGCCTTTAAATTTCCACTTTGTAACCCATTATAAAAAAAATTTACCCAATGATCATCCTTTAGATTGTCTAAATACCCTTGTGGTATATATCCTTTAAAAATTACTTTCCAGCTTGCTGCATGTATTTTGCTTAATGTATTTACATCACTCAAAGTTGCCTGTTTTATCTCAATTTTCATCTTTTAATTTTATCACACCCTTTTAATCTATTTAAAATTATAGTTCTTTGTGCTATCAACTATCTTATTGATTACGTTTGGCCAAGCCAGTACCCATGAAAAAACGATATTTTCAAAACTAAGGTCTTTAAACTCTTTTCCGTTTGGATCAGTCTTACTGACATCAACATTGCAACTAAATAAGTCCAGTCTTTTTAATATTTTTCTGTATCATCAATTTTAAGTGTAAAGTACATAGAACTTTAAATACGTATGTCCAATATAGAATCTTTATCAAAGCAATGAAATTAAATGTATATATAACTTTATTATTTGAATCAGAAGCATACATGCTCATAAAGGCCACCCATTGGTCCTTACTTTTTCCAATGATACTTCTATATGATCAAAATACAATTGTTTAATTTTCTTTATTTTAGCATCCTGGTTAAAATTTTTAGAATTGATCAACCTTTAACTTAATATAAAATACTTTTATATTTTACAAGATTCACAACTGCAATGCTCATGTCCCTCATGGCAATCACATGCTGTGCTAACAAACAATTTTGGGTCAAGTCCCTGCCTTTTATAATAATCAGAAATAGCAGCCTTTATTGCTTGCTCTGCCAAAACCGAACAATGCACTTTAACCGGTGGCAAACCATCAAGTGCTTCCATAACAGCTTTATTTGTAAGCTTTAAGGCTTCTTCAAGCGTCTTGCCCTTTATAAGTTCTGTTGCCATTGAACTAGTAGCAATAGCTGCTCCACATCCAAACGTTTTGAACTTAACATCTACAATTTTGTCGTCCTCAACTTTAATATACATTCTCATAATGTCGCCACATTTTGGATTTCCAACTTCACCTATTCCACTAGCATCTGGAATTTCCCCAACATTTCTTGGGTTTGTAAAGTGATCCATAACTTTTTCACTATATGCCATTAAATATTACATCCTTTCATTTTTTTAATTTTCAGCCATGCCCTCTTCCTTTACTATTTTGTCCCAAAGAGGTGACATATCTCGAAGTCTTGCTATAATTTCCGGCAAAACTTTAATAATATAATCGACTTCTTCCTCAGTATTTTCATCTCCTAGTGAAATACGAAGCGAACCGTGTGCTACTTCATGTGCAAGCCCAATTGCTAAAAGCACGTGACTTGGGTCAAGCGAGCCCGATGTACATGCTGAGCCAGAAGACGCACAAATTCCTTTACCATTCAACATTAAAAGTAAAGACTCCCCTTCAATCCCGCGAAAACATATATTTACGTTTCCTGGTAAACGATGTATTTGATCGCCATTTAGTATAGATCTGTCGATTTTTAAAAACTCATTTATAATCCTATCACGCATAGCTGTTATTCTTTTATTTTTTCCTTCTAAGTTAGAACTTGCTTCTTTCATAGCAACACTAAGTCCAACTATTCCAGCAACATTTTCTGTACCAGCACGGTGCCCAAATTCCTGAGCTCCACCATCGATTAAATTTAAAAGTTTCACCCCACGTCTAACATATAAAGCACCAACACCTTTTGGTCCGTGAAATTTGTGTGCAGACAATGACAATAAGTCTATATTTTCTTTTTTTACGTCTATTTTAATATGGCCTATTGCTTGTACTGCATCTGTATGAAACAAAACACCATGGGATTTGCAAATTTTTCCTATTTCAGAAATAGGCTGAATCGTTCCAATCTCATTATTTGCATACATGATTGTAACTAGACCAGTATCTTCTCTAATAGCCTTTTCGAGCTCTTCTGGTTTTACAATTCCATTTTCATGGACGTCAAGATAAGTAACTTCAAATCCCTCTTTTTCAAGTGATTCTAGAGTATGCAAAACAGCATGATGCTCAAATTTTGAAGTAATAATATGCTTTTTACCCTTTTTTATAAGTTCATGCATAACACCCTTTATTGCCCAGTTGTCAGACTCACTTCCGCCCGATGTAAAAAAGATTTCGTTTGTATCTGCACCCAAACAAGAAGCTACATCAACTCTTGCTTGGTCCACCGCCCTTTTAGCATCTGTTCCAATAGAATATAAACTTGATGGATTACCAAAAAGCTCTTTATAAAATGGTATCATTGCATCCAAAACACTTTTAGATACCGAAGTTGTCGCAGCGTTATCAACATATATTGTTTTCATAAAATTAAAATCCCCCCAAAGTATAAGTTAAAAACTTATTATTGTTTTGCAAATTTAGCCGCATTAACAGCAAGCTTATCGCATCTTTCATTTTCTGGGTGCCCAGCATGTCCTTTTACCCAAATCACATTTACTAAATGTTTATCAATAAGTGATAATAGCTTTTCCCATAAATCAGAATTTAAAGCCATTTCTTTTTTATTTCTTTTCCAAGCGTTTTGTTGCCACTTTTTAGCCCAGCCTTTCGATATTGCATTACAAACGTATTGGGAATCGCTTTGTAATGTAATTTCACATGGCTCTTTCAATATCTTTAATGCTTCTATAACAGCGGTTAGCTCCATACGGTTATTTGTTGTTTCGCTTTGCCCGCCACTAAGTTCTTTTTCTATACCATTATATCTTAATATGGCACCCCAGCCGCCAGGGCCAGGATTACCTTGGCAAGCTCCATCTGTAAATATCTCTACCTTTTTCAAATTTTCATCCTCCCCAACGTGTCAAGCTTATTATAGCAATTATTCACATTTATAACAATAGGTCTTTTCGTCATCACTTATATGCAGCGCTGTTCACTTTAAAAAAAGATTTATAAGTTGCAAAAAGAGCACTCCTAAAAGAAGTGCTCTTTTTGCAATTAATTAAAAAGAAAAGGAATTAAAAAATTTATAGACGTACGTGGCGCGCCAGAAGGGATTCGAACCCCCGACCTCTTGGTTCGTAGCCAAACACTCTATCCAACTGAGCTACTGGCGCAATTAACACTTAAATATCATTTTAACAAATATATTATAAGAGGTCAAGGTATTTAAATTAATTTCGTACATTACTTTAAAAACTTTGTTATATTTTTGCAACATGCTGTGCAAGTTTTACACCCTTGAATTCAAACAAATATAATCTAGTTTTACCTTCCAAAAAGGTTAATATGGACTTCGTACTATAATAAAAGGCATTTCTAACACCATTAAGTTATAATAAATGAAAAACAGTGCTAGTAAAATATAAAAGAACTATTATACCTAAGATAATTCTATAATAACCAAAAGCTTTAAAATCATGTTTCTTTATGTAATTCATCAAAAATTTTATGGCTACTATAGAAACTAAAAATGCGGTTAACATGCCAACTATTAAAATTAGCCACTCTGAAATGGAAAATGAAAACTCATCTTTTAATATATACTTTAAAATTTCATAACCACTGGCCCCAAACATTACAGGTATTGCCAAGAAAAATGAATATTCAGCTGCAACATACCTTGATGCACCCAAAATAACCGCACCTAATATTGTGGCGCCAGATCTTGATGTTCCTGGAATTAAAGCTAAAACTTGAAATGCACCAATTAGCAAAGCCATTTTGTAAGTTAATTCATTAAAATTTTTGACTATAGGACGTTTATTTCTATTCTCAATTAAAATAAATAAAACGCCATATAAAATTAAGGTTGCTGCAACAACATATGAATTATAAAACATATCGTGGATTATATCGTCAAATAAAAATCCAATAACTGCTGCAGGAACACAGCCAACTAACACTTTGCCCCATAATGATAACGTATCTCTTTTTTCTATTATACTTTTCTTATGTGAAAGTGGGTTAAGCTTGTGAAAGTAAAGATAAATAACTGCTAAAATTGAACCTAATTGAATTACAACTAAAAACATTTCAAGAAAAGATTCAGAAACATCTAACTTTATAAATTCATTAAATAATATCATATGACCCGTACTGCTTATTGGGAGCCACTCTGTCACACCTTGAACAATTCCAATTAATATAGCTTTTATCATTTCTAAAAAATCCATTTTGATTCTCCTAAAAATTATTATAATAACCTTTTTTTGTACTTTTAAAAAGATTTATTTACAAATTTTATTTTATAATATAAAATTATACCATAAAATTTTAATTTGGAGTTAAATCTATGAAAAAAGATTATAGTCCAGAAAAAATATTGATAATTATAGCATTGGTTTTATTTGCAGGAATAACTTTTTATAATGCTTTTTTTATTCCTGAAGTCTCAGTCCCTACAATAATATATGTCGATAAAGATAATTCAGAATCAGAAAATTCACAATCCACTGACAGTAGTAGTGATTCTAGTTCAAGTTCATCTAGCAACAGTTCTAAAACCAACATAAACACAGCAACTGAAAGTGAGCTCTCTTCAAATCTTCCCGGGATAGGAACGGTTTTAGCAAAAAAGATTGTGGAGTATCGGCAATATAATGGCAACTTTGCAAGTATTGAAGAAATTAAGAATGTTTCCGGTATAGGGGATAAATTATTTGAAAGTATTAAAGACCTTATATGTGTTTGATGCTTTAGAGTATGTTCGTCATATAAAAATAGATTTTTCTTAAAAATTCGTGTGTACAATAGGAGGAAAGCCTTATGAAAAAAACAAAAGTAATTTCTGCAATCTTTGTAGTACTTATGGTCACTTTTCCTTTGAGCTCATGTTCGCCTTTTGGTACTAACTCTCAAGATGAAAATTCAAGTTCCACTGAACAACAAGCAGAAAAAACTCAATCTGTAGAATACAAAAAAGGTAAAATAACTGATAGAACCTTTGAAAGTGAATATTTAGATCTTAAAATCACCTTTCCAATTGGCTTTAAATTTGAAACAGATGATACAGATGAAAATGCAGAAAGCCAAAGTACTTCTACTGAATTACAAGCATATTCTCCTGAAGGCACTTACATAATAATATATACGCAAGAATTACTAAACCAAGACATTACTGTTGAACAATACCTTGATGGAATTAAAACTAAATATTTAGCAACTGTATTAAAATTTAATGATGACCTTGAACCTATTACCATAGCAGAACAAAACTACACTAAACTAACTGCGAAAACCACTAGCGAAAAAAACCTTGAGCTTGTAATAGAACACATTGCTAGAAAAAAAGATAACCGAATGATTGTGTTTTGCCTATCATATGAAAGCTCAAAAAAGGATATCATGAATTCTCTACTTCAAGCTTTTACGCCCTACTGATAAAAAGGGAAACCAAATTATTTACAGCAAGTTTTCCATGCCAAAAATAAACAATGACAAAAACCTCCTATCGTAAAGAATAAACTACGGTAGGAGGTTTTTATGCCCAGAGAAAATAAGCATCAAATATATTTAAAGCATATAGATTAAATTGCAGGGTAGCGCAATCAAGGCACTATATTTAAACAGTTAGCTACTTATACAGGAAAATTAAAAAATATGTGCCAGGGGAAAAAAGCAGTGCATGCAAAAAATAGGTTGTTTATTAACGAATTTGTAAAACCGTAAAATTTCTTTTTGTTAAATAGGCCTTTTCGCTTATAATGACACAAATGAAAAGAACTTTCACTTAAAATTTCCAGAATAAAGGCATAGCGTATCTTCTGATGTTCAAAATACCATCTTTTAAAAAGCTTATTCCACGTTGGCCCTTTTCATAGCAGGGTTGTCAATTAAATCTCCATCCTTTTCAAACCTTGAACCATGGCAAGGGCAATCCCATGTGTGCTCGGCTTTATTCCACTTTAGTGCACACCCCAAATGCGAACACCTTTTTACAGTGGGAGTAAAAAAGTTAATCAGCGTTTCTCCTAAATTTATGAAAAGTTGAGGTTTGAGAGCAGGTCTGTCTGGTGAAAACACATCAGAAAAATCATTTTTTATTTCTAATATTATATCTGTTAAAATTGTCGCTGCTACCATAGAAGAAGTCATACCCCATTTGTTAAATCCGGTAGCTACATATAAATTTGGTGCGAACTTTGAGTAGTTACCTATATACGGAATATTATCAAGAGTTATGCAGTCTTGAGTTGCCCACAAGTACTTTTCTTTTGATTCAGGATAGTTTTTTGCAATAAACTCTTGCAATTCTTTGTAATTTCCGCCTTGTTTACCTGTACGATGATCTCCCCCACCTGCTAACATCAAGTCTTTATAATTTCTAAAAGACATACCATTTTGCTTCTCATCAACATACATTCCATCTATCTGGGGAGCACCTTTAATAGCTATAGCATATGATCTGTGCTGGTACATCTTAGTAAAGTAAAAGCCATGAGAATTAATAAAAGGAAAGTGAGTAGCTACTATAATTTTTTTAGCTGTAATGCTGCCATGTTCAGAAAACGCTGTATGATTTTTAATTTTATTTATAAAAGTATTTTCATAAATATTTAAATCTTTTGATATCTCATGTATAAACTTTAGTGGATGAAATTGAGCTTGATTTGAAAGTTTTACAGCACCAGAAATTTTAAAAGGCAAAGGGATTTCCGATTCAAATGTCGATTCACACCCTAATTTTTCAAGAGCTTTAATTTCATTTTCAACTTTTAATCTATTTTCTAATGAATAAGTAAAAGCAGGTTTTTCTTCAAAGTCACAGTCTATACTTTTGCAAAGTTCTTTATACTTTTCTAAAGCTAGTTGATTAGCTTTAAGGTACCTGTAAGCTATGTCCAATGAAAAATTTTTAATTAAATTATCGTATATAAGCCCGTGTTGTAGTGTGATTTTAGCTGTTGTGTTCTTTGTTATTCCATTCCCGACTTTTTTGGCTTCAACAAGAACGTATTTAACTCCTAACTTTTGGAGAAAGTAAGCGCATAAAACCCCGCAGATTCCGCCCCCAATTATAAGAATATCTGTATTTATATTTGAATTTAAAGATTTAAATTCATTTTTATCTTGGATTTTAGACCATAAAGAATGCATATAACCCATCCTTTTGTAAAAATAAGAAAACTATTAAAATAATTTTTACAAAAATGATGATTATATTCATTGTATAAATTTATTTAAAGGAATTTTTTTTATAACAGAACATAAAATATTCATTTAAATACAACTTACAACAAACTTAAATTTTAAAATAATATATGAAAAAAGAAGGGCATTGAAATAAGTTTTTTATGGAACAAACAGCATATTATTGACATGATATTTCAGACAAGGCGTGAACACTTCTAGAGACTTTATTTCCTGGACAAAAAGGCAATGGAGAAAAATCATGAAAGGCAACAGATGGCTTACTGACAGTGCCTTTTGGTGCTTCACAGCAGGTGCGCCGCAACACGGACTTACCCCTTAATTATGGAAAATAGGAAATTGTATATCAACGTTTTCCTCGCTGACTTTATAAAGAGAGATGAGAAAAACATTGCAAGTTCACATAAATAAAATTGCTCAATTTATAAAATAAAGCAAAAGTCAACTTAAAGCACATCCCTAAATCATTAAAAGGGATGTGCTTTAAACTTGTAATTTTGATAAAGTTAGATAAACATATCATTTGAAGCCATATAAACGTTTAAGCCTGTCAATAATAAAGTACAAATTATTTGAATAAAACGTTTGTTAACTTTTAATAATCGAAAAAAAGAATCTAATCCGAAAGTAGTTAGTGCGCATATAATAAACCCTTTTGCAAAACTTGGCAATTTAAAAAAGTAACTCAATATAGCAGTAGTAACCAAAGAACATATAAATAAAATCAATAAAAAATCAAGGTTTTGCTCGGTGTTTATGCTTTTTAACTTATTAGGTTTAAAAGTTTTTATGGTTTTAAGTATAAATATTATTCCTATCGAAACTATTAATAAAAGTTCTTCAATATAACCAAATATTTTCATAATATCACCATCAAAAGTTATTTAAGGTTAAAATCGCAATTGGCCTTAACTCCATCTAATCCAGTTAACATTTCAACAACCTCTAAAAGAACTTTTCCACCCATTTTTAACAAAACATCTCTTGCAACCTTTTTTTGCATACATCCAATAATTATGCTAGCTAACAACCGAATACTACCAACGGCCTTAATTGCTTTTCTTATTTTAATAATTTTAGCTATTGGTAAAGCAAATCCAGCAATGGTTGAAGTAATATAAACAGCACACATGGTAATTTGCCAAACACTTGGATCAGCAGTAATGGGGAAAGCATCATCGCATGTGTGACTTATTACTTGAGTCAATGTATTTCCATTAAACTTATAATATGTTGGAATAGATGTTCCGTTTGCACTAATAGCCCATGGTGCATCTATAATACCAACAACTGAATCACCTGACATAATTAAAGCTTCACCAGTATCAAAACCTAGTAAATTTTTTGACGGCACTAACCTTTCACCAGATTTTAAAGGAATTTTAAAATCATACTCTTTACTTGCTTCACAATTATTAATTGAAAATATTAATTGTTCATTGCCATTATTTTTTTTTGTTATAGTGTAGTTAGCATTTGTGTGGTCAAATTTTTGAGGTTCAACTAAATCTGCACTGGCGATAATGCCCGTAGCACTTGAAAACATAATCGCTGCCATTCCCAAAGAAATCGTCTTTTTAAAGTTAATCATTGAATAAAAATCCTCCATTTGTAATAATAAAATAACATAATTTTATAGAATTTATTTTTAAATATATTACCATAAATTTCTGTTTACTCCATAATTATACAAATTATTCTTGTCGGATTTTGTCAAAAATTGGCTTTTGATTTATTCTTTTGAATAGTTATATGTTTGCCCACTTTAAATGCTTTTCAATAAAATAATAAAAAGGTTTAGTCAGGTTGGAAAAAGATCTATTGATAAGCCGTATGTCATCATGCGTGACTCCCCCCATTCCATTTTGTCCAGGCTAACAAAACCCACGTTTTATCGGGCATATCCTGTCAATGATATGCTACCTGTACCATAAAGAAAACTTGACAAGTGACATTTTATTTATTTCTATTAAAAATTTTAACTTTTTTCTTTATAAGAAATTATGACAAATTATTTTGTGATATAATTATAAATATCAAAATTTTTTTTGTTATAATTAACAGAAAGGAAGCTAGTTTTATGAAGAAAAGGGTAATCTCCTTGTTACTTATATTCTCTATTGTTATTCCCATGAATTATGTTACCTATTGTTATGCCGCAGATTCCCCCGAAAACAATCCTCAAATATCCATAAATCAAGTAGATTCTCGTGATAAACTTGCAAATCCGTCTTTAATTAAGGAAGGTACTTTAGAACACACAACCAAACCTTGTGAAAAAAAATTAGATACAAATCATTTCGGTATGATAAACAATTTAAAAAGTAGTACTCAAGCTGTAAAAAATTTTGTCATTAAACATCGTTATAAAATTTTAGCTTTATTAACAATCTTTGCGGGAACTTACCTAGCCTTTAAAAATTATGACCACTTTTTAAATAATAATCCAACAGTAAATAATATATTTACAAGTTCTATAAATTCCGCGCCAAAGGTTGATCTATCTGTAGATGACACATCTACAAAATCTGCAGTTCCCCTTCCAGAGGTTAATATAAAAGTAGATGATAAATTCACAAGTTCTGTCGATTCCTCTCCAACAGTTAGTACAGCAGATGATACATTTAAAATTTCTGCAGATCCCACCCCAGAAATTAATCCAGACGACATTGTGGAGATGGTCAAAGCCGACGATCACATAAATAATATACCAATAGTAATGAACATTGATAATAACGGGGCACGTCCTGCTACGGTCACTATTGCATCCGCATGTAAAAATGCAAGTCCAGAAACATCATATAATTTTAATATATTGGTTCCACATGATTTTTTAGATGAAAATCAAAAAATATTATTTGAAAATTGCGATACTTATAAAAACTGTAAAATGAATATTACTAAGGTTAGCACTGCAGATGAATTTTCAAATCCATTTACAAGTGATAATATACCAAAAGCTGCGTATTATAGATTGTTAAGTCCACAGTTGTTAAATAATAAAGATAAAGTCTTATATTTGGATAATGACCTTGTTATCAATAATGACTTATCTAATTTATTTAATATAGATTTAAAAAGCAATTATGCCGCCGGAGTTAAAGATGTTGAAGTTGCATGCGATAATAACTATTATAAATATACGTACCCATCGAAATATGGCGTACGTACAAGTGAAGGATATATTAACTCAGGTGTTCTTTTAATGAATCTTAAAAAAATGCGCTAAGACGGTTTAGTTGACAAATTTAGAAATTTTATTATGACGCACACCAAATTACCAATGCACGATCAAGATACAGTGAACTCGGTTTGTTATAAGAGAATTCTTCATTTACCATTTAAATTTAATGTAATGAACAAATATTATAAAAGTAAAGAAGCTACTATCTCTTGTTTTGGCTTAGAAGAAGCTAATACAGGTTTTGATCACCCAGAAATTCTACATTTTTCTCCACAAAAACCATGGAATCAAAATAAAGAGCCAGCTCCAAAGGAAGAAGTTTGGTGGGAACATGCTAAAGACACCGCAATTTACGAAAAGACACCTGTTTATCTTTTTGATTCTCAAGAAGCTAAAAATGATCAACAAGAGGATTGCTACAATAGGCCGTGGAAAATGGAGGTAAATGAAAAATACGTTTACGGCAATTTATATGAGGAAATATATGGAAAATGCATAAGCCCTTTGAAATATTCTATACTCAACGCTGTTGGAGATGAACTAAATTTTTGGGAATATATAATCCTTAAAGTAGTTAAACGTTATTAAAATTTAGTCTTATAAAGAAAAAACTTTTGAGCTCACATTTTAACCAACCCCAGAAATGTTCAATAACACATTCAATAAGGCAACAGCACAAAAACTACCTTTTCAGAATGAAAAGACCTTAAAAAAGCTGAGAAAAGATCTCAGCTTTTTTTAAGTATAAAGTTCAACTATAGCAGTTCAATATACCTTTTGATATATAATTTTTTAACAAGAGTGGCCAGCACCATGTAACAGATGATAATTGCAAAAAGGTAAACAAAGTAAATTGAAGGAAGTGCAGTAAGACCAATTGATTTCCCAACAAATGTAAATGGAATAATAGTTAAAAATGTGATGCCACTGATACCAAGAGTATATACCGGAAAAGAAGCACGGCTTTGAACAAACGGAATTTTTGCTGTGCGAATCATGTGTATAACAAGAGATTGAGACCACATAGATTCAATAAACCACCCTGTTTGAAATAAGGCAACAAAGCTTACTTGAAGTGCGGGATCAGTAATTTGGTTGTAAGATAACCCTCCACACATCATTGGACAAATCATAAAATACATTAATAAATAAGTAATAATATCAAATATTGAACTCGTTGGTCCCATCCAAAGCATAAACTTGATTATTGAAGATGCATCCCACTTGCGAGGATGAAGTAAAAATCCTTTATCTACATTGTCCCATGGAATTGAAGTACAAGAAATATCATAAATTAAGTTAAGTAAAATCAAGTGAATTGCTGCCATAGGTAAAAAGGGTAAAAAGGCGCTGGCTAAAAGTACCGATAACATATTTCCAAAGTTTGAAGAAGCCGTCATTTTAATATATTTGATCATATTGGCATAAACTTTTCTGCCTTCGATAATGCCTTCTTTAAGTACCATAAGATCTTTTTCTAATAAGATTACATCAGCCGATTCCTTTGCAATATCTACTCCCGTATCAACTGAAATACCAACATCTGCTGCCTTCATTGCTTGAACATCATTAACTCCGTCACCCATATAACCTACAGAATGTCCTCTAGCACGAAGAACTGTGACTATTCTTGCTTTTTGTGCAGGTGAAAGCTTTGCAAAAATTTGCACCTCTTCAACTGCAACTTTTAATTTTTCATCATCCATAGAATCTATGTCAGAACCTAAAAGTATATTATCAGTTTCTATATCTATACGGTTGCAAATACAACGGGTTACCCTGTCATTATCTCCGGTTAAAATTTTTGTTTTAATACCATATTCATGAAGTGTATCAATAGCAGGCTTAGCTGTTTCTTTTGGCGGATCTAAGAAGGCAAGATAGCCAACTAAAATCATGTCAGATTCATCTTTTATCGATAACACCCCAACTGGAGAAGGGTCTGATTTTCTTGCAACTGCAATAACACGCATACCATCATCGTTAAAGTCATCCATTTCCTTCAAGATTTTTGCGCGTAAATCATCGTTTAAGGGGATAACCTCGCCCTTTCTTTCAGCATATCTGCAGATAGACAGCATTTCCTCTACAGCACCTTTTGTTATTAGCTGAGTCTCATTGTCCTTATCTTTAACAGCAACACTTAATCGGCGTCGGTCAAAACCAAATGGAAGTTCGTCAACTTTAGTATATGTTTTTGTTAAATCAAGAAGCGTTTTATCCTTTTTACTTTCCTCTTTTGTACGTTGAATAATAGATACATCCATTAAACTTTTTAACCCTGTTTGGTAGTAACTATTTAAGAATGCATATTGCAAAACTTTTGAGTCTTCATTACCATCAATGTCCATATGGTACTCGAGAACAACCTTATTTTGTGTTAAAGTTCCGGTTTTGTCTGTACAAAGAATATCAATACAACCAAGATCTTGAATAGAGTTTAAGTTTTTGATGATGGTTTTCTTCTTTGACATGGACACTGCACCTTTTGCAAGGCAAGTAGTTACAACCATAGGAAGCATTTCTGGTGTCAAGCCTAGAGCTACAGAAATAGAAAACAGTACCGCTTCAAGCCAATTACCTTTAGTAAATCCATTAATAAAAAGTACAATAGGCACCATTATTACCATAAAACGAATTAAAATCCAAGAAACAGAATTTACGCCTTTTTCAAACGATGTTTGATCTACTTTTCCCTTTGAAAGACTTTTTACGGTTCCTCCAAAGATAGTACTGTCCCCAATTGCTATAACTACACAAGTTGCACTGCCTGAAATAACATTGCTTCCCATAAATGCAAGATTACTATATTCCGTAATAGAATCAAATTTGTTTTCGCTTATAATATTGGGTGTTTTTTCAATTGGCTCACTTTCGCCGGTTATAGCGGCTTGGCTTATAAATAAATCCTTTGCTGATAAAATTCTAACATCAGCAGGCACCATATCTCCTGTTGAAAGATTAACAATATCTCCAACCACTATTTCGTCAATAGGAATTTCTTTTGCACCATTCCCATTTCTGAATACTGCAGCAGTATTTTCTATCATGGCTATCAATTTTTCGGTAGCTCTTCCTGATCTGGCTTCTTGAACAAAACGCAAAACGCCTGAAATCATTATGATTGTAAGGATAATTATAAAAGTTACAAAATTTTTATCGTTTGGCTCTGCAAATATAACATCTGTAAACAAAGATACAATTGCAAGAACAATTAATATAGCTGTAAAAGGGCTTGCAAACGACACCCAAACTTTTTTAAACAAAGAATCTTTTTTTTGCTTAGTGAATACATTTTTGCCATAATTATTACGAGATTCTTCTACTAAATCCTCGGTTAATCCGGATAGCGAAGTATTTAGCCTTTTAAGAACATCCCCCGATGAAATTGTAGCAATTTCTTTACAAAACCCATCATCCTTTTTCATATGTACTGAAAAAAATTCGTCTTTTTTCATTAATTATTTCCTCTTTCTTAATATTATAAAAAGTTATACCTAATTAAAAAAACACCAAATTAAAGGCCCTTTTTACATACTTGTCTCAATTAAAAATTTCTATTTTAATGTTACAAAGCTATACTTCTTACTATAGTATATCAAAAAGGAGAAGACACATAAACATTTATATAATTAATGCAATTGGCAATAACAATAAAACCGTAAAAATTGAGCTATAAAGAGTGAGATCACATCAAGAATTGTATACCTTTGGATAATCAGAAAAAACAAAATCGTTCTGTCCAAAACATACATGATTATCAATAGCTGTTCACAGTTTTTTACCTCATGTAATAAAATCCAACAAGTTATATACTTTTATTATACACCATCCGATGATTTTCGAGAATATTTTAAAAGATAAAAGGTCAAGGAAATTAAAAGAGGTCTACTCATTATACGATAAACTTTATTTTTGACATTTCTCATTTTTAAATTTGGTCAAATAAATAATCCATTTAAAATGTCTTTTACGTTTCCCCCATTGTTAACTATAAAATTAGTAGCACTGCATATAGGCATTTCTACATTGTATTTTTGAGACAGTTTTGCCAATGCGCTGCTACTGGAAACCCCTTCAGCTAACTTAGTGAATTTTTCTCCTTGAGCGAGCAGTTCCCCAAATTTTCTATTGTGACTGTATTCTGAAAATAAGGTAGCTTGATAATCCCCTAAGTGACATAGGCCATATGCAGATAGACGGTTACCTCCCATAGCCGATATTAAATCGGATACTTCTTTAGCTCCTTTTGACATTAGTACACCTTTTAGTGAAGAATATCCTATTCCATCCAGCAAGCCAGCTGCTATTCCAATTACATTTTTTGCAGCGGCACCTATTTCATTACCAATTAAATCTACGCCTATATATAATTTTATCAAATCATTTGAAAAACTTTGAACCAAATGTTTTTTAAGTGATGTATTTTTTGAATCAATAACCATACAATTAGGAATCCCTTTTACAAAATCAGATGGCTGACCAGGACCTACCCATATAGCTATTGGCAAACTTTCACCAATATATGTCTCTACTACCTGTGTCAATCGTTTTGTGCTTGTTTCTTCTATGCCCTTCATACACAAAACTATATTTCTATCCGATAAGTCGTACTTTATAAGTTGCTTTGAAAAATCATCAAGTGACTGGCACGAAATAGATATTATTATAGTTTCTGCATGAGATATCGCTAAATCTAAATCACTAGTAAATTTTACATTTTCATTAAAAGTTATTAAATCATTTTTTTTATATTTGATTAGCTGATTCAAGCTCTTAGAATTCTCTCTTCCCCATAAAACTACTTTATGGCCTATACTATTTAGATACCAAGCAATAAAAGAGCCCCATCTTCCACATCCAAGAACAGATACGTTCATGCAAAAACACCTTCTCTGATTTTTAAAATTAGTTTGTAATTTAGATATAAAAATTAAACAAACATTACCTTGTAAAATAATCCTCTAGCTTAATCCTTAATACCTAAAAATTTTTCTCTTACTTCTTTATCAAATATATAATCATTTTATTTATCCAAATTTCTTTGAATATCATACTTTATTTCACTCATAATTTCAAACGCAGATTTATTATCTGTATAAACTGGTTTGCCGTAAATGATCGCACATATATTATCACCTTGTTCTATTTTTTGTTTAGCCATACACAATGCGTTGGTTCAGTTTCTAATTTCTCGATGATCTATTGGGAAACAAGTGGGAATTCTCATAAAAAGTCTTTCTCTAATAGTGTAAGTATGCTTACCCCAACAGATCCTTAAAACATGTCCCTTCATATATTTACCTATCACCATAAATTTAGATACACTGTTCATAATATAGCCATGGAATTTAAATATGCGTTAGTGGCCTTGATAAAATAAATTTTGTAATGTACTTATTTTACTAAGTGCATTGTTATACTTGACAATAGCTTATGCGGCTTATTTGCCAAAAAGGTCATTATATAGATTGTTAATATACTCCTGAATAACTCTTATAAGTTCTTTAACCGCATCAGTTTACTTTTTCTTAAATCTGCATATTGGTGATCTAATTTCAAAATCCTTTTACCTATGCTATTGGCCAATAATATATTATATCCCTTGAATACTTAATTCTAATATAAAATAGAAAGTTCAAAGCTCAACTGGTCCAAAACTATTTGAGCTTTTTTACATACAAAAAGTAAATTGGAAGGCTTGAGAAAATGCAAATACCCTCATTTATAATCATTACAATACTGCTGTCAATAATATAGTATCAACAATTTTACATACACAAACAAGAAGACCGCTTGTACAATGCACTACGTATTACCTGTTACCTGCAAAGCCTTAAACTTGATAAGAAAAGATTAATAAATCTTATAGCCCTCTCCCCTGCACACTAGTGGGTGCGTTTTTCATTTTACCATAAAATCACAAAAAAAATAAATAAATTGCCAAGGAGGTTTTAATCATGGTAAACAATTATGTTTATTTAGAGCCACCCGACAACGAAGATGCCGCAGTGTACAAATGCGAACACTGTGGCAATCTTATTTTTGAAGGTGACAAATATTTTAAGATTACAGGTGAGGACGCTTTGCGAGCATTGTTTACATTATCTGTATTCAAAGTTTGCCCAAGCCCCGGAAGAGCCGGCAGAATGTTAGTAGGAGGGAACAAAATGACTTTTGGAGAAGGATTTAAAGAGTTGAAACTTAAAGCAAGTGTGACTCAAAAAGAGCTTGCTTCTAAAATCGAGGCAGGTCTGTCAAGGTGTAATATGTGGGAACATGGAAGTAGTCCTAAGCAAGAAACTCTCTGTAAACTTACGAATTATTTTAATGCCACTACAGATTACCTGCTTGGAAATTATATCAACAAGTACAAAACCAAAGAAGCAAGTGATGTTTTAATTGAGAAAAAAATTGAGATATAAAAAAACTGGAAACATGTAAAAAGCAAGAAACACAAAGAGCGCGACAGACACAAAGACAGGAAGCTTCGTTGGATGATGCTTACTTACTATTCTAAAATTTAAAATAGAATGAATAAAGCTTTCACTCGCTGAGTGAAGGACTTTTTATTTATTTCTTATCAGTAATAAAAGGGCTCATAAAGTGGGACAAAAAAGAAGTTAGATAAACTTTTATATAATTTTTTTAAAAGCCAATTGTTAATTGTGTATTTTTCAAATACGACCGTTAAGCTAACCTATTGAATACTGCTAAATTATAATTAGAAAACAATGTAAAATTTAATTTTCTATTCAACATTTTTAATTAAGAATTATTTTATTTTTCTAATTTATAATTATTTTTTTGTTTCAATTTGATATAATAAGTATAAAATACAAACAAAAGGATGATTAAAATATAATGAAAAATGCTAAATTTATGGTATCGTTATTATTGATAATTTCACTTCTTAGCTCTTCAGTTACAGCAACAACAGTTTTTGCTGTAAACAAAGAAAAGCTTGAAATTATTCAAATAACACAGGAAGAACCAGATAAACAAGAACCTAAAAATTCAAAAAAGTATAATACATGGAATTGTTTCAAAAGTATATCAAAACGTATAGCGATAGATACTGCCGAAGTAGTGGCTTTAGTAACTGCCACTTTTATGTACACAAAATATCAGCTGCAACATTTACATAAGGAAAGTGTAGCAGATCAATTAAACGAATTTTTGGCGGAAAACCCAGGAGAAGATATTCCATTTTTAAGCCGCTATTTTACATATCCAGGCAATTTGGGTGAGATAAAACAACAAACAGTACAAATATTAAATGAAAATTTTCCTTTAATTTTAAATATTACATCAGACATGCTTAATGATAAATTTAAAAAGTTAGGTTTAAGTGAGAAAAAAGATTTTATGGACCATTGCTTTAACGAATTTAGTAGCAAAATCTCAAAAAGAGATAGAGCAAAAGTTATATATGATTGGATAGGTTCTAATATTGAATATGACTATAACGCTATAAACATGTCACCTAAAGAGCAAATTTTAGAGTTGTTTGCAACATATCAAAAAGCATCTAAAGCTGAGGATGTTTTTCAGGGAAAAAAAGGTATATGTGGAGGCATTTCAGATCTTACGTTTTGGATGATGGGTTCCGCTAAAGTTCCGTGCGCAATGATATCGAGTTTGCCCACAAATGGACTTGCAGGAGCGGGACATGCTTTTAATGCAATTTTCATTGAAGATGCTTTTGGACGATCTAAGTGGGCTTTAACAGATGCAACTTGGGGTGGAAATTTTCATTTCCCCAGTAATTTAATAGACGAAAGTAACAATAGAATTAGTAATGAAAACTTTCATACTATTGATTGTGCAGACAATTCTGATTTTTTATTTTATATCACAGCTGCTTGTAAAGCTAAGTTTATAGGAACACTTATATTAACTGGAATTTTTAGTGAAATATTAAACTTAAAATACCACCTTCGTGAGAAAATCGAAAAGAAAATTGCCTCAAATGTTATGAAAGTATATAAAAAGCTAACAAGTATAGGTAATTTTAAAAAATTGAAAAAGAAAGAGCCGGAGTTAAAACCGGCTCTTTCCTTATGTAAATAATAAAGGAGTGATTTCATGGCAAGAAAAGAGTTGTCGCAACTTTATGATTTAAAAAGAGAAATAAAATCACAACAAAGACGGATAAAAGAACTTAAAGCGAAAGCGGCATCTTGAAATCCTCCACTTAATGGCTTGCCAAG
>JARLUB010000008.1 GCA_030920305.1 Eubacteriales bacterium SKADARSKE-1
CGCAGGTGTTGTTCATAGCGCATTTTATCCTTTAACAAGTGAGTTTGTAACCCAAAATGAAGCAATTTTACAGGCTAATGAGTTAGCAAGAGTTTTTGTTTCAAAATTTGCAGATGAGCAAATTAATTATAATCCTGATTTACCGTCATTTTATCAGATATTTATTGATCGCATAGCCCAATTGGGAGAAGGTCTTGAAAGATCGCAATATTTGAAAAATTATCACTCGTTGAGGTTTTTAAAAGCTGTGCAGGGTGAAGCTAATAATCCTGCAAGAATTTATCAGGAATTGTTGGAGGACTTTTTGGCCTTAAATACTAATATTTTAATAAAGTTAGGGCCAAATGAAACAATTTCTTTAAAAAAACTTATATTAGACAGTTATTCTATACAGAATGAAGATTTATTTAAAAATGAAAAGAGCGCAGTTCAAAATCCACAAAATGTTGCAGAAGCAGAGGGACAAAAGTTTTATTGTAAAATAAATGAAGGTACAACCTCTGTAACAATTTATCCAGTTGGTGATAAATCTGTTAGGGAAATAACTATTCCAAGCAGAGTTTCAATAGGTGGGGTTGAGTATTCGGTTTGTGGCATAGGAGAGAGCTCATTTAAATTGTATCAGTATCTTCAAACTGTGAGGCTTAGCGAAGGTATAACTTCTTTAAGCATTGGAGATAGTGCATTTCAAGGCACTCCACTAAAAGAATTCCTCGTTCCAAAAGGTGTAATTTCCTTAAGTATTAAGCAGCAAGCATTTTATAATGTCCCCCTACAAACATTCACTATTTTGGCAGGCATAAATTCTTTAACCATTGGAGATGATGCATTTAGTGGCACTCAAATAAAAGAATTTACTGTTCCAGAAGGTGCAACTTATTTAAATATTGGAGGTCATGCATTTACTAATTCTCAAATACAAACATTCACTGTTTTGGCAAATAGAACTTACTTAAATATTGAGCCGTATGCATTTTATAACGCCCCCTTACAAACATTCACCATTTTGGCAGGTATAAATTCTTTAACCATTGGAGATAGTGCATTTCAAGGCACTCAAATAAAAGAATTCTTCATTAAAGAATGTATAACTTTTTTAAATATTGAGTATCGCGCATTTTATAATACCCCCCTACAAATATTCACTATTTTGGCAGGTAGAGCTTCTTTAAATATTGGCCAAGAAGTATTTATGGGTTCTCAAATACAAAAATTTATTATTCCGGAAGGTACAACTTCTTTAACCATTGGTCGTGGGGCATTTCAAGGCACTCAAATACAAAAATTTCTTGTTCCAAAAGCTGTAATTTCTTTAAACATTGGAGATAAGGCATTTCAAGGCACACAACTAAAAAAAATTCTTGTTCAAGAAGGTGTAACTTCTTTAAATATTGGAAATCAGGCATTTAGTGGTTCTCAAATACAAGAATTTACTGTTCCGGAAGGTGTAATTTATTTAAACATTGGGGTGGATGCATTTGATCGTACTAATATATTACACTACCCTCCCAAAAACACCTAGGTCATACGAAAGTTTAACCCTGCATATGTGGAATCTAAGAATGAATTAATGTTTACTTTAGTGCCAGAAGTTAACAGTTCAACGATAGCCCTAGACGAAATAAGTTTATTAAACAGAATGTACGAAGGTGAAATTAAACAATTTGAGTGTACAAAAAATAGTTTTTGACGACTCATTGAAAGCTGCCGGGTGGAAGGAAGTAAGCAAGCGAAAGGTTTTTTGGTAACTATATTTACAAGTTAACAAAAAGCTAGTGTTTATATGAATTAATTTTATATTCTACTAAATTTTATAAAGCATAATCTAAGGTGGTGCCAAAATGGTCAAAAAATATATGCACTTACTACACAATCTTTACGTAAACGTTTATTTTTGGCGCCTTCTTTTCCTTATTTAAATCTTTATTGGGCATTTTGAAAGTTGATTAAAACGACAGCTTAAAAATTCCTCTTCTAAATCCAACTTTTTTATTAATGCTCTTTCAGCTTGCCTTAAACTGTTTTCAGTATGCTTAGGGGAACCCTGATTTCACGTGGTGAGAATCATGTTTGGTATTTAATTAATAATTTAAGCAGCAACTAACAAAATTTTATGCCATAGTCTAAATATGAACCTGCCTTTTTTGCGTTGGCACAGTTAATTTAGCTATGTGAAAACTTACACTTACAATCGGTAGAGGCTTTATTTTCTGTTGTTACAGCACATTGATACTTTTAATACTTTTTTGCAAACTTTAGTGCCACACAGTTTTGATGGGCTCCTTTTTTGCTTGTTGTAATTAAAAGTCAATTTAAAATAAGATTAGTTAAGAGAACAAAAATTTTAATAATTCAGGTTATATTTGCCTAGTTCATACCAAAGAAAGCCCCTCAGCATAGCTGAGGGGTTACTTAATTTAGAAGTTATCGTTTGTTTTTTGTTCGTATTAAATTTATCTGCATCGCCGTGCACTCTAAATATTTGTCAAAAGCTTTAAAAATTAGTAAAAGTATAGTGCTTTTATGGATTAAGAGTATAAAGAAAATTTAAAAACCAAGATGAATTTTATACTTGTATTGGGAATAAAAAATATGTTAGTCAGTATAAAAATAAAAATATAGTGGGCTTACGTGTTGCTTTGTATGATTATGTTTGCTATGAAGGTTCTCACATTTACCTAAATAATAAAGGCCAAATATATACGGTCGAAGGGGTAAATTCAGGCTTAAGAAAATATATACCCATTTTATTTAAGCGCTCTAAATTTTTTTTCAAGTAAATTAAAATAGTTAAAATGTTTCAGCCACTTTAATAAACGTTTTCAATAAGTCTAAAATGCTTTTTCGAAATTAAAATATTGTTTTAATCTTATTTAATTTCTTTCTTGAGTGTGTTTTCTATTTTCTCAATGGCTTGAAATCTTGGTTAACACAAATTTCAAGCCTTAAAGTTTAATTTAAAATTTGGGGGTAATTTACTTTTGGTGGTATCTTATAGTTTTAAATATTTTTTTAAGAGTTAGAATGTTAATAAATTTCGTAGCCAGAAAAAAATTTTTTAGCAAGATCAATATCTACCTTGCCATTTGATTCTTTTACTACGTAACTTAATAGAGTATCAATAGCTTTTTCTCGTCCAGATTTATAATCTGAAAAAGCTTTTTGATTTTTTTCCACAGCTTCAAGACATAGCTTTTCTGTAGCATTTTCATCAAGAAGTGATGTATTAACAGTAGTGATAATTTCATCAAATGATTTCTTTGTTTCTATCATTTGATTGAAAATAGTTTTTGCAAGATGCTGTGAAGTTTCTTTGTTGTCCAGGAATTTCATTAGTTTATTTAAGTCAAGCGCCGAGATATGAACCTTAAATTTTTGTTTTTCTGATTCAGTGTTAAACATACTGAAAATTTGACTTGTTATAAAGTTTGCTACAAAATTTTTGTTTTTTATATTTTCACAAGCTGTTTCAAAATAATCAGCTACATTTTTGTATTTTGCTAGTGTAGCAGCTTGGCTTTTTGAAAGCTTAAATTCATCTATGTAGCGGTTAATTTTCAAATCAGGATTTTCAGGTATGAGCTTTTTTACAGAAGTTACTTTTTGGAGCGATATTTTTATGGTAGGCAAATCCGGTTCTTTAAAATATCGATAATCGCTTGCCTTTTCCTTTTTACGCATACTTTCAGTTTCTTGTGTTAGTTCGTTATATCGTCTGGTTTCAGATATAACCCCTTTGCCATTTTCTAAAACCTCTATTTGCCTAGCAGCTTCTTGCTCAATAGCCTTTGCAATAAACGAGGTTGAGTTAATGTTTTTTATTTCTGTTTTAGTATTTAATTCTTTGTCCCCAGCTTTTTTTACAGAAACATTAATATCACAACGCAAAGAACCCTCCTGCATTTTACAGTCAGATATTCCTAAATATTGCATTAAGTGCTGAAGCTTTTTTACATATTCAAGAGCCTCATCAGGGCTGCTTATGTCAGGTTCAGAAACAATTTCAATTAATGGTATGCCACTTCTATTATAATCAATAAATGTTTTACCATCTTTGTGAATTAATTTTCCGGCATCTTCTTCTATATGAATATGGTTAATTCGAATTTTTTTGCCACTTGAAAGTTCAATATAACCATTTTTGCATAATGGATTATGGTGTTGTGTTATTTGAAATCCTTTTGGAAGATCAGGGTAAAAATAATTTTTTCGGTCAAATGAAAGTTCATCACTTATTTCACAATTAGTAGCAAGTCCAGCCATTATTGCATAATCTAACACCTTTTCATTAAAATGTGGTAATGTGCCCGGTAAACCTAAACAAATAGGGCATACGTTTGTATTTGACGCTTTACCAAAGCTTACAGGACATGAACAAAAAATTTTTGAATTTGTTGAAAGCTCAACATGTGTTTCAATCCCACAAACTATTTCATAACTCATAAATTCACCCCCATATTAATACTTTTATGGTTTTTAGCAAAAGTAGCTTGTTCAAACTTATATGCAGCATTTAATATCTTTGATTCACAAAAACTATTTCCGATTAGTTGCATGCCAATAGGGAGATTGTTAGAGTCAGTTCCACATGGGATAGATATTGCTGGGATACCCGCTATATTTGCAGGCACGGTACAAATATCTGTCATGTAAGCTTCCATTTGGTCCTCAGGTTTAAAATTATGCAAAAAAGCAGTTTGGGGGACAGTAGAGCTTAATATAATATCACATTCCTTAAAAGCCTTTTCAAAAGTTTCAAATATAGTCTCACGGATTTTTAAAGCTTTTTTATAATAATGCTCATAATTTTTCCCACTTAAAACGTAAGTGCCTAAAAGAATTCTCCTTTTAACATCTTCGCCTAAAGCTTCTTCTCTAGAATTTGAGAAGAACTCTTCAAGATTAGTATAAGAATTTGTTCTGTGGCCGTAACGAATGCCGTCTAGCCTAGCAAAATTTGAAAAGGCTTCACTGCAAACCAAAATATAATAAATCGGTAATGAATACTTAATGTCTGGCATATCAAGTGGAACAATTTTGGCACCAAGTGATTCATATACTTTTATGGCTTTAAAAATAGAGTCTGAGACATCTTTATTTATGCCTTCTAAGTATTGCTTTGGAAGACCGATTTTCATACCGTTTATATCTTTATTTAAATGGATCTGTGTTGGCCCATTAACATTTCCAAAACAAGTTGAATCCTTTTCATCTTTTATTGATAATGCGTCATAAATTATTGAGGCATCTTCAACAGAGGTTGCCATAGGGCCAATTTGATCAAGACTAGAAGCAAGCGCCAAAAGGCCATATCTTGAAATTGAGCCATAGGTTGGTTTGAATCCAACTATTCCACAAAAACTGGCTGGCTGCCGAATGGAACCACCGGTATCAGAACCTAGGGCATATGCTGCTAAATTAGCAGACACAGCACAAGAACATCCCCCCGAACTTCCACCTGGTACACGTGATAAATCGTGTGGATTGCTGGTCTTACAAAACCGAGAAGTTTCGCAAGAACAACCCATTGCAAATTCATCCATGTTGGCCTTGCCAAGAAGTATACCATTTTGTGATTTTATTATGTCCCAACAAGTAGCATCAAAAGGAGGAATATAGTTTTCCAACATTTTTGAGCAGCAAGTAGTCTCAATTCCATTTGTAGAAATATTATCTTTTAAAGTTACAGGAATCCCTTCAAGTGGTAAAAGTTCAGAGCCTTTTTTTACTTTTTCGTCAACTTTTTCAGCTGCATTTAAAGCTAGTTCATCTGTTACTTTTATATATGCACCCAGGGTATTATTATATTTATCTATAGCATCAAGATATTTACTTGTAAGCTCTTTGCAAGAGATTTGCTTTGTTTTTAGCAATTTATGTATCTGTTTTATCTTGCTTATATTTTCTGACATAACATTTTTGCCCTCCTTCTTATAATAAAGAAATATCAATACTTTTAGTGCCGTTAAATGAAGAATCTCTAAGTGGCTCTATAACTTTATCTTGTCTAAAGAAACTTTCTGAACCACAAAATCCAGTAAATTCAGCGCCATCAAAGTTTTTTTCATTAATCATGTTAATAAAAGCAAACATATCGTTTAAATCATCGGCAAATTTTTCGGATTCCTTATCGGTTATGGAGATCCTTGCAATAGTTGACATTTTTTTTATTTCTTCTTTTGTTATCATAAATTTAGGTTCCTTTCCTCTATTAAAAAGATAATAATTGGCTACTAAAATTAAAAACTTTTTTCAACTTTATTTATAATATTATTAAGCAGAGATCAACAGATGCTAAAAATGTTTGTTGATCTCTGATTTTTAGTATTTATATCATAAAAATTATACGGCTGGTCCAAAAAACGCGTCATGGATAACTAAGACAGCTTTATCTGCTTTGTCTTGATCTATTAAAACAGAAATTTTTATTTCGCTAGTTGAGATCATCTGTATATTTATTTGTGCTGAAAAAAGGGCTTCAAACATTTTAGCTGCGATTTCCGGGTGGCTTTCTATACCAGCGCCAACAATTGATATTTTTGAAACGTGCGAATCATAAGATATTTTTACGTTTTCTAAAGATTGACAATAGTTATTTAAAAGATCGACAGTCTCTTCTAATTGTTCATCTTTTACAGTAAAGGTAATATCCTTAGTCCCATCTCTTCCAATTGATTGGAGTATTATATCTACATTGATATTTTTTGATGCTAATTTAGAAAATATCTTAAAATCCCAACCCATAACGTCCGGTATTCCAATTATAGATATTCTCGCAATATTATCATCTTTAGCAACACCGCTAATTAGCATTTTTTCCACATTTGTAGCCTCCTTAACTATAGTCCCAGGTTCACCTGAAAAACTCGATAAAACCTCAACTAACACATTGTGTCGTTTTGCAATTTCAACAGAACGGTTATTTAGAACTTGAGCACCAAGGGCGGCCAGCTCTAGCATCTCATCATAAGAAATTTCATTTATTTTAAAAGCACTAGGCACTTTTCTTGGATCTGCTGTAAAAACTCCTTTTACGTCTGTGAATATTTGACAGATATCAGCATTTAATGAAGCAGCAATACCAACGGCACTAGTATCAGAACCGCCTCTGCCAAGAGTTGTAACATCGTAATACTTATTAAGTCCCTGAAAACCTGCAACTACGACGATATTTTTTTTATCAAGTTCTTTTTTTATTCTATCTGGCTCTATTTTTTTTATCATAGCATTGCCATAGTTTGAGTTTGTCATAACACCAGCTTGCCATCCTAAAATTGAAACAACTGGGTATCCAAGTTTTTCTATGGCTATAGATAGAAGTGCTATTGAAATTTGTTCTCCGGCAGATAAAAGTACATCCATCTCCCTTTTTGAACCACGGCTATTTATTTTATTTGCCCTACCGATTAGCTGATCGGTCATATCCCCTTGAGCCGATACAACAACAACTACATCATTGCCATCATTATATGCCTTTGTGACAATATTTGCAGCATTCATTATAAGTTCGGCGTTGGCAACTGAAGTTCCCCCAAACTTTTGAACTATTAAGCTCATGCACTTACCATCTCCAAATTAATAAATATCTTTAACGTTAAAAATCAGTTAATATTAACAAAACAGGGTTAATAGTCAAATACCGCTATTTAAATAGCTAATATAAACTACTCTTCACCATATGCTCCAGGTTGCAATGCATCATCTATAGTACGGTTTTGCATTTGACCGCTAAAATGTTCATTACAAATTTCCGGCATGTTATCATTTGAATAATATCCAATAGCGGTATTAGGGCAAACCCCAGGTATTGCTAGTTTCCCAGTGTTTTTGCAATATGGTAGTTCAAGTACATCTTTATCTAGCTGATAGTTTTTAGCAGGTTTGCCAGCAAGATATTTTGTCATAACGTCTTTCCAAATTTGTTTTGCATAAACTGTGGCACTTAAAGATTTTGGTAAATTATATCCTGTCCATACCCCGGCCACTGCGTAAGGAGTTTCGCCTATAAACCAAATATCTTTCTTTTTATTAGTAGTTCCAGTTTTCCCAATTACATCTTGGTCGGGAATACTAGCAGCTTTACCAGTTCCTTGATTAATAACTTGTTTTAATAGCCGGTTCATTATAGTTGCAGTTTTTGAGCTAATTGCCCTTTTTCCAGTGTTATTTCTGTTGTCAAGAAGAATTTTCCCGTTTCTATCTAAAACATAGTAGTAAGTGTACGGTTTATTATATATTCCGCCGTTGCCAAAAATCTGAAATCCAGCAGTCATTTCTCTAACGGTAACCCCAGTATGAAGTCCACCAAGGCCCAATCCTGATGCAGAAACTAAATCAACATCATCAATATTTTTAAAACCGAGTTTTTTTATTAGAAAATCATAACTTTTACGATTGGTGAGTTTTTGGAGGACTTGTACTACAGGGGCATTTGCCGATTGTTCTATCGCCCACTGAAGAGTGACGTTCCCCTTGTAACCACTGTACCAATTTCGTGGGCCGGGTTTACCAACGCCATAAAAATTAGGCAAGGGGGAGTCAGAGACCAAAGAGGAATAGTTATAAAGGCCTAAATCTATTGAAGGAGCATAGACAGATAAAGGCTTAATGGAAGAACCGGGTTGCCTTTTTGCAAAGTTAGCTCTGTCAAAAAGACTATTTGCAGTCTTTTTTTCTCTCGCGCCAACACTGGCTAAAATTCGGCCTTCAAGATCCATCATCAGAAAACCTACTTCTAATTTTTTATCACTTGCCAATAAGTTAGAGTCAACTATAACGGATTCAGCTATACTTTGGGCTTTTTTATCCATAGCACTATATATTTGAAGGCCTTGAGTAAATAACATTTTTTGTGCCGAAGATTTTCCTATTTTAAGATTTTCAGCAAGATCATTTGTAATATCGTTGAAAAGTGCTTCTGTGTACCAGTCTCTAACAGGGGTTGATGAGTTATTAATTCCTGAAACAGAATGTTTAAATTCCATTGAAGAAGATTCTTTCATTGCTTCATTATATTCAGTTTCTGTTATCTTTGATTGAGCTTTCATCTCTTCGATTACAGTTTCGCGTCTAATTTTATTGTTTTCAGGGTGTAAAAAGGGATTAAAAGCAGAAGGGTTTTGAGTTATTCCTGCAATTGTCGCGCATTCAGCAATGGAGCAATCACTTATATTTTTATTAAAATATAAATTTGCCGCAGATTGAACACCATGACAACCACCGCCAAAGTTTACGATATTTAAGTATGCTTCCAATATTTCGTCTTTAGAGTATTCTTTTTCAAAGTTTAAAGCTCTAAAAATTTCTTTAATTTTTCTTGTGATGCTAACGTCATTTTCTTCGGTTAAATTTTTTATTAACTGTTGAGTTAAAGTTGAACCACCATATGAGCTGTTTCCTGATAGAAAGTGAAGTATAGCGCCACCCGTTCTTATCCAATCAACGCCGGCATGGTCAAAAAAGCGTTTGTCTTCAATAGCAACGATTGCATCTTTCATATGTTGCGGGATTTCTTTAAAATCTACCCAAATTCTATTTTCAGAATCGTAGGCTTTAGTGTATTCCACTGGTTTGCCACTTTCATCATTTACATAAACAATGCTAGTAAGGTGTAGCTTAGTGGCTTTCATGTCGTAAGGTATTTTGTCATTTGCTATTGTAAAGATGTATATAAAAATGGTTGCGGTAACAAAGGTGCTGACGACTAAAAGAATAGTAAGAAAAGTTTTTAAGATTTTTTTAAAAAGACTTTTTTTAGTTTCGTCCTCTGAAAAAAATAATTCAAACTTTCTTTTTGAGGTTTTATTAAATTGTTTTTTCATTTTTTTCTCCCTGTGCTTTAACCAGAAAATATTCTCTAATATCATTAATATTCCAATTTAAAGGAATAATCCTAAATTTTCCACAAATACTAATCGAAATATATTTTTTACTCATAGAGGTGAAGTGATGAAAAAATGGATTTTTGGAATATGCGGATTTATTTTATTATGTTTATTGATAACTAATATTGTATTTGAAAATATTCAAACAGAACAAAATATACCGAGTGAGGAAAATAAAGTATCAAACAATAGTTTAACATATATTGTTCGAGACTTCAATGGTAATATAGCAGTATTCGATTCTAAGGGAAACCAGCCAATCAAAATTACAGATGTTAGTACAGAGAGTCTCCCTGCAATGGATCGAAAGATGTTAAAAGATGGTGTAAAAGTTAGTGGGCAAAATGAATTAAATACTTTACTTGAAGATTTATGCAGTTAACACAGAAAACATAAGAAATAAAAATGATAATATACTTAAAATATCATCTATGTAACTAATGTTTAAAAATTTATTTTTTTACTTCTTAATATAAAATACTTTTTGTTAAAGCAGTACAGATTAGAAATTTTATCTAAATAAATCATTGCAATTTTGAAATAAAATGATAAAATAAAGATATTAAAAGTTGGAGGTATCTTTTTTATGTCATATAAAATAAACGATGAATGTATTTCTTGTGGAGCATGTGAACCACAGTGCCCCGTTGATGCAATTTCCGAGGGAGACGTCAAGTATGTTATTGACCCAGAAAAATGTATAGATTGTGGAGCCTGTGCTGGTGTTTGCCCAGTTGGCGCGCCAAACCAAGAGTAATTGATTTATAAAAAGCAAGGCGAGGTTTTTAGCCTCGCTTTTATTTTTCTTAAAATGGTGATTATTTAATGACACAAATAGATGAAAAATTAGAGCCATTAGGTAAAAATATATCTGTTATAGTATCACATGAACATTATTTTTCGGGTGACACTGTACTTCTTGCTGATTTTTCAAAGCCGAAACAATATGAAAAAGCAGCTGAACTGGGAACTGGCTGTGGTGCGCTAGTTTTGTTTTGGGAAGTTTTAGGTGGCACTAAATTTACTAGTGCAATAGATATACAAAAATCAGCTTGTGATTTAGCAAAAAAATCTGTAAATCTAAATAAATTAGGTGAAAAAATAGAAGTTATTCAGGCTGATATAAGAGAAAGTATACCTGGGGTAACTCTTGGTTCGTATGATTTGGTAGCTTGTAATCCCCCATATAAAGCACTTGAAACGGGTGCTTTGAACCTTTCAGATGCAAAAAAGACAGCAAGGCATGAAACTAATTGTACGATTGATGATGTAACTAATGCTGCATATAAACTTTTAAAACCAGGCGGAAGAGCTTTTTTTTGCCACAGAGCAGAGCGATTGTGTGATGTTTTAGAGTCAATGCGCAAAAACAAACTAGAACCTAAAAAAATACGATTTGTACAGCATAGAAAAGATAGTACCTCAAAATTATTTTTAATTGAAGGCAAAAAGCACGGTAAACCCGGGCTTTCTGTTTTGCCGACTTTACTTATGGAAGATGATTTTGGGAACCAATCTGATGAAATAAAAAGAATTTATAAATTTTGTGAGGAAAACAAAAATGGTAGGTAAATTGATTATTGTTGGAACACCTATTGGAAATCTTTCTGACATTTCACAAAGGGCTAAGGATACTTTAAACAATGTTGATTTTATTGCAGCAGAAGACACAAGGGTAACTTTAAAACTTTTGAGATATTTGGGTATAAAAAAGCCAATGATAAGTTATTTTGAGCACAACAAGTATCAAAAAGGAGAATTTATTTGTGAAAAAATTTTAAATGGTCAAACTTGTGCGCTAGTATCAGATGCCGGGATGCCGGCAATATCTGATCCAGGTGAAGAATTAGTTTCTATGTGTGCTGAAAAAAACATACAGGTTTCTGTTGTACCGGGGCCTAGTGCGTTAACAGCGGCACTTGCAGTTTCAGGTCTACCGACTGGCAGGTTTACTTTCGAAGGTTTTTTAAGTGTCAATAAAAAAAGCCGAAAAGAACATTTATTGCAACTTAAATTTGAACCAAGAACGATGATATTTTATGAGGCACCACATAAGTTATACCGCACGCTTTGCGACTTAAATATTGAAATAGGTGACCGAAAAATAGCAATTGTTCGAGAAATTAGTAAAATATATGAAGAAGTAATTAGGACAACTTTGAGGGAAGCTTGTGCCCGGTATGAAAATGAAAAGGTAAAAGGTGAAATTGTATTAGTTGTTGATGGATACAAAAATACAAATAAGGAAATTTATACTTTAGAGGAAGCTGTAAACTTAGCTAAAGAAGTCATTGATAACGGTAGCAGTGCATCTGAAGCGGCAAAAGAAGCTAGTAAAGTTACTGGAATAAAAAAAAGCGACATATATCAATTAATAGTTAGAAAGTAAACTGATAGCTGTAATGCTAATAAAAAATTAGAGGGATTAAAAAAGAGTAGGGTATGCCAAACATGGTGGAGAATTTAGAAACAAAAATTTTTCTGATTTAAGCCTTGGCTTTTGGCTTTAAATGTAATTGTGCCACTTCCGCACTAACTTCGTTAGTACTTGCGCGGCACAACATTTAAATTTGTTCTCTCTTCCAACAAATATGTGATTATAGAAAGAGCAGCGATTGGAGCAGTTTCTGCTCTAAGTATTCGTTTACCTAAAGTTGCTGTTTTTGAACCATGTTCTTCTAAAAAATTTACTTCGTATTCTTCAAATCCGCCTTCTGGGCCTATAAATATAGACATTTTTTGAATGGGCGCGTGGGGGAGAAGCTCTTCTATCCTTTTTCCGCCACCTTCATAAAAAATTAAGTTGCAGTCATATTTATCTAAATCTTTTTCAATGTCGTTTAATTCTAAGAGAGGCATAACTTTTGGAATGATGCCTCGCCCAGACTGTTTGGCAGCTTCAAGTGCTATTTTCTGCCACCTATCTATTTTTTTAATTATTGATTTCTGATCTGGTCTTGATATACATCTATTTGTAAGCACAGGAACTATTTTATAAACGCCAAGTTCCACTGCTTTTTGAACAATAGAATCCATTTTGTCTCCTTTTGGTAGTGCTTGATAAAGTGTAATTTTTGTGGGTAGTTCTGAATCGCAGACTTTTTTTTCTAAAATCGTAAGATAAACATGGCTTTGCTCAATTTTATTAACTATACAAACATGCTCTGTAGCATATTTGTCACAAAGAATGAGTTTTTCCCCAAGTTTAACTCTCAAGGATTTAATAGCGTGGTTTGCATTTTCTTCGTCTAATACAGTAACATCATTTTTAATTTCATCAACAAAGAATCTTATCATTTTTACCTCCAGCAAAACTTAATTTTAGCTTTTAAGTATTATAAAAAACAGATACTATAACAAAAACAATTTAAATTAATAATTGTTAAGAATAGTATCTGTTTTTAAAATTATTTTGTGGCACGAGTAGACCTATAAGCCGAGTTTTGTCGTGAACAGTCATCTATCTTGGCTGCATGTTGCCATAGCAGCTCAGTGCCACCTTCTCGGAACGTGTCAGGCAAACACAAAATGTTCCTCTGCGGTGTTGCTCCGGATAGGGTTTACACAGCCACATAGTTTCCTATGCGCTGGTGAGCTCTTACCTCGCCTTTTCATCCTTACCTGGCACAAAACTAAATTTTCACTTTTATGTAAACATTTAGTTATATGCCAGGCGGTTATTTTCTGTTGCACTTTCCCTAGAGTTGCCTCCGGCGGCCGTTAGCCGTTATCCTGCCTTATGGAGCTCGGACTTTCCTCGCGTGCGGCCTTTCGGCACAGCACCCGCAACTGTCCAGTCTACTCGTATAGATTATTGTAACATATAAACTATACAATATCAAGGTGTGAAGTTTTTACAAAACTTTATTTTTATAAAGTTATTAGTTTAATTGCTAGTCTTATAAGAATGCAGGAGCTCTAATTGAAGTATATGTTATTAAATCTTAAAAAACAAGGAAAATTTTTGTCGATTAAAGTCAATTTAAAACATGTTCAGTCTAATTTGCTTACAATAACTCCTTGAAAGTCGCAAACACTTTCCACACTTTCAACAAAGTTTTTAACATATTCATACTTTAGGTGATTACAAGAAAAATAATTTTCTTCTTCAGAAAAGATGTAGATTTTAATACTTGCAAGGTTTTCTACTCTCTGGAAGGGAGTTCTTCTAATTTCTATACTTTGGATTTTTTTAATTGGTATATATGAAGAAAATAAATTTAATTTTTTATATCCACATATTTTAACTACGTTTTCAGAAAAGGAGATTCCTGAGATTTTGTAAGCTTGTACCCTAAAAAAAAACCACCATAACAAAAATACCATAATGAGCTTCAAAAATAAGGCTATAATTTGTGTGTACCAAATTTCTTCTTTTAGTCTACACATAAAAAATATAAGCAAAAAAAAGCAAATACCCGGAGCAAATATAAACTTTTTTAAAGTTTTTTTAGCAGGTTTAAATTTTTTTGAATTAATTATTTTTATAGGAACTAGTTTTTCAAGGTCGTATACTAATTGTTCTTTTTTAGAGGCAGCAATTAAAAGGGTTTTATCATTTTCATTTTTTATAAAATTTACTGTGTGTATATAGGCATTATAAAGTTTTAAAATCCGCATCAACAGAGTTTGATTTATGGATACTGCATTTATTACAGATTTTTTTATTATTTTCCCATTCTTATTAATAAGGCCATGTGATACAAAAATATAATCATCGGAAATACCAGCTTTAAAATTTGAATATCTAAAATATTGAATGATAAAAGTTATTAGAAAAGCTGAAGCCAATAAATAAATTATAGTCGCAATTAAGGGAGAAATCCCGATTGCAATTAAAATTACCCTAATATCTACTGCAGAATACAATTTTTCAGAAAGTTCTTGTCCTAAAACATTTCCTGTTTTTTTGACAAATGGAATGGTTATAAGAAGACTAGTAAGAGGGTTAGCCCAAAAGGCTGACATCAAAATAATTCGTAACATTTTAGCTTTATAGATTGTTTTTTTATGTTTTGAGGTAAATATTGATTTTACTACCATCAATGCATTTTTGTTGCTGAGAATTAGCGATGCGTACTTGTTTTTTGCAGGTATATTAAAAATTAATTTTACAGCGCCAAAAAATGTTTGGGATACTTTGTTCTTTATAGTTATTGCATATATGTTTTCATACGGAATAACAAAATCCCTTTTAAGTAAAATTCCATGTTTGATAAAAAGTTTTTTCTCTGCTATACAGTACGTTATTGATCTGTATTTTAAAAAAGACCATAACAAAATAATAAATGTTAAGATTATACTTTTCCAAAAGGTTATAATAACATCATAAAAACTGTCTGGTTTAAATACAATTTGTTGAATAATAGGAATTATTAAAAGAAATGAAAAACTGTAGATGTAGGTGGTCATAGCGTATGGATGAGTAGGTTTATATTTCATTTTTTCCCTCTAAAAACAAATTTTCTTTTATTTGTAAAGCTTTTGAATGTTGAATTTGCGAAATTGTAATTTTAGTACCAGCAGCAGAAAAAATTATTGTACATAACCCCCAAACTTTTTCATCGGGGCTAATTTTTATTTCTATACATTGAATTTTATTAAGAGGGATAGACTTATTTACTTTAAAGTATACGCCTCTTTCAATATATATTTTTTTATTATTTATAGCATACTTTTGAACTGAATATCTTTTTGGAATGTAAAATAATAAAACGAACATATACGAAAGGAAAAGAATAAGAAGTAAAACAACACAAAAACTAATATTAAATACTCCAATGCAACCAAAAATAAATGAAGCAATACATACAAAAGAAGTACATCTAAGCCGCCAGACTGCAATAGCTTTTGGGGGCAAAAGTTTTTTAATCATGAAAGATCACCGCGTTCTAATAAAAACTGTAAACTTATAAAATTTAGCAAATAAGTTTTTCGCGCATATTTTTAAGGATCACTTTTTCTCGTCGTGATACTTGTACTTGTGTCATACCTAAAATTTTAGCTGTTTGTGTTTGAGTTTGGTTTCTAAAAAATCTTAGCATAATTATAGCTTTATCCTTTTTTTCAAGTTTATTAACAATTTCTTTTAGCGCAATAACTTCAGAAAGTTTTTCATCTGGGGATTCTATAGGAATATCTATTTGGTTGGAACCTTCATCTTCACTAGCTGTTAGTGAAAGCGGAATGGCGCTAGCATTTAAAGCTTGTGCAGTAAGAGCAGGTTCCACCTTTAAAATTTCTGAAAGCTCATTTATAGTAGGTTCGCGTGCTTCCTTTTTAGAAAATTCGCTTGCAGCTCTATTTGCTTTTAATGAAAGCTCCTTTAAGCTTCTGCTGACTTTTATAGTTCCACCGTCCCTGAAAAGGCATTTTATTTCACCAAGAATTACAGGTACTGCATAGGTTGAAAGTTTAAGGCCTCTGTTAATATCGAATCCGTCAACTGCTTTAATGAGACCTATACAGCCAGCTTGGAAAAGATCATCGTATTCAATTCCACGTCCTTTAAAGTGTTTAGCACAAGCATGAACAAGCCCAATGTTTTTGCTGATGATATTTTTACGGCTATCCATTTCGCAAAACCCTTGGAATAATATCTTTTTCAAGAGTTACAGTGGTACCTTTGTCTATTTTAGAAGTAACTTTTATTTTATCCATAAAACTTTGCATTACAGCAAAACCAAGGCCAGCTCGTTCATCTCCACCTGTTGTAAATAAAGGTTCCATGGCTTTTTTTATGTTAGGAATACCAACACCCTTATCTCGAATTTTTATTGTTATGCGACCGGTATCAAAAATTTGTACTGATATGTATATGGTACCTATTGAATTTTTATAAGCATGAACAATACAGTTAGTAACAGCTTCAGAAACAGCAGTTTTAATGTCGGCCAATTCAGATATTGTGGGATCAAGCTGTGAAACAAACGCTGCTACTGTGGCTCTAGCAAAGCTTTCATTTGATGATCGGCTTACAAATTCAATTTTCATTTCATTCACGGGTTTCAATTTGTTCACATCCTTTATTTTTTATAATGTCAAGGCTAAATAAGCCTGATAAACTAATTAATCGATTAATATGCTCGGGCAGATTAACAAGCTCTAAATTTCCATTTAATAGTTTCATAAGTCGGTATCTTCCCATAATAAGGCCTATCCCGGAACTATCCATAAATTGAACGTTTCCAAAATCAAGAGTTAGGGCAGAAGGATTTTTTTCTTCTACAGCTAAATCAATTGTCTCTCTTATACCTTTAGCTGTATGGTGATCTATATCTCCTTCTATAATGGCAGTAAGAGTTTTATCTGAAAACTCGGTTTTTATGTTCATGTTTTGCACCTCCAATTAAGCTGCTAGTATGTCCCATTTTTTTATATATATGCATAATTATAATAAAAAATCTCTTACAAATAATGGTAAGAGATTTTTTGTGTTAATTTGCTCGCAATGCGCTGGCAACCTATGTTTTTTTTGAGGCTGATTTAATGATTTTAAGTAGTATTGGTCGAATTGCACTAGCAAGATACAGTGACCCAAATACTAAAATAGCACTGTTATTATCGCAAATAGAAAATGCATAATTAGAAGCATCTTTTAAATTGTTTTTAAAAGTAACATCTTTGCAAAATTTGCTTGCTACATTAAAAATTTCGTTTTCTTTTAATGTTCGAGGGTTATTAATTTCAACTACTATTGTTTTTGATACTGTTGGCAATATTTTTGAAAAGGAGTTTTCGTAATCTTTATCTCTTAACATCCCAACTATCGCAATGATTTTTTTCTCGTTTAGATGTTGAGTTATAAAATCTTTTAATTTACTTATGCCGTCAAGATTATGAGCGCCGTCCATTATAACCAATGGACTTTTCGATATAATTTCTAGTCTTGAAGGAAACATTATATTTTTAAAAGTGCTTTTAATACTAGCTTGACTAATATTAAAATGTTGGGTTTTAAGCTCATTTATAGTTTCTAAAACAACTAAAGCATTTTTTACTTGATGATTACCAGCAAGGCTTAAAAAGTATTTTTTATTTTTATATTCAAATTCTGTGCCCAAAACGCTAGATTTTAAAATTTTAATATTGTTTTGGTCTATTTCGATCAATTTATTACTTTTCTGTCTTGCGATTTTTTTAATAATACAGGTGATACTTTTTTGCTCTTGAGGATATAAAACAACTGTGCTGTTTGGCTTTATTATCCCAGCTTTTTCATGTGCAATTTTTTCTATAGTGTCTCCCAAAATGTTTGTATGGTCAAGTGAAATCGAAGTTATAATGGAAACTAAAGGTGATTTTACAACATTAGTAGCATCAAACTTTCCACCAAGACCAACTTCAAGAACTACAATATCGCAATTGTTTATAGAAAAATACAAAAAAGCCATTGCAGTAATTAGTTCAAATTCTGTTATGATTTCTCCGGCTTTTTCAAGTTTGTCCAAATGAGGCTTAACTTTTTCAAAAATAAAAGTAAGCTCTTTTTTTGAAACCATTTTTCCATTTACTTGAAGACGTTCTCTAAAATCTAAAATGAACGGAGAGATAAAAAGTCCAGTTTTATACTTAGATTTATTTAGTACAGAAGCCAACATAGTGCAAGTAGAACCTTTTCCATTGGTCCCAGCGACATGAATAAATTTTAAATTATTTTGAGGGTTTCCCATAAGGTTAAGTAGTTTTTTTATTCTAGAAAGACCTGGTTTAATTCCGAACTTTAGCCTTTTGTTTATTTCATTTAAAGTTTCTTCATATGTCATATTTTAACATGCTCGATTCTGCTCGTTGAATTAAATTATAAAGAGAGGATGCAAACAAAGGATAATTTTCAGATAAAATTTCGGGAGCAAGCAATAAGAAATGGGATTTGTTCTTTTTATCATTAGCTTTATCCACATTTGATGAAAGATAAAGAATTTTATTTTCACAAATATTTAAAGTTGCATCTGATAACCCTTTTTGCATAGAAGATAAAACACTAAAGAGACCTTGGGGGTTTTTACAATTTGATGAATACAATGTTCTAAAAATTTTATAAACTGAAACCATTAAATAAGATGAAATTTCATTTGTGAGTTCTTTGTTATTGCTCTTTTGAAGTATATCAAATATAATATTTAAAGAGTTTGAAATAAGTTTTTTATTAAGGGCTGGTAAAACACTTCCTTTAAATACGTTTTCTTTGTTTAAAGGGTCAACTTCTGGTATGTCGTCTACAGATATTTTACAACCACTTCGGTCTGGGGTTTTACCTAAAAGGTAGTCACAGGAAACATCATAGTAATCTGATATTTTAATAATAAAATCAAGACCACATTCACGTATGCCCTTTTCATAGTGGGATAATAATGCCGGGGATATTTGAAGGTCATTAGCGGCTTGTTTTTGAGTAAGGTTACGCTCTTTTCTAAGAAGTGTTATAATTCTTGAAAAATTTTTATTCATGATTTCCCCCATATGTTAAAAATACATGTAGATTATATAATATTCAAAAAGTCTTGTAAAGTTTACATTGTTTGACAATTTTCTTATAAAAAGGTAGTGTATTTATGAAAACATATAAAATTTATTTAATTCGTCATGGTTTAACAAAAGAAAACTCTATTGGAAAATATATAGGATCAACGGATGTTCCTTTATCTGCTGAAGGTAAAGCAAAACTTGAGGATTTTAGAACTCGTTTTGAATACCCAAAAGCAGGTTTGGTGTACACAAGCCCGCTTTCTCGTTGTACTCAAACTGCTGATGTTTTGTATCCAAGTCTTCCTAAAATTATATCCCCAGGGCTTAGTGAATGTAATTTTGGTACATGGGAAGGAAAAACTGTTGATGAACTTAAAGGCAATAGTGAGTTTATAAAATGGATGACCGGAGAAAACGTAGAGCTAACAAATGGTGGAGAGTCTATTAAAGACTTTACAAGTCGTGTATCCAATACTTTTGAAAAAATTATAGATGAAATAATTAGGATTTACAAAAAAGATGTTATAA
Organism: Eubacteriales bacterium SKADARSKE-1; assembly: GCA_030920305.1. Classification (GTDB taxonomy): domain Bacteria; phylum Bacillota; class Clostridia; order Oscillospirales; family Acutalibacteraceae; genus JARLUB01. The sequence goes on from JARLUB010000008.1 coordinate 19,881, forward strand.
TAGTTACTCATGGGGGAGTAATAATGACAATACTATCAAAGTATGGTATTCCTAAAGCTAATCCATATGATTGGATAGCCAATAATGGTTGTGGATATTCTATTAGAATAACACCAAGTTTATGGATGAGAGAGCAAGTCTTTGAAGTATATGAAAAAATACCAGCACAAAAAGAAGATAAATTAGAGGAGGAATCAATGTATATAATGGACATTTTAAAAAATTCATTAAAGGGGTCATAAAAGACATTGTTATTGCTGCGTGTTGGTGTATAATATTGAGTGGATATCTTAAGCAAACAAAAAAATCACAAAATAAATAAAAAATCTAGATTTTTTATTTATTTTGTGCTATAATTGGTTTAATTAACAATATTTTGCGATATTGAGGGGGATGTTTGTGAATTTTTTAAAAACATTATTTGGAAATTATAGCAAAAGAGAGGTAAAAAGAGTCAAGCCGCTTTGTGATGCTGTTTTAGCCCTAGAAGAAACTTATAGGAATATGAGCGATAAAGAGTTAAAGAGTCAAACAGGCATTTTAAGAGAAAAACTAAAAAATGGTGCTACAACTGATGATATTTTAGTTGAGGCTTTTGCTACTTGTCGTGAAGCAGCAACAAGAGTTCTTGGTTTAACGCATTTTCCGTGTCAAATTATTGGTGGAATAATTTTGCATCAAGGAAGAATTAGTGAAATGAAAACTGGTGAAGGTAAAACTTTAGTTGAAACTTTGCCGGCGTACTTAAATGCGTTATCTGGAAAAGGAGTTCACATTGTTACAGTCAATGATTATTTGGCGAAACGTGACTCTGAGTTAATGGGAAAAGTTTATAGGTTTTTAGGTCTTAGTCTTGGTCTTTTATCCCATGATATGGACAATAATGAGAGGCAAAAAGCTTATGCTGCTGATATAACTTATTGCACAAACAACGAGCTGGGATTTGACTATTTGAGAGATAATATGGTGACGTATAAAGAAAATAGAGTGCAACGTGGGCATCATTTTGCTATCGTTGACGAAGTTGACTCAATACTTATTGATGAAGCTAGAACACCACTCATTATTTCAGGACAAGGCGATAAATCAACAGAACTTTATACTATCGCTGATAAATTCGCAAAATCTCTTAAAATGGTAAAAGTTGCAGAAATCAATGAAAAAGAAGACGCTGATGAAGCTTATGAAGGAGCCGACTATATTGTTGACGAAAAAGCAAAAACTGCAACGCTAACCCAAGAAGGGGTAAAAAAGGCTGAGGAATTTTTCAATGTTGACAATTTAATGGATATTGAAAATACTACTTTACAGCACCACATTAACCAAGCAATAAAGGCTCGCGGAGTTATGCAAAACGAGATAGATTATGTTGTAAAAGATGGGGAAGTTGTAATTGTTGATGAATTTACAGGACGTTTAATGTTTGGTCGTCGTTACAATGAGGGACTTCACCAAGCAATTGAAGCAAAAGAAGGAGTTAAAGTTGCTAGAGAATCAAAAACATTAGCGGCTATAACTTTCCAGAATTACTTTAAACTTTATGAAAAACTTTCTGGAATGACCGGTACTGCTATGACTGAAGAAGATGAATTTCGTGAAATTTATAAGTTGGATGTTGTTGAACTTCCAACAAATAAGCCTGTCATTAGAATTGATCATCATGACGCTGTGTTTAAAACAGAAAACGGTAAATATATAGCAGCTATAAAAGATTTGATAGAATATCATCAAAAGGGACAACCTGTTTTGATTGGAACCATTTCTATTGATAAATCTGAGCATTTGAGTTCACTTCTTAAAAAACAGGGTATAAAACATACTGTTTTAAATGCTAAGTACCACGAAAAAGAAGCTGAAATAATTGCACAGGCAGGTAAAAAAGGTGCGGTTACTATAGCAACAAACATGGCTGGTCGTGGTACCGATATAAAACTCGGTGGTAACTCTGAGTACCTGGCCACGTCTGAAATGCGTAGTATGGGTTACAGTGAAGATATCATAAATGAAGCTAGTGGCTTTGCCGATACAGATGATCAAGAGATTTTAGAAGCAAGAAAAATTTTTAGTGATCTTATAAAAAAACACAATGCTGAAATAAAAGATGAAGTGAAAGAAGTTAAGGAGCTTGGCGGGTTAGTTATTATGGGAACCGAGAGAGCAGAAACTCGCCGTATTGATAATCAGCTAAGGGGTCGTTCTGGTCGTCAAGGAGATCCTGGTGAAACAAGATTTTATTTATCCCTTGAAGATGATCTTATGAGGCTATTTGGCGGCGAAAGAATGAAAAGCATTATGGATCACTTAAATGTTGAAGAAGATATGCCAATAGATAGCCCAATGATTTCAAGAACGATTGAAAGTTCACAAAGAAAAGTCGAAGGTCGTGACTTTGGAATTAGAAAAAGCGTATTCCAGTATGATAATGTTATGGATCGTCAACGTGAAGTTATATATGATCAAAGAAATAAAGTTCTTGATGGAGACGATTTAAGCGAACAGATTATTAAGATGATAGTTCAGTCGGTTGAAAAAACTGTAGAGAGATATCTTCCAGGCCACGAAGATAAGGAAAGATGGAATATTGAAGGGCTTCGTGACTATTATCTTGGTTGGCTTTTAACTGCAGATGATTTAAAATTTGAAAAAGAAGATCTTAAAAAGATTACTATAAAAGATATAATTGAAGATATAAAAGAAAAAGCACTTAATCTTTATGCTGCAAGAGAGAAAGAATTTGGAAAAGAAATACTTCGAGAGATCGAGCGTGTAGTTCTTCTTAAAAATGTTGATAATCATTGGATGGATCACATTGATGCAATGGAAGAACTAAAAAAAGGTATCAAGCTTCGTGCATATGCTCAACGCGATCCGGTTATTGAGTATAGAACTGAAGGTTTTGATATGTTCGACGAAATGATTGATAATATTCGCGATGATACGGTTAAAGTACTTCTAACTTTTAAAATGTCAAACCCAAATGAGACACCAAAAAGACATGGTGTAGTTGATGAAGGTCCGGTTAAACCGAATCTAAATTCATCATCTACTACAAATAAAACAGTTAAAAACAAAGAAAAAGTAGGTCGAAATGATTTGTGTCCATGTGGAAGTGGCAAAAAATATAAAAAATGTTGCGGTGCAAATGAAAACTAAAAAATCTTAATAAAAAAAGCGTTAGTTTAATAAAGTTTTGCAGCAAGTATGAAAAGCTAGTAGAACTTTTGCAAACAGCGCTTTTTCATTTTAAAAAATTAATTAAAAGGGCGTTAAGATATATTATGAGTTTAGTTGTAAAAGCTCCAGCTAAAATTAATCTTTATTTAGACATATTAAAAAAATGTGATAATGAATATCATAATGTAGAAATGATCATGCAAACAGTTAGTTTGCACGACACTATAAGTGTCAACATGTCAAAAACCAAGGAGGTTAATATTTTCAGTAATCATAGGTTTTCAGCAGATATTAAAAAAAATACAGCATATAAGGCGGCAATTAGCTTTTTTGATTACACAAATATTGAAAATCCGGGGCTAAATATAAAAATAGAAAAAAAGATTCCAGTTTGTGCAGGCCTAGCGGGTGGTAGCTCTGATGCTGCAGCGGTATTAGTAGCATTAAACCAAATGTTTTCTACTAATCTTTCAAAAAGTGATTTAGCGCTAATTGGTAAAAAAGTAGGGGCAGATGTTCCGTTTTGTATTTTTGGTGGAACTATGTTGGCAAAGGGAATAGGGACAAAACTTTTACCGCTTACAGCAATGCCAGATTGCTATATGGTTTTATGTAAACCCAATATATATGTTTCAACTAAGTTAGCCTATAACAAAGTAGATGAAATGACTTTACAAAATAGCAACATAATACCAATGCTAAAGGCAGTTGGAAATAAAAAATTAGAGTATATAGCGAAAAACCTTTATAACAAGTTTGAATGCGTATTAAGGTTAAATGAAGTTTTTAAAATAAAAAATATTATGATAAAAAATGGTGCAATGGGTTCAAGCATGAGTGGCAGTGGCCCAACTGTTTTTGGCATTTTCCATGAAAAATGTTTAGCTAAAAATTGCACGATTATATTAAAAAAATATTACCGAGATGTGTTTTTATGTACATCACAAAAAAATGGGTGTGAAATTATATAATTGAATAAAAAAAAAAAAACCTGACCATAATTAGAAATGAAAGTTTTAGAAGTTAACATTTATTACAGAAAAGGTAACCTAATTTGTAACTTCTGATCTTTAAAATCTAAGGGGTCAGGTGTTTTTATGAAAACAATTGAAAAGGCAATAGTTTTAGGCTTAATATTATCAATATTGTTTAGTATAACAAGTTTTGAGGGGCGATGTGAAAATATAAGCGAAAAGGTCTTAAGGTTACATATTCTTGCAAATTCAGATTCGGAAAATGATCAAAAATTAAAGCTAAACGTTAGGGATAAAATTTTAGGATGTTCAAAAGATTATTTGAGCACTGCACAAAATAAAGATGATGCTAAAATTTTAAGTTCAAACTATCTTAATTCGATTAAAGAAGTCGCAGAAAAAGAAGTGAAAAATGAAGGATATGACTATCCTATAAAGGTAGAGCTTTGCAATATGTATTTTAACACTAGAGAATACGATAATATTACCATGCCGGCTGGAAGATATGATGCATTACGGGTATTAATTGGTGAAGGCAAAGGGCACAATTGGTGGTGTGTAATGTTTCCACCAATATGCTTAGGTGCTGCTAAAGAAGAGAAAAAATTAGATTCAGTCCTCAATAAAAATGAACTTGATGTAGTTGAAAACGGTCAAGAGTATGAAATAAAGTTTAAAATAGTTGAATTATTTGAAACATTCAGAGATTGGATATATAGTTTTTGGGGTTAATCGTCTGCTTCTTTCCAGTTATGAAAGACATTTTGAACATCGTCGTTATCGTCCAATAAATCTAAAAGCTTTTGCATTTTAGAAGCTGTTTCTTCATCAGTTATACTTGTATATGTACTGGGGACCATCTCAATTTCAGCTGATAAAAATTCATATGATTTATTTTCTAAATTTTCACGCACCAAGCTAAAGTTTTCGGGTTCAGTAATAATTTCAAAAACATCATCATCAGATGTAAAATCTGAAGCACCAGATTCTAATGCATCTTCCATAACTTTATCTTCGTTAAGATCATTATTTTCAATTACAATAATCCCTTCTTGGGAAAACATGAATGAAACGCAGCCTGGAGTGCCAAGATTGCCCCCACATTTATCAAAATAATGACGCAAGTCACCAGCAGTACGGTTACGATTATCAGTTAAAGTGTCAACAATAACAGCAACGCCATCTGGGCCATAGCCCTCATATCGGATACTTTCATATCGTTCATTGTCGCCGTCCCCGGCGGCTTTTTTTATAATTCTTTCAATATTATCATTTGGTACGTTACTAGCCTTTGCTTTTGCAATGCAATCTTTAAGGCGAGAATTAACACTAGGGTCTGCACCACCGCCTTCTTTAACAGCAACAGATAGTTCTCTTCCTATTTTTGTAAAAATTTTAGCTCTTGCGCTATCGGTTTTTTCTTTTTTGCGTTTAATATTGCTCCATTTTGAGTGACCTGACATAACTATTCCTCCCAGAATATATATTAAATAATTTTAACATATTTTAAATTTAGCCACAAGACATATAAAATGTATAATATAAATAATTAATATAAGGTCGACGTATTTTGCACTAAACTTTAAGAATATAATAATATAATAAAAGTCTGTTAAATTATATAAAAAAGAAAGTGAAGTAGTTTATGAAAAATTGTTGTAGTGAGAATAGTAACGATGAGTCGGAGGTTATTATTTCCGGTGATATAGATGATTTAATCTTTTGCGATGAGGAATGGCATGAAAGCGAGAGATAAGATAAGAACCTTGAGAAAAAAGCAATTTGCTAATATAAAGTAGCTAGCGCCAATACTTTCAAGGCCAATATAAAATTCCACCGGTATAATCGGTGGAATTTGCTAACACTATTCTTCCATTTGTTTTCCAAGGAAAACTGCAGCTGTTTGAGCAAGTTTTGACTCAACCTCTCCAGGCATGGTGTCTAAGTCACTAGTTAACATTATAACTGCACCAGTTACATCACCTGATGAAATTATAGGGAAAACTATTGTTGCCGGTTTATCGATACCTTCTATTGGATAAAATGGCGGGGCTCCTTTATCTTTTAAAATATAACTTTTTCTATTCTCCATTAAGTCCTCAAGAGCTGCGGTAATTCGTCTCTCTATATATTCTTTTTTAGAAGTTCCAGCAACCGCAACTACATGGTCTCTATCGCAAACTATTGTTGGAAAATTAGCAGCTCTTGCTAGTACTTCACAATAAGTTGTAGCAAACTGAGATAATTCACCTACTGGTGAATACTTTTTAAAAATCACCCCACCTTCAGAGTCTGTATATATTTCAAGCGGATCACCCTCATTAAAAACATTGGAACAGAAGGATTTGTTTATTATGGAATTATCATCGTTCCTAGAAAGATGTGAAGCTTAAATAGATAATACATATGTTTTTCCCCTGCACCCTGACGGGTGCGTTTTTCATTTTACCATAAAATCACAAAAAATCAAATAAATTCCCGAGGAGGTTTAAATCATGGTAAACGACCGAGTTTATTTAGAGCCGCCCGATAACGAAGATGCTGCAGTGTACAAATGCGAACACTGCGGCAATTTTATTTTTGAAGGCGACGAATATTTTGAGATTACAGGCGAGACACTTTGCGAGCATTGTTTACATTTTCTGTATTCAAAGTTTGCGCAAGCCCCGGAAGAGCCGGAGGAATATTAATAGGAGGGAACAAAATGACTTTTGTCGAAAGGCTAAAAGCGCTAAAAGCTGAATATGGGGTAACGCAACAAGATTTGGCTGACAAGTTAAATATTACACGGCAGGCCGTTTCCTCATGGGAAAAAGGGTTAAATTATCCTGGCGTTAAAACTTTATACAAGCTAGCAGATTTTTTCAATACTACAACAGATTACCTGGTTGGGAATTCTAACAACAGATACAAAACCAAAGAGGAAGCAAAAACAGTTTTAATCGAAAAAGAAACCAAAATTTTAGAAAAATTAGAAACATGTAAAACCGAAATAAAAGAGTTGCATGAAATGATCAATGCAGCTCTTTTTTTATTTGAAAAGTTTAAAAACA
>JARLUB010000009.1 GCA_030920305.1 Eubacteriales bacterium SKADARSKE-1
TTTTTTGTAATTTTTATTTTGTTTCTGATGACAAATTTGAAAGGTTATTTTCTTCATCCCCATCAGGCAAAGATTTTAAATACTCATTGCCATCTCTTTCTGCAACACCTACATCTTTGATTCCACCTTGTTTAGCAAGATCTACAGCCTCTTCTTTGTTAAGAACGTTCCCACCTGAAAGCTTATATCCTGCAACTCTGCCACTTTCCTTAACAAGTGCGGTTATCTTTTCAGCATCTTCGTTTGGCGTAGGAATATCCTTCATTGCCATCATTGGCAGTGTTGATGAATCTTTCTTATCCACAAAATCACCTCTTTTATTTATAAATTAACTTTTTCAAGAAATTTTTGTATGTTTGAGTATTCTTGCTGATCATCCACCTGCGTTCTACCAAGCCTATCACAAAGGCCCAAAAGAGCTACTTCTTGCACATTTACATCCTTTTTCATTTTTTCAACATCGGCTAGAGGCCTACCTTTAACTACGAATAAAATCTGCATGTGCCATCTCACTAAAGCAGATACACTTTCCACGAATGACAAATCGGATGTGAATGAAAAAAGGAATTCACAAGCTAACTTTTCCCCAAGTTTATCGTGGTTGTAAGAAGTTATTTTCCCCTTTTTCTCCCTGCTTGTTCCAGGTTTTCCAATATCGTGGAGCAAAGCTGCCCACATAAAAACAGCGGGATCTTGACTGTATACTTTAAATTTTGCTGCTTGATCTATAACCATCATAACGTGATTCCATACATTACCCTCTGGATGATATATTGGTGTTTGTTTCGTATATTTTAAACGTTCCAGCATGCTGAAAGGGTAATCTCTAAAAAGCAATAGACCGCTTACGTAATTAAGAAAGTTTGATGGTTTTTCGTCATGCAATAGATGCTGGTTTACAGCTAAAAATAAACTTTGTGCATCGTTCATCGTTTAGTATTGGGCCCCAGTGACTGTTTTTTTGTATTGTGATGTTCATTCAAGTTAGCTTCTTTTGCATCAATAGAATTTACTGCATTTGCAAGCTTTTGTTGGTTATTGGAAGCATTATTAAAAGATTTGTCAGTATTAAGTTCATTATTTTCCATAAAATCACCTCAACGTTAGTGTTACCGGCAAAGTACTTTATTATGCTTCTAGTCCCAACGGCCGCCTTCAGTAGCAGTAATCTTTGAGTGGCAGCTCTTGCACAAACTCATTAAGTTCTCTTCATGATGTGTTCCTCAAGAAGATAAAGGAATTATGTGATGCACTTCTTGTACTGCTGTTAATTTACCTTTCTTTTCGCATAGTTCACAAACAGGGTGTTTCTTTATGTATAGCTGTCTAATTCTTCGCCAACGATTGCTATATCGTTTGTAAGTCTTAGGATCTTGTTTATACTTGTTGTATATGTATCAGTCGACAATGGAGCAACATGGATTGATGCTGATACACCTCCAGGACCGTTGCTTCCACCTGGAGTCACACCACAATTTAAGATTGTAATAACAAATAATGGTACCGTAACGTTAACCAATATAAATGTAACTGATGATGTATTTGGTCCTATCGGTATACTTCCTAGCTTAGATCCTGGTCAATCGTTTGAATGGATAATTAGCTAATATATTTGAAAAGGCTTTCTTGCATAATAGCAAGAGAGCCTTTCTCCTTAAACACATTAAAAAAATGATCATAATTTTATTATACTACTGCCATTATAGCTTTTTATTCATCTAGCAGGGGCTGAAGTTGGTTATACCACACCCAATTGGGACTGAATTTTTGTCGAGCAAGTGTTTTTGCATAAAGGACGGAATCATCCCTCATATGGTCAACAATATTTAGTGCATGTTCCTCTAAATAGAACTGCTCTGAGGGTTTATAGTTTTCTTTTGTATCAAAGCCAAAATTACGGGCATCCCATCTCATAAAATATGCTTTAAGCTTTTTGCCTATTTCTTCAAGTGCAGGAACAGCTTCGTTTAATACCAGAAAATTGCCTCTGCTTGCAGCCTCAAGAACCGTTAGTCCGAACGATTCGGAATAGGATGGGCATATAAAAAGGTTTGAAAGCGTGAAAAGCTCAAAAACTCCGCTTCGAGGGAAGCCATTTGGGAATCCTAAATCACTTGTAAATGCCATATCTTTTTCACAAAGCCCCCAAAAGCCACCTATTTTTCTTATAGCAAACTTATATTTATCTGATTCGATATCCATACAAGGGAAATCACAAAATATTACTCTCACCGTCAGTTCTGATTTCCTTTTTATTGCACCGGCTAATGCGGCAACCTTTTCAAATTTCTTGCCTGTTGTAAGCCTGCCGGGATAAATTATCAAAATGTCTGGACTCAATAAATCTATTTGGTTATGTATTGATTTAACATTATCGCTCATGCAAGAGAGAACATCCAAAGTGTTGTAAACAACCCGACATTTTCCTTCGGGCACATTATACTGCTTAGCAAGCGCCGGAATGCCTGAGTATGTCGGATATACGTAAGTGGTGTTGGGCATGGAAGTGTATCGGCATGAAAAGGGATATTTCGGTTCGGGCGGCCTGTTAACAGGCGCTGAATGAGTTACCGCAATAAACTTTACAGATGGAAGTTTTTCCTGAGCTTTTCTTATGGCAACATTATGCATAAGGTGCCATCCCTGATAGTGGATATCATGCATGATACATACATCAACATCAGATAAATTTTTTATAAAGTCAGCAGCAACAATTTCTGCTTCATCAAAAAAAGTTTCATGGACATCTCCATTTGGTTGGGAGTAATCATTCCAATGAATTTGCTTATCATTAAGTCTATTTGCTATTTTAATCCATTCTAACCGTTCATCTGCAAATATCCCTTGTCTTTCACTATCGGGACAATCCTCGCAGACAAGTACTTTCGTATGTATTCCAGCGTCTAATAACATTTTTAAATGCTCAGCAACAACATTGACAAGTGAATATGTATTGCTAAGTCCATTAAACATAGTAAGGATTGCTACAGTCATTAATTATAGCCCCCTCAAAAAACATCTAAAGTAATAATGTAACTACTAAATTATTTATATGTTATAAAAATGCATTATAATACAACTTTGAGAGTGTCAATAAAAGAAAGACTCGATGTAAAATAAAGGGCGGGGTTGATGCGAAAACGGCCAAGCCAATAGCGCTGAATAAAATTCTTTGTACAAACTATTAGAATTTTAAATCTTCATTTTGCAGATACTAAATTTAAATGAAGCCTATGAAAAAAATTCAAGAGAATGTGGAGTCTAAAATATAATGACGATTTTTGAACCTAAAGAGATTTACTATGAGAAAAATATAAAGATATACCGTGGATCGAAATAAAAAACCACAATAATATTCTTCAGTTTAGAAAAAGTCCAAACAGTGATTTTCCCAAACTGAAGAAAAACTTAATTATTGGAGTAAGAAAAACTCATAAATTCGTTCCGAACTATAAAATATCGGACCTTTTAGTGCCATACACTTCATCAGGTTGTGCAGCTTCATGCCTTTATTGCTACTTAGTTTGCCATTATAATAAATGCTCATATCTTAGAGTATTTGTTAACCGAGAAGAAATGATGGAAAAAATTATTAAAACTTCTTACAAAAGCGAAAAAGAGCTTACCTTTGAGATAGGAAGCAATAGTGATTTAATTTTAGAGAACACTGTTACAGAAAACCTGCCCTGGACTATTGAAACTTTCGCTAAAGAGGGGCGAGGTTTTTTGACACTTCCCACTAAGTTTGATATGATCGAGCCAATTTTAAATATTGATCATAAGTCAAAAACCATTATAAGAATGAGTGTAAACCCTGAAGAAATCATTAAAAAGGTTGAGTTTGGGACTTCTCCGATTTTAAACAGAATAGACGCTATTAATAAATTATGTGATGCAAATTATCCGGTCGGACTTTTGATAGCTCCGATTATTATGATTGAAAATTGGAAAGAACACTATAAAAAATTTCTACAAACCCTTTGTGAAAACTTATCTTCAAAAGTAAAGAAAGAAATGTTTATAGAAGTTATTTTTATGACATATAGTTTTGTGCACAAAGCTATAAATAACGAAGCTTTTCCAAGAGCGATTGAGCTTTATGATAAAGATTTAATGACGGGTCGTGGACGAGGAAAGTATTCTTATAAAAGTTCTTTAAAAAATGAAGGAGCAGAATTTTTGAGAACTGAGATCAATAGATATTTTCCAAATACAAAAATTGAATATACAGTCTAATTTAATAAGCAAACCATTGAATTCAAATATCCTGCAAAAGCAAGTCGCAAAAATGCATGGTACAACAAATTAAAAATTGAATCCTGTCAAATTGTTTGTTATAATAGCATTATATAATACTTTTTATTCAGGAGGAATGTCATATAAAAAAAATAATTCAAGTTGAGGAAAGACCACCAATTATCAAGACCATTCCACTTAGTTTCCAACATCTTTTTGCAATGTTTGGTGCTTCTGTTTTAGTCCCTATGTTGTTTGGTATTAATGCTTCGGTTGTTCTATTTATGAACGGCGTCGGAACATTAATATTTTTTTTGGTTACAAAAGGAAAGTGCCCCGCATTTTTAGGGTCAAGCTTTGCGTTTATAACTCCCACATTGATAATACTTAGTTGCCCAGAACTTGGATTTCAGTATGCTCTGGGTGGATTTGTTGCATCTGGCGTAGCTATATGCATTTTTGCACTAATAATAAAATTATGCGGTATAAAATGGATCGATATATTACTGCCTCCAGCGGTTATGGGTCCTATTGTCGCACTAATAGGATTAGAACTTGCGGATGTCGCAGCAAATCAAGCGGGATTGCTTCCGCTTGATGGGAACTTTGATTTTAAAAAAATAATAGTTTTTATTGTAACATTACTTACTGCATTACTTGCAACGATGGTATTCAAAGGCTTTTTTAGTGTAATATCTATTTTAATTTCAATAATTGTGGGGTATTCGTTATCAATTTTTATGGGGATAGTTGATTTTGTACCTGTAATAGAAGCTCCTTTATTCAATGTCCCTAATTTTCAATTACCAAAATTTGAAATAAACTCAATTTTAATTATATTACCCGCAGTTCTCGTGGTAATCTCAGAGCACATTGGGCATCAGATCGTAACCAGCAAAATTATTGATCGAGATCTAACAAGAAACCCAGGGTTACATCGTTCGCTACTCGGTGACGGAATAGCAACAATTTTTTCCGGCTTAGCAGGCTCTGTTCCGACTACCACATACGGAGAAAATATTGGAGTTATGGCAATCACAAAAGTCTATAGTGTGTGGGTAATAGGCGGTGCGGCTATAATTTCAATAATAATTGCATTTATAGGAAAAGTTCCTGCAATGATTCAAACCATCCCTAATCCTGTGATGGGTGGGATTGGGTTTCTGCTTTACGGTATGATCGCAACTTCAGGAATAAGATTATTGGTAGAAGCAAAAGTCAATTACGCCAAATCTCGAAACTTAATACTTACTTCTATTGTTTTTATAGCGGGTCTTTCTAAAGCATATATTTCCATTGGAGAAGTGAGACTAACGGGAATGGTTCTCGCCACTATGTTAGGGATAGTACTCAGTCTGATTCTGTTTATTTTAGATAAATTAAACCTAACTAATGATAAGGAAGAAGAAAATCGAATATCGTAAATTTAAAGTTTTAGTTCACCTTTATGGTGCACCAGAATTTAAATCGTATAGGAGAAATCTTGATTTGGGTAAAATTATAAAATCAAACACTCCAGAACAAAATAAGTTTGAAATAATAAGCGATTTTAAATGGTGCATGAAATGTGGCGGAGAAGTTGAATTTGAATGGAACGGTAAGATATGTATTATTACATACAGAACATATGGAATTAGTATATCTGAAGCTAATAAGCAAGAAACTAAAAAATATGTAAAAACATAGAAGAGGCTCTAGAGTAAATGATAGATGAAGATCGTTTTCGGGATGTAATAACTAAAATTACTGTTTGTGATAGGACGATATAATTTTTCGTTTGCCAACTCATTAAAATATTTTTCCGTAGTTATACACAGCTGGATATGATTATTATCACCCTTAACGTCTAAGCTAAAACTTGAAAACTTTGTCCATTGGATAAATCTTATATCAAAAAAATTAGGAGGAAATTTACTTTTTGCTACCATAGTAAGATTATGGTCATAAGTTTTTATATCGTATAGAAAGTTATCATAAAATTCATTAAAATTCTCACTAAACTCTGTCCATACAATCCCAATTCGCTTATTGCCTTCATGAAAAATTGGATAATGCGGATTTAATTTATCCTAAATTCCAATGGTTCCTTCTGAATCATGCGCTATTGTGTATTATTTATGAGAATTTATAATTTTAGAAACAACCCATGTCCAACTAGGATAAATACGCAGTTTTCTTGCCTTTTTAGTAAATCTCATAATAATTACTCCTTCAAGTTTATAATTTTATCTGCTAAACTATCGTAAAAGCCAGCTTCGTGAGAAACTAAAATTAAGTTACCTTGCCATTTTAAAAGTTGTTCCAGTAAAACTTTTTTAGAATCAACATCTAGATGATTCGTAGGTTCGTCTAAAATCAAGAAATTAGATTTTGTGTTTGCCAATATGCAAAGCTTAACTTTGGACTGTTCACCACCGCTGAGTGTGCCGATTTTTTGAAGTGCATTTTTGGCGGTGACTCCACACTGTGCAAGGTGTTTTCGAATTTCTTTCTGAGAAAATTTAGGAAACTTTTCTGATACAATTTCAAATGGCGTTAAATTTGAATTTTCCCATGCCAAATTTTGCTCAAAGTATCCGATTTTAACGTAATCTGCAAATTTGAATGTTCCGTTCATTACAGATATTTCACCAATTAAAGTTTTTAAAAGCGTTGACTTACCAATGCCATTGAACCCTGCGATTACAATTTTTTCACCAGCTTTCACTTCAAAGCTTATCTTTGGCAAAAGGACTTTTTCATAGCCAATCTCCAAGACGTGAACCTTTAATGCTTTGATATTTGAAATTGGCAAGGAGTTCAGCTTGAAATTAGGTTTTGGTGGTGTTTGTGGTGGGGTTAAAACCTCCATTTTTTCAAGCTTTTTCATTCTAGACTGTGCCTGCTTTGCAGTTGAGGCTCTGACTTTATTTCGTGCGATATAGTCCTCATGCTTTTTAATTTCTTTTTGTTGCGCCTGAAATTCACGAATATAGCTATCTCGACGCAACCCCTTTACTTCAAGAAATCTTTCAAAATTTCCATTATACTTCGTGATTTTTTGAAATTCAATGTCAAGGATGCAGTTTGTAATTTTATCAAGAAAATCAAAGTTATGAGAGATAACCAAAAACGTACCATCAAAGCTTTTAAGATAGTCTGTAAGCCAATCGACATGTTCTTTATCTAAAAAGTTCGTAGGTTCATCAAGCAGTAAAATATCTGGATTTTCAAGCAAAATCTTTGCAAGAATCACCTTTGCACACTGTCCTCCGCTCAAATTTTTTAGCAGATTATGAACGCCAATAGCAGTAATTCCCAGGCCATCTGCAACTTTTAAGACGTTACTTTCAATTTCGTAAAACCCTCTGTTCACAAGCAAACTTTGATAATCTGAAGCTTGTTCGGATATTTTGTTATCAAAATCTTCAGTCATATTTTCGTAAATTTTGTTAAGCTTGGTTTCGATATTGTATAGATCTTCAAAAGCAGTTTTTAAGTATTCAAAAATAGTGAGTGTTTGGTCAATTTCCGCCTGCTGATCAAGATAGCCGATCTTAATATTCTTTTGCCAACGAATGTCACCAGCATCTGGTGTTATTTCACCGACTAATGAGCGCAAAAGCGTAGTTTTACCAGTCCCGTTTTGCCCTACAATCCCCATGTGCTCACCTTTGAAAACCTCGAAATCTGCGTTTTTATATAAAATTTTATCTCCAAATGAGTGCGTTAAATTTGATACTTCTAAAATACCCATAAAGTTTTCTCCTTTAAAATTCAATAAAAATAAGACTATGGCGCGAAACACCATAGCCTTAAAATTAAAAATCGGCCAACGCAAATAAGCGTAAAAATACGCAAATTTACATTATTAGCCGATGAGATTTATATTTTTAGCTTTGTATGATGTCTCATCGATATCCAAAATACAAAGCTTTTTCAATTGTCATAATCATTTTTATCACCACATTTATAGTAGCATAGAATTGAAAAACATGTCAATTTTCAATTTTTAAATTTAACTGTTTCAGATCCTGTTTGTGTTTTTTATAATCAGAGCAGTAGTTACTCACAATATTCCAAAACTCCTTCCTGTGATTATGTTGCTTTATTTTTATAGTCACCCCAAATTTTCAAACTTTGATCAAGCCCTTAGTTTCGTTTTTAATTTGGGGTGACTATAAAAATATTTTCTGGAAAAAAGGTCAAAAATTTATATGCTTATATTCAATAATGAAGTATAATTAATATAATTTTTCATAAAAAAATAGTTTAATAATAGATCATTTTGCAAAAGAGGAGATTTTTTATGATTAAACAGTTATTAAAGTATATTAATCAGTATAAAAAAGATTCCATACTTACGCCTATATATGTAACTTTTCAAGTTGCTATGGAAATTGTTATTCCTATTTTAATGTCTAACCTTATAGATTTTGGAATAGATAATGGGGATATGTCATATATCCCAAAAATCGGTTGTTTACTTTTGCTATGTGCATTTATTGCACTTTTATTAGGCTGCCTTGCCGGTCGTAGTGCTGCTATAGCATCTGCTGGATTTGCTAGAAACCTACGTCAACAAATGTACTATAATGTTCAAAATTTCTCATTTTTAAACATTGATAAATTTTCAACTTCAAGTATTATTACTCGCTTAACAACGGATGTGACTAATGTTCAAAATGCATACCAAATGATTATTTTTACGGCAGTACGGTCTCCAATAATGCTTATATCTTCACTGGCAATGTCTTTTTACATTAATGCAAAATTATCTATCATCTTTGTTATATGCATACCTATATTAGGATTTGGGCTATACATTATAGTTAGAAAAGCTCATCCAATATTTACACGTGTTTTTAGAACATATGATAAATTAAATACAGTTGTTGAAGAAAATTTAAGCGGCATTAGGGTTGTAAAAACATTTAATAGAGAAAGCTATGAAAGTAAAAAATTTTTTGCAATTTCCGAGAAAATTTACAATGGCTTTTTAAAAGCAACAAAATTAGTTGCTTTGCATATGCCACTTATGCAGTTTTGTATGTATGGCTGTATAATTTTAATTTCTTGGTTTGGGTCTAGAATAATTGTCAATTGTAAAAATGATGCTTCTACTGGTTTAAGTACAGGGCAACTTATGAGTTTAATAATCTACGCTACACAAATTTTAATGAGCCTTATGATATTATCCATGGTGCTTGTTATGATTACCATAGCTATTTCCTCAGCTAAGAGAATTGTCGAATTATTAAATGAAGAAAGTGATTTAAAAAATTGTTATAACCCCCTGCAAGCCGTTCCAAATGGTGATATATATTTCGAAAACGTAAGTTTTAGTTATGTGAAAGATAAAAACAAGCTATGTTTGAACAATATAAATTTAAAAATAAATTCTGGTGAAGTTATCGGCATAACTGGTAGTACAGGTTCTGCAAAAAGTACACTTGTACAACTTATTCCGAGATTATATGATACAACTGCTGGAACTATATATGTTGGTGGGCATAGTGTTCGTGAATACGATATAAAGACTTTACGAAATGAAGTATCTGTGGTATTGCAAAAAAACACGCTGTTTTCAGAAACCATAAAAGAAAATTTAAAATGGGGAAATGAAAACGCTTCAGATGACGAAATATTGAAAGCATGTAAGTCCGCTCAAGCAAACGAGTTTATAGAATCTTTACCTCAAAAATATGATACATTCGTAGAACAAAATGGTACAAATTTTTCAGGTGGACAAAAACAAAGACTTTGTATTGCTCGTGCACTCTTAAAAAAGCCTAAAATTTTAATTTTAGATGATTCCACAAGTTCAGTGGACACTAAAACAGATGCTCTCATACGGCAAGCTTTCAAAAGAGAAATTCCAGGTACAACAAAAATAATAATATCTCAACGCATTTCTTCCGTTAAAGATGCAGATAAAATTATCGTTATGGACAATGGAAAAATTATAGCATTTGATAAACATGAAAATTTGATTAGGACATGCTGCTTGTATCGTGAGGTATATGAATCACAAGAAAAAGGAGGAAATAGTGATGAGTAGAGACATCGATTTTAATGTAGTTAAACGCTTATTTGGCTATATAAAGCAGTATAAATTAAAATTTTCATTTGTACTATTATTTATTATAATTAGCGCGGCAGTCGGCGCTGTATCATCCTTATTTTTACGTACACTAATTGATGATTATATCTCTCCCCTTTTGCTCGATCCCAATCCCAACTTTTCTGGACTTTTAAAAACTCTTTTATTAATGGCCGGAATATATCTTGTAGGTGTTTTAGCTACACTGTTTTATAACAGAATAATGGTTTCTATCGCACAAGGTATATTAAAAAAAATACGTGACGACATGTTTTCTCATATGCAAACTTTACCGCTAAAATTTTTTGACACACATACTCATGGTGACGTAATGAGCTACTATACAAATGACACAGATACTTTACATCAGATGATTGCTCAAAGTTTGCCACAAATTTTCTCTTCTGCATTTACAATGACTGCAATATTTTTCACTATGCTTTATATTAGCATGGGGTTAACTTTGTTTGTGTTAATTTTTGTATTTGTAACCATAAAAATAGTGAGTAAAGTTTTGAATAAAAGCAGCGGCTACTTCATTAAACAACAACAATCTTTAGGTGATGTTAATGGATATATTGAAGAAATGATAAATGGGCAAAAAGTCGTAAAAGTATTTTGCTATGAAAATAGAGCAATAAAGAGATTTGATAAAAAGAACGATGAACTTTGCATGAATGCTATTAATGCAAATAAATATTCCAATGTTTTAATGCCTTCCATGATGAGCTTAGGATATGTCATGTGCATTTTATTAACAATCATAGGCGGGGCAATGGGAATTTATAGTGTCCCGAATATTTGTTTAGTAGGGGAAAATGTTCTTACATTGGGGATGATAGCATCTTTTTTACAGTTATCAATTAGTTTTGCAAATCCAATCAGCCAAGTTTCTCAACAGTTTAACTCTATAATAACTGCGGTGGCTGGTGCTAAACGTATTTTTGAGTTGTTAGACGAAAAGTCTGAAAAAGATGATGGTTGTGTAACATTAGTTTCAGCAAAAGAGCAAAATGGTATGCCCACTGAGAGCAATGAAAAAAGCAATCTGTTAGCATGGAAAATTTCCAATAAAGATAATACCTTCTTTTATCGGAAATTAAGTGGAGAAGTGAATTTTAAAAATGTTAATTTTGGATATAACAAAAGTGATATAGTTTTGCACGATATATCATTAGATGTAAAAGCTGGACAAAAATTAGCGTTAGTTGGTCAAACAGGCGCTGGGAAAACAACTATAACCAACTTAATTAACCGTTTTTATGATGTTGAAAATGGTTCTATAATTTATGATGGAATAGATATAAATAAAATCAAAAAAACAGACTTGCGAAAATCTTTGGGAATTGTACTGCAAGATGTAAATCTTTTCAGTGGTACTATCATGGAAAACATTCGTTATGGGAATCTTGATGCTACCGATGACGAATGTATTAATGCTGCAAAACTTGCTCGTGCGCATAATTTTATTCAAATGTTACCTCAAAGTTATCAAACATTTATTGAAGGTAATGGAGGTGAATTATCTCAAGGCCAACGTCAGTTACTTTCAATTGCAAGAGCAGCTGTGGCTGATCCTCCAGTTATGATTTTAGATGAAGCCACATCTTCAATTGACACAAGGACTGAGGCAATAATTCAAAAAGGTATGGATGCTCTTATGAAGGGACGAACAGTTTTTGTTATAGCTCATAGGTTATCGACTGTTCATAATTCAGATTTAATTGTTGTACTTGATAATGGAAGAATAATTGAAAAAGGAACTCATAAAGAACTTACTTTACAAAGGGGGAAATACTATCAACTTTACACGGGAGCTTTCGAGTTGAGCTAATTTTAACATATTCCCACCCTATAATGACTAAAAAATAACCCACAGTAAAAGCACCTGTTATGATAACTGAAGCATCAACTTTTGCAGCTGCTGCCCCTGAAATGCTAGCATTAAAGAAGGAAGACAAAGAGGCTTCAGTTGCTCAAGTCAGTAAAACAGCAGTAGTAGTTTGCCAGCAGAAGCCGTTCTTACATATGCTGCTGAATTAATAAAAAATCAAAGCCAAACAGATACACCGTATATTGCGCAGGCTTTAAATTTACCTGCTGCATGTGCGCTTAATATGACCGGAGCAACTGAAAATCTCAGGCTTTTTGATGGCAGCCAAACAAGAAGAAGTTGCAGCTGGAAAACCCTGAGGTTATGGCGTACCAAGTTGGGATTTTAAAAAAGGTAGTGATGCTGAATCAGTTGACTTTATGTCTATTAGATCCCTTTCCAAACTAAATTAATAAATCAAAATTGCAAATGCCACAAATCAAATTAAACCAAAGAGAAAAGCGTTCTCTTCGGTTTCTATATTTATCGGCTAAAATTTTGAATCGTTTTACAAAACCTATAATCGCCCCAAATTAAAAAAGAAACTATAGCCAAAACGATTTGAAAGCAGAACATAAAATGATAAAATAAGAGTATGAGTTATGATAAGAAATTTAGAAAAAGAGTAGTTGAGTTTATAAAAGAAGGAAACAGTTATCGAAAGACCGCAAAAACATATAGTGTGTGCCTGGAAAGTATATGGAAATGGGTAAGTAAGGATAATGGAGGAAAGAGAAAAGCTCAGAAACTATGTTTCTGAGCACCCTGATGCACACATAAAAGAAATAGCCGAAGAATTTGGCTGCAGTGAGAGTGGAATAAATTATGAATTGGCAAAGTTGAGAATTAATCGAAAAAAAGACTAAATTATACAAAGAACGCAGTGAAAAAAGCGCACAAAATTTATCAAAGATATAGAGAAAATTCAAAAAGAAAAAATTGTTTATGTCGACGAAACCGGCATTGACACTTACTTTTATCGCGAGTATGGCCGGGCTCCCAGAGGTCAGAAAGTTGAAGGAAAAATTAGTGGTAAAAAGTATGAACGCACAAGCATTGTAGCTGGGAAATGCACCAAAAATATTATTGCCCCATAGCAATATTCAGGTACAATGGGCAGCTTCCTTTTTGAATTTTGATTTAAAAGTGTTACTTAAAGAAGTCCAAAAAGGCCATACAGTCGTTATGGACAACTGTTCTGTATATCAAAAACCTCAACTTTTTAAACTTGCTGAAAAAGCTGAGGTTAATTTGATTTTTCTTCCGCTTTATTCTCCAGATTTAAATCCAATTGAAAATTTCTGGGCCTGGCTCAAATTAAAACTTCGTTCTCTTCTTCACAAATTTTCAAACTCTTAGTTTCATTTTTAATTTGGGTTGACTATAATATGTAAGTATACGTTTTTATATGTTAAATACAATTTAGCAATGTAGTGAAATATTGTAAAAGTTGCAAATAAAGCATTTATAGGGTATAATAAAAGCACATAAAAAAAGATAAGAGGAGTAAAATTATGTTAATAAGTATGGTTTTAATAGGATTAGTCATTATCTTGGTTGTATGGATAATCTCCGTACAAAACAAATTGGTGTCTGTTGATGAGTTTTGTAAAAACTCCTTGAGCCAAATTGGAGTACAACAACAAAGCAGATGGGATGCTTTAACAGCACTAGCAGACCTAACTAAAAACTATTCATCCTTTGAAAGTGAAACATTAATAAAAATAATTTCTGCTCGCAAAAATATTACAATGGGTTCAACAACTGGGGATGTCCAGAATCAAGAAAATTTATTACAAAAGGGCTTTGCAAGCATTAATGCCTTGGCTGAGGCCTATCCTGACCTTAAAGCAAATAGTATTTATATTAAAACTATGGATAATGTAAACAATTACGAAAACAATGTACGCATGAGCCGTATGGTTTATAATGATACCGTAACGAAATTTAATAGAATGGTTCTTAGTTTTCCGGGGTCAATTATTGCAAAGTTTTTAAAATTTGACAAAAGAAATTACCTAGAAGATGTTGACGGCAAAAAAGAAATGCCAAGTTTTAAATAAATCCTTCTGACACCCCAAATCATTAGTAGGAGGATATTATGAAAAGACTGTTTAAAAATACTTTTTTAATAGTTTGTTTAAGTTTTTGTTGTTTCTTTTTAAAAACAAATTCTACTTTTGCAGATGGCGTTAAATATAGCTCGTCTGATATATCTGTAATTGTTGAAAAGAACGGAAATGCTCATATAACTGAAGTCTGGAAAATTGATGCAAATGAAGGTACAGAGATGTACTTAGGAAAAGAAGATCTTCAGGAACAAACGATATCCAATCTTAGAGTTACTGAAAATGGACGTGAATATCAAAATATTGGAACTTGGAACACAAATGAAAGTTTACAAAATAAAGCTTACAAAAGTGGTATAATCAAAAAACCAACGGGTTATGAACTTTGTTGGGGTTTGAGTTCTTATGGGGAACACAATTTTACTGTTTCTTACGATATGACTAACCTAGCAAAAGAATGTGCAGATGGATCATTTATCTATCAAACTTTTATTAGAAATTTAGCAGATTCATTAGATGAGGCAAAGATCACTATTGAACAAGAAGACACTAAGTTTACAAAGGAAGATACAAAAATTTGGGCAGGTGGCGGTGCTTTCGGAGAAATATTTGTAACCGATGGAAAAATTGTAGCCAGTACGACATCTCCCATGGATGCCGGAGCTAACTTTGTCATTTTAGCACAGTTTGACAAAGGTATTTTTTCTCCTGCTGTTTTTGTGAATACTACTTTTGGAGAGTTAAAAGATAATGCACTTAAAGGATCTGATTATCAAAAAAATTACGACAGAGCTCAAGGTAGATCCGATAGTCAATCTAACGGCAATAGCTTTTGGCGATTTACTCCTGCATTAATTCCTTTTATTATAGTTTTTATTTCTCGGGCTTTATTCCTGAAAACAAAAAGAAGAAACGACAATATTGTTATCCATAATGACCATTTTAGAAAGGAATACAAAAACCCTGAATATTCACGAAGTTTGCCTTTTGAAAATAATTTGTTTGCAACATACACAAGGCTTAAAAATCTTAGCCAATTAGAGAGTGATTTTGATATTATTGGGGTTTATCTCTTGAAATGGATTCAATCACATCGAGTTGATCTTGTTAAAGTAGAGTCTAAAAAACTTTTAAAGAAGGATTTAGAGAATGCCATAAAGTTTAAAACTTTGAAAGATGATGCCGCGCCTCAGCTTGAAAAAGAGCTTTTTGATATAATGACTTCAGCTGCCAATAAAGATAAGATTTTGCGGAAAAAAGATTTTGAGAAATGGTGCAAAAACAACTTTGATACCATTGAGAGCTGGCTAGGACGATATAATAAGTTTGGTTTTGAAGAGCTTAAAAATATGGGTGCTGTAAATGTGCATGAGAAAAAATCTTTTGGCCTTTTTAAATATACTCAAAATGATATTTCTCAGCTGGGGATAAAGTACACCAGCGAGATGTTTGGATTTAAAAAGTATCTAAAGGATTTCACAGTAATCAATGAACGTGAAGTAAAAGAGGTGGAACTCTGGGATGAATACTTGGTCTATGCACAGATTTTTGGCATAGCGAAGGAAGTTTCTAAGCAGTTTAAAGATTTATACCCTCAATACTTTGAGGAGAGATTTTCTTTCGATTATATGATGGACAATTACTTGATGTTCTTGTTGATAAATGAACTTGCAAGAAGTTATGCTCATTCTGTACAAAATGTATATAATCAAAGGTTTAATACTCTAGCTGGAGAAGCATTTTCAGGTCTCGGTGGTTCATTTGGAGGCACAGGAGGTTTTGGTGGATCATCTGGTGGAGGTGGTTCTAGTGGAGTAAGGTAAAATTAAGCATTAAGAATTATAGGAAATATTGATATTTTGAAAGAGATTGATGTTTGATTTGCACAAAAAAACTCAACCAAGTTATTTCCATAAATCGTGTAAAGAGTATGAACTAAGCAAACTTAAAAATGAATCAACCTCAGCAAACCATCAAATTGTATTACAATTGAAGTGATTATTCGGTGAAACGAATGTAAAAGAGTGTTTTGTGGAAAAGATCTCAAGTAGCTAAAAACTACTTGAGTCTTGAATTTTTTGTTTTATATAGTAGAATATTGTATAATTGTAAATTTATTTGCATCAATGGGGTTCCTTAGAAACCTGCAATTTTGTTTTGCTACGAATCTGCTACGAATTTAAGTTTTGAGTTGAATGGCTCAAAACCACCACTTTTAGGGATCTGAGTAAAGAATGTACGGATAAACCGCATGACACGTGGATTTTATTAGATCTTAAAGTCCCACAAAAGGCTTTAATTGACCTATGCACGGGATAGATGGCATTCAAGAGGTCAGCGGTTCGATCCCGCTTATCTCCACCATCTATAAACCGCATGAATACTGAATTTTCAGTGCTTGTGCGGTTTTTGTTTTTACCCTAAAATCTAAAGTGCTACGAATTCTGCTACGAATTTTTCGCAAAACGTGCTTTGCCATGCCGTTTTATGGGTTACAAAGAAAATGTATTTTCAATGTTTTTCGCCATATTATTTTTTCTCGTGTTGGTGATGTGCGTATAAACATTCGCAGTTGTTTCTATGTCAGCGTGTCCTAACCAGGTTTGAACGTCTTTTAATTCCCAGCCCTTATCATATAAAATGCTTGCACAGCTATGCCTTAAATCGTGAAACCGCATTTTTGGAAAATTATTTCTTGCCAACACTTTCTGAAATTCTTTTGTTATGTAATCAGGCCTGTATAATCTTCCATCAGGCCAAGTAAAAACATAATCAGTGTGAGTATAAGTGTTACCAAATGTGTTTTGATTATCAACGGCATTTCATCATAGTTTCAAAATCAGTTTTATAATCCATACACGCAGCAATACCTATTTTGGCATCTGCGTATTTATACTTCATATTATTATAATTATTAAAAACTATGTCAAATGTTTTTTTAGATTTTAAAGTTTCTTAAAATGTTATTGTTAATCCACGCAGAGAGAGATTTTTAATCAAGTGTCCGGAGTTCGAATTTTCTATGGTTTACCACTCGAAATTCCTCATGAATACTGAGCCCTTAGTGACTTTGTGGATTTTATTTTTTTCTTAGGATCTAAAGTGCTACGAATTTTTCTCCTATTATTTTATTAAGTGTTATTCATAAGATTATTTATATTTTTCTTTAGTTCCTCAATGTTATAATCAATATTATTTTCTATAATAATGTTATCAGTAGCTTTTTTTGTATAAAAATTTAGTATCCTCTATAAAATTTAATGATATTTTTGTAAGAATGGGGAGCCTTTGTATGCCAATTACGAGTTGGTCTAGGTCATTTTTTAATGCTTAACTATATCTTTATCATTTAAACTTTTTCCTTTATGAATTTTTACGTTTTCAAAAAAAGGTAAGTAAAGCTAATATATACATAATGATCCTTATAAATAAAGACTATGAAAATATAGTGAAAGTGAGACTTACTTGCTCTAAAAATTGCATTTAATTTAATTTTTTGCTATAATAAATAATTAAAGATTAAATATAATAAAACTGGAAAAAATATTTCTGAAAAAATTAGTGATTAAGAACAAGTTGCTTTTTGTTGAAAAATACCGGAGGAAGAAAAATTTTAGTGGAAAAAATCGAAAAAAAGATTAATGTTGGAATTGGATTTGCAACAGGACGAAAAAGGTTTCCAGATGTACTAAAAACTTATGTGAACAATTGGAATGATTCTGATTTTGGAAATAAAAATATTGCAGTACATCTTTTTATTGCTTACGATTTATCTTATAAAAACACAAAGGAAAGTGATTTTAAAACATTTGACGCAGAGACTCTTAGCTTAGTAGCATCAGCGCACTATCTTAGTAATTCCATTATAGCTAGCGAAGCTCAAGAAATGGTACACAAAAAAATTATTTCTAAAAAAGAAGCAGCTTTAATTTTTTCGGGCGGATATGCCGGAAAAAGAAATGCGATTTTGTATTATGCAATAAAAAACAAGATGGACTATCTTATTTTTATAGATGACGATGAATATCCTGTTGCAGTGGTTAAAACTAAAAATCACCTAGCTTGGGTAGGGCAAGAAGTGTTTGCAACACACCTTAAATATTTACCAAATTGTGATATAACACATGGTCACCACTGCGGTTATATATCGCCGATTCCTTCATTTGAATTCAATGAAAACTTAAGTGAAGATGAATTTAAAATTTTTATTGAAGCTATAAGTAATGATATCATAACATGGGATTCAATAAAGGAAAAAATTGATAGTGGAGGCGTTCAGTATGCGGATAAAAATATCTTAGAAGATATAAGTTCACATACTGTAGAAGAAATTGGTGGGATGAAATTTATTTCCGGAGCTAATTTAGGAATAAACTTAAAATCCCCAGAAAAAATATTCGCATTTTATAATCCTCCAAAGGCGAGGGGAGAAGATACTTTTCTTAGTACCTGTTTAGGTTCCGCAAACACACAAAAGGTGCCGTGCTATACGTTCCACGACGGATTTGAGGAATACACAAACTTACTTTTCGGCGTGCTGCCTACAAAATTAAAGCCAATAGAACCAAATTCTGCATTTATACAAAAACGCTTTTATAATGCCGCAGTTGGTTGGTCCCGCTACAAACCATTACTGCTATATATTACAAAAAGAGAAAACTATGAAGTTGAAATAAATAATATGCAAAAAAGTCTTGCCTTCGTTTTACCTAAAATAAGTAAATATTTTGGAAACGATTCTTTTAATAAAATATTAGATGAAGTGGTATATTACTCTCAGCATGTAAAAGAACACTTTAATAGTTTTCAAAAAACAAAAGTAGCCTGGACAAAGATTATGAGGTGTATGAAATAAAGTAAAATTTTTGCCTTTGCTCAACTACCACGAAAAGTATAAAGGATATATATAAATATTATTGCTCTATTGTAATGTAATGTATTTTAAATTTATAAAATTAGGAGAATGTAAACACTTTGGAATTTAAAGAAATTAATTTATCCCCCAAAATGCTTAAAGCACTTAACAAAATGGGATTTACAAAAGCAACTCCCGTGCAAGAACAAACCATTAGTATAATGTTAGATAAAAAAGACATGATAGTTCAAGCACCAACGGGTAGCGGTAAAACATGTGCCTTTGGCATTCCAATTATTGAAGCAATTGATATAAAAAAACGTACTACCCAATCCATCATACTTTGCCCAACGAGAGAGCTCGTAATCCAAACTACCGATGTGCTCCACAAACTGACGCTTTATATGCATGGCATCCGAATTTCCGCTATCTATGGGGGCGCACGTATTAGCAGTCAAATTACAGCCTTACGTAGCAAACCACAAATTATAGTAGCAACGCCTGGACGTATAATGGATCATATACGCCGCAAAACAGTAGCTTTGGAACAGGTAAACCTTGTGGTTCTTGATGAAGCCGATCGTATGTTGGACATGGGGTTTCGTGATGATATAGATACAATATTTAAAAATATACCAAAACAGCATCAAACAATATTGTTTTCCGCTACTATATCGGATAGTATTAAACGAATCGCAAAAGAGTATCAAAGCGATGCCAAAATGGTTCATATTAAACAGGAGGCTTTAACAGTAGATGCTGTAAAACATTATTATATTAAAATCCCCAAAGGTGGGAAATTCAATGCACTTGAATCTCTTATCAAAGAAAAAAAATTTAACCGATCATTAATTTTTGTTGGCACAAAATCAATGGCCGATACTTTAACACTAAAGCTTTTAAAGAGTGGCTTTACTGCGAAAGCACTTCACGGCGATCTTCGCCAACGCCAACGAGACGCAGTTATGGATAAATATCGTAAGGGACTTGTAAATATTCTGGTTGCTACTGATGTAGCAGCACGTGGAATTGATGTAAATAATATTGACGCTGTAATTAATTTTGATATTCCAGATAGCAGCGATAGTTATGTCCATCGCATTGGACGAACAGGACGTGCTAATCAGGATGGTATTGCGTATACTTTTATATATGCAAAGGAACAATCTAAATTAGGCTCAATTGTACGAGATACGAAAGCCGTCATCAGCCCAATATTGATCAATAACATTGTATGTGATGAATTAACGAAACAACCATATAAATGTGATGTTAAAAAACAAAAAAATAGTGGCGCAAAACCTTACAGCAGAAGAAATTTAAGACGGGCATCCCTAAAAAGTAATAAAGCAAGATAAATTTAATCATAAGTAAGATCTTTACAGGTGATAGGTAAGCTAAATAAGAATGAAATCTTTGGCGGTTGTAAAATACTTCGATATATTCTAAAACAGAAAAATAAAAATTGTTGGTATTACTAAATTGTTTATAGTAGAATATTGTATAAATATAAATTTATTTGAATCAATGGGGGTCATCAGGAACCTGCGATTTAGTTTTGCTACGAATCTGCTACGAATTTGAGTTTTAAAGTAAATGGCTTAAAATAGCCATTTCTTGAGATTTGAGCAAAAATGATGTGAATAAACCGCGTGACGAATGGGTTTTATTAGATCCCAAAGTTTCATAAAAGGCTTTAATTGACCAATGGACGGGATAGATGGCATTCAAGAGGTCAGCGGTTCGATCCCGCTTATCTCCACCAACTACAAGCCTCATGAATACTGGTTTTTCAGTGTTTGTGCGGCTTTTTATTTTTGCCCTGAAAGAATTTTTTTACGAATTTTTTTACATAGCAGAATTATAAAGAAAAAGTATTTTGAATATCTTTAGCCGTATTATTTTTTCTTGTATTACTAATATGAGTTTAAACATTCGCAGTTGTTTCTATGTCAACGTGTCCTAACCAAGCTTAGGTGGATTAAGTATATTTTCCAAACTGATTAAGAGTGTAGATAAATATCTAGTATAATTTAGCAAAAACTCCTTGCAGAATTGAGAGGCGAAACATTAAAAAAATATATCAACTTCTTGAAAAGGAATTAAATGCCAAGAATCACATAAACAAAAATTGACTTTTAATTACAACAAGCACAAAAGGAGCCCATCAAAACTGTGTGGCACTAAAGTTTGCAAAAAAGTATTAAAAGTATCAATGTGCTGTAACAACAGAAAATAAAGCCTCTG